>NZ_FSRU01000002.1:2448041-3672062 GCF_900142845.1 Paraburkholderia phenazinium
GCTACGCCCTGCCGAACGCGCGGATCATGATTCATCAGCCCTCGGGCGGCAGCCAGGGCACCGCCGCCGATGTCGAGATCCAGGCGCGGGAGGTGCTGTATCAGCGCGAGCGCCTGAACGCGCTGATGGCGCAGCATACCGGGCGCAGCGTCGAGCAGATCGTGAAGGACACCGACCGGGACAACTTCATGTCGGCGGCCGATGCGAAGACCTATGGTCTGATTGACGACGTGCTGCTGAGCCGCGACGCGCTGGGGGTTGTTGAAGCGGACCGCAATATGAGCTGAGGTTGCAGCATCGCTTCAATGCGGGCGGGAGCTGGGCCGCGGGCGTTGGCGTTGGCGTTGGCCGAGCATTCGCCAGCGGCGCAGCAGCGCTCACACGCCACACCAGCCGCTTTCACCGCTCGTCCTGCACGCGCTGCGCGATCGCCGCGAAATCGCTTTCCTTCATACTCCGAATGATTTTTTCCTCGGCCTGCAGATCGAGCGAGCGGCTCAGCAACCAGTACACGCCACCGGACACAATCAGCCCAACCAGCCACGCGATATCCACACCGCCCAGCAGCCGCGCGAAGTAGCCCACGAACACCTCTTTCTGCGCTTCGGCGTCGTACACGTAGAAAAACGGCACCATCGCAGCGAACCCGATCATATACGCAGCAATCCCACGCATCTGCCAGGCGCCGTACATGCCCTTGGGTGTGAAGAAATGCGGAATCGCGTAACGGCCTTTGCGTACGAAGAAGTAGTCGACCAGATTGACCGCCGTCCACGGCACGAGGAAGTAAAGCATCAGCACGAGGAAGGTATTGAGCAGCGCGATGCCGTTGCCTTTGATCGCCAGCACGCAGAACAGCACGACCGCGCTGATCGCCATGATCGACATCACACGGGCGCGGCGCGTCGGCTTGACCTTGCGGATCGAATCGACGCCGGTGAGCAGCGTCAACATCGCGCTATAGGTGTTCAGCGCGATGATCGGCAAGAAGCCCGCCACCGACACCATCACGATCACATGCCCGAGACCCGGCAACATCGACGAACCCACCTGATTCAAGGCCACCAGCGCATCCTCGGCCTTCAGTTGCTGCGCGAGCCAGGCGCCGAGGCCGATCATCCACGCTCCCGACAGCGACGCGCCGAGGAAGATCGCGGCGATCAGCTTGCGGCGGCTGGTGTGCTTCGGCAGGTAGCGGGAGTAGTCGGACACGTACGGCGCATACGAGATGTTGTAGCTGGCGCCGATCGCAAACTGCGTCGCAAAGGCAATCCAGCTGAAGCCGAGCGCCGGTGCGGGCGCCGCGGCGGTCGTGGCCGAAGCGCTGTGGCCGGCGCCGAACATCAGTGCCAGCGTCACCAGCGCATACAGCGGCAACGTCACGATCAGGGCCCACTTGAAGGCCTTGTGCATCAGATCGTGGCCGTAAATGGACAGCAACGCGCCGGCGAGAATCGCCACCACGGCGGCCACTGTCGCGTCGAGGCCGAATACGTGTTTGAGGCCGTCGGTAATCAGCGAAACATTGACGACGTTAAACCCCACGAACACGAATAACGTGGCGAGCAGCGCGAGGATCACGCCGCGATAGCCGAACTGCGCGCGCGACTGGATCATCTGCGGCAGCCCCATCTCCGGACCTTGCGAGCCGTGGAAGGCCATGAAGACGGTGCCGAACATGATCCCCAGCGCGCCCGCGAGCGTGGTCCACCCGGCCGACAAGCCCATGCCCGGACCGACGAAGCCGATCGAGATCGTGAAGAAATGGAAATTGCCGAGGAACCAGAACGGCCCCTGGCTGCCGAGGCGCGCATGCCGCTCCGTTTCGGGAATGTAGTCGATCGAGCGACTCTCGACCTCGATGCCCGCGCCGCCGCCGGCGACGTTGATCGCTTCTGGTTGATTCATGGTGAACCTGTCCCCTGCTTGTCCCGCCAACTCTACTCAGTAACACCGCCGGCCCGTCGCTAGCGGCGAGGGCTGCGGGCGCGCTTTGCTCCGCTTGCATGGATGGCGCCGGATTCTGCAAATCCAGCGACGGGAGTAGTTGTAAGCGGCCAAAAGTCAGAAATGAATGACAAACTCGGCACGTTTACTTTGATCTGCGGCGATGTATTGCGCCGAGGGTGCGCAGGAGGAGCTGCGGCAACGCCCTCGAAATCGAGGGCGTTTTGCTTTGCCGGGAAGTACTCGCGCGCACAAAGCTGTAAACCCGTCGCAGGAGTCGCTATCATGGTCGCGATTCCGTCGAGTTCGACGGTTGCCTCATTGGAGAAATACATGGCGTCATCCAACGAAACCATCAGCATGGCGCTGTTCTGCGACTTCGAAAACGTCGCCCTTGGCGTGCGCGACGCGAAGTTCGAGAAGTTCGACATCAAGCTGGTGCTCGAGCGGCTGCTGCTCAAGGGCAGCATCGTCGTCAAGAAAGCGTACTGCGACTGGGAGCGCTACAAGAGCTTCAAGGGCACCATGCACGAGGCCAACTTCGAGTTGATCGAAATTCCGCACGTGCGCCAGTCCGGCAAAAATTCGGCGGATATCCGCCTCGTCGTCGATGCGCTCGATCTCTGCTACACCAAATCGCACGTCAACACCTTCGTCATCATTAGCGGCGACTCCGACTTCTCGCCGCTCGTCTCCAAGTTGCGCGAAAACGCCAAGCAGGTGATCGGCGTCGGCGTCCAGCAATCCACGTCCGATCTGCTGATCGCGAACTGCGACGAATTCATTTTCTACGACGACCTCGTGCGCGAAAGTCAGCGGACCGTCGTGAAGCGCGAGACCGCACGTCCCGCGCAGCAGCCCACGGCCGCCGCCGCCAAACGCGCGCCGAACGAAGAAAAACGCCCCAAGGAAGACCTGGAGTCGCGCCGCACCAAGGCAGTGGAAATCGCCGTGCAGACTTTCGATGCGCTCGCCTCCGAGCGCGGCGACAGCGGCAAGATCTGGGCCTCGGTGCTGAAAAACGCCATCAAGCGGCGCAAGCCCGACTTCAACGAAACCTATTACGGCTTTCGCGCCTTCGGCAATCTGCTTGAAGAAGCGCAAGCGCGCGGCTTGCTCGAATTCGGCCGCGACGAAAAATCCGGCGCGTACGTGTATCGCAGCACGGCCGCCATTGCGACGACCGTCAGTGAATCGGTGAGCGAAGCGGCGGAGCAGAGCCAGGAGAGCATGGTGGCGGAACCGGCCCAACCGGCGGACGCAGGCCACAAGCATGACACACGCCGTCGCGGCCGAAGCAACCGCAAGACGGGCCGCGAATTGCCGGCCGAGCCGGTGCGCGCAGAACCGGTGGCTAGCCACGACGAGCCGGAAGCGCTGGCCGAGGAGCCTGAAGTCCAGCGCAATCACGGCGGCCGCTCTCCTTTTGCGTACGACGAGCCAGTCGAAGAGCAGGAGCAAGCTGCGGCCGAACCCGCGATGTTCACGTTCGATCCGGAACCGTTGCCTGAGGCGTTGCCGGCTAGCACGCCGGAAACGCCGGCAACGCAGGAGACGCGTCGCACGGGACGTGGCAGCCGCAAGCCCGCAGCCAAGAAAACGAAGAAGGCCGCGGCGCCAGCGGTTGAAGCAGCGTCGGTCAATGAAGCGCCACAGGAAGCCCCCGCTCAAGCCGCAGCGGAAGAGCCGGCTGCCCGCAAGACCGCGCGCAAATCGACGACGCGTAGCCGTCGGCCGCGCAAGACGGCGGCGACCTCGGACGCTGAGTGATCCTGCGCGTTGGCGGCGCTGCTTCGATGCCGCGCCGCCCAATCGAAGCCACACGACCGCAGCACGGGCCGGCTCACACGGCATGAGAGCGCACGCGAAACAACACGTGCGCACGCCTCAAGCGAACCGCCGTTCGACGCGACCGCTCAGAAGCGATGCGTCATGCCCACCGTCGCCAGAACCTGCTTGGTGTCTGGCTCGCTCACCGTGTCGCCGGGCCAGCTTACCGTCGCGCTGCCGTTATTCTTGATGTAGCCGGCGCGAACATAGAAGCTCGTGCGTTTGGAGATCGAATGATCGGCGCCGATCTGGATACCCGGCGCATTGTCATGCGCGCCACGCACGCTGCGCTGGACCCCTGCGATCTCGATCGTATCCGCGGCCGTTGCCTGGATCGTCGCGCCCAGCTCGGCGATGCTAAGCGAATGCGCTGTGCCGAGCACCGCCGCCAGGGACCGCGCAGACGGGTCCTGCGCACGTTGATACGAGTAGTTGAACTGGAAGTTCACGATCCCCACGCGGTACGCGAGCGCGCCGATGAAGTGCTCGGTGCCGAGCAGACTCAGCGCAGTCGGCAGACCGGCAATGGTCTCCTGCCCCGGATGCTGATTCACGTAGGCGACGCCCGCATACAGGCCGTAGCCCGAATAGCTCGCGCCCAGGTTCAGCATATTGCCGGTGGTCGCCGGCACCGGCTGCGTGACGGTGGCCGCGAACGCATACATGCCGTAAAGCTGCAGGCCGCCCAGGTTCGGCGATTGGTAGAGGATCGAGTTGCTGGCGCGGCCGGAGTCGTACTGTGTCGAGAGCGTTTTCTTGTCGACAGCGAGCACGGCCGCGGAGAACGGTGACAGGACCTCGTTCGCGCGGTAAGGATCGGTCGGGTACACCACCCGGAAGCTGGGCTCGTACTGGCGGCCCATCGTCAGCGAGCCGTACTTCGAATCGTTCAGGCCAACCCAGGCTTGCCGGTAGAACAGCGTCGACGTATCGGCGAACAAGGTGCCGTTGTTGATGTTAAAGCCGGTCTCAACGTCGAACTGCGCGGCGAGGCCACCGCCCAGATCCTCGTTGCCCTTGAGGCCGAACTGCGAGCCGGTGGCGCCGCCACTTCGTTCGGAAAACGAATGATTACCGCCATTGTCGAGGTATTGGACGAAGGTGTCGGCCACACCGTACAACGTCACACTCGAATCAGCCGCCGCTGCACTGCCTGCGGCAAGCACCAGCGTGGCCCCGCAAATACCCTGACTGATCAAACGCATGCATGTCTCCTCTTTTTGATAGCCGCTTGCTGCGGACTTGATTGCATCGCTGCGATACCACCCGACCGCTGTCTCCAGCACACCGCATGAAGGCAATGTGCGCGATCGTTCTCCCAGATCCTGCGTGCCGGGTCCGGCAAGGGCGCCGAGCAGGGCGGAAAATAGAATGACCGTACCAATTTGAAGTCAACTGGCGCCATAAAGCCATTGCATTATTTTCATGAGGAGGTTGCGGAATGCGCATGGCAGCGCGGGCCGAGGATGGCCATGCAAAGCGAGCGGCTTCGTCGCCGCTCGGCGCTGAAAAAGCAGAAGGCCCTCGCATTGGAGGGCCTTCATTGTCACGGCTATTTTCAAACGCTACTGCGGCCCCTCGTTCAGATGGAGCCGCTTCAAACCTTACGCGAAATTCTTCTCGGCAAAAGCCCAGTTCACGATGTTCCAGTACGCTTCGACGAACTTCGGACGAGCATTGCGATAGTCGATGTAGTACGCGTGTTCCCACACGTCGATCGTCAGCAGTGCCTTCGCGTCCGTGGTCAGCGGCGTAGCAGCGTTGCTGGTCGACACGAGGTCGAGCGAGCCGTCTGCCTTCTTCACGAGCCATGCCCAGCCCGAGCCGAACGTGCCGACTGCGGTCTTGGCGAACTCTTCCTTGAACTTGTCGTAGGAGCCCCACTTCGCGTTGATCGCGTCGCCGAGCGCGCCCTTCGGTGCGCCGCCACCTTGCGGCGACAGGCTGTTCCAGAAGAACGTGTGATTCCACACTTGTGCAGCATTGTTGAAGAGGCCGCCGGTTGCCTTCTTGACGATCTCTTCAAGCGACAGGTTCTCGAACTCCGTGCCCTTGATCAGATTGTTCAGGTTGGTCACATAGGTCTGGTGATGCTTGCCGTAGTGATACTCAAGCGTCTCTTCCGACATGTTCGGGACGAGGGCGTTTTTTGCAAACGGCAGCGGCGGGAGCGTATGTTCCATGGTGCTTTCCTTCTATCTGTTTGTGGGGGGTCAGTCTGAGGATAACGCTGTAGAGCACTCGATTGTAGGCGAGTTGGAATAACCCCGCAAACCAACGGACTTTATGTCTGGCATGCGCAGAAAACCCGCCCAAATAACGTAATTAGTGCTCGCGCAATGCCCTTGCCACGGTCAAATGTACGACCCGGGCCGGAGCCCGGGGCACGTATCAGAAGCCGTCCGCCAGACGTGCCTGCACGTCGGCCAGCGTGATGTCGGCAGCGCCTTCGGCAAGATGCACGGTGAGATGCCGCCCGGGCTTCAGCGAGGCCGGCGCGCGCACCGCACGGCCGTTGTTCGCGTCGAGCAAGGCCGCATAGCCGCGCTCGAGCGTGCGCTGCGGACTCAGCACTTCGAGGCGCGCGGCGAGCGTCGTCACACGAGCGGTCTGGCGTTCATGCTGGCGCAGCACCGCGTCGTCCAGCCGCTGCGCCAGCGTATTCACTGCGGCGCGATGAGCGGCGAGGTCCGGACGCCAGCGTTGCCAGCGCATCTGCAGCAGCGAAAACCGCGCTCGGGCATCACGCACCGGACGCGCACCCGCCGAAGCGAGCCGCACGCTGAGTTGCTGCAGATGCGTGCGTTGCCGCGCGAGCCGCTCGGACGGTGAGACAAGCCGGCGCGCAAGCCAGTCGAGCTGTTGCCCGCGCCGCTCCATCATGCGGCCAAAGCCGCGGGCCAAGGTGGCGTGACGGTGATCGAGATCGCGCAGCAACAGCGCGCGTTGCGGACTGACCAGTTCGGCGGCACCGGTGGGCGTCGGGGCACGGACGTCGGCGGCGAAGTCGGCAATCGTGAAATCGGTTTCGTGACCGACGCCGCTCACCACCGGCACCCGGCTTTCGGCAATCGCGCGCGCCAGCACTTCTTCGTTGAAGGCCCACAGGTCTTCGATCGAACCACCGCCGCGGCACACGATCAGCACATCGATCTCGCGCCGCGCATTCGCCGTTTCGACCATCGCCGCGAGTTTCGCGCTCACGCCCACGCCTTGCACGGGCGCCGGGTAGACGATCACCGGAATATGCGGGGCACGCCGTTGCAGCGTGGTCAGCACGTCGCGCAACGCGGCGGCCTGCAATGACGTGACAATGCCGATCGAGCGCGGATGGGCGGGCAACGGCCGCTTGCGCTCGGCGGCAAAAAGCCCCTCTGCTTCGAGTTGCGCCTTGAGTTTCAGAAACGCTTCGTAAAGCCGACCTTGCCCGGTACGGCGCACCGCTTCGACATTGAGCTGCAGTTCGCCGCGCGGCTCATACATCGTGACGAGCGCACGCACTTCGATCCGGTCGCCTTCGCGCGGCGTGAACTCGGCGTGCTGCGCGCGGCCGCGAAACATCACGCAACGCATCTGCGCCTGCGCGTCCTTGATCGAGAAATACCAGTGGCCGCTGGCCGCGCGGGTGAAGTTCGACACTTCCCCCGCCACCCAGACGAGCGGAAACGAGCGTTCGAGCATCGTGCCAATGGCGCGGTTGAGCGCCGACACCGGCACGACGACGTCGCCGCCGGAGGTGGCCGAGGACGAAAAAGGACTTTCGGAGTTCATGCGAGGAATAGGGATGACAGGCCGGACAGACGATAGACCGAGCGGCCATCCACGTCCAGCGCGTCGTACCAATTGTTAAAAGTGTCCACATGCCAGGAGAAGCTTTCGGAGTGCTGTCAAGGGACGCGCGGAGCCCAGTGGCATCGAATCAAGCTGTTGATTTATATAGACTTTATATCCCATTAATACCAATGTATGCCGACAGGAGCCGCGCAGAACGGCCTTTCCAGCCTCGCCGATACCGGGTTCTCCACAAAGTTATCCACAGGCTGCCGAGACCTCAGTTGCTGCGCCCGCGCGCCCGTGTGCGACCCTCGCGACTTGCCGCGCACGACACCCGCACGCTAGAGTGCCGGGTTTAAGGGCATCATGAGCCGCGTGGGGTCGTCTGCTCGCCGCCACGGCTTGCCTTTCTGTTTTGCTGGTTTTGCCTGGAGAAACGCGTTGGTACTTGCCCCGTGCATCACGTCGTCTTCATCCGAATCGGCGCCGACGTTGCTGCGCACGCCGGTGTCGGTCGCATGAGCGACGTCAAAGCCCAAATCGAAACGCGCCTCGCCCGCGAGTGGCAACAGCGCGGCCCGCTCGCCTGGGCACTGCTGCCATTCGCCTGCGTATTCGGCACGATCGCCGCCGCGCGGCGCGCCGCCTTTTCGCTCGGCTGGCTCAAGCGGGTGAGCGTCGGCGTGCCGGTGGTGGTGGTCGGCAATGTGACGGTCGGCGGCACCGGCAAGACGCCCACCGTGATCGCGCTTGTCGAAGCGCTGCGTGGCGCCGGCTTCCATCCCGGCGTCGTCTCGCGCGGCTATGGCGCGCGCGTCGGCCGGCCGACTGCCGTCACGCCGGCCTCGTCGCCGCAGGATGGTGGCGACGAGCCGTTGCTGATCGCCCGCCGCACCGGCGCGCCGGTGTGGGTCTGTCCGGATCGCGTGGCGGCCGCGCAGGCGCTGTGCGCCGCGCATCGCGAAGTCGACGTGATCGTCAGCGACGACGGCCTGCAGCATTACCGCCTCGCGCGCAACGCCGAAATCGTGGTGTTCGACCATCGCCTCGGCGGCAACGGTTTCCTGCTGCCGGCCGGCCCGCTGCGCGAGCCGCTCTCGCGCCACCGCGACGCGACGCTGATCAACAACCCCTACGACCGCACCTTACCGCCGTGGCCGAACAGCTTCGCGCTCACCCTCACGCCCGGCGACGCGTGGCATCTCGGCAACCCGTCGTTGCGCCGTCCGCTCGCCCAGTTCAGCGGCGATCGCGTGCTGGCCGCGGCCGGCATCGGTGCGCCGGAGCGCTTTTTCGCGACGCTGCGCGCGGCAGGCCTGACGCCCGACACCCGCGCGCTGCCCGATCACTACGCGTTCAGCAGCAATCCATTCGCGGACGTCGATGCCGACGCAATCCTGATCACCGAAAAGGATGCGGTAAAATTGGGGTCCTGGCACGATGCGCGCATCTGGGTGGTCCCGGTTGAAGCCGCGCTCGATCATCGCCTCATTGAATTAGTTGTGGAGAAACTCCGTGGACGCTCGCCTGCTTGAAATTCTCGTCTGCCCGATCTGCAAGGGCCCGCTCAGCTACGATCGTCCGGCGCAGGAACTCATCTGCAACGCAGACAAGCTGGCCTATCCGATCCGCGACGGCATTCCCGTGATGCTGGTGGACGAAGCCCGTCAAACGGTCGAAGGCACGCCGGTCGAGCCGCTGAATCCCGGGGCGGGCCAACCCACGCCCGGCGCGTAAGGCCGCGAGGCCCTCACGGCAATCTGCGCTGAGGGCCTGTCCGTCGCCTCATTCGCTTTCGCCGGCGCGCCACGCTTGCGCGCGCCCTGTTCCGGTCCAGCCACCGCCCTTCCGATGACCCAAGCCACTGCCCCCGCCACCCCGCCCTTCATCGCCGTCGTTCCGGCGCGGCTGGCCTCGACCCGTCTGCCCAACAAGCCGCTGGCTGACATCGGCGGCAAGCCGATGGTCGTGCGCGTCGCAGAACGCGCACTCGCCTCGGGCGCGCAGCACGTGCTGATTGCATCGGATGCGCAATCGGTGCTCGACGTTGCCCGCGAACACGGTATCGAAGCGATGCTCACGCGCGCCGACCATCCGTCGGGCACCGACCGTCTCGCGGAAGTCGCCGCGCATTTCGGCTGGAGCGACGACACGATCGTGGTCAACGTGCAGGGCGACGAACCGCTCATCGATCCGGCGCTGGTGTGCGGCGTTGCGTCGCACCTCGCGGCAAGCCACGGCTGCGCCATCGCCACCGCCGCGCATCCGATCACCGACCCCGCCGAGATCTTCAACCCGAACGTCGTGAAGGTCGTCCTCGATGCGCGCGGCGTCGCGCTGTACTTCTCGCGCGCCCCGATTCCGTGGGCCCGCGACGCCTATCAGCCGCACTGGCCGAACATCGCCGCCATGCCCGCGCCGCCTGCGCCGGCAACGGTCTACCGGCATATCGGCCTGTATGCATACCGTGCAAAGTTTCTGCGCTCGTACCCGAGCCTCACGCACTCGCCGATCGAACAGGTCGAAGCGCTCGAGCAGTTGCGCGCCATGTGGCACGGCGAGCGGATCGCCGTCCTCGTCACGCCGGAAGTCCCGCTGCCGGGCGTCGACACGCCCGCCGATCTCGCCCGCGTAAGGTCGTTATTCGGTCCGTCGGCGTAAAAACCCATGGCATAATCAAACGGTTGTGCGCACCATCTGCAATGATCGTTCGTCAGGGTTTGCCCGGTCGTCCCGCTAGCCCCCTTGCAGCGCCGTCCTCCTCGACGTGCAGCGCAAGGCGCATGGCGGCCAGTTCGATGCAGGCCCCCTGAACCCAACGTGCAGATAAGCTCGCAAGAGCTTTAAAGCGTCGCGCCGCGAAAGAATTCACATAGATCTGGAGATATCACATGCGTTTGATCCTGTTGGGTGCTCCCGGAGCGGGCAAGGGCACTCAGGCGACCTTCATCAAAGAGAAGTTCGGCATTCCGCAAATTTCCACCGGCGACATGCTGCGTGCGGCCGTCAAGGCTGGCTCGCCGCTCGGCATTGAAGCGAAACGTTTTATGGATGCCGGCGAACTGGTGTCGGACGAGCTGATCATCAACCTCGTCAAGGAACGCCTGAAGGAAGCGGACTGCGCGAACGGCTATCTGTTCGACGGTTTCCCGCGCACGCTGCCGCAAGCGGAAGCCATGAAGCATGCAGGCGTCGCGATCGACTACGTGCTGGAAATCGACGTGCCGTTCGACGAGATCATCGTGCGGATGAGCGGCCGCCGCGTGCACGCTGCATCGGGCCGTACGTATCACGTCAAGTTCAACCCGCCGAAGGTCGAGAATGTCGACGACGTCACGGGCGAACCGCTGATCCAGCGTGTCGACGACAAGGAAGAAACCGTCAAGAAGCGCCTCGACGTGTATGAGGCGCAAACCAAGCCGCTGATCGAGTACTACACCACGTGGGCGAAGAACGGCGATGCATCGAGCAGCCTGAAGGCGCCGCAGTATCGCGCGATTTCCGGCCTCGGCAGCGTGGATGAGATCCGCGCACGCGTGTTCGATGCGCTGAAGTAAGCAAGATGGCATGAATGACAAGCGGCACGTCGACTGGCGCTGCCGCTCGTCAATCAGACAACCCGCCCGCATGGGCGGGTTTTTTATTCCAGCGGCAGATACTCGGCATGTCCCGCATTTCCGTATCTCGCCGGTTCCGTAGCCGCGTGTACGCCACGCTTCATTTACTCAGTTATCCGAATCAAACCGGGCGTTCTCCCAACGCACCACGCCGGTGCAGCCACCCTGCCCTTTCGCTTTCCGCGCTGCAGCACAGCCGTTACAATCGACTATCGAAAAGATATTCGATCGTGACGATTACCGAACTGAAGCAAAGGAGAAGACATGGAGATTCGTGACAATGTATTCCTGATCACCGGCGGTGCATCCGGTCTCGGCGCGGCAACTGCGCGCCTGTTCGCCTCGGAAGGCGGCAAGATCGTGGTGGCCGACCTCAATCAGGACGCCGGCGTAGCGCTCGCCCAGGAGTTGGGCGGCGTGTTCGTCAAGTGCGATGTGAGCCGCGAGGAAGACGCCATCCAGGCCGTCGATGCCGCCGTCAAACTCGGCACGCTGCGCGGCCTCATCAACTGCGCGGGCGTGGCGCCGGCCATCAAGACCGTCGGCAAGGACGGGCCGCATCCGCTCGAGTCGTTCACGCGCACGATCTCGATCAACCTGATCGGCACTTTCAACATGATCCGCCTCGCCGCGGCGGCAATGGCGAAGAACGCGCCGAACGCGCTGGGCGAGCGCGGCGTGATCATCAACACGGCATCGGTCGCGGCGTTCGACGGCCAGATCGGCCAGGCCGCGTACGCGGCATCGAAGAGCGGCGTGGTGGGCATGACGCTGCCGATCGCACGCGATCTGTCGCGCAACGCCATTCGTGTGATGACGATTGCACCGGGCATCTTCGAAACGCCGATGCTGCTCGGCATGCCGCAGGAGGTGCAGGATGCCCTCGGTGCGATGGTGCCGTTCCCGCCGCGCCTCGGCAAACCAGGCGAGTACGCCATGCTGGCCAAGCAGATCTTCGACAACCCGATGCTCAATGGCGAAGTGATCCGTCTGGACGGTGCGATCCGGATGCAGCCGAAGTAATACGGCTTGCTGGGCAGGATGCATCGTCCACGCACTGCCCAAAGTAAAGTAAAACGCCTGCAGTGCGCTCGATGCGCGTCGCAGGCGTTTTACTTTGGGTCTTTCGTATGAGCTAACCGGAGCCGGTTGGCCGCAGCGGCCGCGCACCAGGTGCGTCGCCACGCCGGCAAAACCGCCTCAATCGCGATCGTTATGCTGCGTGCGCTGCCGCAACTCGTGCAACTGCGATTCGACGACCGTTGCATCGTCAGCGTCAGGCCGATCGCCGAGGTAGCGTTCGAGATCTTCAAGCGCCGGACGCAGATAATCGAGCCGCGCATAAGCGAAACCGCGGTCGCGGATTTCCTCGATGCTCTCCGGCAGCAGAATCACGAGACGCTGCTGAACGGCCAGCAAGCGCTGCCAGCGTTCCGTCTGAAGATAGGTGGACTTCAGAGTCCCCAGCATCCGCGCGATGATCTCGCGGCGCGTGGCCGGTTGCAGCAGCATCCGCAAGGCGCGGCTCACCGACTCGCCCGCCGACGCCACATACGGCTCGAGCATCTCCACCATCTCCGACTCCGACAGCGAATGCCCCGTGGTCGGATCGAGCATCACGTCGCCATCGGGCGTGGTCACGCGCAGCAGGAAGTGCCCGGGAAACGACACGCCGCGCACAGGAATGCCGATCTGCTCGGCCATCTCCAGATACAGTACCGCGAGCGAAATGGGAATGCCGCGGCGCCGTTTGAGGACGACGTTCAGATGGCTGTTGTCGGGGTCGTAGTAATCGTTGAGGTTGCTGCCGAAGCCCAGCTCGCGGAAGAAAAAGCGGTTCAGAATGCCGACCTTCTGCTTGATGTCGGCGTCGGCCGGCATGCGGCGCTGCAGGCGCACCACCAGCTCGTCGAGCTCGGCGAGCGTGCCTTGCAGATCGAGATCGGGATAAGCATCCTGTGCAAGCGACAGCGCTGCCTCGGTCAGGGGCAGACTGTCGTCTTCGGCGACCAGCGTGCTGAAATAGTCGAGAACCCGCGTCGTCGTGATCACTTCACTCGCCTTCTGAAATACGCGTACTTGAAGCCCATCAGCCAGAGCATACCGAAATATAGCGCAGCAAACAGAACGAGGCACGCTGCGAGCAATACGATGCGCGCGAGCGGTTGGGCATGCAAGCCGATCCAGTCGAAGCTGATGGCAAACCAGTGCATCACCCCCGCGAGGACGAGGCACGCGCCGATCATCTGCACAAAGAAAACCAGCCAGCCGCTCGACGGCATATAGATGCCGCGCCGGCGCAAGCCGATAAACAGCAGCAGCGCGTTCATGCAGGCGCCGAGCCCAACGCTCAGCGTCAAGCCGGCATGCGCAAAGATCGGCACAAAGACGAAATTGCTCAACTGCGTGACGACCAGCACACCCACGCCGATCTTGACCGGCGTCTTGATGTCCTGCTTCGCATAGAAGCCCGGCGCGAGGATCTTGATGAGGATGAGCCCGATCAAGCCGACGCCGTACGCCGCCAGCGCGCGTCCGACCATCACGACCGAATGGGCGTCGAACTTGCCGTAGTGGAACAGCGTGGCCGTCAGCGGCTCGGCGAAGAAAAACAGCGCAATCGCGCTGGGCGCGGCCAGTAGAAACGTGACCCGCAGCCCCCAGTCGAGCAGCGACGAATACTCGTGCGGATCGGCGTCGACGTGGGCCTTGGAGAGGCTCGGCAGCAGGATCGTGCCGAGCGCGACGCCCAGCAGCGCGGTGGGGAACTCCATCAGCCGGTCGGCGTAGTTGATCCAGGAGACCGCCCCCGGTCCGATGCGCGACGCGATGTTGGTGTTGATGATGAGACTGATCTGCGCCACCGACACCGCGAACATGGCCGGCACCATCTTCGACAGCACCCGCTTGACGCCGCGATGCGCGAGCGCGCGCACCGGGTTCCAGCCGATGCGCGGCACCATGTCGATCTTCTTGAGGCCGGGCAACTGCACGAGGAACTGCAGCACGCCGCCGACGATCACCGCCCAGGCCAGCGCATAGACCGGTGTCTTCATATGCGGCGCGACGAACACGGCCGCGACGATGAACGCTACGTTCAGCAGCACCGGCGCGAAAGCGGGCAGCGAAAAGTTCTTGTAAGTATTCAGCACGCCCGACGCCAGCGACGTCAGCGAAATGAACACGATGTACGGGAACATGATGCGCGTCATCGTGACGGCGAGCGGATACGCCTGGCCGTCATGCGCCAGACCCGAGGCCACCACGAACACCACGCCGGAGGCCCCCACCACGCCGATCAGCGACAGGATGGCCAGCGCCCAGGCGAGCACCGTCGAGGTTGCGTCGACGAGCGCCTTGGTCGCGTCATGTCCCTGCTGATTCTTGAACTCGGCAAGAATCGGCACGAACGCCTGCGAGAAGGCACCTTCCGCGGAAATGCGACGCAGCAGGTTGGGAATGCGAAAGGCGACGTAGAACGCGTCGGTGAATTGGCTGGCGCCGAACGCACGGGCGATCAGCGTTTCGCGGGCCAGTCCGGTCACGCGCGACAGCAGCGTGAAGCCGCTGACCGTCAGCAGGGCTCGGAATAGATTCATGGGGCGCTTATTATACGGGTGCCGCAGGTGCGGACGATCAGCCGGGACCCGAATCGGACCGATTTGTCGCCCAGACGTTCGCTCGGGCTTTCGCTCGAACTTTCGTTTTGTGGGACACACGCTGGGGAATGGCGTACGGCCGGCGGGGCCGCCCACACGCCGGACCCCGTATTTTCGTTTGCCACGTGCCTGTTTTTGTTGCTATAATCGCCGGTTTCGACGCTCGATCAATTTTCGGACAGCATTCGTGTGCCTCCGGTGCGTACCCTAAGCACCCTCTGAATGCCTGCTGAAACGGGCCTGATTCGCGTAGCGAATCAGTAGATTCGTCAGTAATTTCGACACTTTTTGCGCTCTTGGGCAATCGCTTCCAAGGGTTCGATCTAAAAGCAGCGCCCGGCCACTTGAAGGTCAGGTACTGGAAACAGGAACAGGATAAGGAACCGTCATGGCTAACTCCGCACAAGCACGCAAGCGCGCCCGTCAGGCCGCGAAAGCAAACTCGCACAACTCGGCGCTGCGCTCGAAGTTCCGCACGGCTATCAAGGCTGTTCGCAAGGCGATCGACGCCGGCGACAAGGCCAAGGCCGCTGAGATCTTCCTGTCGTCGTCGAAGACGATCGACATCATCGCCGACAAGAAAATCGTTCACAAGAACAAGGCAGCTCGCCATAAGAGCCGCCTCGCTGCAGCCATCAAGGGTCTGCAAGCGCCCGCAGCGCAGTAAATCCGGTCAGCCCGCTTCGGTGGGCTACCTCCTGTTTCCGCTGCGTCATGAAAGCCCGCTTCGGCGGGCTTTTTTGTTTGCTTTTGTGTCCGAGGCAAGCGCCTTACGCACGCCCAGCAGACCTGCCCGGTCGCGGAGCACAAAGCCGGGCACAAAAAAACCCGCTCTTTGCGGGTTTCATCATTTCCATTTGCCCTGCGACTCGAGTTTCCTCGCCACCGCTGAGTCAGGCTGCCTGCCGGCATAGCACGCTCTGTGTTACTTCGCCTTCAGCGCCTGTTGCGTGCCGTGCTCCGGCGGCAATTCGCAGGCCTCGGTCACCAGCAGATCATTGTCTTTCGCGAAGTTCATGACGAAGTCGAAGGCCATCGGCTCGATATCGCGCAGCCGCGAGTCGAGGATGACGCATTTGAGATCGTCGAGCATCGTAGGGCGGACGTACAGCGAGTACTGCATGTAGGCGTTCGGCCCTTTTCTCACACCCGGCCCGAACATGGACATGACCCCGGCGAGGCGCTCCGACCAGTCGCTCGGCCGAAACTTCTTTCCGTTCGAAGTGATGCCCTGAATGAAATATTCGGTTGGAGCTGATTCGGCCATGTAGGGATACCTGTGTGACTGCCCAGCACAATGCCAGCGAATGCGGCTGCCTGAACGGCTAACTGAACACGTCGTACACGACCTCGCGGACCTCGCCGCCAAGGGCCGCGGTGCCGACAAAGGCCACCTCGGCAATCGTCATGACGGCGCACCGCGAGGAAAGCCTTCCGGGCGCGCGAGCCGTGTCCAGCAAGCGTGGAACCTGCTTGCCGGGCTTTTGGGAAACCCCGAGATTATAGCTCAGCGGGCCTCTTTCCGCACCGCACACAAGAACTCTCCTACGCGTCCTGTGCTCGTCCAGGAATCGCCGCCCTGCCGTCCGGCTAGCTCGTCAAACGGGTGAAAATCCTTTATGCTGCATCGAGTTGTGCGACACGACGCTCGCAGTAGTCGTGTAGAGGAGACAACCTCTCTAAAAATCAAGCCTTTGGAAAGGCCGAGCTTTCCTTAAACAATCTCAGCGCCCGTAGTAAGTCACGGTTCGTCCCCTTGGTAGACTTCTAACGTCTATACATAGGCCGTGAGATCGGTTCGCCGGTCTGGGGTTCCCTGAGAGACAGTCTCCCGTCTCACAAAGGTGGTCAACATGGACAAGCGGGACCAGTACGGTGTAAATGCAGTCCGTCGCGATATCGCATCCATTGTGGATGGGTTTGTCGAGATGAGAGCTCACCTCGGTCGTATTGCTAAAAGACTCGACGATCTTCGTTGGTTCGTCGGTGGCTTAGCGGTTGCGAGCGTGGTGGCTGCTGGCTTGGCGAAGCATTTCATCGGGTAACACTGCCCGTCTTTTCATGTACGACGCGAGCGAAAGCTCTGTCTGTCATTGTTCAACCTACCGGCTGTATTCATTGGTAGGCAGCGAACCTGTTATGCGACTAGCAGTAGCCTACGGAGACATGCGTCACTGGCAACGGTGAGGTGTGAAGCTCTCCTGACAACGTAGCCCCCGGCATCGGGCAAGGCGAAACCGTGAGGTATTGTCTTGAAGACTCCCAGCAGCAAGGGGGTTGAGGAGCTAGGCTGGCTGGCATGGGCAACATATGTGAACTGCTGATAAACCTCGTAAGCACGCGTTGTGCCGAAGCTGCTACTGGCACTGACCAAAAGGTACGTGGTTGGCTAACTCGTTGACTCGTCGGGTTACGTCGTCGTTTACAACCACCGGGGAATAGGCAGGCCCTAAACCAGTCGTGTGACAGACAGGGAACGTGGTAAGCCTGTACTGCTGCCGGGGACGAAAGTCTCTGGCAGGTGAACCGCAAGGAACACTGTTGGCCGTGCAGGTATGGGAGGACGGAAAAAGCGAACGCCGAACTGTAATGGTACGGATAGAGGTAGCAACATTATCTCACGCGAAAGCGGGCAGACTTCCGTCTGGTCTACCGTCGCAAGACGGCTGACTACCCTTTGACTCGATACCTGGGTCGGTTGCAGTACACCGACATCTATTTGGATTCCCTTGTGGGAGCGAAGTTGGCTCCCACAAGGGGACAACTCCGTTCTCCTGCTCGGGATTTTTATTTTTCGAGAAGGAGAGCAGCATGAAAGTATCCATTCGGAAGGATGGATCTGCGCTTTCCCACGCGCTGGACAACTGGCACGCCGTAGATTGGCAGCGGGTTGAAAGGAACGTGAGAGGGATGCAGATTCGAATTGCGAAGGCTTCGCAGGAAGGCAAATGGCGCAGAGTGAAGGCACTGCAACGGATGCTAACCCGCACGTTGTCCGCCAAGTTGTGGGCGGTACGACGCGTTACGCAAAACCAAGGCAAGCGAACGGCTGGAGTCGATCGCGAGCTATGGGACACGCCTGAAAGCCGATGGCTTGCTGTCGGTAGGTTGAAAAGGCGTGGATATAGGCCTCTGCCATTACGGAGGGTCTTTATCCCCAAGGCGAATGGAAAGATGCGCCCGTTGGGCATCCCCACCATGCTGGACAGAGCGATGCAGGCTCTGTACTTACTCGCCTTGGAGCCGGTGGCGGAGACGACGAGCGATCCGAACTCGTATGGGTTTCGGAAGAATCGTTCGACGGCCGATGCCATGGCCCAAATATTTCTCTCGACGTCCAAGAAGGTTTCCGCTGCTTGGATTTTGGAGGCCGATATTAAGGGCTGCTTTGACCATATCAACCATGGCTGGTTGGAAAGCCACGTCCTGATGGACAAAGCGATCCTCCGGAAGTGGTTGAACGCTGGCTTGATTTATAAGGGCCAGCTTCAGGCGACTGAAGCCGGTACGCCGCAGGGGGGCATTATTTCCCCGACGTTGGCTAACGTGACGCTGAACGGACTGGAACGAGAACTTGCCGAACACCTCGGTGCAAAGTTTGGTCTCGCGAAGGCGAAGAAGCTAAAAGTCAATGTTGTAAGGTACGCGGACGACTTTGTGATAACTGGCACGTCGCAAGAGGTGCTGGAGACTGAAGTCCGACCTTGGATCGAAGCATTCCTCGCTGTACGAGGGCTGCAACTATCTGAGGAAAAGACGCGGATCGTCCATATTGACCACGGCTTCGACTTCCTTGGGTGGCATTTCCGTAAGTATCAGGGAACGCTACTTATCAAGCCGGGCAAGAAGAACGCGCAAGCGTTCTATCGCAAGGTGGTGGAAGTGATTAGCGGCAACAAGACGGTAAAGCAAGAGGAGTTGATTCGCTTGCTGAACCCGATGCTACGTGGTTGGGCGCAGTATCACCGCCCCGTGGTAGCCAAGGCGACGTACAGCCGCATGGAGTACCTGATTTTTCAGAGACTCTGGCGGTGGTCGAAACGGCGGCATCCGCAGAAGAACCGCGACTGGATCAGGAAGAAATATTTCCATTCGGTTGGGGCGCGGAATTGGGTGTTCGCCGCTCCTGTGGTGAAAGATGACGGCAGTAAGGGCTTACTGGAGCTGTACCAGATCACCGGTACACCGATTCAGCGGCACAAGAAGGTCAAGGGAGCATACAATCCTTTCGACCCGCAGTGGGAACAGTACGGCGAACAACTTCGACAGGCGCGGCTGGAGCAATCCATGTCGTACCGGCGCGAATGGGTTACGCTGTATATGTCTCAAGGTGGATTGTGTGCGCTGTGCGGCACGGAGTTGACAGAGGAAACGGGTTGGCATGATCATCATCTGGAATACCGGATGCATGGCGGCTCGGACGCGCTGTCTAATCGTGTTCTCCTGCACCCGCATTGCCACCAGCAAGTGCATAACCTGAATGTTGTTGTAACTAAGCCGGTTCTCCAATAGGGGAGCTTCGTCGATAGGCTCGAGCCGGATGCGGTGAAAGTCGCAAGTCCGGTTCCAAGGGGGCTCCTCTTCCGTAAGGAAGGGGGGCTACCCTCCACCACAAACGACGGCGGCGCCGTCCGGCAATTTCGCCGGGTGAGACCGCCGTATTTGTTTCATGACCGCCAAGAAAATTCGCCACTACCTGCAGTTCAACGATTTCTCGCTGGAAGACTACGAGTACGTGCTCGAACGCGCGCGCATTCTCAAGCGCAAGTTCAAGAACTACGAGACCTACCATCCGCTGCACGACCGCACGCTCGCGATGATCTTCGAGAAAAACTCGACGCGCACGCGCCTGTCGTTCGAAGCGGGCATCTTCCAGCTCGGCGGCCATGCCGTCTTCATGAGCACGCGCGACACCCAACTGGGCCGCGGCGAGCCGATCGAAGACGCGGCGCAGGTAATCTCGCGCATGGTGGACATCATCATGATCCGCACGTTCGGTCAGGACATCCTCAAGCGCTTTGCCGAGAATTCGCGGGTGCCGGTCATCAACGGCCTCACCAACGAGTATCACCCGTGCCAGGTGCTGGCTGACATCTTCACGTATTTCGAGCATCGCGGTCCGATTCGCGACAAGACGGTGGCATGGGTCGGCGACGCCAACAATATGCTCTACACGTGGATCGAAGCGGCGCAGATTCTCGGCTTCAAGCTGCGCCTGTCCACGCCGCCGGGCTACAAGCTCGACCGTGCGATGGTGGCAGCCGAAAGCGCCCCGTTCTACGAAGAATTTGACGATCCGAACGAGGCTTGCGCCGGCGCCGATCTGGTCACCACAGATGTCTGGACCAGCATGGGTTTCGAGGCGGAAAACGAAGCGCGCAAGAAGGCCTTCGCCGACTGGTGCGTGGATGCCGAGATGATGGCGCGCGCCAATTCCGATGCGCTCTTCATGCACTGTCTGCCGGCCCACCGTGGCGAGGAAGTCAGCGCGGAAGTGATCGACGGACCGCAAAGCGTCGTGTGGGACGAAGCGGAAAACCGCCTGCATGTGCAAAAGGCTTTGATGGAATTTCTCTTGCTCGGCAAGCTGAACCACTGAGCAAGGTCTGCGTGAGACGCGACGGGGCCCGATTACGAGGCGGGCATCCACGCACGCGCCGCGCTCGGAGCCGTATGCGCTGAAAGCAGGTTGGCGACGAGCATTCCGTCGGCGCTTGATTTTGCGTGAGCGAAGTCAAGCGCCACGGTGCTGCGCACTGGCCTACAAACAGACCGGCTCCGCCTCCAGTTCAACACCAAACCGCTCGCGCACGTCGTGCTGAATGGCCCGCGCCAGCGCAAGCACCTCCGCACCATTCGCCCCGCCGCGATTCACCAGCACCAGCGCCTGGCGTTCATGTACGGCCGCCGCACCCATGGCGCGCCCTTTCCAGCCACAGCGGTCGATCAGCCAACCCGCGGCGAGCTTCACCGCACCGTCCGGCTGCCGGTAAGACACCACCTCCGGCTCGCGCTGCTGCAAAGCGTCGAACTGCACGGCGTCGATCACCGGATTCTTGAAGAAGCTACCCGCATTGCCGAGTTGCGCCGGATCGGGCAATTTCGCGCGCCGTACCGCGACGACGGCATCGAAAATCGCCTGCGCGTCCGGCGATGTGTCACCATGACCCTCAGCGGCCAGTTCCCGCGCGATGTCCGCGTAGCTCGCTCGCGGCACCCAGGCCTTCGGCAAACGAAAGGTCACCGACGTAATCACAAAGCGGTCACGCCCTTCGCGCTTGAAAAAACTGTCGCGATAGCCGAACCGGCAAGCGGCTGCGTCGAGTTCACGCGCCTCGCCGGTGGCTAGTTCGACCGCGCGCAGCGACGCGAAGCGCTCGCACATTTCCAGGCCATAAGCGCCGATGTTCTGGATCGGCGCCGCGCCCACCGTACCGGGGATCAGCGCGAGGTTTTCGAGTCCGGGCATCCCTTGCGCCAGGGTCCAGGCCACGAATTCGTGCCAGTTTTCGCCAGCGGCTGCTTCGACGTACCAGGCTTCGTCGTCTTCGCGCGCGAGCCGGCGGCCGCGCAGTGCGACGAGCAGCACGAGGCCGTCGAAGTCGCCGGTCAGCACAACGTTACTGCCGCCGCCCAGCACCAGACGGCGCAGGCCCGCCGCACGCGGGTCGCGCACGGCGGCCAGCAGTTGCGCCTCGTGCTCGACGCGGCATGCCAGGCGCGCGCGGACATCGAAACCAAACGTGTTGTGCGCCTGCAGCCGAAAGTCGGCGAGGAAAGAAGTGGAGTCGGGCTGGTGGGACATCGGGGACATCGAAATGTGAGGGCCGTCTGCCGCAGGCCGGGTGATCATCCGCAGCGGCCTTGGGCAAAAGAGTAAGGCGTCGGTAAAATGACGTCCGGTTCGTGATTATAGCGAGTGCGTCGTGCGCAGCCGTCCGGCGGCGCCACGCACCGCCGCACTATTGGGAGAGAGCAATGCCATCGTTTGACGTCGTCTGCGAAGCCAACATGATCGAAGTCAAGAACGCGATCGAGCAGTCCAACAAGGAAATTTCAACCCGCTTCGACTTCAAGGGATCGGACGCGCGGGTCGAGCACAAGGAACACGAATTGACGCTGTATGCCGACGACGACTTCAAGCTCGGCCAGGTCAAGGACGTGATGGTGTCGAAAATGGCCAAGCGCAACGTGGACGTGCGCTTCCTCGACTACGGCAAGATCGAGAAGATCGGCGGCGACAAGGTCAAGCAGGTCGTCACCGTGAAGAAAGGCGTGTCGGGCGATCTGGCGAAGAAAATCGTCAGGCTCGTGAAAGATAGCAAGATCAAGGTGCAGGCGAGCATTCAGGGCGACGCGGTGCGTGTGAACGGCACCAAGCGCGACGACCTGCAAAGCGTGATCGCGCTGCTGCGCAAGGACGTCACGGATACACCGCTCGACTTCAACAACTTCCGCGACTAAGGTGCGCGACCAAGGCGTTCAGGCGAGGGGGTGAAGCCGGCGCGCATTCGCGCCGCTCGGGGGGCATTCGGCGGTCTTGAGACAGTCGCGGTGCGCCGCCCGGCGCTGTGTAGAGCCGTGTGGAGCCCGCCCCGCAGTGTCCCCGCTTGCCCCCGCCCGCTTCAGCCTCAGTGCCGCTTCGCGGCCGTCTGCGCTTCGGCCTTCTTCTGAGCCTCGGCCTTCTTCTTGTCGCCGATGCGGCTTTCCTGCCCCGCCATCAGTTTCGCGATGTTGCCGCGATGGCGCCAGACCAGCAGCGAACTCATCACGACGATCGCCAGCGCAATGATGTTCGCGCCGAACAGAAAACCGTCGAAGAGCGGCGCGAACACCGCAGCCGCCAACGCCGCCAGCGACGAATAGCGGGTGAAGAACGCAACGATCAGCCAGGTCAGCAACGTGGCGATGCCAAGCACCGGGTTGATCGCCAGCAGCACGCCCGCGGCCGTCGCGACGCCCTTGCCGCCTTTGAAGCGGAAGAAAACCGGATACAGGTGGCCGAGGAACACGGCAATCGCGGCGAGCGCGATCGCCGTATCGTCAAGGCCGTAATGCGGACCGAAGTGGCTCACGAGCCAGACGGCGAGCCAGCCCTTGAACGCATCGCCCACCAGCGTCAGGATCGCGGCCGTCTTGTTACCGCTTCGCAGCACGTTGGTGGCGCCGGGATTCTTCGAACCGTAGGAGCGCGGGTCGGCCAGGCCCATCACGGCACTGACGATCACGGCAAACGACACCGAACCGATCAGATAAGCGACGACGGCGACGATCAGGTTTTGCATCTGGGGACTCTTATAGGTATCGGAAAGCGCGACGGGTGCAACAGGTGCAACATGCACCCCACGGCACGAACGAAACGGCGAACATTCTACCCAACCGGACCGGCGCGGCCAGCCACTTTTGCAGAGGCCCGGCACGAAAACGCCGGGCTACGCGGGTTTACCTGACCCTTTTCGAGCAGTGGTGACGCGGAGCCGGAAGTTGGGTGGTCCTCAATCCACGCTCGCGCATTGCACCGGTTTCGCGTCCAGCAGCGTAGTCAGCACGGCGGGAGCAATGCTGACGAGAAAGCCGCGCCGCCCGCCGTTCAGCCAGATCTGTTCGAGTTCGAGAATACTCGACTCGACATACACCGGCATCGCCTTACGGGTACCGAAAGGCGACGTGCCGCCGATCAGGTAGCCGGAGTGCCGGTTCGCCACTTCGGGCTTGCACGGCTCGACGCGCTTTGCGCCGATCTGCCGCGCAAGGTTCTTGGTGGAGACGGTACGGTCGCCGTGCATCAGCACGATCAGCGGCTTGGCATGCTCGTCTTCCATGACGAGCGTCTTGACCACCCGATGCTCGTCGACACCGAGCTGGCGCGCCGATTCCGTGGTGCCGCCGTGCTCCACATAATCATAAGGATGTTCGCCGAACGCGACGCCATGGCGGCGCAAAAACTGAGTGGCAGGCGTTTCGGAGACGTGTCTGGATTTGCTCATCGGCGCATTGTAATAGCGACCTCGCACAACGGCTATTTGCCGAACGGCCAATTGTGCGCCTGTGGCCACTGTGGCACGATCGTTCGTAAATCATCCGGCGCGACGCGTACGGATACCCTACCGTTTCAAGGAGACAGCGTTGACCCTCGACTCGCCCGCGCGCCGCGCCATCCACGTTCCCAGCCTGCTGGCGGCGCTACCGCGGCGCATCGCCGAGATCCCGGCGCTGGCCGCCGCGCGCGATCCGCAGCACGTCGCCCTGATCGAAGATGCGCGCCGTCTGACGAGCGCGCAACTGCTCGAAGCTGTCGAGGCGACCGCCGCGCTGCTGCGCGAATGGGGCGTTCGCGGCGGCGACCGCGTGATGATCGTGGCGGAAAACAGCATCGTGCAGGTCGTGCTGCTGTTCGCCACCGCTGCGCTCGACGCGTGGGCACTCGTCTCGAACGCGCGCCTGTCCGCCGCCGAGCTCGACGCAATCCGCGCTCACGCCAGGCCGCGCCTCATCGCCTATGCCGTGGAAAGCTCGTCCGACGCGCAGCAACACGCCCAGCGCCATGGCGCAGTTACGGCGCCCGCGCTCGCGCCCGATATCGGCGCGTGGGCCTATACGCTTGACGACACCGTCGCGGCAGAACCGGTCGAGGCCGCAAGCGAGCGTCAGTGCGCCGCGCTGATCTACACCACGGGCACCACCGGCGCGCCCAAGGGCGTGATGCTGTCGCATCGCAACCTGCTGTTTATCGCGGCGATTTCGAGCGGCCTGCGCAGTGTCGGCCCGGACGATGTGGTGTACGCCGTCCTGCCAATGTCGCATGTCTACGGTTTCGCCTCGGTGTGCCTCGGCAGCCTGTATGCCGGCGCCACCTTGCGGCTCGCGCCGCGTTTCGCGCCCGAAGCCGTGCGCCGCGCGCTCGCCGAAGAGCGCGTGTCGATCTTCCAGGGCGTCCCCGCGATGCACGCCAAGCTGCTCGAACATCTGCAGACGCACGGTCATGCGTGGTCCGCGCCGCATCTTCGCTTTGCGTACTCGGGCGGCTCGCCGCTCGACGCGGCGCTGAAGGCCCATGTCGAAAGCGTCTACGGTCTCACGCTGCACAACGGCTACGGCATGACCGAGAGCAGCCCGACTGTCGCGCAGACCTTGCTCGATGCACCGCGCAGCGATTGCTCGGTCGGCCAGGCGATTCCCGGCATCGAGGTGCGCTTCGTCACGCTCGAGGGTGTGGACGCCGCGCAAGGCGAGATCGGCGAGTTGTGGGTGCGTGGTCCGAACGTCATGCTCGGCTACTACCGCAACCCGGAGCAGACCCGCGCGACCGTGACCGAAGACGGCTGGCTCAAGACCGGCGATCTCGCGCGCCAGGATGCGGACGGCGCCCTGCACATCGTCGGACGCAGCAAGGAGTTGATCATCCGTTCGGGGTTCAACGTGTATCCGGCGGAAGTCGAGCACGTGCTGAATGCACATCCGGACGTCGTGCAATCGGCGGTGATCGGGCGGGCAGTCGAAGGCAATGAAGAGGTCGTGGCCTTCGTCGAACTGCGGGCCGGCGCCAAGGTTACGCCGGCAGAGTTGATCGCGTGGTGCGGCGAGCGTCTTGCACCGTACAAGCGTCCCGCCGAAGTTCGGGCGCTCGCTGCGCTGCCGGCTGCGTCAACGGGCAAGATCCTCAAGCATCGGCTGCGCGATCTGGTTTGAGCGACGAGCCTCGCGGCAGCGGCAGCCGCATTCGTTACGTTAGCCGGATTGGCCGGGCTGGCCGTATCCGCGGTGTCAACCACAGAAGCCGCATTAGCCAGGCAGCCCCATCACCCGCGCGGATGATGTGCCGCGTGCAGCGACTTCAGCCGCTCACGCGCAACGTGGGTGTAGATCTGCGTGGTCGAAATATCCGTGTGCCCCAGCAGCAACTGCACTACGCGCAGATCGGCGCCGTGATTTAGCAGATGCGTCGCAAACGCATGCCGCAGCGTATGCGGCGAGAGCGGCGCATGCACCTCGGCGGCCGCTGCGTGACGCTTGATGATGTTCCAGAACTGCTGGCGCGTCATGCCTTCGGCGCGTGTCGTGACGAACAGCGCGTCGGTGGCGCGCGCGCCCAGCAACGCGGGCCGCGCCTCGCGCAGGTAGCGCTCGATCCACGCATGCGCTTCCTCGCCGAATGGAATCAGGCGCTCCTTCGAGCCCTTGCCCATCACCCGCACGACGCCTTCGTTAAGCCCCACCTCCACCGTCTTCAGCGTGACAAGCTCGGTGACGCGCAGGCCGCTGGCATACATCAGTTCCAGCATTGTGCGATCGCGCAGGCCGAGCGGTGTGTCGATATCGGGCGCGCCAAGCAGCGCTTCGACCTGGGCTTCGCTCAGCGTCGCAGGAAAACGCGCCGGCTGTTTGGCCGAGCGGATGCGCAGCGTCGGATCCACCTGGGCGCGATGCTCGCGCACGGCCCAGGCGTAGTAGCGCCGGAACACCGAGAGGCGCCGGTTCGACGAAGTCGACTTATCCTTCTGCCGCACCACGCTATAGGCGGTGAGATCGGCTTCGCTGGCGGTATCGAGCGAGCTGTTGCGGCTTTGCGCCAGCCACTCGCAGAACAGGCGCAGATCGCGCCGGTACGCATCGAGCGTGTTGCGCGACAGGCCGTGTTCGAGCCACAGCGCGTCGCAGAACGCGTCGATCGAGGCGTTGCTTGCCACGAACAGCGGCGACGCAGCGGGCGCGGCGGAGTCGTCAGCAGGGATGGCAACGATAGCTTCGCTCATGCGTAGGGCACACCTTCATGCGCCAGCAGCCAGCGCTTCACGTTGTGGAAAAAATCGTCGTTCGCATGATGCGCGAAGCCGCCAAGACCGCTTGACGACACCACGCGATGACACGGGATCACCAACGGAAAATAGTTCGAACCGCACGCCTGGCCGACCGCGCGCGGCACGCTGCCCACCTCCCTGGCAAGCTGCCCGTAGGTGAGCACGACCCCGGGCGGAATCGCGCTGATGCCCGCCCACACGCGTTGCTGAAACGCGGTACCCACAGCGGCCAGCGGCAGGTCGAAGCCCGCCGAAGCACGCTCCAGATAGCGTTCGATCTGCTGCGCCGCTTGCCTTGCCAACGGCGTCTCCGGTGCGACGTTGCTCACCGACTCCGGCAAAAAGACAATCTCGCGCACCTTCTCGGCTTCGAGCCGGATGCCGATCTTGCCGAACGGCGCGTCGATCACTGCGTTGAACATGATGTGCCTGCCCAATGGTCCTGTACTTGCCCAATGTGTCTGCGCGACCGGTTCGCGCCGGCCGGGGCGCGGAGCGCGGGGCAATGCGCGCTGCCGTGCCCGAAACCCCGCTACTGTACGCCGCCTGCTTACGCGGCTTCAAGCGCCCATTCGACGTGCTCGCGCACGAGCGGCGACGGATCTTCCACACGACGGCGCAAGGCGTCGACAATCGCCGCTCGCGCGCCGCCGGCGAAGCTTGCCGGATCGGCACGCAGCGCGTTGCCCATGCCGACCGCCAGATTGCGCAGCCAGCACTCATAGCCGATGCGGCGAATCGCGCTGCCCTGCATGCGCGTATCGAACTCGTCGGCGCTCCAGTCGAACAGATCGACCAGCGTCGCGCGATCGAGTCCGTGCCGCACGTCGAAATCGGCAACCGGCGCGGCCTGCGCAAACTTGTTCCACGGACAGACCAGTTGGCAATCGTCGCAGCCATACACACGATTACCGATCAGCGGGCGCAAATCCGGCGGAATACTGCCTTTCAGTTCGATGGTCAGATAGGAGATGCAAAGACGCGCGTCGACCTTATAAGGCGCGACGATCGCGCCGGTCGGGCACGCGTCGATGCAGCGCGTGCAACTGCCGCAATGGGCGCCGGGCGTCTGCGGCGCGTCGTCCGGAGAAGTCTCGGCGTCGGTCGGCAGCGGCACGTCGACATAGATTTCGCCGAGGAAAAACAGCGAACCGGCGTCGCGTTGCAACAGTAACGTATGCTTGCCGCGCCAGCCGACGCCCGCCTTCTGCGCGAGTTCGACCTCGAGAACCGGGGCGGAATCGGTGAACACGCGGTAGCCGTAGGCGCCGATTTCCGCTTCGATCTTTTCGGCGAGCTGCTGCAGGCGGTTGCGCATCACCTTGTGATAATCGCGGCCCCGCGCGTAGATCGAAACCACCGCCGCCGCAGGATCGCCAAGCCTTGCATGCTCAACGGCGCGCCAGTTGCGCCCTTCCTGCTGCGGGCTTTCACCGGCCTTTCCAGCTTCTTCCGTGGGTGACGAACGCGAGGGCGAATGTGAAGACAAATGCGCGGGCAAATAGGCCATCCGCGCACTGATGACGCGTCGCGTATGGGCCACAAGCTCTGCGGGCCGCGCGCGTTTCATCCCATGTTTAGCCATATAATCCATCTCGCCGTGGCAGCCCTCTTCGAGCCATGCGGCAAGATTAGCCTCGGCAGCGGAGAGATCGGTATCGCTGATGCCGACCGCCCCGAAACCTAGTTCGCGGCCCCACGCCTTGATGCGCAGGGCAAGCGCCGCCAGCGCCGCTTCATCGAAACGACGCATGGCAGGCGCATCGTCATCGGACGCAGGCGTGCAGGAAACGGGGGACTCCGGACTTCGGTTCATCACGCCATTTTACGAGAATGCCCGACAACTCCGATCTCTCGATCCAACCGCCTGCCGCCGTCCTGCTCGAGCGTCACTTTGCGCTCGCGGACGAAGCCGCCACCAGTGCGTTCGGCGTGCGCTTCGCAGAGGCCATTGAGGGCGTGCGCAAAGCGCACCATGCGCATGGCGGCCACGCGGCATTTCACGGCCTGCAGGTGCAACTGACGGGCGACCTCGGCGCGGGCAAAACCACCCTCGTGCGCGCCACGTTGCGCGGCCTCGGTCACACTGGGCGGGTGCGCAGTCCCACCTATACGCTCGTCGAACCGTATGCGGTCGAAAGACCCGATGGGGAACTTGAGCTCTATCACTTCGATCTGTACCGTTTCACCGATCCGGCCGAATGGGCCGACGCCGGCTTTCGCGAGTACTTCGACAGCGGCGCGGTTTGCCTCGTCGAATGGCCGCAACGCGCGGGCGGTCTGCTAGGCGTGCCGGATCTTGTTTTCTCGCTCGATGTGGATGGCGACGGCCGGCTGCTGATTGCCCGGGCGTACAGCGAATCAGGAAAAGCATGTCTAGAAAGATGTTAATCAAACCATTTCGCTCGATCGAGTCCGCCGCTACCGCAACGCATAACTGGCGGCGCCGGCAGATTCTCCGCGCCGGCGCCTCGACGCTCGTGCTCGGCCTCGTCGCGCCGCGCCTCGCCTGGGCCAGCTCGGTGCTCGGCGTGCGGGTCTGGCCGGCGCGCGACTACACCCGCGTGACGATCGAATCCGATCAGCCGCTGCAGAACACCCAGCAACTGCTGCAAGGCCCCGACCGCCTGGTGGTCGATCTGAACGGCCTCGATCTCGACCAGGCGCTCAAGGACCTGGTGTCGAAAATCACGCCGAACGATCCGCAGATCCAGGCGGTGCGTGTCGGCCAGTATCAACCGCATGTGGTGCGGATGGTGTTCGATCTGAAAGGCTCGGTGAAGCCGCAGGTGTTCACGTTGCCGCCGGTCGGCTCGTACAAGTACCGGCTGGTGTTCGACCTGTACCCGGCGGTCGCACCGGATCCGATGATGGATTTGCTCGCGCAGAGCGAGCACAAGCAGCAGCGCCTCGATGAAAATAACGCGCCGCCCAGCACGTTGAGCGGCCCCGGCACCACACCGCCCACCGCCGACAACAGCGAGGCGTTTTTCGACCGCTACGCGCAGGACAACGGCAGCGCTCCGGATGCGCCGCGGCCGCCCGTGCACAGCGCACCCGTGCCCGCGCCGCGAGCGCTGGCCCAGGCGCCAACGCCCAGCAAGCCGGCGGCGCCGCCGAGCGCACTGGCCAACAACAACGGCAACAACAGCGATAGCGGCGACAGCGCCGACGACACCTACGCCTTCACCACGCCGAAGTCCGGCAAGAGCGGCACGGTGCGTCTCCTGACCGTGGCGATCGACCCGGGTCATGGCGGCGAAGACCCCGGTGCGATCGGCAGTGCGGGCACCTACGAGAAGCACATCGCGCTCGACATCGCGAAGAAGCTGCGCGCCAAGATCGATGCGCAGCCCAACATGCGCTCGATGATGACGCGCGACGACGATTTCTTCGTGCCGCTGAACGTTCGCGTGCAGAAAGCGCGGCGCGTCGGCGCCGACCTGTTCGTGTCGATCCACGCGGACGCGTTCACCACGCCGCTCGCGCGCGGCTCGTCGGTGTTCGCGCTGTCGGACCATGGCGCATCGAGCGCCGCGGCGCGCTGGATGGCGAACAAGGAAAACTCGTCGGACCAGATTGGCGGGATCAACATCAAATCGGACGACGCCGCGGTCAACCGCGCGCTGTTCGACATGTCGACCACCGCGCAGATCCGCGATTCGATGCGCTACGGCAACTTCGTGCTGAACGAGATCGGCGACATCAACAAGCTGCACAAGGGCTCGGTCGAACAGGCCGGCTTCGCCGTGCTGAAGGCGCCCGACATTCCGTCCATCCTCGTCGAGACGGCCTTCATCAGCAACCCGGACGAAGAGAAGCGCCTGAACGACGACGCCTATCGCGACCAGATGGCGTCCGCGATCCTGAAGGGCATCAAGCGGTACTTCGCGGCCAATCCGCCGCTGGCGAAGAACCGCATGACGTGAGGCGGCCTAGCGCGCCGGCACAAAACGCCGCACGAGCCAGCCGCCGAACACGTTCACCGCAAGACCGGCCATCACCAGCGCGGCGCCTGCGATCTGCGGCGTCGTCAGATGCTCGTCGAGAAACACCGAAGCGGACGCAAGACCGACAATCGGCACGAGCAACGAGAACGGCGCGACCTGGCTCGCCGGATAGCGCGCCAGCAGACGGCTCCAGAGGCTGTAGCCGAGCAGCGTCGCAATGAAGGCGAGATACACCACCGCGAAGATCGACGTGGCGCCGATGCCCGACAACGCAGCCACGATCCGCTGCGGCCCTTCGAACGCGTAAGACAGCGCAAGAAACGGCAGCGGCGGAATCAGGCTTCCCCACACGACCAGCCCCACCAGATCCACCTTGCCGACCTTCTTCGTGACGATGTTGCCGAGCGCCCATGAACCGGCCGCGCACAAGGTCAGCACGAAGCCGGCGAGGGTCATCGCGTGTCCGCCCTGCATGCCGATCACAGCGAGGCCGCCGGATGCAATGGCCAGCCCGACGACGTTCGGCGCGCGAAAGCGCTCGTGCAGGAAGACGCCGGCGAAGATCAGCGTGAAGAAAGCCTGCGCCTGCAGCACCAGCGATGCCAGACCGGCCGGCATGCCGACGTACATGGCGGAAAAGAGAAACGCGAACTGGCCGAACGAGATCGTCGCGCCGTAGGCGAGCAGCCAGCGCCAGGGCATCTGCGGGCGCTTGACGAAGAACACGGCGGGTAGCGCGGCGAGGCCGAAACGCAGCGCGCCGAGCAACATCGGCGGCACGCCGTGCAGGCCCACCTTGATCACGACAAAGTTGATGCCCCAGGCAATGACCACCACCAGCGCCAGCAGCAGATCCTTCGGCGCCATCGCCGTCTCCTTGTGTTGTTGTCGGAAGTGGGAGTTTAGCGGAGCCAGCCCCGCCGCAAACAGCACCATCCCCCGCACACCAGTAGAATGACCCCATCCACCACCCACCGAGCCTGCCCATGTCCTCCTCGATCAAAGCAGTCCTCAAGCCCCACTTGCGCGACGTCGGCGGCCTGACCGTCCGCCGCGTGTTGCCGGCGCTGGCGGCGCGCCTGATCGGGCCGTTCATATTCTTCGACCACATGGGCCCCGCCACCCTCGAACCCGGCGTGGGCCTCGACGTGCGTCCGCATCCGCATATCGGCCTCGCCACCGTCACCTACCTGTTCGAAGGCGCGATCATGCATCGCGACAGCCTCGGCTCGGAGCAGAAAATCGTCCCCGGCGACGTCAACTGGATGACCGCCGGCCGCGGCATCGTCCACTCGGAACGCACGCCCCCTGAAGACCGCGCGAGCGGCCTGACGATGCACGGCATCCAGACCTGGGTCGCCTTGCCGCTCGACGCGGAAGAGATCGAACCGTCCTTCGAGCATCACGCCGCCGCGACGCTGCCCGAAATCGAACGCAACGGCGTCACGCTGCGCGTGATCGCCGGCACCGCGTTCGGTCAGACCGCGCCGGTAACGACGTTCTCAGGCACGCTCTACGTGGCCGCGCATTTCACGCCGGGCGGCGCCTTCGCGCTCGAACCCGAGCACGAGGAACGCGGCGTCTACCTGGTGGACGGCGATCTGGAGATTGACGGCGCGCCGCTCGAAGCCGGCCAGATGGCCGTTCTGGCGCTCGACGAAACCGTGACGCTCGCCAGCAGCGGCGGCGCCACCGTGATGCTGCTCGGCGGAGAAAAGCTCGATGGCGAGCGCTTCATCGAATGGAATTTCGTTGCCAGCTCGCGCGAGAAAATCGACCAGGCCAAACTCGCCTGGACGAATCAGGAAATGGGCAAAGTCCCGGGCGAAACGGAGTGGATTCCGCTGCCCGAACGCCCAGCGCACTGAAGGCACTGGACGCACGCCACACTAAACGCACTGAACGGAAGACGCGCACGGATGCGGCTTAAGCCGGGCTCGCGAGAGTCCCGCCGCAAGGCAGGAGGCGTGCATTGAAGCCGCTGCATTCGCCCCCATCTACACGCTCGACCTGTTATACCGACGAGGATGCAATGGAAACAACCCTGGCCACTTTCGAAAAAGACGTCATCACCGCCTCGACGCTTGCGCCGGTGCTGGTCGACTTCTGGGCGCCGTGGTGCGGACCGTGCAAGACGCTCGGCCCGATGCTGGAAAAACTCGAAGCCGAATATGCCGGCAAATGGCGCCTCGTCAAAGTGAACGTCGACGAGAATCAGGAACTGGCCGCGCACTTCCAGGTACGCAGCATTCCGCACGTCATGGCCTTTGCTGACGGCCAACCCGTGGACCAGTTTGTCGGCGTGCTGCCGGAAGGCCAGTTGCGCGCCTTCCTCGACCGGCTGGTGCCGCAAGGCGCCGACGCCGCACGCGCCGAAGCCCAGGCCGCGCTCGCCGAAGGCCGCCGCGAAGACGCTTACGACGCGCTCAAGGCCGGCCTAGCCTACGACCCGGGTTACGACGACGCGCGTCTCGATCTGATCGAACTGCTGCTGGAAGACAACCGCATCGACGAAGCGCGCAACGAGGTGGACCTGCTGTCGCCGAAGACCACCCAGGGCATCGACGCACGCTTCAACGCCATCAAGACGCGCCTCGACGCCGTGGATGCCGCCGCGGACCTGCCGCCCACCGACGCGCTGGAAGCCCGCGTCGCCGCCGAGCCCGCCGATCTCGAAGCCCGCTTCGACCTCGCCAGCGCGCTGATTGCGCGGCGCAACTATGCCGGCGCGCTCGAGCATCTGCTCGCCATCGTGCAGCGCGACCGCACGTTCCGCGACGACATCGGCCGCAAGACCATGCTGTCGGTGTTCGATCTCGCCGCCCATCAGCCGGAAATCGTCTCGCAGTGGCGGCGCAAGCTGAGCGCCGCGCTGTTCTAAACGGCTGCCAGCGCGCGCAGCACGTGTGCGGCGGCGGCGAACCCGAAGCTCGCCGTCACGCACACGCTTGAACCGAATCCCGCACAGTTCAAGCCGACCGGCCCGGTATGCCCCGGCGAAGTAGTGACGTGCTCAGCTTCCTCGTCGATGTCGCAAACGGCGGCTTCCGGGTAGATCAACGGTTCGTCCGAATACACCGCGCTCACCTTGAATCTGGCCTTCGGACCGCGCGGGAAACCATGCAGCTTGCGTAATTGCGCGCGCACCTTCGAGAGCAGCGGATCCTGAATCGTCAACGCCAGATCGTCGATGCGGATGCGCGTCGGGTCGAGCTGGCCGCCCGCGCCGCCCACCGTGATCAACGGCTGTTGCTGCTCGACACACCATGCGATCAGCGCGGTCTTGGTACGCACGCTGTCGATGGCATCGATCACGTAGTCGAAACCGCCGCCCAGCACCTTGGCGAAGTTGTCCGGCTCGATGAAGTCTTCCACCAGCCGCACGTCGCACAGCGGATTGATCTGCGCGATCCGTTCGGCCATTGCCTCGACCTTCGGCTTGCCGTAGTTGCCGTCGAGCGCGTGGATCTGCCGGTTCGTGTTGCTTTCCGCGACGTTGTCGAGATCGATCAGCGTCAGGCTGCCCACCGCACTGCGCGCCAGCGCCTCGGCCACCCACGAGCCGACCCCGCCAATGCCGATCACCGCCACGCTGGCACGCTCGAACGCCGCGAGCGCCGGCGCGCCATACAGCCGGGCAATGCCGCCAAACCGCCGCGCATGATCGGCGGCTTCAAAGCCGCCGGGGCTGGTAGTAAGATCGGAATGCGCGGTAGAACTGAGTGTCGACATGGTCAGGGGCTCGTTGGGATCGGGCAAAAAGCGGGTAAAGCAGCGGATAAAAGCAACGGGCATAAAACGCAAACCGCAGCACAGTACACAGCAAACTGCGGCCAACCACGAAGCAAACTAAAAAGCAGACAAAACCTGTCAAGGCGCAAACGAATCGCAGTCGGAAACACCGTTAAGAAACACACGCATGCGCCAATCCGGTATTTTGCCTGATCGCGTCACAACCGACGCTAAAGCCCTGCGTGGGCCTCGCTCAAGGCGCCGCACACCGTGTCACGCCGCACGCAGGAAATTTGTTCCTTAGCTATACTGGCCGAACTGTAGTGTTCGCATAAGAAGATGACCTCACTCGCCGAACTTCGGAAAAACTATTCGCTGGGTTCACTGGACGTGGCCGATGCCGACCGCAATCCGTTTCGTCAATTCGACGCATGGTTTGCGCAGGCCATCGACGCCAAACTACCCGAGCCGAATACGATGACGCTCGCCACAGTCGATTCGCGCGGCCGTCCGTCGGCCCGAATCGTGCTGATCAAGGCAGTCGACGAACGCGGGTTTGTGTTCTTCACCAATTACGAAAGCCGCAAGGGCCGCGAACTCGCGGACAACCCGCATGCGAGCCTGTTGTTTTACTGGATCGAACTGGAGCGCCAGGTGCGCATCGAGGGCCGCGTCGTCAAGGCGAGCGCAGCCGAAAGCGACCAGTACTACGAATCACGGCCGCTCGGTTCGCGCATCGGCGCGTGGGCATCCGAACAAAGTCAGGTAATTGAAAGCCGCGCGGTACTTGAAGCGCGGGAGAAGGCAATCAGCGCGCAATACGGCGAGCATCCGCCGCGGCCGCCGCATTGGGGCGGCTATCGCCTGATTCCCGACGCCATGGAATTCTGGCAAGGTAGGCCGTCGCGTCTGCACGACCGTCTACTCTATACACGTGCGGTAGAAGGGGGCGACTGGCAGATCGCCCGGCTGTCGCCCTGAACTTATATCAACGCCGGCGCGCCCGACTGCCATAGAAGCAGCGCACGCACCGGCCAAGGTCGCGCGGCCATCAAGGCCCTGGAGTTACGCCACGGCACGCAGCGACCTGAAAAGCTTTGCTTTGTATTTCATCGGACACGGAGAAATCACATGTTCTGGGAGAAGAAGCTGGCGCAGTGGGTGGAAGAAGTGAGAACCAAGGCGAACCTGCCAGCGCGCCTTGTGCTGTGGGATGGTCAGCAACACGACTTTGGGCAGTTTGCCGCGCCCCAGGTCACGCTACACGTCAAGAGCGCTACGGCGCTGCCTTACCTGCTCGAACCGAGTCTCGACAATCTGGGCGAGGCGTACGTGAAGGGCAAGATCGACATCGAAGGCAAGCTGTCGGACATCATCAACGTCGGCTACTCGCTGGCCCGCAACACGGTCACGAACGCCAGCAAGCTTGCGCGCGTGCGACGCTACTTCAATCACTCGAAGTCGTCGGACAAGAAGGCCATTCAGTATCACTACGACGTCTCGAACGAGTTCTACCAGCTGTGGCTCGACGAGAACATGGTGTACTCGTGTGCGTACTTCGAAAACGGCGATGAAGATCTCGCCACCGCGCAGATCAAGAAGATCGACCACATTCTCACCAAGATCCAGTTGCAACCCGGTCAGCGCCTGCTCGACATCGGCTGCGGCTGGGGCGCGCTCGTGCTGCGGGCGGCGTCGAAATTCGGTGCGCAGTGCCTGGGCATTACGCTGTCGCAGAACCAGTTCGATCTGGCGACCGCACGCGTGAAAGCCGCCGGGCTGGAAGACAAGATCGAGATCCGCCTGCAGGACTATCGCGATCTCGAAGGCCAGTTCGACCGCATCACCAGTGTGGGCATGTTCGAGCACGTGGGCCGCAAGAACCTGCCGGGTTACTTCCAGAAGATGCATGACCTGCTGGTGGACGACGGCATCGCGATGAACCACGGCATTACCTCGTCGGATGCGGACAGCGGCGAGACGTCGCTCGGCGGCGGCGAGTTCATCGACCGCTACGTGTTCCCGGACGGCGAGCTGCCGCACATCAGTCTCGCGCTCGAGGCCATGCAGCGCGGCGGGCTCGAAGCAGTTGACGTCGAAAGCCTGCGCCGTCACTATGCGCACACGCTCGATATCTGGGCGGAGAATTTCGAAGCCCACGCGGAAAAAGCCCGCACGCTGGTCGACGACGAGAAATTCCGCATCTGGCGTGTGTATCTGGCCGGCTGCGCGTATGCGTTCGAGAACGACGACGTGTCGATCTACCAGGTGGTGTGCCGCAAGGCCGGCCACAGCGCGAAGACCTTGCCGTGGTCGCGCCGGTACATGTACGACAAACCGCTGTGATGCGGTTGCGCCGGAGCACCGCACCGCCGCGCAGCCGCTCCGGCGCAACTTTTGACAGCAAGACCAGAAATCGATGGACGAAGGCGGAGCAAGCGAATTCCCGTTGCTGAACGACACGGCAGCGGAGCCACCGGAAGTAGATGCCGGGCAACTGGATCTGTTCGGCATGCCGGTTACTGCGCGTGCACGTGACGCGACAAGTGACTCAACTGCGGCGAAGGTGGGACCTGGGTCCGCGACGGACGTGGCAAGCGGCAACGGCCCGCCGCCCGCCCCTACCGCCGCCAAAAAGCGCCGCACCCGCGACGTCCTCGCCGTCGAACCTTCAGCCGAAGTCCTGGAGATCGCCCGCACCCTGCCGCCGCAGATCCATCTGGGCACCTCGACGTGGTCGTTCCCGGGCTGGAAAGGCATCGTCTACGGCGACGATTACAGCAACAGCAAACTGTCGCGCGACGGCCTTACCGCTTACGGCACGCATCCGCTGCTGCGTACGGTCAGCATCGACCGCTCGTTTTATGCGCCGCTCACCGTCACCGACTATCTGCGCTATGCGCAGCAGGTGCCCGACCACTTCCGCTTCATCGTCAAAGCGCCCGCTCTCGTCACGGATGCCACGGTGCGCGCCGAGCGCGGCGAACCGGTCTCGCTCAATCCGTGTTTTCTGAATGCGCAACTGGCCACCGACGAATTCGTGCGGCCCTGTCTCGACGGCCTCGGCACGAAAGCCGGCGCGCTGGTGTTCCAGTTTTCGCCGCTACCGGACCAGATGCTGGCCGACCCGGCCGGCTTCATCGAACGTCTCGCCGAGTTTCTGGGCGCGTTGCCGCGTTTGCCGGAAGGTGCCTGGTATGCAGTCGAGATTCGCGACGCGTGCCTGCTGACGCCGCGCTTCATCCGGACGCTGAAAGCAGCCGGCGTGCGCTACTGCGTGGGTCTGCATGCGCGCATGCCCGACCCGCTGCGGCAGGCGGCGGCGCTCGCGCTGCTCGACGGTGAACCGGCCGGGCCGCTGATCGTACGCTGGAGCCTGCACGGCGGCTTCAAATACGAACAGGCGAAGGCGAAGTACGAGCCGTTCGACCGCCTTGTCGACGAGGATCCGGCCACCTGCATGGCGCTGGCCGAACTGGCCGCGCGCTATGCCATCGCGGGGCAGCCGGTGGTGATTGCCGTCAACAACAAGGCGGAGGGGTCGGCGCCGCTAAGCTGCATCAAACTGGCGCGGGCGATCGCCGAGGCCTATGCCGCTCTACTCGCCCTCAACCCGCCTTGACCCGATGCGCGAATTTCTGACGAAACTTCGCGACCTTCGGCGCCACCACGACCGAGCAATAGCCCTGACTCGGGTGCTGCGCAAAATAGTTCTGGTGATAGGCTTCGGCCGGCCAGTAGTTGCCGTCGAGCGGCAAGACCTGGGTGACGATCTGCCCGTGGTAGATGCCTTCGGCCGCCACCTCGCGGATCGCCTGCAGCGCCGTCTCGCGCTGCGCGTCGGCGTGCGTGAAGATCACCGAACGGTACTGCGTGCCGACGTCGTTACCCTGCCGGTTGAGCTGGGTCGGATCGTGGATCGCGAAAAAAATGTCGAGAATCTCGCGGTAGCCGATTCTGGCCGGATCGAATTCGACCTTCACGACTTCCGCGTGGCCGGTGTCGCCGTCGCACACCTGCTCGTAGGTCGGCCGCTGCGTCTTGCCGCCCGCATAGCCGGACTCCACCGCGGTGACACCCTCGACGCTGAGAAACACGGCCTCGAGACACCAAAAACATCCGCCCCCGAGGGTGGCGACTTCATTTGTCTGAGTCATGCTGCCTGCTCCTGATTGATTGCCGCCCGCCGTTGTGCGGTGCCGCCCAGGCCGGGCGACATCGCGCTGCCGCCCTCGCACTCACCCTCTCGCGGCATCTACCGGTTCGTCGCATGAAGCGGGCCACGTCAATGACGACGGCCTAGGTTCACGGCCAGTCCGCCTGCGATTCCGTTAAAATTGGGACAAATCGCCGATTTTCTACATGACTTTCGATTCAATTTATTCCATTCGCGCCCGCTATACGGCCACCCGGCCAAACCAGTGGACCCGCCTCCCATGAAGCGCGCCGTTCCGCCCGACTTCGACCAGCTCGCCTTTAAAAAGGCGCTGGGTCAGTTCGCCACCGGCGTCACGGTGATCACCACGCGTGCGGCGTCGGGCCAGTTGATCGGCATTACGGCGAGTTCGTTCAATTCGGTGTCGCTCGCGCCGCCGCTCGTGCTGTGGAGCCTCGCCACGCGCTCGGCGTCGATGCCGGCGTTCCAGGCGAACAGTCACTATGTGGTCAACGTGCTAGCCGCGTCGCAGCTTGAGCTGTGCAAGCGTTTTGCGACCGTCAAGGGTGACCGCTTCGAGGGTGTCTCGCACGCGGCGGGCGACTCCGGGATGCCGGTGCTCGACGGTGCGCTAGCGTGGTTTGAATGCCACAACCGCAGCCGCTACGAGGAAGGCGACCACGTCATTTTTGTGGGCGAGGTGGAACGCTGCGGCGTCCATGAGAATGCCGGCGACCTCGCGCCGCTGGTATTCCAGAGCGGGCAATTCCACGGATTGAAACCGCTGTAGAACTCCACCGGCGGTGCCAGGCGACGATTCCACCGCCGTTTCCCGCCAGTCAATCGCCCGCGACCACGCTGCCGCGGGCCGCCGCCGCGGCCACCAGCGCCACCGGCACGCCCGAATCCTCCTTGAGCGTCTGCAGCACGATATTCGAGCGGATATCCATCACGCCGGGCGCCTTGTACAAGCGGTCCAGCACGAAATCCGAATAGTGTTTGAGGTTGTGCGCGAGCACCCGCAGCAGATAGTGGGTCTCGCCCGTCACCACGAACGCGCCGACCACCTCCGGCCAGTCGCGCAACGCCTCCGCAAAGCGCTCGTGCCAGTTTTGCTGGTCGTTGCGCATCGACACCTGCACGAACGCCTCCAGCTCGAAGCCCAGCACCTCGCGGTTCAGGCACGCCCGGTAGCGTTCGATGACACCCTGTTCCTCCAGCAGGCGCAGCCTGCGCAGGCAGGCGGAAGGCGAAAGCGAGATGCGCTCCGCCAGGTCTAGATTGCTGATCCTTCCTTCTTGCTGAAGCACCGTCAAGATACGGCAATCGGTGGCGTCGAGCGAGATCGCGTTCACATTCGGTCTCCCTTTCCTGTTTGCATCAAATTATGTTCCAACGGGGACCAAAAAACGAGATTTTTTCGCAAGCACATTTCCTGGCGGCCCGCCTATCATTCCTTGCATAGACCGCAAGAGACTAGGGAGACATGAACACACTCTGGGACATCACCCCCGCCATCGACACCGCAACGCCCGTCTGGCCGGGCGACACGCCGGTCGGCATTGAACGCGTCTGGCGCATGGAAGCCGGCTCGCCGGTCAATGTGGCCCGGCTCACGCTGTCGCCGCACACCGGCGCGCATACCGACGCCCCGCTCCACTACGACGCCGAGGGCGCCGCCATCGGCGCGGTGCCGCTCGACGCCTACCTGGGCCGCTGCCGCGTGATTCACTGCATCGGCGCCTCGCCGGTCGTGACGCCGGAGCAGGTGGCCGGCGCGCTGGACGACCTGCCGCCGCGCGTGTTGCTGCGCACCTACGAGCGCGCGCCGACCACGGCGTGGGACAGCGCGTTCTGCGCGGTCGCACCGGCGACGATCGACCTGCTCGCGGCGCACGGCGTCAAGCTGATCGGCATCGACACGCCGTCGCTGGACCCGCAGGACTCGAAGACGATGGACGCGCATCACCGGATTCGCGCCCACCGGATGGCGATTCTCGAAGGCATCGTGCTGGACGCCGTCGCCCCCGGCGACTATGAGCTGATCGCCCTGCCGCTGAAGTTCGCCACGCTCGACGCGAGCCCGGTACGCGCCGTCCTGCGCGCGCTGCCTGCCGCCAACACCTGATCACCGATTATTTGACTGGACCATCATGAACAACCGTGACGAAGCTGTAGCGCTCGACCGCGCCGACCCGCTTGGCTCCCTGCGCGACCAGTTCGCGCTGCCGACCACCACCATCTACCTCGACGGCAATTCGCTCGGCGTGCCGCCGGCCGCCGCGGCGCAACGCGCGCAGACCGTGATCGCCGCCGAATGGGGCGAAGGCCTGATCCGCAGCTGGAATAGCGCGGGCTGGTTCGCGCTGCCCCGGCGCCTGGGCAACAAGCTCGCGCCGCTGATCGGCGCGGCGCACAACGAAGTGGTCGTCACCGATACCATTTCGATCAACCTGTTCAAGCTGCTTTCCGCTGCCGTGCGGCTCGCGAACCAGCGCGACCCGAAGCGGCGCGTGATCGTCTCCGAACGCTCGAATTTCCCCTCGGACCTGTACATCGCGCAAGGCCTGATCGAACAGCTCGACCGGGGTTACGAACTGCGCCTCGTCGACGACCCGTCGGAACTGCCGGCGGCGATCGGCGACGACACCGCGATTGCGATGATCACTCACGTGAACTACCGCACCGGCTACATGCACGACATGGCGGCGCTCACGAAGCTGATTCACGATAAAGGCGCGCTCGCGCTGTGGGATCTGGCGCACTCGGCGGGCGCCGTGCCGGTGGATCTGAACGGCGTGGGCGCGGATTACGCGGTGGGCTGCACGTACAAGTATCTGAATGGCGGGCCGGGCTCGCCGGCGTTCGTGTGGGTTCCGCATCGTCATCAGAATGCGTTTGCGCAACCGCTGTCGGGATGGTGGGGTCATCGCGCACCGTTCGAGATGAATCCGGTCTACAAGCCCGATGACGGCGTGGGCCGCTTTCTGTGCGGCACGCAGCCGATGGTGTCGATGGCGCTGGTCGAATGCGGACTCGATGTGTTCCTGCAAACCGATATGCAGGCGATTCGCCAGAAATCGCTCGCGCTCACCGATCTGTTTATCGAGCTGGTCGAATCGCGCTGCGCGGAGTTTCCGCTCAAGCTCGTCACGCCACGCGATCACAAGCAGCGCGGCTCGCATGCGAGCTTTGAGCATCCGCATGGTTATGAGGTGATGCAGGCGTTGATTGCGCGTGGCGTGATTGGCGATTATCGGGAGCCGCATGTGCTGCGCTTCGGCTTTACGCCGCTGTATACGCGCTTTGTCGATGTGTGGGACGCCGTCGAGACGCTGCGGGAGGTGCTCGTCAAAGAGACCTGGCGAGCGCCGGAATTTGCCGCGCGCGGTGCGGTGACCTAAGGAGCGCGCGATGACCGATCATATGCAAACGCCGGGCGTTCCTGGTTCGCAAGAAGAGTCCGGTGCTGCGCCGGCGCAGGGGGGGTGTCCTTTTGGTCACGGCAGCGGTGGCGCGGCGGCACACGCTACGCAGACTGCGCACGCGCCGCACGTTCCGGCAGCCGATGACGACGGCTGGCACAACGCCCAGCTCGATTTCTCGAAGTCGATGAGCTATGGGGATTACCTGTCGCTCGGCTCCATCTTGTCCGCGCAGCATCCGCTCTCGCCGGATCACAACGAGATGCTGTTCATCATCCAGCATCAGACCAGCGAACTGTGGATGAAGCTCGCGTTATATGAGCTACGTGCTGCGCTCGATGCGGTGCATCGCGATGAGTTGCCGCCTGCGTTCAAGATGCTCGCGCGGGTGTCGCGCATCATGGAGCAACTGGTGCAGGCGTGGAGCGTGCTGTCGACCATGACGCCTTCCGAGTACACCGCGATGCGGCCTTATCTGGGTAGCTCGTCTGGGTTTCAGTCGCATCAGTATCGGCAGATCGAGTTTCTGCTCGGTAACAAGAATGAGTTGATGCTGAAGCCGCATGCGCATCGGCCTGATGTGCTTGCTGAGGTCAAGGCCACGCTCGAAGCGCCTTCGTTTTATGACGAAGTGATCCGGTTACTCGCGCGGCGTGGGTTTGCGATCGCGCCGGAGCGGTTGGAGCGGGATTGGACCCAGCCGACTACGCACGACGCGTCGGTTGAGGCGGCGTGGCTTGAGGTGTATCGCAATCCTTCGCAATACTGGGAACTGTATGAGATGGCCGAGGAGCTGGTCGATCTGGAGGACGCGTTTCGGCAGTGGCGCTTCAGGCATGTGACCACGGTTGAGCGGATTATTGGGTTCAAGCAGGGCACGGGCGGGACGAGTGGGGCGCTCTATCTGCGCAAGATGCTTGATGTCGTGCTGTTTCCAGAGTTGTGGCATGTTAGGACGATGCTTTAGGCGACATTGCTGGTCAACAACAAAACATTTGATGACGGTTCTTGCGGCCGCGAAGGCCTCCTCGGACTCGCAAGAACACGCTCTCTCTTTTCCTATGTCGCTTCCCGCATATCGCACTTTACTTGGCCCCTTGCCTCGTACTGCGATGAGCGATCTCAAGAGTCGACCAGTTCGGCCGCAGCAAAGGGCCGTCTGAGTAACGAACAAACTCGAGTTGGTAAAGCCGGTGGGCCGCGTCCGCAAGCAGCGGAACATCCACCACCGCTCCGTCCATATCCCTCATCGTTCCTTCGAACGGATACGTGTGCTGTCCCCACTCGGCAGGCCGTTGATAGCCATCGAGATGGAGTACGAGCAAGGAATCGTCGTACGCTATGGATTCCACGCGCGCGGTTGTCAAATCATGTAGGAGCTTGTCCCGCTCTGCTGGGTCAAGCCGCATTGCCACGCTGCGAATGAAGCCTCGCTCGTTCTCAATCAACTCACGCACGATGTCGAGGCTTGGTCGCTGAGGTTTGCATCAACGCTGGTGGCATCCATACAAATTTATTCGTAGACAAGGCGGATCGGCTCCGGAAGTCGCGACACGTGCTGTCGATGGTCAGCGCCTCGACGCAGGTCTCACGGAGCCGATACCGCCTCATGACTCCAACTTTGAGCAGCTCTCCGCCTTACCCGTGCAACACTCCGAGAGGCAGGGTTCGCTCTTTGCCCATCGTGGACTTGAACAGGATGCCGCTCATGCAGTGCCTGTTTTCGTGGGGGGCGAGTCGGGTATAAACCGAACTGTGGACCAGTTCGGTTTCTGCAAATCCCCACCCCACCAACGCACATATTCAAGCTCGAAGAGTCTGTCAGTTGGGTCAGCGAACAGCAGCAGTGCAATCGGCGAGCCGTCTACATCATCCATCAATCCCTCGGCCGGATATAGCCGTTGCCCGGAGTACGGCGCGCGTTGATATCCGGCGAGGTGAAAACGGATTAATGCTCCATCTGGCAATGTGACTTCTGCCTGCGCGCTCGCCAGATCACTCATCAGCCTCCTGGAAGCCTCATCGTCTAGTCGGTGAGCTATGCCGGTGATAAAAGCTATTTCATTGTCGGTTAGTGCGCGAAGCATATCAACGTACCGGAAAGATGGTTCCAACACTCACTGTACCGTCTGGCAACATAAACGCCCGCCACTCCACCAAAACTCCGTCGACCGTCATTCTTCCTACCGTGTCCGTATTCGGCGTCATGTCTGAGCTGATATTGTTCACTATATCTGCAACCTCACTTTGTGCGTCCGCAACGTTGACCCCTTCCTGCTCAAGTCGCGATGCATAGTGGGTGGTCTGGAACCTGATATTACCTGCATTGTTCGCCCCGGTCGGCTTACATTGCTTCGCCTCCGTCGCCTGTCGAATGCCATTCTTGGCCACCCACATGGGGTCTTTTGCAAGCTGGTAAACGAGCCAGGCAAAGCGAGCCCCCGACGCAATGGCGCACTCAGGACACACTGGCTCCAGCCCCTGCTCCTGAACAAACTGCAGCGCTTTTACCCAACCCAGCAAATTGACCGGCGGCCCTGCGGGTGCGACACCCGATTCGAAATTGTCGAGCCACTTGTCAATCTCGTCGCTACCGATCGATACGTCAGGCCCGAGATTTGTCGATACCGTCGCCGTCCGACCAACCACCCGGCCATCCGCCGAATACGTATAGTTCACCTTGAGGAAACGCTTGACGTTTCCGTTCAGAGGTCCAGGATATTCCTGGTACTGGAAAGTAGTGAGACGGCCACGGATGTCATATGCCGGGTTGGCAAAGAAGCCTGGCCCCTCGATTGTGATGACTCTGTGAGCCGTATCACGGAGCCTCATGTTGATCGAGGTGCCGGTCTTCCGGTCGAGAATCGAACGGAGATTCCCAGTCTGGTCTTGCGTGCCCCCCCATTCGCCAGTCAATCGACCGTCTTCGTACATCTGCGCAAACGTCACCTGATTCGCAGAGTTGTACACAAGCCCATAGCTTCGGCTTATCCCATCACCAAGCCTTGCGTCGAACCCACTCGCGCCGGTTGAATCGGTCGTCGGACGCTCGCTAATGCCGGTCACGTTACCGTTGCTATCGTAGACGTACGTTCGGAGCCAACCCGGCGAAGCGACCATATACGGACGCAAACTAACCGAGTCTGCATACCGCACTGTCGTGATACCCAAGCCCAACTTGTTGTGAACAGTCGCTTGGGTAGGGCGATTGAACTCGTCGTACACGTATTGGACATTCTTGTCATACGGCGCGATATCGGTCGTCAGGTTACCGAGGGTATCCCAACCCATGCTGTACCCAGCGTCATTGCCGGTCGGGCGCAACGTACCGCCAAACGGGGAGAAATTCACCGTCGTGGCGCGCTGGCTGCTGGTGACGGTCGTCGCACCGCTCCCGTAGGCGAACGACGCATTCCGAGTTGTGTCGGGATGACTAACCGCCGTGGCGCGCCCGTTGGCGTCGTATGTCCATGTCGAGATACGGGAGCCGGTCTCATCGATCACACCCGTCAGGGCGCTCGCGAAACGCGTGTCCTCATAGACATAGCGGCGCACGTTGCCATCCGGCCAGGTGACCGACACCAGATTGTTATAAGTGTCATAGCCATACTGCGTGAAGTTCCCCGTCGAATCGCCCATCTGCGTGATGCGCCACTTCGCATCGTAGGTCAGCCGTATCGCAAGGTCGTAGTACGGATTCGTCCCTGCCGCATGCTCACTGATGCTTACGAGCAAGCCTGGTGCTGGCGCCACGTTTCCAGGGGTATTGCTATCGCTATAAGTCAGCGTAGTGATCCGTCCGTCGTGATCGGCGACGGACAACAAGACGCCTTGTGCGGAATAGGTTTCGGCACTTCCATCGGTCAGGTCATTTAGCGTCCACGAAGACGAACTTTGCGCGAGCGTCAGCGGCGTTCCGTCAGTTGGGCGCCATGCACCGGATGCCTTGCTGAACGACACAGAGCTCCCGTTCTCCCTGTAAGCAACAACCCGGGAAGGAGCGCCGTTCACGGCCGTGAGATTTAGCTGGCGCTGCCAGTTGTGAAACCATAGCGAGCCAAAGCCCGAATCCGGTCGCGTGACGGGTCGGGCCCGATAGGTACGACGGAACACAAACGGCCGGTCGTCACCGCTATGAAAGTCAACTTCAGAGAGAGTGGTTGCGCCGGAGCTCGCATAGACCGGATCCGCTACCGGGCAGCTTCGATCGTCGCTCGTATCATCAGGCGGAGCGGCGCACCACCGCTTGACGACGGGCAGTTCTGCCGTACATCGGTACGTGGCCATCCCAACTGGGGTATTGCTGGAAGCGATAAGCGGACAAGACGACGTGCCTTGAATCGCCCCAGACTTCGGGTAAAGGCCGAAGCAAATCCCGTCTCCGTTTTCAGCATTCGCTCCGAATGCCACCAACAGCAAAACGATCGCCGAAAGCAAACGGGCCAACATGAATGCTGGCCCGTGACATGACATTTTATTTTTCATCAACCGTCCCTTTGCAAGGTGTCGTTAGATAAACGTAAAGCACGACACACTGCATGGGAACGTAGCAAAGAGGTATACGAAATTTCTGAAACTACAACGGCGACTTACCCTCGCCAGAAAAATCGCACGAAACGGCAAGCATTCCTGAATGAAAAATTCTTAAACACTGCAGGCAATATGCCCTTCCGACTACCTCGCCGTATACCCCCCATCAATCGCCAACGCCACCCCACTAATCATAGAAGCCGCATCACTTAGCAAAAACAAAATCGGCTCCGCCACCTCACGCGGCTCAGCGAAGCGTTTCAAGGGAATCCCCTCCAAAGCCGGCCCACGTTTAGCCGGATCGCTCCAGGCCAGCACGGCCATCGGCGTAAGCGTCACGGTCGGGTTCACGCTATTCACGCGAATCCCGTACGGCCCAAGCTCAATGCATAGCGCGCGCGTGATCGCATCCATCGCAGCTTTAGACGCGGAATAGCTCAAGTGATCATCCAGCGCCACAAGCCCCGCCTCGCTCGACACATTGACGATACTCCCCTGCCGCTTGCCTTCGATCATCCCCCGCGCCACATGGCGCGCCACCAGCGCCGCGCCGCGCGCATTCACCGCCATCACGCGATCGAAACTCGCCGCGGTCGTATCGATCGCGCGCTCCAGCAACGCGATGCCCGCACAATTCACGAGGCCATCGAACGCGTCGAGATCCGCCAGTGCCTCGTCGATGGCGGCCGGATCGCCGACATCGAGCACCAGCGGCTCGCATCCGGTCTCTTCAGCTAGACGCGCCAGTTCGCTGACGTTACGCGCCGCCGCGACGACACTCGCTCCGCTCGCGCACAACAGCTCGACGGTGGTACGGCCGATGCCGCTCGATGCGCCCGTGACGAGAATCGAGCGCCCTGAAAAATCAAAGGTTGTGTTCATAGAGGGTTATAGCCGGTGCATGATCGCGGCTTAAGCTTGCGGATAAGCAGCGCGTGCGGTCCGCGTATGAGCATGATCGTGAGCCGGCACAGCCGGCACAATCGACGGCGCATTCTCGCCACCCGCATCGCGAGCAGCCGCTTCGTCGGAGGCGTCACCGCTTGCATCGTTCAATTGCTGATAGCGACGAAACTTCGACGGCGCCATACCCTTGGCGACCAGAAACTGACGGTTGAAATTGGACAGGTTATTGAAACCCACCTTGTAGCAGATGTCCGTAATGCTCAACGCGTCGTCCATCAGCAACTGACACGCAAGATTGATACGCATGCGGTTCACGTACTGCACGAACGGCATGCCCGTATGGCGGCGAAAATAGCGCGAGAACGCGCTCACGCTCTGACCGGCCAGTTGGGCCAGGTCCGACTCGCGCAACTCCGCCGAAAGATTCTTGCCGATATACGACAGCGCATGATTGATGCGCGTCGCCGCGAACCCGGTGGGATCCGCCTGATACGCAGGACTCGCAAGCAGTTCGCTATCCTCAGCAGTCACCAGCATTTCGAGCATCGACATGAACAGCATGAGGCGACGCAAGCCGCGTGCGGCCAGCAACTCCAGAAAGAGCGGCTGGATCGCCGCGCTGGTTTGCGCCCCGAACAACACGCCGCGCCGCGAACCCGCCAGCAAGGCTTCCACCTGACGCCACTCCGGAAAGCTCTCCATGCAGTGCGTGACGAACTCCTGACCGAACTGCAGGATCAGGTTGCGTTGCTCGACGGTTTCGCCTTCGGGCACATCGCTCACCCAGTTGTGCGGCAGGTTCGGTCCCAGCATCACCAGATTGCCCGGCGCAAAACTGCCGATGTGATCGCCGACGAACATCTTGCCCGTGGTCGCCACGATCAGATGGATTTCGTATTCGGGGTGAAAATGCCAGCGCACCGTGCGGTACGGGTAGCCGTGATACCACGCCTTGAACGATTCGTCGCGGCTCACGGCCACGAGTTCGAGATCGGGTTGCACGTGTCTTCCTCCATTGAATCGGCCCGGTACGGCGCGACTGCTTGAGCGCGCCGCCGGTCTTCGGTTTGTATAACGAAAATTAGACCTCAAACCGCTGGCCCGCCACTAAAAACGGCACCGCCGACTAATACTTTTTTGCGCGGCGTTCGTCCGGGCACTTTGTGCATCAAGTTTGATGCAATGCAGCAGCCCCGCAAAGTCGCTCCCTATAACGGCGTGAACGGACTGCCCCTCTCCAGAAGCGCTCGCCACGCGGCGCTGCGCCACAGATTGACGCGTTTGCCGCCTTGACTTTCGATTCGCCGGGTACGATCATTCGCTCACATACAGAGCAAATGCTCCAAATCAGAAAATGCACGCCCAGACTGTGCGCGAAGCGCTTTCGCCACCGTATGGCATGGGACCGTCGTCAGCGCTGATGCGCTAACGACGGTCGACACCGGAGACAGACATGAATAGCGGCCAAAGCGGCGTCGCGGACGCCCACGTGATCTTGCACATCGGCGCAGGATCGTTTCACCGCGCCCATCAGGCGTGGTATCTGCACCGCCTGAACGAGTTGCGCAAGGAAGGCGAACCCCGCTGGTCGCTTACCGTCGGCAATATTCGCGGCGACATGAATCCGGTGCTCGACGCGCTCGCTGCGCAGGACGGCGTCTATACGCTCGAAACCGTGACGCCCGCCGGCGAGCGCGAGTATGAGACGGTGCGTTCGATCGAACGCGTGGTGTCGTGGTCCGAAAGCCTCGACGGTCTGATCGAAGCCGGCGCCGATCCAGCGTGCAAGATCATCGCCTTCACGGTCACCGAAGGCGGCTACTACCTCGACGAACACGACCGCCTCGACACCGCCAACCCGGATCTCGCAGCCGACCTGAAGGGCGGCCACACCACCATCTACGGTGCGCTGGCGGCGATACTGGAAGCCCGCGTGCGACGCAATGCCGGCGCGGTGACGCTGCAAAGCTGCGACAACCTGCGCAGCAACGGCGAGCGATTTCACGCCGGCATGAGCGAATTCCTCGAGCGGCGCGGCGCCAACGCGCTCGCCGCATGGCTCGACGCCAACACCACCTCGCCGAGTTCGATGGTCGACCGCATCACGCCGCGGCCGACCCCGGACGTGCGCGAGCGCGTGCTCGCCGCCACCGGTTTCGACGACGCCGTGCCGGTGATGGGCGAGGCGTTCATCCAGTGGGTGATCGAAGACCGTTTCTGCGCGGGACGTCCCGCTTGGGAGCGCGTCGGCGCGGAGCTGGTCGACTCGGTGGTGCCGTACGAAGAGGCCAAGATCCGCATCCTCAACGCCACCCATAGCTGCATCGCGTGGGCGGGCACGCTGGTCGGGCTGAACTACATCCACGAAGGCACGCTCGACGCCGGGATCCGCCAGTTCGCCTACGACTACGTGACCGAGGACGTGATCCCCTGCCTCACGCCGAGCCCGCTCGACCTGGCGCGCTATCGCGATGTCGTGCTGGACCGCTTCAGCAATCCGCACATCCAGGACACCAATCAACGGGTCGCCGCCGACGGCTTCTCGAAGATTCCCGGCTTCATTGCGCCGACGCTCGCCGAATGCTTCGCGCGCGGCGTCGAACCGGCGGCCACCGCGGTGTTGCCCGCGTTGTTCTTCCGCTTTCTCGACCGCTGGCAGGCCGGCAAATTGCCGTACGCGTATCAGGACGGCGTGATGGACGAGCGCGTCGCCCGCGCCTTCTTTGCCGCACCGGATCCGCTGCAGGCCTTCTGCGCCGACCGGCTGCTGTGGGGCAGCATGGCGCAGACGCCGCATCTGGAGAAAGCGCTGCGCGGCGCGCTGGCCCGCGTGGATGCGTGGCTGGCGAAGCGCACCTGAGTTTCAGGAGGTTTGGGGGCGCGCCCACCGCGCCTCCAGGCTTCCGCCCTGCTCCACAACACCCCGTTCCACCCCAGGCCAGGTCTAACGCCCATGGCATCGCCCGCCGTGTGCGGCTAAAGTAGCGCATCCCCAACGACGAAGGTTCCGCGCCCATGTATCTCGGCATCGACCTCGGCACGTCCGAAGTGAAAGTCCTGCTGCTTGCGTCCAATGGCCGCGTCGTCGGCACGGCAGGTTCTCCATTCACCGTCTCGCGCCCGCATCAGCGCTGGGCCGAACAGAATCCCTCCGACTGGTGGGACGGCACGCGTGCCGCCCTGTCCACCTTGCGCGCGAAGCACCCCGACGAGTTCGCCCAGGTGCGCGGCATCGGGCTGTCCGGCCAGATGCACGGCGCGGTGCTGCTCGATGCGCAAGACCGGGTGCTGCGTCCGGCCATCCTGTGGAACGACATGCGCAGCGTCGAGGAATGCGCCGAGCTGACCGAGCGGGCGCCGGAGCTGCATGAGATCGCCGGCAATCTGGCGATGCCCGGTTTCACCGCGCCCAAGCTGCTGTGGGTGGCGCGCCATGAGCCGGAGATCTTCCGCCAGACCGCCTGCGTGCTGCTGCCCAAGGATTATCTGCGCCTGCAACTGACCGGCGACAAGGTGTCCGATCCCTCGGACGCCGCCGGCACGCTGTGGCTCGACGTGGCGAAGCGCGACTGGTCCGACACGCTGCTCGCCGCCTGCGACATGACCCGCTCGCAGATGCCGCGCCTGTGCGAAGGCAGCGAATCGTCCGGCACCTTGCGCGCCGACATCGCGCGCGAGTTTGGTCTGGGCGAAGGTGTCGTCGTCGCGGCGGGCGGCGGCGACAATGCCACCAGCGCGATCGGCATCGGCGCCACGCAACCGGGCGACGGTTTCGTATCGCTCGGCACCTCGGGCGTGCTGTGCGTCGTCGGCGACAGTTTCCGGCCGAATCCGGCTTCCGCCGTGCATGCCTTCTGCCACGCGATCCCGGACCGCTGGCATCAGATGAGCGTGGTGCTGTCGGCGGCGAGTTGCCTGCGCTGGGTTTGCAAGCTCACCTCGACCGACGAACCCACCCTGCTCGCCGAAATCGAAGCGCTCGCGCCCGACGCGCTGGCGAGCGCGCCGTTCTTCCTGCCGTATCTGTCCGGCGAGCGCACGCCGCATAACGATCCGTATGCGCAAGGCGTGTTCTTCGGCATGAACCACGCCACCGATCGCGCGCTGCTCGGCTACGCCGTGCTCGAAGGCGTGACCTTCGCGCTAACCGACGGCCTCGACGCCCTGCGCGCGGCCGGCACCGAAGCGAGCGCGCTGTCGCTGCTGGGCGGCGGAGCGCGCAGCAACTACTGGGCGCAACTGCTCGCCGATGCGCTCAACACCACCACCCGCAAGCACGGCGGCGGCGAGACCGGCGCTGCGCTCGGCGCAGCCCGCCTCGGCTGGCTGGCCGCCGGCGGCGATCCGGCGCTGGTGCTGAGCAAGCCGCCAGTGGAAGTGGAATTCACCCCGAACCCGACCCGGCATGCGGCCTTGCGCACGCGGCTGGATGGCTTCCGGGCGTTGTACCGGCACGTACGGCCGCTGTTCGACCCGTCGCGCGAGCGGCTGGCTTAGGGATGACATTCATGCCGGAATCGGCAGGCTGAGCGGCTGCTATCATCGGCGCAAACCACAAGAAGCCCATCGTGCCCAAGTCCAACGAAAAACTCGACCTCGCCACGCGCGCCGCCTGGCTCTACTACGTGGCCGGCAACACCCAGAACGAAATCGCCGAGAAGCTGCAGGTCTCGCGACCGGTGGCGCAACGGCTGGTCGCGTTCGCCGTCGAGAAGAACCTGATCCGGGTGCGGGTCGACCATCAACTAGCCGATTGCCTCGCGCTCGCCGAGCAGCTATCGAAGCGCTACGGCCTGTCGATGTGCGAGGTGGTGCCGGTGGACAGCGACACCTCCGAAGAGATCGACCGCAAGCTGGCGGTCGCCGGCGCGCAGGTGATGGAGCGGTATCTGAACGAAGATAAGCCGATGGTGGTCGCGGTGGGCAGCGGCCGGACCCTGAAAGCCGCGGTCGATCAGATCGCCCAGCTGGACCGTCCGCAGCACCGGCTGGTCTCCATGGTCGGGGCGATCGCCCAGGACGGCTCCTCGAACCGCTATGACGTCGCGCTGCACATCTCCGAGAAGACCGGCGGCAAGCACTTTCTGCTGCCCGCGCCGCTGCTCGCCGATAGCGAGGCCGAACGCGCGCAGTGGTGCAATCACCGGCTGTACCGGATCGTCGAATCGTTGACGAGCGAGGCGGATGTCGCGTTTGTCGGGATCGGCAATGTTGGGCCGCACTGTCCGCTGCACGAGGATGGCTTCATTACCGCGGCGGAAGTGAAGGAACTGATGCAGCACAAGGCGGTGGCCGAGATGCTCGGCTTGCCGATCGACGCAACCGGCGCGCATGTCGAATCGTCGACGGGGCAGCGCGTGACCAGCGTCGCACTGGATTCGCCGCCGCGGCGCCCGACGATCGGCTTCGCCGGCGGCGAACGCAAGCGCGATGCGGTGATTGCGGTGCTGAAAGGCGGATGGCTGTCGGGGCTGGTGACCGACGAGCGGGTTGCGCGCGCGGCGCTGGAAGCGTGAAGTCAAGGCGCGCCGTCCGTTAAGCCGGGGCGGCCCCCTGCTGAGCCGCCCCGCTCTAGCCCCGCACGAACCACGTCCGCTTCGCCGACATCAGCATCCCCCGATAGACGAGCCACGACACGCCAAAGCTCGCCGGTGCGGAGAACGACTGCGCCAACCCCGGCACATTCATCAGCACGAGGCCAGCGAACGCCCCCGCAAACCATGCCGTCAAACCGCCCGGGTTAAAAGCCGGCACGTGCGAGTCGCGGCACTCGATCTCACCGCCCAGCAGTTCGTCATAGCGGGTCGAGAGGATATGCGCGAGCGCCACGCCGACCCACGCAACCACAAAGATCCCCTGATAAGCAAGCGCCTGCAGTATCTTCGAAAACACGTCGGCCATCATCAAGCCGTAGACGACCACCCCGACGACGAGTGCCCACACGAACTTCGGCGCGCGCAGCCCTGCCGCTTTCTGAAAGAAGGCCTGCATATTGATCGCCGCGAGATAGTAGTTCGCGGTATTGATGCGCGACTGCGTCACCCACACGAACAGCAAGCCCCAGATGCCCATCAGTTTGAGCAACGCGAGCACGACCGACACTTCGGAGAGCGCACCGAGCGACGGGATCGAGCTGACCAGATAGATGCCGACCGCGCCGTTCAAAAGGAACGTCACCAGATAGAACGGCATGCCGAAGTTGAAACGGCCGTGGTACGTCGCATCCTGTTTGCGGCCGAAGCGCGCATAGTCGAACGTGAACATCATCAGCACCCAGACGCCCATGTAGTAGACGAAGCAACTCCACCAGCCGTTGGCCGGCAGCGCGCCCTTGGGTCCGAAATCGAGCCACGCCGGGTTATAGCCGTATTCGTGCGTGGTCAGCACGACCGCCGCCACCAGCCCAAGCAGATAGAACGGCAGCAGCACGCCGTTGAACCTGTCGAGCCAGTGCTGCACGCTGCCGAACACGAGCGGCACGCTATAGCACACGACGATCAGCGCGGCCCACCGATAATCGAGCAGCGGAAACAGACTGTGTGCCGCGACGGCTATCACCGAGCCTTCGAATACCGCGTAGTAAATCGCCGTGGCGAAAAAAATCAGCGTGGCGAGCGCCGCTCCGGCGCTGCCGAACAGCACCCGCGAAAACAGCGCGACAGACAGCCCGGTGCGAATCGCGTAGCGGCTGATGACCGAGTTGACGAGCCCATATGACACCACCGACAACGCCATCCCGATCAGCGCGTTGCGCGCACCGTAGGTGAGTGCGAGGGTCGCGCCCACGACGATATAGAACACCGCGCTGCAAACCGCCCACCACGCCATCGTGAGCGAAAACGCGGGCATCCGGGCGTTCTCCGGAATGGCGAGCGTGGATAGATCCAGCTCTCCTTCGGCTGCTTCCTGTGCCAGGTTGGCCATGATCGTACTCCTCAGTACACCTATGAATTAGGAAATGGCGCCACCACACCGCATGCGGCACAGTGGCGACACGTGAATGACAACCGGTATTGCGAGAAACGGCGAACGTACGACTCGCGCGCTAGCGCAGCAGCACCTCGCGCAGACGCGCAAGCCGCAATTGCGCGTCGCGTCGCGCGGCGAGCGCCTGCGCCATCGTGACCGGTACGAAGCGAGCCAGATGGTTGGGCTGCATTTGACCGATCACATCCATGTCGGCGCTGATCACCGTGCCGATGGTCGCGTAGCCGCCACCCGACACCGCATCCCGATGCAGGATGATCGGCTCGAGGCCAGCCGGCACCTGGATGGACCCGATCGGATAGCAGGCGTCGACAATGTTCGAGGGATCCGCGCCGGCACCGAACGGCTGCTCGCGTTCGCGGAATGTGAGGGGACGTCCCTGCTTGTAGCGGTAGCCGATGCGATCTGCTTCGGGCGCAACCGCCCACGTGTCTTCAAAGAACGTACGGGCCGATTCGTCCGTCAGACGATGATGGTAGAGCCCCGGCAGCACGCGCAATTCCACCTCCCGCGCGAGCGGCACGCGCAAGGCATCGGGAAGTACCGCGCCTTCGCGTACCGGACCTCGTACACTGCCGACGCTCAGGCTGTCGCCCTTCTGCAGACGCCGTCCCTCAAGGCCGCCAATCGCACCCAGTGTGTACGTCGAGCGACTGCCCAGCACGACCGGCACATCGATCCCGCCCGCCACCGCAAGGTACGCTCGGGCACCGCCTTTCACGTAGTCGAACGTCAGCGTGCTGCCCGCCTTGATACGCAACGCCACATTGCATGCCTGCACCGCGCCGTCGATCTTCGGCGTCATCTCGGCGCCGGTCACCGCGATTAACGTCTCCACGTTGAACAGCAGTTGCGGTCCGAGCAGCGTGCACTCCAGCACCGCCGTCTCCTCGGCATTGCCGACCAGCAGATTGGCCGCCCGCAGCGCGTATTGATCGAGCGCGCCTGAGGGAGGAATGCCGACGTGGTAATACCCTTGCCGGCCGGTATCCTGCACCGAGGTAGCCAGACCGGGCTTGACCACCTCGATCGCCTTGAGCAAGTCAGTTAGCATCGAGCACCTCCACCAGTGAGCGGTTGTACGCGTCAGGATCACGCATGAAAGCGTCTAGCGAAAAATTCACGGGCCGCACGCGCAACGAAAACGTGCCGGCCTCGACTTCGGCGAGCGCCTTGTCGTAGGTGTCGCGGTCGATCGGCTTGAACTTCACGATATCGCCGGGCCTGAAAAACACCATGAAGTCACGCAGATAGTCGAGACGCTGTGCCGGATCGAAGATCGGCGCAGGCGTCACGCCGAACATCTGATAGCCGCCCGCACCCCGCACCGAGTAGATACAGCCGAAGCAGCCGCCGTGACCGACCGTCAGCTTCGGCGTATCGGTGCGCGGCCGCAGGTACTTGGGCACCTGCAAGTGCCGCTTGCGTTCGACCATCTGGAACATGAACGGCAGACCCGCCACGAAGCCGACCATCGAGACAAACCACGGCGACCCGGCGTGCGCAGCGATGAAGGCATCCACGTCACCGTATCCGTTGATACGGGCGGCGTATTGCAGATCGGTCGAGTCGGGATCCTGGTGGCGTTCGCGAAAGCGCATCAGCGTTTCGTGGGTCCACGGGTCGTTGTAGAGCACCGGCACTTCGACGATGCGCGTCGCGATGTTCAGATCGGCGGCGCCGACCTCCGCCTCGATCGTCTGGAGCAGCGCAAGCAGTACATCAGGCGCGATGATGTCCGGGTTGTAGCGCACCTGATATGACGCGTTCGCCGGACAGATCTCGGTGACGCCCGCCACTTTGCGGCGTTGCAGTTCGCGCGTGATCGCCGTCCCCTTGAAGAACGCATCGAGCGACATGTCCTCGCTGATCTCGACGAAGATGAATTCATCGCCACCGAACGTGTACCGAATCGTCATGCTGCCTCCGCGGATAGTTGGGCGCGCCAGCCGGTCATCCACGCCTCGAGATAGTTGGTGTGATAGCGGCCGGCGCGCACGTCCTCATCGGACAGCAGCGCGCGGTGTAGCAATGCCGTCGTTTTCACGCCGCCAATGCGCAACTCGCCCAACGCCCGCTCGAGTCGCGCCAGCGCCGCGGGCCGGCTCTCGTCGGACACGATCAGTTTGGCAAGCAGGGAATCGTAGAACGGCGGCACGGCGTACCCCTGATACAGCATCGAATCGATGCGCACACCTGGGCCGGTCGGCCACACGAGTTCGTCGATCCGCCCGGGATTCGGGCGGAAATCCTGCTCGGGATCTTCCGCGTTGATCCGGCATTCGAGCGCGGCACCCCGCATCGTGATGTCACCCTGACGGAAACGCAACGGCTCCCCATCGGCAATGCGCAGCGTTTCCCGTACCAGGTCGACGCCTGTGATCGCCTCGGTGACCGGATGCTCGACCTGAATGCGCGTGTTCATTTCGATGAAATAAAACTCGCCGCGCGTATCGTCGAACAGGTATTCCAGCGTCCCCGCACTGCGATAGCCGACTTGCCGTGCCAGCCGCGTGGCGGATGCGCACAGCACCTCGCGCAATGCCGGGGTGAGCGACGGCGAAGGCGCTTCCTCGAGGATCTTCTGGCGGCGCCGCTGCAGCGAGCACTCGCGCTCGAACAGGTGAACCACGTCTTTGCCGTCGCCTAGCACCTGTACTTCGATATGCCGCGCACAGGCAATGAAGCGTTCCAGATACACGCCGCCATCGCCGAATGCGGCCTGCGCTTCGCGTTGCGCAAGCGGCAACTCGGCGTCGAGCTGCGCGGCGTCGTGGGCGACGCGAATGCCCCGTCCACCGCCCCCGGCGGCCGCCTTGATCATCACCGGATAACCGATGCGAGCGGCAATCTCGCGTGCTTCACCGAGCGACAAAACAATGCCGTTACTGCCTGGCACGGTCGGCACATCGGCGCGCTGCGCCGTTTCGCGAGCGCGGGCCTTGTCGCCCATGGTCGCTATCACGGTTGACGAGGGTCCGACGAAGATCAGCCCTGACGCTTCGACCTGCGCCGCAAAGGCGGCGTTCTCCGACAGGAAGCCGTAGCCGGGGTGAATAGCGTCCGCGCCGCATTGCTTCGCTGCGGCCAGAATCGCCGCCGGATTCAGATAGCTCTTCACCGCGTGCGCCGGACCGATAGGCACGGCTTCGTCCGCCATGCGCGCCGCCAGACTGTCGCGGTCGGCATCGCTGACGGCGGCGACCGCGCGCATGCCCAACTCGTGCGCCGCGCGAATCACCCGCACTGCGATCTCGCCGCGGTTCGCCACCAGCACGGTGCGAATACGCTGCGGCCGATAGAAGCTTGTCGTGGAAGCGTTCGTGTCCAGCGGATTGCTTGCATTTGTCACGTTAGGCCTCGACTCGCATCAGAACCTGCCCGGCATCCACCGGCTCGCCGTCTTCGACGAGAATCTCGGTGACTTGTCCGCTCACAGTCGTTTCGACGTCGCTGAACTGCTTCATCACCTCCACCAGTCCTACCACGGTGCCGTCTGTAACCGACGCGCCTACTTCGACGTACGGTGCCGCATCCGGCGATGCCCGCCGGTAAAAGGTGCCCGGCAAGGGACTGACGATGTCGTGTTGTGCCATCTGTGTGCTCCTCAAGTCTGATTTGATGCTGATACGGCTCTGATGATGGGTGTCAGTGGACCCGTGCAGGCAGCGGCGCGGCGACGCGGATGTCGTGGCGCGTCAGCAGCGCCCGCGTGGACTCGACCAGCTTGAGCGCACCGGGCGTATCGCTGTGGATGCATACCGAGTCGAAGTCGATCGCGATGTCGTCGCCGTCGACCGTCGCGACCCGTCCTTCGACACAGGCGCGCAGCACCTTCGCCGCGACCTGGTCCGCGTCGAGCCGTCCGACCCGCCGCGTAAAAACGATCGAGCCGCTGCGGTCGTAATCGCGGTCGGCGTAGAACTCGCGAATCACCGGCTGGCCGAGTTCGCGCGCGATCCGGTAGGTGACCGACGCTTCCATGCAATACAGGAGAAGCGTCGGATCGAGCCTCTGCAGCGTTTCGATCAGCAGGCGCGACAGGTCTTCGTCCCGCGCGGCCAGCATGTAGAGCGCGCCGTGCGGCTTCACATGCTGCACGCTGACGTTGTAGAGCCGCGCGAATTCCCGCAACGCGCCAAGCTGGAAAATGATGTCGTTGACGAGCGCCTGCGGCGACTCGGTGATCGTGCGGCGCCCGAACCCCACCAGATCGCGAAACCCCGGATGCGCGCCGACCCCGACGCCCGCCTGCTTCGCGAGCTGCACGGTGCGCGCCATGATGTTGGGGTCACCCGCGTGAAAGCCGGTCGCAATGTTCGCCGAACTGATGAACGGCATGATGTCTTCATCGACGCCGTCGCCGATCTGCCATGCGCCAAAGCCTTCGCCCATGTCGGAATTCAAATCGACGCTGTGCTTCTTCATGCTGAATGTCTCCGTGGATCAGCCGCCTCAGTGCGTGAGAGATGCACATCCGGCCGGGTGAGGGAAACATTAACTGCCCGTCGCTCGCCAAAATAGTTCTATTTTTATATGGCACGTTATCTGTTTTTCAGATGTCCTCGCGATCGGGCCGATTCGCCCAGGCCTGTTCGTCAGGACATTCAGCCCGACACGATAATCGGAACCGGCGCCGGTTTTTGGCGAAGATAAGATACTGCTTGATGCAATATCCTTTTTTCAGGCGGACGGTATGGCCTTGACCCTACGGCAACTCAAATATTTCGTGGCTACTGCCGAACTCGGCCAGATCTCGCAAGCCGCCATTCAACTGACTATTTCGCAGTCCGCCGTCACTAACGCGATCAAGGAACTCGAAGACAGCCTGGGCACGCAGTTGTTCTTGCGCACCGCCGCCGGCGTCACCTTGACCACCACCGGCCGGCGCTTCCTCAACCAGGCGTATACGATCCTGTCGTCGGTCGATGAAGCAATGCGCATTCCGAACCTCGAGAGCACGCTCACCGGGACCCTCGCCATCGCCGCGAGCTATACCGTACTGGGCTATTTCTTGCCGCATCATCTGCAGCGCCTGAATACGCTGTATCCGCGCCTGACGATTCAACTGCACGAATTGAACCGCGAATCGATCGAGGAGGGTTTGATCGCCGGTCGCTACGACATGGCGGTACTGCTCACGTCGAACGTCGCGAACCCGGAGTTGATGCTGGAACCGGTCATCCATTCGGTTCGCAGGCTCTGGCTGTGCGCGCAACATCCTTTACTGAAGCGCGAGGTTGTCACGCTCGCCGATGTCGCCGCCGAACCCTTCGTCATGCTAACGGTTGACGAAGCGGCCTATACCGCGCTGCGCTACTGGAACGAGACGCCCTACCGGCCGAACGTGAAACTGCGCACCTCGTCTGTGGAAGCGGTGCGCAGCATGGTGGCGAACGGCAGCGGTGTGGCGATTCTGTCCGACATGGTGTATCGCCCCTGGTCGCTCGAAGGACGGCGGATCGAGACCATGCAGTTGCGCGATGCGGTGCCGCCGATGAGCGTCGGTCTGGCCTGGCGCAGAAACACAGAGTTGAGCCCCGGGATGCATGCCGTGCGTGAATACTTCCGGCACACTTTCATGGAACCACGGGCATTGAGTGCCGGCAACCTGTGAGCGCCGCGTACCCGAACAGGACGCGGCGTTGCGCCGCGTCCGTCGCATCTCAAGCCGCCAGCACCTCAACGATCTTGCGCTGGAAGGCCTTCCCTTCGGCATCGAACAGATGGCAATGCTCAGGCGTCGCGCCCAGCTTCTGCGTCTCGCCCTTCGTATGCCGGTCAAGCGGCGGAATGCGCGCAATGATCCCCTCCGGCGACACGCTCGACTCCGCGTACAGATAAGCCGCGTCACCCAGCGACTCGACCGCCATCGTGCGGGCCGAGATGCCGTCGTCGGTCATGCCGACGTGCAGATGCTCGGGGCGAATCCCAACCGTCACCTTGTCGCCCTGCTTCACCGCGCCCGGCTCCACCGCCACACGCTGGGTCTCGCCGGTTTCGTAGCGCACCGTGACGCCGTCGTGGGTGACCGACTGCACCACGCCTTCCATGAAGTTCATCTTCGGCGAACCGATAAAGCCTGCCACGAACTTGTTGGCCGGCGCGTGATACAGCATCGTCGGACTGCCGACCTGTTCCACGTTACCCGCCGACAGCACCACGATCTTGTCGGCCAGCGTCATGGCTTCGACCTGATCGTGCGTGACGTAAATCATCGTGGTCTTCAGTTCGTCGTGCAGACGGGCGAACTCGAGGCGCATCTTCACGCGCAGCGCGGCGTCGAGGTTCGACAGCGGTTCGTCGAACAGGAACACCTTCGGCTTGCGCGTAATCGCGCGGCCGATCGCCACCCGTTGCCGCTGCCCGCCGGACAACTGCTTCGGCTTGCGATCGAGCAGGTGGTCGATGTGCAGAATCTTCGCCGCGTTGCGCACCGCCGCGTCGATCTCCGGCTTCTTGGTGCCGGCAAGCTTGAGGCCGAACGCCATGTTGTCGTACAGCGTCATGTGCGGATAAAGCGCGTACGACTGGAACACCATCGCAATGCCGCGCTTGGCCGGCGGCACATCGTTCATGCGCGTGCCGTCGATGTTCAGGTCGCCGCTGGTGATGTCCTCGAGGCCGGCGATCATGCGCATCAGCGTCGACTTCCCGCAGCCGCTCGGACCGACGAACACGACGAACTCACCGTCCGCGATGTCGAGATTGATGTCGCGCATCACTTCGTTGTCGTCGTAGGCTTTTCTGATGTTACGCAGCGTTAAGCTTGCCATGATGTGTCTCCGTGTGTTGCTCGTACTACGTTAATCCAGTTTGAAAGCGTCTGCTCGTCGCGCCGTCCTGCTGCGTCGCGATTGCAGCGCGTCTCAATGCGATTCCGCCGTCACGCGCTGGGTCCATTGGTCCACCAGCATCGGCAATTGCGTCATATCGTCGAATACGTGGGCCGCGCCGGCCGCGCGCAACGCACCAATCTGCGACTCGCTCGCATGCCCGCCGCCAATGAAGGCCAGCACCGTCATGCCCGCCGCGCTCGCGGCCGTCACACCCGTCACGCTGTCCTCCACCACCAGGCAGGCGCTGCTCGCAAGACCAAAGCCGCTCGCCGCCGCCAGGTACACATCGGGGGCAGGCTTCGGCATCGCAACAGCATCCGCGCAGTAGAGCCGGTCGCCGAAAAACGCGTCGAGGCCCGTGCGCGCCAGCACCGTCTGCACATAGGCCCTGAAGCTGTTGCTCGCGCACGCCTTGGGCAGCGCAATCTGCGCGAGCGCCTCCGCGATGCCGGCCACGGCGGGCGCCTGCATCGCAGCGACTTCAACGGCATGGCGAATCGCCGTGATGTCGTCCGCGCTCAAACTGCGGCCGAGTTGCGCGGCGGCGTTTTCGAGCACCCGCTCGATACGCAATCCGAGCAGCGGCAACACCACCGGTTCGACATCGCAATCCGGCCAGCGCGCTTCGAGTTCGTGCACCAGCATGCGCGCCGCCACGGCTTCGCTGTCGATCAGCACGCCGTCGCAATCGCAGAGCAACGCCAGCCTTGTTTCGATCACGGTCATTTAACCGCCCCGAACGTAAGACCCCGCACCAGTTGCTTCTGCGACAGCCAGCCGACGATCAGGATCGGCGCCACCGCCAGCAGCGAAGCGGCCGAGAGCTTGGCCCAGAACAGCCCCTCGGGACTCGAATACGACGCGATGAACACGGTCAGCGGCGCGGCGTTCGAACTGGACAGGTTGATGCTCCAGAACGCTTCGTTCCACGAAAGAATCACCAGCAGCAGTGCGGTCGATGCGAGGCCCGGCAAGGACATCGGCATCAGCAGGTAGACGATTTCCTGCCAGGTCGCCGCCCCGTCGATCCGTCCGGCTTCGAGAATGTCGCGTGGAATCTCGGCGAAGTAGGTGAAGGTCATCCACACTGCAATCGGCAGATTGATCAGCGTGTAGACGATCACCAGACCCGAGACGCTATCGAGCAGCCCGGTGTTCTTCCACAACAGGTAGATCGGCACCAGCACACCCACCGACGGCATCATCTTGGTGGACAGCATCCACAGCAGCAGTTTCTGCGTACGGCGGGTCGGGAAGAACGCCATCGCGTAAGCGCACGGCACGGCCAGCAGCAGACACAGCACCGTGACGCCCGCCGAGATCAGCACCGAATTCCACGCGAACGAGAAATAGTTGCTACGGGCGAACACCTCGCGAAAACTGTCGAGCGTCGGGATGAAGAACAGCGACGACGCGTAAGCCTGCTGCTCGGTCTTGAATGCCGTGATGGTCATCCAGAAGATCGGGAAAAACAGCAGCAGCGCGATCGCCCATGCGAGCACACCGGGAATGGCGCGCTTGAAGACAGCCCATGGCGCGTTCTTCGACGAAGTGGTCGTCGTTGAAACAGGTGAAGCGGCAACGTGGCTCATTTTTCGTACTCCCCTTTCAGGTTCTTCGCGAGCATCCGGACCAGGAAGAACGACACGATGTTCGCCAGCACGACGGCGAGAATCCCGCCCGCCGAGGCCAGCCCGACGTCGAACTGCTGCAGGCCGAGCGAATAGATCAGGTACGACAGGTTGGTGGTCGCCGTGCCTGGGCCGCCGCCGGTGGTCGTGTAGATTTCGGCGAAGATCGACAGCAGGAAAATGGTTTCCATCATCACCACCACCGCAATGGCCCGTTTCAGGTGCGGCAGCGTGATGTAGAAGAACATCGAGAAGGCGCCCGCGCCGTCGATCTTGGCCGCTTCCTTCTGCTCCTGGTCGAGCGACTGGATGGCGGTGAACAGGATCAGGAATGCGAACGGCAGCCACTGCCACGCGACGATCATGATGATCGCGGTGAGCGGATAGTCGGCGAACCAGTCGATCGGCTGCAGGCCGATCGCCCGCATGCCCTGGGCAATGAGGCCGTACACCGGGTGCAGGATCATGTTCTTCCAGATCAGCGCACTGACGGTCGGCATCACGAAGAACGGTGCGATGGCGAGCAGCCGCGCGACACCCTGGCCGTAGAACTTGCGGTCGAACAGCACCGACATCAGCACCCCGCCCACCACCGTAATCACCAGCACGGAGATGATCAATTCGAGGGTGTGGCCGATCGAAGGCAGGAACGACGGATCGGTCGCGAGGTACTTATAGTTGTCGAACCCGGCAAAACCCTTCTCATCGGGATTGAGCAGGTTGTAGTGCGTGAACGAAAACCAGATCGTCATCGCCAGAGGAATCGCCATCCACAGCACCAGCACGGCGGTGGACGGCGCCGCTAGCCAGCGAGCGGAATTGGCCTTGCGCGTTTCGCGCTCTTTTTCGGTCTGGGGATGGGCATGCATGAGAGGAAGGCGCAGAGGACGCATGATGTGACCACCTGTACGGTAAAGCGCGGGATAGCGCGGCGAATCCGGAGTGAGCCGGCACCGGCCCATGCAGTATGGACGCGGTGAGCAGGCTCGCCCAGAGAGCCGCGACGGCCCACTGTGCTGCCAAGGGCCGGCTGACTGGCGTCAGCCGGCGTGTTTCACGTCACTTCAGGTAGCCAGCCTGGCGCACTGCGCGCTCGGCTGTGGCCTGGCCAGCGGCCAGTGCCTGATCGACCGTCATCTGACCGGCAACCGCGCCGGAGATGCTCTGACCCACTACCGTACCGAACGACTGGAACTCAGGAATGCCGACGAACTGCACACCGGTGTACGGCACCGGCTTAAGCGTCGGATGATTCGGGTCCGCCGTTTCGATCGCCTTCAGCACGAAGTCGGCAAACGGAGCCGCCGCCTTGTACTCAGGACGGGCGTACGTCGACTGACGCGTTCCCGGAGGCGCCGAAGCCCAACCTTCGTCCTTCGCGACCATCTCGATGTATTCCTTCGAGGTCGCCCAGGCGATGAACTTCTTCGCCGCGTCGGCCTGCTTCGACGACTTCGGAATCGCCAGCGCCCATGCCCACAGCCAGTGCGCGCCGTGCGGCGTGACTTCGATCGGCGCCGCAGCAAAGCCCACCTTGTCGGCGATCTGCGACTGCTGCTTGTTGTACAGCATGCCGGCAGCCACCGTCGCATCGATCCACATCGCGCACTTGCCCGATGACATCAGCGTCAGGTTTTCGTTGAAACCGTTCGAGCTCGCTCCCGGAGGGCCGTCCTTCTGCAGCAGGTTCACGTAGAACGTGATGGCCTTCTTCCATTCCGGCGAGGTGAGCTGCGGGTTCCACTTCTCGTCGAACCAGCGGCCGCCGAAGGTGTTCACGACCGTCGTCGCGTACGCCATGTTTTCGCCCCAGCCCGCCTTGCCGCGCAGACAGATGCCGTAGATGCCGTTGGCCTTGTCGGTGAGCTTGTCGGCGAACTGCTGGATCTGGTCATAGGTCGGCTGGTCGGGCATGGTCAGCCCCTTCGCCGCGAACAGGTCCTTGCGGTAGTACGTCATCGAGCTTTCGACGTAGAACGGCAGCGCGTACAGCGAGCCGTTGTACGAGAGCCCTTCGCGCGCCGTCTTCACAACGTCGTTGAGGTCATAGGCGGCGGGCAGGTTCGTGATCGGGGTGAGCCAGCCGCGCTTGCCCCATTGCGGCGTCTCGTAGGCGCCGATCGTCATCACGTCGAACTGGCCGCTGCCGGTCGTGATGTCGGTGGTGGCGCGCTGACGCAGCACGTTCTCTTCAAGAATGACCCAGTTGAGCTTGATGTCCGGATTGGCCTGCTCGAACGCCGGCGACAGCTTCTTCAGCTCGATCATGTCCGGATTGTTCAAGGTCGCAATCGTCACCGTCGCGGCCGAGGCATTCAGTGCTGCGCACGCGACTGCTGCGGCGCCGACCGCCTTGAGCGCGGGTTTCATGGCTGCTTTCATCACTTGTCTCCTTTCTGGTACGTTATGTTTTACTGCGTTGTTATGCAAATTGGGAGGCGAGCCGGTCAGCTTCATGGCCTTAGCTCATCCAGTTGCCGCCGTCTACGTTCAGGGTTTGCGCGGTGATGTAATCGGCATCGGCGGAAGCGAGGAACAGCGCCGCACCGGTCAGGTCTTCGGGCACGCCCATGCGGCCGAGCGGCACCGCCTCGCCGACCAGACGCTTCTTCTCGCCGGGCTTGCGATTCTCATAGCGGGCGAACAGCGCGTCGACCTGTTCCCACATCGGCGTATCCACGACACCCGGTGCGATGCCGTTGACGTTGATCTTGTGCGGCGCGAGTGCCAACGCCGCGGACTGCGTATAGCTTAGTACGGCGGCCTTGGTTGCGCAGTAGTGCGAAACCAGCGCTTCACCGCGCCGGCCGGCCTGCGACGACATATTGACGATCTTGCCGCCATGGCCCTGCTCGACCATCCGCTGCGCGACCGCCTGCATCAGGAAGAACATGCCCTTCACGTTGACGGCGAAGAGCCGGTCGAACACGTCCCAGGATTCGTCGAGCAGCGGGCGCATGTCGAACAGCGCGGCATTATTGAAGAGAATATCGATCTGGCCGAAACGCTCCACGGTGCTCGCGACAATCCGCTGGATGTCGTCGCGGCGCGTGACGTCGGCGCTGAGTGTCAGCACGCGCTCGCCGTCGGTTTCGCGCAAGGCGTGCGCGAAGGTGTCGGCCGGCTTGACGTCGACCAGCACACAGCGCGCGCCCTCGTCGAGATAACGCCGGGCCACGGCTTCGCCGATTCCGCTTGCCGCACCTGTGAGGATCGCCACCTTCCCTTGCAATCGCGCTGCCACTGCGTGTCTCCAGTTCGTTTCGAGTTTGACTGCGCAGCGAGCGAACGCTCATTGCGCGAACAATTGCTCTGTTAGTGATCGAATGATCGGATACGCGTTCGGTCATGTCAAGGCGCGAAACAAGATTTCGATGGTGCAGCGCGGCAGGATTGGCGACAAATCTGTGAGATACGTTATATCATTGCATCCCCGCCTCACCTCGAAGCACACCCGGGTCGACAGAAGCCCTCGCATTCAACTCGCACCTTACTTTTACGCAGCAGGGAAACCGATGAAAAAACTCAGCTTGAAGTGGCATGACGCACGCCGTGCGCTCAGTCTGTCGAAGTATCTCGTAGCCGGCGCGGCCGTGCTGGCGCTTGGCCAGACCGCTTTCGCGCAGACTGCGAAGATCCAGGTGGTGGCTGCGGAAAACTTCTATGGCGATGTGGCGCATCAGTTGGGCGGCGATCGCGTGGACGTCACCAGCATCCTGAGCAACCCGGACGAAGACCCGCATCTGTTCGAAGCCAGCCCGAAAACCGCCCGCGCGCTGCAGCACGCGAGCCTTGTGGTCTACAACGGCGCCGATTACGATCCGTGGATGGCGAAGTTGCTGAACGCCTCGAAGAACAACGCGAAGCGCACGATCATCGTCGCAGCCGACCTGATCGGCAAGAAGAGCGGCGATAATCCACACCTCTGGTACGACCCGGCTACGATGCCGGCCGTGGCTCGCGCTGTCGCCACCGCGCTCGAAACGGCTGACCCGGCGAACAAGACGGCGTACGATGCGAACCTCGCGAAGTTTCTCGATTCGTTGAAGCCGATCGACGCCAAGGTCGCCGAGCTGCACGGCCGCTATGCGGGCGTGCCGGTGACGGCGACGGAACCGGTGTTCGGTTATATGTCGGACGCGATCGGCCTGGCGATGCGCAATATGCGCTTCCAGCTGGCGACGATGAACGACACGGAAGCGAGCGCGTCGGATATCGCCGCGTTCGAAAAGGACCTGCGCGAAAAGCGCGTGCACGTTCTGATCTATAACAGCCAGGCAACCGAAGCCCTGACCAAACGCATGTTGAAACTCGCGCAGCAGTCGCACGTACCGACCATGAGCGTCACCGAGACCGAACCGGCCGGCAAGAACTACCAGGTGTGGATGTTGTCGCAACTGGACGCGCTCAGTGCGGCGCTGGCAGCGGGCCAGGCAAACACAGGAACCACTCAATGAATCTGACTGGCCGCACGCCGCAAGGAACCGCGCCCGTTCTCGAACTCGAGGACGTGACGCTGGAACTGGGCGGCCGCGCGATCCTGCGCAATACGAGTCTGCAGGTGAATCAAGGTGAATTCATCGGCGTACTCGGACCGAACGGCGCAGGCAAGACCACGCTGATGCGCGCGGTGCTCGGCCTCGTGCCGGCGGCGAGCGGCACGATCCGCGTCCACGGCCAGCCCGTGGTGCGCGGCAATGCATCGATCGGCTATATGCCGCAGACGCGCAGCGCGCTCGCCGGCCGGCGGGTGCGCGGCCGCGATTTCGTCGCGATGGCGGCCGACGGCCACCGCTGGGGCCTGCCGCACGCCGATGCCAAGACCCGCGCGGACGTCGAACGCGTGCTGGACCTGGTAGGCGGCCGCGCGCTCGCGGCGCGGCCTTTGTCGGAGCTGTCGGGCGGCGAGCGGCAGCGTCTGCTGCTCGCGCAGTGCCTGCTCGGCAACCCGAAACTGCTGCTGCTCGACGAGCCGCTCATCAGCCTCGACCCGCATCATCAGAAGAGCGTGGTCGAACTGGTGCGCAATGTGCAGCAGGAACTCGGCATCGCGGTGCTGTTTTCCGCGCATGAACTCAATCCGCTGCTGCACGCGCTCGACCGGGTGCTGTACCTCGGCAGCGGCGTGGCGGCGCTCGGCACCGTCGATGAAGTCATCACGAAGCCGGTGCTGTCGCGGCTCTACGGGTCGCCCATCGACGTGATGCGCGTGAACGGCCGCATCTTCGTGATGTCAGGCGACGTCGAAGTCGAAAAGCACGATCACGAACACGAAGACGACGCCCACGATCACGGCGGCGCGTCGGGCCATGCGCACTCGCATGGCCACAGCCACGGCCACCATCACGCCTCACGCGACGGACACACGAACGATGTTTGAATACGATTTCATGGTCAACGCCTTCGCGGCGTCGGGGATCGTCGCGGTGCTGGCGGGGATTGTCGGTTATTTTCTGGTGATGCGCGGTCAAACCTTCGCCGGCCATGCGCTCTCGCACGTCGGCTTCACCGGCGCGACCGGCGCGGTGCTGATCGGCATTTCGCCGATCTGGGGGATGATCGGTTTTACGCTGGCTGCAGGTGTCGGCATGGGCGCGCTCGGCGAGAAGCTCGCGGGACGCGATGTGGCGATTGGCGTGATCCTCTCGCTCGCACTCGGCTTCGGGCTGCTGTTCCTGCACTTCTTCACCGCTTACGCGACCCAGATCACCGCGCTGCTGTTCGGCAATGTGCTGGGCGTGAATGCGTCCACGTTAGGTGTGCTGGCGGCGCTGGGCGTTGTGAGCCTGGCCGCGCTCGCGGCGATCATGCGGCCGTTGCTGTTCGCTTCGCTGCAGCCGGAGCTGGCCGAGGCCAAGGGCGTGTCGCTGCGGCTCGTGTCGGTGCTGTTTCTGGCGATTGCCGCACTGGCGGTGGCTGCGTGCACGCAGATCGTCGGCGTGCTGCTGGTGTTCACGTTGATGGTGGGGCCGGCGGCGGCCGCGCAAAACCTCACGACGCGGCTCTCCATCGGGCTGGTGCTCGCGGCGCTGCTGGCGCTTGCGCAGGCATGGCTTGGGTTGACGCTGGCCTTCTATACGGACTGGCCGACCAGCTTCTGGATCACTGCGCTAGCTGCGCTGGTGTATGCCGGGAGTTTGTTGGGACGGCGGTAAAGGCGCGAAGGCGGCGCACCGCGATGACCGCGGATGCGCCGTGTCTACTCTGCGCTTCAGGCAAGCAACACCTTCGCATGATGCGCGAGGTGATCCTCGATGAAGGTGGAGATGAAGTAGTAGCCGTGGTCGTAGCCTTCATGACGACGCAAGGTCACAGGCTGCCCTGCCGCACGGCACGCCGCTTCGAACACGTCGGGATAGAGTTGCTCGGCGAGATACTGATCGGAGAGTCCCTGATCGATCAGTATCCCCTGCGCGAACTTGTGCGACACGCTCGCCACCAGCTCGCTCGAGTCATACGCCTTCCACGCGGCACGGTCTTCACCGAGATAACCCGTGAAGGCCTTCTCACCCCAAGGACAACGCGACGGCGCCGCGATCGGCGCGAACGCCGACACCGAGCGGTAGATCTGCGGATTGCGCAGCGCCAGCATCAGCGCGCCGTGGCCGCCCATCGAGTGTCCGAAGATGCCGAGGCGCTCGCCGTCGACCGGCAGGTTGGCAAGCACGGTCTCACGCAGTTCGTCGCGCACGTAGGAGTACATCCGGAAGTGCCTCGACCACGGTTCTTCGGTGGCATCGACATAGAAGCCCGCTCCCACGCCGAAGTCCCACGCTGCGCTTTCGCCGGGGATGCCCGCACCGCGCGGACTGGTGTCCGGCGCGATCAGGGCGATGCCGTGGCGCGCGGCGAAGCGCTGCGCGCCCGCCTTGATCGGGAAAGTCTCCTCGGTACAGGTGAGCCCGGCGAGATAGAACAGCGCCGGCACGCGCACCGCAGCCGCTTCGCCGCCGTGCAAGGCCTGCGGCGGCAAATACACCGAAAAGCGCATGGGCAATCCGGTGACCTTCGAGTCATGCCTGTAGAAGCGTTGCACGCCGCCGTGGCAAGCGTGCGCAGCTAGCAGTTCGAGCATCGCGCGCTCCCTTGGTTGCTCAGTGAGTCCGGCGTCAGTACAGCACGACCGAGCGGATCGACTCGCCCTTCTTCATCAGGTCGAAGCCTTCGTTGATGCGTTCGAGCGGCAGGCGGTGCGTGATCAGATCGTCGATGTTGATCTTGCCTTCCATGTACCAGTCGACGATCTTCGGCACGTCGGTGCGGCCGCGAGCGCCGCCGAACGCCGAGCCCTTCCATTCGCGGCCCGTCACGAGCTGGAACGGACGCGTGCTGATTTCTTCTCCGGCCGCCGCCACGCCGATGATGAACGACTGCCCCCAGCCCTTGTGCGTGCACTCCAAAGCCTGGCGCATCACCTTGGTGTTGCCGATGCATTCGAACGAGTAATCGGCGCCGCCGTCGGTCAACTGCACGATATGGTCGACGACGTTCTCGACTTCATTGGGGTTGATGAAGTGCGTCATGCCGAACTTCTTCGCCAGTTCGACGCGGCCCGGGTTGATGTCGACACCGATGATCTTGTCCGCACCCACCATCTTCGCGCCCTGGATCACGTTCAGGCCAATGCCGCCCAGGCCGAACACCACCACATTCGCGCCCGCCTCGACCTTGGCCGAATACACGACCGCGCCGACGCCCGTCGTCACGCCGCAGCCGATGTAGCAGATCTTGTCGAACGGCGCGTCTTCACGCACCTTCGCCACGGCAATTTCCGGCACGACGATGTAGTTCGAAAACGTGGACGTGCCCATGTAGTGAAACAGCGGCTTGCCGTCCAGCGAGAAACGCGAGGTGGCATCGGGCATCAGGCCCTTGCCTTGGGTGGAGCGAATCGCCTGGCACAGGTTGGTCTTGCGCGACAGGCAGAACTTGCACTGGCGGCACTCGGGCGTGTAGAGCGGAATCACGTGATCGCCCTTCTTGAGCGTGCCGACACCAGGCCCGACGTCGACGATCACGCCCGCGCCTTCATGGCCGAGAATCGCAGGGAAGAGGCCTTCCGGGTCCGCGCCCGACAGCGTGTAGTAGTCGGTGTGGCAGATGCCCGTCGCCTTCACTTCGATCAGCACTTCGCCTGCGCGCGGCCCTTCGAGATCGACCTCTTCGATCGTCAGCGGTGCGCCGGCTTTCCATGCGATGGCGGCTTTCGTCTTCATGATGAATGCTCCTGTAGTTCCCTGAATCGTTCTCTGAATGCAAGGCATGCAGCCGCGCCGTGGCGCCGGCAGGCATGCCGTGACTTGCGTCCGGTCGTCATGCCCGCTTGCGCGGGTTGTCGAACGGAGCGTGTTCCGTGGCCGGCGCCTATGATCGCCGAAAACGCCGTCATGCGTATTCCAGCACTCGCCGCGTCATTGCTCATACACGACATCGCGTCACACCACGCGAGCGCCTCCGCAAAGCGCCACTCGCGGGTTAACCCCGCCATCCGGGAAGCGGCGTCAAAACAGCACTATGCGTCGCTTCGAATACACCTCATGGATTTTCACACATATCGCTTTTGCCCGACCCGCTGGCGCCCCTACGAATTCGCACCGCAGCAAGGGGCTCACAGCCGGTTTGCGCAGCATAGGCATTTCGATTGCCTTTCAAACCGCCCTCACCCATATGATCATCGCGAAGCCGGGAATAGGCCCCAGTGGTCTTGTTGCGCCTTTTCTCTCCGCATACCTTGGAGCCATCCCAAAACGAGATGGTGGAGAGAGACAAGATGCAATCGAACACGGTTCACCCGTGCGACGAGCGACTGCCCGCAGGCCAGTTGCTCACGCTCGGCATTCAGCACGTCCTCGTGATGTACGCGGGTGCAGTGGCGGTGCCGCTCATCATCGGCAGCGCGCTCAAACTGCCCAAGGATCAGATTGCGTTTCTGATCAGCGCCGACCTCTTCTCGTGCGGTATCGCGACGCTGATCCAGACGCTCGGCCTGTGGATCTTCGGCATTCGCCTGCCCGTCATCATGGGCTGCACGTTCGCGGCCGTCGGCCCGATGGTGGCGATCGGCACCAACCCGAGCCTGGGCATCCTCGATATCTTCGGCTCCACCATCGCGGCGGGGGTCATAGGCATCCTGCTCGCGCCCGCCGTCGGCAAGTTGTTGCGCTTTTTCCCGCCGGTGGTGATCGGCGTGGTGATTTCCGTGATCGGGCTCTCGCTGATGGAAGTCGGCATCAACTGGGCGGCCGGCGGCGTCGGGAACCCCGACTACGGCAACCCGGTCTATCTGGGCCTGTCGCTGGTCGTGCTGACGCTGATCCTGATGATCAACAAGTTCGGCAAGGGCTTCATCGCCAACATCTCGGTGCTGCTCGGCATCGTCGCCGGCTTCGTGATCGCGGCGCTGCTCGGGCGCGTCAACATGGCAGGCGTGACGGCCGCCCCGTGGGTCGGCATCGTGATGCCGTTCCACTTCGGCTTGCCGCACTTCGATCCGCTCGCCATCGCGACGATGGTCACTGTGATGTTCGTCACCTTCATCGAATCGACCGGCATGTTCCTCGCGGTCGGCGATATGGTGGATCGTCCGGTGGATCAGAAGACACTGGTGCGCGGCCTGCGCGTCGACGGTCTGGGTACGCTGATCGGCGGCATCTTCAACTCGTTCCCGCATACGTCGTTCTCGCAGAACGTCGGGCTGATCGGCGTGACGGGTGTGAAAAGCCGCTTTGTCTGCGCGATGGGCGGCGTGATTCTCGTGCTGCTCGGTCTGTTTCCGAAGATGGCCCAGGTGGTCGCCTCGGTGCCGGCATTCGTGCTCGGCGGCGCGGGGATCGTGATGTTCGGGATGGTGGCCGCGAACGGCATCAAGGTGCTGTCGAAGGTGGACTTCGTGAAGAACCACCACAACCTGTTTATCGTCGCGGTCAGTATCGGCCTCGGGCTCGTGCCGGTGGTCTCGCCGCATTTCTTCGAGAAGCTGCCGCCGGCGCTCTCGCCGCTGCTGCATAGCGGGATTCTGCTTGCTTCGGTGTCCGCGGTGGTGCTGAACCTGGTGTTCAACGGCGTCAAAGGGGAACGTGCGGCGAAGCGTGAGATCCGCCGCGCCGGACATGATTTCGACGGGCGTGGCGGGAATGACGACGCGGCGGCTGGCGATGAGATGTTGCGGGCGGTGGATCTGCATTGAGGTGAGACTGAGGGATAACTGAGGTACAACCTCAGGACAGTGAGCGATAAGGCATCTACCCTGCGCTCCAAACAAAAAAACGCCACGGCAAGCCGTGGCGTTTTTCTTTGCTGCACGCGAAGCGGATTCCGCAAAAGAACCCGCCCGCGCCTGCTGCCTTAGGCTTAGTTCACCGAAGCCGCGGAAGCCACCGCCGGCGTACTGGCCGCGCTATAGTCGACCGGCGCATCGGCCGGGCGCGGTTGTTCGCCGCTGCGCTCGATCCAGCCGCCACCCAGGTACTGGTACAGATCGACCAGGTTCGTGAGACGGTTCAGACGCGCCGCAATCAGCGACTGCTGCGCCGAGTACAGGTTGGTCTGCGCAGTCAGCACAGACAGGTAGCTGTCCACGCCGTTCTTGTAGCGCAACTCCGACAGAGTCAGCGCGCGCTGTTCAGCAAACGTATTGCGCTCGAGTGCCTGGATCTGCTGATCGTACGTGCCGCGTGCCGCGAGACCGTCCGCCACTTCCCGGAAGGCCGTCTGGATCGCCTTTTCGTACTGCGCGATCTGGATGTTCTTCTGGATGTGGGCGAGATCGAGATTCGCCTTGTTCTCGCCACCGGTGAAGATCGGCAACGTGATCTGCGGCGCAAACGACCACGCCGCGGAACCCGGCTTGAACAGCCCACCCAGCGACGGGCTCAGCGTGCCGAAATTGCCGGTCAGCGAGACCTTCGGGAAGAACGCAGCGCGCGCCGCCCCAATGTTCGCGTTCGCAGCAAGCAGGCTCTCTTCAGCCTCGACGATGTCCGGACGACGCGTCAGCAGATCGGACGGCAAGCCGGCCGGGATGTCCGTGAGGAGATCCTGATCGCCAAGCTGCTTGCCCACCGGCAGATCGTCCGGCAACGGCTCACCCACCAGCAGCACAAGGGCGTTTTCCGCCTGCGCCCGCAGACGCGCCTGCGCCTGCTGGTTCGCCAGCGCCTGCTGGACCACCGTCTCGGCCTGACGCAGATCGAGCTCGGAACCCGTACCCGTCTCGAACTGCAGCTTCGTGATGTTGTACGAGGCCTGCGCCGTGTTCAACGTATCCTGGGTGACCCTCAGCAGATCGTCATCCGAGAGCAAGGTCAGATACTGGTCCGCCACCGACGACACCAGCGCGATTTCCGCCGCCTTGCGAGCCTGGGCCGTGGACAGGTATTGGTCCAGGGCCTGGTCCTTCAGGCTGCGAATCCGGCCGAAGAAGTCGAGCTCCCACGACGCGTTGAGCCCCACCGAATATTCGGTCGTGAGCTCCTGACCCGGTAGCGAAAGATCCGTCGGCGTACGCGTCTTGGTCTCCGAACCTGCCGCGTTGATGGTCGGGAACAGGCTCGAGCGCGCCACCCGGTACTGCGCCTGCGCCTGCTGGATATTCAGCACCGACACGCGCAGATCGCGGTTGTTCTTCAGCGCAAGCTCGATCAGCCGCTGCAGACGCGCGTCGGCGAAGAAGTCGCGCCAGCCGATGTCCACCGCGGCCTGGCCGTTGGCGCTACGCGCGCCCCCGCCCGCCGCGCCCGGCTGCGTCGCGTACACGCCGCTCGCCGGGAACGCGCCGGAGACCGGCGCGGCCGGCCGCTCGTATTTCGGCTCCATCGTGCAAGCCGTTGCGAGGAGCGCGACCGCCACTGCAATCAAAGAGTGTTTTTGCATCTCAATGTCCTTCCTTGCCCGAGCCGTTGCCGCCCTGCGGGTCATGAGGATGGTGCTGGTTATAGTGTTCGAGCGCCTCATCCGGGTCTTCTTTCTCGCCGCCGAACTTCGCACGAACCACGACGAAGAACATCGGGATCATGAAAATCGCGAGGAAGGTGGCGGTCAACATCCCGCCGATCACGCCGGTACCAATTGCGTGCTGGCTCGCCGAGCCCGCGCCGTTACTGATAGCCAGCGGCATCACGCCGAGAATGAACGCGAGCGAGGTCATCAGGATCGGCCGCAACCGCAGACGCGCCGCTTCCAGCGCGGCCTCGATCGGCCCCATGCCTTCACCCTGCTGCAGCTCGCGGGCGAATTCCACGATCAGAATCGCGTTCTTCGCCGACAGCCCCACCGTGGTCAACAGACCCACCTGGAAGAACACGTCGTTCTCGAGGCCACGCAGCGTGGCAGCCAGCAGTGCGCCCAACACGCCGAGCGGCACCACCATGATCACCGAGAACGGGATCGACCAGCTTTCATACAGTGCCGCGAGACACAGGAACACGACGAGGATCGAGATGCCGTACAGAATCGGCGCTTGCGAACCGGACTGGATTTCCTGGAACGACAGACCCGTCCATTCGTAACCGATACCGGCCGGCAGCTTCGCCGCAATCGCTTCGATGGCCGCGTTCGCCTGACCCGTACTCTTGCCCGGCGCCGCCGCACCCTGGATTTCCACTGCGGAAATACCGTTGTAGCGCTCCAGCTTCGGCGAGCCATACGTCCACGCGCCGCTGGCGAATGCCGAGAACGGCACCATGGTGCCCGCACCGTTACGCACATACCACGCGTTCAGGTCTTCCGGGTTCATCCGGAACGGCGAATCGCCCTGCAGATACACCTTCTTGATCCGGCTGTCCGTATCGAGGAAGTTGTTCACGTAGGAGGACGCCCAGGCGATCGAGAACGTCTGGTCGATCGTGGCGAGCGAAACACCCAGCGCCGACGCCTTCTCGTGGTCGATCGTCACCTTGAACTGCGGCGTGTCGTTCAGGCCGTTCGGACGCACCTGCGCCAGCATCGGGTCCTTCGCCGCCATGCCGAGCAGCATGTTACGCGCTTCCATCAGCTTCTCGTGACCCACCCCGGCACGGTCTTCCAGTTCGAAGTCGAAGCCGGCTGCGGTGCCGAGTTCAGGAATCGACGGCGGGTTGACCGGATACACCAGCGCGTTCTTGTAGCCCGCGAAGTGCATGAACAGACGCCCCACCAGAGCCTGGACCTTTTCGTCCGCATGTTGGCGCTGCGAGTAGTCCTTCATCCGCACGAACACCAGACCCGCGTTCTGGCCACGACCCGCGAAGCTGAAGCCGTTCACCGTAAACACGGATTCGACGATGCCCTTCTCGGTGGTGAGCAGGTAGTCCGAGATGTCCTTCAGCGCGTGCGCCGTGGTTTCCTGGGTCGAGCCCGACGGGGTCTGCACCAGCACGAACATCGTGCCCTGGTCTTCATCCGGCAGGAACGACTTCGGCAGACGCACGAACAGCATCCCCACCGCCACGATCACCACCAGGTAGATGATGAGCCAGCGGCCCGAGCGCTTGATCACGTGGTGCACGCCGCTGTGGTACTTGTCGCGGCTCTTCTCGAAGGTCCGGTTGAACCAGCCGAAGAAGCCTTTCTTCTCTTCGTGATGGCCCTGCGGAATCGGCTTGAGAATCGTCGCGCAAAGTGCCGGCGTCAGCACCAGCGCCACCATCACGGACAGCACCATCGCCGACACGATGGTCAGCGAGAACTGCCGGTAAATTGCGCCCACCGAACCGCCCGAGAACGCCACCGGCACGAACACCGCCGACAGCACGAGCGCCACGCCGACCAGCGCGCCGGTGATCTGGTCCATGGCCTTGCGGGTCGCGTCGCGTGGCGACAAGCCCTCTTCGGCCATCACCCGCTCGACGTTCTCCACCACCACGATCGCATCGTCCACCAGCAAGCCGATGGCGAGCACCAGGCCGAACATGGACAGCACGTTGATCGAGAAGCCCACCGCACTCATGATCGCAAACGTACCCAGCAGCACCACCGGCACCGCGATCGTCGGAATCAACGTCGCGCGCAGGTTCTGCAGGAACAGGTACATCACGAGGAACACCAGCACGATCCCTTCGAGCAGCGTCTTGACCACTTCCTCGATCGACAGGCGCACGAACGGCGTCGTGTCATACGGGTACTTCACGACGAGACCGTGCGGGAAGTACTTCGACAACTGCTCGATCTTCGCACGCACCGCGTTGGCCGTAGCCAGCGCGTTGGCGCCCGTGGCAAGCTGAATACCGAAGCCTGCCGTCGGCACGCCGTTGTACTTCGTGTCGAAGTTGTAGTTTTCGCCGCCCAGCTCGATACGCGCCACGTCCTTCAGCAGCACGCGCGAGCCGTCCTGGTTCACCTTCAGCAGAATGTTGCCGAACTGCTCCGGCGTCTGCAGCAAGGTGGCTTCGCTGATGGTCGCCTGCAGCAGTTGCCCCGGTACCGCAGGCGTGCCGCCGAGCGAGCCGCCCGACACCTGGACGTTCTGGTTCGTGATGGCCGTCTGCACATCAACCGGCGTCAGGCCGAAGTTGTTGAGCTTGTTGGCGTCGAGCCAGATCCGCATGGCGTACTGCGAGCCGAACAGCGTGACCGTACCCACACCGTCGATCCGGCTGATCGGATCTTCGATGTTCGAGGCGACGTAGTTCGCCAGGTCATACTTGTTCATGCTGCCGTCTTCGGAGTTGAAGGCCATGACGAGCAGGAAGCTGCTGCTCGACTTGGTGACCTTCGTCCCCTGCTGCTGCACTTCCTGCGGCAGAAGCGGCGTGGCGAGCTGCAGCTTGTTCTGCACCTGCACCTGCGCAATGTCAGGATTGGTGCCGGCCGCGAACGTCAGCGTGATGGTCGCCGTGCCCGAGTCGTCCGAGGTGGACGACAGGTACAGCAAGTGGTCGAGACCACTCATCTGCTGCTCGATCACCTGCGTGACGGTGTTTTCAACCGTCTTCGCCGACGCGCCCGGATAGGTTGCGCTGATCTGGATAGCCGGCGGTGCAATGGTCGGGTATTGCGCGATCGGTAGCGTAAAGATCGACGCGATGCCCGCGAGCATCAGGATGATGGCGATCACCCATGCAAAAATCGGGCGATCGATAAAGAACTTTGCCATGAAACAGGCTCCCTGTTATTACGCGCCCGATGCAGCAGAGGCAGCTTGTGCCGACTGCGCACCGCTGGCGGCCGGCGCACCTTGAGCAGTGGCGTCGGAAGCGGGTGTGGCAGGCAGTTGCGCGGGGACGGTCTTGACTTCCATGCCCGGGCGAACCTTGTCGGTGCCTTGCACGATCACGCGGTCGCCGGCGTTCAGGCCGCTATCGACGACCCAGTTCGAACCGTACGTGGCCGACGTGACGAGCTGGCGCAACGCAACCTTGTTGTCCGCACCGACGACCAGCGCCGTGGGCGTACCCTTCTGGTCATGCGTAATGCCGATCTGCGGCACGACGATCGCCTTGTCGTTCAGGCCTTCCTCGATCCGCGCACGCACGAACATGCCCGGCAGCAGCACGCCGTCCTTGTTCTGGAACAGCGCGCGAACCGTGACCGAACCCGTGCTCTGGTCGACCGTGACGTCGCTGAACTGCAGCTTGCCGGTTTCCGAATAGGTGCGGCCGTCTTCGAGAATCAGCGCGACCTTGGCGGCATCCGGGCCGGTCGTCTTCAGACGCCCTTCCTGCACTTCGCGGCGCAGCTTCAGGCCGTCGAGGCTCGATTGCGTCAGGTCGACGTACATCGGGTCGAGCTGCTGCACGGTGGACATCAGCGTGGCCGCGCTCGCCTGCACATAGGCGCCCGGCGTCACCTGCGAAATGCCGACCTGGCCGCTCACCGGCGACACCACGTCCGTGTAGCCGAGGTTGATCTGCGCCGTATCGACCGCCGCCTTGCCCGACGCGACGTCTGCTGCCGCCTGGCCTTCCGAGGCCACGGCGTTGTCGTAGTCCTGCTTGCTGACCGCATTGGCCGCGACCAGCACCTTGTAGCGGTTGGCCTGGGCGGTGACCGACACCAGATTCGCCTGGGCCTTGGCCAGCGTCGCCTTGGCGCTATTCAAGGCGGCGATATACGGCGCCGGGTCGATCTTGTAGAGACGCTGGCCGGCCTTCACCTGGCTGCCTTCGGTGAATTCGCGGCGCAGCACGATGCCGTCCACCCGCGCGCGCACTTGCGCCACGAGAAACGCATTGGTACGGCCCGGCAGTTCGGTGACGACAGGCACGGCCGTCGGTTCGACGGTCACGATGCCGACTTCCGGCGTTTGTTGTGGCGGGGCCGATTGTTTTGGTCCGCACGCTGCCAGCAAGATGGCAGCCGTCGCGGCACTGATTAAGCGAAATGGAACCCGTTCGACGCGCATGGAGCGACCTCTGTCAAGGCTGAGAGAATGAAAAAGTGCGCGCATCCCTACCCCGGGGACAACAGCGCACACATGCGTCTCGCGACGCGTGACCGGAAGCCCAGTGCTGCGAACCTCGCTGGACATCCATTGGTGAATGGCACCAAACCCGGAAATGCCGCACGGCGCCGACCTTTCCGGTTCGGCGCATTAGCGTTTTGAAAGACAACAGTGACGGATATTAACCGGTCGTCACCGCTTGGGCTATCCGATCGATGGGGTGCTATTATATATACATTCGCGTATGGATGTTAAAGTGTGTTTCACTAACCTTACGGGCTTCGTGCGGCAATAATTGTTCGCAAAAGTCACAACAATCGGATGTATTGTGACGGGCCGCGTTTAAAAGTGCCCGGGAAATCCCGCAAAACAGGCAGGTCAGACGAACATGGTCAGAAGGACCAAGGAAGAAGCGCTGGAGACGCGCGCCGGCATCCTCGATGCCGCCGAACAGGTCTTTTTTGAGAAAGGCGTGTCGCGCACGTCGCTGGCCGACATCGCCCAGGCCGCGGGCGTCACCCGCGGCGCGATCTATTGGCACTTCGCCAACAAGGGCGATCTGTTCAACGAGATGTTCGACCGCGTGCTGCTGCCGCTCGACGAACTCAAGGCCGCCTCGGTCAACCCGGAAGAAGCTGACCCGCTCGGGCGGCTGATCGAAATTTGCACCGTGTGCCTGCGCGACACCGCGGCGGACCCGCGGCGGCGGCGCGTGTTCGACATCCTGTTTCTGAAGTGCGAATTCGTCGAAGAGATGGGGCCGGTGATGGCCCGCTATCAGAGCAATATGCGCGAGGGGCTCCGCAAGCTCGAAGTCGGCTTGCGCAATGCGATCTCCAAAGGACAGATGCCCGCCGATCTGAACACGAGGCTCGCGGCGACCATGCTGCACGCGTTCGTCGGCGGGTCGCTGCGCGACATGCTGCTCCTGCCCGAGTCCGACGATTTCGACGTGCACGCGCAGCAGATGGTCGAAGCGATGTTCGACGCGCTGAGGCTCAGTCCCGCGTTGCGCACGGCGGGCGGTGCGGCTTAGGCGGTACGGCTTAGGCGTTTGGGCGCCTGCCCGCGCGCGGGTCTTCAGGCCTCTTCAGGCCTTTAGCCATTCACCCCCTTCACGCCTTTGCCAGCCTCGCGCGGGCCTGCTGATTCGACACGTAGATATTGCCGCGCTCGAGCGCCACACCCGCCTCTACCGCCGCGATCCACTGCTGCGTGCTCGCCACCGCCGCGAAGCGCGAATGCAGCACCACGCTGAACACCCGGTGAATCTCCTCTGCGCTGGCAAACCCCGCCTGGTTCTCGTACGACAACGACCCCGTCGCATCCTCCAGAAACTCGACCGTCAATCCGGCGTGCACCGCATGATTGATGGTCGACGCGTCGCAGTTGTGCGTCATGTAGCCGACCACCGTCAAGGTATCGATCTGCCGCGCGGCCAGCCAGTCGGCCAGATCGGTGCCGGTGAACGCGCTCGGCAGATCCTTGACGATCAGGTGATCGCGCTCGCGCGAGGCCACCACCGGATGCAACTCCGCCCCCGGCGTGCCGCGAGCGAAGATCGGCGAGCCGGCCGGCGAGTAGTTCTGCACCACCGCCACCGGCACGCCGGCAGCGCGCGCCGCGTCCATCGCCCGGCCGATATTGGCGAGCGAAGTCTGCACGTCCGGGTATTCGATCGGCAGATCGCCGGTGACATATTCGTTCTGTACGTCGATGACCAGCAGGGCGCGGCGCGGCGTTGTTGACATGGCAAGGCTCCTTCGTTGATTGGGTGGACTCGCCGTGCGTCTGCTGTATTGAGTCGGTGTTCGAGTCTGTGCGGCGCAGCGGCATTGACGGCATTGTTCGCTTTCGCGCGCGCCGCCGACAGTGACCCACATGACAAGCTTCGCTAGAATCGGGCCATTGTGAATTTTCCGGGAAGGTCTGCCGTGGCCCAGCCGCACATCGTCGCCGTCATCGCCTTCGACGGCATCAGTCCGTTCCACTTGTCCGTGCCATGCGTGGTGTTCGGGGAGAACCGCGACGATGGCGGCGTGCCGCTGTTCGACTTCCGCGTGTGCGCCGTCGAACCCGGCGTGCTTTCGACCACCGCGGGGTTTTCGATTGCCGCGACGCACGGGCTTGAAGCCCTCGACGACGCCGACACGATCATTGTGCCCACCTGGCGCGATCCCGATGAGACGCCGCCTGCCGCGCTGCTCGACGCGCTGCGCCGCGCCCATGCACGCGGCGCGCAACTGGTCGGCCTGTGCCTGGGCGCCTTCGTGCTGGCGGCCGCGGGGATACTCGACGGGCGTCCGGCCAGCACGCACTGGGCATGGGCCGACGACTTCGCGCGCCGCTACCCGCGCGTGCGGCTCGACCCCGACGTGCTCTATATCGACGACGGCGATGTCCTGACCTCGGCCGGCACGGCCGCCGGACTCGACTGCTGTCTGCATGTGCTGCGGCGCCTGTGCGGCGCGCAGGCTGCCAACTACGTCGCGCGCCGGCTGGTCGTCTCGCCGCATCGGCAAGGCGGCCAGGCTCAATACATCCAGCAACCGGTGCCGCCGAACCTGCGCGGCGACCGGCTTTCGGGCCTGCTCGACTGGGTCGCGGCGAACCTCGATGCGCCGCACACGCTCGACACGCTGGCAGAGCGGGCCCTGATGAGCCGTCGCACCTTCACGCGGCGCTTCAGGCTCGCGACCGGTTCGACGGTGGGCGCATGGCTGCTCGCGCAGCGTCTCAGCCGCGCGCAGCAGTTGCTTGAAAGCAGCGATCAGTCAGTTGAAGCGATTGCCGGCATGGTGGGCTTCGGCTCGACGGCCTCGCTGCGGCAACATTTCCAGGAGACGTTTCGCACCTCGCCGTCGGCGTGGCGACGGGAGTTTCGCGGCGTCTGACACGGCGAGGGGGTGGGCCCCGCCCTCGCTCAGCTCTGGCTGAACCAGTGCGCCGCGTACATCAGCACGGCCACCAGCAGAATCATGACGGCCCAGAGCCACTGCGGCATGGCATGCGGAGTGGGCTCCCGATGCGACACGCTATGCGAAGCGCGCGCCCCGAACAGCGTGCTGGTCGCGCGCCCGCTCAGGCTGCCGCTGTGATCGTGCGGCCGCACGCGCCGCGCCATTCCGCCCAGGTTGATCGGCCGCAGAAACACGTGCTGGCGGCGGCTGTGCGCGCCGCGTGCGCGGTTCGGTCCCTGGCCGTGCTTGGCCTGCACGACCGCGCAGAATTCGGCGAAGAAATCGTCGGCCAGCTCGTGCAGCGCGTTCTCGATCTGACGCGTCGGCAATTCCGCGAGCGGTCCGGTCAAGGTGGCCCACACCGAATAGTCGATCCGCGTGCTGGGCGCCCGGTTCGGGGCCATTTCGTCCGCGCGCAGCGTGACGTCGATCTGTCCGCGCAGCGACCCCACACCCTCGGCGCGCGCCTTGAAGTTGAGCGCGCGATGCGGCGCGTCGGGCTCGGCGGCATTTTTGCTGGCGACATGGGCCCGCACTTCGTAGCGGGCGCGCAACGGTCCGAGCGGCACGGTCAGCGTCAGGGCGTACTCGCCGCCCGCCAGACGGGTGAACGATTCGCAATTGTCGAGGCTGGCGCGCAGCAACGCGAGATCCTGCAGCGCGTCCCAGACATCGGACGGTGCAAGTGCAATCCGTAACGCGTTGTTCAGTTCCATGGCAGCCTCCCCGATGAACGCGCGCCCGCGAGATCAGGACGTCTGATCGATGCGGTCAACGCGCGATGCATAAAACGCCAGATATCCCTTGATCTGCTGGACCCCGTCAAGCGGGCTTTCATAACACCAGACGGCATTCTCGACCAGGCCGTCTTCGGTGCGCAGATGGAAATACGACGCCTCGCCCTTGAACGGGCAATGCGACGTATGGTTGGAGCGTTCGAGCCGCGCCATATTGACATCGCTGCGCGGAAAATAAAACACCTCGGGAAGGCCGGTTTCGGCCAGCGTGAGGGCGGCCTGGGTGTCGGCCATCGTGACGCCCTGGTGAATCACCCGCACCCGGCGCCCGTTGACGGCAATTTCGATGCGATGAGCGCTGTTCGATGCAGCGGACGCCTGAGCGCCATGGGCGGCATCACCTCCGGCGGGGTTTCCTTTGGGCGCCCCACAGGGACTTCCGTTGGTCGTCGAAGCGTCGCTCATGTCACGGCTCCGTATGCGAAAAAAAAGCCACGGGAGACCCCGTGGCTTCATTATCGGCCAATCTTCGGCCGATTGCGCGACCTTCGCGCAGGCGCCCGTTACTGCGTGTTCCAGTAGAACGCCGACTTCGCGCTGCCCGTGGCCGGAATCGTCACCGCCTTCTGCTGATCGTCGCTCTTGTAGCGTGCATGCACCGTGTAGCGGCCCGGACGCAGCTTCACCAGCATGTACGGTCCGCGCGAGGTCGCCTGCAGCACGTCCGCGCCGTGCGCGTCGACGATCTGCACATGCACGTCCGCAAGGAAGTCCGACCCGGGGCCGGTAAAGCGCAACGCCAGCGGCCAGCGCCGCTCCGCGCCCTGCAGGGCCTTCGACTCGTCGCTGCCGACGCCGCCCGACACGAAGGCCACGTCACCCTGATGCTGGATCTGCGGCATGCCGCCGCCGTTGTCGTTGCCGGCGCTCGTGTTGTCGGAGGTACTGCCGCCCGTGGTGTCGCTGGGCTGCTGCGCCCAGGCGCCGCCCGCGAGACCTAGCGTCAGCGCCGCGGTTGCCACAGCCGCAACGAGCCATCGCTGATTGCCTTGAAGTTTCATTGCATCGCTCCTTTTGAGTCCTGGTAGGTCTGCCCGACTGATAGCTGCAACAGTCGTGCCCGCCTACCCTCCGGCGCCCGCCGCAATCCCGCGTGCCGCCCGGAGCCTGATCGAGCGCCGGGCGGACCTCGTACTCCCGCGAGAAAACGGGCGCAATGCATGAGCAAGACGCCGGTCCGTCGGCAGTTTATGCAAATGGACCGGCAACTTTTACGTCAGCCCAGATCGACCGGCACAAAAATCTGTGCGTTGTCGCGCTGGATCAGCAAGGCGATGCTGTTGCCCGCCTGAGCGATCATCTGCTTGAGCTGATCGACCGTCGTCACCGGACGGCCGTTGACCGCCAGAATGACGTCGCCCGGTTGAATGCCGGCGTTCTCAGCCGCACCGCCCGACTGTTGCACCAGCAGACCGTGCGACACGGAGGCGCTGTTCTTTTCGTCCGGCGTGAGCGGCCGAACCGCCACACCGAGACGTCCCTGGACCTGCTCGGGCGCATTGTCGTTCTTCGCGACCTTGGCATCCGACATGGAACCGATGGTCACCTTGATGTCCTTGCTTGCCTTGTCGCGCCACACGGTCACGGTCGCCGTGCTGCCGGGCGCGAGGCTCGCCACCTGCGAAGGCAGGTCAGTCGAATCCGCCACCGGCGAACCGTTCACCGCGGTGATCACGTCGCCGGGCTGCAGACCCGCCTTGGCGGCCGGCCCGCCCGCATCCACCGAGCTGACCAGTGCGCCGTTCGGCGTCTTGAGGCCGAACGAGTTGGCCAGCGTCTGGTTCAAGCCCTGCACCGCGACACCCAGGCGCCCGCGGCTCACATGGCCGGTCTTGACGAGGTCGTCCTTGACCTTGATCGCCTCGTTGATCGGAATCGCGAACGACAGGCCCTGGAAGCCGCCGGTCTGCGAGTAGATCATCGAATTGATGCCAATCACCTCACCCTGCAGGTTGAACAGCGGGCCACCCGAGTTGCCGGGATTGACCGGCACGTCGGTCTGGATGAACGGCGTGTAGTTTTCGTTCGGCAGCGAGCGCGATTTCGCGCTGATGATGCCCGAGGTGACCGTGTTGTCGAAGCCGTACGGCGAGCCGATTGCCACGACCCACTGGCCGACCTTGCTCTGGTTCGGATCGCCGATCTTGACGGTAGGCAGGTTGCTCGCGTCGATCTTCAACACGGCGACGTCCGACTGCTTGTCCGCGCCGACCACCTTCGCCCGGAATTCGCGCTTGTCGGTCAGCTTGACCGTGACGACGTTGGCGCCGTCGACAACGTGCGCGTTGGTCAGGATGTAGCCGTCGCTGCTGACGATGAAGCCCGAGCCGAGACTCGCGCTCGGCTGGTCGGACTGATCGCCGCCGTCGCCACCGCCGCCCTGCATGCCGGGCATGCCGCCGAAGAAGTGCTTGTAGAACTGGTAAAACGGATCGCTCGGATCGATCGGCAGTTGCTGCGCATTGCCGGCATTGCCGGCATTGTCGCCGCCGCTGCGCACCGCGGTCTGCTTCACCACGTGCTTGGCGCTGATGTTGACGACGGCCGGGCCATACGTTTCAACCAGGCCGGAGAAATCGGGGATGCCGGTTTTTGCTGCGGCCTCGGCAGGCATCATCGCGGCCTGCGCCTGGGTGATGACCTGAGGCGCGGGGACATCGCGATGGCCCGCCACATAGCCGGCGGACAACGCCACGGCAACTGCAACGGCAACAGCGCTGCGGGACAGGGTTTTCGCATTCATCGTGTACTCCTGACAGGGAGAAAGGCTTTGGGGATGGGATGAAGCGTACGTGCTATCGCTTAAAGGAGTCTTAAACAGTGGAACTCCCGCAGATCTGCTCGCTTTTCCTTACCGCGCGCCGCAAATTTTCTTCGGCGCATAGCCCTGAGATCGAAGGCGATCAGAACCGCACGCTGACCTCGAGACCGCCCGCGGGCGAGTCGCCCAACATGACGCTCGCGCCATGTTGAAGCGCAATCCGGCGCACGATGGCGAGTCCCAGGCCGCTGCCCGAGACATCGGTACGCGCGCGGTCGGCGCTCTCCCCGGCGCGATAGAAACGATCGAATACGCGCTCGCGTTCGGCAGGCGGAATGCCCGGTCCGTTATCGGCGATGCGCACCACCGGATGGCCCGCGTCGACCAGCAGGCTCACGTCCACACGACCGCCGCGCGGCGTATATTTGGTTGCGTTGTCCACCAGATTGTTGAGCATCACGCGCAGCGCATCGGGGTCGCCGATCACAGTGGCGGCCTCGTTCGCCTCGACGCCCAGATCGACGCCACGCTGCTGCGCAAGCGGCGTGTAGGCCAGCACGCAATCCGCGAGCAGCGCGTGCAGATCGATCGCCTTGGTTTGCGTGTGGCCGTCCGGTTCCGAGCGCGCCAGCGCCAGCAACTGTTCGGCGAGCCGCGTGGCGCGCGTGACGCCGGCTTGCAGATCCGTCAGCGCTTCGCGGCGGGTGGCGTCGTCGGTGGCGCGCGCCACCAGTTGGGTCTGGATCTGCACGGCGGCGAGCGGCGTGCGCAGTTCGTGCGCGGCATCGGCGACGAAGGCTTTCTGCGTATCGAGTGCCGTGGCGAGCCGCTGCAGCAGACCGTTGAGCGCGCGCACCAGCGGCTGCACTTCGAGCGGCAGACGGCTGTCAGGCAAAGGATCGAGCGCTTCGGGATGCCGTGTTTCGAGCGCGCCGGTCACCCGGCGCAGCGGCCTGAGCCCGCGACCGACCACCACCCACACCGCCAGCCCGAGCAGCGGCAGCAACACGATCAGCGGCCACAGCGTGCGTAACGCGACGTTGGCGGCAAGCCGGTTGCGCACCGACACAGGCTGCGCCAGTTGCACGACGTTGTCGCCGACGATCGCGCCGTAGACGCGCCAGTCGCCACGATCGGTGCGCTCCGTCGAAAAGCCGAGTTCCGCGCGCGGCGCGAGCGGCGCGCGCGGCCGCGAGTAGTACATCAACGCGCCGTTGCGATTCCAGATCTGCAGCACGATGCCCTCGTCGCCGGTATCGCGCGAGCCGAGCACCTGCGAGAACGGCTCGGACGGCAACGCTTCCGCGATCTCCTGCAACTGGTAATCGAACAGCTCGTTGGCTTCGGCGAGCGCCTGGCGGTAGATCAGCCAGCCGGCAATACCGACGCCCAGCAACACGATGGCGAGCAGCCAGAACAGCAATTGACGGCGAATGGAACGCATCGGCTCAGGCGTCCTTCGCGATCATGTAGCCGAGACCTCGCACGTTGCGGATCAGGTCGGCGCCGAGCTTCTTGCGCAGCGCGTGGATATACACCTCGACGGTATTGCTGCCGATTTCCTCGCCCCAGCCGTACATCTTTTCTTCGAGCTGGCTCTTCGACAACACGGCGCCCGGCCGCGCAATCAGCGCCTCGAGCAGCGCGAATTCGCGCGCCGACAGCGCCACCGGCGCGCCCGCGAGCGTGACCTGGTGCGACGCGGGGTCGAGCGTGAGGGTGCCGTGGCGGATGGTCGAATCGCTGCGGCCCGACTGGCGGCGAATCAGCGCGCGCATGCGGGCGCCGAGTTCGTCGAGATCGAACGGTTTGACGAGGTAATCGTCGGCGCCGGCGTCGAGTCCTTTGACGCGATCGGCCACGGCATCGCGCGCCGTGACGATCAGCACGGGCAGCGTGTGGCCGCGGGCGCGCAGCGCGCGCAGCACATCGAGGCCGTCGCGCTTGGGCAGGCCCAGGTCGAGCAGAACCAGATCGTAAGGTTCGCCGCCGGCCGCGCTGAGCGCCGCCTCGCCGTCCTCCACCCAGTCGACGGCAAAGCCTTCGCCGCGCAGCGCCTTGCGCACGCCCTCGGCAATCATCCGGTCGTCTTCGACTAGCAATATGCGCATGGCTCTACGATTCCGAAACATTCATGATGCCGCATTCTAGCGCCCGGCCCGGGCTCGTGCGATTGGACCCCCGTCGATTGCTGCAGGTGCGATGCAATTTCACCGCATGGCCGCGGCATGTCTCTACAATGAGCGCTTTTGCGTAACGCGCCATGCGGCTCCGGCTCAGTGACCCCATGGCGGCACGCACAAGTAATGTAACGGCCTCGCATATGGCGATGAAGATTTGCTGCGCGCGGCCGTTACACCACTTGCATGCCCTACATGAGCGCAGCGCTTGGCGCGCCGCGCTTCAGCCGTGACTCTTTGGTTTTTTCGCCCGTTCATGACGCACGCCTTTCTGTCTTTTCTCGTCCGCCGCCTCGCGCCGTCCGCCCCGCCGTACGCCCCTTCATCCGTCCCATTTGCCGCCGCTGCGCGGCGCGCTCCGCTGGGCGCCGCCGCCCTGCTGCTCGCGTGCGCCGCGCTCGCATGCGCCACGCCGGCGCAGGCCCGCATCAAGGCCAAGCATCCTTCGGTCAACGTCAGCACTGTGCTGCCGGCCACCGTCATGGCCGGCCTCGCGCACGCCCACGTGCCGCTGTCCGCGATCAGCGTGGTGATCGAGAAAGTCGGCGACCGCACGCCGATCGTCGCACTCAACGCCGGCAAGCCGATGATGCCCGCCTCGACGATGAAGCTCGTCACCACCTACTCGGGCCTGTCGATCCTCGGGCCCGACTATCGCTGGCGCACCAGCGCCTATGCGGACGGCAATCTCGACGCCAGCGGCATCCTGCACGGCAATCTGTATATCCAGGGCACCGGCGACCCGAAGCTCGTGCCCGAAGAACTGATCGATCTCGTGCAGAAGATCCGCAAGGCCGGCATCAACGGCATCGACGGCGCGCTGGTGCTCGACAAGCGCTATTTCGACCCGTCGACGCGCGACCTGCCGCCGTTCGACGACGACGCGACCGCGCCCTACAACGTGGGCCCCGATCCGCTGCTCTACGCCTTCAAGTCGCTCTCGTTCACGCTCACGCCGTCGCCCGACGGCAGCGTCGCGATCGACGTGATCCCCGCGCTCGCGCAACTGCAGATCGACAACCAGTTGCACGCCACGGGTGGACCCTGCCGCGGCGAACTACCTACTCCGGCTGTGACGCCGCAACCGAACGGCACGGTGATCGCATCGTTTGCCGGCGACTACGCCGAGCGCTGCGGGCCGCGCACCCTCAACGTGGCGGTGCTCGATCACTCGGCCTTTTTTGCGGGCGGTTTCCTCGCGCTATGGCAGCAGACCGGCGGCACCTTCACCGGTGCGACCCGCGAAGGTCCGGTGCCGGCCGAGGCGCGCCTGATCGCCACGCATGAGGGGCCGGTGCTCTCCGACATCGTTCGCGACATCAACAAGTTCAGCAACAACACGATGGCGCGCAACCTGTTCCTGACGATCGGCGCAGTCACCAGCAAGCCGCCCGCGACACCGGAAAAATCCGCGCACGCGATCGAAGCGTTCCTGCAGAAGAGCGGCCTGAACATGGAGTACCTGTCGCTCGACAACGGCTCGGGCCTGTCGCGCGACGAGCACATCACGGCGCTCTCGCTGGCGGATCTGTTGCAGGCGGCCAACGCGAGCCCGGTCGCGCAGGTGTTCGTCGATTCACTGCCGGTGGCGGGCGTCGACGGCACGATGCGCAACCGTTTGACCTCGCAACCCGTGGGCGGCAATGCGCACATCAAGACCGGCACGTTGCGCGACGTGCGCGCGATCGCCGGCTACGTGGCATCCGCAGACGGCGTGAGCTACATCGTGGTCAGCATCATCAACGATCCACACTCCGAGGCCGCGCGCGCGGCCCACGACGCGCTGCTCGAATGGGTCTATCAGGGACCCTCGCAACCGATGCAGGACGTGGCCGAGGAACCGCACAGCAAGCCCAGGAAAAACCCGCACAAGCGCACCCAGCATTGAGGATTCCTTCTAGCGAAGCCATGCGCGACAAGCCGCAGAGCGTGTACGCTTGCGGCAGTGTTTGAAGCGCGCGTGAAACGCACCATGGCGCGCGCCGGTCGCGCGCCGCCTGCGGCAGCGTTGCCGGTTCAAACGATAACGACAACGCCCGCTGCGGCATTCGCAGCGGTCAGGGACCACGGAGGAAGACGTCCATGCAATTCGATGCCGAATTGCTGCTGCTCGCCATGGCGCCCGTCTTCCTTGCATGTATCGGCTGGGAGGCGTGGCACCTGCATCGCACGCGTCCCGAGGCGCGCCTTTACAGTTGGCGCGACACGCTGTGCAACGCCGCGCTCGCGCTGCTGCAGCAGGCCGCCGACAAAGTCGCGTGGCTCGCGATCATCCCCGTCTATGCGTATTGCTTCGACCACTTCCGCGTCTACACGTGGCAGCCGAGCTGGGTATCGTTCGTTGTGCTGTTCGTCGCGCAGGACCTGCTCTATTACGTGTTTCACCGCTGCAGTCACCGGGTCCGGTGGCTGTGGGCCGCGCATGTGGTGCATCACTCGTCGGAGCGGATGAATTTTTCGACCGCCTTCCGCCAGAGCCTGATGTACCCGATCGCCGGCATGTGGCTGTTCTGGATCCCGCTCGCCGTCATGGGCTTTCCGCCCAGGCAGATTGTCGCCATCGTGCTGATCAATCTCGGCTTTCAGTTTTTCGTGCATACGCAGGCGATCGGCAAGCTCGGCTGGCTCGAATACGTGCTGAACACGCCGTCGATCCACCGCGTTCACCACGCCCGCAACGACCGCTATATCGATCGCAATTACGCCGGCGTGCTGGTGATCTGGGACCGGTTGTTCGGCAGCTACGTGGACGAGGATGCGCACGACGCGCCGGTGTACGGCATCGTCGAACCGCTGCACACCTACAACCCGCTGAAGGCGACGTTTCACGAATGGGCCTCGATGGGCGCCGACGTGCTGCGCGTTCAGGGCTGGCGCAACAAGCTGAGCGCGTTATTCGGGCCGCCCGCGTGGGCCGCTGCGTATCACGCGTCGCTTGGCGCGCAGAACAGCGAGATCGCCGCGAACGCATCGGACAACCACGCATCTGCAAGCAACCGGTCAGCGTTTCAAACGCCCCGCAGACCGGGGAAGATTCTGTAAGCTGTCGTCACGCCGCCGACGCGGTGGACGCCGCCTGCATCACATGGCAAAAGGCCACATACGAGGAGATGAAGTCAACATGAAACAACAGGGAATGAAACAACGGGGGCTGGTGCGCCTGACTCAGGTCGCGATCGCCAGCGCAGCCTTCGCCATGATTGCAGCCTGCGGCGGCGGCAGCAGCAACAACAGCAGCTCCAGCAGCGCCACGCCGGCGGGCGGTGTGAACCTGCAGGTCGTGTCGTTCGGCGACAGCCTCTCGGATGTGGGCACCTATTCGCCGGTCATTACGGCGGACTTCGGTGGCGGCCGCTTCACGACCAACCCGGGTGAAATCTGGACGCAAAAGGTCGCGGAATACTACGGCGGCACCTTGACGCCGGCCTACCTGGGCGGCTTCGGCCAGCCGTTGGCGGCAGCGGGCGGCTACGGCTACGCGCAGGGCGGCTCGGACGTCGTCAACGCAGAAGGCGAAGGCTGGGCGCCGAACAACCTGGCGGCAACGACGGTGCCGGTGCAGACCCAGGTGTCGGAATACCTGAGCGCGCATGGCAGCTTCAACGCGAACCAGCTTGTGTTGATCAATGGCGGTGCGAACGACATCTTCCAGTACGCGACCACAGCCAATCTGACGGCACTCGCCACCGCGTTGCAGACGACCTATCCGCAACTCGTCGCGAACGGGACGTTCCCGAACACCCAGGCCGGCCAGGTGGAGTTCATCGCTTACTACCTGCAGCAGAACAACACCCAGGTGGCGCAGGCCGCCGCCGCGCTTGCGACGCAAATCCAGACCATCGTCAACTCGGGCGCGAAGCACGTGGTCCTGATGACCATACCCGACATCGGCCAGACCCCGCTCGGCGTCGCCGCGAACGCCCAGACGGCCGGCTCGGCCGCGCTGCTGACCGGCATCACCGCCGCCTATAACGGGGCGCTCGAGCAAGCTGTCGCGCCGCTGATCAAGTCCGGCACCGTGGTCCTCGCCGATGCGTTCACGTGGTTCGACACCGTCTTGCTGCCGAACTACCAGTCGCTCGGTTTCACGGTGTCGAACACGGGTACGGCGTGTAACCTGACGGCGATGGCCGCCAACGCCACCGCCTACGCCACGGCGAATCCCGCTGTGCTGAACGGCCTGACGCCGGCCGAGTACGGCTCGCAGTTCGCCTCGTCGCTGTTCTGCTCGCCGCAGAACTACACGGTGTCCGGTGCCGACCAGACCTACGTGTTCGCCGACACGGTTCACCCGACGACGCACACGCACGCGCTGTTCGCGCAGTACGTCGAACAGCAGATCGCTGCGACAGGCCTGGGCAAGTAAGTCATGAGGGAAGCGGCGGGTCTGGGTGATCCGCTGCTTTTTTCACAGGCCGAGCAAGGCCTTCGCTTTCGGCATGGCCATCAGGATGATGTCCACCATTCCGTCCGCTTCTGCTTGCGTGATTGGAGGCAGTGGCTGGAGGCAGTGGCGCGGTGCAGGTGGTCTGGTTGCGCCGCGTGAGGGCGTCGCTGATCGGTTTGAGCGCGCCGGGTCCGAGACCGAGGCTGCCACTGCTTTCGTGGGAATCTACCCCTGTGCCTCGAATGCCGCCGCGGCCCGGCCGAGCCGGTCGTTCACCGCGATCCATTCGATCGTATCGGGCAGCTTTTCGATCAGGATGCGCGCGACGTTCGCGCGGTCGAGTGCCCGCAGCAAGCTGTACAGCTCGCGCGCATAGACATGAGGATCCTCGGGTGCCGCCATGAAGTGCACGCCGTCGGCGTCCGCCCAATGACCCGCGCGCGACACCCGTGCGACCAGGGCGACCCGCTCGCCCGCCTCGCGCGCCGCCAGCAAGGGCTCCAACGCTTCGAAAGGCAATAGTGCAAGCGGCGTGCGCGGCGCGTAGTGCGCCTTGAGCGTGCCGGAGGCACGCGGCGCCGTCGCATCCGAACCATCCGGCAGACGCGGCGCTTCGCCCAGCACCTCGGCAATATCCTGCGGCGTGACATGTCCCGGGCGCAGCAGCGCCGGAAAACCGCGCGACAGATCGAGGATGGTCGACTCGATGCCGACATCCGACGAGCCGCCATCGAGCACGTGAATCGTGCCGCCGAACTCTTCGCGCACGTGTTGCGCCGTGGTCGGGCTGACATGCCCGAAGCGGTTCGCCGACGGCGCAGCCACGCCGCCATGACCGCCGCGCAGCGCGCTGAACGCTTCGAGCAACGCTTGCGCCACCGGATGCGACGGACAGCGCAAACCCACCGAGTCCTGCCCACCGCTCACAGCCGCGGGAATATGCGCGGCACGTTTGAGGATCAGCGTGAGCGGCCCCGGCCAGAACGCATCGATCAAACGCAGCGCTTCGGGCGGCAGATGCTCGGCCCAATAACCCGGGTCGCCGTGCGGTGCGAGATGCACGATCACCGGATGATTCGCCGGCCGCCCCTTCGCCGCGTAGATGCGCGCCACCGCGTCCGGGCTTTGCGCGTCGCCGCCCAGTCCATAAACGGTTTCGGTGGGAAACGCGACGAGTTCGCCCGCGTCGAGCAACGCCGCGGCGTGCTCGATTTGCGCGGCGCTGACCGCCGGTTCTCCCGGCGTAGCGCCAGCGGGTTGGGTTGCTTCGGCGGCGCTCGCCGCCTGAGCAGCCGCCGCAGTCGCAGTCGTGTTCGCACGATCAGCAGGTTTGGCTTGATCCGGCATGATGGCGAGCGCGTCAGCTCTTCAGGATGTGCAGCAGCCGGGCGCAATCGCGCGCGGCCGTGCGGGCTTCGTCGAGCGTCGCCGCGGTGAAGTTGATGTGCCCCATCTTGCGGCCGGGACGCGCCTCTTCCTTGCCGTACAGATGCAGACGCGCGGCCGGCATCGCCGCCACCTCGTGCCACGGCGGCGTGACGGCGGCACGCTTGCCGCCGTCAGGGAACCAGACGTCGCCGAGGATGTTCAGCATCACCGCCGGCGAGTGCTGGCGCGTGTCGCCGAGCGGCATGCCCGTCATGGCGCGCACCTGCTGTTCGAACTGGCTGGTCGCACACGCATCGACGGTGTAGTGGCCGGAATTGTGCGGGCGCGGCGCCATTTCATTGGCAACCAGCGAGCCGTCTTCCAGAATGAAAAACTCCACGCACAGCACGCCGATATAGCCGAGCTTGTCGGCAATCTGCAGCGCGGCCTGCTGCGCCTGGCTGACGAGCGTCGGACTCGCGTCCGGCGCGGGCACGATGGTGTGCGACAGCACGCCGTCGCGGTGCGTGTTCTGCGCCAGCGGATAGACCACCGACGTGCCGTTCGCGCCGCGCGCAATCAGCGCCGACACTTCGAACTTCAACGGCAGCCGTTTTTCCAGCACGCACGGCACGCCGCCGAGCGACGCATGCGCCTCGCGCACTTCCTCGGCATTGCGCACGCTGACCTGGCCCTTGCCGTCATAGCCGAGGCGGGCGGTCTTCAGAATGCCGGGCAGCACGGCGTCGAGTGTGGCGTCGTCGAGCGCGGCGAGCGCGTTCGACGATTCGATCACCACATGCGGCGCCACCGCGACACCCGATTCGACGATAAACCGCTTCTCGGCGATCCGGTTCTGGGCCACGGCGACACAACGGCCGGCCGGACTCACGAAGGTCGTGCGCGCCAGAAAGTCGAGGCTCGTGGCCGGCACGTTCTCGAATTCCGTCGATACCGCCGCGCACAGCCGCGCGAGTTCGGTAAGCGACGCTTCGTCGTCGTAGGCGGCGCGCAGGTGACGGTCGGCGACGGCGCCAGCCGGACTGGCTTCGTCCGGATCGAGCACGGCCACGCGATAGCCCATCGCCTGGGCGGCAAAGCAGAACATGCGGCCGAGCTGGCCGCCACCAACCATGCCAAGCCATGCGCCGGGCAGAATCGGTGAAACCGGTGTGTTGTCTGGATTCATCTCAGTGGTCGGTCACGGGCGGCGCGTAGGGATACGCGCCGCACCGGGGGTCAGGCTAGGGACATCGGGATATCGTGGCGCTTACAGCGCCGGCAATACCATGGCGTGTGCCGCTTCGTTCTGGCGCACGCGGAATGCTGCGAGCGCGTTCGCGTATTCGGTCGACGTGACGCTCAGGATCGACACCGCGAACAGCGCCGCATTGGCCGCGCCCGCTTCGCCGATGGCAAACGTCGCGACCGGCACGCCCTTGGGCATCTGCACGATCGAATGCAGCGAGTCGACGCCCTTCAGGTACTTGCTCGCCACCGGCACGCCGAGCACCGGCACCGTAGTCTTGGCGGCCAGCATGCCGGGCAGGTGCGCGGCGCCGCCGGCGCCCGCGATGATCGCGCGCAGGCCGCGCTCGCGCGCGCCTTCCGCATACGCGAACATTTCGTCGGGCATCCGGTGCGCGGATACGACCTTCGCTTCATACGGTACGCCGAATTCCTGCAGGATCGCAACGGCGTGCTTCATGACTTCCCAGTCGGAACTGGACCCCATCAGCACGCCGACGAGCGGCGCCGCATGCGTGTGGGCTGTCTGTGCCGCGTGGGCAGTCTGGACTTGGCTCATCTGTGAGACTTCCTCATCTTCCTAATCTGCGCTCGCGCCGTTAAGCGAGCTTCTGCCCGGTCAGGCGCTCGAGCGCTTCCTGGTACTTCGCGGCCGTCTTCGCGACCACTTCATCGGGCAGCTTCGGCGCCGGCGGCTCTTTCTTCCACGATTGCGTTTCGAGCCAGTCGCGCACGAACTGCTTGTCGAACGACGGCGGATTGGTGCCCACCTGGTACTCGTCCGCCGGCCAGAAGCGCGACGAATCGGCAGTCAGCGCTTCGTCCATCAGGTACAGCTTGCCGTGGTTATCCAGGCCGAATTCGAATTTCGTGTCCGCAATGATGATGCCGCGCGTAGCCGCGTAATCCGCCGCTTCCTTGTACAGCTTGATCGAGATCTCGCGGATCGTGGCCGACAGTTCGGTGCCGATGCGGCGCTCCATGTCGTCGTACGTGATGTTCTCGTCGTGGTGACCCATTTCGGCCTTGGCGGCCGGCGTGAAGATCGGCTCGGGCAGCTTCTGCGCGTTTTGCAGACCCGGCGGCAGTTCCACGCCGCACACCGAACCGGTAGCCTGGTAGTCTTTCCAGCCGCTACCGGCCAGATAGCCGCGCACCACCGCCTCGACGAGGATCGGCTCGAGGCGCTTCACCACCACGGCGCGGCCCTTCACCTGCTCGGCTTCGTCCGCCGCCACCACCGACTCGGGCGCCACGCCCGTCAGATGATTCGGCACGATGTGCTTCAGCTTGTCGAACCAGAAATTGGCCATCTGGTTCAGCACGCGACCCTTGTTCGGAATCGGCTCGCCCATGATGACGTCGAACGCCGACAGACGGTCGGTAGTGACGATCAGCAACTGGTCGTTGCCCACCGCATAGTTGTCGCGGACCTTGCCGCGACCGAGCAACGGCAGCGAGCGGAGCGTGGATTCGTAGAGGGTAGACATCGTCGTAGTTCGCTAAAAGTGGGGCAAAAATGAGACCGGAACAAAAGGGAAACGCCGTTCCCCCTATGATGCGGGAACGGCGAAACGGACCGCAACCTGGCCGGATGGCCAGGTCCGTACTGTACTGCCTGCCTAGCGGACAACCTGCGAAAGGCCGCCCGACTTGTACTTCTCCGCAATTTTATCAAGCGCAAGCGGCTTGATCTTGCCTGCCTGGCCTTCGGCGCCAAAGGCGACGAAACGGTCCACGCAGATCTTCTTCGCTGCTTCGCGCGCCGGCTTCAGGTAGTCGCGCGGGTCGAACTTGCCCGGATTTTCCGCCATATAGCGGCGGATCGCACCGGTGATCGCCAGACGCAGGTCAGTATCGATATTAACCTTGCGCACGCCGTGCTTGATACCTTCCTGAATTTCTTCGACCGGCACGCCGTAGGTTTCCTTCATGTCGCCGCCGAATTCGCGGATTTCCGCGAGCAGTTCCTGCGGCACTGACGACGAACCATGCATCACCAGGTGGGTGTTCGGAATGCGCTGGTGAATTTCCTTGATGCGCTGAATGGACAGGATGTCGCCGGTGGGCTTCTTGCTGAACTTGTACGCGCCGTGCGAAGTGCCGATGGCGATCGCCAGGGCGTCGCACTGCGTCAGCTTGACGAAGTCGGCCGCCTGCTCCGGATCGGTCAGCAACTGCTCGCGGGTCATCTTGCCGTCCGCGCCGTGGCCGTCTTCCTTGTCGCCCTGCATCGTTTCCAGCGAGCCCAGCACGCCGAGTTCCGCTTCCACCGTCACGCCGATCGAGTGCGCCGCTTCCACCACCTTGCGCGACACGTCGACGTTGTACTCATACGATGCCACCGTCTTGCCGTCCGCTTCCAGCGAACCGTCCATCATCACGCTGCTGAAGCCGCTGCGGATGGCCGCCATGCAGACTGCCGGCGACTGGCCGTGATCCTGGTGCATCACGACCGGAATATGCGGATACGACTCAATGGCCGCTTCGATCAGATGGCGCAGGAACGGCTCGCCCGCATACTTCCGCGCGCCCGCCGACGCCTGCATGATCACCGGGGCGCCGACCTGATCCGCCGCCGCCATGATGGCCTGCACCTGCTCCAGATTGTTCACGTTGAATGCCGGAAGGCCATAACCGTTTTCGGCGGCATGGTCCAGCAGTTGACGCATTGATACGAGAGGCATGCATTACTCCTTAGATTGAAACGAATCCTGTGCCGTCGGCATCTATTTTTGACAATTTTATCGCGAAGCATGCCGCATACCCGTGAGCAGCAGGCTCGGGGCTCGCCGCGAGGCTTGCCCCAAAAGACCTGCGCTCCGCCTCTCGCGGGGTGATGCGGCTGCTTCGCCGTGCCGATCCTAAGCAGTCTTAATGCCGATCAATACGGTTCGCCGACCCGTACGATCTTCAGCGTGTTCGTTCCACCGGCCTGACCCATCGGCTCGCCGACGGTCAGCACAACCATGTCGCCGCGCGATGCGTAGCCCTTGCTCACCACCGTCTCCAGCGCCTGTTGCAAGGCGGTGTCGCGGTCGCTGCTGGTGTCCAGATGCAATGACGTCACGTTGCGGTAGATCGCCATGGCCCGCTCGCTGCCGACGCGCGGCGTGAGCGCGAAAATCGGCACATGGGTCCAATGACGCGACATCCACAGCGCGGTCGAGCCCGATTCGGTCAGCGCGACGATCGCCTTCGCGCCGAGGTGGAACGCCGTGAACAGCGCGCCCATGGCGATGGACTGGTCGATGCGGGTGAACGTGCGGTCGAGGAAATCCTTGTCCAGCTCCGACTGCTCGGACTTCTCCGCTTCGACGCAGATCGCGGCCATCGTTTCGATGGTCTGCACCGGGTACTTGCCGGCGGCCGATTCGGCCGACAGCATCACCGCGTCCGTGCCGTCCAGCACCGCATTGGCGACGTCCGACACTTCGGCGCGGGTCGGCACCGGCGCGTAGATCATCGACTCCATCATCTGCGTGGCGGTGATCACGAACTTGTTCGATTCGCGCGCCATGCGGATCATGCGCTTTTGCAGCGCCGGCACGGCGGCATTGCCCACTTCCACGGCGAGGTCGCCACGCGCGACCATGATGCCGTCCGAGGCGTCGAGGATGCCTTGCAGCGCCGGAATCGCTTCCGCGCGCTCGATCTTGGCGATCATCTTCGGCTTGATGCCGTACGGCGCGCCTGCAATGTTGGCGAGCTGGCGGGCCATTTCCATGTCGGTGGCGTTCTTCGGGAACGAGACCGCGACGAAATCCACCCCGAGCGACATGGCCGTGCGGATGTCTTCCATGTCTTTCGCGGTGAGCGCCGGCGCCGTGAGGCCGCCGCCCTGGCGATTGATACCCTTGTTGTTCGACAGCTCGCCGCCGATCTTCACGGTAGTGTGAATCTCGCTGCCGAGCACGCGCACGACGTCGAGCACGATCAGGCCGTCGTTGAGCAACAGCACGTCGCCCGGTTTCAGGTCGCGCGGCAGGTCTTTGTAGTCGAGACCGACGCGATCGTCGTTGCCGAGTTCGCATTCGGAATCGAGGACGAACGGGTTGCCGGGAATCAGCGTGGTTTTGCCGTTTTCAAACTTGCCGACCCGAATCTTCGGGCCTTGCAGGTCGGCCATGATGGCAACTTCGCGGCCCGCCTGACGGGCCGCTTCGCGCACGTATTCGGCGCGCTGGCGGTGGTCGTCGGCCGTGCCGTGCGAGAAGTTGAGGCGCACCACATCGAGCCCCGCCTTAATCATTTGCAACAGGATTTCGGGCGTGCTGGAAGCCGGGCCGATGGTGGCGACAATCTTGGTGGCGCGATGCATGAGTCTCCTCGTCTGGATGGGATCGCTGGAAAGAGCGCTGCGAGTCGGGTGCGGAGGCTGCGCACCGAAGGATGCTGCCAGGGGCTGCGCGCCAGTTGGAACCGGCGTCGCTTTATGGGATGAAGCGGTGTTCGAGACCGGCGTGCGGGACGCCAGCGGTGCTGCGGATAATGCGCCGCCGGCATGACCGGCGGGTGAAATAGCCGGTGAAACGGCGGGAACCGCGGACTGCGGTGTCCCGGCGGAGCGTGCGGCACGCTCCCCTGCTGGTGCTGACTTCGCTGCGGTGGCCGCCGGGTGTTTCGCCGACGGCTTCACCCGCGTCTTTGCAGTTTTCGGCGATGGGGAGCGCGTCGCCACGTTAAGCCCGCGATTCCAGGACAACGACTGCCGGCAGCTTCTTGCCCTCGAGGAATTCGAGGAAGGCGCCACCGCCCGTCGAGATGTAGCTCACCTTGTCGTGGATGCCGTACTTGGCGATGGCCGCGAGCGTGTCGCCGCCGCCTGCAATCGAGAACGCCGACGAGCGGGCGATGGCGTCTGCCAGGGTCTTCGTGCCGTTGCCGAACTGGTCGAATTCGAACACGCCAACCGGGCCGTTCCAGACGATCGTGCCGGCCTTTTCCAGTTGCGCGGCGAGCGCCCTGGCGGTGTCCGGTCCGATGTCGAGGATCAGGTCGTCGTCCTGCACGTCGGCTACGGCCTTGACTTCAGCTTTGGCGGTGGGCGAAAACTCCTTGGCCGTGACGACGTCGGTCGGGATCGGCACCGAGGCGCCGCGCGCTTTCGCTGCGTCGAGAATGGCTTTGGCTTCGTTGACCAGATCGGCTTCGGCGAGCGACTTGCCGATCTTCAGGCCGGCCGCCAGCATGAACGTATTGGCAATGCCGCCACCGACGATCAGCTGGTCGACCTTCTCGGCCAGCGACTTCAGAATGGTCAGCTTGGTGGACACCTTCGAGCCGGCGACGATCGCCACCAGCGGACGCTTCGGCGCGCCGAGTGCCTTGCCGAGCGCTTCGAGCTCAGCGGCCAGCAGCGGGCCGGCGCACGCCACCGGCGCGTACTTCGCGATGCCGTGGGTGGTGGCTTCCGCGCGGTGCGCGGTGCCGAACGCGTCGTTGACGTAGATGTCGCAGAGCTTCGCCATCTTCTGCGCGAGCTCGTCCGAATCTTTCTTTTCGCCCTTGTTGACGCGGCAGTTTTCCAGCAGCACGAACTGGCCGGGCGCCACGTTCACGCCGTTTTCAACCCAGTTCGCCACCAGCGGCACGTCGCGGCCCAGCAGTTCGGACAGACGCTTCGCAACCGGCGCAAGCGAGTCTTCCGGCTTGAGTTCGCCCTCGGTGGGACGGCCCAGATGCGAGGTGACCATGACGGCCGCGCCCGCGTCGAGCGCAGCCTTGATGGCCGGCACCGAGGCGCGGATACGGGTGTCTTCGGTGATGTTGCCTTGATCGTCCTGCGGAACGTTCAGGTCGGCGCGAATGAACACGCGCTTGCCGGACAGCTTGCCTTCGGCGATCAGATCGGAGAGACGCAATACCTGGTTCATGAGCGTTGGGTTGCGAGTTGATTGGAAGGCGGTGATGGACAGCGCGCGAACAGCCTCCGCTCAGGAGCCCCGCAGGGGTGGCTCCTCGAACAGGCGCCGACGGCATCTGCCGCAGCGTCGCGCAGTGATCCGGGAGTCGAGTATTTTAACCGATTGCCATCCCGTTCTGCCCCGCGCCCGCCCGAATGTCCCGTATTTGGGAGATACGGCAGCATGCTGCATCGCAACATCGGCGCGGCGCTCACTGAAAAACAAGACGCAGAACCGTGAAGGTCAGCATCCCGACCACGATCGTGCCGAGCATCGTGCGGCGCCACAGGAACCAGGCGAGCCCGGCAAGCGTGGCGTAAAAATCGTGATTCGACAGCGCGAACGAGAGTCCGCCGGGGGTCGCCAGCACGTCCGGCAGCACCACGGCGGCGAGCGCCGCAGCCGGCGCATAACGCAGCATACGCTGGACGCGCTCCGGCAGGACGGTGCGTTCGCCGCCGATCAGGAACAGCGCGCGCGTGAGCGCCGTGACGAACATCATGCCGAAGATGGCGATCCAGATTTGCGTGCTGGTCATGGGGCATCTCCGTGGGAATCGGCGGCGGCGCTGCGGATGCGCCGCAAATCGGCCCGCTCGATCAGCAGGTCGGCGCCGCTGCCGGCGACAATCGCCGCCAGCACCGCCAACGGCAGCGCCAGCCGGTACGGCAGGTCGAAGCCGAGCAGCGCGACGACCGCGGCAACACAAACGGCGACGAGCGTCGACCGGCTGTTGATGGCCGAGACCATCACGGGAATCAGGGCCAGCGTCCCGGCGAGCGCGAGGCCCCACTTGTCCGGAATCATGCTGGCGAGCAGGATGCCGATGATCGACGACACCTGCCAGGACAGCCAGCTCGCGCTCGCCATGCCCCAGTAATAGGCCTCCTTGCCCGGCACGTAACCGGTCTGAAAGCTTTTCTTCTGAAACAGCAGATAGATGACGTCGCCGTTGAAGTAGCCGAGCACGATCCGGCGCCACATGGGCAGATAGGAGAAATGGGGCGCCAGACCCGCGCTGAAGATCACAAAACGCGTATTCACCATGGCCGCGGTCAGCAGCACGGTCCAGACCGGCAATTTGGCGGCGAGCAGCGGCAGCACCGCCAGTTGCGACGAACCGGCATAGCAGAGCAGCGACATGGTGAGCGCCTGCGGCAGCGTGAGCACGGATTTGCTCATCGCGATGCCGGTGACGAGCCCCCAGGAGAAGATCGCCATCAGCGTGGGCGAATAGTCGCGCAGGCCTTCGCGGAAGGCACGGCGGTGGAGATCGGACAGGCTAGCGAGCATCAGCGGACGGCGAGACGCGGGGTGGCGCCGCGACAGCATGGAGTCGGCGCCAGGTCGTCGAGCACCCGCTGGCGCATTCGGATTTGTATTATGCGTGCGCCGAATTATAGCGTCCGCCGTGCGGCCAAATGCCCGTTCCGTGTGCAAAAGACGTTAAAATAACGGACTTCGCCGCTTGCCGGACATCGGGTCGGCCTCGCGCCCGGCGCGCCCCGCTTGAGGGGCTTGCGCGTGATGGGGCCTGCTGAGCCCCATCCGAGCGTCCCGGCGGCCTTGCGCAACACCCTTCACAAACGCACTGCTGGAGAATCGTATGTCAATGGCCGACCGCGACGGCAAGATCTGGATGGATGGCAAGCTCATCGATTGGCGCGACGCCAAGATCCACGTGCTCACGCATACCCTGCACTACGGCATGGGCGTCTTCGAGGGCGTACGCGCCTACAAGACGGCAGACGGCGGCACCGCCATTTTCCGTCTGCAGGAACACACCAAGCGCCTGCTGAATTCGGCCAAGATCTTCCAGATGGACGTACCGTTCGACCACGAAACGCTCGCCGCCGCGCAGCGCGAAGTGGTGCGCGAAAACAAGCTCGAGTCCTGCTACCTGCGCCCGATCATCTGGGTCGGCTCGGAAAAGCTCGGCGTCTCGGCCAAGGGCAACACCATCCACGTGGCGATCGCCGCCTGGCCGTGGGGCGCGTATCTGGGCGAAGACGGCCTGAAGAAAGGCATTCGCGTGAAGACCTCCTCGTTCACGCGCCACCATGTGAATGTCTCCATGGTCCGCGCCAAGGCATCGGGCTGGTACGTGAACTCGATCCTCGCCAACCAGGAAGCCACCGCCGACGGCTACGACGAAGCGCTCCTGCTCGACGTGGACGGCTACGTGTCGGAAGGTTCGGGCGAAAATTTCTTCCTCGTGAACAACGGCAAGCTGTACACGCCCGACCTGTCGTCGTGCCTCGACGGCATCACGCGCGACACGATCATCACGCTGGCGAAAGACGCCGGCATCGAAGTGATCGAAAAGCGCATCACGCGCGACGAGGTTTACACCTGCGACGAAGCGTTCTTCACCGGCACCGCCGCTGAAGTCACGCCGATCCGCGAACTCGACAACCGCACCATCGGTTCGGGCTCGCGCGGTCCGATCACGGAAAAGCTGCAAAGCGGCTTCTTCGACATCGTCAACGGCAAGAGCGAGAAGTACGCGCACTGGCTCGCGAAAATCTGATTCTGAAAATACAGCAGGCCGCCCTAGCCGGCGCGCCTGCGCCCTGTCTCCACAGAGAAAGCCCACATGAGCGAAATCAAGGAAATGCCGCTGGTCGAACTGTCGGCAAAAGACCTGCCCGCCTACTGTCCGAACCCGTCCATGGCGCGCTGGAGCGCCCATCCGCGGGTGTTTATCGACGTCACGCACGGCGAAGCGCGCTGCCCGTATTGCGGCACGCGCTACAAGCTGCGTGACGGCGAAGTGGTCAAAGGCCACTGATCGCCGCGCACCCGCTGGGCACGCCCATCACAATCAGGCCGCAACCGCGGCGAGGCCCGACACACGGGCTTCGCGCGAGGTATGCGGCCGCTTCCCTATTTAAACCCGAACGCCGCGCGCAGATAGGCGCAGCGCTTCGTTTCGACTCCGGAAATCCACCCTGATGCGTCGCGCGTTGGTTATCGCACCGAACTGGATCGGTGACGCATTGATGGCGCAGCCTTTGTTCTCGCGCCTCGTGAAACTGCATCCGCGCATCGTGATCGACGCGGTTGCGCCCTCGTGGGTCGCACCCGTACTCGAACGCATGCCCGAGATCCGCGACGTCTACGCCACGGATCTCGCGCACGGCAAGCTGCAGATGCTGCGCCGCTGGCAGTTGTCCAGCGACCTGCGCGACGTCGGCTACGACGCGGCTTACGTGCTGCCGAACTCGCTGAAATCAGCGCTGATTCCGTGGATGGCCGGTATTCCGCTGCGCATCGGCTATACCGGCGAAAGCCGCTATGGCCTGTTGAACGTGCGCCATGCGAATCCGCGCAAGGACGCGCGGCCGCCGATGGTCGGCCACTACGCGGCGCTCGCCTACAAGCCGGGCGCCAAAGTACCCGACGACCTGCCGATGCCGCGGCTCGACGCCGACCTGAACGAAGCCTCGCGCGTGTCGGCTCGTTTCAATCTGGACACGCGGGTGCCGCTGCTGGTGTTCTGCCCCGGCGCCGAATACGGTCCGGCCAAGCGCTGGCCGCCCGAGCATTTCGCGGCGCTGGCGCAAATCGTCGGCCAGTCGTTCCCCTATACGCAGATCGTCGCGCTCGGTTCGCCGAAAGACGCACCGCTCGCCCAGGCCATCGCCGAGCGCGCGCCGAACGTGCGCAACCTGTGCGGCCAGACCGCGCTGGGCGAAGCGTGCGCGCTGATCTCGCGCGCCAACGCCGTGGTCACCAACGATTCCGGCCTGATGCACGTGGCGGCCGCGCTGCGCCGGCCGCTCGTGGCCGTGTACGGCTCGACCGATCCGCGCCACACGCCGCCATTGTCCGAGCTTGCGAAGGTACAATGGTTGCATCTCGAATGCAGTCCCTGTTTTGAGCGCGAGTGTCCGCTCGGTCACCTGAACTGCTTGCGGCAACTGAGCGCCGAGCAGGTTTTCGGCGATCTGCGCGGCATGCTCCTCGCGCAACGCTGAACCGTCGGACAGCCGCACGCCGCGTTGCAAGCACGCCACGCGGCGTCATCCCCGCGCCCTGGAGCGCGGGCATCCTCGCGGTTGTCCCGCCGGGTTGTTCCTGGTTGTCCTGTTTTTACTGCTGCCCCGCAACCGCGCGCGCCGCGCACAAGAGACTGACGAGCCATGCCACGTTTTGCCCACATCTTCGAAGCCGCTGCGGATACCCTCAACGCCTATTACCAGGCGGTCGCGGAGGTCAATATCGACAGTTTGATGGGCCTGTGGATCGATGAGGAATTCGCGAGCTACATCAGCGCCGACGGCGCCCACCTGCACGGTCTCGATACCATTCGCGCGGGTCTGGCCGTCCAGCTCGCAGCCACGCCGGTTTCGATCGAACCCGTCGACATCCGCGTGTACGACAGTCTCGGCACGGTGGTGTATGCGATTGCAGAAGCGCACCGCCCGGCCGATCCGAAAGTCGCGCCCACCATGGTCTTCACCACCTACGTGATGGTCCACGAGCGCGGTGAATGGAAAATCGCACATATTCACGCAAGTGCGATGCCGAACGAAGCGGCGAATCAGTTTGCTGCCAAAATGCGTCATGGTCAGGGGTCTTTGCACTGACGCTGCACGTTTCTGCTTTTTCCGGTCGCAGGTATGAGTACGACGCACAACAAGAACGCTTCCCCCGCAACTGCCGTCGTGGCGGCGGTTGAGGCGAGCGTCGACATGTTCTATCGCGCGCCGCTGTGGCTGCCGAACAGTCATGTCCAAACCATTGTTCCCGCTCTGTTCGCCCGCCTTCCCGCGGTGGCTTACCGGCGCGAGCGCTGGGATACGCCGGATGGCGATTTCATCGAACTCGACTGGCTGGTGACCGGGCCGCAAGCACCGCAAACATCGAATCACGCCGGCTCGTCCGACACTCCGCTGTTCGTCCTGTTTCACGGCCTCGAAGGAAATTCCGGCTCACACTACGCCCGCACCTTGATGGCTGCGGCGCACGCGCGCGGCTGGCACGGCGTCGTGCCGCACTTTCGGAGCTGCAGTGGACCGCTGAATCTGTTGCCGCGCTTCTATCACCTCGCCGATAGCGCCGAAGTCGACTGGGTGCTGCGACGACTGCGCGAGACGCATCGCGGCCCGATCGTCGCGGCGGGCGTTTCGCTGGGCGGCAACGTGCTGTTGCGCTGGCTCGGCGAGCGGCGCGAAGACGCGTCGTTTGTCAGCGCGGCGGCGGCGATCTCCGCCCCGCTCGACGTGCATGCAGGCGGCCGGGCGTTGTCGCAAGGCTTCGGCAAGATCTACACGCGCAACTTCCTGAAGACGCTGAAGGTGAAGGCGCTGCAGAAGCTCGAACAGTATCCGGGCCTGTTCGACGCCAACGCGGTACTCGCCAGCCGTACCATGTACGAGTTCGACAACGTCGTCACCGCGCCGCTGCACGGCTTTCGCGATGCCGACGACTATTGGACCCGGGCGACCACCCGGCCGCTGCTGCCGGAGATCACCGTGCCCACCCTCGTGCTCAATGCGCGCAACGATCCGTTCCTGCCGGGCGCGGTGCTGCCGGCGCGGCATGAGGTATCGGGCGCGGTCGAGCTTGATCAGCCGCAGCATGGCGGCCATGTCGGCTTCATGACGGGACCGTTTCCGGGGCGTATCGACTGGCTGTCGCAGCGCGTTTTCAACTACCTCACCCCATTCGTCGACCATGGATGACATCGTTCGCCAGGCGCTCGCCAAATGGCCCAACGTGCCGCATTGCACCGGCTGGCTGCTGCTCGACCGGCGCGGCAACTGGCGCATGCGCGACGAGGCGGCCCAGGCGCGTGGGGCACCGGGTGAACCGATCCGTCATGCGGCGTTGCTGGCGTTCATCAACCGGAACTATGAAGCGGATCCCAGCGGGCAGTGGTTCTTTCAGAACGGGCCGCAGCGGGTGTATGTGGAGTTGGGTTATACGCCGTGGGTGGTTCGGCTTGCTGCGGCTGACGATGGTGGCAGTGGCGCGAGTGACGGCGACGGCGATGACGGCGGCGATGGCTCGCTGACGCTGACGTTGACGGATCAGGCGGGAAACGCGTTTGAGCCTGTCGCGGCGTATCTGGATGATGAAGGCGGTGTGCTGTTCACGGACTCATCGACGCCGCCGCGTATCGCCGTGCTGCACGATCACGATCTCGATCTGTTCTCTGAGCACGCCGAACTGGCGGAGGACGGCCACAGCGGACGGTTCCATTGGCGCGACGGCGTCGCGCTGCCGTTGCAGCCCGTAACGCATGCCGATGTGGCGGCGCGGTTTGGTTTTGTGGCGAGTCCGGCGCAGGCGGTTGTTCAAAAAGGCGCGGGCTTGTAGTTGGCCCGCAGCGAGGCCATCGCCCGCGGCACCGCGCTGTTAAGATAAGCGCCCTCAGAAGGAGCCCCACCATGCCTGAACTCACTCACTTCGACGCCGCCGGCCAAGCGCATATGGTGGACGTCGGCGCCAAACAGGAAACCAAACGCATCGCCATTGCGCGCGGCTCGATCCGCATGTTGCCGGAGACGTTTGCGCTGATCCGCGACGGCAACGCGAAGAAAGGCGATGTGATCGGGATCGCGCGCATCGCCGCGATTCAAGGCGCGAAGCGCACCGCCGATCTGATTCCGCTGTGTCATCCGCTCGCGCTAACGCGCGTCAAGGTGGATTTCGAACTCGACGAGACGCTCCCTGGCGTGCATTGCACGGTGCAGGTGGAAACGTTGGGGCGCACGGGCGTGGAGATGGAAGCGCTGACCGCCGTACAGGTGGGTCTGCTGACCGTGTACGACATGTGCAAGGCGGTGGATCGCGGCATGACGATCACCGATGTGAAAGTGCTGGAGAAGCACGGCGGGAAGTCGGGAGATTGGGTGGCGGCTTAAGCGCCGCTGCGCCCAACCGCCCCCCCTCAAGCCGGACAGCGACGGCGCTCAGTTGTCGCTGTCGTCATCGTCCTGGTTGACGTCCTTCGGCGGCGTACCGTACCGCTTGACGAGTTCCGCCTTGAAGCTCGCGAGGCTCTTCTGCTCATCGCACAGTTCGTACAGATAGCCCTGCTGCGACGGCCAGTCATGCAGCTCCTCCGAAAAAATCTTCAGACGCGCCACGGTATCGAAGGCGGCATTCGTATCGCCGCTCAGCGCCTGCAGCACCGCATAGCGACGCAATACCGTTTCCCCCGGCAGCAGCGCAAGCGCCTGCTTGTGCATGGCCAGCTTGTGATCCAGATCCATCGCGTTCATCGGCAACAGCGTCGCCATCCCGTATTCGCCCCACGCGCGGAACAGGAACGACGGATCGTCGGCATACTGCTCGGCCGGACGCGCGCCGTAGTACAGCACCTCGGCGCGGTTATAGTCGCGGCAGACCGGATACAACGCCGCCAACCCACCGAACACGATGACCGCGTAGACGCCAAACGACACGCGCCCCGGCACCAGTCGCAACGAACGCGTTTCCAGCAGACCGAACACGAACATCGCCGGCAGCAGGAAGAACATGTATTGCTGCGGATACTCGACCAGTGCGTGCATCACCAGCACGCCGATCAACGCAATGCCGAACACGCGCGCCGCAGTGTGCGGTGCACGCACCACGCGCACGAGCCAGGCCAGCAGACCCAGCAGCACGATCGCCAAGCCGATCAGCCCGGTCTTGCCCAACAGATCGAGGAAGATGTCGTGCGAGTTGTTGGCAATCTCGACGCCGCCCAGCGTGCGGACAAAATCGTACTGGTAACGCGGAAACTCGCCCCAGCCGACGCCCAGCAACGGGTGCGTCTTGAACATCGTCCAGCCGTATTTCCACAGCGCGAGGCGCGGGGCAATCTGACCAGCGTCCTTGAAGCGGTCGGCCGCGGACTCCGCCAGATCGAGCTGGTAGTGCACGTTGGCCCAACGGACCACGGCATTGACGATGAAGAACAACACGCCAAGCGCCACGGGAATCAGCCATTCGCGGTTACTGCGGCGCAAGGCGGGATTGCTGCGGATTTCGGCAAACGCCATCCAGAAACCGGCCACCACGATCACACCCATCTGCAGCCACGGACCACGCGAAACAGTCAGCGCCAGCCCCGTCGAGAAAATAATCGACAGCAATGCCCACGCGATCACCGGCAAGCGCCGCGTCTGCACGAGGAACAGGGCGCCGGCCATCGCGAAGGCAATATAGGTGGCGAGGTGATTGGCCTGCGCCATATTGCCGAACGGCCGGCGATCGACCGTGATGTTGTACGCGACGACCAGCGGCGTCACCTTGGTCTCCAGATGAAACACCTGGATTACCTGGCAGAACACCGCGAACAGCCCGCCGACGATCAGCGCCGCCGCCGCCCAGCGCAGCACCGTCTCGGTCATCTTGACCCGGGTGAAGCTGTAGCCGGCGTGAGTCGCCATGAAGGCCGCCAGCAGATAGCCGCCGCCGAGCCAGTTCATCGACGGCTGGGCGACCGGGATTACGAACGTCTGCGCGACCAGCAGCAGCCCAAACAGCAAGGGCACCAGCGCGACCACCGGCGACGCAAACGTGACGCGCGAGCGCTCCGTCCAGACCAGCAGCACGACGGCGGCGCTGGTCAGCACGTACAGCGTCAACGCGGTAAATTCCGCGTAAAACGTCGGGATCGGATACGTATGGTTGACTACGGCGTAAGGAAGAATCAACGCACAAGCCAGCAGTACCAGAGATAAATAGCGCGCAAATGGGGTGGGCATGAGTAACCGGGGGCGTCAGCAACCGGCGCACTATACAAAAAAATCCTCCCGCTGTGCGCCGGACAGCCTAAATATCCCGAAATCACACAGCTCCGGCACCCTTACGCCATCTCCACGCCTGTCTGAGCCTCAACTCCGGCATTCAGGCGGCGCCAGGTTAGACGGTAAGGTCGGCGCGTCGGCAGGTGCCGGCCCAGCACCCGGCGCGGGCAATGACGACGCGCTCTTGCCGCCGGCAAAACACTCCCAGGTCACCGTTCCCGGTTGGGTCGCGCCCTTGACCAGCGCGACCCGTGCAGTCGGCGTATCGGCGTTGTCGGGCACCGACGGCACCAGCACCAGCGTATTCGAGCCGGCCGGCGCCACGCGTGTCGAGTAGGCGACGGTGATCTGGCCGGTATCGTCATCGACGCTCACGGACTCGACGTTGCGCGTGGCCGTAGGCGGGGCATAGCCGCCGCCGAGCGCGCTGCCGCTGGCCGCGTTTTCCGCCACCGCAAGCCGCGCCGAAGCGGCGAGCGACAAGCCCTCGCCCACGCGGCTGCGGGCCAGATAGTCCTGGTAGGCGGGAATCGCATACGCGGCGATCACCCCGACGATGGCGAGCACGATCATCAGTTCGATCAGCGTGAAGCCGAGCTTGCGGCTGGCGCGCGCGATCCGCGCGGGCCATTGCACGCCGGGGTCGGCGATCGGTGCGCCCGAGGCAGGGTCGTCGCGCCGCAACAGGACGCAACGGAATGAAGAGGTGAGAACAGTAACGGTCATCGACAGGCTCCTGAAACGAAAAACGCCTGCTCCGTGAATCGGAACAGGCGCCTTGATCGTAGCCAGCCGCGCGGATCCTAAACAGTCAGCCGAATGGCTAACGCGAGGCCTCTACTGCCGGACGGTCCGCAGACCACCCCACCCTCAATGCGAAGGTGGCGGCGCGCCGGGCGGCAACTGTCCGGCGGCCCGGCTCGCGTTGCGGCGCTTGAGCAGGTAGCCGAGGATCACCACGAATAGCGCACCGGCGATACTCGTGCCGTACTCGGCCACCGGCGAGTCGAGGATCGGCCAGCGGTCGCCGGCCGGGTCGTTGATGATGAGGCCGCCGGCAATCCAGCCCAGCAGCGCCGCCCCGAGCGTAATGACGATGGGAAAGCGGTCCAGCAGTTTCAGCACCAACTGACTGCCCCACACGATCAGCGGGATGCTCACGATCAGCCCGAAGATCACCAGCGCGAGGCGATGCTCCGGATCGGCCGCTTCGGCCGCGCCGGCAATCGCGATGACGTTGTCGAGGCTCATCACCGCGTCCGCGACGATGATGGTTTTGATCGCGGTGATCAGCTTGTCGGCGGGCTTGATGCTGTCGTGGGCATCGTGCGCGGGTGCCATCAGACGCACGCCGATCCACAGCAGCAGCAAGCCGCCGGCGAATTTCAGCAACGGCACGTCGAGCAGCACCACCGCGAACGCGATCAGCGCGACACGCAGCACGATCGCCCCGGCCGTGCCCCACAAGACACCCTTCACGCGCTGCGACGCCGGCAGGTTGCGGCAGGCGAGCGCAATCACCACCGCGTTATCGCCACCCAGCAGGATGTCGATCACGATGATCTGAATGACGGCGCCCCAATGGAGCGTGGTGAAGAACTCGAGCATGAACAGAAAACCAAAGAATGCAGAGCGCGCAGTCGATCGCGATGAGGCTGCATGGGACCAGAGTAAGAGCTTTGCGTGGGACCGGAGTAACGCGCTAAAGCGCGAACTCTGACCGACAGCCAAAGCGCTGACTCTGGTCGACAAAAAAGCGAGGGAGCAATTACTCGCTCCCTCGCTTTAGGACTGCGCTCTTACGAAAGGAGTTCGTAAGAGTATCAAAAAACAGGCCGATCTGGCCGGCCTATTTCGATTTACAGCATCGCCTTCAGAAGACGCGCCATTTCCGACGGGTTCTTCGTGACCTTGATACCGCAAGCTTCCATGATTTCCAGCTTGGCTTCAGCCGTATCGGCACCGCCCGAGATCAGCGCGCCAGCGTGACCCATGCGCTTGCCGGCCGGAGCCGTGACACCCGCGATGAAGCCAACCACCGGCTTCTTCATGTTGCCCTTGATCCACTCAGCGGCATTCGCTTCGTCCGGACCGCCGATCTCGCCGATCATGATGACGGCGTCCGTATCCGGATCGTCGTTGAACATCTTCATGACGTCGATGTGCTTCAGACCGTTGATCGGGTCGCCGCCGATACCGACTGCCGACGACTGGCCGAGGCCGATCGCCGTCAACTGGCCGACTGCTTCATACGTCAGCGTGCCCGAACGCGACACGACGCCGATGCGGCCCTTGCGGTGGATGTGACCCGGCATGATGCCGATCTTCAGTTCGTCCGGCGTGATCGTGCCCGGGCAGTTCGGTCCGAGCAGCAGCGTCTTGCGGTTTTCGCGACGCATACGGTCCTTGATCTCGATCATGTCGCGGACAGGAATGCCTTCCGTGATACAGATTGCGAGATCCAGATCCGCCTCGACGGCTTCCCAGATTGCTGCCGCTGCGCCTGCCGGCGGAACGTAGATGACCGAAACGGTTGCGCCGGTTTCAGCCGCCGCTTCCTTCACGCTTGCGTAGATAGGAATGCCTTCGAAATCTTCGCCGGCCTTCTTCGGGTTCACGCCGGCGACGAAAGCTTCGCGGCCGTTTGCGTATTCACGGCAAGCACGCGTGTGGAACTGACCGGTCTTGCCGGTAATGCCCTGCGTGATGACCTTGGTGTCTTTGTTGATCAGAATCGACATGTATTGACCTCTGTTCGTCTGGCGCCGCGAGCGGGGCGGGATTGTTCTTCACCCGCGTCGCTCACGCGCCGCCATTCGTAATCCTGGTTAATCCTTGGCAAACCCGCCTTGGCAAATTCGCCTGGAAAACGCCCGGCAGGCTTACGCCTTGCCCGCAGCGGCCGCGACGACCTTCTGAGCCGCTTCTTCCATGCTGTCTGCCGCGATGATCGGCAGGCCGGATTCAGCCAGCATCTTCTTGCCCAGGTCTTCGTTCGTGCCCTTCATGCGGACCACGAGCGGCACCTTCAGCGAGACAGCCTTCGAAGCCGCGATCACGCCTTCCGCGATCACGTCGCAGCGCATGATGCCACCGAAAATATTGACCAGAATGGCCGTCAGGTTCGGGTTCTTCAGCATGATCTTGAACGCTTCCGTGACCTTCTCGGTCGTGGCGCCACCGCCCACGTCCAGGAAGTTCGCCGGTTCGCCGCCGAACAGCTTGATGGTGTCCATCGTTGCCATTGCAAGGCCAGCGCCGTTCACGAGGCAGCCGATGTTGCCGTCGAGCGAGATATACGCGAGATCGAACTTCGATGCTTCGACTTCAGCCGGATCTTCTTCGTCCAGATCGCGGTAAGCCACGATTTCCGGATGACGGAACAGGGCGTTCGAGTCGAAGTTGAACTTGGCGTCCAGCGCGATGACCTTGCCGTCGCCGGTCAGGATCAGCGGGTTGATTTCGGCCAGCGATGCGTCGGTGTCCCAGAACGCCTTGTACAGGCCTTGCAGGATCGCGCGTGCTTGCGGCAGCGAAGCGGCGGGCACGCCGATCTTCGTGGCGAGTTCATCCGCTTCCGAATCTTTCAGACCGACCGACGGGTCGACAGCGATCTTGTGGATCAGCTCAGGCGTCTTTTCCGCGACTTCTTCGACGTCCATGCCGCCTTCGCTCGAAGCCATCACGACGACTTTCTGCGAGACGCGATCGATCACGAGGCCGACATACAGTTCCTTCTTGATGTCAGCGCCTTCTTCGATCAGCAGGCGGTTCACCTTCTGGCCTTCCGGGCCAGTCTGGTGCGTGACGAGTTGCATGCCGAGGATCTGGTTCGAGTATTCACGAACCTGTTCCAGCGACTTTGCGACCTTCACGCCGCCACCCTTGCCACGGCCACCCGCGTGGATCTGAGCCTTCACGACCCATACCGGGCCGCCGAGCTCTTCAGCGGCCTTGACCGCGTCATCCACCGAGAAGACCGGCTTGCCGCGCGGTACCGCGACGCCGAATTTCCGCAGGATTTCCTTACCCTGGTACTCGTGAATCTTCATGCGTGATTCCCTTCAGTCTGAGAGTTGGATTGAACTTCGTTTCCGCTGCTGTCGTTCAAACGGGACGTGCCGGCGCCGTTGCCGTTTCCGGCGGCGTGGCGTGTTTGTTCGCTTGCTGTATCCGCACGCTCCGTTGAACGCGGCGCGTGGCCATACCAGCGCGGATAAAACTGTCGCACCGCCTCGCCGTCGAATCGCAGCGCGTGGCAGCGACCCAGCTGGAATGGCGGCTTGTCGTTTGAGTGTTCGTCTGAGGCTTTGGGTGAACCGTCCCCTGATGCGTCCCCTGGAGCCGCTTCGTGCGGCGGCTTACTGTCGTTCGTGTTCCACACTTCACCGGCGAACGCCTGAATGGCGGCCGTGGGAAGGAAAGCGCACAACTCGGTGAGATGCGTGCAACCTGCCGTGCCTCCCAGCAAACGGGCGGCTTCGCGGCGAAAGTTGTTGAACAGATTGAGCCCGATGAGGGCCCGATAGGCGGGATTGGTGGCTTCGCACAGACCGGGATAGGGCACCCAGTCGGACGACGCTTGCGCGTCGACAACGTTGAGCTTGCGATCGATCGTAATGCGGAGCCAGAGTTCATGGATCGGCAGACCGTTGGGCCGGACGCCCGACGCAAGTGCCACATCACGTGGCTTTTGGTCGGTGAGACACGCCTCTATGTCCCACAGGCCGTCCTCGCGCTCATAGGCTTCCGCACGAATTGCGCGGCGATGGCGCAACTGACGGGAGACGGGCGGGGAAAGCGGCATGCGGAAGGAAAAGGCCGAATTGGAAAACCCCTTGATTTTAGCATACCGGGTATTTGAGACAGGTTGGATTGTGCATAGCACCAATCCGGGGCCGGCGGATGCGGCCTGGTGTCGCGTCGGGTGTGGGCGCCAAACGGTTCGGACGGGGGTGTGGGTTGCTGGGTGGTGTGGGTGTGAGTTGCTGGGTCCGGCTGCGTCCTGGCTGCGGCCCGCTGCGCGTCTGATGTTAGCCGTCGTTAGCCGTTAGCCGTTAGCCGTCAGCCGTTAGCCGTTAGCCGTCAGCCCACTCGTCCTCGATGCCCTTAAGGATCTTGCTGATCGTCGCGCCGGAGAATCCGCGCGCGGCGAGAAAGCGCGCCTGCTTTGCTCGCTCAGCCTGGGTTTGCGGAAGCTCGCCGTATTTCTTGCGCCAGACCGCCTGGGCACGCGCCAGTTCGGTTTCGCGCAACTGGGCGCTCGCCTCCTCGATCAACGTCTGGCCGACCGCGTGCCGCTTCAACTCACCGACAATCCGGTTGGCGCCAAGACGTGACGAGCGACGGTGGACCAGGCTCTCGGCGAAACGCGAATCGGATAGCCAACCCTCGCTTTCAAGCGAATCGAGCAAAGTCTCTAGAGAATCGGTCTCTTCGACGAAGGGCGTCAGCTTGCGCGCGAGTTCGGCGCGGCTGTATTCGCGGCGGGACAGGTAACCGAGCGCGCGGCCTTTCAGCGAACGAGCGGGGCGCTGGGATTTTGCGGCGCGGTCGTCATCGGACGGCGCCTCGCCGGGCGTGCGGCGCGAGCGGGTGTAGGTGGTTTCTGCGGAAGCGCTGGCGGCATCGCCAGAATCCGGCGAGGTGGAACTGCCGGAAGTGCGCGGAGATGCAGACGCGCGGCCCGAAGCCTGATCGTGCGCGTCGAAAGACTCGAACGGGTCAAAGGAGTCTCCGTCGGGATCACCGTCACGCGGGCCGTCCGCATCACGTCCTGCATGAGATACAGGCCGGCCCTTGCGTATCACGCGACGATCACTCCTCTTCGCCCGCGACTTCAGCGCTTGCGCCTACGGCGGCTTCCGCCATTGCGTTCACGCCCAGCGATTCACGGATGCGATTTTCGATTTCGCGTGCGATCTCGGGATTCTCACGCAGGAATTCGCGTGCGTTATCTTTACCCTGACCGATCCGGTCGCCGTTGTAGCTGTACCAGGCGCCAGCCTTGTCGACGATCTTCGCCGACACACCCAGGTCGATCACTTCACCCTGACGCGAAATGCCTTCGCCGTACAGGATGTCGAAAATCGCCTCGCGGAACGGCGGCGCGACCTTGTTCTTGACGACCTTCACGCGCGTTTCGTTGCCGATCACTTCGTCGTTCTTCTTGATCGAACCGATCCGGCGAATGTCCAGACGCACCGACGCATAGAACTTCAGCGCATTACCACCCGTGGTGGTTTCCGGGTTGCCGAACATCACACCGATCTTCATACGGATCTGGTTGATGAAGATGACGAGGCAGTTCGTACGCTTGATCGTGCCGGTGAGCTTGCGCAGCGCCTGCGACATCAGACGCGCTTGCAGACCCGGCAGCGAGTCGCCCATTTCGCCTTCGATTTCAGCCTTCGGCACCAGTGCCGCGACCGAGTCGATCACGATCATGTCGATGGAACCCGAACGCACCAGCGCGTCGCAGATTTCCAGCGCCTGTTCGCCCGTGTCCGGCTGCGAAACCAGCAGATCGTTCACGTTCACGCCGAGCTTGCCGGCGTATTGGATGTCCAACGCGTGTTCCGCGTCGATAAACGCTGCTGTGCCGCCGAGCTTCTGCATTTCGGCGACGACCTGCAGTGTCAGCGTGGTTTTACCCGACGATTCCGGCCCGTAGATTTCGACCACACGGCCACGCGGCAAACCGCCGACACCCAGTGCGATGTCAAGACCCAGCGATCCCGTTGAGACCACCTGGATATCTTCGACCACCTCACCTGCGCCGAGTCGCATGACCGACCCTTTGCCGAACTGTTTTTCAATCTGCGCGAGCGCGGCAGCCAATGCCTTGCTCTTTTCAGCAGTCAGTCCAGCCGAGCCTTTCTTGCTTTCTTCCATGAATCGTCCTTTGCTATGATGAACGGCGTCTGAGGCAGATGTGCAGCCCATTCATCACGGACAGCACGCTAAACGCAGACACTGTATAAAAAAACAGTAGTTTTGGCAAGCACGATTCGCACGTGGAGACATTTATGTGCGATCGGGGTGCGCCACACTACCCACAAAAATCGTTGGAGACCGCTGCGCGCCGGGCGATATCACGGTGCCGGCAAAGCCAGGCTGGCGCATCATGCGAATTCTCATTGCCGAAGATGACAGCATACTCGCGGACGGTCTCGTTCGATCACTCCGCCAATCGGCATACGCCGTTGATCACGTGAAGAACGGCGTCGAAGCCGATACCGCGCTGTCGATGCAAACGTTCGACCTGCTGATACTCGATCTCGGCCTGCCGCGCATGTCCGGGCTCGAGGTGCTGCGCCGTCTGCGGGCGCGCAATTCGAACCTGCCGGTGCTGATCCTGACCGCGGCGGACAGCGTCGACGAACGCGTCAAAGGCCTCGACCTCGGCGCCGACGACTATATGGCCAAGCCCTTCGCCCTCAACGAACTCGAGGCGCGCGTGCGGGCGCTGACCCGCCGCGGCGCGGGCGGCGGCCCGACGGTGGTGCGGCATGGCTCGCTGTCGTTCGATCAGGTTGGCCGGATCGCTTATATCAACGAGCAGGTGATCGAGTTGTCCGCGCGCGAACTGGGCCTGCTCGAAGTGCTGCTGCAGCGGATCGGCCGGCTGGTGTCGAAAGAGCAACTGGTCGATCACCTGTGCGAATGGGGCGAAGAGGTCAGCAACAACGCGATCGAAGTCTACGTGCACCGGCTGCGCAAGAAGATCGAGCCGAGCGGCGTGCGCATCATCACCGTGCGCGGCCTCGGCTACTGCCTGGAAAAGGCTACCTCGGCCACGCCGGCCGGAGCGGCGTCCGACACGCACGCCTCACGCTCGACGCCCGAACCGGCCGCGCCCGCCTCGCCCGCATCCAGCGCGATGCCCGCGAGCCACCACTTCAAATAGAGACCACCCATGTCCGCACGCGTAGAGCGCGCCACAGCGCAAGCGGCGGACCTCGACGACGAGGCGCGCGACGCCCGCTACGCGAACCCGTTCGCGCCGCCCGACGAAACCGAAGCCTCCGCCGAGGCCCGGCCGCGCTCGCTGTTCGGCGAAATTCTCGACTGGATGCTGGCGCCGCTACTGCTGCTGTGGCCGATGAGCATTGCGGTCACGTATCTGGTCGCCAAGTCGATCGCCAACGGCCCGTTCGACCGCGCGCTCGAAACCGATGCCTATGTACTGGCGCGGCAGATCCATCCGGTCAACGGCGTCGCCGAACTGTCGCTGCCCGATGCGACGCGTGACTTCCTGAGTGCGGACAACGTCGACAAGGTGTTCTACCAGGTGCTCGGCACGCGCGGCGAACTGGTGGGCGGCGACCGCGACATGCCGCTGCCGCACGAGGAAGACCGGCCGCCGCCGGGGCTCGTCGAGTTCCGCGACGACGTGCTGCGCGGCAACGACATCCGCGTCGCCTATACGACGGTAGAGTTTCCACAGACACCGGGCGCGCTGCCGGTGCTGGTGCAGGTGGGCGAGACGCTCGACAAGCGCAGCCAGCTCGCCAACGACATCATCAAAGGCGTGATCCTGCCGCAGTTCGTGATCCTGCCGCTGGCGATCGTGCTGGTGTGGTTCGGACTGTCGCGCGGGCTCGCGCCGCTGCACGCGCTGCAGGCCCATATCCGGGCGCGGCGTCCGGACGACCTGTCGCCGCTCGAATCGCGCCGCGCACCGCCGGAGATCGAACCGCTGGTCACGTCGTTCAACGACCTGCTAACGCGTCTAGAACAGGTTATGGAGCTGCAAAAGCGCTTCATCGCCGATGCGGCCCACCAGATGAAGACCCCGCTCGCCGGCCTGCGCACCCAGGCCGAGCTAGCGCTGCGCCAGGACGTGTCCGAGGAAGTGCACCGCTCGCTCGAGCAGATCGCCACCAGCTCCGAACACGCGGCGCGGCTCGTCACACAGTTGCTGGCGTTGGCGCGGGCGGAAAACCGGCTGTCGGGGCAGATTTTTGCGCCGGTCGAGATCACCGAGGTTGCCCGCAACGCGGTACGCGACTGGGTGCAGGCCGCACTCGCCAAGCAGATGGATCTCGGCTATGAAGGGCCGGACGAAGCGGTGGAAATAGACGGCAGTCTGCTGATGTTGCGCGAGATGCTCTCCAACCTGATCGACAACGCGATCCGCTACACACCGGCCGGCGGACGTATCACCGTGCGGGTGCGGCCGGACGCGGCCACGCGGCAGGTCCATCTGGAGGTGGAAGACACCGGCCTCGGCATTCCGGTCGCGGAACGGGCGCGGGTGATCGAACGCTTCTACCGGATTCTCGGCAGGGAGGGCGACGGCAGCGGGCTTGGCCTCGCCATCGTCCGCGAGATCGCAACCATGCATGGCGGCACGCTGACGATCGACGACAACGTCTATCAATCGGCGCCGCGGCTGGCCGGCACACTCGTGCGCGTCAGCTTAAAGGTACGCGAAACGGCCCGGGACTTACCCTAACCGCCCGGCGCCCAGAAAATATAAATTCGCGAGATGCCGACAACTTATTTGACGATGCGCGACACTTGAATGCCTCTTGGCAGACAAAGACCGCATCCGACCCCACCTCCCTATTCTCTTTGTTTTGAGATACCGCGTCAGTAGGCCGTAAGTTTCCACTCCAATAATCCGATCACGGGCGCGTCTTCCGGGCGGGCCGCGTATATATCAATATTGGAGACGACATATGGCAACCGTTGGCGGGCAAATCTCCCACGTGCCGATGACGCACGAAGAGAAGCGAGTAATCTTCGCATCGTCGCTAGGCACGGTTTTCGAGTGGTACGACTTCTACCTGGCCGGCTCACTCGCGATCTACATTAGCAAGAGCTTTTTCTCCGGGGTCAATCCCACCGCAGCCTTCATCTTTACGCTGCTCAGCTTCGCGGCAGGCTTCGCCGTGCGGCCGTTCGGCGCGATTGTGTTCGGGCGTCTCGGCGATATGGTCGGGCGCAAGTACACGTTCCTGATCACCATCGTGATCATGGGCGTCTCGACTTTCCTGGTCGGTTTTCTGCCCGGATACGCGGCGATCGGCATGGCTTCGCCGGTGATCTTCATCGCGATGCGGCTGCTGCAGGGCCTCGCGCTCGGCGGCGAGTACGGCGGCGCGGCAACTTACGTCGCGGAACACGCACCGGCTGGCCGGCGCGGCTTCTACACTGCCTGGATCCAGACGACGGCCACGCTCGGCCTGTTCCTGTCGTTGCTCGTGATTCTCGGCGTGCGGACGTCGATCGGCGAGGACGCGTTCGGCGTCTGGGGATGGCGCGTGCCGTTCATTGCATCGATCATCCTGCTGGCGGTCTCGGTGTGGATCCGCTTGAAACTGCATGAATCGCCGGCATTCGAGCGCATCAAGTCGGAAGGCAAGACCTCCAAGGCGCCGCTGACCGAAGCATTCGGCCAATGGAAGAACTTGAAGATCGTGATTCTCGCGCTGATCGGGCTGACGGCCGGCCAGGCCGTGGTCTGGTACACGGGGCAGTTCTACACGCTGTTCTTCCTGACGCAGACGCTCAAGGTTGCCGGTTCGAGCGCCAACATCCTGATTGCGCTGGCTCTGCTGATCGGCACGCCGTTCTTCCTGTTCTTCGGCTCGCTGTCGGACCGGATCGGCCGCAAGCCGATCATCATGGCCGGCCTGCTGATCGCCGCGTTGACGTACTTCCCGCTGTTCAAGGCGCTCACGCACTTCACCAACCCGGCGCTCGAAGCCGCGACGCAAAAGTCGCCGATCGTGGTGATCGCCAATCCGGATGAGTGTTCGTTCCAGTTCAACCCGGTGGGTACGGCGAAGTTCACCTCGTCGTGCGACATTGCGAAGAGCGCGCTGTCGAAGGCGGGCTTGAACTACGACAACGTTGCGGCGCCGGCCGGCACCCTCGCGCAGATCAAGGTGGGCGATACGGTGATCAACACGTTCGACGGCAAGGCGGCGGACGCGAAGGCGCAGGGCAAGGCGTTCGACGAGTCGCTCGGCTCGACGCTCAAGGCCGCCGGCTATCCGGCCAAGGCCGATCCGTCGCAGATCAACTGGCCGATGAGCGTGGTGATCCTGACCATCATGATGATCTACGTGACGATGGTGTATGGGCCGATTGCGGCAATGCTGGTGGAGATGTTCCCGACGCGGATCCGCTATACGTCGATGTCGCTGCCGTACCACATCGGCAATGGCTGGTTCGGCGGGTTCCTGCCGGCTACCGCGTTCGCCATCGTGGCGGCGAAGGGCAATATTTACTCGGGGCTGTGGTATCCGATTGTGATCGCGCTCATCACGTTTGTGATTGGCGTGCTGTTCGTCAAGGAAACCAAGGACTCGGATATTTACGCGAAGGATTGAGGCTTGCGCCTCCCGCCGCCGGGTCCGGTTAGGGTCTCGGCGGTGAAGGGTGAAAATGTTGGGCGGCAGGGGTTGACAGCTCCCGCCGCCATCTTCATAATCTCGCTTCTTCTTTAGGCGAATTAGCTCAGCCGGTTAGAGCGACGGAATCATAATCCGCAGGTCCGGGGTTCGAATCCCTGATTCGCCACCAGTTTCGCTGACGGCCCCGCCCCTCTTCACTGAGCGGCGGGGCTTGTTGTTTGGGCGGTAAACTCGCGCGCTGCCGGCGAGGCCGTGCGCGTTGACACCCAGACTCAACGGTATGGCGAAGGATAGGGTCGCGCTTTCGCGCTGGATGTTTTACGCCATTCGGACCGCCTTTGTCATGCCCGCAGACTGATCACCGCCGCGCGCATCGCCTCCAGGTTGTCCATCGCGGCATCCACGGTGGTCTTTTTCGGCGCCAACTGCTCCCCACGCGCCTCGCTAGGTGCGCATCCGAAACGTTCCTTGAACGCGCGCGCAAATGTCGTCTCGCTCGCGAACCCCACGCCATAACCGATCTCGCCGACGCGCTCACGCAGCCGCTTCGGGTCGACCAGGCGACGCATCGCCTCATCCAACCGGCGTTCCCGAACGTGTTTAGCCACCCCGCCCGATACCGCAAAAAGGTCATAGAGAGCGGTTCGGGAAACCTTTAGCGCTTTGCAGAGCGACGCGACGCCCAGTTCAGGATCGATCAAATGGCGTTCAATGTGCGCCTCTGCTTGCGTGCGCAGCATCGGGGCCAGGCGCGGATCGTCTTTTGTGACTTCACGCTTAATCGCCTTCGGCAACAGGCACGCAGCGAGCAATTCCAGCGTGGCCTCCGCCGCAACGCTCGATTGCTCGTCCGTCATCTCGCTCAAGACCTGTGCCAAGGCGCGCATGTGAGACGCGACGAGCGCGCCGACAGGGTCAGCCGCATCCCAACAGGCGCCGTGCAGAACAGCCCCTTGAGGCATGCGTTTGTCCAGCGCTCGCCGTGGAATGCTCAGAGTCAGCATGGGTGCATCACGCGCAAAGCCAATGTTTTCGCGCGACATGTCGCGAACAGCGACGGAGTTGAGCGGCACTCGCTGCTCGCCCTCCGCGGACGCCGACATCAGTTCGCCGCCAAGCAGGCAGTGGACGAGGTATTGGTCCAAATCGGAAGTCGCGATGCGCTTCCGCGTCCGCCGGAATTGCACTTCGTCTTTCGCGGCGTGATGTGTGAGCAGCATCGTGCCGCCAAGGCTCCAAGCGGTTATCTGGGCGGCCAGATCTGATTTCGACCGCTCAATCTCATACATGGGGCGCATCACTTCGCGCCAAATTTCTTCCGCGTCGTCCGCTTTAAGGCGCGCGCTATCAAATCGCAATGGCTGCGGCATTGACAACCCCTTTTGGCTTTTCCGCATCTTATTCGCGAAACCTGTCATTCAAAAGATCGAGAACTCACAAAACGACACGTTGGACAAAACGACGGGTTTTCGTGGACAAAATGAGGGACGCTCCGGGTGCCTTTTGTCGATCATTTGCACAACGGTCAGGGCGCGACGGCAAACAACAAAGTCGCTCCGACCATCATCGGGGAATCGTCATGTCGAGAACTATCAATCCAAACGCAGGCCGAGCGTCGCCAGTTGTCGAAGCAAAAGATGGCCGCGCCACTCGATGCGATCTGCATCGCGGAAACCTTCGTTATGCCTTTGGCCGCGCCCACGCGCTGCAATGCGGCCGCGCTCGTTGTCGCTCAGCCTCGTGGCGCCTGGCCATCGCTGCCCGACTCCTCACTTGTCATTTGTCGCCTCCTGGCGTCACAAAAAACGACGCGAGACGCTCGTATCAGCTTCGCCACGCACAAAAAGTTGACGCGTAACGCTATAGCGAGAACGCAATACGCCTCATTTAACGCACGGAGATCGACGGATTGGACGTCGATGCTCCGGCAACAGCCAGGACCATCATGAAAAGAACAGCAATTTGCGCCGCAGCGGCGGCGTGCATGCTCGCCGCATGCGGCGGAGGGGGCGGTAGCAGCGGCGGGGAATCTTCCAGTGGCACAAGCTCGAGCGCCGCAGCGCCAAGCGTCGCCCTGCTCGCCGCGCCGGGCGCAAGCGCCGGCTCGTTCGCCGCGACCGGCGACACGACAACGGATGCGCTCAACTTCATCAACTATCAGCGCGCGCAAATCGGTCTGCCAGCGCTTTCGTCGCAGACGGGCGTGGCCCAGGCGGCACAAAACCATTCGATCTGGGAGCAGGACAACGACATCGTCGGGCACGACGAGACTTCGGGACAAGCGGGTTACACCGCAGCGACGCCACTCGAACGAGTCAACCTCTATTACTCGACTCAGTCCGTCGGCGAGATCACAGCCGGATTCTCAGGGCCCTTCGCAAATTCCACGGAAGCGATCACAGGGCTCTTTGACGCTCCGTTCCATCGCGCGGTTGCCCTGTTCGATTCAGTGCATGCCGGGGTTGGCGTCGCGAACACAACAAGCGATTCCCAACTGTCGACGCTGACTGTCGATTTCGCCGACTACAAGCAGTTCATCGCCGACAGCCAACTCGTCGCGTGGCCATACAACGGCATGTTGAACGTCGACACCTCGTGGTTCGCCAACGAAAGCCCCAATCCGATGGCGCAGACGACGCAATCTCAGCCGTATGAAAACACGGTGGTCGGCTATCCGGTGACGCTAACGGGTGGAGACAACGCCGCGTTCTCGAACGTGTCGTTCGTTATCACGGATTCCACGGGCGCAAGCGTCCCGTGCCAGGAAGTCGACAGCTCGAACAACTCCGAGGCGGCGCGCGAGGCCATGTGCGTACCGTTCTCGCCGCTGAAAACGGGCACGACTTACACAGTTAAAGTGACCGGCACGCTCTCGAACACGTCTCTGGCCGCGACGCCCTTCTCGCTGTCCTGGGCTTTTACGACCGCCGCGACCGCCAACACGCCGATCGGCGCGCCGACGTCGACCAGCTCGTCAAGCGCAAGCGAAGCCAATGCCTTGAAGCAAGTCGCACCGCGGCGAATCATCCTGAACTGAAGAGATTTCGACATGAAACAACTAATCGAACGCGCGGCCACCGTCGGCACCATCTGCGTCTCTGTTCTGCTGTCAGCATGCAGTGGCTCTCCGAGCGAGGGCGATGTGCGCGCCGCGCTGCAAAAGCAAGTCGAGGCCGGGCGCGCGCAAGCCGAGCAGCTAATGGGCAAGAGCGCCTTCCTGGACAAGCAAATCGACCAGCAAAAGCAGGCAGTCGATGGGATCAAGCTCATCGGCTGCAAGAACGATGGCGACAAGGCCTACGTATGCGACCTTGAATCCAATGGCGGAGCCAGTCGCGTTCGCATGCTCAAAGGCTCGGATGGATGGATCGCCAGCGACGTCGGCAAAGGCTGACGCGTGGGCAGTCGGCAACGGCAAGCGTTGAGCGGCGGTCGCCCACTTTTTGAACCATTTTGGATTGCTGATTATGGACCTGACTTCACTCGCCGCTTCAGCGGCAATCGCGGCCTCCGCCGTGTCTCCGGCGAGCTTTCCCGCTCCCGTCGCCCAGCCGGTGCCGCTTACGCAAGCTGACGCGCCCGCCTACGTCACGGGCGAGACCTGGACGTTTCAATACAGGAACGACCTTGAACCCGCCAAAAATTCAACTTACACGCAGACTGTCGCGCGAGTCGAGGACGGCCGCGCGATAGTCAACGGTGGCGCGACGATCCTCGACGCCAACGGCAATATCGTGAAGCTGGGAACGGCCAGCTACGAGCCGAGCGATGGCAAGCTTCGCTTCCCTTTACGCGTCGGCGACGAATGGACCTCGTCCTACGCCTATCACTCCGGCTCGTGGGAAGCCATCGGCCAGCGGCAAACGAAGGTCGTCGGCGTGGAGCGCGTTGACACGGCTGCAGGCTCGTTCGAAGCTTTGCGCGTCGAGCAGCTCGTCTCATGGTCCGCAGGCGGGGGAAACAAAGGGGGCGGGCGCACTAGCGAAACGGACTGGTATGCCCCGAGCGTCGGTCGCATCGTGAAAGCCGACTTCTCCGACAAAGCAGCCGGCGTCGCGCCGACGAGCACCCACGTCGAGCTAGTCAAGTTTTCCAGGCCCTAATGACCCTTTCAGCGGCCCCTTCGCCGACGCCCGCCAACCGCGCGGCCTCGGCGCTTTTCCAAGGAACAACCATGCAAGCGCAAAAACCGAAGATCGCAAGCGTTGAAACCCAAATGCAGCGCAGCAAGAACATCGGTCGCACGATGTTCATTTTCATCTTCTCTTTCGTCATGTCGATTCCAATCCTAAACATGCTTTTCGGGTTCGGAATCGTAATTTTCCTGACTATGCCGATCCTCACAACGAGCGCTCAGCGAGCCGTCGATTTCGGCTGGCTGCTGCTTGGAGCAGCGCTGTGCATGTTCGGCTTCTTTTTGCCGGGCATTTTCTCCGGGCCTACGTCATCCGGCTTTTTTCACGGCTGGCTGCTCGAGGTCTTTCTGAATGCCGCAGTCGGATGGTTCATCCTCGCCAGCAGACTTGGCCACCTGTTCGTGAAGTCGGCGAGCGAGGCGTGACGGTTGCGAGTTCCGATGGTCAAGAGCAACGCTCCCTCCCGGCCCAACAAATTGAACCTTTGCCTCGCCGCGCGTGTCGAGTATAAACACACCTTCCGAGAGTAAAGCCCCCCGATGAAGAACCTCGCAGCCTCAGCCCTCCTCTCCCTCGCCGCCCTGTCTGCCCACGCGGCTCCGAACCAGCAATGGAAAGACGCCTCGACCACCTTCGCGACCTTAATTCAAAGCGGATACAAGCTTGTCGCGGTGGACCATGCCCCGTCGCCTGGCAGCCTCAGTCTGGTCACAACCGTCTACTACCTGCAAAAAGACGCGAGCATGTTCGCGTGCAATGAGACTCACCGCGTCACCGACGCGAAAACAGGTTCGACAACGGGTGAGTTCACATGCTTGGAACTGGTTCAGCCTTACGACTCGACCATGCCGCCTCAACAGTAAGCTCAGCGGGAGCAAACATTCATAGCCTAGACCAGCGCATCCTGCTCCACCGGATTCTGAAAGAACGCTTCCAGACTCACGTGCTCCTCGTTGGCGACCTGCTGAAGGCAACGCGCGTTATTGGACCTCACGCTCGACGGCGCCTTCGCGACAGCCAATACAAACAAGCCGAGTATCAATAGCATGTTGGCAATGCCAACCACCCACTGCAGTCCCTCGCCCGAAACAAACCCTCTCCAACCTGCGACATCTCTATTCACCACTGGCTTCTGCATATCCGAATTCATTTCGTATTCCTATATATGATGTAGTAATCAGTCCAACCAGCAAGCGTCGATCGCGCCTTACCGCGCCACCGGCAACAAGCTATCGAAAGCGCGCTCCACCCAGCGCACCACAGGCCATCGATCGAACCTACGTCGTCGCCCAACGTACTCGCTAGTTAAAGTCACTTCCGCTGGACGTTCGCCGTCTGCACTCAACCAGATGCGTTCGCCGCGCGCGACCCGGATCACATCTCCCGCTTGCAGCCAGTGGTCGTACGGAGAAAAGATGCGCGTCAACCAGACACGCTCGCCATGAGCGCGGATCTCGCAGTGGGCCATCACGCGCCACGACATGGTCTGCCGCGGCAGAAGGCTTAAGTGAATCACCATCCTCGGCGCATGCATCGCGCGCACAGAATGGTCATAAGGGAAGCAGGAACAATCGGACTGCTGGCTAGCGTCGTGCATGGTCATCTCCGTCGATTGAGCCGCGAGACGGAGGAGCCACCAAAAGAAAAAGGCCTCATCCGTTTCCGGCGAGGCCTTGTGACTTGCGCTACTGCAAATTGCTAACGCACACACGCCTCCGATGATTCGTACCAACGTACGATCATTCGGTGTTTAGTCGCGGTGGCGATATGGGCGGGCGCTTTCATGTCTTGGAGTTTCTATTGCACGCTATGGCTTGTCAATAAAAAGTTGCCAAAACGTGCGTGAGGCGCGACACGCGTGACGCCACGTTTTGCGCTCATGCAGCGTGCATTCGCAAGCTGCGCGATCCAGCATCGAACTATTGATGCTGATCCGCCCGTACAGTCCCGACCACCGAAAGCACCGCGTCGATCACCGCATCAGGGCGATAAAACTGAATGTAGTGGCTCGAGTCGTTCACGAGTTGATGCTGACTTCTCGACGACCACGTCGCCTCGTCGTCCTGCATCTGCTTCCAGACCGCCTTGATTTTCTGCCCTTGCGTAGCCGTGATCTGCATGGACTGAAGCTCCGCATCGGAGAACGGCGCCATGGCGGTCAGCACAAAAAGCGGCCGGTTGCCGAGCTGGCGGAAAGTCCCCGCTTCGGTGAGCGTCTCGTTTAGCGCTTCGTCTTCAAGCATCATCGGACCGAGAGACGTGGGCGCGTACGCGCGAATCGTCTCGACATCGTGCAGATCCTGGTGCGGCTCCTGCGGAACCAGAACGGGCGCAACGGGACGCAACGCGCCGGTCCAGGCGAGCGACGCGGCGAGTTTGCCGAGGAAGATGCTCTGCTCCGGCATCACACCCTTGAGCCGTTGCGTCTGGTCCGGATGCGAAGCATCCACGAACACCAGACCCGCGACGTCCTGACCGTAGTAATGGGTATAAGTCATGATGTAGGGACCGCCCAGCGAGTGCCCGACCAGCACGAACGGACCATGCTCGCCGGCTGCGTTCAAGGTCTTGTGCAGATCCTCGGCCACGGTCCGGCCGTTTTGAGCGCGACCTGGCGCGTCGCTCCACATGATGCCTGCGCGGCTATACGAACAGGCTCTCGTGGTCTTAGCCACCGCATCCTGAACAGCGGACCAACTCAGCGACCCATTGATATCCAGACCTGATTCGAACACAACCGTGGGCGATCCCGTGCCTCTGCAATCAAGCTGAATCTTGCGGCCGCCGATATCGACTAGCGTCCCCTGCGCAGGAAAATCCCGCGTCACGTGATGCCGTTGAATGAACTCATAACCACTGCCTGTCAATACGACTAAAGCAATCAGCGCAACAAGCGCCGATGCAATACGAATAATCCATCGCTTCACGACTGTCCCTTGTCCGAACCTGGCGAGGGGGCAGTATGCTCCGCGAAGAATGCAACCGCCAACCGGCGACGCAAACGTACTGCCCGACTACTCCACTAATCCCAGGTCAAGCGGAAAGCAGATCTCAAACGTCGTCCCACGACCTTCACGCGACTCGAAGCGGATTTGCCCATGCAGTACGCGGCAAAGCTCCTTGACGATCGCAAGGCCCAGCCCTGTGCCCGGTATATCGTCACCGGCGGCGCGCTCGAATTCATCGAACACCCGGTCCGCATCCGAAGCCGCGATCCCAATGCCCGTATCGGAGACCCGGATAGACCAGTGGCCCTCTCCCGCGCCGCCGATAGCCAGTTCGATTTCGCCCGTGGCCGTGTACTTGGTCGCGTTCGACAACAGGTTGAGCGCCACCTGCTTCACCTTGAGACGATTCGAAGTCACGGACACGAGCTCGGCGTCACAGGCGGTCTTCAGGCGCAAGCCTTTTGCTTCGATAGCAGGTCGGCACGAAGTCACCAGTTCGTCGAACAACACCCTCACGTCAAACGGCTCCGCTTCCGGCGGACTGTTATCGCCCAGCACGACCGAATACTCCACCATCTGGTCGACCAGTTGCTTCATATCCGCCGCCTGACGATGGGCCAGCGTCAACGCGGCCTCAGCCTTTGCCGGCGCACGCCCGATCAACGTCAAAGCCACCGAGAACGCATTCAGGAAATTGCGCAGGTCATGCACCACGCTGCGGGTGATCTGCATGCGCGACTCATGGAGATCGCTGACGAGCCGTTGGTTGAGCTTCAATTCATGATTCGCGCGTTCGAGCTTGCCGGTGTAGTCGTCGATTTTCCGGTCGCGCTCGCTCACCACCTCGCGGATCGACGTCAAGGTGACGAAACTCAACGCTTCGGCAATCAGGCGCCGGGCCCGTCTTTCGTGGCGGCGCGTGAAGCCGCTTCCGGTATCGGCGAATGTCTCGAGAGCCCCGGCCAGCGTCTGATGGAACAGATCGAGTTCACGCACCAGTTCCTCGATCCGGTATCCCTGGCGCCAGCGTACGAGACCATGCATGCGCGCGTCGCGTTCGATGGCCGGCTCCACCTTCTCGAGATCCTCCGCGTCGAGCGCGGCGCACAACCCGTCGAGAATCTCCGGCAGGTGATCGGCAAGCTGTTCGTACGTCAGTTTGTCGGCCTCGATCAGGTCGACGTCGCCGAAGACCTCTTTCATCCACTGCTCGGTCAAGCGAACCCGCTCGCTGCGGAGAAAATCGGCGAACCCGCGCAGAGGCCCTTTGGGTGTATCAGTCATAACGGCCACTCGGTGAGTAACGTTTCTACAAAAAGGAATCGACATCTACCGTATCGAACGCGGCACGCGCTGTATCGACGACGCTCTTCATCCGAACATTCGCCCCGGTCAGATCTGCCGCCGCAGGCCCGCAGCCCTTTGCGGCAGGGGTTCGGACCGGCCACGCACGCCCCACGGCCCTTGAAAGCGAAGTCATTATGGCCCCAACCACGCGCAATGGAACGGCTTTTGCATGCCTGTAACGGCTAAAACGACGTTCACGAACTGGCCATTGCAAATGCACTCGATTTTGCTTGTGGATGACGACCCGGAAATCCTCGCCGCATGGCAGGCCATTCTGCTCGACGAAGGTTATAGGGTATGTTGTGCACGCAACGGTTTCCAGGCACTCGAGCGTCTGAAGGAAAGCATCCCGGATCTGGTGATCACCGACTGGATGATGCCCCTGATGGGCGGCGCCGAGCTATGCCGCCAACTAAAGGCTCATCCTGACCTCGCCCGCGTGCCGATCATGATTCACTCGGCCGCGCCGCCCAGCGTCGAAGAGGTGCAAACGTGGAATGCCTGCCTGCGCAAGCCCGCGCCCATGCAAATTTTTCTGACTACGATCGAACAACTCTGCAAGGGTGACCGACCGCCGCGTTGATCGCGCCGTGGCATGAGCCTTGCTGCACGCTTAAGAACCCGTATTAAAGGCATTCGAGAATTGCACCAAGCCCCGTCCCCATCACTCTGTCAAACCTGGAGCGCTCGCAAGATTCGTGTCCTCAACGTCCACCCGCGCGTGCTGGTGGTCGACGACAACGCCGACGCGGCCGAAGCGCTTGCCACCTATCTTTCTTACGAAGGCGTTGAAACGCGCACCGCCGGCGGTTGCGGCGAGGCACTGCGCTGTGTCAGGGACTGGGTCCCGGATGTGGTGGTGCTCGACATCATGATGCCGGAGCGCGACGGCTTTGAAACCGCTCAGGCCTTGCGCACGTACTTACCCACGACGAACCTTGGAATCGTGGCTTTTACGTCGCTCGATGACGATCATGTCCGCGAAACCGGCACGGCGCGGCACAACTTCGACGGTTACTGCCGCAAAGGGACACCGCCGGTCGCCCTGCTCGCACTGATGCAAAAACTTTGGCGCTAGACGCATCCACCCGACCCTTTAGCCCCCACGCAATGACGCAACCCAAAAAAATACTTCTCGTCGACGACCAGGCCGACGCCATCGACGCCCTCTCCATGTTGCTGGAAATGGACGGGCACGAGGTCCGCACTGCGTACAGCGGCGCGGACGCATTGGCCGCGGTCGAGACGTTCGTTCCGGACCTGGCCTTGATCGACGTCTCCATGCCGGATATGAGCGGCATGCAGCTCGCGCGGATACTGCGGTCCAACGCGAGTCTCGCCGGCACACGGCTGATCGCGCTAACGGGCTATGCCGGCGAGGCGGATAAACGGGCCGCCACGGAGGCCGGCTTCGACGTGCACGTGACCAAGCCGGTGTCGGCGGACCAGTTGACGAGGCTCATCGCGCAGGCGGACTGACGGCCACCGTACCGCACCACAGCGCCCCCCGTGCCCTGGCGGCATGGTTGTTGCGCCAAAGCAGGAAAGGCATCTGAATGTTGGAACCATGTCTACCATTCTGCTCGTCGACGATGAGATCGATTCGCTCTGGCTTTTCAAGCTTGTGCTGGAGGAGCGCGGCCACCACGTGATCGTCGCGGAAGACGGCAAGACGGCCCTGGCGAAAGCGAGCCGCTGTCTGCCCGATCTGATCGTCACCGACTGGAACATGCCGGGCACCGACGGCGTGGAGTTGTGCCAGCGCCTGAAATGCTATCCGGCGCTCGCCCAGATTCCCGTGGTGATGTCGTCGGGCCGCACGCCGCCCGCGGACAAATCGGCGCTCTGGAATGTGTTTATTCGTAAGCCAGTCGAACTCGAGACGCTCGAATCGGCCGTCGACTCCTTGCTGATGATGCGCCTCGCCGGCCCCCAATCGCGAACGAACGCACCCGCCCCGCCTGCCTCGCGATGGCAGCCGGTCCCGTGGAAACTCTGGGTTTAGCGGGCATGGCCTGCTCGGAAACGGACGGGCCAATCCGCCGCGCGAGCGCACCCTCTATCACCGTTTAGCGATCCACAATCCGGCTGAGATTGCCGCGCACCCGCTGCAGCAACGCGATCAACTGCTTCGCCTCCTCGTCGCTGAAGCCGCTCAGACCCTCCGCGGCCACTTCGTCGCCGACCTTGCGCGCCTTGCCGAGCGCGCGCTCGGCCTTGGCGGTCATGCGCACCTGCCGTTCGCGGCGGTCCTCGGGATTGCTCCAGCGCTCGATCCAGCCGCCCTCTTCCATGCGGTCCAGCAGACGCCCGGCCGAAATCGGCGCGACCTCGAGCAGGACCGCGAGACGGGCCTGGTTGACGTCCCCGTAGTGGGCGAGATAAGCCAGCACACGGCATTGCGCGCGAGTCAGATCGAGGCTCGACTTGGCGAGATCGTCGAAACGCTTGCCGGTCAGGCGGCCCACGTCCGAAATCAGGAAGCCGAAGCGCTCTTCGAATTGGGTTTTCATCGCGCGATTATACGAAAGCCCCGGCTAAGCGGGCGCCGAACAGCGGCCCCGCCCTGTACGACTGCACCACACACCACACCCGTACAGTTCCTGGTATTCGCACGGCGTCCTCATCTATATACTAAGCATGCTTACTATCTATTCCAACCCGAGTCTCCACCCGCCGCCCGCCCCGCCCACCCATGTCTTCCGACTCAATATCTGGGAGTACTGCCGCTGCGCTGAACCGGCCCATGATCACCGTATCGATCATGCTCGCCACCTTGATGCAGACGCTCGACAGCACCATCGCCAACGTGGCGCTACCGCACATGCAGGGCACGCTGTCGGCGTCGCAGGACGAAATCACGTGGGTGCTGACCTCGTACATCGTCGCCGCCGCCATCGCCACGCCGCTGACGGGTTGGCTGTCCGACCGCTTCAGCGTCAAGCGGCTGCTGGCGTTTTCGATTGCCGGCTTCACGATCGCCTCGGCGCTGTGCGGCCTGTCCGAGACGCTGAGCGAGATCGTCGCCTCGCGTTTGCTGCAGGGGATTTTTGGGGCCTCGCTGGTGCCGTTGTCGCAGTCCATCCTGCTCGACATCAACCCGCGCGAGAAGCAGGGGCAAGCCATGGCCGTATGGGGCATGGGCGTGATGGTGGGGCCGATTCTCGGTCCGACGCTCGGCGGCTGGCTCACCGAAAGCTATAACTGGCGCTGGGTGTTTTTCATCAACCTGCCGGTCGGCGCATTTGCGCTGTTCGGGGTCCTGACGTTTCTGCCGAGCAAGGCGCCGCGCCATGACGTGAAGTTCGATGCCTTCGGCTTCGCGACGCTGGCCCTCGCGATCGGCGCGCTGCAGGCCATGCTCGACCGCGGCGAGCAACTCGACTGGTTCGGTTCGCACGAAATCGTCATCGAAGCGCTGCTGGCGTCCATCAGCTTCGCGTTCTTTCTCGTCCACACGGCGACGGTCGGCAAAACTTCGTTCTTCAAATACGAGTTGCTGAAGGACCCGAACTTCGCCACCGGCACGTTCTTCATTTTCGTCATCGGCGCGGTGATGTATGCGACGCGCGCGCTGCTGCCGCCCATGCTGCAGACGCTGATGAACTATCCGGTCGCCACCACCGGTCTGGTCACGGCGCCCAGCGGCGCCGGCACGATGATCGCCATGCTCTGCGCCGGACGCCTGCTCAAACGCATCGACGCGCGCCTGCTGCTGCTCGCGGGCTTCCTGATTTCCGCGTTCGCGCTGTGGCAAATGATGAACTACACGATCGTGCTGTCCGCCTCGGATATCGTGTGGCCCGGCGTGATCCAGGGTTTCGGACTCGGTCTCGTGTTCGTGCCGCTGAGCGCGCTGACGTTTTCCACCCTCACGCCAGAACTGCGCGCCGACGGCACCGCGACCTACAGCCTGATGCGCAATATCGGCAGCAGTATCGGCATTTCGATCGTGCAGACGCTGATGACGCGCGGCACCCAGGTCGCCCATGCGGACCTGGCGGCGAACGTCAATATCTTCAATCCCGTCATGCAGCCCATGCTGGAGAACGGCTCGCGCTACGACATCGCCGTGATGAATGCGTCGATCACCCAGCAGGCTTCGATGATCGCCTACCTGAACGACTTCAAGCTGATGTTCGTGGCCACGCTGCTGGTGGTGCCGCTGCTGCTGTTGATTCGCCCTGCGCACAAAGCGCCGGACGCGTCGGTTGCGCACGCGGCGATGGACTAGCGCGCGTAGCGGCGCGCTCGACGCTCAGCCCTCGATGCGCCGCCGCGTCACGCCGAGCAAGCCCGCCATTGCCTGCTGCGCGCCGGCCGCGTCGCGTGCGCGGATCGCTTCGAACACCGCCGTGTGCTCGGCGAGCGACGCGTTGTAGACCTCCGCGCGCTTCGCATTCAGGCGCAACTGCGCCTCGAGCGTGCGTTCGATCAGCGTGCCCAGCGGGATCAGCAATTCGTTGCTGCACGCCGTCAGCACGCTCAGATGAAAACGCAGATCGGCCCGCACCCATTCGTCGACGTTGCGCGCGGCCACCATCGCCGCATGCGCCGCGTCGAGCGCGGCAAACGTCTGCGCGGTATGAGAGGCCGCCGCCAGCGCCGCCGCATACGGCTCGATCATCTCGCGCATTTCCTGCAGCTTGAGCGCGAAGGCCATCGGCTCGGCCACCCGCGAGTACCAGTCGAGCACGTCCACATCGAGCAGGTTCCACGCCGCGCGCGGTCGCACGCGCGTGCCGATCCGCGGACGCGACTCGATCAGCCCCTTGGACGTCAGCGTGCGCAGCGCTTCCCTGAGTACCGTGCGGCTCACGCCGAAGGTTTCCATCAACTCGGCTTCGCGCGGCAGGATGGTCTCCGGCGCGTAGTCGCCGCGCAGAATGGCTGTGGCCAGCAGATGGGCGACGCGCCCGTGCAGATCGTGCTGAATAAGTGCTCTCCCCGCCGTCTTCCGGCGCTCTTCATTGTCGAAACGACCGCGATTATCCGGCATCCCGGCCACAGCACCTACACCGGAAGCGCATGGAATGCGTCCGCCAATAGTACTATTAATAGTATTTAAAGGCGATTTTGTTGTAGCATGTGACTCCTCAGATATCGCGCCGGTGGACGCAGACGCATCCACCGGCATCCGCCACTCAAGGATCGGCCTAGCAGGCTCAAGGAGACACGCACCATGAAAATCACCAAGCTCGAAACCTTCATCGTTCCGCCGCGCTGGTGCTTCCTCAAGATCGAGACGGACGAAGGCATCGTCGGTTGGGGCGAGCCGGTCGTCGAAGGCCGCGCGCATACCGTCGCGGCGGCCGTCGAAGAGCTGTCGGACTATCTGATCGGCAAAGACCCGCTGCTGATCGAAGACCACTGGCAGGTGATGTACCGCGCGGGCTTCTACCGCGGCGGCCCGATCACGATGAGCGCGATTGCCGGCGTCGACCAGGCCCTGTGGGACATCAAGGGCAAGCACCACGGCGTGCCCGTGCATGCGCTGCTGGGCGGCCAGGTGCGCGACAGGATCAAGGTCTACTCGTGGATCGGCGGCGACCGTCCGAGCGACGTCGCCAACAACGCGCGCGCCGTGGTCGAACGCGGCTTCAAGGCGGTGAAGATGAACGGCTCGGAAGAGCTGCAGATCATCGATACCTTCGACAAGGTGCAGGGCGTCATCAACAACGTGGCGGCCGTGCGTGAGGCGGTGGGGCCGAACATCGGCATTGGCGTGGACTTCCACGGCCGCGTGCATAAGCCGATGGCGAAGGTGCTCGCCAAGGAACTCGATCCGTACAAGCTGCTCTTCATCGAAGAACCGGTGCTCTCGGAAAACGCCGAGGCGCTGCGCGACATCGTCAATCAGACCAACACGCCGATCGCCCTCGGCGAGCGGCTCTACTCGCGCTGGGACTTCAAGCACATCCTCGCGGGCGGCTATGTGGACATCATCCAGCCGGACGCCTCGCACGCGGGCGGCATTACCGAGTGCCGCAAGATCGCCTCGATGGCCGAAGCCTATGACGTGGCGCTCGCGCTGCACTGCCCGCTCGGCCCGATCGCGTTGGCCACCTGCCTGCAGATCGACGCGGTCAGCTACAACGCGTTCATCCAGGAACAGAGTCTCGGCATCCACTACAACCAGGGCAACGACCTGCTCGACTACATCAAGAATCCCGAGGTCTTCAAATACGAAGACGGCTTCGTGTCGATTCCGCAGGGCCCGGGGCTCGGCATCGAGGTCAACGAGGAGAAGGTCCGCGAGATGGCCAAGGTCGGCCACCGCTGGCGCAATCCGGTGTGGCGCCATACGGACGGCAGCGTCGCCGAGTGGTAAGCCTGTGATGCGATGAAACGCCGCCTGCGGGCGGCGTTTTTGCGTCGGGTGAGATCCGGCGCGCAAGCCAATAAAAGAAGGAGCATTAAGTGGAGACAACCACGTTCGAAACGCAAGCCGCGACCGGCAAGCGCCACCGTCTGCTGGTCATGCTGTTCATCACCGTCGTCATCACCTATCTGGACCGCAGCAACCTGTCGATTGCGGCCACCGCCATCGCGCAGGACCTGCAACTCGATCCGGCCCACATGGGGCTGGTGTTCTCGGCCTTCGGCTGGTCGTATGCCTTGCTGCAGATTCCCGGCGGCATGCTGGTGGACCGTGCGCGGCCCCGTCTGATGATGGCGCTGATCATCGGCCTCTGGTCGCTCGCCACCGTCCTGCAGGGCTTCGCCAGCGCGTTCGTGCTGCTGCTGTCCTTGCGCGTGCTGCTCGGCGTGCTCGAAGCGCCGGCCTATCCGACGCTCAACCGCATCGTCACCACCTGGTTTCCCGATAGCGAGCGGGCCCGCGCCATTGCCGTCTACACCTCGGGCCAGTACGTCGGTCTCGCCTTCCTGACGCCTGCGCTCGTCCTCACCCAGCAGCACTTCGGCTGGCACGGCGTGTTCATCCTCACGGGACTCATTGGCGTGGTGTGGGCGCTGGTCTGGTATGCGCTGTATCGCGAACCGTCCGAGACGGCGGGAATCAACCAGGCGGAGCTCGATACGATCCGTCGCGGCGGCGGCCTTGTCGAACTCAGCAGCGCCCGCGCGTCTCAGCCACGCTACAGCGCCGCCGACTGGCGCGCCGTACTCGGCAACCGCAAGCTCTGGGGCATCTATATCGGCCAGATCGCCGTGACCTCGACGCTGTGGTTCTTCCTGACGTGGTTTCCCACCTACCTCGTCAAGTACCGCCACATGGATTTCCTGAAGGCAGGCTTCATGGCCGCGGTGCCGTTTCTCGCCGCCTTCGTCGGCATTCTGGCCTCCGGGCTGATCTCCGATGCGATGATCCGGCGCGGTGTCTCGGCCACGGTCGCACGCAAGGTGCCGGTCGTCACGGGCCTGCTGCTGTCCACGACGATCGTCGGCGCGAACTTCGTCGACAGTCCGTCGATGGTGATCCTGTTCATGGCCATCGCGTTCTTCGGCAGCGGCTTTTCGTCGATCACCTGGGTGCTGGTTTCATCGATGGCGAAAAAAGAACTGCTCGGCCTCACCGGCGGCATGTTCAACCTGATGGGCAATCTGTCGTCGATCTGCGTGCCGATCGTGATCGGCCTGCTCGTCAAAGGCAACGATTTCGCGCCGGCCCTCGTGTTCATGAGCGCGGTCGGCGTGGTGGGCGCCTTGTCGTACCTGTTTCTGGTCGGCCGGATCGAACGGATCCGATAAGCGTCTCCACGCCTGCCCGAGGATGTTACGGGCGCCCGACGGCCACGGCGTCTCAGTTACGTAACATTCCGGACGGAATCCGTCTAAAAACGCCGTCCGGGGCCCGTTCACGATTCCTCCTCAACGCCTGAAAGCCTTGCCGCACAAGGCTTTCAGGCCGTCACCCCGGCGTGCGCCGCGCGCCTGGCCCGCTCTTTGCTCTATCGCATGCAAAAGACGATGCGAGAGACCATCATGGGCGAATTTCTTCCTGACTATCTGATCCGCGAACAGGCGGCCGTGGGCGCGCTAGTGGTGTTCGGCGTACTGCGCGTAATCGGCGCGGTAATGGCGTTTCAACGCGGCTGGCGCATCTCGACGGTGGAGAAGTGCTTCCTCGCCGCCGCCGTGATCTATTGCGCGCCGCAACTGTTCGACCTGCTGACCCAACTCTACGGCGCACACGCCGCCAGCGCCGAACTCGAAGGCAAGGTAAGCGGCTGCGCGATCGCGCTGTTCTGCGCGCCGATCCTCGGCCACAAGCTGGGCTTCGAATAAGCCGCATAGCTGCAACGGACCGGGCAGCCGGCGCGGGTCATCAGGCGTTGAGCGCCCGGCCCGACCGAAGCAGCCGATAAGAACCGAGTGGACGACCGAACGGGATGAAAGCGATGCTTCTGTCAAAACGAACCCCATACCGCGGCGGCGACGTGCTGACGCTCAAATCGGGTGGCCGTGCGATGACGGCCACATGGGTCGGGCCGGTGGTGTTCGCACCGGGCACCTGGCTGATCTGCCAATGGTTCGACGACGACGGCGAACTGCGTCAGGAGATGTTTCCTGAAACGATGCTGGAGCGGGTGCCCAAGGCGCTCGCCGCTTAACCTGCAATAACGGGGCAACCGGCTCCTGCCGGGCGACCGTGTGTTTAACGCCGCACATGTATGCTGTGCGGCGTTTTTTTGGCTGGGACGCGGTGGGGCGAGACGCCACGGGCCGGGCTGCTATAGGCCGGGCCGTGATTGGTCGGGCCGCGACCCGCGTCCCCGCGCCCTCAGCCCAGCGGAACGAACGCCGGCACGCTATGCGACAGCGCGGCCGCCGCGATGAACACGCCGATCATCGCCAGCGCTTCGAGGTACAGCACGTTGGTGAAAGTGTGAGCGTCCATCGTCGACGCGGTGCGGCGCAGCCGCGGCAGCGCCAGGAAACGGTTCAACCCGCCGAGCACCAGCGCCAGCGCGACCAGTGCCAGCTTGAGGATCAGCACATGTCCCCACGTGCTGATCTGAATGGCCTCGAACGACCCACCCGATCCCCGCACAGCGTTGAAGATCCCCGTTAGCAGTACGAACACCACCGCGACCAGCGACACGTTCGAGACCTGCATGGCCGTGCGGATCAGGATGCCGCGCGCGGTCGACGTGCCGAGCGCCGGCAGCACCGTCAGGCCGGCCGTCACGACGAGCCCGCCCCACACGCTGGTGGCGAGCACGTGCAAGGTCTGCACGCCGATCGCGGCGGACGCCGGTCCGGCATCGGCCGCATGACCGAGCGACGCCTTGCCCGCGCCGATCGCGATCACCGCTAGCCACAGCAGCGCATTGCGCAAGGTACTCGCGTGCGAAGACATGGCGGTCAGCAGCAACACCAGCGCACCGACAAAGGCAACGCTCCACGCATAGCCGACGTGCGTCTGCGACAGCACCGTCGGGATCACGCCGAACGCCTGCGGCAAGGCGCTGCCGCTCATCGCCGCGGCCTGATACAGCAGCCAGCCGAGGTCGGCGAGCACCAGCACGACGGTGGCCGTCAGCATCGAGCGTTGCGCACGCAACCATGCGGGACGCGCCGGCGCGACCTTGGCCTGGGCATCTTTGGCGAGCCACGCGCCGAGCAGCGCCGAACCGACCGCATACGCAAACGCGACATTCATGAGCGCGGCCATGGCGACCTGCCCGATCCACAATCCGTCGACCCTCATTTGACAGCCAACGCGTGAGTGCCCTGGATACGACGGCCGGCAGCCGAAGCCGCGGTCCATGTGATGGTGGAGCGTCCGGCAGCGAGTGGCTGCGGCGCTGAACGGGGGAAATCGGATAGCTTCATGAAAGGCGGATTGCTTGTCGAAAATACAGGGGGAAGGGATGCGCGCAGCGCAGCAAGACACCGGCGCCCCGGGAGTGTACGCTTCGATGGTCCGTGTGCGTGTGGGTTCAACTTAGTTGCAGGCCGACGCCGCGCAATGGTCAGCGAAGGGTTGCAAAGCCGATCCAAAAAGCATGTGAGACACGCCCGATACACACTGCGCCAAACTGTCACATCGGCGTTTACGAGGGGAACGATGCAGCCTGTGGCAAATAGTCACCATCACCCAGCGATGATAGAATGCTGCGTCGCGCCAGCCCCCCGTTGCCCTCAAGCCGAGCCGCACGAAGTTCGGTCGGGTCCCCGAATTTGATGGAGTTACGCGTGTCTTCTAGACGCATTTTCCGCCCGCTGCTCGCCCTGCTGCTGATCTCGGCCGCAGGCGTCTTTAGCGCTGCGAAAGCGCAGACTCAACCCAAGACTCCGGACACGATGGAAGCGCGCGTGCAGGCCTGTGCGGCCTGCCACGGCACGCACGGTCAGGGGACGGACAACGACTACTTCCCACGCCTCGCGGGCAAACCGGCTGACTACCTGTACAACCAGCTCAAGAACTTCCGCGAAGGGCGTCGCAAGTACCCGCCCATGAACTACCTCGTCACGTATCTCTCGGACGACTACCTTCATCAGATCGCGGCGTACTTCTCGCAGCAGCGCCCGCCGTACCCGCCGCCGGCCAAACCCACGGTCTCGTCGGATACGATCGCGCGCGGCCAGGACATCGTGCTGCATGGCGACGCATCGAAACAGATCCCGGCTTGCGCCGCTTGCCACGGCAAGGCGCTGACCGGCATGGAACCGGCCATCCCGGGTCTGGTCGGTCTGCATGCGGACTACATCAGCGCACAGCTCGGCGCCTGGCGCTCGGGCTCGCGGCATGCCATTGCGCCTGACTGCATGCACACCATCGCCACCCGCTTGACTGATGACGACGTGAATGCTGTTGCTTCATGGTTGTCCACCCAGACGGCACCGCAGAATCCCGTGCCGGCTCCGGCCCGTTCGATGAAGACTCCGCTTGCCTGCGGCAGCGAACCGCAATAAGGCACCGGGAGAGATGACCAAATGAAACGCAAGACTGTGTTCGCCCTTTCGGCAGTCGTCGTGGCTGCGGCCGCGGCCCTCGTTCCCGTCCTGTGGTCGGGCGGCGACAACCTGCACAACGGCAGCGCCATGGCCGCCACCCCCGCCGACCAGGCGGACCTGATCAAGAAGGGCGAGTATCTCGCCCGGGCCGGCGACTGTATTGCCTGCCACACGGTGCGCGGCGGCAAGGAGTTCGCCGGCGGCCTGCCCATGGCCACGCCGTTCGGCACGATGTTCACGCCGAACATCACGCCTGACGATCAATACGGCATCGGCAAGTGGACCCAGGACGACTTCTACCGCGCCATGCACACCGGCCGCTCCAAGGACGGCAGCCTGCTGTACCCGGGCTTCCCGTTCACGAGCTACACGAAGGTCACGCGGGCCGATGCGGACGCGATCTACGCGTACCTGCGCTCGGTCGCGCCGGTCAACGTGCCGAGCCGTCCGCACGAACTGAAGTTCCCGTTCAACAACCGCAACCTGCTGATCGGCTGGCGCACGCTGTTCTTCCGTGAAGGCGAGTACAAGGCGGATCCGACCAAGTCGGTGGAGTGGAATCGCGGCGCGTACCTGATCGAAGGCCTAGGCCATTGCGGCATGTGCCACACGTCGATCAACGCCATGGGCGGCCCGGTGAACTCGGCCGCCTTCGCGGGCGGCCTGATCCCGCTGCAGAACTGGTACGCTCCGTCGCTCACGTCGAACAAGGAAGCGGGTCTGGGCGACTGGGACATCAAGGACATCCAGGATCTGCTGAAGACCGGCGTGTCGCAACGCGGCGCGGTGTTCGGTCCGATGGCTGAAGTGGTTCACAACAGCTTGCAGTACATGTCGGACGAAGACATCCAGGCAATGTCCACGTATCTGAAGACCATTCCGCAGAAGAGCGAAGCGCCGGAAAACCTGCAACTGGAAACGTCGGCGCAGTTCGGCACTGAACTGCTGCAGCAAGGTCAAAAGGTCTACACGGACAACTGCGCGAAGTGCCACGAGGCGAACGGTCTCGGCCAACCGCCGAACTTCCCGCCGCTGGCCAACAACCCGTCTATCCAGATGCCGTCGGCGGTGAACCCGATCCGCATGGTGTTGAACGGCGGGTATCCGCCGAGCACGGATGGCAATCCGAAGCCGTACGGCATGCCGCCGTTCGCGCAATCGCTGTCGAATCAGGAAGTCGCAGCCGTGGTGACCTACATCCGGATGTCGTGGGGCAACCACGGCACGGCGGTGTCGCCGCAGCAGGTGGCGGATCTGCGTTCCGCGCCGCTCGACTGAGCGACGCAAGAGGTAAGGAGGGCGCGGCCTGCGGGAAATCGCGGCCGCGCCCTTCTGTTTTTTGGACCGGGGCCGGACATCGTCGTGCACAATGGCACACATGGACCGGGTAGGAGAAGATGTCGTGCATGTCGGTGAGCGTTTTAACAGCATTACCCACCTCGTCGGCGCGGTGCTGTCGGTGGCGGGGCTGGCTGCGCTCGTGACGATGGGCGCGCTGGAGGACGATCCGTACAAGGTCGTCAGTTTCAGCGTCTACGGTGCGATGCTGATCGTGCTGTATGCTATATCCACTCTATACCATAGCGTGCGCAACCCGCGCGTGAAGGCGGTCCTGCAAAAATGCGATCATTCGGCGATCTACCTGCTGATCGCCGGCAGTTACACGCCGTTCACGCTGGTCACCTTGCGTGGGCCGTGGGGCTGGTCCCTATTCGGGGTAAGCTGGGGGCTTGCGGTCCTTGGCATCGTGCAGGAACTGACGCTCGGGCGCCGCACCCGTAGCGTTTCGATGGTGCTGTATGTCTTGATGGGATGGCTCGCGCTCGTTGCCATTCGTCCGCTGGTCGAAGCATTACCGGCCGCGGGCACCGCATGGCTCGTGGCCGGCGGGGTCATCTACAGCGTCGGCATCTACTTCTTCATCAACGACGAGCGCATCCGGCACGGACATGGTATCTGGCACCTGTTCGTACTGGCGGGCAGTCTGTGTCAATTCGTCAGTGTTGCGCGCTACGTCGCGTAACACACCACGACGGCGAACTTAAAGCCAGTCAACGTGTCTTGATAGCGCGTTGAAGCATTCGGCACACGCTGGCGTGTGCCGCCGATTTCCCTGCGACCGGATCTGGGCTTTGGCCTCGAATGCGCGCCTCTCGGCTGCGCATTTGCCGTTCGCGATACCGCATTGCAAAGAGTTTTTATGTCTTTTGATTCCCTCGGCTTGTCCGAACCACTGGTCCGCGCTGTACACGAGCTCGGTTACACCTCCCCTACTCCGATCCAGTTGCAGGCCATTCCGGCCGTGCTGAACGGCGGCGACCTGCTCGCCGGCGCGCAGACCGGCACCGGCAAGACGGCCGGCTTCACGCTGCCGATCCTGCAGCGCCTGAACACCATGCCGCCGGTCACCACGGCCGCCGGCAAGCGCGTAGTCCGCGCGCTGATCCTCACGCCGACGCGCGAACTCGCCGCGCAGGTCGAAGAAAGCGTGCGTGCATACGGCAAGTACCTGAAGCTGAAGTCGACGGTGATGTTCGGCGGTGTCGGCATCAATCCGCAGATCGACGCGCTGCGTCGTGGGATCGATATCGTGGTGGCCACGCCTGGCCGTCTGCTCGATCACATGCAGCAGAAGACCATCGACCTGTCGCATCTCGAGATCCTCGTGCTCGACGAAGCCGACCGCATGCTCGACATGGGCTTCATCCACGACATCAAGCGCGTGCTGGCCAAGCTGCCGCCGAAGCGCCAGAACCTGCTGTTCTCCGCGACCTTCTCCGATGAGATCAAGGCGCTCGCCGACAATCTGCTCGATTCGCCGGCCCTGATCGAAGTGGCCCGCCGCAACACGACGGCCGAGCTGGTGGCGCAAAAGATTCACCCGGTGGACCGCGACAAGAAGCGCGAGCTGCTCACGCACCTGATCAAGGAACACAACTGGTTCCAGGTGCTGGTGTTCACGCGCACCAAGCACGGCGCGAACCGCCTTGCCGAGCAACTGACCAAGGACGGCATCAGCGCACTGGCGATTCACGGCAACAAGAGCCAGTCGGCCCGCACGCGCGCGCTGGCCGAGTTCAAGACCAATACGCTGCAGGTGCTGGTGGCGACCGATATCGCCGCACGCGGCATCGACATCGACCAGTTGCCGCACGTGGTCAACTACGACCTGCCGAACGTGCCGGAAGACTATGTGCACCGCATCGGCCGTACCGGCCGCGCCGGGGCGTCGGGCGAAGCGGTGTCGCTGGTGTGCGTCGATGAACTGCAGTTGTTGAAGGACATCGAGAAGCTGATCAAGCGCGCCGTGCCGCAAGAAGTGATCGCCGGTTTCGAACCGGATCCGAATGCGAAGCCGGAGCCGATCCTGCGCCGTGGCCAGGGTGGTGGCGGCGGTGGTGGCCGTCAGCCGCGTCAAGGTCAAGGCGCACCCAAGGGTGACGGCGGCGGCCGGCGCGACGGCGGTTCCGGCAAGCCGGGGCAGCGCTCGGGACAGCGCCCGGCGGGCGCCCAGCAGCAGGCGAAGCCGCAAGGCGCCAAGCCGGCTGGCTCGGCCGCGCAACCGCAGGTGCGCAAGGACAATCCGCGCCACGAGACGACGCGCCATCACGGCAAGCCGGGTCCGGCCACGCATGACAGCGCCGGTGCGACGCATGCGCCGCGCAAGCCGCAGGGTCAGGGCAAGCCGCAAGGCGGCAACCCGGGCGCGTTGCTGAGCGGCGCCAAGCCGCGTGGCGATGCGCCGCGCAGCTCGCAGCCGCCGCGCAATGGTGGGCAGCGCGGGCGGTGAGCCTGGCTGCCTAGCCGCGTCAACGGCGGGCCGCCGCAGCGGCCTGCTTCAGGTGCTCGATCTGCTGTTCCCACCGATCGAGCACCGCCGCTCCTCCCTCCTCCAGTTCGAACGTAATGCCGCCTGTCAGGCGCGCATAGGGCACGCGCTGCGCTTCGCCGGTATCGATCGCGCCGATAAAGTGGGCGAGACCGCTACTGTCTCCAGGCACCGCGGCCAGCGGCTCGAACTGCAACTGCACCTGATAGAACGCTTCCTCACAGACGAACGTCAGCGCCGCACGGCCGCTGCGCGCGAGCACACCCGCCGCCCGCGATTGCGGCCATAACGCGACGCACAGCGTGCGCGAGTCGGGCGCATACAACTCCCCTACTCCCAGCAGCGAGGTCCGCACATGGCTATTGTTTGCGTCGGTCGTTAGAAAGGACGCCGTAAAACCCGTCTTGCTGGCGAGAGAGGTGCCGTCGAACAATGCGCGCGGCGCGGCCGGCCATTCGTCGAACACGAGCTGTTCGAGCGGGTGTCGGGATGCAGAATCGGTCATCGCCTGACTCCGGTTCATCAATCGTCTTTGAATCGAACTACGAAATGAAGAATGGCCCGCACAGGCGGGCCATTCTTCAAACCTTTTGCCGAGTCGGCGAGCCGCTAACCCAGCCCACGCCGCTAGCGAAAGAATACATGCTGCGTGATCTTGGCGAGCGGGTAATGCACGCCGGGTTGAATCCGCGCGGGCAGATCGAGCGGCTTGAGCAGCATCTTCACGCACATGTCCGCCGACAGATTGCGACGCACCAGCGTATTGATGCGCGCCGCCCGGTCGCGGTTATAGGCGGAATCATGCACGCGCTCCGGATAGCGGATCGCAAACACATGCCGCAGCGCGATCTCCGAGTCTTCGTTCTTGATTTCCAGCACGCGGCGCATCAGCGCACCCAGCACAGCCAGGCGGCCATTGCCCTCGATCTTGTTGTACTTCTTGAAGTATTTGAAAAAGTGCTTGTAGTGACGGACTTCGTCGGTGCGGATAAGGTCGGTGATCTCCTTGAGCACCGGTTCGTCCGAGCATTCGCCGATCGCGCGATACAAGGTCGCCGTGCCCGTCTCCACCACGCAGCGTGCAACCATTTCAAGCGCACGCGTCTTTTCGAAGTCTTCGACGGAGCACGTCTTCGAATACTCCTCGAAGAAATTGCTGAAGGCCGTGTCCCAGTCGAATTCCGGCCACACGTAAGCGATATAGGTCTTCAGGGCCCGGCCGTGCTGCATCTCTTCCGGCTCCCACTCGTTGTTGAGCCACGCCGACACTTCAGGGTCGCCGTTGAAGAAGGTACTCAGATTGCTGGTGTAGAGATCCGTACCGCTTTCAATGAACGAAGCGGCGCACAGCAGAAGCAGCAGATCTTCGTTGGCCACGGCCCGTTGCCTGTCAATCCGGCTGAGGTCGATGTCCTCAATCCGCCAGGGCATCACATGGTTACGCTCAGTGTGCATTTGTTCCTTGCTCCGAAAGCTATATCGACTTCTAGAGCGTGCCCAGAACCGCCTGCGTTTCGCCCGGCTGCTTGTCGCGTCGATACAGCGCCTTGAATTAGAGTTAACCCCTTGTATCTTGCATCTTAGCTGGTGTTCCGCAACTCTGCAGATAACACAGCACAGACCATACCCACGCGCGGCAGTTCCGACGGCCGGTAGTCGAAATGTTCCAGAACAACACAAAGCGGCCGCAGCGCACAAAAAAGGCAGCCTGCGACGCGCTGCCCGCCGTTGGACACACTGCGATAGACGACGCGCAACGTAATGCGCGGTAAGGCTCAGCGGCCGGGAAGCGGCTGCGCTGCGGGCCGCGCGTTTAATGCGCGAAGGATATGCTGCGCCCCACACGGCGTCTGCGCCAGGCGACGATCGCAAGCGACAGGCCGGACAGCAACGCAGCCGCCAGCACGTAATAGCTGGGCGCAAGCTTGTCGCCGGTCAGATGGATGAAGGTCTCTACGATCGTCGGCGCAAAGCCGCCGAAGACCGTCACGCCGATGCTGTAGCCGATCGAAAGACCCGTCGAACGCACATGGGTCGGAAAGATTTCGGACATCAGGGCCGGCATGGGCCCCGAATACGCGGCCTTGAGGATGCCGGCCGTGCCTTGCAGGAGCAACAGCCAGCCGACGGTCGGGTGACTCTGCAGCAGTGCGAACATTGGATAGATCAGCACGCCCATCAGCAACGATGTACCCAGCATGATGCGGATACGGCCGATGCGGTCGGACCACGCGCCCATCACCGGCGACAGCACGAGTTGCAGACCGCCGTTGAGCACCACGGCGCCGAATGAGACGGCCGCCGGCATGTGCAACTGTTTCACGGCATACAGCGGCATATAGAGCTGCAGGACGTATACGCCCACCGTCGATTGCGCGACGATGCCGATCGCAAGAAGCAGGTTCACCCATTGGCTGCTGAACGAAGCGGCCGGGTCGCTTGTCTTGCCGCGGGGCGAGCCGCTCGGCTTGCCGCCTGATTCGTCATGGTCGCGTTCGCGGCGCAGCGCCAGAAATTCGGGCGTCTCGTCCAGATGCGAGCGGATGTAATAGCCAATCGGCCCGATTAGCACACCGAACAGGAACGGAATGCGCCAGCCCCAGCTACTCAGGTGCTCGGGCGACATCCACGCGGTGAGCAGCGAGCCGAAGGCGGCCGCGAGAATCGCCGCAAGCCCCTGGCTGGCGAACTGCCAGCTCGCGAAATAGCCGCGCCGCGTGGGGCTGTGTTCGACCATGAAGGCCGTCGCGCTGCCGAACTCGCCGCCCACCGCAAACCCTTGCACGAGCCGCGCGACCAGGATCAATACCGGCGCCGTGATGCCGATCGCCGCATACGGCGGCATCACGGCCATCGTCAAGGTGCCGACCATCATCAGCGCAATCGAGAGCGTCAGCGCCGCCTTGCGGCCCTTCCGGTCGCCGTAGATGCCAAGGATCACGGCGCCGAACGGCCGCATCAGGAACGAGATGCCGAAGGTGGCGATGGCCAGCAGCGTCGAGAGCCACTCGTCGTGCATCGGGAAGAACTGCTTCGCGATGAGGCTGGCGAAGTAGCCATAGACCGAAAAGTCGAACCATTCCAGCGCATTGCCGACGGACGACGAGAAGATGATGCGCCGGACCATCGCTTTCGACACCGGCGCGGCGGGATGAGGAGCGGCCGCCGCAGCGGCAGGCGAAGCGAGGTCGGTCATGGTCGGATCTGCAGAAGACGCGGGGCAGCCCCCAAGGTTTGATCCTCACCCAGGGCTGCCCCACGCAAAGCGAAGGGGCGTAGCGGCGTTCAAAACCCGGCGGCAAGCCCGTCACGGCGGCTGTCGCTGGCCGCGACGTAGCCGCGTTCCGGATCGTTGCGATCGAGCTTCCAGATGTACTGACCCGAACCGAAGTCCATATACGGATCGTCCACCGACTTGATCGTATGGCCAAGACCTTCGAGCGCGCGGGCCGTGTTGGCGTCGAGCGTCGCTTCGATATCGATCGTGAAATCGCGGTTCACCTTCCAGCGCGGCGCGTCGCACGCCGCCTGCGGCTGCTGGCCGTAATCGAGCATCCGTACTATGGATTGCAGGTGACCTTGCGGCTGCATGTCGCCGCCCATCACGCCGAAGCTCATCACCGCTTCCTGCTTGCCGTCGACCTGTTGCGTGAGGAAGGCCGGGATGATCGTATGGAACGGCCGCTTGCCGCCCTCCACGACGTTCGGCGACTTCGGGTCCATCGAGAAGCCGCAGCCGCGGTTCTGCAGCGCAATGCCGCTGTCCGGCACGACGATGCCCGAGCCGAAGCCCATGTAGTTCGACTGGATGAAGCTCACCATCATGCCGCGCTCGTCCGCCACCGACATGTAGATCGTGCCGCCGGCCTTCGGCATGCCGAAGTCGAACTGCGTCGCACGCTTCGGATCGATCAGCTTCGCGCGCGAGCTCAGATAGGCGTCGTCGAGCATCTGCTCGGGCGTGACATCCATCGAACGCGGGTCCGCGACGTAACGGTAGACATCGGCGAAGGCGAGCTTCATCGCTTCGATCTGCAGATGCTGCGATGCGACGTTGTCCACCGCGAGCGAGGCCACATCGAACTTTTCGAGGATGCCGAGCGCGATCAGCGCGGCAATGCCCTGGCCGTTCGGCGGAATCTCATGGACCGTGTAGCCGCGATAATCCTTGGCGATCGGCTCGACCCAATCCGCGCGGTAGTTGCGCAGGTCTTCCACCGTCATGGCGCCACCGCTCTCGCGCGCGAACGCCGCGATCTGCTCGGCGATCTCGCCTTCGTAGTACGCCCGCGGCCCCAGCTCGGCCAGCTTGCGCAGGGTCTTCGCATGACCGGGGAAACGCACCAGCTCGCTCACTTCCGGCGCCCGGCCGCGCGGCATGAAGGTCTGGGCGAAACCCGGCAGATCCTTCAGCTCGGGCACGGCGGCCGCCCATTTGTAGGCGACGATGCTCGCCACCGCATGACCGCGCTCGGCGATTTCGATGGCCGGTTCCATCAGGTCGGCAAACGGCAGCGAACCGAATTTCTGATGCAACGCCTCCCAGCCCGCAATCACGCCCGGCACCGTCACCGCATCCCAGCCGCGCTTGGGCTGCTTCGCGAGACCATGCTCTTCACCGTACTTGCGCTTGAAGTAGTCCACATTCCAGGCCGCCGGCGACACCCCCGACGCATTCAGGCCGTGCAGCTTCGCGCCATCCCACACCAGCGCGAACGCGTCACCACCGAGGCCGCACGAGACCGGCTCGACCACCGTAATGGCCGCTGCTGCCGCGATCGCCGCGTCGACCGCATTGCCGCCCTTCCACAGCATGCGCAAGCCGGCCTGGGCTGCGAGCGGGTGCGAAGTCGAAACGATGTTGCGCGCGAAGACCGGCAGGCGCGGTGTCGGATAAGGGTTTTGCCAGTTGAAGCGGGTCATGTAGAGGACTCTCGGAAAGCGCGGCCCGGCTCGGTACCTCCGCCGGGGCCATTAGAAAACCAGCACGGAACGAACCTTTGATTGCAGCGCGAACCGGTCGAAAAAACAAATTCATTTATCAAATGAATAAATGCAGAAATCCTCTGAATAGCCGGACCTGGGTTGGGCCGCGCGTCGGATGCGATCGTGCGCATGTCGCGTACGTTGGCGGACAACCCGCCCGTTGGTCTTACAATAGCTCACCTAAATCATCGCTCGCTCCTGGCGCTGGTTGCCGCATCCGGCGCCGACGCAATCACCTGACCCGAGACACATGACCCGAGACCCCCGCCTGACCCTCAACGCACGTCAACAGGAACTGCTCGAGTGGGTGCAACGCGACGGCTTCGTAACCGTGGACGACCTGGCTGCTCACTTCGACGTCACCCCACAAACGATCCGGCGCGACGTCAACTGGCTCGCCGACATGAACCTGCTGCGCCGCTACCACGGCGGCGCCAGCCTGCCCACCAGCTCCGAAAACGTCTCGTACACCGCGCGGCAACGCATGTTCCATGACGAGAAGCGGCGCATCGCGACACTCGTGGCCACGCATATCCCCGATCAGGCGTCGCTGTTCATCAACCTGGGCACCACCACCGAAGAAGTGGCGCGCGCGCTGAACCGCCATCGCGGACTGCGCGTGATCACCAACAACCTGAACGTCGCCAGCATGATGAGCGGCTATCCGGACTGCGAGGTGCTGGTGACGGGCGGCATCGTGCGGCCGTGGGACAAGGGCATCGTCGGTGAGCTGGCGATCGATTTCATCCGCCAGTTCAAGGTGGATTTCGCGATCATCGGCACTTCGAGCATCGAAACCGACGGCACGCTGCGCGACTTCGACACCCGCGAAGTGCGGGTCGCCGAGGCGATCATCGAGCACGCGCGCACGGTGTTCCTCGCCACGGACCATTCGAAGTTCGGCCGCCCGGCGCTGGTCCGCCAGGGCCATCTGAACCAGATCGACGCGCTTTTCACGGACGCCGCTCCACCCGCCGACATGACTGAAACGCTGGCGGCGGCCGGCACCCAGGTCTATGTCGCGGAGTGAGGGGCTGACCGAATCTGCCAGCCGGAAAACGCCATCGCAGCTTTGCTGCAGCGCACGCCAAACCTCGAGTGAAATCAAGGATTTGCCCGCCCGTCCAGACCGCCTCTGAAGGGCCGGATTGTCAAATGGAAAATTTTCGGGGGACGATTTGGGGTTCAGTGTGCGGTTGACTACACTCCAGTTCCCCGACGCCATTTTTCACGGCGCGCCGGTTCGAATTGCTGTTGCTCCCACCTGATCCTGTCGCGGATCGCGCTGCGCCTGCCGCCCCGCTGGCCAGTCGCCCCCAGGGCCGTCCGCGCAAAGCCTGACATGGAGAGAACGATGCTGAGTCCGCATGAATTCGCCACGTTGTTGCTCGTCAAGGATGCTCCCAATCAGGTCGACATGGATCGAGAGGAACTGGATGCGCTGTTCGAACGACAGCTCGTTCAACTCGAAAAGCTCGCCTCGGGCCTGAAACAGTGGCGCGTCACGGACATCGGCGATACGGCAATCCGGGCGATCAAGCGTCTTTCCTAGTGCGTCGGCGTGCCGAGGCGCACAACGCCAGCCAGGCGATCGGTCCGCGCTCCGTCTGCGTGGACCGGGCGCGCGCCCATGCGCTAACGCGCGTCACGCCCATCCAATCATTCTCCGATCCGATTCCCGCTCTGTTTTGTTGTGCCCGCTTGATTTACGCAGTAAATTGACGCGATGGACCGATGCGTCATCCGGCATGCCCAAGACACTCTCCGACGAAGACATTCACCAGTTCCGCGAAGCCATGCGCCGCATTGCCGAGAACGCGTTCGCCACGCGCGGCGCGCAGGGCGTCACGATGCGCGAGCTGGCCAGGGAACTGGGCTGCAGCGCCATGACGCCCTACCGGTATTTTCGCGACAAGGACGAGATCCTTGCGATGGTGCGGGCCGCGGCGTTCACCCGCTTTGCGCAGCGCCTGGAAGCGGCCGTGCTCGCGGCTGACCCCGCCAACAGGGGGACGGTGCTGAGCGACGCCTACGTTCTGTTCGCCCTGGATGAACCGCACGCGTACCGTCTGATGTTCGATGTGGCCCAGCCGGACGATGCCGCCCACCCGGAACTCGCCGCCGCCTCGCAACGCGCATGGCGCCTGCTGGGCGCGCATTTCGAACCGCTCGTGGCGGCTGGGCGCCTTGAAGGGGATCCGCGGCTGATTGCTTACGCCTACTGGGCAAGCCTGCATGGCTTTGCGATGTTGGCGCTCGCTAACCAGTTGCCGCCGCCCGAAGGGCAGCAGGGCGCGCCGGAAAGTGACGCGCATCCGGGGCCGAGCCGCGAAGCCGTGCTCGCGCAGCTGCGAAAGATGCTATGGCGGGGCGCGCTGGCTCAGCCGGCGTCGAAGTAACCGCTCACCTGTCCAGCGCTCCCGGCTCACCACCCGCGTGCCGTACCGCTAGTCGCTCAACCACTGCGCAAGGTCGGATCGACCGCCGCCCGCCAGCTCAGCGCCCTCGCCCGCTGATCCAGGAAATACGCCGCCCATTGATTACGCGCCTGCGGATCGCTGCTCGCGCCGAGCGTCGAGTAGTGCTGCGCGATCGAAGTCTGGAAGGCGCAGTAATCCGCCGTCGATACCTTGCCGCGCCGGTTGGCGATATACGCATCGTAGAAGGTCGTGTAGACCGACTGCGCGTCGTTGCCGTAGTCCACCGGCGCCGCGCTGCACATCTGCTGCAACGCGGCGAACGAGGGCGCGCCCAGACTGCCGTTGAGGCTCGGTGTGCTAACGCATCCCACCAGCAGCGCCGTCACGCCAGTTACCCAAAGTCCCCGCATATTTCACCTCGACATGGCTATTGCCATGAGTATCGTCGGTGGCAGACCGTTGCGCCACACCCTCGGACTAATGTTCATACAACTCGAACTTTACTTTTTCGATTTTGTTCATTAAAGTTCGAAAACGAACACTATCGGTTCGATAGGTTTTCTTTACATGACGCAGAGGACACAGCAGGTGACGCAAGGCTCTAGATACGATTTGCTCGTCGTGGGCGGCGGGATCAACGGCGCCGGCATCGCTCGCGACGCCGCGGGGCGCGGCCTGTCCGTGTTGCTCTGCGAACAGGACGATCTGGCGGCACATACGTCGTCGGCCAGCACGAAACTGATCCACGGCGGACTGCGTTATCTCGAGTACCGCGAATTCGGGCTGGTGCGCAAAGCGCTGCAGGAACGCGAAACGCTGCTGCGCGCGGCGCCGCACATCATGTGGCCGCTGCGTTTCGTGATGCCCCACATGCCGAACCTGCGGCCCGCCTGGATGATCCGCGCCGGCCTGTTCCTCTACGATCACCTCGCCCGTCGCGAACTGCTGCCGCCTTCGCGCGGCATCGACATGCGCCGCCATCCGGCCGGCGCGCCGCTGGTCGAATCGATCCGGCGCGGCTTCGTGTATTCGGATGGCTGGGTCAACGACGCGCGGCTCGTCGTGCTGAATGCGCTCGACGCCGAAGAACACGGCGCGACGGTGCTGACGCGCACCAAGCTCGTCAACGCCGTGCGAGCCGGCGGCGAATGGCATGCGCAACTGCGCCGTGCCGACGGCACCCAGCTCGACGTGCGCGCCGGCGCGATTGCGAACGCCGCCGGCCCGTGGGTGGGCGAACTGCTGCATGGCGCGCTGGGCCGCGACGCGAACCATAGCGTGCGCCTCGTCAAGGGCAGCCATATCGTCACGAAGCGCCTGTTCGAACACGATCACGCCTATATCTTCCAGAATCCGGACAAGCGGATCATCTTCGCGATCCCTTACGAGCACGACTACACGCTGATCGGCACCACGGACATCGAATACCGCGGCGACCCTGCGCAGGTTGCGATCACTGCTGACGAAACGCAGTACCTGTGCGATTCGATCAACCGCTATTTCAAGCAGCAGATCACGCCGGCCGACGTGCGCTGGACCTACTCGGGCGTGCGTCCGCTGCTCGAGGAAGAAGGGGCGGACAACCCGTCGGCCGTCACGCGCGACTACCGCCTCGAACTCGACGCGCCCGCCAGCGAAGCGCCGCTGCTGTCGGTGTTCGGCGGCAAGATCACAACCTTTCGCAAGCTTGCCGAAGAAGCCGTCGACGAACTCGGCCGCGCCCTGCACAACCCGGCTCCGGCCTGGACCGCCGGTGCGCCGCTGCCCGGCGGCGATATCGCGCAAGCGAATTTCGAACGCTTCCTCGCGCAGTTCAAGCAGCAATACCCGTGGCTGCCCGCCGATCTCGCGCACCGCTATGCGCGCGCGTACGGCACACGCGCCAAAAGCGTGATCGGCCAGGCGCACTCGCTTGCCGAACTCGGCCGCGCCTTCGCGCCAGGACTTTACGAGGCCGAACTGCGCTATCTGCGCGACACCGAATGGGCCCGCAGCGCGCAAGACGTGTTGTGGCGCCGCTCGAAGCTCGGCCTGCACGTCGAGCCCGGCACGCTGGCGAGCGTCACGCAGGGCATCGACGACTGGTTCGCCAGTTCGCCCGTCGAACGCAAACCGCTCAGGCAAACCACGGCGAGCCAGCACGCTTAGGTACACATAGGACATACACGTGGCACGGATGAGTATGTGCCATGCATAGGGACACATTAGAACCAGTCAGTACAACCAGGCACTAATCAGCCCATTGCGTCCAACGCAGACGCGATCGGCACACGGCACAGATAACACCGCATTCCGGCGCGCAACCCGGCAACCGGAATGCACGAAGCCACGGCAGTTGCAGCATCTAAAAAACAACAAGCCGTTCCCGTTGCCGGATCGTCGATCCGGTGATTCATAACATGGAGAAGAGACAATGCAGGATCAGTACATCCTCGCGCTCGACCAGGGCACCACCAGCTCGCGCGCGATGCTTTTCGACCGTCAGGGCAACGTTATCTCGACGGCCCAGAAGGAATTCCAGCAAATCTATCCGCGTCCGGGCTGGGTCGAACACGACCCGCAGGAAATCTGGTCGACCCAGGCGGGCGTCGCGGCCGAGGCCGTCACGCGTGCCGGGATGAACGGTACGTCGATTGCCGCCATCGGCATTACGAATCAGCGCGAAACCACGATTGTCTGGGATCGCGAAACCGGCCATCCCATCTACAACGCCATCGTCTGGCAGGACCGCCGCACGGCCGACTTCTGCGATGAACTCAAGGCTCAGGGCCTCGAAGAGAAAGTCCGCGCCAAGACCGGTCTGCCGATCGATTCGTATTTCTCGGCCACCAAGATCCGCTGGATTCTCGACAACGTCGAAGGCGCGCGGGAAAAGGCCAAGCAAGGCCGTCTCGCGTTCGGCACCGTCGACAGCTGGCTGGTGTGGAACTTCACCAAGCACGGCCTGCACGTCACCGACGTCACCAACGCGTCGCGCACGATGCTCTTCAACATCCACACGCTGCAGTGGGACGACGAACTGCTCCAGGCGCTCGACATTCCGCGCAGCATGCTGCCCGAAGTGCGTCCGTCGTCGGAAGTCTACGGTCCCACCAAGACCACGGTGTTCGCCTCGAAGATCCCGCTCGCCGGTATCGCAGGCGACCAGCACGCCGCGCTGTTCGGCCAGATGTGCACGCGCTCGGGCATGGTGAAGAACACCTACGGCACAGGCTGCTTCCTCGTGATGAACACCGGCGACAAGCCGATCGAATCGAAGAACAACCTCGTCACGACGATCGCCTGGCAGATCGGCGACCAGATCAACTACGCGCTCGAAGGCAGCATCTTTATCGCCGGCGCGGTGGTGCAGTGGCTGCGCGATGGGCTGGGCATCATCAAGAGCGCGGCGGACATCGAAACGCTCGCGCGCAGCGTGCAGCACAGCGACGGCGTGTACCTGGTGCCGGCCTTCGCGGGTCTCGGCGCGCCGCACTGGAATGCACGCGCACGCGGCACGCTGTTCGGCGTCACGCGCGGCACGACCTCGGCGCATATCGCGCGGGCTGCGCTCGATTCGATCGCCTACCAGTCGCTCGACGTGCTGAAGGCGATGGAAGCCGACTCGGGCATCCGCATCGGGGAGTTGCGCGTCGACGGCGGCGCCTGCGCGAACAATCTGCTGATGCAGTTCCAGGCCGACATCCTCGGCGTCGACGCTGTCCGTCCGAAGGTCAGCGAAACGACCGCGCTCGGCGCAGCGTACCTGGCGGGTCTCGCGGTGGGCTACTGGAAGGACGTCAACGAGCTGCAGAGCCAGTGGGCGCTCGATCGCCGCTTCACGCCGGATCTGGAGCCGGGCGAGGTCAAGAGCAATCTGGCCGGCTGGCAACGCGCGGTCCGCGCGGCGAAAGCCTGGGCCGATACGCCGTGATCGTTCGTTCCGACACACGCCGAGGGGCGTGTCTCCATTGACACAGCATTGAGGCCATGAAGCCGCGTCCGAGGCGGCTTCCCTAACAAATATATTTTGGAGAACAAATCATGTCACCCTATATTGCCGAATTCATCGGCACAGCGATGCTCGTCCTGTTGGGCAACGGGGCCGTCGCCAACGTATTGCTCGCCCGCACCAAAGGCAAGGGTGCCGACCTGATCGTCATCGTGATGGGCTGGGCGATGGCGGTCTTCATCGCGGTCTTCATGACGGCGTCGTTCAGCGGCGCGCATCTGAATCCGGTCGTGACGATCAGCCTCGCGCTGGCCGGCAAGTTCGCGTGGAGCAAGGTGGGCGGCTATATCGCGGCGCAGATGCTCGGCGGCATGGCGGGCGCGGGCCTCGTGTGGATGGCTTACCGTCAGCACTTCGAGAAGGAAACGGATGCCGACATCAAGCTCGGCGTGTTCTGCACGGCGCCGGCAATTCGAAGCGCCCCGCATAACTTCCTGACCGAAATGATCTGCACTTTCGTGCTGATTCTCGGCGTGCTGTATCTCGCTTCGCCGCAAGTCGGGCTCGGTGCGCTGGATGCACTGCCGGTGGGCCTGCTGGTGCTCGGCATCGGCATTTCGCTCGGTGGCCCGACGGGCTATGCGATGAGCCCGGCACGCGATCTGTCGCCGCGTCTGATGCACGCGCTGCTGCCGATTCCCGGCAAGCGCGACAGCGACTGGCGCTATGCATGGGTGCCCGTGATGGGCCCGCTCGCCGGCGGTGCGGCTGCCGCATGGATCTACCTGCACGTCCATTGATGCTCATACCGGCCGGGAGCGAAACGGCCGCGCAGACGCCGACAAAGCACGTATCATGATGCTTTCAAGTTTGCGCACGGGCCTCGCGGCCTACGCGCCTCTCGCTCCCTGTTCCGGCATGATCGATCATCTCATCTGTGACTGCGACGGCGTTCTCGTCGACAGCGAAGTTATCGCTGACCACGTACTCCTCGAAACGCTCTCGGCCACCTTCCCCGGTCTCGACTTCACCGGCGCCGTGAAGACGGCGTTCGGTCAGCAGACTTCGCGCTTTCTCGAAGGTATCAAGACGTCGTTCGACATCGAACTGCCTGCCGATTTTCTCGAGACGGTCGAGCACAACGTCGAACTCGCGCTCAGTTCGAAACTCACCGCGGTGGGCGGCGTGCGCGACGCGCTGCAGCGGGTGCCGTTGCCGGCGGCGGTCGTCTCGAATAGCCGTATGAAGCGCGTGCAAGCCTCGGTGCGGCGCGCCGGGCTGCAGCAGGTGTTCGGCGAACGTGTCTTCAGCGCCGAGCAGGTGGCGCGGCCTAAGCCCTACCCCGATGTCTATCTGTTCGCCGCGCAACAACTGGGCGTGGAGCCGGCCAAATGTCTGGTGGTTGAAGACAGCGTCGCCGGTCTGAACGCCGCACGCGCGGCCGGCATGAAGACGATCGCGTTCGTCGGCGCGAGTCATATTCCGGAAGGCTATGCGGATGCGCTGCGCAAGATGGGCATGACCCGCATCATGGAGCATATGGACGAACTGCCGGCGCTCGTCGAAGCCGGCGTGCGCGGCGAGTTCGGGGAAGTGCAGTCTTAAAGTGCCGGCCCGGGTGGCAGTGTGAAGGGCAAAACCCACGCTCGCCGATCGTGCGCGGGCGTTGCCCTCCATCACACCTCAATCACGCTTCGTCCACGCAGCACTCGCGCGCCGCCGCCAGCGCGGCACGGAATTCCACCAGTTCGGCAATCGTCAGCATCGGCAGATTGTGTTGCGCCGCGAAGCGCTCGACATCCGCGCCGCGCGTCATCGTGCCGTCTGCGTTCATCAATTCGCATAGCACGCCGGCAGGCCGGAGACCGGCGAGAATCGCCAGATCGACCGTGCCTTCCGTATGGCCGCGCCGCGCCAGCACACCGCCGGGCGACGCGCGCAGCGGGAACACGTGACCAGGACTGACGATATCGGTCGGCTTGGCGTTCTCGGCAATCGCGGCGCGAATCGTCGTCACGCGATCCGCTGCTGAGACGCCGGTCGTCACGCCTTCACGCGCTTCGATCGACACCGTGAACGCCGTACCGTGACGGCTCTCGTTGCGGGTGGCCATTGGCGGCAAATGCAGCGCGCGCACCTTGTCGTCGGGCAGGCACAGGCAGACGATGCCGCTGCACTCGCGGATCAGCAGCGCCATGGTCTCGTTGGTGAGCCGCTCGGCGGAGACGATCAGATCGGCTTCGTTCTCGCGGTCGTGGTCGTCCTGCAGGACCACGGCGCGGCCATCGCGCATGGCTTGCAAGGCAGCGGCGATGCGCGGCGGAACCGGTTCGCTGGCGAGCTGTGGGAGATCGGCGAACGCATCGTCTGCAATCGTCGAAGGGGCAGGAAAAGTAGTCAAGGACATGTGAAACGCTCTCGCAAAAGTTGGGCGAAAAACGTTTCAGGGCATTGCAAACAGGCAGCACTCGCCCCGGCGGACGTTCAACGGAACGCCCACGCTCCGCCCGGAAATGCGGGCAGCGCAACGGGGACCGACATGACTATCTGCACATCTTCTTCCATCCGGACTATGACCGTCGGCTCTGGCATCGCACCAGATCTGCTGACCCCGCTGCGCCTCCGATCCTCTGAAGACATTCACAACGCGGGCGCTCGCGGGCTCGCCGGCAAGCGCGATTGCGCTGCCTGCATACCGCCGGTGGGGAATTTCACCCCGCCCTGAAGACGCACTGATTGCCGGAATTTCCGGCAGGTGAAGCATACAACAGCCACGCTCGGTCTGCAGCGCAGCGGGTACGAATTAGAAAGGCACCTCGCGTACGAGTACGCGGGCCGGCGCCATCAAACCGGCGCGGCGTGGTGCCGAGCCGCATCGTGCGGCACATCCCAGCGCGGCGGCGTTTCCGCATTCAGCGTGACGCGAAACGCGCGCGCCTCGGTGTCGCCGGGATTGCGCAGGCTATGCGGCTGGTCGGCGTCGAACACGATCGCGTCGCCGGTGGCCAGCAACTGGCGCTGATCGTGCACGCTGACTTCCAGCGTGCCCTCGCTCACCACCAGATTGACCGTCGTCCCGGGCGCACGGCGGATGCCCGGCTCGGTATGCAAGGGCGCAATGCGTAGCTCATGGAATTCGGCGGTCGCCGGTTCCGCATCGGGATACAGCGGCCGCGCGGAATAACGGCCGTTCGAGCTGACGAGGCGAGTCGCCCGGTCGGCGGGCAGGTGTTCGAAACCGTTGGTGGCATGACGGCGCAGGAACGCGGCAACCGAGACCTTCAGCGCCGCGGCCACCTTGCACAACACCTTGATCGACGGCACGCTGCGAGCCGATTCGATCTGCGCCAGCATCGCACGCGAGACGCCCGAGGCGCGGGCCAGCGCATCGAGCGACAACTGCCGCTCAGCCCGCAAGCGGGCCAGATTGACACCGACCAGATGTTCCAACGCATCGAAGGGTTCCGCGGCCCGCGGCCCTTCGAGAGCGTCACTCGCGGGATCGCGAACCAGCGCAAGCGGGGAATGCATGAGTGCCTCCAGTAGCGCCGCCACATGGCGGGCAAAGGGTTAGTGGAGGCAAGATAGCACCGCGATTCGTTACGCCCAACGAAGTTATCTTCACACTGTTATCAGTATTGCGGAGGACGTTTCTGGCAAAGCTTGTGCCGAATCTTCATATCGCCTCGCCGACCGCGCCCTTACGGACCGGCGCATCCATGCGCGCCGCCAGCCAGGTGAGCAGCAGCGCCGCGAGGGAGACGACCGCGGCCACCCAAGGCAGCGCGTCGAGCCCCATGCCGTGGCCGATCGCCAGCCCGCCAAGCCATGCGCCGCCCGCATTGCCGAGGTTGAAAGCGCCGATATTCAGCGTCGACGCCAGGTTCGGCGCAGCCGTGGCCTTCTCGACCACGCGCATCTGCAACGGCGGCACCGTCGCAAACGCGGCGATTCCCCAGACGAAAATCGTCATCGCGGCGGCCACCTGCGAATGGCTGGTGCGCGTGAAGATCGCCATCACGACGGCGAGCGCCAGCAGAATGCCCATCAACGACGGCATCAGCGCGCGGTCGGCGAGCCTGCCGCCCACGGTGTTGCCGATCGTCAGGCCCACGCCGAACAGCACCAGGATCAGCGTGACGCCGCGCGGCGAGAAGCCGCTTACCTGCTCGAGGATCGGCGCGATGTAGGTGAACACGACGAACACGCCGCCGAAGCCCACGATCGTCATCGCCAGCGCCATCCATACCTGCGGGTCTTTCAGCACGCGCACTTCGTGGGCAAGGCCGGCCGGGCCGGTGTCGTGTTTGTTCGGCACCAGCGCGGCGATACCGGCGAGCGATGCCACGCCGAGCGCCGCCACCACCCAGAACGCCGTGCGCCAACCGAATTCCTGGCCGATGAAGGTGCCGAACGGCACGCCAAGCACATTGGCGAGCGTGAGGCCGGTGAACATCAGCGCAATCGCACTGGCGCGCTTTTCCTGCGGCACCAGCGACGCGGCGACCACCGCGCCGATGCCGAAGAACGAGCCGTGCGCGAACGACGTCACGACCCGCGCAATCATCAGCACGGAGTAGTCCGACGCCACCGCGCACAGCACGTTGCCGACGATAAACACGCCCATCAGCAACTGCAACGCGAGTTTGCGCGGCATCTTGCTGGTTACCACGGCGAGCAGCGGCGCGCCGACGGCAACGCCCAGCGCGTAGCCGCTCACCAGCAGACCCGCGGACGGAATCGACACCGCCAGATCGCGCGCAACCTCGGGCAGCAAGCCCATGATCACGAACTCGGTGGTGCCGATGGCAAAGGCGCTAATCGCTAGCGCAAGAAGGGGAATAGGCATCGCAGAAGTCCGGCTTGCGGGCCGGCCAGAGAATTTCAGTAGGCGCATTGTCCCGGCTGCACGTCAATTTGAGAATGGGCGTAGCATTTGAAGCATTATCAAATTATTTTGAATAATCGATGGATAACCTCGGCGACATCCGCCTCTTCGTCGAAGCGGCGCAGTTGGGCAGCCTGTCGGCGGCCGGGCGCAAGCTGGGCCTGACGCCGGCGGCCGCCAGCGCCCGTCTGACGAAGCTCGAAGCCGGCCTGAAGGCGCGCCTGTTCGAGCGCACCACCCGGCAGTTGCGCCTCACCGACGAAGGTCGCCTGTACCTGAACTGCTGCCGCCAGGCGCTGAGGGCGCTCGACGACGCCGAGGCCCTGCTGCAGGCGGGTCAAAATGTGGTGCGCGGCAAGGTGCGCATCTCGGCCACTTCGGACTTTGGCCGCAACCTGCTGATGCACTGGCTCGACGAATTCAACCTGCTCTACCCCGAGGTGACGTTCGCACTGACGTTGTCGGACTCGCTCTCGAACCTCGTGCAGGAGGACATCGACCTCGCGATCCGCTTCGGCGTACCGCAGGACAGCTCGCTGATCGCCCGGCCGCTGGCGCCCAACCGGCGTGTCCTGTGCGCCGCGCCCGAGTACATCGCGCGGCGCGGCGAGCCCAGGGACCCGCTCGATCTGGCGCGCTTCGACTGCATCGTGCTCGGCACGGCGTCCGGTCCCGTCAACGAATGGCGCTTCACGCGCGGCGAGGAGATCCAGCACTACACGGTGCCGCTCGAGACGGCCCGCGAGACCAACGACGGCGCGGTCGCCCGCGAATGGGCGCTGCGCGGCTACGGGATCGTGGTGAAGTCGATGTGGGACGTGGAAGCGGATCTGCGCTCGGACGGCCTGAAAGTCCTGCTACGCGACTGGCGGTATCCAGATGCGCCGCTGCACGCGCTGTACCACCGCAACCGCTTCATGGCGCCGCGCGTGCGGGTGCTGCTGGATTTTCTGGCCGAGCGTTTCGCCCAGGTGTCCGGCGAGCTGGAGGCCCTGCTCGGCCTGCCGGCGCTCGGGCCGCTGAATCAATCCGCGCGCGGCGAAGGGCTATAATATTCGCCTACGCTGTCAACGTGCCGCTCATACCTTGCCGCAGCCGCCTTCGGCTTCGGCCCTCGCGCCGCGCCTCGGTCCGCACACGTTTTCGCCTCTCTTCACTTTTAACGACGCCCCCAGATTAATCACTGCGACCGGCGAAACTCGATGACCAAGAAAGTTTATGTAAAGACCTACGGCTGCCAGATGAACGAGTACGACTCCGACAAAATGGTCGACGTACTCGGTGCGGCTGAAGGCCTCGTCAAGACCGACACCCCGGAAGACGCGGACGTCATTCTCTTCAACACCTGCTCGGTGCGCGAAAAAGCGCAGGAAAAAGTCTTCTCCGAACTCGGCCGCGCGCGCGAGCTGAAGGAAGCGAATCCGAATCTGATCATCGGCGTGGGCGGCTGCGTGGCGAGCCAGGAAGGTGCGTCGATCGTCGCCCGTGCGCCGTATGTGGATGTGGTGTTCGGCCCGCAGACGCTGCACCGTCTGCCGCAGATGATCGACAAGCGCCGCGAAAGCGGGCGCCCTCAGGTCGACATCTCGTTCCCGGAAATCGAAAAGTTCGACCACCTGCCGCCGGCGCGCGTCGACGGCCCGAGCGCGTTCGTCTCCATCATGGAAGGCTGCAGCAAGTACTGCAGCTACTGCGTCGTGCCGTACACGCGCGGCGAAGAAGTGTCGCGCCCGCTCGACGACGTGCTGACCGAGATCGCCGGCCTCGCCGACCAGGGCGTGCGCGAAGTGACGATGCTCGGCCAGAACGTGAACGCTTACCGCGGCGGCCTCACGCTCGGTTCGTCTGAGATTGCGGACTTTGCGACGCTGATCGAATACGTCGCGGAGATTCCCGGCATCGAACGCATCCGCTACACCACGTCGCATCCGAAGGAATTCACGCAGCGCCTGATCGATACCTACGCCAAGGTGCCGAAGCTCGTCAGCCACCTGCACCTGCCGGTGCAGCACGGCTCCGACCGCATCCTGATGGCGATGAAGCGCGGCTATACCGTGCTCGAATACAAATCGGTGATCCGCAAGCTGCGCGCGATCCGCCCGGACCTGTCGCTGTCCACCGACATGATCGTCGGCTTCCCCGGCGAGACCGAGGAAGACTTCGACAAGATGATGACGCTGATCCACGAGATGCAGTACGACACCAGCTTCTCGTTCATCTACAGCCCGCGCCCCGGCACGCCGGCCGCGAACCTGCACGACGACACGCCACGTGAAGTGAAGCTCAAACGCCTGCAACATCTGCAGGCTACGATCGAGGAAAACGTCGCCCGCATCAGCGAGTCGATGGTCGGCAAGGTCGAGCGCATTCTGGTCGAACGGCCGGCGCGCAAAGACCCCAACGAACTCGCCGGCCGCACCGAAAACAACCGCGTGGTGAATTTCCCGGTGCCGCCGGCATCGCACGCGCGGCTGATCGGCCAGATGGTAGACGTGAAAATTGTCCAGGCGTACCCACATTCGCTACGTGGCGAGCTCGTGATGGTGCATGACCCGCTGTACAACGACGCGCCGGCCACGACCCATTAAGCGCACTGAAACCGACAGGATCGATCCACCGCCTTGAAGACCACTCAGCAGCATCTGGAATTCACCGCACCGCGCGAAGACAACGCGCGGCTCGCCAACCTCTGCGGCCCGCTCGACGAAAACCTGCGGCAGATCGAGCAGGCGCTCGATGTCACGCTGCAACGCCGCGGTCACCGCATCTCGATCCGCGGCCGGGGCGCGAAGCTGGCGCTCACCGCCCTCGAAAACTTTTACAACAGCGCGCGCGATCCGCTGTCGGTCGACGACATCCAGCTTGCGCTGGTCGAGTCGCGCCATCCCGCGCGCGGCCGCAGCAACGGCGCGGAGAGCCCGGACGCGCGCTTTCGCCACGACCCGGATCATCCGTTCGACGAACCGGCCGACACCGGCGACGAAGACCTCGAAGCGCTCGGCCCCAAGCTGTACACACGCCGCGCCGATCTGCGCGGCCGCACGCCGGCGCAGCGCGAGTATCTGAAGCAGATCATCGCGCACGACGTGACCTTCGGCATCGGGCCGGCGGGCACGGGCAAGACGTATCTGGCAGTGGCCTGTGCGGTGGACGCGCTGGAGCGCGATCAGGTCAAGCGTATCGTGCTGACGCGTCCCGCCGTGGAAGCCGGCGAGCGGCTCGGCTTTCTGCCGGGCGATCTCGCACAGAAGGTCGACCCGTATCTGCGGCCTCTGTACGACGCGCTGTACGACCTGCTCGGCTTCGACAAGACCGCAAAAATGTTCGAGCGCCAGATGATCGAGATCGCGCCGCTCGCCTATATGCGCGGACGCACGCTGAATCACGCGTTTATCATTCTGGACGAGGCGCAGAACACCACGCCGGAGCAGATGAAAATGTTCCTGACGCGGATCGGCTTCGGCTCGAAGGCCGTGGTCACCGGCGACACGACCCAGGTCGACTTGCCGCGCGGTCACAAGAGCGGGCTGATCGAAGCGCAGCAGGTGCTGTCGAACGTCCGTGGGATTGCGCTCACGCACTTTACCAGCGTCGACGTGGTGCGGCATCCGCTGGTGGCGCGCATCGTGGAGGCTTACGATGCACACTCGCAGAAGAACGCCAACCCGGCCGATGCGCGTTGAATCCGCTTAAAACGCTACGACACCAGGACGCATGAGCCGCACCCCGAAACTGACGCTGAACCTGCAATTCCCCGCCGCCAAGGCCTGGCCGGAGCACAAGGCGATTCTGCCGCGTGCTACCGTGGCCGGCTGGATCAAGGCGGCGCTCTTTGCCGATGCGGAACTGACCGTGCGCCTCGTCGACGCGGAAGAAGGCCGCACGCTGAACCGCACCTATCGCGGCAAAGACTATTCGACCAACGTGCTGACCTTCGCCTACGCTGAATCGGAAGACGATCCGGTCACGGGCGATCTGATCCTGTGCTGCCCGGTGGTCGAGAAGGAAGCCGCCGAGCAGGGCAAGCCGCTCGCCGAGCACTACGCGCATCTTCTGGTGCACGGCACGCTGCACGCGCAAGGCTACGATCACGAGGTCGAAGAGGAAGCGCAGGAAATGGAAGCCATCGAAACCGAGATCCTCGCCAAGCTCGGCTTCCCCGACCCCTACCAATAGCCGCCTGAACAATCCGCCGTGAGCGCCCCTTTCCCCGAACCCGACGACCGCCCGCCCTGCCCCGGCTACCCGCCGGCGCTCGGCGAATCGCGGCTCCTGACGGACGAGGAACTGCACGCCTCGCTGGAATGCACCCTGCGCGACTGGGACCGGAAAAGCGACCTGTGGCTGTTCGGCTATGGCTCGCTGATCTGGAACCCAGGGATGCCGACAGTCGAAGGTACGCGCTCCAAGGTGCATGGCTATCACCGCGGACTGTACCTGTGGTCGCGGGTAAACCGCGGCACGCCGGAGCAGCCGGGGCTCGTGCTGGCGCTCGACCGCGGCGGCTCGTGCACCGGCATTGCGTTCCGGCTGGCCGCCGAGGGCGCGATGCCGCACCTGGAAACCTTGTGGCGCCGCGAAATGGCGATGGGCTCTTACCGGCCGGCCTGGCTGCCGTGCAATCTCGCCGATGGCCGGCGCGTCGACGCCCTCGCCTTCGTCATGCGCCGCGACGTGCCGAGCTACACCGGCAAGCTGGCCGATGAGATCGTGCAGACGGTGTTCGGCTGCGCCTGCGGCCGCTACGGCACGACGCTCGACTACGTCAGCCGCACTGTGACGGCGCTGCGCGAAAGCGGCATGCCGGACCGCGCGCTCGAAGCGCTGCTGGCGCGCTGCCGGGAAGCCGGCAGCGACGGCGGCTGAGTCGCCTTACACCCGGCTTTCCGCCGCCGATTTTTGCTCCAATGCGCATCGGCCGTCTTTATCCGTTAGGATTGACCCAAGCCCCCGACCATGCGAAGTGGCCGTTGACTCGCCGGCGAGCCCGGCGGGACACGGTCCTGCCATGTGCGTGGTGTATCCTTAATGCTCTGCAACAGCGCGCCCAGTCTTGCCGGGCGCACCACCATGAACGACACGTATCCCAGTCGACACCGAACTAGCGACAAACCACAGGAAAAACGCTCCCTGCTTGAGCGTCTGACCGACTTCATCTCGCCCGAGCCCGAATCCCGCGGCGAACTTCTGGAAATCCTGCAGGACGCCCATGAGCGCAACCTGATCGACGCGGATTCGCTGTCGATGATCGAAGGGGTTTTCCAGGTCTCCGAACTCTGCGCCCGCGACATCATGATTCCGCGCGCCCAGATGGACGCGATCAACATCGCGGAAACGCCGGCGGAATTCATCCCTTACGTGCTGGAGAAGGCGCACTCGCGCTATCCCGTCTACGAGGGCAATCGCGACAACATCATCGGCGTGCTGCTCGCCAAAGACCTGCTGCGCTATTACGCAGAAGAGGAATTCGACGTGCGCGGCATGCTGCGCCCCGCCGTGTTCATTCCGGAGTCCAAGCGCCTGAATGTGCTGCTGCACGACTTTCGCGTGAACCACAATCACATCGCGATCGTCGTCGACGAATACGGCGGCGTCGCGGGTCTGATCACGATAGAAGACGTGCTGGAGCAGATCGTCGGCGACATCGAGGACGAGTACGATTTCGATGAAGAAAGCGGCAACATCATCGCCTCGCCGGACGGCCGCTACCGCGTGCGTGCGCTGACCGAAATCGAGCAGTTCAACGAAGCATTCGGCACGCACTATTCGGACGAGGAAGTCGACACCATCGGCGGGCTCGTCACGCATCATTTTGGGCGCGTGCCGCATCGCGGCGAGAAGGTGCGCATCGACGACCTGATCTTCGAGATCCTGCGCGGCGACGCGCGGCAGATCCACATGCTGCTGGTGCGCCGCGACCCGCTCGCGGGCCAGCGCGAGCGCGAAGCGCAGCACGTGCAGACCTGAGTTCTTCCCTTTCCTTAACACCGACCGCGCAATAATGGCCGACCCGATCACTTCCCGTCTGCGCCGTAGCGTGACGTCCGCCGTCGCGCAAGCGCCGGGCCGGACCTTGCCGCGCTGGCATTACCTCGTCGCACTGATCGCCGGTGCGGCGAACACGCTTTCGTTCGCACCGACGCCGCACGGCGGTTGGCTCGAACTGGCGATCTTTGTGTTTTTCTTTGCGTGGCTCACGCGCACTAACGGCTGGAAAAGCGCCGCCTTGACGGGTGGTGCGTTCGGCTTCGGCAACTACGTCACGGGCGTGTGGTGGCTGTACGTCAGCATGCACGACTACGGCGGAATGGCAGCGCCGCTCGCGGGGGCGGCGCTGGTGCTGTTCACGTTGTATCTCGCGGTGTATCCGGCGTTGGCTGCGGGCGTGTGGTCGTTTTGCGCCGGTCATGCACGCAACGGCACGCTCGACGACAAGCCGTTTTCTCCGACGTGGCACGGTGCGTTTGCGTTCGCCAGCGCGTGGGCGGTTAGTGAATGGCTGCGGGGCTATGTGTTCACTGGATTTCCGTGGCTAGCGAGCGGTTATGCGCAGGTGGACGGGCCGCTGGCGGGGTTTGCGCCGGTGGCCGGTGTGTATGGCGTGGGCTGGATGCTGGCGCTGGTCGCGGCGTTGATCGTGCAGGCGCTGGTGCGTCTGCGTGAGCCAGCGGAAGCGCGTAACGGCGCCACGCGCGTGGCTCGTGTCGTGCCTGCGGGGATGGTGGCGATTGTTCTGATCGCGGCTGGTATGTTGCTGCCTTTGGTTGCGTGGACGATTCCGGCCAATGCGCCGCTTAACGTGCGACTCCTGCAAGGCAACGTCAAGCAGGAGATGAAATTCGAACAGGCCGGCATGATCGCCGCCATCAACGAATATCAGCAGATGATTACGGCGAAGCCCGCCGATCTCGTAGTGACGCCGGAGACGGCGATTCCTGTGCTCATCCAGGAGCTGCCGGACCCGTTTGCGATCGCTGTTCGTCACTTTGTGGATACGACCGGGACGTCGGTTCTGTTCGGTGCGCTGGGCGGCACGATTACGCCTGATGGTCACCTGACTGATGTGACCAATAGCCTGTTCGGCATCACGCCCGGCTCGCGTGAGTTGTACCGCTACGACAAGCATCATCTGGTGCCGTTTGGCGAGTTCGTGCCTTGGGGCTTTCACTGGTTCGTGGCGATGCTGAATATTCCGCTCGGGGATCTGGCGCGTGGGGTGCCGGTGCAGAAGCCGTTCCTCGTGCATAACCAGCCGGTGGCGGTCGATATCTGCTACGAGGATATTTTCGGCGAGGAGATTGCAAGATCGATTCGTGAGAGCGATACGCCGGCGGGGGTGTTGGTTAATTCCACTAATCTGGCGTGGTTTGGCGACACGATCGCTCTTGACCAGCATCTGCAGATTGCGCGGATGCGCTCGCTCGAGACCGGACGGCCGATGCTGCGGGCGACTAATACCGGCACTACGGCTGCTATTGACGCGCATGGGAACGTGTTGGCGCGGCTTGCGCCTTATACGGTAGGGGCGATTGATGTCACCGTGCAAGGGACCTCGGGGAAGACGCCGTATGTGAGCAGTGGGAATAATACGGTGCTGGCTGTTTCGCTGTTTTTGCTGGCGTTTGGGTTTGCGTTTGGGCCGGGGGGACGGCGGGGGAAGAGGGGTGGGTAGACGGCCTTGCGAGATAGGCCCGATGGAACAACGCGGAAAACAGCGCGGGGTGGACCCGCCCCTACACCCCCGTTCCTGGCTGGGAGAGGCACGTCCTGATACGCCTTTCAGCTCGACGCCGCTTCCTGAGCCAGTTTCCGAATGTCCGGGTCCGCGTCGTGCAAGCACTCCGAAATGATTGCAGGCGCCAGCACGCCTCTTTCGCTCATCATGCTTACCGTTCCACATCGGCACAGCGTACAAGGATTATTTTCATAATCCCAAATGAGCGCTTCCAGGAGATCGCAAGACTCGTTCTCACGGCACATTCTCGCAATGCTGAAACCGATCGCATGAGCCTCGCCATCACTCGCGGAAATGCCTGACAACGCAGATCTCACGAGAAAGGCGTCTTCATTGCGATAGTGTTTTACGAGCGTTTCCATACCGTCCGATACGGCCTTCGCGGATCGCGCAGAACGCAGGGCCGCGCGCGCGAAATTGCCCACGCTCGGATCGTGGCACTGTGCAAGTGCAGTAATTGCTGCGGCGCGAACCTTGTCGTGATCTGATTCCGCCAGCTTCCATATCGCAGGATGCAATTCCGGTAGCATTGCTGCGCGGAAAACCCACAGCAGTCGCAAGCAGACCTTCTCATCGCTTTCGTTGATCAAACGAAGCCAGACTACTTTCAGTTCGTCCACAGTCGCGTATTTGCCGAAGCGCGTGTATTTGAATGACGTGTCACCGACGCCCGCTGCCGCGTCAGCGAGTATTTTCTCGAGTGGAAGCTCGCGACGCGAACTCTCCCTTCGCTCCTCGTCGCGCAGAGGCACCTTGTCTGTCTGAAACTCACGCTCCCACGACTGCTCACTGTTCCAGAAAGCGCTGATTGCTTCATCGGATACCGCGAGTTGCTCAAGCACAGCATCTGCCGATTCTCGAAGACCCGATTCACCCGCAAGGTGATATGAAAACGGCAACCTCTCCTCGGAACTCTCAAGCAACGACCGTCCAAAACGTCGCGCCAGTTCCACAACGGCATCGACACCGTCCAACAAAACAAGTGCGTTGCAACCGAACTGATCGCCCTCAAGCACAAACGACTGATCGAGTACGCGATGTCGAAGTGCATTGGCTGCGATCTCGTCACCATGTATGGCTAGTTGCGCGGTCAATTCGCAAAGATGTTCGATATCGTTGTTGTCCGTTTCCTGGCGAAACGCGGACAGGATTGCCGAGGCGAACACGGGATACTCCTCGCGTCCCTTGAACATGCTAAAGAGCCACGGCGCCCGACTCGACTCGCATTGCCGGTCGTACGCGGGGTTCTTCAGGCATGCTGCGAGAACAAGATCCGCGACTTCGGCCAGGCCGAAGTTTTGTACGTGCAAGAAGGCGCGGCCGTGACCTCGTTTGAGGGCTGAGGAGAATTCTTCTCTTGATAAATATTTTTGCAAGGCAAGGTCGTTTGGAACGAAATGGCCACGAACTACGAGGATGTATAGACGGCGTACACGGTCAGCACACTTCCGTTCACGTCGACCTTTTTGCACCACACGTTTCTTCGGTTCGGAACTTCGACGAATTGACCATACGCTATCTCCTTGCATATGTCAGATTTCAACGCTGAGGCCAGCATTGGGAACGACCTTTCAGGCACGTCCTTCATCAAAGTACCGAAGAAGCCGGTGACGTTGCTGAACCGTCCTTGAGCGACGTACGATTCGCTCTTGAAATTTACAATATATGTGTACAGAGGCATCAGAGATTGGGAACTCCAGCATCTGCGTAACATGCATTCGCACACATTAATGTGCGCCCCCGTCGTGTCGAGTCGCGTCTGTCATGGCTCTGAATAACACCTCATCGCGAGTAACCAGAAACAATGTTGGGGAACCGGCTCCGAGTACATGCAGAGGTTCGAGCCTTATGACCTGATCCCAGAAAGCCTTCGTGCGCTCACGTTCCGAACTAAGCACGCTAAATCCCCATGTGTTGACGAAATTTTCGTGAGGTACAAACTCCTGGTTCCGGTCGTAGACGTACCATTCATCAAATCCCGGAGTCGGAAGCTCGATGACAGACTGCACCTTCGGGCTATACGCGAGCGCGCCGAACCTGCGCCATCCGGCTCCAACCTTATCGCTGGTTGGCGTGTATGGCCCGCTATCGCAACTCGCTACGACGATATACCGTCCTATTACCAACTGCGGACAGCGTTGAGTTAGCTCACCCATCCATGCATCTGTTCCGCCCTCCCATTCCGCGACCCAATATCCTGCACGATATCCAACTCTGATAGTTCTAGCCGCTTCCACGTTTCGCTGCCTCCGATTGGTAACCTGTTCGTGGAGGAGATTTTGAATTGCTTCGCATCTCGAAACAAGCTGTGCGGTCGTAAACCATACACATCTACCTGTCACCTTTGCGCCACGACGCATGGGGAGACGCACCTAGAATCCGTGTGACTTCGTCTGGATTCAGGTGGACTCCTCGGATACGCATTAAATACTTTTCACGAGTTAATGCCCGTCGCCTACATCCCCAATGTGCTCGCCCGTACTGTCGAACACATCGCCTGCATCTGGGTTCACCGAGCAATCGTCCTTCGCTTTGGAGCCGGGACGATTGCGGTTGCCCTTTAACTAGATCAATCACTGACCTTTAAAGTAGGCAGCATTTTTCTGTATCAACGGAACAAGCAACTGCAATAGTGGTACCGCTCTCTCTCGTAGCGAAATCCAAGCGGGGTGTCTCATTGCAGTTAGGCACCCCTCGTGGTTTGTCGTCGTCATCCCAGTCGGTGCCACGGCTTCCCGGGGAAGATCTTCCAATGCCTCCGTCAGGTCGCGGAGTGCCTCGCTCTGCTCCCCTGTCAAATGAGTTTCTGGCGATCGCAGTAGTAAAAAACAACCATCTTGCACATCGTGTTGAATTTCCCAAGGTGCGTTGTAATTACCCATCTCCTCGCATTGTGTTGCCGCATCATGTGACAACACTTGGAGCGCCTGGGTAAAGCTCAAAAACAGAGTTTCGAAAGCCTCTCTGTCATCTGGTTGCTCGTAGGTTATAGGTGAGTCCATGGCAAGCACGCCGATCAGTTGATTCACGGTATGAAAGGTATATCAACTATCGGTTCGATTGGCTCAATCGGTCCTTCGATCGTTGGTTCTAAAGGCGTAGCGGTTCTTGGACCAGGATAAGCCTCATCCGGTGTTATCGGCTTCCCGCTGAGATCGCAACGGATCCAACCGGTCTTTTGCTCGCCGGGCCGGGGTGTTAGCGTCTTCCAGTATCCCCTTGACCCTCGTGGTCCGCCATTTTCTTCGCTGGGAACAAACTGGCACGGTGCCCTCTGTCCCGACGATTGCTTCCGACCAAGGGAGTTGCCAGGCCGTGGCGCCTGCGGGTTTGGCGTCCAAGGCCCTCCAGGAACGACACCGTTTGGGTCCGGGATGATGCCCGCCAACCCAAGCGGATCTTTCCGGCTGACTGGACTCCCAGCCACGTAAGCATACGCATTCGTCTGCCCACTCGCCCAACCTAGGGGGCTTCGCTGATGAACCTGCCGATGCTCGGACTGTAGTACCGGTTCTGAAAGTAATGCATCGGTACTGCAGCGGCACGCCATCGTTGGCGATTCAGCGGTCACGTCGTATCGGCATTCACTGAATGCTACCAATGTCGAATTCCGGCCGCGACTAACGCGAACTCTTCACTCGATTCGAGTAAGGGAGGCCAAACGAAAGGCCACCTCGCATCGTAGTCGCGCTGGCTGAGTGTACTTACCTGCCAAGTAGCGCCTCAGCGCATCTCCAGTTACGCGAGCGTCAGCACTACGAACCCTATGCAGATATTTTCGTCAGGGAGGCACAGGCACCCTCGACCTAAAGATCAATATTCCGAGTCGAACGCCTACCCACATTCCTAACCCCATTCCGAAGAATATGTAGGATTGTGTGGATTCGTACCATCCGTATTTGAGGAAAAAGGCAAACCACTCCCCTACGCTCATTGACAGAATGGTCATTGCAAAAAAGTGTACCCACTGCCATGGCGAGAGCACGCCGTTAGACCATGCAGGCACTTTCCATTTTCTCGCTTTCGGCCAAACAAGATGGTGCAACAGTAGAAAGCCCAAGGAACCAAGCCCTCCCATCGCCACCCCCACTAGACCAATAAACATCCGGACTTCAATCGAGAAGGTATCAAGTGGTGACGCAAACAGTCCTGCACTCAAAGCCCCCGATAAAGCCACCAGCTTGATCACTGGCCAGATCCTCAATTTATTTTCCACGAGTCGTGGTCACCTCAATGCCAACTGCTGCACAGGCAGAACCCTTAAAGCTATCACCCGGGAAACTACCGGTAACACTGCCGCCCAACCCTCGATAGGGTTTCCAGCCGAATCCCGGAAGACCTGAGGAACCGGACTGGCTGACTTCCATACCGCGAGAATAGGTACCACTTCCAGTAATGGGCCCCCAGTTAGCATCGGCCTCCGCAAAACCACCAACAGTCACGGATGATCCGATAGCGCTTTGGCTAGGAACGGCGCCATCGGGGTCATAACTGACTCCCCCACCCAAACCAAAGCCGCCGCGCCCCCCATATCCCGTGATCGTCGAACCATCTCCGTAGACAGTAACCTGTCCGCCGATCCCCACATAGCCACCAACGCTAACGCTCCAGAATCCCAAAGGATCTGTTAACGAAACCGGGTTCCCACCCACATAGGCATACGCATTCGTCTGCCCACTCGCCCAGCCAACCGGATCCTCGCTGATGAACCGCCCGGTTTGCGGACTGTAATACCGGTTCCGATAGTAATACATCGGTACTGCAACAGCGTGTCACTGTCCACAGTTGGGCGACCGCGTCGTAGTTGCATTTGGCGGAACGTACCCACGCTCCTCGATTGACCATAGGTAGCCCAAACTCCAAATCCACCAATTCGAGGGGCAGCGCTTTGGAGTCCTTCTGGACTAGGCGCTATCTGCCCGAGCGTGTTCAGACGCGGACGGTCGAAATAGCAGCCGATTGCAGACCACGGCAATCTGCGCCCCGATCGATGGCTCGAAAAGAACTAGCTCCAGCCTCCCATCATTGAAGTCCGCTAACCAATGGTGTTTAGAGTCAGGTTTCAACCAGGAGTCGGTGTCGGAAAAGCTGGTAGCCCAAGTCACCCAGTAATCGATCTCCTCCGTCGAAAATTGTCGTGCGGTGGACCTTAGCACTCGGCTTACTACGTTTTGCAACACGAAGTCTTCGGCGCGAAATGCTTTAACGCCGAATAACTCGACTGTGCAAAGTTGTCCCGTCACACGCAACAAGCCGATCCTGTATACCGAGGTACCTCGATCCATGCCAATTGAGACTATTTCTGCATCGTGCAGGGAGAAGTCGTTGTAGGAAACATTACCGATATCCATTTTTCCGTCCATCATTTCGGTTGCCACGGACCATGAATAGGGACGGGATCTCCGCGCGAGGGATCGCCATTCTCCTTACGCCCCCAGTCATGCCGGATTGACGCGCGCCAGCGATTCTTAGACCGCCTTGGCCTCCAGCATCTCCTCCCGCGGAGGCAGAATGTCGACCGTCACCTCCATGGGCAGCCCAATGCCCGATAGAGTGGATATCGCTTCGGTACCCATCAGGAACGAAAGGTTCGAAACAGCCTCATCCTCATCCCCCACTACGACATGCAAATCAATCCATGCACTTTCTACATCAGGCAACTGCGGGAGGCGTTCAATGGCATGCTGGAAGGTACTCCTCAGGCGCGCCACGTGACCATCGACAGTTAGCGCTTCGGACTCGTCTTTGCTTGCCCAATCCCAAACACCGTACCTTCTGACCACCTCCTTATTTGAGCGAGTGACGTGCCTGTCACCTTTGCGCCACGACGCATGGGGAGACACACCGAGAATCCGTGTAACTTCGTCTGGATTTAGGTGGTCCCCTCGGATACGCAAAGTCAGAAACATACGCATCAAATATTTCTCACGAATTAATGCCCATCGCCTAAATCTCCAATGTGCTCACCCGTACCGTCAAACACCTCCCCGGTATCCGGATTCACCGAGCAATCGTCTTTTGCTTTGGAGCCGGGACGATTGCGGTTACCCTTCTTTATGTCGTGAAATCTGTCGACAGCTTCATTAGGATTAACTCCGTTCTTGCGCCCCCAATCCTTGGCACCACGAATAGCATCAATGGCACCATCTGGCCGGCTAAATATCGGACCAAAGGTGTTGTTCCACCAGTCGTTGAGGCCCCGTGGCCCCCATGGCTTCGCGACTCCGGGAGGCACATCCTGTCCGCCCCCGCCCGGCACCGCTCCGGGAACCGGCGTGTATGGGAACGGCACCCCCTGCAATCCGAACGGATCAGACAACTGAACCGGATTGCCGTTGACGTAAGCATACGCGTTCGTCTGCCCACTCGCCCAGCCGGTCGGGTCTTCACTGATGAATCTCCCGGTTTGCGGACTGTAGTACCGGCTCCGATAGTAATACACCCCCGTCCCATCATTCTCCCGCCCGGTGTACTGCTGCGAATTCACATCCGCGGCACCCGCCAGCGTCGTCACCCCGTACGACTGGTACCTGTACTGCGTCTGGCTCTGCTGGTTCGCATCGGTCAGCGCAATCACATTGTTATTCGCATCGCGCAGCACATAGCGATCCCCACCCGCATCATCCCCAACCCGCCGGTACGTCAGCTCATCCAGTCCACCCTCCGGGTACGGCGAGAACACGCGAATCCGCCTTGACCAGTCGTTATCCGGAATCGTGAAGCTCAGCTCGTCGCCAATCCAGAACGACTGCATCCTGTGACCATTGACCGTCTGGTCCCGGCGACGCCCGGACATGTCATAGCTGAAGCTTGCCGTCACCGCACCGCTGATCTGTCCCAGCAGGCCCTGCGCGTTCCAGCTGTACTGGTTCGCCCCGTCGCTCGCGAGACTGCCGTTCGGGTCGTAGGTGTAGGCCATGCCCGCCCAGCGCGTGAGCTGGTTCGCGCCGTTGTACTGCGCGTCGCTCACCGCCTGCGGCAGGTCCACCTTCGCCAGGCTCCCGCCTGCCCTCGTGCGACGCCCCGCCGCGTCGTAGCCATACGTCAGCTCGCCCAGCACGCTGCCGTCCGCGCGCCTGTACGTGATGCCCGTCAGCTGGCTGGCCGCATCCCACGCGTAGTCCGCCGTGATGCCATTGGCCAGCGTCGCGTGACTGCGCCGCCCGAGCGCGTCGTAGCCGTAGCTGAACGTGCGCACGTCGTGGTTGAGCTGGTACTGGATCTGCGTGACCCGGTGTTCCGCATCGCGGCTGTAGTCCACCGTCGCATCGCTCATCTCCATGCGCGACAGGTCGCGGCTGTCCGGCGCATAGCGCAGCCACACCGTGCCCTGCTGGCTCGCGTGGTCGAACCAGCCGTTGAGGTAGCCCGTCACGCTGTCGTAGTAGCGGTACGTCGCCGTGGGGGCCTGGCCGTCGCCCGCGTCCGTACCCAGTTGCAGCCGGCCGGACGCATCCCTGCCGTAGCTCCACGAGCGGTTCGGCTTCGCACCCGCACTGCTGGAGAAGTAGACCGCCGCCAGCTGGCCCGCCGCATCGTAGATGTACGTCCTCACCTGCCCCTTGCGGTCGGTCACCGTCGCCAGTTCTCCGGCGCTGTTCCACGTGTAGGTCTCGCTGTGGCCCAGTGGATCGCTTTTGCTCACCGGGCGCCCGATCGCGTTATAGGTGTAGCGCGTCGTGACGCCCTTCGGATCGGCCCCGGCAAGCAGGTGCCCATTGCGGTCCCACGTGAAGCGGGTCACACCGCCCAGTGCGTCGGTGACGTCGGTGGTACGGTCCAGCGCGTCGAGCGTGCGGCGCGTCGTGTTACCCAGCGGGTCCTGTACCGCCGTCACCCGGCCTGCCGCATCGGTCGTGAACTGCGTGGTCCGGTTCAGCGGGTCGGTGACGCTCGCCAGATCCGGCCCGGCGTAGGCGTACTTCGTCACGCCCCTGAGCGCATCGGTCACCGTCAGCGGGCGGCCCTGGCTGTCATTCGTGAACGTCGTGCGGTTGCCGGCACGGTCAGTCGCCGTCAGCAGGTTGCCCTTCGCGTCGTACGTATAGACGGTGCTCACACCACGCTGTGCGTCGCCCGCCTGCGCTTCGGTGAGCAACTGGCTGTAGCTGTCGAAGCTGCGCGTAACCAGCGTGCCGGACTGGTCCGCCTCGCTGATCCGGTTACCGTTCGCGTCGTAGCCGTAGGTGTACTGGCGGTCCATCGACGTGAGGTTCGTCGTACGGCCATTCGCGTCGTACGTGAAGGTCTGCACCTGCTGGATCGGCTGACCGGCCGGGTACGTGTTGCGCACCACCCGCCCGTTCGCATCGAACTCCAGACGGCGCACGCTGCCGCGCCGGTCCGTCACTTCCGTCTGGGTGACCTTGCCGCCCGTGACCGTGTACGCCATCGCGAACGTGCTGCCGTCAGCCAGCGTCTGCGTCACCACCCGGTCGCTGTCGTCGTAGGTGTTGACCACCTGCGGGTTGCCTTCCGGGTCCGTCACGCTGACGAGACGGCTCTTCGTGTCCCAGCCGTACTTCCATACGCCACCACCGGCGTCGGTCATCTGGGTGAGACGGTCCTGACTGTCGTACTGATAGGCGACCTGCCGGTTCAGCGGATCGGTCACGCGCGACACCAGCGGCGTGCCGCGGCTACCCGTGATGGACGTAAATGCCAGTGCGCGCCCGCCTGGGCTGGTGATGCCCGTGACCGCGCCCGTCCTGCTGTCGCGGGCGATCACCACCGTGTTGCCGTTGCGGTCCTGCACACGGGTCAGGCGGTACAGGCCGGCGATCATCGTGAACTGCCGCACGCGACCATCGCGCAGCGTGAGCACTTTCGTGGTGCCACTGCCGGTGATGCTGGCGCGATAGTAGTCGCCGGGGCTCGTCAGGTCGTCCCATGTAGTACTCGTGCCCGCACGCAAGGTGAACGGCACGCGGATCCCGCCCGGCAGATACATATCGATGCGCTGCCGCGCCCCATTGGCATCCGCAGCGGCCACCGTCAGGTAGCTGTCGTAGTTAAACGTCGATCCGATGCCGAAGGCACCCGCCATCGGTCTGCCCGAGGTGTCATAGGCGCTGCTGCGGTAGACCCGTGCGAGATCGAGCGCGCCTGCCGGATCCGCAACATGCAGGTCATGGGCAACGAGGTGGAACTGGCCTGTGTACAGCCGGACCGGATCCCCGCCCGACGTGCTGCTGCCGCAACCCGCCGTCGCATCGCCGCCACCGCAGCCGCCCGCGCCGCCGGCGTTGCCGTCCACGCCATCACCGTCGATGACCACGCTCTCATCCGGCGAGACCGGTTCAACCGTCGCGCCGGCGGACGGCCCGCTGCAGTACGACGCGATCTCACCGGGGTCACCGCAGACGTACCCGCCCATTCCGCCGAAATCGGCCGTCGATGCCTTAAGCGGGCACGCCGGATCGGCGGGATAAGCGCCCGCAGCAATGTACTTCGACGGGCAGTCGACGGCATGCGCGTGCGGTGCGACAAACCACGACAGCAAGACAAACAGCAGCAGCAGGAACGGACGCTGCAGGGACTGCCGCCGCGCGGCAGCAACGTGAACAGTTCGCATGGAAAACCTGACAGATCAGATGCGGGAAAGAAACACGCGGGCCAGCCGGCTCAACGCGCAGCGGCCTGGCTGGCGGTGGCATTCGACGCATCATCCGCACGCGTGGCAGCGACACTCTCCTGCCGGCGAATCGCGGTGATATTGCCGGCCGCGTCGTAGTCGTAATACGCGGTGTTGCCCGACACCGTCACCAAGGTCAGACGCCCCACGGCGTCGTAGCCATAAGTGATGTCGTCAGCATGGGAGAGCGAAGAAAACAGCAGCACGCACACCGCAGCGAATCCACCGGCCACGCGCCCGATAACGGCCACAGGCTCACCGAGCGACCCAGCAACATCAACCCGCTTCCGGGCGTACAGAACGGCCATCGACATCATCCCCAACAAAAAACAGTAAGGTTTACTGAATGTTTTAGAAAGATATCGACTATCGAAACGGGGCGCTATCGGTCTGCGCTGAGATTGCGTAGGAGATTCCCGACCGCCGCCAGAAGGCCGCAAGCCCAACAAGCCAAGCCGTCCCCAACCCACCCGGCCCCCAAAAATCCTCCTCTCGCCCCCTTTCCGTTAAAATCCAAGGTTTAGCACTTTGCTCCACGGCCACCTCGCGCGCCCCGGCGCCCGCGGCGCGGCCTCCATGCCCGAAAGGCACTTCATGCTCACGTTTCAGCAAATCATCCTGACGCTGCAATCCTATTGGGACAAGCAGGGTTGCGCGCTGCTCCAGCCTATCGATATGGAAGTCGGCGCAGGGACCTCCCACGTCCACACGTTCCTGCGCGCGATCGGCCCCGAGCCGTGGCGCGCCGCCTACGTGCAGCCGTCGCGCCGCCCCAAGGACGGCCGCTATGGCGAGAACCCGAACCGTCTGCAGCACTACTACCAGTACCAGGTGGTGTTGAAGCCGGCGCCGGAAAACATCCTCGACCTGTACCTCGGCTCGCTCGAAGCGCTCGGTTTCGACCTGAAGCAGAACGACGTGCGCTTCGTGGAAGACGACTGGGAAAACCCCACGCTCGGCGCCTGGGGTCTCGGCTGGGAAGTCTGGCTGAACGGCATGGAAGTCACCCAGTTCACCTACTTCCAGCAAGTGGGCGGTCTGGACTGCAAGCCCGTGCTCGGCGAAATCACTTACGGGCTCGAGCGTCTCGCCATGTACCTGCAGAAGGTCGAGAACGTCTACGACCTGGTCTGGACGGAGTGGGAAGAGCAAGGCCCGAACGGTCCTGAACTGCGCCGCCTGTCGTACGGCGACGTGTATCACCAGAACGAAGTCGAGCAGTCCACCTACAACTTCGAGTACGCCAACACCGAACTGCTGTTCTCAATGTTCAACAGCTACGAAGCCGAAGCGAAGCGCATGATGGAAGTGCCGCTCGCGCTGCCGGCCTACGAACTGGTGCTGAAGGCCGGCCACACGTTCAACCTGCTGGACGCGCGCGGCGCAATCTCGGTGACGGAACGTGCGGCGTATATCGGCCGCATTCGTAACCTGTCGCGCCAGGTGGCGCAGGCTTACTACGAATCGCGCGAGAAGCTCGGCTTCCCGATGCTCGGCAATCCGGTCCACGGTGTGCCCGGCCTCACGACCGACGAACAGGACGCCGCGATGCCCGCCTGGGCGCCGCCGCTCAAAGTCGAACGCAAGATCGACCCGGACTGACGAGAACACGAACAGATGACTCATCCCCAACACGCCACCCTCCTCGTCGAACTGCTGACCGAGGAATTGCCGCCCAAGGCGCTCGCGCGTCTCGGCGACGCTTTCGCCGAAGGTATCGCCCAGCACCTCGCGGCGCGCGACCTGATCGAAGGCGAGCTGTCGTTCGAACGCTACGCCACGCCGCGCCGTCTCGCGGTCACCATCAAGAATGTGCGCAGCGTCGCGCCGGAAAAGCACGTGCGCGAAAAAGTGCTTCCGGTTTCGGTCGCGCTGGACAAAGACGGCCAGCCCACCGCGCCGCTCGCCAAGAAACTCGCCGCGCTCGGCTTTCCTGACTTCCAGGTGAGCGATCTCGAACGTGCCTCCGACGGCAAGGCCGACGCCTTCTTCCTGCGCTACGCCGCACCGGGCGCGACGCTCGTGGAAGGCCTGCAAGCCGCGCTCGACGAAACGCTGAAAGTCGCGAAGCTGCCCATTCCAAAGGTCATGACGTACCAGCGTCCGGACGGCACCAACATCCAGTTCGTGCGTCCGGCGCAGCGCCTGACCGCCTTGCACGGCGAACAGATCGTGCCGGTCTCCGCGCTCGGCATCGACGCGGACGACACCACGCTCGGCCATCGCTTCCTCTCCGAAGGCTTCGTGCAGATCCAGCACGCCGACAGCTACGCTGAGACGCTGCGTCACAAGGGCCGTGTGGTGGCGAGCTTCGCGGACCGCAAGGAAACCATTCGCTCGCATCTGCTCGCGCAGGCTGAGGGCGACCAGGTGGTGATGCCTGAAGCGCTGCTCGACGAGGTGACTTCGCTGGTCGAATGGCCGGTGGTCTACACCTGCCGCTTCGAGGACGAGTTCCTGCAAGTACCGCAGGAATGTCTGATCCTGACGATGCAGACCAACCAGAAATACTTCGCGCTAACCGACGCCGCCGGCAAGCTGCGCTCGCGCTTCCTGATCGTCTCGAACATCGAGACGGCAACGCCGGGCGATATCGTCGAAGGCAACGAGCGCGTGGTGCGCCCACGTCTGGCCGACGCAAAGTTCTTCTTCGAGCAGGACAAGAAGAAGCCGCTCGCCGAACGCGTGCCGCTGCTCGCGAACGTCGTGTATCACAACAAGCTCGGCTCGGCGCTGCAACGCGTCGAACGTGTCGAAGCGCTGGCCGGGGCGATTGCCGCGCTGCTGGGCGCAGATGTCGCGCTCGCCAGGCGCGCCGCGCTGCTGGCCAAGGCCGACCTGATCACCGACATGGTCGGCGAATTCCCCGAGCTGCAAGGCACGATGGGCACGTACTACGCGCGCCACGACGGCGAGCCGGAAGAAGTTGCGCTGGCGTGCACGGAACACTATCAGCCGCGCTTCTCCGGCGATGCCTTGCCGGTCACGGCAACCGGCACCGTCGTCGCACTGGCCGACAAGCTCGAAACGCTGGTAGGCATCTGGGGCATCGGTCTGCAACCGACCGGCGAGAAAGATCCGTTCGCACTGCGGCGTCATGCGCTCGGCGTGCTGCGGATCCTCGTGGAAAAGCAGTTGCCGGTCGACCTCGTCGAACTGCTGCGCACCGCTTACGCGCAATTCGCTGCGGTACCGAACGTCGCCGATTCGACCCAGGCCATCTACGAATTCTGCATGGACCGCCTGCGCGGTCTGCTGCGCGAGCGCGGCTATTCCGCAGGTGAAATCGACGCCGTGCTGGCGCTGAACCCCACGCGCCTGAACGACATCGTCGCGCGTCTCGATGCCGTGCGCGAATTCTCGGCGCTCAGCGAAGCGGCCTCGCTCGCCGCGGCGAACAAGCGCATTTCGAACATCCTGAAGAAATCGGATGGCGCACCGGTGGGCGGCGTGCAACCCGCCTTGCTGATCGAAGCGGCAGAAAAAGCGCTTTACGCGCAGCTCGAACAGGTGGCGCCGCGCGTCCAGTCGCAACTGTCCGCGCACGACTACACAGGCGCGCTGACCGCGCTGGCTGCGTTGCGCGAACCGGTCGACACGTTCTTCAACGACGTGATGGTCAACGCCGAAGATCCGGCGTTGCGCGCGAACCGTCTGGCCTTGCTCGGCGCACTGCATCAGCAGATGAACTGCGTCGCGGACATCTCCAGACTAGCCGCGTAAGCTCATCCAGAATCAGCGACTCAAACAAGCGCCCCACCAAACCGACGAACCATGCCGACACCTCCCAAAAAAGTCGTTGTCCTCGACCGCGACGGCGTGATCAACGTCGACTCCGACGCGTTCATCAAGTCGCCGGACGAGTGGGTCGCGCTGCCCGGCAGTCTCGAGGCGATCGCGCGGCTGAATCAGGCCGGCTATCGCGTCGCGATCGCGACGAACCAGTCGGGCATCGGGCGTGGTCTGTTCGACATGAACGCGCTCAACGCGATGCATCTGAAGATGCACCGCATGGTCGCGGCAGTCGGCGGCCGCATCGACGCCGTGTTCTTCTGCCCGCACACGGCCGAAGATCACTGCGAGTGTCGCAAGCCGAAGCCCGGCATGCTGAAGATGATCGTCGAGCGTTTCGAAGCGGATCCGTACAAGACACCGCTGGTGGGCGACTCGCTGCGCGACCTGCAGGCAGGTGCGGCGCTCGGCTTCCCGGCGCATCTGGTGTTGACCGGCAAGGGCCGCAAGACGCTCGCCGCGGGCGGCCTGCCTGAAGGCACCAAGGTCCACGACGACCTGCGCGCCTTCGCGCTCGACTTTCTCTCCACAGAACAAGATTGACGCGGCCCGCGCGCGTCCTTAACCCTGACCTCCCCCGCCGATGCGCTTCCTCCGTTCGCTGTTGCTGCTGATCTACCTGGTGGTCTACACGATCCCCTACGCGATCGCCTGCTTCCTCGCCTTCCCCTTCATGCGCGCCGAACGCCGCTACTGGATGGCGGCCGGCTGGTGTTCATCGACACTCGCGGTGGTGCGCCGGCTCAACGGCATCGACTACCGCATCGAAGGTTTCGAGAATCTGCCTGACGGCCCGGCCGTGCTGCTCTCCAAACACCAATCGGCCTGGGAGACGCTCGCGTTCCCCGCCCTGATGCCGCGGCCGCTGTGCTACGTGTTCAAGCGCGAACTGCTGTACGTGCCGTTTTTCGGCTGGGCGCTCGGCTTGCTGAAGATGGTCCACATCAACCGCAAGGACGGCAAGTACGCGTTCGAATCCGTCATCAAGCAAGGCAAGGCGCGCATGGAAGAAGGCGCCTGGGTCATCATGTTTCCGGAAGGTACCCGCACACGCACCGGCACGCAGGGCAAGTACAAAACCGGCGGCGCGCGCTTCGCCGTGGCCACCGGTGCGCCCGTGGTGCCGATCGCGCACAACGCAGGGCGCGTATGGCCGCGCAACTCGTTTCTCAAATATGCGGGTATAGTCACAGTGTCGATCGGCAAGCCGATCGACACGAAGGGGCTCACACCCGATGAAGTGAACACGCGCGTCGAAACGTGGATCGAAGCCGAGATGCGTCGCATTGATCCTGCCGCCTATCGTGCTGCGGATAGCACGCCCGCCGCCGCCCGAATCTGACGCGCCCACGACCTCGCTGGCGTTGTTACGCCAGCGCGTATTGCGCGAAGCCGAAAACCGATGCAGAAGTCTCCTACGCCGCAGCCCGCTGCGGCGCTCGATAGCCGGCAACTCGATCTGCCGCTCTTCGCCGAGCCGGCAATCCCGCCGTCCACGCCGCCTTCATCGCAGAAGCCGGACGCGGCCCGCGCGCCCGACGGCTCGAAATTGCGCAGCCTGACGCTCGGCACGCAAACCCTTCATTACCAGCTCAAACGTTCGTCACGCCGCTCGATCGGTTTTGCGATCGACAGCAGCGGGCTGATGATCACCGCACCACGTTGGGTCACGCTGGCGGACATCGAGACCGCCATCAGCGAGAAGCAGCGCTGGATCTTCACGAAGCTGATCGAATGGCAAACCCGTGTCGAGCAGCGCGCGCTGCCGCGCGTCGACTGGAAGGACGGCGCCCAGGTGCCGTATCTCGGCCAGCCGGTCCGCGTCACACTGGGCGCGCCGCGCGGCACGCTCGCGTTCGATGCCGCACAAGCCGCACTCGCCCTGCCGTTGCCGCTGCAAGCCGATCCGCAGCAGATCAAGGATCGCGTGCAGGGTTGGCTGCAAGGCGAAGCCAAGCGCCTGTTCGGTGAGCGCCTAGCGATTTACGCGGAGAAGCTGGGGGTGAATTATCGCGCCTATGCGCTGTCGTCAGCGGCCACGCGTTGGGGCAGTTGTTCGAGCGACGGCAAGATCCGCCTCAACTGGCGGCTGATTCACTTCCCGCTGTCGATCATCGATTACGTCGTCGCGCACGAACTCGCACATCTGCGCGAGATGAATCACAGCCCGCGTTTCTGGCAGACGGTCGAATCGATCTTTCCGGAATTCCGCGAAGCGCGGCAGACGCTCAAGCATCATCCGCCCGAGTTGTTGCCGACCTTGTGAGGCCAAAGCGGTGCATGAAGCAAAAAAAGCGTCTTGTGAAAAGACGCTTTTTTTCGCCATGCCGCTCACTCCGTGCAGAAGGTTTCCTGCAGATGCCGCCACTGCACCTTGCCGTGCGCGTCCATTTCCAGCACCGCAGTGGAGCGCCGCAGATTGCGACGCGCCTCACCGTCCGACTGCCGTTCGTGATACGTCACGACCGCGCCGCCCGGATACTGCGTAACGATTGTGCTGTCGGTGATCTGGATGGCGAAGTCCGGCCGCTGCCCGCCATGCTGCGCGAAAATCTCGCGCAGCGTCGGCCAGTCCAGCGTTCCACCGTTCGGCAGGATCATCGAGAAATGCGGCGCAAAATGCGCCATCAAACGATCGAGCGCACCCGCTTGCGCCGCGCCGCTGTACCACGCCTCAACCTCGGCGTTGACGGCCTGGATTTCTTCGAAGTAGGGATTCGCGTCACTCATCGCTCATGTCCGTGATTGCCGCCGGCGAAAACCATCGCAGCGCGCACCGCGCTCGCGAAGGTTATTTTTTCTTCTGGATGAATTCGATCTTGTAGCCGTCCGGATCGGTCACGAACGCGATCACGGTGGTGCCGTGCTTCATCGGACCTGCCTCGCGTACAACCGTACCGCCTTGCGCCTTGATCTTGTCGCAGGCGGCGTAGGCGTCTTCGACCTCCACGGCAAGGTGGCCGAAGCCGGTGCCGAGATCGTACGATTCGGTGTCCCAGTTGTGCGTGAGTTCGAGGACGGTGCCGTCGCTCTCGTCCTCATAGCCGACGAAGGCCAGCGTGAACTTGCCTTCCGGATAGTCGTGGCGGCGCAGCAATTTCATGCCGAGCAATTCGGTGTAGAACTTGATGGAACGGTCCAGGTTGCCCACCCGGAGCATGGTGTGTAGAAGGCGCATCGTGTACTCCCCGTTGCTTGATGTCGAGGACGTAAATGTACCCGGAATCGCTCAACATTGCTGGCAGCCCGACGGGTTCACCGGCCCGTCGGGCGCTTGCGCAACCGCGCTGTCAGGTGGATTTGCGCGCCTCGTCGCGCAACATGCGCCGCAAGATCTTGCCGACGTTGGTCTTCGGCAACTCCGTGCGAAACGCAATGAACCTGGGCCGCTTGTAACCGGTGAGCTGTTCCTTGCAGAAAGCGAAAATGTCCGTTTCAGTCAGATCTGGATCGCGCTTGACGATGAAGAGCTTGACCACTTCGCCCGCCAGTTCGTCCGGCACACCGACCGCAACCACTTCGAACACGCCCGGATGTCTGGCCACCACGTCCTCGATCTCATTCGGGTAGACGTTGAAGCCCGACACCAGAATCATGTCCTTCTTGCGATCGACGATCTTCACGAAGCCGGCTTCGTCCATCACCCCGACGTCGCCCGATTTGAAGAAGCCATCCGGCGTCATGGCGCGCGCGGTTTCGTCGGGGCGATTCCAGTAGCCGGCCATCACCTGCGGACCGCGAATGCAGATTTCACCGGGCTGGCCGAGCGGCAACTCGTTGCCGGCGTCGTCGCGAATCGATATCTCCGTGGACGGCAGCGGCAAGCCGACCGTGCCGCTGAACGACGTGGCCGTGGGCAGGTTGGTGGTGGCGCATGGCGAGGTCTCCGACAGCCCGTACCCTTCGACAATCGGCACACCCGTCGCCGCTTGCCAGCGTTGCGCGACCGCTTGCTGCACCGCCATGCCACCACCCGTGCTCTGCACCAGCTTCGAGAAGTCGAGGGTGGCAAACGCCGGGTCGTTGAGCAGCGCGTTGTACATCGTGTTCACGCCGGGAAACGAATTGATCGCGTAGCCGCGCAGCGTCTCGATCATGCCGGAGATGTCGCGCGGATTCGGAATCAGGACACCCATGCCACCGCAACGCATCGTCAGCAAGGCACAGACGGTCAAGCCGAAGATGTGGTACAGCGGCAGCGCGACAGCGGTGATGTACTGGCCGATATCGCTGCGATGACGGTAAGCCGGCTCGCGCCACACCTCGGATTGCACGATGTTGGCAACCAGATTGCGATGCAGCAATGTCGCGCCCTTCGACACGCCTGTCGTGCCGCCCGTGTACTGCAGCACGGCGACCTCGTCAGCGGCGATCCGCACCGGCGTGAAGCCCGCTTCGGCGCCGCGAACGAAGGCGTCGGCCAGGCTCACGCGAGAGGGCGAGGGCGACGCGCCTTCGCCGACCGCCGGGTCGTCAGCAAGACATAGCACCGCCCCCATCATCTCGTCAATCGATGTCACCACCACATGCCGCACTGCCGTACGCGCCTGCACGGCTTGCAAAGCGGCCGTGAACGTGTCGAGTATGACAATCGCCTCGGCCCCGCTATCGTTCAACTGATGTTCGAGTTCGCGCGGCGTGTAAAGCGGATTCACGTTCACCACGACATAACCCGCGCGCAGAATCCCCGCGATCGCCACCGGATACTGCAGCAGGTTCGGCAGCATCACGGCAATCCGCGTGCCGCGCGCGAGACCCTGCGCCTGAAACCAGCCCGCGAGGTAGCGCGACTGGCCGTCGAGTTCCGCGTAGCTCAGCTCACGCCCCATGCAGACGAAAGCGCGGGCCGCCGCGTGCTCGCGAAAGCTGCGCTCGAGCAGATCCGCGACGGAGCCGATTTGCGTCGTATCGATCTCCGTCGGCACGCCAGGCGGATAGGACTTCAACCAGATCTTTTCCATCTCCTCCATCCCTCCTTGTGCAGGTTCGCGGAAACTAGCGGCCCGCGAGCGCCGGCATGCGCCGCGCCGGCCGGTCGAAACTGTCGAAGAATGCACGCAATTGCTCGCGCGTGCCGCGTTCCAGCGCAATCGCACCGCTTTCGAGGCCAGCCGGCAACTGCGCGGCGATATCGCGCAGCAGTCCATACAAAGTTGCCGTGTCGAGCGCGAGTTGCAGATCCGCTGTCGCCGGCGCCCGCTCATGGACCTGCAACACGCCGCGGCGCAGTTCGAGCGCGTAGGCCTCGTCGCGATCGGCAATGCGGAACACCAGTGTGGCATGCAGATCGGCGCAGCGGGCCGGATCGATGCACACGCTGAAGCGCTGGAACACATTGCGCAACGGCTGGGCGCGCAACACGTCGGTGGACGCCAGGCTCGCGCTGCCCGCAAACGGTAGATCCTCGTAGGCGCGTTCGAGTTCACGCGCCGCGCTCAGGTACCAGTTGCGCCAGTTGGTGTTCTCCGTACGATAGCCCAGTTCGCGCAGCGCCTCGGCCTTGATGCTGCGGGCGTCGGCATCGTCGATGTCGAGCCGCACCAGCAACGTCGCCAGTTCGGCGGCCCAGCGCCAGTCGCCATCGCCGAGCGCGACCCGCGCGGCGGCGCGCACCGTGTCCGTGCCGCCCATCATCTCGACCGTGCGGCGCGCGCGTTCGCCGCGCGGCAACGGATCGAGCGAGGCCGGATCGCCGTCGAACCAGCCGAGTTGCCCCGAATACACCTGACGCACCGAATGCTTCACCGTACCGTAGTACTCGCCGAGCCACGCATGCTGCGCGAGATGCGGCGGCAAGGCGGGAATCGCTTCCGCGAGTTCGTCCGGCGTCATGCCGAAGTTCATGTGGCGAATCGTCTGATCGTGGATGAACTGGATAGCGTCGCGATACACCGTCAGCACCTCCGCGACCGCCGTGGCGCCCGACACCGGCCGGCCGTGCGCCGGCACCATGTGGACGGCGCCGAAGCCGCGCATCATGTCGATGGTCTGGTACCAGCGCACCGGATCGCGATAGCGCGTGCCACGCAGCGTATGGACGTTCGCGAGACACTCGCCCTGGATCACTTCCGCCGACAGCAGCACACCGAGATCCGGCAGCCACATCACGATCTCGTCGTCCGCTTCGGACGGCGCGTAGCGGAACTGGAAGCGCACGCCGGCCAATTCGATATCGAGCGCGTCGTCGAACACACGCGTGGGCGCGAAGAAGCTCGCCGGCTCGGCGATCAGCACCGGCCCGATCCCGGCGTTGACCTTGCCGGTCGCGCCGGCGGGCAGCAGCGTACCGAAGCTGTACGCGGAACGGGTGGCGAGAATCGGCGCGACCAGGTTGGCGTTGTTGATCACGGTGTCCATCAGCGTGCGGTGGGCGATGATCTCGACCCGCCCCGCTTCGAGCGCGGCTTCGTCGACGAAAGCGCGCACGCCGCCGGTGTGATCCGTGTGGTTATGCGTGTAGACCACTGCCTTCACCGGCAATCCGGCGTGACGCGGATCGATCGCACAAAAGTCTTCGTAGATGCGCTTCGCCGCCGACACCGCTTCCGTTGCATCCACCACCACGATGCCGTCGTCGCCGACCACGAAGATGATGTTCGCGATCGCGTAGCCCACCGCGCAATACACCCGTTCGGCCACGCGGTAGATGCGCTGCGCCATCCGGCGCGAGTGTTCCGTGAGACGCGGCGGCACCGTCGGCGCGGCAATCGCGAAGGCGAGATTGACGCCGGCATCGAAGGCGACGTCAAGCGGCTCGCCGACATGCGGCGCATCGAAGGCAGGATTGCGAACAGTCGCGGGGCAACAACGGGTCATGCAGTGTCTCCTCGAAGAAAGCTGGCCGCGTCGATCGGCAGCCGGCCTTTAAAAATCGGAAACGGAATTCTTATTCCGTTTTTTGCTTAAAAAAATCAGCCGCCGGGCAGCCCGAGGCAGCGGCGAAATGCCGTCTGCAGCCACGGACGCAAGCGGCGGCTCGCGAGCGACAACGGCCCCGGATCGTTGAGGATGCTGTTCACCAGCAGGCCATTGATCATCTGGACCGACGCGCGCACTTCGAAGTCGAGCGCCGCCGCTTGCGAAGCGGGCGCACCGCGCGCCGCAAGCAGGGCATCGACGAGGCGCGGCGCGAGCAGCGCCAGCACTTCGCGATTGGCCTCCTTGGCCGCGTCCCAGCTCGGCTTGAGCTGCGAGGAGCGCAGCAGCGAGGCGTGATAAAGCCCGCGATTGCGCCGGAACACCAGCACGTAGAAGGCCACCACAGCGTCGGCGAGCGCGCCGGCATCGTTGGAGCGCCACACCGGATCGCGCACGAGAATCTCGCGCACGTAGTCAAGCCCTTCGGCCATCACCCGGTCCTGCACCACCTCGAAAAAGGCATCCTTGTTGTCGAAGCGGCGGTAGAACGCACCAATCGAAGTGCCCGCGCGTTCGACGATATCGTTGATGGACAGATCGTCGAGATTGCCGCTCGCCTCGATCAACTCACGCCCGGCTTGCAGCATGTTCGCGAGGCCGACCTGACTGCGGGTCTGACGCGGTGCCGCGATGGCGGAGGAGGATTCGCGCTTGCGAAGAGGCGTGCTTGTCATGCGGCTTTCAACATCGTGTCAAGGCTGAGGGGCGCGGTGCGCGCTATTCGGGCTGCCGGCTGAGGCAAACGCAGGACAGGCCCGGGCGCAATTCGCAATTCAAGGCAAGGCTGCGGCAAAGCAAAACCCAAACCCGCAACCTCAAAATCGGAATCTGGATTCCGGATCGTCGTGGATCAGCCTGGCTTTGTCAACCGCACTCAGGGTAAATCCTGAATCGGCGCGTCGGCATGCAACAGGTGCTGTGCTGCGCGATTGGCCTCGGCCATGATCTGCTCGGTCAGCGCCAGCGCCGAACTGGCCGCGGGCGACGGTGTGCGCTCCGCGAGGTACACGAGCGCGAATTCGAGGCTCAGCTTCGGCGGGTTGGTCAGCGGGATGCGCGCCAGCCGTCGCATCTCGAGATCGCGCCGCACCGACGAACCGGTGGCGAACAACACGGCATCCGTCTGCGCCACGACGTCCTTCAGTACGGCGACGTCGTTGCACTCCACCTGCAACGGAATCTGCTCGTGAGCGCGGTATTTCAGCAAGCGATGCAGCGCGTCCTTCATGAACGCGGGCAACGTCACCGACACCAGCGGAAAGTCGCGCAAGGCCGCAAGCGGCACGGCCCCGCGTGCCAGCAGCGGGTGTCCGGGGCGTGCAAACCACGCGCCGTCGTGGCGCGGCAAGCGCTGCAGCGTGACATCCGGCGTCACGGGCGGCACCCGGCGGTCCGTCACCAGGAAGTCGATCTGCTCCGCGCGCAGCTTGCCGATCAGCGCGTCGCCCTCGCCCAGTTCGATCGAGACTTTGATCTTCGGAAAGCGCCGCGAAAACTCCACCAGCAGATCGGGCAGCAGCACGACCGCCGGATAGGGACCGAGTCCGATGCGCACCTCGCCAAGTTCATGGGCCTTAAGCAGTTCGACGTCGCGAAACAGGCAGCGCGTCTCGAACAGCACACGGCGCGCCCGCTCGACCAGCAGCCGCCCGGCCGCGGTCATCGCCACGCCGCGCGCGGCGCGGTCGAACAGCTTCATGCCCAGTTCGTCTTCCAGCGCCTGAATGCTGCGGCTAAGCGCGGGCTGGCTCAGATGGACACGCTCAGCGGCGCGCGCGAAGCTGCCCTCTTCCGCCAGCGCAATCAGGTGGGTGAGTCGGCGTGAATTGATCTCATGCATGTTTTGCAAGGTTCCAATAACCAGATTGCACTTGAATAATTCCCTTATACCACCTCAAATGGGCGAACATTTGCCTATGCCGGACGGCAGCACGACCGCAAAGGTCGCACAAAACCAATTCAGGAGACAGGGTTTGCTCATCTCGCCGTACCTCGCAGTGCACGCCCGCGGCGCGCCGTCATCCCGGGCACCCTCAGGAGTATTGAATGTTTGAGGCAGAAGGTTCAAGGTTTGCCGGAGCAACCGCGACGCCCCCCGTTTCCACGGTTCCGCTGGAGCGCTCGCGGTCGCGCCGCTGGGTCATCGTCGCCTCGCTGTTCCTGTTCATGCTGATCAACTTCGCGGACAAGGCCGTCCTCGGTCTCGTCGCAGTCCCGATGATGCACGACATGCAACTGACGCACGCCCAGTTCGGCCTCGTCGGCAGCGCGTTCTTCGTGCTGTTTTCGCTGTCGGGCATCGCGGTGGGCCTGTTCGCCGATCGCGTCAGCATGAAATGGCTGCTGGCTGCGCTTGCATTGACGTGGACTTGCGCGCAGTTGCCGCTCGCGTGGCCGAGTAGTTTCGCAGTCCTGCTGCTTTGCCGCATCCTGCTCGGCGCAGGCGAAGGACCGGCCTCGCCGCTTGCGCTGCACGTGGTCTACACCTGGTTCGACGATCGCGAGCGTAACCTGCCCACCACGATTGTTCAGCAAGGTGCAACGGCGGGGGTGATCGTTGCAGGACCGCTGCTCACCTACATCTCGCAACGCTGGCATTGGCACGCTACGTTCCTCACGCTCGGCGTGGTGGGCGCCGCGTGGACCGTGCTGTGGTTGTGCGTCGGCAAAACCGGGCACCGTGCGCGCAGCGTGCCGTCGCTCGCCGCCGCGGCGAATGGGCAAGCGCGGCTGCGCTATCGGACCCTGCTCTCCGATCGCACCGTGATCGGCGTGATGCTGCAATGCTTCGTAGGCTATGCGGTGATTGCCGTCGGCTTCACCTGGGTGCCGGCGTATTTCCGGCTCGGTCTTGGCTTTCCCGCCACCCAGGCCGGCTGGCTGTTCGCGGCGCAGGTGGCCACGCAGATTCCGGTCGGCATCGCGCTGGCGCTGTTCTCGCATCGCCAGCTCAAACGCGGCGTGCCGTCGCGGCGCGCGCGCGGCGCCCTCATCAGCACCGCCTGTGTGGCAAGCGGCCTGGCTTATTGCGTGCTGTTTCTCGGCGTGCCGCCGTACGTCAAGGTCGCGTTGATGGGACTGGCCAGCGCACTGGCCATCCAGACGTTCACATTCGGGCCGATGCTGGTGGCGGAAGTCGCGCCCTCGGGGCAGCGCGGCGCATTGCTCGCGATCACCAATTCGATCACCACCACGGCCGGACTGATCGGGCCGTTCGCCATGGGCAAGCTGCTCGGCGCGGCCGGCGACAGCCATGCCTACGAGACCGGCTTCGCGGTGACCGGCGCGCTGCTGCTGGCGGTGGGCGTCGCCGGCTTCGCGCTGCTCGATCCGCAACGCTCACGGCGCAGGCTCGATGCGTTGCAGTAATGTGCCGGGCCGCTGCATAAGCGGGCGGATTAGCGAGTAAGTGTGCGGATGAGCCGGCCGTGTCCACTTGCCTACTGGCACACGCAGAAGACCACTGCACACGATCCCCCTCGGGCGACGCTCCAACGCATTTACGTGTTGCGTCCCGCTCATACGTTGCCTATTCTGATTCTCACCACGCGCGGCATCCTCTCGAATCAGCGCCCCAAGAGGCGTCTCTGCAAATCAGCGAACCCCACGGGCAGTGACCGCCGGCTGCTCCTCACGGAGGAACGTATGCGCCGAGCAAGCTCGCCATGGGTACCGAGACGCCTCTTCGAAGCCATTCCTTCCGCAGTGGGTCTCCTGATCCTGCTGCGCGCGCAGCCAGCCTTAGCGGGCTGCGACAACGACACGCCCGCTACCGGTCAGACCGTCACGTGCAGCAGCACGATCCCACCCAATCCCTCCAGCACGCCAATCGCAGCGACAACAGGCAGTACTAACGTTTCAGTAAACGTACTACTCGGAGCCACGCTCACCATTAATGGAAACAATGGCATCCTCGTGTACGACCGCAGCACAGTCACCAACCTCGGGACGCTAACCGTCACCGGCGACAACGTGAACGGCATCTCGGCCCAGGGCAGCGGTGCCGGTCTTGACGTTCTGACCAACCGCGGCTCGATCGTGACGAGCGGCAACGCGTCGGTAGGGATGTTCAACAGCGCCCCGGCGGTCACGATGCTCAACGACACGGGCGGCACCATTCAGACGAGCGGCACGACGGCCCATGCGATGGCCGATCTGTCGACCACCGGCAGCGGCGCCTTGACGAACAACGGCCGGCTCTCGACGACGGGTGCAGGATCGGCCGGCATGGCGACGTTCGCCAACAACGATACGCTCGTCAACAACGGCACGATCACCACCACGGGCGCCGCAGCTCCTGGTGTGCTGGCGCAGGGCAGCGTGGGCAATAACGTGCTGACGAACAACGGCACGATCAATGTGTCGGGTGCCAGTTCGGACGGCATCGTGTCGAATGACGCGTCGCCGGGCGTCATCACGAACACCGGCTCGGTCACATCGAGCGGTGGCCTCGGCGCCTACATCGCAGGCAAGGTGACCCTCAACAACGCGGCAGGCGCACGCATCGTGAGTCAGCAGTCCAACGGCGTCGATGCGAACGGCGGCGGCATCTTCAACAACGCCGGCACGATCTCCGCGCAACTGGTCACGCTTTCGTTCGCCGGCGGAAGCCCGACCATCAACAATAGCGGCACGCTCCAGTCGCTCACCACCGAGGCCATTGCCATGAACGGCCCGTACGACGTGGTGATCAACAACACCGGCACCATCGAGGGCGGCAATGGCCGCGCCATCTACACCGACACCGGCAACGACACGCTCAACTGGAGCGCCGGCACGATCACGGGCTTCGTGCGACTCGGCACGGGCCACGACACCGCAACGCTGACCGGCCTCACCGACACCAACCTCGCCGGCGTGCCACTCTTCGCAGGCGGCAACGTCTCCAGCGTCCTCAACTTCAACGGCACCCAGGCGAGCGGATTGAGCCGCTTCACGAACTGGTCGACCATCAACGCGACCAACGGCAGCCAGCTCACGCTCGACGACAACGGTCTGACGCTCGGCAATAGCGGCACCCTGACGGGCACGCTGACGCTCGATTCAACCAGCACCCTGTTCGCCGGCGGTCTGGGCGACCCCGCGATCACCCCGGCGGTGAGCGGCCAGCTTGTCACCGTCAGCAACGCGGGCACGATCGACCTCACCAACGGCGGCACCAGCACGACCGATGCGCTGGTGGTGAACGGCAACTACGTGGGGCTCAACGGCAAGCTGCTACTGCAAAGCGTGCTGAACGGCGACGGCTCGGCAAGCGACAAACTGGTGATCGTACAAGGCACCGGCTCGGGAAAGACAACGCTCGGGATTACTAACGTTGGCGGGACGGGCGCGGCGACGCTCACGAACGGCATCATGGTCGTGCAGGCCACCGACGGCGCGACGACGACCCCAGGTGCGTTCACGCTGCCGAAGCCGCTGGTTGCAGGCGCCTACACGTACTACCTGTTCAAAGGCGGAGTAAGCGCCGGGACGGCCGACAACTGGTATTTACGTTCGAGCCTCGCGGCAGCGCCTACGCCTACGCCAACGCCGACTCCAACACCCACGCCAACGCCCGGCCCGCTCGCCGCCGGCGGCACCCCGTCCCTGCCCGCCGCGCCGCCGGCCGGCTCGGCACCCGTGCCGCTCTACCGGATGGAAGTGCCGGTCTACGCGGAAGTCCCTGAGCTCGCCCGGGCTCTCGGTATCGAGCAGATCGGCACGTTCCACGACCGTGAGGGCGCGCAGTCCCTCTTGAACGAGACCGGCGCGCTACCGGCCTCGTGGACACGCGTCTGGGGCGAGCATGCCACGCTGAGCAACGGCGGCGCCGTCGGTCCGGAGTTCAGCGGCACGCTCGGGGGGGTGGAGATCGGCCAGGATCTCTACGCCGATGCGACGCCGGGCGGTCAGCGCAACCACTACGGCTTCATCCTCGGCTTTGCCCGCGCGCAGGGCGATGTGAGCGGCTTCGCGCTCGGCTTTCCGAACCTCGCGGCGGGACACCTGTCGATCGACGCCTACAGCGCCGGCGGCTACTGGACCCACGTCGGCCCCGGCGGCTGGTACACCGACACCGTCCTGATGGGCAGTTCGCTCACCATCAGCCCGATGTCCTACGAGAATATCGGCGCCTCGACGCATGGCTCCGCCGAAACCGCCTCCTTCGAAGCCGGACTGCCGATCCCCCTGCCGGCCAATCTGCGCATCGAGCCGCAAGCGCAACTGATCTGGCAGCACACCTCAATCAACGATCTCGACGACGGCATTTCGAGCGTGTCGTTTCACGCCGCGAACGGTGTAACCGGCCGCCTCGGACTGCGGCTCGAAGGACAGTTCGAAGGCGCGGGCACGGTCTGGGAGCCCTATCTGCGCGCCAATCTGTGGCGCTACTTCAACGGCACCGACGAGGTGAGCTTCGCCGGCACCACCACCCTGCCGACCACGGTCCCCGCGACGGCAGCCGAGTTCGGCCTCGGCATCGCGGCGCGTTTGAGCGTGCACGGCAGCGTGTACGCGTCTGCCGGCTATACGACCAACGTGAACGGTGCGCATCGCAGCGTCGCCGAGGGGAACGCCGGGGTACGCTGGAGCTGGTGACCGCCTGACGCCGACGCGCACGGCGAATCGTGGCGTCCCCTTTGAACACACGCGCACGATGGGGTCATCGAACCCGCCGCGTGCCGGGTTTGTTATCGTACGGCGGAGACAGACACCACCTTCGAGACAATGAGCACCACCGCCGCCCTGCCCGCGCGCCGCGCCCCCGACGGCTTCGCCATCCTGACGATGATCGCGCTATGCGCCATCTGGGGCCTCCAGCAGGTCGCCATCAAAAGCACCAATACCTTTCTGCCGCCGGTGTTCCAGGCCGGACTGCGCTCGGCTATTGCCGCGGTGTTGGTGTGGGGCTGGGCGCGCGCCCGCAGCACACCGCTGTTTCGCGACGACGGCACGCTCGGCGCCGGACTGCTCGCGGGCATGCTGTTCGCCAGTGAGTTCGTGTGCATTTTTCTGGGCCTGACGCTGACCAGTGCATCGCGCATGGCGGTGTTTCTCTACACCGCGCCGTGCTTCACGGCCCTGGGGCTGCACTGGTTCGTCGACGGCGAGCGGATGCGGCGCATCCAGTGGGCCGGCATCATCGTCGCCTTCGCGGGCATGACGCTCGCCTTCGCCGACGGCTTCGCGCGAGCGCGCGGCGATATCCACGGCTCGATGCTCGCCGGCCTGACGGGTGACGCGCTGGGCGTGCTAGGAGGGGTCGCGTGGGCTGCGACGACGGTCGTGGTACGTGCCACCCGCCTCGCCCACTCGAGCGCCAGCAAGACGCTGTTTTACCAGTTGGCGGTGTCGGCGGTGGTGTTGCTCGCGCTTGCGGCGGGGCTGGGTCAGGTCAAGGTAGCAGTGCTGACGCCGATCGCGCTGGTGAGCCTCGCCTACCAGGCGGTGGTCGTCGCGTTCGTCAGCTATCTGATCTGGTTCTGGCTGCTGACGCGCTACATTGCGTCGCGCCTGTCGGTGTTCTCGTTTTTGACGCCGCTGTTCGGCGTCACGTTCGGGGTGTTGCTGCTCGGCGAATCGTTCAGCCTGCGGTTCCTGCTCGCCGCGCTGCTGGTGCTCGTCGGCATTGCGCTCGTCAACGCTCCGGCGCAACGGCGGTCGGCATAACGGTTAGGCTGACGCGGCCGGCGCTCAGTCCTGTGCGGCTTCGGGCCTGGCGCCGCGCGGCGCCGCGCCGGCCACGATCTGCGCGACCTTCACGTATTCGGCCACCGGCACATCCTCGGCGCGGCGTTGCAGGTCGAAGCCCAGCGCCTCGAAATCCACCCGGTCGCGAAACGCCGCCAGCGTATTGCGCAACATCTTGCGCCGCTGCGAGAACGCCGCGGTCACGACCTCGCCGAGCACACGTTCGTCGACCTCGGGCAGTTCGTGCGGCGCAAACGGAATCATCCGCACGATCGCCGAATCGACCTTGGGCGGCGGCTGAAAGGCCTCGGGTGGGACGTCCAGCTGCTTGTCGATGACGTAGCGGTACTGCAGCATCACCGATAACCGGCTGAATGCCTTGCTGCCGGGCTCCGCCACCATCCGCTCCACCACCTCGTTCTGCAGCATGAAGTGCTGGTCGATCACGCAGTGGGCGAACGCAGTGAGATGGAACAGCAGCGGGCTCGAAATGTTGTACGGCAGATTGCCGACAATCCGCAGCGTGGGCTTGCCTTCGGAGGCGCTCGATGCATCGGATGCAGCCAGCGAGGCGAAATCGAAGTCGAGCGCGTCGCCCGAATGCAGCTCCAGCAGGTCGCCGAATTTCTTCTTCAGACGCACGATCAGATCGCGATCCAGCTCGACCGCATGCAGCGGCGACTCAGGCGTAGCGAGGCGCTCGATCAGCGGCTCGGTGAGCGCGCCGAGACCCGGCCCGATCTCGACCATGCGTTCGCCGCGCTGCGGACGAATCACGTTGACGATCGAATCGATCACGCCCATATCGACCAGAAAATTCTGTCCGAAACGCTTGCGCGCGAAATGGCCCTGGTGCTGTCTGCTGGTGGACATCGAAAGACGCTACAAAAAAGGAACGGAAAAAATCAGGCGGCGCGACGGTGGCGCGCCATCGAGACGGCGGTGTCGATCGCGGCAATCAGGCTGCCCGCATCCGCGCGGCCGGTGCCGGCGAGGTCGAGCGCCGTGCCGTGATCGACGGAAGTGCGGATGATCGGCAGCCCGAGCGTGACGTTGATGCCTTCGCCGAAGGTCGCGTATTTCAGGACCGGCAGGCCCTGATCGTGGAACATCGCGAGCACGCAGTCGGCTTCGGTCAGATAACGCGGCTGGAACAGCGTATCGGCCGGATAAGGGCCGCGCGCGTCGATGCCCGCGCCGTTCGCCTGCTGCAAGGCGGGCGCGATCACATCGATTTCCTCGTGCCCCAGATAACCGTTTTCGCCCGCATGCGGGTTCAGGCCGGTCACGAGAATACGCGGCGCCGGCAAGCCGAAATGGTGGCGCAGGTCGTGGTCGATGATGCGCAGCGTCTCGACGATGCTCCCGATCGTCAGCGCCGCCGCCACATCCTTCAAAGGCAGGTGCGTGGTGGCCAGCGCGACCCGCAGCGGCCGTTGGCCGGTGCCGGCCAGCATCATCACCACATGCGGCGTGTGGGTGCGCTCGGCGAGATACTCGGTGTGGCCGGTGAACGGCACGCCGGCATCGTTGATGGTGCTCTTTTGCAGCGGTGCGGTGACGATGCCGTCGAACTGGCCGGCCAGCGCGCCGTCGATGGCGCTATCCAGCAGATTCAGCACGTAACGGCCGTTGGCCGCGTCGAGCTTGCCCGCTTGCGAGGGCACGCCGAGCGGCTCATGCTGCACGCGCACCCGGTTGTGGCCCGGCCCCGACAAGGCCGCCCAGTCCACGCCGACCGCCTGGGCGCGCGCGGCGAGCAAGGCCGCATCGCCCAGCACGGTGAACTGCGCATCGGGCCAGTGGGCCGCCGCCCCCGCCAGCGCCTGCACGGTCAGCTCGGGACCGACGCCGGCGGGCTCGCCGGTCGTGATCGCGATCTGCAGCGGGGCGTGGGACGGTTGGGCAGCGCTCGTCATGATGCTTATTGCAGGCTCGGCTTGCCGACCTTGACGTCGATATAAGCCGTATCGCGCAACTCACGCAGCCAGTCTGCGTAGGCCTGCTCCGCCTTGCGTTGGCCGATGGCCTGGCGCGCCAGATCCATCTGCTGCGCCACCGAGCCTTCCGCTTCGCGGCGGCCCAGCACCTGGATCAGGTGGTAGCCGTATTCGCTGCGCACCGGCTCGCTGATCTGGCCGTCCTGCAGGCTGTTCATGGCACGCTCGAATTCCGGCACGGTCTCGCCCGGGCTGATCCAGCCGAGGTCGCCACCTTGCGATGCCGAACCGTCCTGCGAATAGGTGCGGGCAAACTTGGCGAAGTCGCCGCCTTCGGAGATTTCGCGCTTGATTTCAAGCAGCTTCTGACGCGCCGCCGGTTCCGACATGTTGTCGCCGACGCGCAGCAGGATGTGGCGCACGTGGGTTTGCGTGAGGTGGGTCGAATCGCTGCTCGCCGCACCTTGACCGGCGCGACGCTCGACGAGACGCATGATTTCGAAGCCGTCCGCGGTGCGGATCAGATCCGGGTTCACTTCGCCCGGACGCAGCGTCGCCGCTGCCTTGACCAGCTCAGGCGCCAGTTGCGAGGTGGACTGGAAGCCCATGTCGCCGCCCTTCGAAGCGTCGGCCGCCTGCGAATCCGACTTGGCGAGCTTCTCGAACTTCGTGTCGCCGCTCGTCGCCTGCTTGAGGATGCCCTGAGCCTTCTGCTCGGCCGCGACGATGTCGCTCTCCGTGGCATTGGCCGGCACCTTCACGAGAATATGCTCGAGGTGCAGGTCGCTCGTCAGACCGACATTCGGTCCACGCTGGCTGGCAATGTAGTTCGCCACTTCAGCGTCCGACACCGTCACCTTGCTGTCCACTTCCTTCTCGCGCAGACGCGACAGGATCAGTTCCGTGCGGGCGTCGCGCTCGAACGTGGACCAGGGCACGCCCTGAGCCTCGATCTTCGAACGGTACACGTCGAGCGGCAGGTTGTTGGCCGCCGCGAGCCGTTCGAGCGTCTTCTGCACCGCGGCGTCGTCGACGGTGATGTTGTCTTCCTTGGCCCGTTGCAACTGAATGCGTTCCAGCACCATCTGGTTCAGCACCTGCTGGCGCAGCTGGTCGCTGGGCGGAATCGGTGCGTTTTGCTGCTGCAGACGGCGAGAGATCAGGCCGACGCGTTCGTCGAGCTCGCGCTGCGTGATCACGCCGTCATTGACCACCGCGGCGATCGTGTCGACCGTCTGGCCATTGCTGGCGGCCGCCTGGGTCTGCCGCGCAGCCGCGTTGGGAAGATCTTGCGCCTGTGCTGGCGCGACCGACAGGAAAGAGGCCGCAGCGGCGAGACCGGCCGCGAGCGATGCCAAGCGAAGCTTTTTCATGATTCCCACAGATACTCCAATGATGTCGGGCGCGCCCCGCCCGTCTTTGCGCATTTTATAGATGATCGGACAATCGTCAGTCGTAATTGGTAAACCGCGCCTCCGGCGCCGCAGGCGGCGGCAGCGGCGTATACCCCGGCACGCCGGAGCGGAACGCCTGGATCAAGCCGTTGTCGACACTCGACAAGCCCTTGAACGTGATTTGCGCGAGCAAACGCGTGCCCTGGGTCGGCAGTCCGACGTTGTTCACCCCGTCTGCGTAACGCTGCACGCCCACGCCCAGCACCCAGCAGTCGGCGTCGTATTGCAGGCCGATCAGGCTGTCGATGATTGCGTGCCCCTGCAGATCGTAGTTCAGGCGCGCCACACTATACACGTGGTGCGTGAGCGGCCACTGCGCCGAAATCGTGATCTGGTTGACCGGCGTATTGTCCAGCGTCGTATCGGCACGCGTATAGATATAGGCGAGGTTGATCACCTTGCCCGATGCGGGGCTGAAACCGAAGCCGATACTGCTCTGGGTAAGCCGGTTGTTGTCCGCATTATATTGGACCGCGGTTTCCGACGCGAAACCGGCCCCGAGCTTCAGCGACGCCCCGGCGATCAGGTCCGAATGGGTGGCCTGCGCAGGCGTCTGGGTGGGCAGCAGCGTGACCCGTTGATCCTGGAAGTAATACTGCTGCGCCAGCACGAAGCGCGCACGCTCGTCCCCGGTAGCCGGGTTGATGAAGCGCGTGGTGATCGCCGCGGTCAGCCGGTTGGCGTCGGCCACCCGGTCGTCGCCGACGAACGTATTCGGCGTGAAGATTTCCGCGAGCCCGAAGTCCGCGTCCGCCGTGTCGAACAGCGGCGCAAACGTCTGGTTGTGATACGGCGTGTACACGTAGTACAGGCGCGGCTCGAGGGTCTGGATGTAATCCTGGCCGAACAGGCGCACCGAACGCTCGAAGATCAGCCCGGTATCGAACGAGAAGGTCGGGACCGACTCCGTGAAGTCCTTCGGTTGCCCGGCCGGCGAACCCGTGCCGATATTGCTCAGGTTGTACGACGCGAAGTGCCACTGCACCTTCGGCGTGACGAAATAACCGGGGCCGACCACCGAATACGACACGTACGGGTCGAAGGTGAGCCGGTCGCCTTCGGTCGCATCCGCGGTGGTAATGCGGAACCGCGAGAAGTCGCCTGTCGCGCCGAAGTCGAAGCCACCCACGTTGTACTGGGTGTACTTGACGTTCAGTTCAGGTTCACGCCCGTAAGGCGCCGTCGACGGGTAGAGCGTCTGCCAGTTCTGCTCGCGCGCCAGCACCGACCACGGACCGTTGTTGTACGTCAGCCCCGCTTCCTGCTGGTACAGCAGCTGCGTGCCGTTGAGGATCTGGCTGGAAACCGAGCCAAGATCTTCCGGAAAGGTGGCGTCCGAGACCTTGTTGTAATAAACGTAGCCGCCGAAGCCGTTACCGAAGTTCTGGTTGTGCTGAAGGAACAGCGCCCAACGGTTCGTCTTTGTGAGCTGGTCGTCCGGCAGGAACGTACCGCTGATCGAGCCGGAGTAATCCGGCGACAGATAGCGGAACGTCTCGTTCAGCTCCAGACCACGCTTCGAGATGTAATTCGGCGTCAACAACAGGTCGCGGTTCGGCGCGATGTTGAAGTAGTACGGCAGGTTGATCTCGAAGCCGTTGGTCGAGCCGAGCGAGAACGTGGGCGGCAGGAAGCCGCTGCGCCGCTCGCCCGAAAGCGGGAACGACAGCCACGGCGAACCGAAGATCGGCACGCCCTCGAAGAACAGCACGCCGTTGTGCGCGACGCCTTCGTCGGCGCCGGTGTCGAAGTCGAATTCGGTGCCGCGGATGTACCACGCCGGATTGCTCTCGCACTGGCACGCCGTATAGGTACCCTGCGTGAAGACCGAGCGCTCGTTGTCGAGCATGTCGACCCGCGCCGCGCTACCCGAGCCACCCGTCACGTTGAAGCGATACTTCGGCGAGGTCATGAAGCCCTCGCTCGAATCCACCTGCATGTGCGCTTCCGGCCCCTGGAAGGTGGCGCCGTTGTTGATCACGGATACCTTGCCGTAGGCGTCGGCCATGTCGGTATCCTGATCGTAGTGCAGCGCGTCCGCCTTGATCGTGAAGGTGGGACGGCGCACTTCGGCGGAACCCTTGGCGGCCAGGTCCTGATCCGTGGTGCCGTCCGTCTTGTCGCCAAGCACGAAGGTGGCCGGCCTCTGGTCCGCCTGCAACGGGTGTTCCTGGAGCTGCGGGGCAAGCCGCATGCCCCAAGGCGCGTCGACGGGCTGCGCCTGCGCGGCGTCGCCCGACAACTGGGCGTGCGCAAGCGCGGGCATCAGGCCCGGCACGGCAATCAACGCCGCGACGAGCCGCCTTCTGCGGGGCACGCCGCCACGAGAGGGGGTTGTATGGGAAAGCTGTCTTGGCGGCATGTATTCGTTTGGCGAATCGGCTCGACCGCCAGCTCCTGCCCTCCCCCTCCTCCGCCTGAGCAGCCCGACCGTGATGGTGAACTACCCATCAATCCATATTGACAACCGGTCGAACGATGAGGCGGGCGGTAAGGCGGGATGAGCGAAAGCCAGCGTGAGTCGCGTCAAAAAAGTCGTGGGGTATTATATGGCAAGACGTTGCCCCCCTGAATTTGCCTTCCGGTTTTCATGACGCTGCCCCCTGCTTCCCACGCCCCCGACACCCGCCTGCAACTGCTCACCGCCTGGCTGCACAGTCACGCGAACCGTTATGCGCTCGACCTTGCGACGCTGGTCCCCGCGTCCAGCGACGCCAGTTTCCGCCGTTATTTCCGGCTGGACGGTAAGGAAGCGGAAGACGCCGCCGGCACGACACTGATCGCCGTCGATGCGCCGCCGCCGGAAAAGTGCCGCGAATTTGTGCAGATCGCGCAGTTGTTGAGCGCGGCCGGAGTGAATGTGCCGCGCGTGCTGGAGGTCGACTACGAGGCCGGCTTCATGCTCGTCACCGACCTGGGCACCACGGTTTACCTCAACGCGCTGAACCCGGACAACGCGCGCGGCTTGATGCGCGACGCGCTCGATGCCCTGATCCGCTGGCAGCTCGCCTCAAAACCGGACGTGCTGCCGCCGTTCGACGAAGCCTTCCTGCGCCGGGAAATGGAGTTGCTGCCGGAGTGGTTCATCGGCCGCCATCTGGGCCGCGAGATGGACGACAAGACCCGCGGACTGCTCGACCGCACGTTTGCGCTGTTGATCGCCAGCGCGCGAGCGCAGCCGCAGGTCTTCATGCTGCGCGATTTCATGCCGCGCAACCTGATGCTGATGGCCGAGCCCAATCCCGCGAACCCGGGCGTGCTCGACTTCCAGGACGCGGTCTATGGACCGATTACGTACGACGTGGCCTCGCTGTTGCGCGACGCGTTCCTGAGCTGGGACGAAGAGTTCGAGCTCGACTGCTTCGTGTACTACTGGGAGCGCGCCAGAAAGGCCGGCCTGCCGGTCGACGCCGATTTCGGCGAGTTCTACCGGCAACTCGAATGGATGGGCCTGCAGCGGCACATCAAGGTGCTGGGCCTGTTCTGCCGGATCAACTACCGGGACCACAAGCCGCATTACATGAAAGACCTGCCGCGTTTCATCGGTTATGCGCGCAAGGTCGCCGGGCGTTACCGGCCGCTGGCGCCGTTCGCGAAGCTGCTCGACGAGCTGGAAGGCCGTGCCGCCGAAGTCGGCTATACGTTCTGAGCACTGGCCACGATGACGATGTCTCTGACCAAAGCCATGATTTTTGCCGCCGGGCGCGGCGAGCGCATGCGTCCGCTGACGGACCACACCCCGAAGCCGCTGCTCGAGGCCGGCGGCAAGCCGCTGATCGTGTGGCAGATCGAACGGCTGGCGCTTGCGGGATTCCGAACCATCGTGATCAATCACGCATGGCTCGGCGAGCGCATTGAAGCGGCGCTCGGCGACGGTTCGCGCTGGGGCGTGGAACTCCGCTATTCGCCCGAGCAGGAGGCGCTGGAAACGGCCGGCGGAATTGCGCAGGCGCTCCCGCTGCTGGAAGACGGCGCCAGCAGCGAGATCTTTCTCGGCGTGGCCGGCGACGTATATGCCGATTTCGATTACGCGGTATTGCATGCGCAGGCCGGGCGGCTTGCTGCGCGGCCCGAGCCGGGCATGCATCTGGTGATGGTGCCGAATCCGCCGTTTCATCCGGCGGGCGATTTCGGCCTGGTGGATGGCGTCGTGTCGGGCGACGCACTGCCGCGCCTGACGTTCGGCAGCATTGCGCTCTATGACACCCGCATGTTTCGCGCCTTGCCGCGCGGCACGCGGCGCGCGCTGACGCCTTACTATCGGGACACCATCGCGCGTGGGCTGGCGAGCGGCGAGAGATATGACGGCTTGTGGGAGAACGTCGGCACGCCCGAGCAACTGCAGGTGTTGGATGAGCGTTTAAGGCTCGCGGCTGCCGCGCGGTCGTCGTGACCTTAACGGCTAGTGGCTGTCCTCATGTGCCACTGCCCCCTCCGGCACCTCCTCCGCTTGCGCTGCGCGTTGCTGCTGCAGCGCCCACATCTGCGAGAACAGGCCGCCGGCGCGCAGCAGCTCCGCATGCGTGCCGCGCTCGACGATGCGCCCCTTGTCCATCACGATGATCTGCTGCGCGTGCACCACCGTCGACAGCCGGTGCGCAATGATCAGCGTAGTGCGCTCGCGGGCGATCTGATCGAGTTCATGCTGGATCGCGCGCTCCGAACGTGAGTCGAGAGCGGAGGTCGCTTCGTCGAACAGCAGAATGGGCGGATTTTTCAGGATCGTACGGGCAATCGCCACGCGCTGTTTCTCGCCGCCCGACAACTTCAGTCCACGCTCGCCGACCGCCGTGTCGTAGCCCTTCGGCAAGCCTTCAATGAAGTCGTGAATGTGCGCGGCGCGCGCCGCCGCGATCACTTCGTCGCGCGTCGCCGACGGGCGGCCATAGGCGATGTTGTAGTAGATCGAGTCGTTGAACAGCACCGTATCCTGCGGCACGATGCCGATCGACGCCCGCAGCGAATCCTGCGTTACGTCGCGGATATCCTGGCCGTCGATCGTGATCGCGCCGCCCGTCTCCCGCTCCAGATCGTAGAAGCGGAACATCAGGCGCGCGAGCGTCGACTTGCCCGAGCCGCTATGGCCGACCACTGCGGTCGTGGTACCGGCGGGTATCGTGAAGCTCACATCGTGCAGGATCTGCCGTGCCGGCTCATAAGAAAAATTGACATGCTCGAAGCGCACTTGCGCCCCGCTCACGACGAGGTCCTGCGCATCGGGCTCGTCCGGGACCTCTTGCGGCGCGCCGAGCAGCGAGAACATGCGGTCCATGTCGGTCAGGCTCTGCTTCAGTTCGCGATACACCACGCCGAGAAAATTCAGCGGAATGTAGAGCTGCAGCATGAAGGTATTGATCAGCACCAGATCGCCGAGCGTGAGCCGCCCCGCCATCACGCCCTGGGTCGCACGCCACAGGATAAAAACGAGCCCCGTGCCGATGATCGCCTGCTGGCCGAAGTTCAGCACGGACAGCGAGTTCTGCGACTTGATCGCCGCGGCCCGATAGCGTTTCAGGTTCTCGTCGTAGCGCTGCGCTTCCCATTCCTCGTTGCCGAAATACTTGACCGTCTCGTAGTTGAGCAGCGAATCGATCGCGCGCGAGTTGGCGCGCGAATCGAGGTCGTTCATCGTGCGGCGGAAATGCGTGCGCCACTCGGTCAGTTTCACGGTGAAGACGATGTACACGGCGAGCGCCACGAACGTGACGATCGCGTAGTACGCCTCGTACTTGATGACGAAGAAGCCGAGCACGAGGCCCACTTCGACCAGCGTCGGCAGGATGCTGTAGAGCGAATACGAAATGAGCTGCGTAATGCCGCGCGTGCCGCGTTCGATGTCGCGCGACATGCCGCCCGTCTGCCGGTCGAGGTGAAAGCGCAGCGACAGTCCATGCAGATGACGGAACACCTTGAGCGCAAGCTGGCGCACGGCGCTCTGCGTGACCTTCGAGAAGAGGATTTCGCGCAACTCGGTGAACAGCGACGTGGACAGCCGCACCACCGCATAGGCCACCACCAGCAAGCCGACGCCACCCAGCAGCACGATGCCCGGCGAGTGATCCGCACGGCCTAGCGCCGTCAGATGCCGCACCGATGCCAAGCCATCGACGATGTGTTTCATCACGATCGGCACGCCGAGATTGGCGACCTTCGCGCCGATCAAGCAAGTGAGCGCGAGCGCGACCCGCCCCTTATAGGTGGCGAGATAGGGCAGCAGCGAGACGATCGTCTGCCAGTCGTTGCGCGGCTGGGTCGAGATCGGCGAGGGTTCGGTGGGGGCGGAATAGCGGCGCATGGGGGTCTGCTGAGGGTGGGGGCGGAAAAGACGGAGGCAGCAGCATGGGGTGCCGCCAACGCTGGTCCGCTGCCGGCCAGGCCGGCGGCAGGCAGAGTGGCGCGCAACCCGGCTGGGCGCTTTCCCGTACAATTCCTGATCTTTCTATTGTCGCAGAAGCCGGCTGGCGCCGCTTTTCATGGGCTGGCCGGTTGCCGGTCGCAATGTTGTCGTGAAGAACCCGCCTGCTCGCCGAGCCAATCCGTTTCCAATGGGTGCCCCGATGACCGATCAACTTCAACTCCCGCAAAAATCGTGTGCGCTGCGCGTCGTGCCGCAACCGTCCGACGCCAATGTCCATGGCGACGTGTTCGGCGGCTGGATCATGGCGCAGGTCGATATCGCCGGGTCGATCCCCGCAAGCCGGCGCGCGAACGGCCGCGTCGCCACCATCGCGGTCAATTCGTTCGTGTTCAAGCAACCGGTGTTCGTCGGCGATCTGCTGAGCTTTTACGCGGACATCGTCAAGACCGGCAATACCTCGGTCACCATCGAAGTCACCGTGTACGCGCAGCGCATGAGCCTCGCGGAAGAAGTGGTGAAGGTCACGGAAGCGACGCTGACCTATGTCGCCACGGATAGCGACCGCCGTCCGCGTGCCCTGCCGGCGCTCGACTGAACCCCTTACGTCCGCGCCCAGTCCCCGCGCAGCAAGCCGAACTGCAGCAGGTCGTGACGCTCGCCCTGCCAATAGCCGGCTTCGCGCGCCCGTCCCTCCTGAACGAAGCCGAGTCCGCGCGCCAGTTTGAGTGACGCGGCATTGTCCGGATGAATCTGCGCGTCGATCCGGTGCAGCTTCATCTCTTCGAAACCCCACGCAAGCGCAGCCGACAAGGCCTCGGCCATCAAACCCGCGCCTCGCGCCGGCCGCGCCAGTTCATAGCCGACGGTACAGGTCTGCCAGCCGCGGTTCCATTTGAACAGCCCGCACGAGCCGATCAGCGACGCGTCGGACTTGCGTTGAATCCCCCAGCGCACACCCGGGTTCGGCGACTGGCGCCATCCGGCAAAAATTTCGATCAGCTTCCGCGCTTGCCGGACGTCGATCATCGGATCGGCGCCGTACCAGCGCATAGCCGGCGCGTCGCCGTGAATCGCAAACAGCGCGGGCGCGTCGTCGGCGACGAGTTCGCGCAGCAACAGCCGGTCGGTTTCGAGCGTGGGGAAGTCGCTCATCGGGCACCTGGTGGAGTGGGAAATGCGAGCGGCAATTCTACATGGGCGCCCGCGCAACGAGTCGGCGCGACCGCCGTCCGGCACGAATCGCGCGAATGCGAGAGAATCGTCGCCATCGCGCAAGCGGGCAAGTTTGCCAACCGGTTTCGCGCGTTCAACCTGTCCATCCGGAATGGGAGTGTGGCGTTGAATCAAAAATCCTCTTCAGCCAATGCGGACGGCGTATTCGAACCGTTCGCCATCAGCGAAGTGCCGCTCGAAGTGTTCGAGCACGGCGAGCGCTTCGGCATGAGTTTCCAGCATCTCAGTTCGTTCGGCGGCGGCTCGCAGGTGAGCGTGTCGATGGAAGTGTTGCCGCCGGGCAAGCAGGCCAACCAGCTCCACTATCACATGCTCGAAGAGGAGCACGTGTTGATCCTCGAAGGCAGTCTCACGCTACGGCTCGGCGCGCAATCGCATGTGATGTCCGCGGGGCAGTACGTCTGCTTTCCCGCCGGCCAGGCCGTGGGGCATGCCTTGCACAATCACACGTCGCAGCCGTGCCGCTATCTGGTGTTCGGCAATCCGCAAGCGCACGACGTGGTGGTGTTCCCCGACTCGGGACGCGTCAGCGTCAGGCTGATGGGCGAGAGCTACAGGAAGTCCGCGCGGATGGAGTACTGGGACAACGTCGATACAACCGGGCCGACCTGAGGCAAGCAGCAGGCGGCCGTTGCGGTCCGCCCATTCAGTCTCGCGGATTGATGCGGGACGTCAGCACGTGATCGGCCCACTCGCCATTGATCTTCAGATAGGCCCGCGCGAGGCCTTCGCGCTCGAAGCCGAGCTTCGTCAGCAGCTTGCCGCTGCGCAGATTCTCCGGACGGTGATTGGCCATGATCCGATGCAAGCGGTACTGGCTGAACACGTGATCGATTGCGGCGCTAAGCGCCTCGTGCATCAAGCCGCGCCCTTCGTAGCGGCCGCCGATCGAAAACCCCAGAAAACAGGCCTGAAAGGGCCCACGCACGATGTTCGTAAAGTTGCATTCGCCCAGCACCGTGCCGGTGAGCCGGCCCCGCAGCAGCAGATGCAGCGCCGAGCCGTGAGTCATCTGCTGCTCCATCACGGCAAGACGTTGCTCGGCCGCCGGCAAGGTGAAGAACTCGTCGGCGCGCAACGGCTCCCAGGGATGCAAATGGGCGCGGTTCTCGATCTGGAACGCGAGCAACGCTTCGGCGTCCGCACGGCTCGCGGTGGAGAGCCGCACGCGCTCGGTGACGATGCCGTCGGCGGGAAAATCGGGAGGGGTCAATTGGCTGAGGCTCCTGTGCCTTCGTTCACGCGAGCATACATCCTGAAGTTGCCGGGGGTGCCGCGCACCATCCGGTAGGCGCGCAGCAGGCCTTCATAGCCGTAACCGCATGTCTTCAGGACGGCGTCGGAGCGCAGGTTCGTTTCAAGCACGGTGGCTTGCACACGCACCCAGCCTTCGTGCGAGAACGCCCATGCCGTGACCGCGGCGCACACCGCGCTCGCGATGCCGCGTCCCCAGTAAGCCGGCGCGAGATCATAGGCGATCTCGGCGCTGCGGTTCACGTCCGACACCGTATGAAAACCGATCGTTCCGACCAGATCGCCGCGCGCCTGATCGACGATCGCCATGCGGCGCATCGACGTGGGCGCGCTCGATTCGAGCGCGTCGAACATCGGCACCAGGTCCGCGGCGCAATGCAGATTCCAACTGGTGTGTTCAACCACGTCGGGGATCGAGAGGTAGTCGAACCATGCCGGCCCATCCGTCCGCTCGAGTTGCCGCAGCGCGATGCCAGGGTAGCCGGAGTCCGGCGGAAAATCGATTCTCATTAGAAATGCTCGTTGACGGCTTTACTAAAGCTCGGTGTCGGTACGGTGCATGCGGCATGCATGCGTCACAAGCTTCGTTCCACGGTCGCGAGGAAGGTTGCGCGCTCATCGGCTTCGGATACGCGAAAGCGCTCCCATTCCGCGCTCACCCGCATGTCGGCGAAGAGGCCGGCTGCGTCCTCGTGGAAATGCAGAAACGCCTTGCCCTTGCGATAAAAAACACCTGGGCGCGTCTCCTTGAGCTCGCTACGCTCGCGTATTGAGGCGATCAGATCGGCGAGCGTGTCCAGGGCTGCGGGTCCAGCATGCTTCATCGATCAGGCTCCTTTGCGACGGCGAGACGGTGCTTATAGATAGCCGATCTTTGACGCGAAGGCAACGGTCGCAAAGACTCGGCCATCGGGCAAGACTAGAAGCTCCCGCGCCTTGTCCAAAGTTTATCGTCGATATACAGTCGCGCGAGTCGCCTGAGGAAACCATGATCCGACCTTGATCCGAGCGTTCGCTCCCGCATAGGAAGCCACGCACCGCAATCCGCGGTGCGCTTGTGCACGCTCGGATTTTCTTCGTCCATTTTCATTTCGCACGTCAACGCTGACGTTGCGTAGGAGTGGGCGTATGTCTTCAAGGATTACGGATCATGAACGAAGCAGGACACTCGGAAGCCCATTTCGGCGCTTACCGCGACTTCTGGTGGAATAGCGATTTCCTGTCGCTCTGCGCAGCGCGGCTCGATTTTCAGTCGCGCCGCCGCGTACTCGATGTAGGTTGCGGCGTCGGTCACTGGAGCCGCGCCATCGCCCCTTTTCTCACGCCCGGCACCCAACTCACTGCGGTCGACCCAGACCCAAAGTGGTTGCAGGCGAATCCGCCGTGGTTAGCGCAGTTGCGGGACCACGATATCGATGCACGCGTCCTGCCCGGCGATGCCATGGCGCTGCCGTTCGCCGACGCCAGCTTCGATTTCGTCACCTGTCAGACCGTGCTGATCCATGTGCCCGACGCAGCCCAGGCGTTAGGCGAAATGGTGCGCGTGCTCGCGCCCGGTGGCTTGCTGCTGTGTGTCGAGCCTGACAACCTGGGTGCATGCACGAGCCGAAGCTCGTGCAGCGACGAGCAGACCCTCGAGCAGGCCATGGCGAGCTTCGGCTTTCAGCTTGCAGTGGAGCGCGGACGCCGGGCATTGCGGCAAGGCGATCATTCGGTGGGCGGATTGCTGCCCGGCCTGTTTGCCGGTGAAGCACTTCGGGATATCGACGTCAGGCTTTCGGACAATGCCATGCCGCTCTACCCGCCGTACGAGCAACCCGGACAACGCGCGCTTCTGGAGGCCATGCAGGACTGGAGCGCCACCGATTCCGCTGCACGCGCGGAGACCTTCGAACTGTTCTGCAAGGGTGGCGGCGACCCCGCACGCTTCGACGAAGTCTGGCTGCAATTCGAACGCGACCAGGCACAGTTGCCAGAGCTAATAGAAAGTCGCCGTTTGACGTTCGCGGGTGGCGCGCTGATGTACATGGTCAGCGGGTACAAGGTCTAATCAGCACGCCTCACGTTGCAAACCATCAGGCCCGGCGTCCGCAAAAACGCCGGGCCTGATTCCGCTTTCCGCGTCACAGATGCTTGTAGTAAAACGTCGTGGCGCAGAACTCGCCATCGGGCATCAGCGCATATTTCGGCACCGTCCCGGCACGCTGCCAACCGGCGCGCTCGTACAGGCGCTCGGCGTCGCCGCCCGTCACTGTATCCAGCACCAGCACGGTCTTGCCTTCCTCACGCGCCACCGCGTCCACGGCCACCATCAACTGCTGCGCAATACCGCGCCGCCGCGCCTTGCGCGACACCAGCATCTTGGCGATATCCGCCCGGTGCGGCTGATTGTCCGGCTGCGCGGTGATCAACTGCACGGTGCCGAGTATCTCGCCTTCGCGCGTTTCCGCGATCAGCAGCACCCGCTCGTTGCGCACCACGCCCTCGGCGACGCCGCGCCAGAACGCCAGCGCTTTGTCACGCGGCAGCGGCAACATGAAGCTCACCGAGGCGCCGCCTTCGACGCAATCGATCAGCACATCCGCCAATGCCTCCACGCAGGCGACGGCTTCATTTGCGCCGATCCGCCGTACGCTGACTTCTTCACTCATCCGTTTCTCCTTGTCTGCGGCAGCGGTACGGTGACCAGCGCCACCAGATAGCGCGCCGACTCGCGAGTGGGGTTGCGAAACACAATGGGACAGTCGAGGCGCATGGTGAGGCAGTCGCCCGTTTCCAGCCGCCAGTGCACCTCGCCCACCGTCATCTCCATCACGCCTTCGATCATCCAGACCTGCTGGTGAATCTCGGCGTCACGGGCGCTCGTGTCGTAAGCGACCTGCTGGCCGGGCGGGAATCTGACCTCCACCAACTGGATAGGCGAACGTGCCGCAGGCGACAGATTGCGACGCACGTACCCGGAGGTCGGATCGGTCCATACCGGCTGCTCGGCGGCGCGCGCCATCGGCGAAGAAACGGCGGCCGGCGTGGCACTGTCTTCGAACAGCGACGCAAGCGTGACGGCCAGCGCGGTGGCGAGCTTGTCGAGCACGGTAGCCGTCGGGCTGCTCTGGCCGCGTTCGATCAGCGAAATGGTGGACCGGCTCACGCCGCTGCGTTCGGCCAGCGTGTCGAGGGAGAAGCCCTGGGCGTCGCGAAGCTCGCGCACCCGGCTGGCGATTCGGTTGTTGATGTCCATGAAATCCAGTTTACTAGAACAAAAATCCAGTAAACTAGAATTTTGCCGCGACCGGGAAAGAAACCCTCGACCCGCGGCGCGCCTTCCGCGAAGCGAAATGAAGTGCCCGCGCTATGCCACCACCATCGCCGCCGCCCCGCCCTGCAGCAAACCCGGAATGGCGTCGCGCGGCATCGGTCTGGAAAAGAAGAAGCCCTGCATTTCGTCGCAGGCGCGCTCCTTGAGAAAATCGAGCTGCGCGGAGGTCTCCACGCCTTCGGCAATTACCTGCAATTTCAGCGAATGCGCGAGCGCGATGATCGCCGAAGTGATGGTCTCGTCGTCGCCCGAGACGCCGATATCCGACACAAACGAGCGGTCGATCTTCAGGCGGTCCACCGGGAAGCGCTTCAGGTAGCTGAGGCTCGAATAGCCGGTGCCGAAATCGTCGATGGCAAGGCCAATCCCCAGCGCGTGCAACGCGTTGAGCATCAGCACCGCTTCCTCGGCGTTGCGCATGATGGTGCTTTCGGTGAGCTCAAGTTCGAGATACTGCGGCTCGAGCCCGGTCTCCTCGAGCACCTGGGTCACCAGCTTGGCGATATCGTGCTGCTGGAACTGCCGCGCCGACAGGTTCACCGACACCCGCGCCGGCGGCAAGCCCTCATCCTGCCAGGCCTTGTTTTGCCGGCACGCCTCGCGCAGCACCCACTCGGAGAGCGGCCCGATCAACCCGCACTCCTCCGCCACCGGAATGAACGACGACGGCGGGATCAGTCCCACTTCCGGATCGCGCCAGCGCACCAGCGCCTCCATGCCGACGATCTGTCCGGTCACGATATCCACCTGGGGCTGGTAGTGCAGCAGGAACTCGTTGTCGCGCAAGGCGCGCCGCAGACGGCGTTCGAGATTCAGCCGCGCGCCGGCGCTCGCATTCATCTCCGGCTGGTAGAACTGGAAGTTGTTGCGGCCCATGTCCTTCGCGCGGTACATCGCGAGATCGGCCTTCTTCATCAGCGTTTCGGCATCCTCGCCATCCTGTGGGAACAGGCTCGCGCCCATGCTGCAGCCCACGTACAGCTCCGTGCCGTCGAGCCACACCGGCTCCGAGATCGACGCCCTGACGCGCTCCATCCACGCAATCAGCGACTGCTCGTCGACGATATCGGTCATCACGACCACGAACTCGTCGCCGCCATGACGCGCCACCGTGTCGCTCGCCCGCGCGCAGCGCGCGAGCCGCTCGGCGACGACGCTCAGCAAGCGGTCGCCGACGCTGTGCCCGAGGCTGTCGTTGACGTTCTTGAAGCCGTCCAGATCCATGAACACGACCGCGACGCCCTTCTGATGGCGCTTCGCCACGATCAACGCATGCTGCAGACGGTCGCGCAGCAGATTGCGGTTCGGCAGGCGGGTGAGGCTGTCGTAGTTCGCCTGATACTCGAGCTGCTCCTGATAGCGGATCAAGTCAGTGACGTCGTTGATGACGCCGATGTGATGCGTCGTCGCGCCATCCGGATTCGGCACCGGCGCGATGAAGAGCTGGTTCCAGAACAGCGCGCCGTCTTTACGGTAGTTGCGCAGCACCGCGCTCACTTCGCGATTGGCGGCCAGCGACTGGCGGATCAAGGCGATCCCTTCCTGATCGCGGTCGTCGCGTTGCAACAGCCGGCAGTCCTGACCGATCACCTCGGCCGCGTCGTAGCCCGTGATGCGCTTGAACGCCGGATTGACGTATTCGATCAGATTGCCGGCCGCGGTCGGCCCGGTGATCAAAATGGCGTTGACGCTCGCATCGAGCGCGCGGCTTTGCAGGCGCAGCGCGAGGTCGGCGCGCTTGCGCTCGGTGATGTCCGTATAGGAGCCGAGCACGCCGATCACCCGGCCGTCGCTATCGGTAAACGGCAGCTTGCTCGTCACGGTGGTGCGATGCACGCCGTCGATCATCAGATCGACCTCGAAGTTCATCTTCGGCACGCCGGTGCTGACCACCTCGACGTCGTGCGCCCGGACCTCGTCGGCGAGCGCGCGCCAGGGCAGATCGTGATCGGTCTTGCCCACCACCTGCTCGGGATAAGCCAGCCCCGCATCGCGCGCGAACGCCATGTTGCAGCCGAGATAGCGCGAGTCCTGATCCTTCCAGAAAATGCGCTGCGGGATATTGTCGATCACCGTCTCAAGCATCTGGTTCGAGCGCTGCGCCTCGGCTTCTGCGTTGATCTGCTCGGTGACGTCGTCGGCCAGCACGAACGTCGCCGGACGGCCCAGGTAGGTCAGGTAGTGGTACGAAATGTCGGCGCTGATGGTCGAGCCGTCCTTGCGCCGGTGATGCCACACGCCCGCCATGATGCGGCCCTGCATGGGGCCGCCTTCGCTGCGCGAGAGATGCGATTCGAGGCGGCCGATCTCGCCGCTCGGCCGGATCGCGCGGATCGTCATGGCGAGGAACTCGCTCTCCGAATAGCCGTATTGCTGGGTAGCGGCGGTATTGACCGCGAGAAAGCGCAGCGTTTCGCGATCGAAGATGTACATCGGCACCGGGTGGGTGTCGAACAGGCCGCGAAAGCGCTCGTCGTGGCGCCGCAAGGCCTTGGCGACCCGCAGCCGTTCGCGTGCCGCGCTCTCGCGGGCGCCGAAGGTGTAGATCAGCAGCGAACTGCCCGCCAGCATGGTGACGATCAGCAGCAGCATGGCGCGCTGGGTCTGCCGGGTCGACTCCACCAGCGACACCTGCAGCGCGTGATTCTCCTGCTGCCGCAAGGTCGTCAGCGCGGCTTCCACCCGGCCCAGTTGCATCCCCAGCCGCGTATAGGCCGACGCCGCCCAGGCGCGCGATTCGTCGGGCGCGCTGGCCTGCGCCCGCACCAGCGCGGCCTCGATGTCATCTTGCAGACCGCGGCTCTCACGGCTCAGGTTGCCCAGCGAGGCGGCCATCGACGGCTGGTCGGCGAGCTCGGCGGCCAGTGTGCGCTCCAGTCCGGCGAGCGACGCCGTCATCGTCGAGGCGGCGTCGGCCGGCTCCGGGCGGCCCGTCGCCTCGAAGCGCCCCAGCGCCGCCAGGCCGTCGTCGAGCGTGGCGCGATAGGCGTCGAGATTCTGGCGGATGTCGGTCGAGCGCAGGGTACGCACGTCGGCGTCGCGCTGGCCGCGGATCTGCGTGTAGGCGACGAACGCGTTCGCGCCGACCGCCGCGGCGACGACTGCCAGATTGATCAGCAGCCGCCTCGATAGGAAAGGAGTCATGGGTTCCGAACGTCAGTCGTTCTGCGGGCGGGAGCGCGCTCTGGGTCGTCCGCTTTCGATGCGTCGTGTTGCACGTGCATCTTCCTGCATCCGCCCGGTCTTTGGGTCTTTTACGCGCCAACCCATGGTTAACGGCAGCGGTCGGAACAGCTTGAGGGCCAAGGGCGAAAATAGTTGCGCCAGATCTACCCGGCCAACCCGAATTCCCTCATGGCGGGCACAAAGTCGTGATTCGCTTCCGGCTTACGCGACAGCTTGGCAAGCACATAGCGTTTGAACGGGGCGAGTTGCGACCATTGGTCCGCGCTGGGAGCGTGCAGGCCAGCGAGACGCGACTGCTGCAGCACCCCGTCCGGCACCGCATCCGCGCGACGCCACGCCGGCGCGTCTTCGGGGGTGAACCAGTCCGGTTCCACATTGGCATGGGTGCGCAGCATTTCGAACAGCGCGTGATCGAAATTCGGCTCGATGGCAGCGTCTTCCTCGACCGGAAAACGCGCCAGCAGCTTGCGGTCTTCGTGCGGCAGCATCTGCCATTGGGCCAGCGAGATGCGCAGGCCGAAGCGGTCGAGATTGAAACGTACGGCCATCGGGATATAGGTGAGATCCTCCGACGACTCGACTTCGAAGTCGAACAGGAGGGGTGCTTCGTTCAGTCCCATGACAGTGTCCTCGTCGATGCTTCTTGCTGCGCTTGAATGCCAGGCAACACGCAATGCCGGCTTGAGGTATTTTAGAACCTTATTCGCGCGACGGCGGCCCGGCCCGGCCTGGCCTCGCTTGGGACGCACGCGCGCAGCGCAAGGTTAAAGGAGTCAGAGTGTGAACGAACTGGAAACGGCCGGACAGCCGGGTACTGTCGAGCGTCAGGTGCGCCGGCATCGCGGCGCCGCGGTGGAAACCGTGACCGATCATGTCGGTCAGGAATGGCCCGTGGCGCTCGTCTTCAACGGTATTTCGCATGCGGTGATGATGTGCACCCCGCGCGATCTGGAGGCGTTCGCGGTGGGATTCGCGATTTCGGAAGGGATTGTCGAGCGCAGCAGCGACATTCAGGACATCGAGGTCGTGTTGCATGGCGGCGAATTGCCGCATGCTGAAGTGCAATTGCAGGTCGTGCAACAGGCGTTTGTCGCACTGAAGGAAAAGCGTCGGGCACTCGCCGGTCGGACCGGCTGCGGCGTGTGCGGCATCGAAAGCATCGATTTGCTGGACCTGAAACCGGAGCGCGTGCCGGATACCGGTTTTCTCGAGCGGCTCGCACCGGATGCGATCGCCCACGCCGCGCGCGCGTTGCCGGAACACCAGGCGCTGACCCGGCTGACCGGTGGCCTGCACGCGGCGGCATGGTGCGATGCGACAGGCGCGATCCGCCTCGCGTACGAGGACGTCGGCCGTCATAACGCGCTGGACAAGCTGATCGGCCAACTGGTGCTCGACCGTGCCGATACGCGCGACGGCTTCGTGTTCCTGTCGAGCCGCGCGAGCTATGAACTGGTGCGCAAGGCCGCGCGCGTCGGCGTGCCGATGCTGGCGACCATCTCGGCGCCGTCGTCGCTGGCGATTTCGATTGCGCGGCAGGCCGGCGTGCGGCTGGTGAGCTTCTGCCGCGAAGCGGGTTACGTCGACTACGAGACGGTGTGAACCGCCCCGCCAACCTCAATCGAATTGCCGGAAATCCGGCTTGCGCTTCTCGAAGAACGCCTTGAACGCCTCGCGCGCTTCCGGCGCGAGCAGCATCTTGCCGAAGTGCAGCGCTTCCTCGGTCATCTGCGTTTGCAGTTCATGGTGGCTCGCACGCTTCATCAGCGACTTGGTGACGCGCAGCGACGATGCCGGCAACGCCGCCAGTTTCGAAGCCTGCGCCAGCGCAAAGGCATCCACTTCCGCAACCGGCAGCAGGCGGTTCACGAAGCCCATCCGCTGCGCCTCACGCGCGTCGAAAGCCTCGCCCAGCAGCAGCTTTTCAGCAGCGGCCTGATAGCCCGCCACACGCTGCAACAGCAGGCTCGACGCCGCTTCCGGGCACAGCCCAAGCTGCGAGAACGGCAGCGAGAAGGTCGCCGTGTCGGCGGCGTAGACCAGATCGCAATGCAGCAACAGCGTGGTGCCGATGCCCACCGCCGCGCCCGCCACCGACGCCACCACCGGCTTTTCCGCCGCGCTGATGGCGCGCAGGAACTGGAACACCGGCGCGTTCTCGCCCATCGGCGGGCTCTTCATGAAGTCTTCCAGATCGTTGCCGGCGCTGAAAATCCCCACGCTGCCGCGAATCAGGATGGCGCGGACCGTCGCATCGCCCTGGGCTTCGACCAGCGCATCGGCCATCGTCTGGTACATGGCGGCCGTAATCGCGTTCTTCTTGTCGGGCCGGTTGAAGGCAATCGTCAGCACGCCGTTGGCGCGCTCGACCAGAATATCCATTGTCATCTCCTCGTTGTGCTGCTCGATGCTGCGTACTTCGCTGAATGGAAAAACGGTTCGCAAGCCTCGCGGCCGGCGAACCGTTCTGCGCTCCTCACGGGTGTCCTTTCGGGCGTCCAGAGCGGACCACGGCGGCCACGCGCTTACAGACGCTCGATGATGCCCGCTGCGCCCATGCCCGTACCGACGCACATGGTGATCATGCCGTACTTGTAGTTACGGCGACGCAGGCCGTGCACCACCGTCGATGCACGAATCGCGCCCGTCGCACCGAGCGGGTGACCCAGCGCGATCGCGCCGCCGAGCGGGTTGATCTTCGACGGATCCAGACCGAGGTCCTGAATCACCGCCAGCGACTGGGCGGCAAAAGCTTCGTTCAGTTCGATCCAGTCGAGGTCTTCCTGCTTCAGACCCGCGGCCTTCAACGCAGCCGGAATCGCTTCCTTCGGACCGATGCCCATGATTTCCGGCGGCACGCCGCGCACGGCGAAGCTGACGAAACGCGCGAGCGGCGTCAGGTTGAATTCCTTGAGCATCTTTTCCGACACGACGATCAGCGCGCCCGCGCCGTCCGAGGTCTGCGAGCTGTTGCCGGCCGTCACCGAACCCTTGTTGGCGAACACGGTACGCAGCTTGGCGAGACCTTCGAGCGACGTATCCGCGCGCGGACCTTCGTCGAGCGCGATCTCGCGCGTCTTAACCTTGACTTCGCCGGTGGCGAGATCGGGGAAGCGCTCGGTGATCGTGTAGGCGGCGATTTCGTCGTTGAACTCGCCGGCCTGCTGCGCGGCGATCGCGCGGCGGTGCGATTCGACCGAGAACGCGTCTTGCGCTTCGCGGCTGATCTTCCAGCGCTCGGCGACCTTCTCCGCCGTCAGGCCCATGCCGTAGGCGATGCCGAAGTCTTCGCTGCGATCGAAGATGTGCGGCGACATCGACGGCTTGTTGCCCATCATCGGCACCATGCTCATCGATTCGCAGCCGCCGGCGATCATTGCGTCCGATTCGCCGACGCGAATGCGGTCGGCGGCCATCGCCAGCGCCGTCAGGCCCGACGCGCAGAAACGGTTCACCGTGACGCCGCCCACCGTATTCGGCAGACCGGCGAGCAGCGCGCCCATGCGCGCCACGTTGAGGCCCTGTTCCGCTTCCGGAATCGCGCAGCCGATGATGGCGTCTTCGATCACCTTGGTGTCGAGACCCGGCACTTGCGCCACGGCCGACTTGATCGCGTGCACCAGCAGTTCGTCGGGGCGCGTGTTCTTGAACATGCCGCGCGGCGCCTTGCCGATCGGCGTGCGGCTCGCGGCGACGATGTATGCGTCTTGCAATTGCTTTGTCATTTGAGGCTCCTCAATTTGCTCGTCGCGCGTTAGTTACGCACCGGCTTGCCGGTTTGCAGCATGCCCATGATCCGTTCCTGCGTCTTTTGCGTGCCGAGCAGGTCGACAAACGCACGGCGCTCGAGTTTCAGCAGCCACTCTTCATCCACCAGGCTGCCGGCTTCGACATCGCCACCGCACACCGCTTCAGCAATGCGGCTCGCGATCAGGAAATCGTGCTCGCTGATGAAACGGCCATCGCGCATGTTGACGAGCGAAGCCTTGATCGTCGCAATCGCCGAACGGCCCGCCACCGGCACCTGCGTCACACGCAGCGGCGGACGATACCCCGCAGCGGACAGCGCACGCGCTTCCTTCTTCGCGACGTCGAGCAGTTCGAACACGTTGAAGACGATCGTGTCGGACGGCTTCAGATAGCCCATGGCGCGAGCGTCGAGTGCGGAGGCCGAGACCTTCGCCATCGCCGCGTTTTCGAACGACTTCTGCACGAACTTCAGCAGGTCGTTGGTCGCACCGGCCGCGGTGGCCGCTTCTGCCGCACGCAGTGCCGCTTCCTTCAGACCGCCGCCCGCGGGCACCAGACCCACGCCCACTTCCACCAGGCCCAGGTAGCTCTCGATGTGCGCCACGCGCTTCGCGCTATGCAGCGCCAGCTCGCAACCGCCGCCGAGCGCGATGCCCGACACGGCCGCGATCACCGGCACGTTGGCGTACTTCACGCGCAGCATGCCCTGCTGGAATTTCTGCACGAACGGCTCGATGCCCTTCGCGCCGCCCATCATGAAGGCGGGCATCGCTTCTTCGAGGTTTGCGCCGGCCGAGAACGGCCCGCCCGGCGTGCCGAGCTTCAGCGACGTGGGTTGCCACACCACCAGGCCCTTGTAGTCCTTCTCGGCGAGTTCGATCGCCTGCGTCAGGCCGTCGATCACCGACGGTCCGATCGTATTCATCTTGCTCTTGAACGAGACGATCAGGACGTCGTTCTCGCCGGCACGGTCGTCGACCCATGCGCGCACCGCATCCGTTTCGAACAGCGTCTTGCCGTAGGTCTTCGGATCGGCGCCCGTTTCGCCGACCAGCGGCGCACGGAACACCTGCTTCTCGTACACGGACAGCGACGAGCGCGGCACGAAGCGCTGCGAAGCCGGCGACCACGAACCTTCGTTCGTATGCACGCCGCCCTTCTCGGCAACCGCACCTTCGAGTACCCACGAAGGCAGCGGCGCGTTCGACAGCGCCTTGCCGGCCGCGATGTCTTCCTGCACCCACTCGGCGATCTGCTTCCAGCCCGCCGTCTGCCAGCCTTCGAACGGACCTTCGTTCCAGCCGAAGCCCCAACGGATAGCCAGATCGACGTCGCGCGCGTTGTCGGCGATCGATTCCAGATGCACGCCGATGTAGTGATACACGTCGCGGAAAATCGACCACAGGAACTGCGCCTGCGGATGCTCCGATTCGCGCAACAGCTTCAGACGCTCTGCCGGCGGGCGCTTGAGGATGCGGCCCACCAGTTCGTCGGCCTTGGCGCCACCGTCGACGTACTCGCCCGTCTTCGGATCGAGTACCTTGATCGCCTTGCCTTCCTTCTTGTAGAAACCGCCGCCGGTCTTCTGACCGAGCGCGCCCTTCTTCACCAGTTCGGCCAGCACAGCCGGCGTTTCGTAGACCGGGAAGAACGGATCGTCCTTCAGCGTGTCCTGCATCGTCTTGATGACGTGCGCCATCGTGTCGAGACCGACTACGTCAGCAGTACGGAACGTCGCGGACTTCGCGCGGCCCAGACGCGAGCCGGTCAGGTCGTCCACTTCGTCGAAACGCAGACCGAACTTTGCGGCTTCGGTGATGACGGCGAGGATCGAGAAAATCCCGACGCGGTTGGCGATGAAGTTCGGCGTATCTTTCGCGCGCACGACACCCTTGCCGACCACGCTCGTCAGGAACGACTCGAGCTGATCGAGAATTTCCGGGCGTGTCGTGGCGGTGGGAATCAGTTCGACCAGATGCATGTAGCGCGGCGGATTGAAGAAGTGCACGCCGCAAAAGCGCGCCTTCAGTTCGTCCGAGAAACCTTGCGACAGCTCGGTGATCGACAGACCCGACGTGTTGGTCGCGAAGATCGCGTTCGGCGCGATATGCGGCGAGACCTTCTTGTACAGGTCGTGCTTCCAGTCCATCCGTTCGGCGATCGCTTCGATCACGAGGTCGCATTCGGCGAGCTTCTCGATGTCGTCGTCGTAATTGGCGGGCTGGATGTACTGCGCGTCGTCCTTCACGCCGAACGGCGCCGGCGACAGCTTCTTCAGATTCTCGATCGCCTTCAGCGCGATCGCATTCTTCGGGCCTTCCTTGGCGGGCAGGTCGAACAGCAGCACGGGCACCTTGGCGTTGATCAGGTGCGCGGCGATCTGCGCGCCCATCACGCCGGCGCCGAGTACGGCTACCTTGCGAATGATCAGATTGCTCACGTCGTTCCTCCGGGGGAGTTATGCGGGTGTCGCGTTATGTTTGCGGGGGTTTCGCGTGGGATACACGCGGGCTTCGCAATGTATGTGAGGCTGGCGGCGGCGCCACGCGTGTCGAACATGCGTGGCGCCGCCGTGAGGTGGCTTTAGAACAGCGACTCTTCGACGTCCATCAGCGACTTCGAGCCGGCGCGTGCCTGGCGAATCGTCATGGCCGTTTCCGGCAGCAGCTTGGCGAAGTAGAAGCGCGCGGTGGCGAGCTTGGCCTTGTAGAACGGATCGCCGGACGCTTCCTTGTCCAGTGCGATACGTGCCATGCGGGCCCAGAAGTACGAGAACACCAGGTGACCGACGGTACGCAGATACGGCACAGCGGCTGCGCCGACTTCGTCCGGATTCTGCATGGCCTTCATGCCGAGTTCCATGGTCAGCTTCTGCACCTTGTCGCCGATGTCCGCGAGCGGGTTGATGAACTCCTGCATTTCCGGCTTGATGCCTTCGGCTTCGACGAAATCCGTCACCAGCTTGCCGAACTTCTTCATCTTCGCGCCCATGTCGCCGAGGATCTTGCGGCCCAGCAGGTCGAGCGCCTGAATGGCGTTGGTGCCTTCGTAGATCATGTTGATGCGGGCGTCGCGCACGTACTGCTCCATGCCCCACTCGGCGATGAAGCCGTGGCCGCCGTAGATCTGCATGGCGTGGTTGGTGCTTTCGAACGCGTTGTCCGAGAGGAACGCCTTCAGGATCGGCGTGAGCAGCGCGACGAGGTCGGCCGCGTCCTTGCGCACCGACTCTTCCTCATGCGACAGCTCTTTGTCGATGTGCAGCGCGGACCAGTACGAGAACGCACGTGCGGCCTCGGCGTAGGCCTTCTGCGTGAGCAGCATGCGGCGCACGTCCGGATGCACGATGATCGGGTCAGCCGCTTTCTCCGGCGCCTTCGGGCCGGTCAGCGAACGCATCTGCAGACGCTCTTTCGCGTACGTGAGCGAGTTCTGATAAGCGACTTCGGTCAGGCCCAGGCTCTGCATGCCGACGCCCAGACGCGCGGCGTTCATCATCACGAACATGGCGTTCAAGCCCTTGTTCGGCTCGCCGACCAGCCAGCCCTTCGCGTTGTCGAGATTGATCACGGCAGTGGCGTTGCCGTGAATGCCCATCTTGTGTTCAATGGAGCCGCACTTGACCGTGTTGCGCTCGCCCGGCTCGCCGGCTTCGTTCGGCACGAACTTCGGCACGATGAAGAGCGAGATGCCCTTGGTGCCCATCGGCGCATCCGGCAGACGCGCGAGTACCAGGTGAACGATGTTCTCCGCGAGATCGTGTTCGCCGCTGGAGATGAAAATCTTCGTGCCGCTGATCGAGTAGGAGCCGTCGCTGTTCGGTTCGGCCTTGGTGCGCAGGATGCCGAGGTCCGTGCCGCAGTGCGGCTCGGTCAGACACATTGTGCCGGTCCACACACCCGCGACCAGCTTCGGCAGGTAGCGCTGCTGCAATTCCGGCGTGCCGTGCGCATGCAGGCATTCATACGCGCCGTGCGACAGGCCCGGATACATCGTCCACGCCTGGTTAGCCGAATTAAGCATTTCGTACAGAGCATTGTTGACGAATGCAGGCAGGCCTTGACCGCCATATTCCGGATCGCAGCCAAGCGCGGGCCAGCCGGCTTCGACGTATTGCCTGTAGGCTTCCTTGAAGCCCTTCGGCGTGGTCACGACGCCGTCGCCGACGTACGTGCAGCCTTCCTGGTCGCCGCTTTGATTCAGCGGGAACAGCACTTCGGAGCAGAACTTGCCGGCCTCTTCGAGGACCGCATTGATCGTGTCGGCGTCGAGATCCGCGTGCTTCGGCATCTGCTTGATTTCGGCTTCGACGTTAAGCAGCTCGTGCAACACGAATTGCATGTCGCGCAGTGGCGCGGCGTACTGTCCCATGACTCTCTCCAAAGTTTGACAAGAAGCCAGGCCGTCAGCTTTCGGCCCCGGGTTCGGACCTTTTAGCGCCGCTGGATCCGCCGGATCCGGCCGCCTTGCTAACGGCTTTCGCTCTGATACGAAACAATCAATTTTTCGAGCGCGGCCCACGTCAGCGGCACGGCATCCGGTAAGTGCAGGAAGCGTGCGTCGTGATGCAGGCCGAGCGTGAAGCTGTACAGTTCGAACAGCATCAGTTGCGGGTTCGTGTCCGCACGCAGATGCCCCTCTTCCATCGACTGCGAAATGGCCCGGGTGAGCGCAGCACGCCAGATCGTCACGCTCGACACCAGTTGCTCGCGCACCGGGTTGTCCGCACGGTCGTCGTACTCGACCGCACCGCTGATGTAGATGCATCCGGTGGTGACTTCCTGGATGCGCTTCTCAATCCAGCGGGAGATCATTGCGCGCAAACGCGGCAAGCCGCGCGGCTCACGCAGACTCGGGAAAAACACCTCGTCTTCGAAACGACGGTGATATTCGCGCACCACTTCAACCTGCAAGTCCTCGCGCGACCCGAAGTGCGCAAACACGCCGCTCTTGCTCATCTGCATGCGCTCGGCCAGCAGCCCAATCGTCAGACCTTCCAGTCCGTCGCGGCTTGCCAGATCAAGTGCTGCTTCGAGAATCGCGGCTCGCGTTTGTTCGCCTTTTCGCATAGCTGTTTTACCGTTCTTATGTGACCGAAAGAAAAATCGAACGGCCGTACTATTATTGAGTGCTGCCGTCCGCGAAACAAGGACTTTATTAGAAACCGGTTTCTAACCGGAGCATCAATTTTGCGTCATACGTCAATCGGACGAGGGAGATTTTTTAGAGGCGTTTGCCTTCCCGGTTTGATCTGGCTCATCTGGTGACGCCGGGATTCGATGCAAGACCGGGTTTATCCGGACGGCGGGGAGCGCCGCTTCGCAGCTTAGTCGTAGCCGCCCACGGTGAGCAGTTTCATCACGACGCGGTAGGTGTTGTAGGCCAGCCAGTTCAGCAGGCGCTCGCCCGCCGGACGCGCTTCGTAGTGCGCCAGATCGATCCGGCGCGACTCGTCGAACGCCGTAAGAATCGCCTCGCGCAACGCGTCGATCTGCGGATCCATCACCAGCACGACGTTGGCCTCGTTGTTGAGCATCAGGCTTAGCGCATCGAGGTTCGACGAGCCCACCGTCCCCCAGTTCGAATCGACCACCGCGACCTTGCCGTGCAGCATGGTCTTTTCGTACTCGGCGATCTTCACGCCGGCTTTCAGCAGCGAGCGGTAAAGGAACGGCACGGCGTAGTCGAGCGCGGCGAACTCCTTGCGTCCAATGATGAGCTTCACGTCGACCCCGCGTCGCGCCGCAAACGTCAGCGCGCGGCGCAGCTTGCGGCCCGGCATGAAGTAGGGATTGGCGAGCAGCACCTCGGCACGCGCCTGGCCAATCGCGGTGAGGTAGGCCTTCTCGATGGCGCGGCGGTTGATCAGGTTGTCGCGCGCCACGAAGGCCACCGCCGGTTCGCCCGCGCCACGCAGGTCGGTGCTGCGGTTGCGGCCACGGGCCGGCGCGCTGGGGCTCGTATCGTCCTTGAGGGCGAAATCGGGTTGCAGCGATTCCACCGGACGATGCCCGAAGCGGATGCGATGCCACTGCACCTCGAACGCCTCGCGCACGTCGGCAACCACCGGCCCCTGCAATTCGACCGCGAAGTCCCAGCGGCGATACGGCAGGCGCACGCCGTCGTTCTCGTAATCGTCGACGATATTGATGCCGCCGCACCAGGCCACCTGGTCGTCGACTACCGCCAGCTTGCGATGCGTGCGCGAGAAGCCGAAGCGGCCGAACAGATGCGGGTTGTAGATCCGGTGCTCGACGCCGCGCGTCGGCCAGTCGTTGAAGAGCGCGAGACGCGCAGTGCCGATGCCGTCGGTAATCACGCGCACGCGTACGCCCCGATCGGCCGCGCGCAGCAAGGCGGCGCTGACGGCCTGGCCGGCGCTGTCGTTGCAGAAGATGTAGGTTTCGAGAACGACGTCTTTCCCGGCCGCGTCGATGCGCTCGATCAGCGAGGCAAAGAACCCCTCGCCGGAGCGAAACAGTCGGACTTCGTTACCGGCGGTAAAGCGGTATTTCGACCAGTAACGGCGACCGAACAGGGTTTGCCGGAGCCGCTCGAAACGCCGCGTGCCGCCGCCCGTCACCGGACCCGCCCCTTCAGGCGTCGCGGCAACTGCAGGATCGCGTCGGCGTTCGACGACGAGAAGCAGCGCTCGGCCGCTTCTTCATAGGGCAGCCAGAGGTGCGCCGTATGCTCGAGCGGCGCGAGCGTCACCTCGCAGCGCGCCGGCACCTCGAGGCTGAACCAGTGTTCCGTGTTCTGTGTGACGCCCTCGGCATAGCGATGCCGCCAGACCGGATAGATCTCATACTCGATCTGATACTGCCAGTCGAACAGCGCGTCGCGCGGCACGCTGGGACTGCCGATCACAATGCCCGTTTCCTCGGCCACTTCGCGTGCGGCGGTCTCGGCAAGCGGCTCGTCGAGCGTGTCTTTCGAGCCGGTCACCGACTGCCAGAAACCCGCGCGGTCGGCGCGCTCAATCAGCAGCACATCGAGCCCCGGCGTGTGGATCACAACAAGAACGGATTCGGGAATCTTCGGCGGTTTCGGCATGGCGATAAAACTAGGCGCGGATTAAGCGCGGTACATGTCGGTCGACGGTATGGCTTCGCGTAGGACGTGGCGTGTTGCATCGACTGTAACGCAAAAAAAGGAAAAGGCGCATGACGCGCCTTTTCGTTTGCCTGAGCCTGACGGCGCGGCTCAATGAACGATTGAATCCACCGCCCAATGAGCCGCTGAAGCAGCCTGCAGTCTTATGCCTTCGCTTCCGGCTGACGCAGACGAATGTGCAACTCGCGCAACTGGCGCTCGTCCACTTCGCTCGGCGCCTGCGTGAGCAGACACTGCGCGCGTTGCGTCTTCGGGAACGCGATCACGTCGCGGATCGAATCGGCGCCGGCCATCATCGTGATGATGCGGTCGAGACCGAAGGCGATACCGCCATGCGGCGGCGCGCCGTATTGCAGCGCGTCGAGCAGGAAGCCGAACTTGGCGCGGGCTTCTTCCGCGTTGATCTTGAGCGCGCGGAACACCTTGCTCTGCACTTCTTCACGGTGAATCCGCACCGAACCGCCGCCGATTTCCCAACCGTTCAGCACCATGTCGTAGGCCTTCGCGAGGCAGCGGCCCGGATCCGTTTCCAGATACTCGAGGTGCTCGTCCTTCGGACTCGTGAACGGGTGATGCGCGGCGACGTAGCGGTTTTCTTCTTCGTCGTATTCGAACATCGGGAAGTCCACCACCCACAGCGGCTTCCAGCCGGTTTCGACGAGACCATTGGCCTTGCCGAATTCCGAATGGCCGATCTTCAGACGCAGTGCACCGAGGCTGTCGTTGACGACCTTCGCGCGATCCGCCGCGAAGAAAATGATGTCGCCGTCTTGCGCGCCGGTGCGCTCGATAATGGCCTTGACCGCTTCGTCATGCAGGTTCTTGACGATCGGGCTTTGCAGACCGTCACGACCCTTCGCGACTTCGTTGACCTTGATCCAGGCCAGACCCTTCGCGCCGTAGATGCGCACGAATTCCGTGTAGCTGTCGATATCGCCACGCGACAGCTCGCTACCCTTCGGCACGCGCAGTGCGGCAACGCGACCGTCTTTGGTGTTGGCGGGCGTGCTGAACACCTTGAAGTCGACGTCCTTGACCGCGTCGGTCAGGTCGGTGAATTCGAGCTTGACGCGCAGGTCCGGCTTATCCGAACCGAAACGGCGCATCGCTTCCGAGTACTCCATGACCGGGAATTTCTCGTCCAGTTCGACGCCGATCGTTAGCTTGAACACGTGACGGATCATCGCTTCGAACAGGTCGCGAATTTCCTGCTCCGAGAGGAACGAGGTTTCGCAGTCGATCTGCGTGAATTCCGGCTGACGGTCGGCGCGCAGGTCTTCGTCGCGGAAGCACTTGACGATCTGGTAGTAGCGGTCGAAGTTGGCGACCATCAGCAGCTGCTTGAAGAGCTGCGGCGACTGCGGCAGCGCGAAGAACTGGCCCGCGTTGGTACGCGACGGCACGAGGTAATCGCGCGCGCCTTCCGGCGTGCTCTTGGTGAGCATCGGCGTTTCGATGTCGATGAAGCCTTGCGCGTCGAGATACTTGCGCACTTCCATGGCGACGCGATAACGCAGACGCAGGTTGTGCTGCATCTGCGGACGGCGCAGGTCGAGCACGCGATGCGTGAGACGCGTGGTTTCCGACAGGTTGTCGTCGTCGAGCTGGAACGGCGGCGTGACCGACGCGTTCAGCACGGTCAGTTCGTGACACAGCACTTCGATCTTGCCGCTCTTCAGACCGGCATTGGTCGTGCCTTCCGGACGACCGCGCACGACACCCTTGATCTGCACGCAGAACTCGTTGCGCACGCCTTCGGCCGTCTTGAACATCTCCGCGCGATCCGGGTCGCACACGACCTGAACGAGGCCTTCACGGTCGCGCAGGTCGATGAAGATAACGCCGCCGTGGTCACGGCGACGGCTCACCCAGCCGCACAGCGACACGGTTTGGCCCAACAGTTCTTCGGTCACCAGACCGCAGTATTCAGATCGCATCGACATGATGTTTGTCTTTCGTTTTGCATTGGTTGAACGGCGCGCGGCTCATGAAACTGAAACAATGCGCGCCGGCATTACATCGGCGGCTCGATGGTGGAGCGGCGCACCTGCGCCGGTGGCGCGGACGGCGCCACCACGCCCATCGAGACAATGTACTTGAGCGCAGCGTCGACCGTCATATCGAGTTCGACCACTTCGCTCTTCGGCACCATCAGGAAGAAGCCGGACGTCGGGTTCGGCGTAGTCGGCACGTACACGCTGACGTGATCTTCCTTCAGGTGGTTGACCACGTCGCCGCCCGGGATCCCGGTCAGAAACGCGATCGTATAGGACCCTTTGCGCGGATACTCGATCAGGAGCGCCTTGCGAAACGCATTGCCGCTGCTCGAGAGCAAGGTATCCGAGACCTGCTTGACGCTCGTGTAGATCGGCCCCACCACCGGGATATGGCCGACCAGCAGTTCCCACCACTTCACGAGCTTCTGCCCGATGAAGTTCTGCGTCAACAGCCCGACGATGAAGATGAACGCCAGCGTCAGCACCGCGCCGAGGCCGGGCAGACGGAAGCCGAGCGCCCGCTCCGGCTGCCAGGACTCCGGCAGCAGCAACAGCGTCTGATCCATCGTGCCGATGATCAGACCGAGCACCCACAACGTGATGGCCAACGGCACCAGCACCAGCAGGCCAGTCAGAAACACCGATTTGAGCGTCGCTTTTTTCGTCGTCATGTGTATCGCCAGAAAGCCACCCCGGCGAAGCCGGGCGCGGCGAGTGTGCCGCCTCGAAAGGCGGCGACGCTAACTAGGCGTTGCCGGAGCCGCTGCTGGCGGCGGGTGCCGCTGCCGGCGCCGCCGGCGCTGCGGCTGCGCTCGTGGAACTGGTGGTAGCGCCTTCCGACGCCGCGGGGGCCGCGTTACCGCCTTCGGTCTTGGCGGGCGCTGCCTCGGCACCGCCGCTCGGCGCCGCTGCGCTCTTCGCGCTATTGCCGCCGCGGAAGTCGGTTACATACCAGCCCGAACCCTTCAACTGGAACCCGGCCGCAGTCACCTGCTTGCGAAAGGTGTCTTTCCCGCACTCAGGGCAGTGAGTCAGAGGGGCGTCGCTCATCTTCCGAAGCACGTCCTTCCCGAAGCCGCATGACTCGCAGCGATAAGCGTAGATCGGCATGATCTTTTCCCTACAGTAATCTGATAAACGCTTGCAAAGCCTTGAATTATAGCCGCAAACAATTCCCGCCCCCCGATTTTGGGGACGCGCGGCCGACGCAGGCACCGTTGGCGTAGATGGGGGCGCTCGTCGCGGGATCAAGTCCCGGGCGCGGCCCGACGGCGCCAGGTCAGCCAGCGTTCGCGACCGGCGAACACCGGCATCGAGTCGCTCACCGGCTCGTCCTCGATTAGATCGAAGTACGGTGTCAGCAAGACGTCGAGTTCGGCGCGTTCGATTCCGAAGGGCGGCCCTTTCGGCGTCGCGCCCAGAAAAAAGAAACCGGCCAGCAACGCGCCCGGTGGCAAAAGTTCAGCCATGCGCTGCGCATAATCGGCGCGGCGGTCTCCCGGCAACGCGCACAGAAACGCGCGTTCGTACATCCAGTCCGGCGCGAACGGCGGTTGCCAGGCGAAGAAATCAGCCTGTTCGACCACCTCTGCGTACGTGCCTAACTGCGTGCGCGCCGCCGCGACCGCTGCGGGCGAGAAATCGATCGCCTGCACGCGGCGTCCCTGACGGGCCAGCCACAGCGCCTCCCAGGCGCTGCCGCAACCGGGGATCAAGACAGCCGCCTCAGTGTGCCGTGCAGCGAAGGCCTGAAAAGCCGCGGGTACGCCAGCCTGATCCCATGGGATGAAACCGCGCTCGAAGCGCTCGTCCCAGAACGCCGGGGAGTTCGGATCGCGCGTGGCGAAGTCGGCGCTTGTGGGGTTAGAGGGGTCTGCCGGCCGGGTTGGATCGCTCATCGGTGCATCTCCTTACCCGCCATACGCCAGCGCCAGCCATGCGCGCGCCACCACCGCCCCGATTCCCACCGCAATCCCGAACAGCAGCAGGCCCTGCAGCAACCGGTTAGTGCGCTTCTGCTCGAGCAAAATCTGGCGAATCATCTCGTCGCTCGTACCGCGCGAGTTGTCGTGGCGCTCCGCCAGCACGTGATGGATCAACCGCGGCAATTGCGGCAAGGTCTTGCTCCACTGCGGCGCCTCGATCTTGAGCCGCTCATACCAGCCGCGCAGGCCGATCTGCTCGTTCATCCAGCGTTCGAGGTAAGGCTTGGCGGTTTTCCAAAGGTCGAGTTCGGGATCGAGCGAACGCCCCAGACCTTCGACGTTCAGCATGGTCTTCTGCAGCAACACGAGCTGCGGCTGGATCTCGACATTGAAGCGGCGCGACGTGGAGAACAGGCGCATCAGCACCTGGCCGAGCGAAATGTCTTTCAGCGCGCGGTCGAAGTATGGCTCGCAGACCGCCCGAATCGCGCTCTCCAGTTCCTCGACACGCGTGGTGGGCGGCACCCAGCCCGATTCCAGATGCAGCGTGGCGACGCGATGGTAGTCGCGCTTGAAGAAGGCGAGGAAGTTCTGCGCGAGGTAGTTCTTATCGAAGTCCGACAGCGCGCCGATGATGCCGAAATCGAGCGCGATATAGCGCCCGAAGTGCGCCGGATCGAGACTGACCTGGATATTGCCCGGGTGCATGTCGGCGTGGAAAAAGCCGTCGCGGAACACCTGGGTGAAGAAAATCTCGACGCCTTCGCGAGCCAGCTTCGGAATGTCCACGCCCGCGGCGCGCAGCGTCTCCACCTGGCTGATCGGCACGCCGACCATACGCTCCATCACCAGCACGGTGGGCGTGCAGAACTCCCAATACATCTCGGGAACGAGCAGCAGATCGAGGCCCGCAAAATTGCGGCGCAACTGACTGCCGTTGGCCGCTTCGCGCATCAGGTCGAGTTCGTCGTGCAGGTACTTGTCGAACTCGGCGACCACCTCGCGCGGCTTCAGGCGCTTGCCGTCGGCCCACAGACGCTCGGCCCAGACGGCGATGTCGCGCAGCAGCGCGAGGTCGGAGTCGATCACGGGCAGCATGTTCGGCCGCAACACCTTCACCGCGACGGCCTTGCCCGCATGCTGGCCGGCCTTCACCTTGGCGAAGTGCACCTGTGCGATCGATGCGCTCGCCACCGGTACCCGCTCGAAATCGTCGAACAGCACGTCGACCGGCGCACCCAGCGACTTCTCCACGAGGCCGATCGCCACATCCGAGGGGAACGGCGGCACCTGGTCCTGCAGCTTGGCGAGTTCGTTGGCGATGTCGACAGGCAGCAGGTCGCGCCGGGTGGACAGCACCTGGCCGAACTTCACGAAGATCGGGCCGAGGCTTTCGAGCGCGAGGCGCAGCCGCACGGCCGGCGGCTGGTCGAACTTGCGGCCGATGGTGGTGATACGCAGCAACAGACGCACGCGGCGGTCGTTGATGCGGCTCAGCATCATCTCATCGAGACCGAAGCGGATGACAGTGAAGAAAATCTTGAGGAAACGCAGAAAACGCATGGTTGAGCCCGGTGACTAGCGCGTGCCGCGCGACGTGGCGGCGCCGCCCGACGCATCGGCGCCGCGGGCTTCGACCTTCTGTTCAAGGCGCTCGAGGCGCTTTTCGACGCGCGCCAGCGCATCGCGGGCGCGAGCGAGTTCGGCATTGAACTCGTCGAGCGCGGCGCGGCGCACCAGTTGCGGATTTTCATCGAGCAGGTACTCGGCGACCGAGTCGAGCAGATTGCGCCCGGTGCGGCGCGCATGCTCGCTGACCGAGCGCGCCACCGAGGCCACCCGCCAGGCCGGACCGTCGCCGATCAGCCGCGCCAGGTCTTCCTCCGGCTCCCAGCGCAGATGCTCGGCCAGCTTGGCGATGACCGTGACGAACTCCGCGTCGCCCTCGATCTTCACATGCTTCATCACCGCCGCCTGACCACCCTGGACAAAGGCCGGCAGCGCCTCCGACGGCACGGCGATGGTGACGTCGAACAGCTGCGCCTGCGTTTCGTCGACCGCGGTCAGATAGCCGTCCGGCTGGACCAGCAGGATCAACACGACCGGCGAGCAGGATAGCCGGGCAGTCTTGCCGGCGTAGGGGGCGAGGCGCTCACGAGCCCACGATTCGCGGGCGAGCAGATGATTGACGGCAGCAGCGAAGGGCTTGGCGGCGAGGGTCATTGAAAGTGGCAAGAAAAAACCCGCGCGGGCGATGTGCCCGCGCGGGTTCCTATTGTAACGTCCGTTCGCTTTCCGGCTTGCTCAGCCGAACGGCCAATATGCAAGGCGCGACGTTAATGCGCAGACGTGGCCGCGCCGACCTGCTGAATGCCTGCGAGCAACCAGCCTTCGCCGGCGCGGGTCGACTTCGACAGGTTCCAGATCTCCACAAACGGCTCGGCCGGCGCGCCCGAGCTCTCGCGCATCAGGCCGGAGAAGCGCACGCTGGCGACGAACTCGCTGCCGAGGTCTTCGACACCCAGCAACTCGGCGTTCAACTGCACGACATCGGTCAGGTTCGATTCCGGGCCGCGCGCGTCCAGGTCGACCTTCACTTCGGCGAACATCTCCGGCGTCGTGAATTCGCGGATGTCCGCGATGTTCCCCACGTCCCACGCGGCCTGCAGGCGCACGAAGTAGACCTTGGCATTGCGGACGAAGGCTTCCGTGTCAAAGCCGGCCGGCACGACAGGCGCCGCCTGCATCACCGGCGCAGCCAGCGCGCCGCTGCCGCGCGGATCGAGGTACGAACCGGAAGCCGACGACGCCCCCGGCGTGAAGCTGGGCTCCTGCGCGTAGTGATCGCGGCTGGTGTTCAGGCTCGGTGCGCTGCCCGCGTATGCCGGCGTCGCCGCGTCGCGCTTGCGGCCCATGAAACGGCGGATCAGCCAGATCGCCAGCATGGCGATCGCGGCGATCACAAGCATGTTGGCCATGGCACCGGCAAACGCCTCGCCCAGCCCCAGGTGCGAAAGCAACGCGGCAATGCCGAGGCCCGCGGCCAGGCCGGCGATCGGCCCGAGCCAGCGCGAGCGGTTAGGCACGGCGGCCGGCGTCGGCGCCGCTTGCGCGCGCTGTGCCTGGGCGGCTTGCGCCGATTGCTGGGTGGATTGGCCGGGTTGCGCCGGCGGCGTCGTCTGACGCTGCATGGTGGTGGACTGTTGACGGCCGATGCTGCGGCCGCCGCCCATGCGCCTTGCCTCGGCGTCGAGCGAGGCAACGGTGGCGAGCGCGATCAGACCGACCATCGCTGCCAGTCCGATTCTCCTCGCCAACGACCCCTTAGCCTTACGGGAAGATAACAGACGCGAATCGGACATGATGAACTTTTCCTTTAAAAACGATGGGTTAGGGACCCTAGTATTTGGTCCCCACGTGTAAAGCTACCACACCAGCTGACAAATTGTAATATTTGACGCCGTCGAGGCCAGCTTGTTCCATCATCGTCTTTAAAGTTTCCTGGTCCGGGTGCATGCGGATCGATTCCGCCAGGTAACGGTAGCTCTCGGCGTCTTTCGCGAAGCGGTCGCCGAGCCACGGCAGCACCTTGAACGAATAGACGTCGTAGACTTTTTTCAGCGGATCCCACACCTTGGAGAACTCCAGCACCAGCAGGCGCCCGGCCGGCTTCAGCACGCGGCGCATTTCCGCCAGCGCGACGTCCTTGTGGGTCATGTTGCGCAGCCCGAACGCCACGGTCACCACGTCGAAGTAGTTGTCTGGAAAGGGAATTTTCTCCGCATCGCACAGCAGCGCCGGCGTGATGATGCCCTTGTCGAGCAGCCGGTCGCGGCCCACGCGCAGCATCGATTCGTTGATGTCCGTATGCCAGACCTCGCCGGTCGGCCCCGCTTTTTTGGCGAATTCCTTGGAGAGATCGCCCGTGCCGCCCGCGATATCGAGCACTTTGTAGCCCGGCCGCACGTTGGCCTGGGCGATCGTGAAGATCTTCCACGCCCGGTGCAACCCGCCCGACATCAGGTCGTTCATCAGGTCGTAGTTGGCGGCAACGGAGTGGAACACGCCCGCCACCTTCTGCGCTTTTTCCTGTTCGTCGACTGTCTGAAAGCCGAAGTGGGTTTTGCTCATCGCGTTCGTCCTTTCGCGTATTCTGGATTGTTGCGCCGCATCACTGCGGCAGTCAGGCCGAATCGTATCAGTGACAATGACCGTGCGGGGCGCCGGATGCCGCCATGGGGGCGTCGCGGTCGACGCCCGCCGCTGCCAGTTTGTCGAGATACTCGCGCCAGAGTTCATCCTGGCGGGTGGCGATGTCGTACAGCAGGTCCCACGAATACAGCCCGGTGGAGTGGCCGTCCGAGAAGGTCGGCTGGAGCGCGTAGTTGCCCACGCCCTCGATCGCGGTGATCGTCACCTCGCGCTTGCCGGTCTGCAGCGTTTCCTGCCCCGGCCCATGCCCGCGCACTTCCGCCGAAGGCGAATACACGCGCAGCAACTCGAACGGCACACGGAAAGATTCGCCGTTTGCGTACTGCAGTTCGAGCACGTGCGATTTGGCATGTACCACCACGCCGGTCGGCACCGGCGTGTCGGGAGTCAGTCCACTCATATCGTTAGCCTCGGGCCAGAACGTGTTCGATTTCCTGCCGCACCGCGTCGCGCAGCAAGGTTGCCTGCGCGCGGCGCGAGGACAGTAGCGCCTCCGACACCGTGCGCTGGCGCGGCGCCCAGATCGGCAGCGGAAAATGGGCGTCGTTCGAGAAACGCGGAATCACATGCCAGTGCACGTGCGGCACCTGGTTGCCGAGGCTCGCCAGGTTCACCTTGACCGGTTGCAGGATGCGCCGCATGGCACGCTCGACCGCGTACACCGCGCGCATCACGCGGTCGCGGTCGGCCTCGGCGAGATCCGAGAACTCGGCAACGTGCTTGTTCCAGATGACCCGGCAGAAGCCCGGGTAATCGTGTTCGTCGGCGAGAACGACACGCAGCGTATCGTCCTGCCACAGCACGTCGCCGCCATCTTCACGGCAAAATACACAGTCCATCGTCGTCCTCAGGCGGGAATCGTCAGTCGTGCCATTAAACCAGCACGCGCTCGATTCCGCCATTGTTCGCACGCTGAACGTAGTCCGCCATCCAGTCTTCACCCAGCACGTGACGGGCCATTTCGACGACGATGTAGTCCGCCTCGATGTTCGCGTCCTCGTTGTAGCGCGACAGCCCTTGCAGGCAGGACGGGCAGCTCGTCAGGATCTTGATGTCGGTGGCGCCGTTCGGCGTTGGACCGTTGCCGGCCTTGAGCACCGAGCCTTCCGGCGCGCCGGCCGCACCCGCAGAAGCATTAGCCGGGTTGATGCCGTTGGCGCCTGCTTCGGCCACCAAAGGAATGCCCCGCAGCTTCGCGGCGCCCTTGCGGATCTCCTCTTCCTTGCGGAAACGGACCTGCGTCGAGATGTCCGGACGCGTCACCGCGAGTGTGCCGGATTCGCCACAGCAACGATCGTTCTTCTCGATCGTGTAGCCGTCCTTCTCCGAACCCATCAGCTGGTTGACGAGCTTGACCGGGTCCATCGTCTTGATCGGCGTGTGGCACGGGTCGTGATACATGTAGCGCATGCCATTGACGCCGTCGAGCTTCATGCCCTTCTCGAGCAGGAATTCGTGGATGTCGATGATCCGGCAACCGGGGAAAATCTTCTCGAATTCGTAGCCGGCGAGCTGGTCGTAGCACGTGCCGCACGACACCACCACCGTCTTGATGTCGAGGTAGTTCAGCGTGTTGGCGACGCGGTGGAACAGCACGCGGTTGTCCGTGACGATCTTCTCGGCCTTGTCGAACTGGCCCGAGCCGCGCTGCGGATAGCCGCAGCACAGGTAGCCCGGCGGCAGCACGGTTTGCACGCCCGCTTCCCACAGCATGGCCTGAGTCGCCAGACCCACCTGCGAGAACAGACGCTCGGAGCCGCAGCCCGGGAAGTAGAACACCGCTTCCGTATCCACCGTAGTGGTCTTCGGATTGCGGATGATCGGCACGATCTTGTTGTCTTCGATGTCCAGCAGCGCGCGCGCCGTCTTCTTCGGCAGATTGCCCGGCATCTTCTTGTTCATGAAGTGGATCACCTGCTCCACCACCTTCGGCTTGCCGACGGTGGCCGGCGGGTGCGCCGTCTGCTTCTTCGCGAACTTCTTCAGCACGTCGTTGCCGAGCCGCTGCGCCTTGTAGCCGACGCCCATCATCGCGGTGCGCGCGAGATTGATGGTCTGCGGGTTGGTGGCGTTGAGGAAGAACATGCCGGCCGCGTTGCCCGCGTTGAACTTCTTCTTGCCCATCTTGCGCAGCAGATTGCGCATGTTCATCGTGACATCGCCGAAGTCGATCTTCACCGGACACGGCGTCACGCACTTGTGACAGACCGTGCAGTGATCGGCGACGTCGTTGAACTCATCCCAATGTTTGATGGACACGCCGCGGCGCGTCTGTTCCTCGTAAAGGAACGCCTCCACCAGCAGCGAGGTGGCGAGAATCTTGTTGCGCGGGCTGTACAGCAGGTTGGCGCGCGGCACGTGGGTCGCGCACACCGGCTTGCACTTGCCGCAGCGCAAGCAGTCCTTGATGGACTCGGAAATGGCGCCGATGTCCGACTGCTGCATGATCAGCGATTCATAGCCCATCAGCCCGAAGCTCGGCGTGTAGGCGTTGCGCAGGTCCGCGCCTTCGAGCAGCTTGCCCGCATTGAAGCGGCCATGCGGATCGACGCGTTGCTTGTACTTGCGGAATTCGCCGATCTCTTCTTCGGTGAGGAATTCGAGCTTGGTAATGCCGATGCCGTGCTCGCCCGAGATCACGCCGTCAAGCGAACGCGCCAGCTTCATGATGCGCGCGACCGCCGTATGGGCGTCCTGCAGCATCTCGTAGTTGTCGGAGTTGACGGGCAGGTTCGTATGAACATTGCCGTCGCCCGCGTGCATGTGCAGCGCGACGAACACGCGGCCGCGCAGCACCTTCTTGTGGATGGCCTGCGCTTCTTCGAGGATCGGCTTGAATTCGCCGCCGTTGAAGATCTGGCGCAGTTCGGCGCGAACTTCCTGCTTCCATGAGACGCGGATCGTACGGTCCTGCGTGACATGGAACACCGTGGCGTCGGGCTGCGCGTCGGCGCGATCGGCAAACTTCTCCGCGAGTGCTTCGTAGCCGAGTCCCACCAGGTAATGCTGGGCTTCACGCAAGGACAGATCGAGCTTGTCGCGCAGGAATTCCCAGCGGGTGCGGACCTGCTTGAGGAGATCGAGCGCGTGCTGCACGCGGTCTTCCAGCAGTTCGGCGCTCGGAATTTCATTGGCGTCGTCGCTCTTGCCGAGCGGCAGCTTGCCGGCCTTGAAGAACGCTTCGAGCGCGTCGAGCAGTTGCAGCTTGTTCTTGATCGACAGTTCGATGTTGATGCGCTCGATACCGTCGGTGTACTCGCCCATGCGGTTCAGCGGAATCACCACGTCTTCGTTGATCTTGAAGGCGTTGGTGTGCTTCGCGATCGCGGCGGTACGGCTGCGGTCCAGCCAGAAGCGCTTGCGCGCCTCCGCGTTCACCGCGACGAAGCCTTCGCCGCTCTTGCCGTTGGCCATGCGCACGACTTCCGAGGTGGCTTGCGCCACCGCATCCGCATCGTCGCCGACGATATCGCCGATCAGCACCATCTTCGGAAACGCGTTGCGCTTGGACTTGGTCGCATAACCGACGGCGCGCAGATAGCGCTCGTCCAGATGCTCCAGGCCGGCGAGAATCGCGCCGCCCTTCTTCGACGTTTCGAACAGGTAGTCCTTGATTTCGACGATGCTCGGAATCGCGTCGCGCGCCTGGCCGAAAAATTCGAGGCAGACGGTGCGCGTATGCGCGGGCATCTTGTGCAGCACCCAGCGCGCCGACGTGATCAGGCCGTCGCAACCTTCCTTCTGGATGCCCGGCAGGCCGGCGAGGAATTTATCCGTGACGTCCTTGCCCAGGCCTTCCTTGCGGAACACGCGGCCCTTGATGTCGAGCGATTCCGTGCGCAGCAGCTTTTCACCGGGCGCGTGTTCGCCGTCGAACCACTTCAGTTCGAAGCGGGCCACCTCGATGTCATGGATCTTGCCCATGTTGTGGTCAAGACGCGTGACTTCGAGCCAGTTGCCCTCCGGGTCGACCATGCGCCACCAGGCGAGATTGTCGAGCGCGGTGCCCCATAGCACGGCCTTCTTGCCGCCCGCATTCATGGCGACGTTGCCGCCAATGCACGAGGCGTCGAGCGAGGTGGGGTCGACCGCGAACACGAAGCCCGCCTGTTCGGCCGCTTCCGTCACGCGGCGCGTGACGACGCCTGCGCCCGAGAAGATCGTGGCGACCTTGCGCGGCACGCCCGGCAGTTCGGTCATTTCAACCGCGCCCAACTGTTCCAGCTTTTCGGTGTTGATGACGGCCGAGAACGGCGTGAGCGGCACGGCGCCGCCCGTGTAGCCGGTGCCGCCGCCCCGCGGAATCACCGTCAGGCCCAGCTCGAAGCAGGCCTTGATCATGCCGGCGATCTCGGCTTCGGTGTCTGGCGTCAGCACGACGAACGGATACTCGACGCGCCAGTCGGTCGCGTCCGTGACGTGCGAAACGCGTGAGAGGCCGTCGAACTTGATGTTGTCTTTCTGCGTGACGCGGCCCAGCACCTTGGTGGCACGGCGGCGCAGCTCGGTGGTCTTGTCGAACTCGGCGGAGAAGTCGTCCACGGCACGGCGCGCGGCCACCACCAGCGTTTCCACGCGGGCTGCCCGGCCGACGCCCGCTTCGTCGCCGTGCTCGGTCAGGTCGGCGCGACGGCGCTTCTCGATCTCCGACAGGCGGTGATGCAGGGCTTCGATCAGCAGTGCGCGGCGCTTCGGGTTGTCGAGCAGGTCGTCTTGCAGGTAAGGATTGCGGCGCACCACCCAGATGTCGCCGAGCACTTCGTACAGCATCCGTGCCGAGCGGCCGGTGCGGCGTTCGGCGCGCAATTCGGCCAGCGCGTCCCACGCATCGTTGCCCAGCAGGCGGATAACGATTTCACGGTCGGAAAACGAGGTGTAGTTATAGGGAATTTCGCGCAGGCGCGCTTCAGGGTCGGCGGCCACCGCAGCGGCGGCTCCGTGCGGATCGAATACTTGAGGTGCGTTCATGGTTGGACGACTCGGTAGGTCTGTCAGTTGGGCGCGCTCGCTAATCGACGACGTTGATTGACGATAAGGAGGCACCGCCTGACGGTGCGCGTGGGGCGCAATTCTGGAAATCTTCTAGTTCAGCGAAGCACCTGCCGGCGGGCGACACACGCCGGCCGCTTCGCGGCGCTCAGAGGCAGCTACACGATCGTGTGCAACAGACGTGCCGCTGCGCCGCGGGGCGAGACTCACGCGGGGCGGGCATCAAATGGGCGATCCGAGGCTGCCAGTGCATCTTCCGGTCCTTGTTCCAAATTGGAATTCTACCGCATGATCTGCGCACGCGTTGATGCTCGAATCGGGCTGTAACGAGGCTTTTGCACGCGCAAGCGCAGAAATATGTTCCAACTGGTGAGTTCATAATTGATCGACCGAACGGTCGGGCGGCTGCGCTTCCCACACCCTGGCCATTCGGTAGAGTCCAGCGCACGGGCCGTTGGCGCTATCATTGTCCTTTCCCGTCTCACACAGCGCACCGCGCCACCCGCATGGCTTCCCACGACTATCTGAAGAAAACCTTGACCGCGCGCGTCTACGACGTCGCCCGCGAGACCGAACTCGAGCATGCGCCGAATCTGTCGGCACGGCTGCGCAATCCGATTTACCTGAAGCGCGAAGACAACCAGCCGGTCTTCTCGTTCAAGGTGCGCGGCGCGTACAACAAGATGGCGCATATTCCGGCCGAAGCGCTGCAACGCGGCGTGATTACGGCGTCGGCGGGGAATCACGCCCAGGGCGTGGCGCTGTCGGCCGCGCGCATGGGCGTCAAGGCGATTATCGTGGTGCCGGTCACGACACCGCAGGTGAAAGTCGACGCGGTGCGCGCACACGGCGGCCCGACGGTGGAAGTCGTTCAGGTGGGCGAATCGTATAGCGACGCCTACGCGCATGCCGTCAAGCTGCAGGAAGAGCACGGCCTGACCTTCGTGCACCCGTTCGACGATCCGTACGTGATTGCCGGCCAGGGCACGGTGGCAATGGAGATCCTGAGCCAGCATCAGGGGCCGATTCACGCCATCTTCGTGCCGATCGGCGGTGGCGGGCTGGCGGCCGGGGTTGCCGCTTACGTCAAGTCGGTGCGCCCGGAGATCAAGGTGATCGGCGTGCAGACCGACGATTCCTGCGCGATGGCGCAGTCTCTTAAGGCGGGCGAGCGGGTCACGCTGAGCGAAGTGGGTCTCTTCTCCGACGGCACGGCCGTGAAGCTGGTGGGCGAGGAAACCTTCCGCCTGTGCCGCGAGTATCTCGACGACGTGCTGATCGTGAATACCGACGCCCTGTGCGCGGCGATCAAGGACGTGTTCCAGGACACCCGCAGCGTGCTGGAGCCGGCGGGCTCGCTGGCGGTGGCGGGCGCCAAGCAGTATGCGGAGCGCGAAGGCATCGAGAACCAGACGCTGATCGCGGTCACCTCCGGCGCCAACATGAATTTCGACCGGATGCGTTTTGTGGCTGAGCGTGCCGAGGTCGGCGAGGCGCGCGAGGCCGTGTTCGCGGTGACGATCCCCGAAGAACGCGGCAGTTTCAAGCGCTTCTGCGAACTGGTCGGCACGCGCAGTGTGACCGAGTTCAATTACCGGATCGCCGACACGAACTCCGCGCATATCTTCGTGGGCGTGCAGATCAGGAACCGCAGCGAATCCGCGCAGATTGCAGGCGCTCTCGAAACACACGGCTTTGCCACGGTCGATCTGACCGGCGACGAGCTCTCCAAGCAACATATCCGCTACATGGTGGGCGGCCGCTCGCCGCTCGCGCATAGCGAACGCCTGTTCCGTTTCGAATTCCCGGAACGGCCGGGTGCGTTGATGAAATTCCTGTCGTCGATGGCGCCGAACTGGAATATCAGCCTGTTCCATTACCGGAACCAGGGTGCGGATTACAGCTCGATCCTGGTGGGCATCCAGGTGCCCGTTTCGGAAAGCAGCGAGTTCGACCGCTTCCTGACGACGCTCGGCTATCCGTATTGGGAAGAGACGACGAACCCGGTGTACCGGCTGTTCCTCGCATAGGCTCACGGACCAGGCTTATGGCACTTACGCTTCAGGACAAACTGGTCGTCGCGATTTCGTCGCGCGCGCTGTTCGACTTCGAGGAAGAGAACCGCGTGTACGAGGAAGGCGACCTGCACGCCTACGAGACGTTGCAGCGCGAGCGGCTCAGCGTGCCCGCCAAACCGGGCGTGGCGTTTCCGCTGATCCGCAAGCTGCTGGCGCTGAATGCGGGCGCGCATCGCGTCGAGGTGGTGATCCTGTCGCGCAGCGATCCGATTAGCGGACTGCGGGCGTTCCACTCGTGCCGCGAACATGGCCTCGCGATCGAGCGCGGCGTGTTTACGCGTGGACGTGCGCCGTTTAGCTATTTGAAGCCGCTGAATGCATCGCTCTTTCTGTCCGCCAATCAGGAAGACGTGCGCGATGCTTTAGCCGCAGGATTTCCGGCTGCACGCGTGTTGCCGGAATCGGCGAAAATGGCGAGCAAGTATCCGGACGAGATCCGCATTGCCTTCGACGGCGACGCCGTGCTGTTTTCCGACGAGGCCGAACGGGTGTTTCAGAAAGATGGCTTGCGGGCGTTTGTGGGCCATGAAATCCACAACAAGGATTTGCCGTTGGCCGACGGCCCGCTCAAGCCCTTGCTCGAAGCGCTGCACCGGTTGCAGAACCTGGCGGGCGAGGCTGCGCCGACCCAGGCCGCGCCGATGCACATTCGTACGGCGCTGGTGACAGCGCGTTCGGCGCCGGCACACGAACGCGCAATCCGCACGCTGATGGCGTGGAACATCGAAATCGACGAAGCGATGTTCCTCGGTGGTCTCGACAAGAGCGCATTTTTGCGCGAGTTCGAGCCGGACTTTTTCTTCGACGATCAAATTGGCCACTGCGAATCGGCCCGCGTCGTGACGGCGACGGGGCACGTGATGAGTGGCATCGTGAACGCATCATGACACCCGAACAATCACCGCTTGGCAAACCTGCCGCTTATACCGAACAGTACGACGCGACGCTGCTCTTTCCGATCGCGCGCAAGGCCGCGCGCGAGGCGATTGGGATTGGCGCGCAGTTGCCGTTCTTTGGGACGGACATCTGGAATGCCTACGAGCTTTCCTGGCTGAATGGGCGCGGCAAGCCGCAGATTGCTGTGGCGACTTTTTATGTGCCGGCGGATTCGCCGAATATCGTCGAGTCGAAGTCGTTCAAGTTGTATCTTGGGTCGTTTGCGCAGACTTCGTTTGAGTCGTTTGAGGCGGTTAGGGATACGATCAAGCGGGATGTTTCTGCTGTCTGTGGGGCGAGTGTTTCGGTGCACCTCACCGGGCCGATGGATTTCGGCAAGCTCGCGCTTGAGGAGTTTGAAGGCACTTCACTGGATCGGCTTGATCTCGATACGGATGTTTATCAGCCGGATTCCTCTTTGCTCAAGGCCGCGCTTGAGGAGTCTCCTGTTGAGGAAACCTTGTTTTCCAATCTTCTTAAGTCGAATTGTCCTGTTACCGGGCAGCCTGATTGGGGGAGCTTGCAGATTCACTACGTCGGGCCGCAGATCGATCATGCCGGGCTACTGCGGTATATCGTTTCCTACCGGAATCACACCGGGTTTCATGAGCAGTGTGTTGAGCGGATCTTTGTCGATGTTCTCAAGATTTGCAAGCCGCTGAAGTTGGCTGTGTATGCGCGTTACACGCGGCGTGGGGGGCTTGATATCAATCCGTTTCGGACTAACTTTAATCTGCCTATGCCGGATAATTTTAGGACTGCGCGGCAGTAAGGGTTTTGCCTGCGGCGCCTTGTTGGTTGTTTGTTTATGGCGTTGGCCTCTCCTTGCATTCTTATCGGTCTATTTGTGTCGCCCCTGTGCGGGGCGGCACTCACTTTCTTTGCCGCCGCAAAGAAAGTAAGCAAAGAAAGCGGGCTGCAACCGCCAGCCCGTAGTGAGCCACCTCTCATGCGACCACGGAGTGGTCCGAGACGAGATGGGCTCTCGCGCTACAAGCGTTAGTGACACAGCCATCATCCGCTCCAGCGTCGCGCTTCGCGCCCCGCCGATAGGTATAGTCCATTTGTACTTCTTGGAGAACGTCGTTCGCAATGAACCGCAGTTCTCCACTGTCGAATTTCGTAGAGTCTCTACCGTGCATGGCCCCAAAGTGATTCAATCCCATGTCGGCCCATGTACAGAGGCAGGTTCGAGCAATGCCCAGTGTTTTGCTCTGGCGGCGTGTTCGGTCTGAAATGTGGTGGGCCGACTCCTCCAATTCGGGCGGTTCCTTCATCCTCGTTGCAACGCCGTAAAGGCGCGATCGCTCCCAGCCTTCGTCGTTACTTTGCGCCATGTGTACGTGCTCTCAGTGCTGCACAGCTACCGCCTGCACATCGGTTGTCGCCAGCTTAACGCGTTTCGCTGACACCGCTTTACTTCTAACGCCTTTAGCCCCACCTCGAGCCCCGCGGGAATCACCTTCCGCTTTCCGCTCCGACGTCAGAAGCCGCGCGGCCGACCGAGCATCGAGCCTCGTATCCGGCACCCCGCCCGCATCGCAAGCAATAATGCGGAACATCTCAAGTGAGCCTTCCGCCTCCCTCAAATACGTCTCCGCCGTATCAACGAGCAGCCCGAGCAGCACATGTTGACTTTGTCGCTCCTGAAACGTCATCGCAGGAGCCCTAAGCATGGCCGCCGACAACTCGACAAGTCTCCTAAGGTTATCTATCTGCCCTTCGCAAAACTCAAAGGCAGAGCGCGCAACGCGCTCATGGTGGATGGCGCTGACAGGCTTGGGTGGCGCAAGGTGTTTGTGTTCAGCCGATTGGGTCATGGTGCGATTTCCGGTTGTATCCCTGGATCGCCCGACACTCGCTTACAGATGGGGTGAGCGGGCACGTAACGGGGTTAGCAGACCGGGTCATAACCAAACCGGCGAGCCTTGCGGCTCCCCCGCTACGGCCCGCCCATTGAAGACAGACGTGCAGCAGCAGACGCACGCCCCGCCTGGACGGGGGTGCGGGTTATGACGCAGGCTGCTAAACCTGACCATCGGTTGTTGCCAATGGCGAGGAAAAGTATAAAACCGCCTACGCCGAAACCCATCAACTATTCAGGGGAAATACAAATATTCCAGAAAATCGGATTTATCTAATTGCAATTTACCTGGCACTACGATCCAAGTGGATCACACAGCGGACCGCTCAGAGTCAGCGGTCTGACGGACCTGTCCCGACTCCGTCAGACGCAACGCCCAAACCTCAAGCCTTCCCAGCAGGCGCCTTATAAGCAACGCAATCAACTTCGACTTTACAGTCAATCACCATGCTGGAAACCACGCATGCCCGCGCCGGAGGATTCTCCCCAAAATACTCGCGAAACACTTTATTGAACGAAGCAAAGTCCCGCGGATCATCAAGCCACACGCCGCACCGAACCACGTGTTCAGCGCCATATCCAGCTTCCTTGAGAATAGCGAAGACGTTCTGAATCGCCTTGTGCGACTGCGCCACAATCCCGCCCTCGATCACTTCGCCGTTCTCCATCGGCGTCTGCCCCGACACGAACAACCACCCATCCGCTTCAACCGCACGCGCGAACGGCATATGCTGCCCGCCGGTTCCCTTGCCACCTTCAACGCCATAACGCTTCATCGAAAACACTCCTTATAAGATCCAGCGGCACGCAGGCTCAGGCCCAATCGCAAGCACCAAAGCACCCAAGCCAAACACGCACCGCATCAACAAAAACAAACCCTCAAAACACGCCCTGCGCATCCACCCGCGATGCCGCACCGCGCGCCACAAAATGCCCGGCCCGCTCACCGGTCGGCTGCCCATCCCGATACGACAACACGCCATTCACCCACACCGCGTCAATCCCATCCGCCGGCTGCTGCGGCTTCTCGAACGTCGCCGCATCGCGCACACGCGCCGGGTCGAACAGCACCAGATCCGCGTGATACCCGATATGCACCTCGCCACGCTGCGTCAACCCAAAGCGCCGCGCCGACAAGCTCGTCATCTTGCGCACCGCCTCCTCCAGCGGCAACAACCTCACATCACGCGCGTAATGCCCCAGCACGCGCGGGAACGCGCCCCACAAGCGCGGATGCGGCAACGGATCGTTCGGCAAGCCATCGGAGCCCACCATCGTCGCCGGATGCGCCAGGATGCGCATCACGTCGTCCTCCGACATGTTGTGATACACCGCGCCCGCCGGCTGCAAACGCTTGCCCGCCTCCTGCTGCGACACACCCCACTCCGCGGCAATCACCTTCACCAGCTTGCCGGCCATCTCCGGATGCGGCTCCGACCACGTAATCGTGATGTTGATATCGCCCGTCACCTGCTTCAGATCCAAAGTCGACGAACTACGGTTGTACGGATAACAGTCGCAGCCAATCGGCTGCAATCGACGCGCGCCCTCCAGCGACTTCAGCACCTCGGGGCTGCGCCCCCAGTTCGACGGCCCCGCGCACTTCAGATGCGAAATCACCACCGGCACCCGCGCGTGACGTCCCACGCGGTAGGCCTCATCCATCGCGTCGAGAATCGCCTCGAACTCCGTGCGCATGTGCGTCGTGTACAGCGCACCGACCGCCGCGAGAGGCTCGGCGAGCGCCATCACTTCTTCCGTCGGCGCCGAGAACGCTGAGCCGTACGCCAGGCCCGAACTCAGCCCGAGCGCGCCATGCTGAAGCGCCTCTTCCAGCTGCGCGCACATCCCTTCGATTTCCTGCGCGGTGGCCGCACGGTCGAGCCGGTCCATCTGGTTGTTGCGCAGCGCCGTATGCCCGATCAGCGCGCCGACGTTCACCGCCGGGCGCGCCGCATTCACGGCTTCGACGTACGCAGCGAAGGTCGGATACTGGAACGCGTCGCGCTCGCCGAGCAGGTTCATCGGATCGGGCGGATCGCCCTTCAACGCCACCGGCGACGCGCTGATGCCGCAGTTGCCGACGATCACCGTCGTCACCCCCTGGCTGATCTTCGGCAGCATTTGCGGCGCGCGAATCACGTGGGTGTCGTCGTGCGTGTGGACGTCGATAAACCCTGGCGCCAGCGCCCGTCCGTTCGCTTCGATGATCTCTTCGGCCAGCCAGTTCGACAGATTGCCGATCGCCACAATCTTGCCGTCACGCACGGCCACGTCGCGTTCGACCGGAGGCGCGCCTGTGCCGTCGTACAGTTGTGCGTCGATGATCAGCGTGTCCGCGGCTTCGGGATGCGAATGCATGGGTCAGTCTCCTAGCGGTTGTCGGTCGCCGCCGCCGCGGTGCGCATCCAGCGCGTGTTTCATGCGGCGCAGCAATTCGCGGCTCTCGTCACCCTGGCTGACAGCGAGTTCGGTGACGAGAACATCGAGCGCCATCATCATCGCGTAGCGGGATGACGATGGCTTGTAAATGAAATCGGTTTCGAAAGCGACGATCGGGATCACCCAGTCGGCCAGCCGCGCCAGCGGCGATGCGGGCGCGGTCAGCGTGATCAGCGTCGCGCCGTAGCTGCGCGCGATGCGGCAGTTCTCCACCATCTCCGGCACCCGTCCGGTGGCCGATAACGCAATCACGACACATTCGCGCGATACCGTGCTTGCCACCATGCGTTGCAGCAAGCCGTCCTGGTAGGTTGCCACCGGCCGGCCGAGGCGCACAAGGCGAAAGCGCATTTCATCGGCCAGCGAGGTCGAACCGCCGCCCATGCCGAACACGTAGATCATGCGCGCTTCGCGCAAGGCGGCGGCGGCCTCGGCGACCGGCGCCTTGCGCAGCAACTGATGGTTATGAGTCAGCGCGGTCTGCACTTCCTCGAACACCCGGGTAGCAAGCGGTTCAGGCGTCTGTGCCGACGCGCCGCTTTGCAAAAAGCGCTGGCCCACCGCCGCCGCCTGGGCGAGCCGCAGCTTCAGTTCGCGCACGTCACGGCAGCCCACGGCCTTGGCGAAGCGTGTGACCGTGGCGACGCTCACCCCCGCCTGCCGCGCCAGCGCGCCAATGCTCGCGCGCGATGCGCCGGTCAGGTCGTCGAGGATCAGCGCGGCTACCTTGCGCTCGGCCGAGCGCAACTCCGGCGCGCATTCGGCGATGCGGGCGACGATGTCGAAAGTAAGCGGTTCAGCGCTGGAGTTCATGAGGGACGTCAGGATCGTGGGGACCGTAGCGGCGCCCGAAACGCCGCGCGCGGCACCTTGTACCAACCGGCTGTGCCGCCGTGGTACTAAATAACATTTCAGGAAACATCCTACTTTCGGTAACATGTGAAAGTCAACTTCGCTGCAATTTATCTGGACGATGGAGCAGGATTACATGAAAGTTACAAACTATCAGGGCGCAACGATTGATCCTTATAGCAAGGGCTTGGGCATGGTTCCGGGCACCAGTATCCAGTTGATGGACGCCGGCCGCCTTGAATGGAATCTGCTGAACGAGGACGTGAGCCTGCCGGCCGCCGTGCTCTACGCAGATCGCATCGAGCACAACCTGAAGTGGATGCAAGCGTTCGTCGCGGAATACGGCGTCAAGCTCGCGCCGCACGGCAAGACCACCATGGCGCCGCAACTGTTTCGCCGTCAGCTCGAAACCGGCGCATGGGGCATCACGCTCGCCACCGCTCACCAGGTGCGGGCCGCTTATCACGGCGGCGTGTCGCGCGTCCTGATGGCCAATCAACTGGTCGGTCGCCGCAACATGCTGATGATCGCCGAAATGCTGAGCGATCCCGAGTTCGAGTTCTTCTGCCTGGTGGATTCGGTTGAGGGCGTCGAGCAACTCGGCAAGTTCTTCGGCTCGGTGCGCAAATCGCTGAACGTGCTGCTCGAACTCGGCGTGCCGGGCGGGCGCACTGGCGTGCGCGACGAGGCACAGCGCAACGCGGTACTCGATGCGATCGCGCGCTACCCGGATGCGCTGAAGCTCGCCGGCGTCGAACTGTACGAGGGTGTGCTGAAGGAAGAGCAGGAGGTGCGCGAGTTTCTGCAGAGCGCCGTGGCCATCACGCGCACGCTGACTGACGAAGGACGCTTTGCGCGCACGCCGGCCATTCTGTCCGGCGCCGGCTCGGCCTGGTACGACGTGGTGGCGGAAGAATTCGTGAAGGCATCGCAAGCGGGCGAGGTGGAAGTCGTGCTGCGGCCGGGCTGCTATCTGACGCATGACGTCGGCGTCTACCGGAAAGCGCAGACGGACATTTTTGCGCGCAATCCGGTGGCCAGGAAGATGGGTGAGGGGCTACTGCCGGCGCTGCAACTGTGGGCCTATGTGCAGTCGATTCCCGAACCGGACCGCGCCATCATCGGACTCGGCAAGCGTGATTCCGCTTTCGACGCCGGCATGCCCGAACCCGCCCGCCACTACCGTCCGGGCAACGAAGCGCCGCGCGAGATTGCGGCCAGCGAGGGTTGGGAGATTTTCAGCATGATGGATCAGCACGCGTATCTGCGGATTCCCGCCGGAGCAGATCTGAAAGTCGGCGACATGATTGCGTTCGACATCTCGCATCCCTGCCTGACCTTCGATAAGTGGCGCCAGTTGCTGGTGGTGGATCCGTCGTATCAGGTCACGGAAGTGATCGAGACGTTCTTCTGACAGAGGAACATACGAGGAGCGGTAAGCGTGAGCGCTTGCCGCTCACTGAGCGTCTTGCGCCACTCCCGCCGCGCTGACCTCGCCAATCCGTACCTCGAGCATCTTCAACGCACCGGATAGCGCAGCCAGCGCGTCGTCCGGCACCCCGGCGATCGTGTCATGCAGGAAAGCGTTGCGGCGCGGCAGGCTCTCTGCTGTCGCGGCCATGCCCGCGTCCGTGAGACGCACGTTGGTCACGCGGTTATCGCGCTCGTCCATGCTGCGCGAAATCCAGCCCAGCACTTCGAGCGCTTTCAACTGCCGCGTCAATGCACCGGGATCGACCCGCAGGCGCTCGACGAGTCGCTTCTGCGACGACTCTCCACCCTGGTCGTGCAAGGCCAGCATCACACGCCAACGCGGCATGGGATGCCCAACCTGCGCCTCGAACGCCGACATGAACGCCCGATAGGTGCGGCCGAATTGCTGAACGATGGCGATGCGATCCTGATCTTCCATGGTGTACCGACGATGCGGGTGTTCGAAACTCAATCTGCGTGGATGACCGGTTCAACCTGACGCCGGATCTTGATAGGCGGCACACGGTGGCTCTGCCAGACCGACACGACGGCGATCACGGCGGCCAGCGCGAGACCCAGATGAATCGCCGAGACAAGCGCTTCGCGCGCCGACTCGAGCAGCATTGCACCGTTGTGGCCGGCGTGCGTCAACTGGCCCAGCAAGGTGGCTTGCGCGTCGTGATTGATGAGGATCTGCGGATCCCCGAGATCGGAGAACCAGTGCGTGGCCTGATCGCGCTCCAGCGCGCTACGCACGCCGCTCGCGTACATATGCGTCACGAGCGTACCGGTCAGCGCCGTGCCGATCATCCCGCCAATCATCCGCAGCGATTGCAGCAACGCCGTCGCAATACCAAGGTGTTCCCGCCCGGCGGTTTGCTGCGCGAAGATCGTCAGATTCGGCATCACAAAGCCAAGACCAAGACCGCCGATCACCATGAACGTCATCAACAGCCATTGCGGCATCGCGCGGGTCGCCACCACGACGCCGAGACACGCCAGCGCCATCATCGTAAAGCCGATATACAGCATCAGATTCGGATTGCGCACCCGCGACACGATCCGGCCGTTGGCGATGCTGCCAATCGTAATGAACACGACCAGCGGCGTGATCACGAGGCCCGCCTCCTTCGGCGACATGCCAAAGCCGCCCTGGAACAGCAGCGGTGCGTAGAACAGCAGGGAGAACATCGAAAAACCGCCGAGCACGGCCAGCGTGAACAATGCGGCGAGACTGCGGTTGCGGAACATGTCGACCGGCAGAATGGCCGTCGGGCAACGCTGTTCCCATTTCCACAGCGAGTAGGCCGAGGCCACGCTCGCCACCAGCAGGGCAACGGCCGTAAACGTCACGCCGTGTTTAGGCAGCATCTCGACGAACAATTGCAGCGAGCCGAGCGAGATGGCGATCAGCAACGCGCCGGGCCAATCGAGGCGCATCTTGCCTTCGTGCTCGACATGCCGTAAATGCGGCAGGAAGCGCCAGACGAAGAACAGCGACAGCAAGCCGACCGGCAGATTCACATAGAAGACCGAACGCCACCCATAGTACTGCGTGAGAAAGCCGCCGAGCGATGGTCCGATAGCGTTGGCGATGCCGAACGCCGAACTCATCAGCACCTGCCAGCGCAGACGGACGACAGAATCGGGGAACAGATCGGGAATACAGGCGAAGGCGGTGCCGACCAGCATACCGCCGCCGATACCCTGCAGACCGCGCGCCAGCACGAGGAACAGCATGCTGTTGGCCATGCCGCACAGTACCGACGCGGCCGTGAAGACCACGATCGACGCAATCACGAACGGCTTGCGCCCGTAGTAGTCGCCGAGGCGGCCGAAGATCGGCACCGTGATGACCGAGGTCAGCAGGTACGACGTGGCGACCCACGCGTAGAGCTCGAAGCCTTTGAGCTCGGCCACGATCGTGGGCAACGCGGTGCCGACGACGGTTTGGTCGAGCGCGACCAGCATCGTCACGAAAGACACGCCGAGCATCGCCATCAGCGATTCCCGGAACGGTAAGACTTGCCCACTCGAGTGGTGAGCCGCGGTATGGACGGCCATATTTTTGATAGCGCAACAGTTGACGCGTCAAACAATAGGGAATCATACCATGTTATGGCGCTCTAAACTGCGAGTGACGGTGCACATTCCGGTTCGCCGCCGATCGAACTATCTACAGAATCCGCCTGCGCCAGGGAGGCACATGGAGTCCACTTCGCTCGCCGAACAAAGCTTGTCCGACGAAGACCTGATTGCGCTGCGCCGCGCAAAACACGAGCTGGAAAGCCCGGCGCTGGCGATGAAACTTGCCAGCATCGTCGGGGCGCCGCTCGAAAAGCTGCTGTCGCGGATGCCGGCCATCGCCAACGAAAAGGTGACCGACGCCACCCAGCTCGCGCTACGCAAGTGCCTGCAGATCGCGCTACGCACGCTCGGGCGTCAGGACGGCGCCACGCCGATAATGGTGCCGGACAAGCCCAGCAATCTGCTGCACAAGTTCGCGGTGGCGACAACGGGTGCGGCCGGCGGGGCCTTCGGGCTATTCGCACTACCGGTGGAATTGCCGGTCACGACCACGCTGATGTTCCGCTCGATCTGCGACATCGCCCGCAGCGAGGGTGAGGACCTGTCGTCGATCGACACGCAGTTGCAATGTCTCACGGTGCTGGGGATGGGCGGCACGTCGAAAGCCGACGACGATGCCGACTTCGGCTATTTCATCATGCGCGGCGCGCTGGCCCAGGCGGTCTCGAAGGCGTCGTCGGAGATTGCGACCAAGGGCTTCACCGCGCACGGCTCAGCCGCACTGCTGCGTCTGCTCAACACCATCGCCTCGCGCTTTTCCGTTCAGGTGAGCGAACAGATCGCGGCCAAGTCGATCCCGGCGATCGGCGCCGTGCTCGGCGCGATGGTCAATACGGTGTTCATGGACCACTTCCAGCTGGTGGCGCATGGCCACTTCACGGTGCGCCGGCTCGAGCGCCAGTACGGACCGGAACTCGTCAAGTCCGCCTATCAGACCATCGACATCGCGCTCGACGGCTGACTGCTGCGCGGGCTCGTCACCTGGCGCACGAAACCGGCGGCGCCGTCGAGCGCCCGTCGCGCCTCCGGGATGAAGGGCGTGAAGATCTGCCAGACGTGCGGCATGTTCGGCCAGATCTGCAATTCGACCGACACGCCCGCCGAACGCGCGGTCTCGGCTACCCGTCGCGCGTCGTCCAGCAACACCTCGGTGCTGCCAGCCTGAATGAACAGCGGCGGCAAGCCGTGGAGGTCCGCATAGACCGGCGACGCATAGGGATGAGTGGCTGGCGTATCGCCCAGATAGAGCTTGGCCGCCCGGCCGATGGCGGGACCGCTGAACATCGGGTCGACGCCGTCGTTGGTGCGGATCGACGCGCCGCTCGCGCCCAGATCCGTCCACGGTGAGAACAGCAGGCCACCCGCCGGCAACGGATCGCCGGCGTCGCGCAGTGCGACGAGGGTCGCCAATGCAAGACCGCCGCCCGCGGAGTCGCCGGAGATCACGATCGATCGCGCCGGCGTGCCGTCCGCGAGCAGTTGGCGGTAGGCGGCCAGCGCATCGTCGAGTGCAGCGGGAAACCGGGCTTCGGGTGCGAGCCGGTAATCGAGCGAAAACGCGGGCGCGCGCGAGCGCGTCGCGAGGCCGAACACGAGCGACCGGTGCGAACGCGGCGAACAGAAGTAGTAACCGCCGCCGTGCAGATAAAGGATGGTAGGAGTGCCGGCCGCGTGGGCAGCACCGGCGGCGGCAGGTTCCAGCCACTCGCCGCGCAACGTCTCGCCGACGCCGTACTGTTCGCGCAAGCGCCACCCGGACGGCACTTTCGGTGACCATGCGCGCTTTGCCGTCAGGGCGCGCGCGCCCGCGACATTGATCTCCGTCTTTTGCGTGGCCGGTCGAAACTGACGGCGCAGATACCAGCATGCGAGAGCACTTTGCCAACTCATCGGATCCCCTCCGTGAACGCTTGACGGTCATGGTACGTGCGTTCGTGGGCACGTCGCTGGGTGAGCGGTTCTAATCCGGCTGGAATGCGACCTGAACGGGGGCCTTCGTGATCGGCATGTGCCGCGTCCGGGACGAGAGCGTGATATTCATTCCGACCAGCCGACGGCTATGGCTGTGGCTACGACGCGCCGGTTAGTTGGAAGGCAACACCTGACCGCGAATCTCACCCGATGGGTTCTGCACGGTATGGATGTTGAAATACCATTGGCCGGCCATCAGGTCGGTTACCTGCTGATCCGATAGGGTCGCCGAACCTTTGATCGGGCTGGCGAGCGCCCCCTTCTCGATCGGAACCTGGACCTTGGCGTTCTGCCCGACCGGCGCCGGACCGTGGAAGTGAGCCCCCGTGGTGGGACTGGACAGGCCTTCGTAAGTGATCGTCCACTGCAACGCCTTGGTCGACGTATCGAAGGTGGCGTTCAGCATGCCGTGCCCGTGACTCACGCGCGGTGGGACTTCGCTCGACGGTTCGAGGTCGGCCTTGAGCGCCACCGTGTCTGCGAAGGCGATCCCCGACGCCAGCGCCCACAACACGACGCCCAGACTCAGCTTCCGAATTGCAATCATATTTTTCTCCGGACTTGGTGCACCGCCGCACCAGCGGACAGGCTGCGCACGGAGCCACCACATACTAGTGCAATTCACTCGCTGACGTTGGGCTGACTGGACCATCCGACGCACGGCCGATTCCTTCCCGGCAGAAACCGTGCCGCCACCCGGTTCAACATTTCAAAATACTTAATTGCGCATTTTGCACAGAATCGACTCGCGATGGAGCGCTATGCTTCGGTTAGCGAGAAGTGACTCCTTCATCGAAGGATGTCTCCAATCTTTAACGCGGCTTCGGCCGCGTTTTTTTTCGTCTGGAAGAACGGGAAGGCTGTGCCCGGTGGCGCCGATGAGCCGATTCGCGACATGCGCCGCGGCGCGGCCGCAGCCTGATCAGGCGAGCAGTGCAGCCTGCTCTTCGATCCCGTCGAGCATGGCGTGGCATTTTCTGACGAGCGCGAGGCCATCCGCGCGGAGCGAATCGGGCGTCTTGACGGCCATACCGGCCCGGTATTGTTCCAGCGCGGTGAGGAGTGGCGGATACTGCAGCACGCCCACCGCGCCCGCCACCCGGTGATGCCATTCGCGCAATTGCGCGACATTCGCGTCATCGAGCAACGTCGGCAACGCCCGGACGTCGTCCCGCACGGACGTGACGAACGAATCCAGCAACGCCTTCACGGTCGATTCACTGCCCCACAACTGCGTCATGTGGCCAAGATCCACGGGCACGAAGGGTTCGACGGACTCCTGCCCTTGCTCTGGGACGGCCAGCGGGACGCTGACCGCGTCGGCCGGCATCGCGGCCTGGCGCGCCCCATCCGCGCCGAACCAGCGGCTCAGATGTTCGCGCAGGGTCGCGAGACGGGTGGGCTTGACGAGGCAATCGTCCATGCCGGCGTCGCGGCATTGGCTCAAATCCTCCGGCGCAGTGTTGGCCGTGATGCCGAGGATCGGCAGATGCTGCGCGCCGCTGCCCTGTGCCTCTTCAGCTTCGCGCACTCGACGTGCCAGTTCGTAGCCGGACAGGTTTGGCATATGGCAATCGGTGATCAGGCATCCGTAGCTTGTCTGTTTCAGCGCGGCGAGCGCTTCTACGCCGTCGTTTACAACGTCGCACGCGAACCCGAGCAGCGTCAGTTGATGACGGATCAACTCCTGATTGACCGGATGGTCCTCCGCCACGAGGATCAGGCGGCCGCTTGCGATGGCACGCTCCCGGTCCGGCGGAGCCGAGCCCGCTTCGGCAAGGCCGCGTGAACGCGGCGCAGGAGTCGACAGGCCGGTCAACGCCGCCGCACACGCTGCACCGAGTCCGCGCCAGGAGATGGGGTTGATGCTGACGCGCACGGTGTCGTCGAGAATGCGGTAACCGGTCGGCTTGGGTTTCTCCGTCAGGCAGATCAGACGCGAGCCGAGACGCGCGGCGCCTGGTATTTCGATCCCCTCGCTCAGGAAAATCAGGTCCGCGCCAGCCAGCGCCGCCGGGTCGCTCAACTCTGCGCTACCCAGCCCCACCCTGCGCAATTCGATACCGAGCGCCTGGCCAAAATGCACCAGCGCCTGCGCGACGCGAGCGTCGGCCACGGCGACGACACCGCGCTTGCCGCGCAGACCGCCCACCTTGTAGCGCTGCGCCTCGATGGGCATCGCGAGCCGCACGGTCATGCGGGTTCCCACGCCAGGTGTGCTCTGCAACTCCAGCACACCGTCCATCAGGGCGATGAGCTTGCGACAGATGGTCAAGCCAAGCCCTGTGCCGCCGAAGCGCCGCGTCGTCGACGATTCCGCCTGCACGAACGGCTCGAACAGGCGCGCCTGCACGTCAGGCGCGATACCGATGCCGGTGTCTTCAACCGTCATCTCGAGCGTCTGCGCCGCGTGGGTCTGTTCGGTGACCGCGACCCGCACGTCGACCTCGCCGACCGGCGTGAACTTGATGGCATTGCCGAGCAGGTTGAAGAGAATCTGCCGCAGCCGCACGCTGTCGCCCCGCAAGCTCGCCGCCACCTCGGGCGCAATGTCCACGCGCACTTTCAGGCCCTTCTCGTGCGCGCGCCCGGCAAGCAGGCCCACGGCGTTGTCGACCAGTTCGCGCATGTCGATCGGCTCCGCTTCAATCGTGAGCCGCCCGGCTTCGATCTTCGAATAGTCGAGCAGATCGTCCAGAATCTGCAGCAAGGCGCCGGCGGACTCGTGGATCATGCCGAGCATTTCGCCCTGATCGGCGTTCAGGCGCGTACGTTCCAGCACCTCGACGAGCCCGAGCACACCGTTCATCGGCGTGCGGATTTCGTGGCTCATCATGGCGAGGAAATCGTCCTTGGCGCGCGATGCCGCTTCGGCGAGATCGCGTGCACGCGCCAGCTCCTCCGAGCGAGCGTGCTCCGCGCTGGCGTCCACCCAGTAACCGCTCCAGACCACACTGTCGGGAGATTCGCGACGCGGCACCAGTTCCGCCCGCACCCACTTGAGGCCGTCGGACGCCAGGAAGCGAAACTCCATATGAATCTGGGTTCCGGCGCGTGCCGAGCGTTCGAGTTCGGCCAGCACGCGCGGCCGGTCTTCCTCGCAGACGCGCTCGAAGTCGATCGCGCCGCGGCTCGTGAACGCGCTGCTGTGGCCACCCAGCAAATGCTCGGCGTCACCCCCAATATACGGAAACGAGTAGCGGCCATCCGCATCGCGCCGCAACTGAAATACCACGGCCGGCAGCGAGCGCGTGACGTCGAACAGGCGCCGCTCGTTCTCACGAGCGAGCATCTCGGCTCGCCGGATATCCGTGATGTCGACCATCGTGCCCAGCACGCACGAGGGCTGGCCGTCGACGCGATGACAAATGCTGGTCCAGAACAGGCCATGACGCCCATCGCCGTTGGCGTCCTCGAACTCGAGTTCGAGTTGGGCACGCTCGCCGGTTTCCAGCATCTCGCGCGTCGCCTGTTCGAGTCGGCGGCTGTTGAGTGGGCCCCAGGCCTGCACCTGCTCGCTGGTCAGTCCCATCACTTGCTCGCGCCGCAAACCCGAACTCTCCTCGTAAGCGCGATTGATGGCGATATAACGCCCTTCAAGGTCTTTGGCGACGAGCGGATAAGGCACCGTCTCCATCATGGTCTGCTGGAAATTCAACTGCGCTGCCAGTTCCAGTTCGGTCTGCTTGCGCCGCCGCACCTCGCGCTGCAGCAGCAGGTAGGCGCGCAGCGTCACCGCCAGCACCGCGCCAATGCCGATCAGCAACGGCAGCAAACGCACCGCCGTCACGCTCCAGGCGCCGTGCTCTCCGGTATTTCCGGTTACCCATTTCTGACGGATACGTTGCTTTTCTGCGGGTGGCATCGCCAGCAGCGCGCGATCGATCAACCCGGCCAGCGGCGCCAGATCGGAGCGCACGGCGAAACCCAACGAGTCCGATTCGCCGACCGTGCCAAGGATCTTCAGCTCGCCTGCATAGCGCGGCTTCAACTCGAGATCGACGGCAGCCACGTTGCCGACCAGCACATCGGCCTTGCCGCGCGCGACCAGATCGAGTGCGTCGTCAAGGCTTGGTGCGACCGTGATGTTCGTTGCCGGAACGTTGTACGCGGACAGCGGAATGGACCCGGCCACATGCGCGGACATGGCGATGCGACGCGCCGCGAAATCATTCAGACTCCGCGCGGCGGGCTCGTCCTCGCGCCCCACGATGACAAGCGGGTAGCTCTCGTAAGGACGGGTGTTCACCGCATTTTTCAGACGCGGGTCGCCGCGCGATGAAGTGGCCAGAACCGCCAGCTCGCCGCGCTGAAAGGCGCCTATCGTCGCAGACCAGTTGGCAAGCGGCGGCCGGGTGAACTGGACGCCTAGTGTGCGGCTCAGATAGTCGAGATATTCGGCGGCGATGCCGCTTGGATGCCCTCCATCGTCGAGGTAACTGAATGGCGGCCAGCCGCTGTCGAAGCCCATGGTGAGCGGCGGCAGCGAGCGCAGCCAGGTCTGCTCGGCAGGAGTCAGCACCAGACGTTTCGCGGGATAGATGGACGGAGAGTCGAAACTTGTGCCGAGCCAGCGCGCGCGAATGGCGGTCTCGTCCGAGGGATACAACGCCGCAAGCGCACGATCGAGCTGATCGCGCAGAGCGCCGTGGTCGCGCGAAACGGCGAAGCGCAGCTCACTGGGCCTACCGCTATCTTCGAAGGCGATGCGCAAACCACGAAATGCCTCGTTCGACAGCGCGTATTGAACCGAGGGCGTGAAGCCCAGATAGGCGTCCGCGTCACCTTGCGCGACGGCTTGCAACGCTGTGCCCGTGTCGGCAAACGAAGCGATCTGCGCATGGGGAAAACGTTCGCGCAGCACGCGCTCGAGCGCGAAGCCTTTTTCGATGGCGAGACGGGTATTGGCCAACTGCGCGGGGTCCTTGACGGCGTTGCCATCGGCCTTCACCACGACGGAAGTGGAGGCCCGGAAATACGGCGCCGTAAAGCTGAGGCTGTGCTCCCGCTCAGGAGTGCGGGCGATACTCATCAACAGGTCGACCTTGCCGGCCGCCACGGCCGCGAGAAGTCGCGGCATGTCGGGATAGGTCACCGGTTCGATCACGACGCCCGGGCCGACGAGCGCGCGCAGGTAATCCGCGCTTAATCCGCTCAGACGGCCGTCTGCCACTTCCTCGAAGGGCCCCCATCCGCCCGCGAGCGTCCCGACGACGAGCTTCGCCGGAACGGCGCCGCTCGCCGCGGTTGCGGCGGACGCGGTGTCTCCGCCTGCTAACACCGGTGTTGCCGCAAGCGCGAACTGAGTGACGAGCAGCATGAGCAAAACCGCGACGCTCCGCGCAAGGCGTCGCGCGGCTTCGCACACGTTCCTGATACCGGGCGCATTCATGATAGACACGCGGACCATGCCGGGACTCGCCATTCAGGCGGCTCCGCCACACTTCGCCGCTGCGCCGCCACGGCTCACTTGCGGCTTGCCGCACAGGAGAGCGTGCAAAGCGCCGGCGGCGATGCCCCCGGCCATCGGCGCGGCCCAGAAAAGCCATAGCTGATCGAGCGCCCAGTCGCCGACGAACAATGCCGGCCCCGTAGAGCGGGCCGGATTGACCGCCCCGTTGGTGACCGGCAGCGCGACCAGATAGATGAGTGCAAGGCAGCCGCCCTTTACGAACGGCGTGACGGAACGCGAAGCGCCTCTGCGCGACATAAGCAGATTCGCCATCACCAAAGCAAACGACATCACCAGTTCAATCACCACGACGGAGTGGAACTGATAGTCCGAAGGGGAGTGGTCACCGAAACCGTTGGCGCCGAACTCGCTTGCCGCGAGATCGAACCCCGGCCGCCCGCTCGCCACGTAGGCGAGCAGCGCAGTGCCTGCGACCGCGCCGAGAATCTGAGCGGCAATGTAAGGCACCAGATCGCGAATCGGGAAGCGGTTGGCGACAGCAAAGCCGACCGTCACGACAGGGTTGAAATGCGCCCCGGAGAGACGCTCGAGCGCATAAGTGGCCGTAGCCAGCGCCAGACCGAACGCAAGCGCCACTTCCAGTACGCCATAACCTGGCTGCGAGGCCGCCCCATTCAGGACGATGCTGCCGCACCCCACGAACACCAGCCACGCCGTGCCCACACCTTCGACCACCAATCGTCTGCCCAAGCTAATCATTGCGCCCCCTCACTGTCCGAGTCACACGGTGCGAAGGCGCGCGCTATGCGCCGGCCCGCTGCCATGCAGATTCTTTGATGAAATTTGCATGCCGAATCGTTTATTCGTGAAAGATCGTTGCAACCGTTCATGAACCGCATGCCACATCAAAGTATGAGATGGCGGTGCGGCCTCACTAATCAGACGATTCCGAAATCAGCGAAGATGCCCGACAGATTCTGAGAATTTCTCTCACACGCGCTCAGGTCAAACCTAGCTGCTGTGCATATTTGATCAGTGCGGATTCCGAATCGAGTCCCAGTTTGCGCATCGCACTGCGTTTTTGCGTGCTGATCGTCTTACCGCTACGGTCGAGTCTCATTGCAATCTCGCTGATGGACATTCCTTCTATGTAGAGTCGGAACACTTCCCACTCCCGCGCACTCAGAACACCCGCGCGAGGTTGTGGGAAAGAACCCATTTCGTCGAAGGCCAATTGCACGCTGGCTGACAGATAACGATGCCCCGCCACCGCAGCCTCGATGGCATCCGCGAGCGCGCCGATGGTGTCGCGCTTGTCGACGATGGCCGACACGCCCACGTGCAGCAGGCCCGATAGGGTCGGCGGATGACAGATCATCGTCAGCACCACGACGCGCGGATGCGGCGGGTGTCGCAAGACACGCCGCAAGGTCGGCGTGGCATTTCTGAGGCCGTCGATGTCCGGCATGCCGATATCGGATACGACGACGTCGCATGGACAGGTGTCGACGAGTTCCGCCAGCGTTTGCGTGTCGGACGCTTCGCCGACGATCGACAGGGACGGCACGGCTTCCAGCAGACGCCGCACGCCAAGGCGCACGCAGCTATGGTCGTCGGCCACAATCACTCGGGTAATCGGTGTCATCTTGTTGTTGTGGTATTGACTGGCATTCCTTGCACGCAGTGCATTCCCCAGGAACGGCTCAGTCATGGTTCTGACCGTCGCGCCGGCTTGCCGTACGCGACGCCCTACCGGATCAATGGCGGTGTTGCGGCAAATCGTCCGGCAGCAAACCGTGTTCGGCCGCAAATTTGAACAGCTCGCTATCGCTGTGCAGAGCGAGCTTGCGCATCGCCTTGCATTTCTGCGAACTGATCGTCTTGACGCTGCGGCCGAGAAGATTGGCAATTTCCGTCACGCCGATGCCCGACGCGTATTGCTTGAGCACCTCTATCTCGCGCGGCGTCAGCAACTCGCGTACGAACTCGCGCCGCCGCGCGATGCTCGCCTCGGCGATGGCCGCGCGTACCGCCGGTCCGACATAGCGCTCGTGCGCGAGCGCGGTGATGATCGCAACATGAATCAGGTCGATGCGGTCACGCTTGCTCATCACCGCCTCGACCCCGAGCGACATCAACCGCTCCAATACCGCGGGCGCCGTTTCCATGGTCAGCACCACCAGCGCCACGTCGGGGTAGCGCCGGCGGAACTGCTTGAGTGTGCCGAGGGCATCTGCGTCAACGCTTCCCGGCATGTACAGATCGATCACGGCAAGATCGCACTCGACGCGATCGGCAACGGCCATTAACTCGGTGGCGTCGCTGGCCCGACCCACGATCTGCATGTTGGGAAAGCCCGTCATCAGACTCTCGATCGCCAGCAGGACAAGCGGATGATCGTCCGCGATAATTGCTCTGATGGGCGTGCTTGTGTCAGCGCCTTCGTTCATGGTGGTGGGAGCCCATTCGTTTTATTGGATTCGCGTCGCTCCCTCGCGGAGCAAGCAGCCTAAGGCGAGCATCAAACATTTGTGGAAACACAAACATAAGATTGCTCCGAAATGCCACGCGAGCGCGGCTCGAAAAGCCTTTTTACTTAGTTATCCGACACGATTGTCAGAATGATCCATGGGCTCTGACAAACGCAAATAGACCAGGATCGTTCGCGATGCCGAGCTTCGTCATGGCGAAGCGTTTTTGCCGACTCACGGTGCGGACATCGCGTCCGAGGGCTTGTGCGATTTCAGATATCGACAGCCCCTGTGCGAACATTCCTATCACCTCCAATTCTCGCGGTGACAGATTTCTCATCTGCAGCATGCCGTCGGGTTCGCTGTCGAGTCCGGCGAGCGCCTCGAGGATCGACCGGCTGATGTGAGTTTGCCCGGCGCTCGCCGAGCGGATCGCGGCGACCAGTTCGTCCATCGGCTCCGTCTTGTTGAGCATACTGACCGCGCCGTCCGAAACGACGGACCTCAGAATGGCGGTATGGGTCAAACTGGTGAGTACCACGATGCGCAGTGCCGGCCAGTCGCGGCGGAGCCGGCGAATCAGCCGCAAGCCGTCCTCGGCTGGGCCGGTCACCTCGGGCATGGTCAGATCGGTGACGAGTACGTCACAGGCAACGCGCCGCAACAGGTCGATCAAAACCGAGGGACTCGCCGCTTCGCCGGCGATCGTGATGTCGCCATGGGCGGCAAGCGCAGAGCGGACGCCGAGCAGAACGAACGGATGATCGTCTGCCACGATGACTCGAAGGTTCACCATGATTTTCTCTCGTTTGTTGTATGTCTATGCGCGTCAATCGCTTCGATGGAACGCGGTCAGGAGTACCGCTCGCCCGGCCAGGCTCACGGCCCCCTCACAGCTTCGAAACGGTGCGGCAGGTGCCCCCATGAGATCACGTTCTCGACAAAATTAGGATCGGAGCTTTCCGAATCAACCGTTAGCGTCGACAACCTCTCCCAAACAATAAGGAATACAGAATTTATACGTAGGAATGTTGGAAGCACAATATTCCGCACGCCCCTGACTGCCGAACCACCGGAGAACCATCGCGCTACGGTTCGCAACGCGCCTGCACCTGGGTCTCTACCGCTGCCCGTACCTTGGCGGTAATGGCACGCGGAAACACCGGCAACGCAATCAATGCACATACGCTGGCCACCGCCCACACCATCGGCCATGAGCCGAGCGCGAGCAGCGGCGGAATCGCCAGCGGCGTCAGGAACAAGGTCAGAAACGCAAACGTGTTGCCCATCGCGAGCGCGGTGCCGGCCCGACTGGTGCCGGCGAGCGTCGCGAGTTCGGTGAACGCAACGCCGTGCCAGGCCGACGCGCTCACGCCACCCAGCACCAGCAGCCCGGCAAACGCGGCTGTCATCGCCGCGTGGTGCGGGCCGAGCAAACCCGTCACCACGGTGAGCAGCGCAAACAGCAAAGCGGTGACGAGGCTACAGGCCCGCATGTATGCACGACGATTGCCGCGCCGGTCGGTCCAGCGGCCGCTCCAGACGCGGGCGATCGCCGCGCCCGTCTGCACGGCCGCCATCGTCGCGCTGATCAGCAGCACACCGGCATGGTCGAAGTCATGCAAAAAGACCGTGCCGAAAGTCACCACCGCGAGCTGCGGTACGCACAGCGCGCCGATGCCCAGCGCAACCCGCCATACGCGGATATCGCGCAGCGGACCCGAGGACGCGCTCGCGACCGCCGCCGCAGTAGCAGGCGCGCCGCTGCGCACGGCATCGCCGTGTTCGTGGGTCGCCGGTTCATGCAGCCAGGACCAGGCGAAGGCCGCCGTCACCGCGCAGAGCAGCGCCAACACGCCGTACACGCTGGCGAAGCCGAAGTGCGACGCCAACGCCGGCAACATCAGCGCACCAAGACCGCCGCCGGCGGGTACGGCCGTCTGGCGAATGCTCATCGCCAGACCTCGCTCGCCTTCGCGAAACCACGCCATCACCGCGCGGCCGCTCGAGCCGTTGACGCTGCCGCCCAACAGCCCCACCAGCAACAGGCCGAGCGCCAGCATGGGCAGGCCCGGCACGTAGGCTCCGCGCGGCACCACAAACAGCCCCATGCCCGCGAGCGCCACAGCGGTCGCACCCAGACCGAGCAACAGAACCCGCCGGTCGCCCCAACGGTCGGTAAGCAGGCCCCATGGCAGTTCGCTGACGGCGATGCCGAGTCCGAGCATGCCGAGCACGAGACCAAGGCCGCTATTGCCGACGTGATAGCCGGAGCGCAGAAACACCGCCGTCGTCGGGATACCGGAGAATGCCGCCGAAAAGCTGGCGTTGGCCGCGAAGCCCACCCCCAGCACCTTCCAGCGGTGATGGACGCCGCGTGCGCGGCCTCCCTGTGCAACAGATAGCGATTCGCTTCCCATGATGCCCTCGGCAAAGATGAACTGGGGCCATCGTACGGCTGGACTAACTATCGGAAAAGCCGGAAAATCAGATCACTTCCATCGGAGATTCCGAATCATGAACTGGCGTGGATTCGATTTGGGCCAACTGCGCAGCTTCGTCGCCGTGGCCGAGGCGGGCAGCGTATCGGCGGGCTCGGAGCAAGTGTTCCTGTCGCAATCGTCGGTCAGCGAGCAGTTGAAGAAGCTGGAGGAACGCGCGGGCCAGCCGTTGTTCGTGCGCAGCAAGCAGGGCGTCACGGCCACCCAGGCCGGTGGACGGCTACTCGATCATGCGCGCCGCATCCTCGCCATGAGCGAAGCCGCGTTCGAAGACCTGCAAGGCCATTCGCTCGACGGCGAACTGCGTATCGCCATCACCGACTACTACCGGCCGCACGATATCGCCCGCATTCTGAAAACGTTCTCGGAGCAATATCCGCGGCTCAAGCTGCACGTCACGGTTTTGCCGAGCGCCACGATCGACGAAAGCGCAGGTGACGACGCCGCTTTCGACATCGGCCTGTCGTTGCGCCTCATGACGCCGGGCAACCGGCGCGGCGCCGCCGGCAGCGCCCGCGTGCAAGGTGTCGTGGTGCGGCGCGAGAAGCTGCTGTGGGCCATCGCAGCCGACGCGGCCCCCCACGTCGGCAAGCCGTTCCCGCTGGTCCTGCTGCCGGCCACCTGTCAGTTACAGCGCTTTGTCGTCAAACGGCTCGACGAACTCAAGGTGCCGTTTCTGATCGCCCATTCGGCATCGGGCGTGGCCGGCCTGCAACTGGCATTGAAGGCAGGGCTCGGGATTGGCTGCCTGAACGAATCGTCGATCGGCGCCGGGGTCGTCGCGTGTGCGGCGAGCCTCGGTTTGCCGGCACTGCCCACGGTGGAGTTTCATCTGCTGCCGGGGCGCGCCGGAGAAAGCGAACGCGTCAGCAACGCGCGCGCTGCGTTGGTGCGACTGTTCAGTTGATGCGCGTCGCTCACGCAAAAGCAGCCTGACGCCCCTCTCGCTTGCGTGCAATGCGAGTTTGAAAGCGCGCAGGATGCCGCCTATGATTAACCGGTGTCCGCGAGAAAGGGGGTTTTGCGCGGACGCCATAGTCAGAAAAGTAAATATTCGGCCGCATTATTTTGCACTGCGCATCATATTGAACCCATCGGTTCGGATTCTCGGTTTCGCTGTCGCGTTCTGAAGCAGGTTTGAAGGGCTGTCGTGCATGGGCATTCGCATGCATGAAAAACAGGCGTCCCCAACGTGCTCTCCCTGACGAGGCTTGGCGTGCATTGCAGAACTATCGGATGGTCCGTTCTGTTCGCGGTTTGCAGCGCGTGGGCTAGCGCCACGCTCGCCGCCACCGACGCCGCCGCCGCCGCGCCCATGCCCTCGGCCATGGATGAGCGTGTGCGTGCCTGTACGTCCTGCCACGGCGCGCAAGGCCAGGGGCGCGACAACGACTACTTTCCGCGCATCGCCGGCAAGCCTGCCGACTACCTGTTCAACCAGTTGATCTCGTTTCGCGACGGCGGCCGCACCTATCCGCCCATGGGCTATCTGATCGCCTTCCTGCCCGACGACTATCTGCGCAAGATCAGCCAATACTTCGCAGACCTGCAGCCGCCTTATCCGAACGCGGATACCGGCGAGGTTTCACCCGCCGTGCTCGCCGACGGCGAGCGGCTCGTCACGCACGGCGACGCCGCCCGCAAGCTGCCCGCGTGCGCGGCCTGCCACGGCGCGCGGCTGACCGGCACGCAACCTGGGATCCCAGGCCTGCTCGGCCTGCACGCCAGCTATATCGCCGGACAGATGGGGACCTGGCGCTCCGGCACACGCCATGCGAACGCGCCGGACTGCATGCATTCGATTGCAGTCAAGCTGACTGACAAGGACATCACCGCGGTGTCGAGCTGGCTCGCGCGCCAGCCGCGGCCCAGCGATCCGCGACCGGCGCCCGTGAGCAGCGCGACGTTGCCGTTGGCCTGCGGGAGTCAACCGCAATGAAGCCGATCACGTTTCGTCTCGCGTTTGCGCTGGCACTGGCACTGGCCGCCGCACTTTGGCCATTGACGCCCACTGCGTTCGCCGCGACCGCCGCAGAAGCCGACGCCAGCGCGGCAACAGCAACAACGGCAGGCGCCGCCCCCGACACCCGCCCCGACATCGTCAAGCGCGGCGAATACCTCGCGCGCGCCGGCGACTGCATTGCGTGCCACACCGCGCCGCGCGGCAAGATGTTCGGCGGCGGCCTCGCCATGGACACGCCGTTCGGCACGCTCTACTCGCCGAACATCAGCCCGGATGCGCAGTACGGCATCGGCGCATGGAGTGCGGATGCGTTCTTTCACATGATGCGCACCGGCCGCACGCCGGACGGCAAGCTGCTCTACCCGGCCATGCCGATTGCGCAATACACCAAGGTCACGCGCGAGGACTCCGACGCGATCTTCGCCTATCTGCAGTCGGTGCCGCCGGTGCGCGAAGCGAGCCGCCCGCAGGCGCTGAAGTTCCCCTTCAACCAGCGCAAGCTGCTGCTCGGCTGGCGCACGCTGTATTTCCGCGAAGGCGAATACCAGCCGGACCCGACGCGCTCGGTCGAATGGAATCGCGGTGCGTATCTGGTGGAAGGGCTCGGCCACTGCACCTTGTGCCATACCAAGATCAATCTGCTCGGCGGCTCGTCGCAGCGCGACCAGTTCGCGGGCGGCCTGATTCCGGTGCAGAACTGGTACGCGCCGTCGCTCACCTCGGACAAGGACGGCGGCCTCGGCGACTGGAGCGTGAAGGACATCGTCGATCTGCTGCAGGCCGGCATCTCCGATCGCGGTGCCGTCTACGGCCCGATGGCCGAGGTCACCTATCACAGCCTGCAGTACATGAGCGACGCCGACATCAGGGCGATGGCCGCTTATCTGAAGACGCTGCCGGACAACGACCCCGGCCGCAAGGCGGGACCGTCCGCGCCGACCCATACCCGAGTGTTCGAACTCGGCGGCCAGATCTATGCGGGCAAATGCGCGCTGTGTCACGGGCAGAACGGCGAAGGTCAGGTGCAGCATTACCCGCCGCTCGCGCGCAACCAGTCCATTGAAATGAATTCGGCCGTCAACCCGATCCGAATCGTCCTGAACGGCGGCTTCCCGCCAGGGACGCAGCGCAATCCCGAACCGTATGGCATGCCGCCCTTCGGCCAGGAATTGAGCGACACGGACGCGGCCGCCGTGGTGACCTACATCCGCACCGCCTGGGGCAATCATGGCTCGCCCGTGACGGAGCGCGAGGTCAACGAACTGCGCAAGGCGCCGTTGCATTGAACCGCCTGGCGGCTGGCGCCGGGCCGGCCACGAGCCGGCGTGACCTGTTCCAAACGTTGTTGCGGAGAACCTGCAGATGGACGACAAAGACAGCCCGAGCGCCGCACCGCCCTCCGATGACGAGGTCGAACGCGTGGTGGCCGCTGGACCGCACGGCGCGATCGCCGTGGCCGGCGTTGCCACGCTGATCGTGATGGCGATCTGGGTCGGCTTCTACCTGTTCGTGTTCTTGCCGCGCGGGATCGTTCACTGATCATGGCGACGCCCTCCCCTGACCATCCCACCGGCGGCCACGCGGTTGCCCTGCGCGCCGAACGGCGCTGGGCGATCTTCGCAGCGGGCCTGATCCTGCTGATGCTGGTCGTGATCGTGTTCTCCGGCCTGCATTGGGCCATGATGCCGCCCTCGCGCGTCGAGACGGTCGATCCGGCACGTCTGCAGTTATCCGGCGAATTCGTCGAAGACAACCTCGGCTCCGCCGTCGAAGCGGACGGCTCGGTCGTGGTGCGCTTCGTCGCGCAGCAATACTCGTTCACGCCGCAATGCCTGCTGGTCCCCACCGATACGCCGGTCACCTTCCGCACCACCAGCGCAGACGTCGTGCATGGGCTGCTGGTCACGGACACCAATATCAACACGATGGTCGTACCGGGCTACATCTCGACGCTCGCCACGAGCTTCGCGCATCCCGGCGACCATCTGATGCCGTGCCACGAATTCTGCGGCTTCGGCCATCAGACCATGTGGGCGCACGTAAAGGTGATCGACAAGGCTGCGTTCTTCGAGCAGGCACGACAATCAAGGAGGCTGAGCTGTGTTTCTCGCTAAGCGACTCGTTCTCGCGCACTTCTGGCTCGCCTTCATTGCGTTTCTGCTGGCGCTCTTTCTCGGCGCGTGGCAGATGCTGGTGCGCAGTCCACTGCTACCGTGGGTGGGCAACCCCGAGCTCTACTACCGCTCCGTGACCGCACACGGCACGGTGATGGCCTACGTGCTGCCCACGCTCGTCGCGATGGGCTTCGGCTACGCGATCGTCGAACTCGCCTTGCGTCAGCCGCTGATAGGACTCAGATGGGCGTGGGCCGCGTTCTTCGTGCTGGCGGTGGGCGCGGTGGTGGCGATGGTGCCGGTCTCGATGGGCCAGGCGTCGGTACTCTTCACGTTCTATCCGCCGATGATCGGCAGTCCGCTCTATTACCTCGGCGTGGTGCTGGTCGTGGTGGGGTCGTGGATCTGGGTCGCGCTGATGCATGTGAACCTGCGCGCCTGGAAGCGCGCGCATCCCGGCAAGCCGGTGCCGCTCGCGATGTTCGCCAATGTCGCGGGGGCTTATCTGTGGGCATGGACCGCCATCGGCGCGGCGCTTGAAATCCTGCTGCAGATCCTGCCGGTCGCATTCGGCTGGAAGACCACCATCGATGCCGGCCTCTCCCGCGTGTTGTTCTCGTGGACGCTGCACGCCATCGTCTACTTCTGGCTGATTCCCGCGTATATCGCTTACTACACGATGGTGCCGGGCGCGATTGGCGGGCGTCTGTACAGCGATTCGATGGCGCGCGTGTCGTTCATCCTGTTCCTGATCTTCGCCATGCCGATCGGCATTCACCATCTGTTCGCCGATCCGCAGGTCGGCGCGGGCTTCAAGTTCCTGCACGCGGTCTTCACGGGGATGGTGTCGGTGCCGACGCTGCTCACCGTGTTCACGATCTGCGCGTCGGTGGAAATCGCCGGACGCCTGCGCGGCGGCACCGGTGCGTTCGGCTGGCTCACCGCGCTACCGTGGCGCAATCCGATGATGCTGGTGCTGGCGTTCTCGTTCGTGATGCTGGGCCTGGGTGGCGCGGGCGGCCTCATCAATATGAGCTACCAGTTGAATTCGACCATCCACAATACGCAGTGGGTCACGGGGCATTTTCATCTGATCTTCGGCGGCGCGATCGTCATCATGTATTTCGCCATCGCCTATGAACTGTGGCCGCAACTGACGGGACGCGCGCTGTGTTCGCTGAGTCTCGTGCGCACCCAGTTGTGGCTGTGGTTCATCGGCATGATGGTCGTCACGCTGCCGTGGCACTACGTGGGCCTGCTCGGCGCGCCGCGACGCATGGCCTATTACGACTACAGCGCGCCCGGTCTCGAACCGCAGGCCATCTGGGTGGCGATGTCGGCGGTCGGCGGCTTCGTGCTGGTGATCTCCGGCGTGCTGTTCATCTACATTCTGGCGAAGTCGCAATTCGGACCGCTCGCACAGCCGCGGGAATTCCGCTTTAGTCTCGCCACGCATCCGGTGGATCACGTCCCTGCCGCTTTGAATAGCTTCGGCCTGTGGGTCGGGCTGATGATTGCGCTAACGGTCGTCAACTACAGCGTGCCGATCTTCCAGTTACTGCGGCTGCAGCAGACCTCCGTGCCGGCGGTCGTCGTCGGAGCCCAGCGATGAATCACGAACGCGTCTTCAGCGTGCGCAATCCATGGTTCGTGACGAGCGTGGGCGGCACGATTGCGCTTGCCGTCGTATCGATCCTGATCGGCTTTATCTGGCTGCCGTCGGCCAACGGCGATTTCAGCGGGCACGGCTTGTGGGCGACCATTTGCAGCGCGGCAGGCGCGCCGTCGAGCTGGTACGGCGGCGGGGCGAACGTGGCGGGCCCGGCGCCCAGCGAGGTCGTCGTGCTGCCGCCGCCGCGGCATGTGAGTGTCGATGCGGGTTCGATCGGCCGCGGCGCGACCATCGCGACGCAGAACTGCTCGATGTGTCACGGTGTGCTCGGCACCGTGCAGGTCACGGCACCGGCGCTCGCCGGTCAATATGCGGATGTGATCTACAAGGAGTTGCGCGACTATCAGAACGGGCTGCGCGCCAACGCGATCATGCAGCCGATCATCCACAATCGCAGCGATCAGGATCTGCACGATCTGGCGGCGTACTACGCTTCGCTGCAACGTGCTGCGCCGGCCCAACCCGGCGCCGCCGACGCCGCGCAGGATGCGGATGCGGTCAAGCTGGCGATGCAAGGCGACCCGATCCGCAATATCGCGCCGTGCGCCGCGTGCCACGGCCAGCTAGATCGTAAAGGCGCCGCGCCGTGGCTCGGCGGCCAGTCGTCGATCTATCTGGCCGCCCAAATGCAGCGCTTTGCGAGCGGCGAGCGCCGCAACGACATCAACGAGCAGATGCGCAATGTGGCGCGGCATCTGACGCCGCAGGAAATTGACGGGCTGGCGAAGTACTACGCGGCGCAGCCTTAGCGGCTCGGCCGTGTCCAGCGTGTCCAGCGCAAACCTGCCTAAGCCGCGACCGGTTCCACCCGACGCGCACCTGCAGCTACATTCGCCGCCGGCCGCGCGCGGCCACCCACGGCCGACGTATCCGTACGGAACACCGCGACCGCCGCCGTCAAACGACGCGCCTGATCTTCCAGCGAGCTGGCGGCGGCCGCAGCCTGTTCGACAAGCGCAGCGTTCTGCTGCGTGACTTCGTCCATCTGCGCGACCGCAAGGTTGACCTGATCGATGCCGGTGCTCTGCTCCGTCGCAGCGGCGGCGATCTCGCCCATGATCGCGCTCACACGCGCGATCGCGTTGACGATCTCGGTCATCGTCGTGCCCGAACGTTCGACCAGTTGCGCGCCGGTTTGCACGCGCGCATTCGAATCGTCGATCAGCGTCTTGATCTCTTTGGCCGCGCCCGCGCTACGCTGCGCGAGCGAGCGCACTTCGCTCGCGACCACCGCGAAGCCGCGACCCTGTTCGCCGGCGCGGGCCGCTTCGACCGCGGCGTTGAGCGCGAGAATATTGGTCTGGAACGCGATGCCTTCGATCACGCCGACAATGTCGGCAATCCGGCGCGAATCGGCGACCATGTGATTCATCGTGCCGACAACCTGCTGGGTCAGCTCGCCACCCTGCGCCGCCAGGCCCGACGCGCCCTGTGCGAGCGAACTCGCCTGCTTGGCGTTCTCGGCGGTCTGCTTGACGGTGGAGGTAAGTTCCTCAATGCTCGCGGCGGTCTCCTCGAGCGAAGCCGCCTGCTCTTCGGTACGCTGCGACAGATCGGTGTTGCCGGCGGCGATTTCGCTGACGCCGGTATCGATCGATTCGGTGCCCTGACGAACGATATTGACCGTCGAGATCAGCGAGTCCTGCATCTTGCGCAGCGCGGCGGCCAGCTTGCCCATTTCGTTGTCGCTGGTGACTTCGATGCGGCCTGTCAGGTCACCTTCGGCGATACGCTGAAACTGTCCGATCGTCGCATCCACGGGATGGACGATAGCCCGCACCAGCACCACCCGCCCAAGCCACGAGAACACCAGCGCCAGCACCATGCCCACCGCAACCGCGACGCTCACCGCAAAGAAGCGGTCCTGCGCGTCCTGATAGCGTTGCGCGCCATGGTCCAGTTGCAGTTGCTCCAGCGTGAGCATCGACTTTTCGTACGCGTTGTAGAGCGAAGGCAGCTTATGCGCCTGCAGTTGCTGGAAGGTTGGCTTGTCGCCGGACTTCAGCGCGGCCATTGCCGGTTCGACGCCTTCGTGCAGGAAGATGTCGCGCTTGTCCGTCATATCCTTGATGAGGCGCTGTTCGTCGTCGTCCGAACCGGCGCGGCTCACATAATGAGCAAGGCGGTCGTTCGACACCTTCAGATACTGATCGAAGCGCTGCAGGACCGCCGAGGCGCCATCCTGGTCGTTCAGGTCGACCAGCGATGCGTAGGTAGCCAGCGCGAGGCGCAGGCGCAGCAACTGGCCGGCGCTGCCTTCGAGATCGGCGACCGCGGGCGTATCCACCGTGTACATCTGCTGCAGCGAGTCGTTACTGGCGCGCAGCGAGAGCAGCCCGGCCGCCGCCCCGATCAGCAAGACGATGCCGAAGAAGGCAATCATCAGGGTTAGACAGGCGCGGATGGACAGCTTGGTCAACATGGGTCAATCTCCATTGGGCGGCCTTGCCGGCATTCAGCGAGAAGGTCCGGTCAGGCATGCTGCGCCCAAGCCCATTGGCCAGGTCCGCAACTTGATGATTAAAATTTAAGCGAACGCCACACAGCATGGTCTACGGCCAATCTAAAAAAAACTTTAAGGTTTTCGTCAGACAATTCGCCTTACCGTCTTTTGCGGCACGGTGTGCAATCCCGGATACTGATGGTGTCAGCCCACCCAGGTGCCGTGCGCCGGCCGCCTGGCCCGGGACTCCCCGAGGTTGTCCCCGCGCACAAGTTGGTGGACAGTAGCGAAGCGACGTTCCGCGGAGTCACGCGCCATGTACGAGATTGGATCGGCCTTGCTGGTGTTCGTGCTGCTTCTGATCGGCACGGGGACGGGCGTGGTGGTAAGACCCTTGCTGCCGGAGGAGCACAAGGCCCACGAAACGGTTCAGCTCATCCAGCTGGTGATCGGCATGCTCGTCACCTTTGCGGCCCTGGTGCTGGGGCTGATGACGGCGTCCGCGAAAACGGCCTTCGATACGGTCGGCAACGACTTTCGTACCTACTCCGCGGACCTGATCCAGCTCAACGCCACCTTGCGTGAATATGGCGCGGACGCGAACGAGGTGCGTCAACTGCTGCGCGCCTACACGGCAGCGGCCATCGCCAGCACCTGGCCGACCGAAGCGCACCCGCCCGGCGACTACTATCCGAAAGACATCCCGGTGGAGAACAACACCGACAAGCTGGAGGACACCCGGCTCGGCGACATGCTCAACCTTGCCGGCCAGAAGCTGCGCCAGATGTCGGCGCCGGACACTTTTCACCAGCGGCTGCTGGACCGCAGCATCGAACAATTCGAAACCATCATGCAGGCGCGCTGGAAGCTGATCGAGGAAGCGCACAGCACGATCTCCCAGCCGTTCTTCAAAACGCTGACGTTCTGGCTGTTCGTCATTTTCCTGAGCTTCGGCCTGATCGCGCCGCGCAATGCGCTGGCGCTGGTGACGATCACGCTTGGGGCGTTGTCGATCGCGTCGGCGGTGTACGTGATCGTCGATCTGGATACGCCGTTCACCGGTCCCATTGTGATTTCGAGCCAGCCGATGCGCGACGCGCTGGAACATCTGAACCGCTAGCGGCCGCGCATCGGTGGGGTGAGGGCGTGATTCCTCGCGTCAGCAGGCCACCATCTTTTCACGCGCCCATGCCACTGCGGCACGCGCCGGCGCCACACCGGTTGCCTTCACGCGCTCCGCCAGTTCGAAGACGCGCGGACCGATCTTCGCGACTTCGGCGAGCACGGCCTGCTCTTCGCCGGAGCCTTCATATTCCCGCACGCAACTGATGATGCCGCCCGCGTTCACGAGGAAGTCCGGCGCATAGAAAATACCGCGTCGATGCAGGACATCGCCTTCGGCCAGCGAGATCAACTGGTTGTTGGCGCCGCCCGCCACCACCTTGAACCGGCATTGCGCCGCGACCGATTCCGTAATCGATCCGCCGAGCGCGCAAGGTGCGAAGACGTCCGCTTCGACACCGGTAATCTCCGCCGTCGCCACCACACGTGCGTTGAAGCGTTGTTGCGCGAGCGCGGTTTTGCCGGCGTCGATGTCCGACACGATCAGTTGCGCGCCCGCCTGATGCAGACGCTCGCACAGGTCCCAGCCCACCGAGCCGAGCCCTTGCACCGCCACCGACACGCCGTCGAGCGTCGTGCGCCCAAGCGCCGCTTCCACGGCAGCCAGCAGACCGACGAACACGCCGTAAGCCGTGCGCGGCGACGGGTTGCCGCCATACACGTCGTTGGCGCGCGGAATGCCGCTCACGTAGCGGGTCTCGCCTTGCACCGCGCGCATGTCGTCGGCGGTCGTGCCGACGTCCTCGGCGGTGATGTAAATGCCTTCCAGCGATTGCACCAGCCGGCCGAACGCCTTGAACAGCGCCGCGCGGTCGAGCGCTGCCGGGCTGCGCAGGATCACGGCCTTGCCGCCGCCGAACGGCAGGTCGGCAAGCGCGTTCTTGAACGCCATGCCTTGCGACAGGCGCAGCGCGTCGTTGTACGCCTCGTGGTCCGATGCGTATTGCCAGTAGCGGCAGCCGCCGAATGCGGGGCCGCGCGCCGTGCTGTAGACGGCGACGATAGCTTGCAATCCGGAAGCGGCGTCGGTGGCGAGCACGATGCGTTCGTGAGCGGGTTCGCCATGCAGTCCAAAGAGCGTGCCGGCGGCGGTGGTCGTCAGTCGGTCCATCAGTATTCCTTCCTTGTGGGCGGAGAGTTCAGCGTCCGCGCGAAGCGATGGCTTCGCGCCTGGCCGCATGCGGTCCGGATCGCGGCAGCATGCGGAGGTTGAGCGAGACGCACGGAGTGCGACGGGGGTGCGCCTCGACCGCAAGAGTGTATGCGGCCAATTCTGGGGATTTCTTCTGTTTATCTGGCATTATGCGAGCCACAGCAGAAGCAATGACCATCGAAACTCTGAATTGAAGACGAATCGTCTCTCCATGCGCCGCGCGGGGAGAGCCCACTGGAGCACGCCATGAAGCTCGACGCGATCGATCAGCGGATCCTGCGCGAACTGCGCAGCGACGGCCGCCTGTCCAACGCCAAACTGGCCGAGCGCGTCGGCCTGTCGGCGACGCCTTGCTGGAACCGGGTGCGTGCGCTCGAAGAAGCCGGCGTGATCGAAGGCTATGCGGCGCTGCTGAATCAGAAAGCGCTGGGTTTGCCCGACACCGTCATCATCGAGGTGACGCTCGACAAGCACGACGAGCGCACGCTGGAGCGCTTCGGCCAGGCGCTGGCGGATCTGCCGGAGGTGGTCGAGGCGTTTCTGGTGTCCGGCGAGTACGACTATCTGATCAAGGTGGCGGTGGCGGGCACCGAAGGGTATGAATCGTTCCTGCGCCGCAAGCTATACCGGCTGCCGGGCTTTCAGAACAGCCGCTCGATCTTCGCGCTGCGCTGCCTGAAGCGATCCATTTCGGTTGAGCCTTGAGGAACCGCGGAAGCCGTCGCTACGCCCTCTGGCGCCGCAGCCGCGAACCCTTCGCGGATGAAGCGCACCATCTCCTGCACGGGCGCGGCGAGCGGAACCGCAGGCAGGTGGAGATGAATCGCAAACTCAGGCAGGCTGGGCAGCCCGGCCTCGCGCGGCAGGACCTGCAAGTCGGCCGGCACCGTCGAATCGAGCCACGCCGTCACGGCCATATCCATCCGCACCGTCGCACGGGTTGCGTCGAGATTGGCGTTTTCGAAGACGGTCCGCCAGGGCACGCCGTGCAGACGCAGCGCATCGAAAATCGCCGGCCGGAAAGCGCAGGTATCGCTCACGATCGACACCGCGAGCGGCCGCTTCAAGTAAGCGCTGCCGCCCGGCGCGCCCACCCATTGCAAGGGCTCGACACGCAAACACTCGCCGCCAGGTTCGCCCACGCGCTGCTCGACGATCGCGAGATCGACTTCACCGGCATTCAGCGCGCCGAGGAGTTGCGGCGAGGCGAGACACACCAGCGAAAGCTCGACCTGCGGATAGCGTTGCGCAAACGACTTCAGGATGCCCGCCAACCAGCCGTCGACCAGATCGTACGGCACACCGATCCGCACCTCGCCGGCGAAGGCCGTGCCGCGCATGTCGGTCCAGATCCGATCGTTCAGCTCGATTAGCCGCTCCGCATTGTCGAGCAGCCGCTCGCCGGCTTCGGTGAGCTTCAGACCGCTCCGCGCCCGCTCGAACAGCGCCAACCCCAGGCAGGACTCCAGACGCTTGATCTGCTGGCTGACCGCCCCTTGCGTCACGTGCAGGGCATGGGCCGCCGTCGTCATGCTGGCGCCGCGCGCGACAGTCACGAAGGTTCGCAGCAGGCTCGTATCCAGGTTGCGGGGCATGGTGAGCGATTAGAAACGTTAATGCGAGCCATTATAGACATTCGATTTCCTCGCGCAGGACGCCCGCTTACAGTCGGCATGTCGCGAGCGCGTCGGTCCGGGCAGGTCCACCCAGGCCCGCGCGAATTCGCATGAATTCGCATCGTTCAAGCCTTCATGGAGATCGTCCCGTCATGTCTGAAATGCTGTTTTCCCTGCTTCTGTTCGTGATCGTCGCCACGATCACGCCCGGCGGAGCGACGACCCTCGCCACCGCCTCCGGCGCGCAGTTCGGCTTCAGACGCAGCATGCCGTTGATGGGCGGCATCGCGCTCGGCCTGGCCTCGCTCGCGGCGCTCGCTGCGGCCGGGCTGGCCGGCCTGCTGCATGCGCTGCCGGTCCTGCAGGTCGTGATGAAGGTGGCGGGGTCGGCGTATCTGTTGTGGCTCGCGTGGAAGATCGGCACGAGCGGTCCGCCGAACCTCCAGGCCAAAGCCGCGCAGAAGCCGGCCAGCCTGATTGGCGGCGCGTTGCTGCTGTGGCTGAATCCGAAGGGATGGGCCATGGCGCTCGGCGCGGCGGCTTCGTTCGCCGCCTTGACCTCGAACCCGCTGCGCCTCGCCATGATCCTCGGCTCGGCCTTCGGCCTCGCGGCCATCGTGTCCCTCACGCTGTGGTGCGTCGCGGGCGTCATGCTGAGGCGGGCGTTGCGCACCGAGCGGCACTGGCGGATCGCCAACGCCATCCTCGGTTTGCTGCTTGCCGCGTCGATCGCGCCAATCTGGCTCGCATAGGCATCGCCGCGAGCAAACGCGTCATCGCTTGCCCAGTCTGTCCACCAGGCAAAACCGCCGGTTCAAACGGGTGCATTCGCTGCACCAGGATGCGGTAGATCATTTCCTCTAGTTTCGATGTTTACAAAATCGCGAACTCTTTCGGCGTGTTATAAGCGCGATACCCTTTCGACCGCGTGGGTACCGGCGAATGCCTGAGCACCGTTGGCGCTATACCAGCCAACGGGTCGGTTGCCTCGGCTTCAACGGCGCCGCCAACCGGTCGACGGGAATCGAGCCGCGCTTTGGCACAGCTTCTGCTTAGTGTGCCGTCGCCTCAAACCAGCGCGCTGCCGACACAATCGGCGTTGCGTGCTGATGGGACTTTCGATCACGAATGTTGCGCGTCAACGGCAAAACGCTTGCCGGACAACGCGCATGACTGCTGACGCACGGCTCGTGCGTCGACATGCAGATCGTCCATGCTTGTGGCTTCAACGACAGGAAGAACCGTAAGTGAAACGTATGCAAGTGGTATCGGCCGCCGGGCGACGCAACGGCGGTACGCCCATACTGATGTGGCAAGACCTCGAACCATCCATGACCACGATGGCAGCACGGCCCGCCGGCACTGGCGAGCCGCCCGCGCGCACTGCAGCGCCCGGTCGAGCATCTCACGCGCTTGCGCGCCTCCCTCTGTCGCCCGACTCCCCATTGCCTTCCAAACGCGCTCGCCCCCTTGCGGGCAAGAGCGATTTGCGTCCCGCTCCCAGGTGAACCTGTGTGTGCGTGCAGCGCTGCTGCGATGTCGCGCTTTCCTCTCCGCCTCCCCTCGTGCCATGTCACGGGGTGCGGTTTGCTTTTGAACTCCTTCTTCCCAAACAGGCCATGAAACTGTCGCATTCCCTTACCGCGGTGCTCTCAGCGCTGACGCTCACTTTTGCCGGCACAGTCCTGGCGGTCACGGTGCCGCCCGGCACCACGCTTGCCGCCAAGCAGGAGTTGACGCGTCAGGTGCCGACCGAAGTCGAATCGCTCGACCCCGCGCACATCGAATCGTGGACAGGCGATACCATCGGCCTCGACCTGTTCGAAGGCCTCACCCGCATCAGCGCCTCCGGCGCGGTCGTGCCGGGCGTTGCGGAGTCGTGGACGCGTACTGCGCCCGACACCTGGGTGTTCAAGCTGCGTCATGACGCTAAGTGGAGCAATGGTCAGCCGGTGACCGCGGCAGATTTCGTCTACGCGTGGCAACGCGTGCTCGATCCGAAGACGGGTTCCAAATATACGATCCTGCTGGAATTCGTGAAGAACGCCAAGGCGATCCTCGCCGGCAAAGCGCCGCTTACCTCGCTGGCCGCGCGGGCAGTCGACCCGTACACGCTCGAGGTCAAGACTGAAGTGCCGGCCGCTTTCTTCACCGAACTGACCGCCATGCCGGCCATGGCACCGGTGAACAAGGCAACGGTGGACAAGTTCGGGGATAGCTGGACGCGCCCGGGCAACCTGGTGAGCAACGGTCCATACACGCTGACCGATTGGGAACCGAATAACCGCATCGTGATGGTCAAGGACAACAACTACTGGAACGCGCAACACGTGGTGATCACGAAAGTCACCTACGTACCGGTGGAAAGCGACGAGACAGCAATGCGCATGTACCAGTCCGGCCAGATCGACTATACGTATTCGATCCCGTCGGGCATCTACGCCCAGGTCAGCAAGCAGTTCGGCACGGAACTCAAGACCGGCGTGCAGCTTGCGACGTACTTCTATAGCCTGAACAACAGCGATCCTGCCTTCCATGACCCGCGTGTGAGACAGGCGCTTTCGATGGTGATCGACCGTGACCTGCTCACCTCGAAACTCACTCAGGCGGGCGAAGTGCCGATGTACGGGCTGATCTCCAAAGGCACCAAGGGTGCCGCCGTCTACACCCCCGACTGGGCAAGCTGGCCGATGGCCAAACGCGTGGATTATGCGCGCGGCCTGATGAAGGCAGCGGGCTATTCCGATGCCAACCCGCTCACTTTCACCCTCACGTACAACACGAACGACCTGCACAAGAAAGTGGCGCTCTTCTCCACCTCGGAATGGCGCACCAAGCTGGGCGTGAATGCGAAGCTGGAGAACGTCGAATACAAAGTGCTGCTGAGCGAGCGCCATGCGGGCAAGGTGCAAGCCTCGCGCGATGGCTGGTTCGTCGACTATAACGACGCGATGTCGTACTTCGATCAGCTCCACTGCGGCGGCGTGCAGAACGACCTGCATTTCTGCGACCCGAAGGTCGACGCGCTGGTCGACCAGGCCAACGCGCAACTCGACGATGCGAAACGCACCGCGCTGCTGACGCAGGCGCACAATCTGGCCATGAGCGAAACACCGCTGATCGCCCTGTTCCAGTACTCGGCGGACCGGCTCGTGAAGCCTTACGTGGGCGGCTATCTGCCGACCAACTATGTCGATCAGCGCGCCTCGCAGGACATGTACCTGCTGGCGCACTAAACCCTGAGCCCTGACCATCGAATGCTGAAGTAACGGAATCCGCCATGCTCGCCTACGCGCTGCGCCGCACCTTATGGGTCATTCCGACCGTTCTTGCCGTGATTACGGTGTGCTATCTGATGTTGCACGCGACGCCCGGCGGTCCGTTCGACACCGAAAAGCATCTGTCCGCGGCGACCCTCGCAAACCTCAACGCGAAATATCACCTCGACCAGCCGCTCTGGAAGCAGTACCTGCTGTATCTGGACGCGCTGCTGCATGGCGACCTCGGGCCGTCGGTCCGCTATGTGGACTGGTCGGTCAACGATCTGGTCGGCAAGGCGCTGCCGGTGAGTCTCGGCGTGGGCGGCCTGTCGGTGCCGATCGCGCTGGTGATCGGCGTGCTGCTCGGCACCGCGGCCGCGGTGCGCCGCGACGGCATCACCGATCGCATCGTGATGCTGCTCGGCAACGTCGGCAACGTGATTCCGCCGTTCGTGCTCGGCCCCGTGCTGGTGTGGGTGTTTGCGATTCTGCTCAAGCGCTCCGACGGTCACGGCTGGCTGCCCGCCGGCGGCTGGGGCGACGGCGGCTGGCGCTACCGCGTGCTGCCGATGGCGCTGCTGGTGATCATCAACGTCTCGTCGATTGCGCGGGTCATGCGCGGCAGCATGATCGAAGTGCTGTCGGGCAACTTCATCCGCACCGCACGCGCGAAGGGCATGCCCGGTCACGTGATCGTGCTGCGGCATGCGCTCAAGCCGGCCTTGATGCCGGTGGTGTCGCTGCTCGGTTCGATCTGCATTTCGTCGATTACCGCCGCCGTGGTCACGGAGTCGGTGTTTGCGCTGCCGGGTCTCGGGCAACTGGTGGTGGACGGCGCCATCAACCGCGACTACACGCTGGTACTCGGGCTCGTGGTGCTGACGACCGTCGCGGCCGTCGTGTTCAACCTGCTCGTCGATCTGGCATACGCGTGGCTCGATCCGCGCATCCGCTATTGAGATCCTCGTACGGATACCGCCTTGATCATCGAACTACGCTAGAGACACCATGAACACTTCCCCTTCCACCACAGCATCGACGGCCAACGCCGCCCCGCGGCGCTCGCGCAGTCCGCTCGAACTGGCCTTCCGGCAGTTTCTGCGCAACCGTGCCGCGCTCGCCAGCCTCGTGATCCTCGGGATCATCGTCATTGCCTGTTTCGTGGGCCCACTGTTCCTGACTAACGACCCCGCCGCCAACGACTGGGGCGCCATCAGCATTCCGCCCACGCTGCTCGGCCAGCACTGGTTCGGCACCGACGAGCTCGGCCGCGATCTGCTGGTGCGTACGCTCGCCGGCGGACGCGTGTCGCTCGAGGTCGGACTGCTCGGTACGCTGGTGTCCGGTTTGATCGGCGTCGCGTGGGGCGCTACGTCCGGCTATATCGGCGGACGGACCGACGCGGTGATGATGCGCATCGTCGACATGATGTATGCGATTCCCTACATGCTGATCGCCATCCTGATGATGACGCTGCTCGGCCGCGCCTTCTACCTGGTGGTGCTGACGATCAGCGCGTTCTCGTGGCTCGACATGGCGCGCGTGGTGCGCGGCCAGACGCTGTCGCTGCGCACCCGCGAGTTCATCGACGCGGCCCGTGCCACCGGCGTGAGCACGCCAGGCATCATCCTGCGCCACATCGTGCCGAATCTGCTCGGCGTGGTGGTGGTGTACGCAACGGTGACGGTGCCGGGCATCGTGCTGACCGAATCGGTGCTGTCGTTTCTCGGCCTCGGCGTGCAAGAACCAATGACCAGTTGGGGCGTGCTGATCAACGACGGCGCGCAAAAACTGGAGTCGATGCCGTGGCTGCTGCTGTGCCCGGCGGTGATGCTGTGCGTCACGCTGTACTGCGTGAACTTTGTCGGCGACGGGCTGCGCGACGCGCTCGATACCAAGGAGCGGTGAGATGGCGTTGCTTGAAGTAAAAGATCTGGGCGTGCGCTTCACACGACGCGACGCCTCGCCGGTGGATGCAGTGCAACGCGTGTCGTTCACGCTCGAAAAGGGCAAGACGCTGGGGATTGTCGGCGAATCGGGTTCAGGGAAAAGTCAGACGGTGATGGCGCTGCTCGGGCTCTTGCCCGGCAACGGCCAGGCCTCCGGCGAAGCGCTCTACGCAGGACGCAACCTGCTGACGTTGAGCCAGCGCGAACTGAACCAGATTCGCGGCGATCGCATCGGCATGGTGTTCCAGGATCCGATGACCTCGCTCAACCCGTTTCTGACGGTCGAGCGGCAGATGACCGAGGCCCTGCAACTGCACCGCGGCGTGTCGCGGCGCGAGGCGCGCCAGAAGGCCATCGAGGCGCTGCAGCGCGTGTGGATTCCGGATGCGGCGCGCCGCATCGACCGCTATCCGCACGAGTTCTCGGGCGGCATGCGCCAGCGCGTGACGATCGCCACGGCGCTGCTGACCGAGCCGGAAATCCTGATCGCCGACGAACCGACCACGGCGCTCGACGTGACGGTGCAGGCGCAGATCATCGAACTGCTGCGCGAGCTGAACCGCGACCTGGGGACGGCGATCATTCTGATCACGCACGACATGGGCGTGGTCGCGGGACTCGCGGACGACGTGATGGTGATGTACGCGGGGCGGACGGTGGAACGCGCCGGCGCGCAGGCGCTCTTCGAGAACCCGACCCATCCGTACACACGTGGGCTGCTCGACGCGTTGCCGCGCATCGACGACAGCGACGGGACCCATGACATCGACGCGCCGCTGCGCACGATTGCGGGCAATCCGCCGGCGCCCGGCGAGGCGATCGAAGGCTGCGCGTTTGCGCCGCGCTGTGCGCTGGCGAAAGAACGCTGCCACAGCACGCGACCCGAACTGGAGGCGATCGCCGGCGAGAAAGACGGCTGGCGTGCATGCTTGCGCCCGGTCGGCGAGATGATGGAGGTGGTGCGGTGAGTGAGACGGCGACGCAAAGGACGGTGGATATGGGTAACGGGATGGCAGGAATGCCGCTCGGCGGCGGCGCGGCGGGTGGCAATGCCGGCGCCGCGGTGGGCGAGTCCGTGCTGACGGTGCGCGATCTCAAGGTGCACTTCCGGGTGCCGCGCGGCGCGTATCCGTGGTCGTCGAAAGCGACGCTGCGCGCGGTCGACGGCGTGTCGTTCGAGGTTCGGCGCGGCGAGACGGTGGGGCTCGTCGGCGAGTCGGGTTGCGGCAAGTCGACGCTGGCGCGCGCGATCATCGGCTTGACGCCGGTGACCGCGGGCAGCGTGCGCTGGCGCGATACCGAAACCGTCAGCGACGGACGGCGGCCGGCCTCCGCCATGGAGCGGCTGCGCAAGGATGTGCAGATGGTGTTCCAGGATCCGCTCGCGTCGCTCGATCCGCGCATGACGATCGAGCAGATCGTCACCGAGCCGCTGAAGGTGCAACGCCCCGGGCTCGGACGCGACGAAACGCGTGCCCGCGTGGTGACGATGCTCGAACGCGTGGGGCTCGGCGCGCATCATCTGTCGCGGTATGCGCATGAGTTTTCCGGCGGACAGTGTCAGCGAATCGGGATTGCGCGCGCTTTGGTGGGCGAGCCGCAACTGGTGATCTGCGACGAACCGGTCTCCGCACTGGACGTGTCGATTCAGGCGCAGATCGTGAACCTGCTGCGCGATCTGCAGCGGGAGTTGCAGCTTTCCTTGCTGTTTGTCGCGCATGACCTGGCCGTCGTCAAGGCGATCAGCCAGCGAGTCCTCGTGATGTACCTCGGGCGCGTAATGGAGCTCGGGACGCGGCACGAGGTGTATGGCTCGCCGCAGCATCCTTATACGCGGGCTTTGCTGTCGGCTGTGCCGCGGCCCGATCCAGCGACGGAGCGCACGCGTACCCATGCCGTGCTGACCGGAGAAATGCCCTCGCCGTTGAACCTGCCTTCAGGGTGCGCGTTTCGCACGCGGTGTCCGGAGGCGATCGGCGCGTGCGCGGAAGAAGTGCCGCAGTCGATCTCGCGTGGCACGGGGGATCGGCGGGTGGCGTGTATCCGGGTGGGAGCGGAGCCGGTTGCGTCCACGGTCCACGCTGTTAGCCGCTAAAGCGCGTACCGTTCAGAGCGATGTTTGAGCGAGCTTCGCCGCGTGATGCGGCGAAGCTCTACATGCATTACGGCGAAACGGTAAAGGCCGGATTCGGACTCACCGACAGGCTGTTGACCGTGCAACTGCCGCTAAGCGGTTGCGCACTCGCGCTGAGCGTATTGGTGGCGTTGCTCCAACTGCCGTTGATCGTCGAGGGGCCGCAATTCGCGCCGAGCACGCTAAAGCCGACGTTCGCCACGTTGCCCGCCGTCGTGCTGGTGGCGACGAGTTTCCACGGCAGCCCGATGATCTGCGGCACGCCGCACAAACCGCTACCGGTGATCGCCACTGAATTGATCTGGGCGTAGGTGCCGTCGGTGCTGACCACGCCACTGAGCGTGATGCCGCAACTGACGTTGGGCGCAATCGGCGTGCTGACATTGATCGTACCGGGCGCCGTGAAGGAAGAACCGGCCGGCCCGATCGTGGCGGCCGAGACTATCGGTGACAGGGTTGCGCAAATTAGAGCGACAGCAGCACCGCGAGCAAACGTCTTGATGAGCTTCATGATTTGCCTTCCATAGTTGATGGCAACGAAGTTGCCGGATAGAGGCAACAGGCAGCGCTGTTCAGACCGCTCGCCACCCCGCCTTTTCGATGAACCAAACTGGCGCTACCTTCTTGCGACAAGCGCGCAGTAAGCGTACGCGCTGACGCATTACTCATTCGTCATCCTTATTGTTTTTCGAACCCGGAGGACAGCCGGGTTCCACATACGCGATGCGAGATTTATTGCACGAACGCGCCGATCGAGAGGTAAGGATTGACGACGCCGGCTTGAGTGGGCGTGGACGATGGCGTGTTGACGCCGTTCATCAACAGGCCGTATACCTGCCCTACCTGGACCATCACGCCGGAATCGCCGGCCTTGTAGATCAAGGTGCTACCCGACGTCAGCGGACGCGTCGCCGTGACATTGACGAGCCCCGGTTTCGACTGCGTGTAGTCAAAGCTGAAGTCACCGGAATCTACGGTCGTGAAGGGATTGACCAGTTTTCCGACCGAGCCCTGAAACAGCGTCGAGGTGTAGTTCACGCCGGGTGCAAACGACGCGCTGCCGTCGATGCAGGCACCCGCCGACGCGTAGGCGGTCGAATACTGCCCGTTGATCACCACACTGCCTTGCACCGCGGCGCTATAGGTGACCACGCCGCACGCCGACGCGCTGTTCGCCCCAATGTAGCCACCGCTCAAGGTGCCCGCAGCCAGTTGTGTCGCCGGCGCCAGCAGGGAAATGCCAAGCTGGTCGTCGAGTACCGAAGCGAACGGATTGGCCAGATCGGCCGACGCGTAACCGACGCGAATGATGACGGGCACCAGTTGGCCATTCACATTGCCGACGATCATCACGCCATGCGCGTGGTTGGTACTGGTGATCAGTTGGGTGACCCCCTGCCCGACAGCCGGGTAGTACAACTGTCCGCTCGGCGGTGTGCTGACGAACACGTTGTCTGGCGTTCCGTCGGCATTGGTTCTAAGCGTCCATGGCGTACCGGTGGACGTACACGAGTAGGTGGAACCGTCGGGCACGCAGGTGCCGTTGGCATCGAAGCTTTCCGAGGCCTGGATCGCATCGGGCTCCCAGCCTACGTTGCTGCCGGACGTCACAACCGGCGCGCCGCTCTGGAAGCTGGTGCCTTCCGGTGTCATGCGGAATCCCAACTCGTTGTAGGCGCCGGCCACTTTCGAGAAGTCCGTGACCGTCTGGCTGAAGCCGAGGAACGGGTACGAGTCGAAGGTGCGCGACGGCACCGCGCCGATGGTGTAGCCCGGGAAGAGCGGAACGCCGCCGAACGAGATCGTGGCGCCGGGAATACCGCCGCCAATGATCCCCTGTCCGACGAACAGCATGGGAGGATCCTGCGGGTTCACCGTGATCGAATAGGCGCCGTCCTGGGTCTTGCCATTTTCCAGCAAGATCGCGCATCGGTTCTGTTCGGCGGTCGGCAATGCGTAAGGCGTGCTGACGTTGCCGCTGGCGTCCGTCACCTGGTACTGGTTGGGATGCACGTACGAACCCGTGATCGTCAGACCCGCACGCGTCTGATTGACCTGGCCCGACGAGACCGGCACGGCCGATTCCACAAAGGTCATCTGATACTGGCTCGTTGCCGAGTTGAACTGCATCTTGATGTATTCGCCGCTCCCGGAGCCACCCGTGTAGGTCGTCGAGTTGTCGAGCGACTCGGGACATAGCTGCTTGGCGGCCACCGGCGTGGAGGTGGGCGCGCCCTGTCCGCTACAGGTACTGCCCGAGCATTGCGGCACGGAGATAGCAGCCGGCGAACCGGGGGTGTCTCCGTTGCAGCCCGATAGCATTACAGGCAATGCGAGTACGCAAAATATGAAAACTGCCAGCCCTCGCCGGCTCCCTCGATGCGCCATTACTCGTCTCCGTAGTCGTATTTTTATTTAAAACCCAGACATCATCTATTCACCCGGCATTGATGTGTCCATTCATTGCAATGCGTGCAAATCAATGCATAAAACGTTTTTGCGCTACTCTGGCCGCCGGATTAAACGGAATAACATTTCCCGCGGCAAAATGCATATTGCATTGAAGGACAACCGGAATCCGCAATACGCGTAGCACATTGCAGACTGCAATGCAGTTGTCTTCCCTGGCGGATATGGACCTCGTGGTGCATTGCGCTAATTGGCCGGATATTCATGTAATTTGTGGGCATACACTAGCCCTACAGACCTGACGTGTACATAGAGTCTTTGATCCAAACAAGCTAGCTGGGACAGCGGTGCCTGTTCTCATGGGTCTGCCGGGATTTAAAACGGGTGTGTGAATGGGTTTGCCTGCTTGAAGTGAGATTACAGCGACCCATGGGATGCAATTCACGTATTCTGATCTCCGGTATCCATGGCAAGCGCAACGAATCGCGAGTCCAACGAATGCGTTGCGATTTTGTTCGTTAATCTGGGAGCTGGCATGCTGTCCTTGCGAAGCGAGAAAAAACGTACCGCGATATCGCTGTGGAGTGGCGTGGGGTGGGCGATATGTGGATGCGTAGCGATTGCGGTGACGTTGGTGGCGATGGGGCGGTGGCCGGCAGGCGGCGGAGGGATGACGCCTGTTGCGATGCCGGCGGGAACGCAAGGCTCGGGTGCCGTAGCGAGTGTGCGTACGGGCGCGGGAGGCGTGCAACGTTCATTGGTTCACCCGGCTTCAGCGGCGACGAACGGGGTGGACGTGCTGGCACGACTCGAGACGGCAGGGGGTAGCGGTCATGCCGTTCAGTCTGAAACGAATACGAGCAACACGCTAAACGAAGCGCTGCAACGCGCGTTCTCTTACCCGGATTTCACTGCACTGGCCGGGCGGAGCGATCCTGAAGGTCTGGTGGAAGCAGCGGCTTGGGCCGATGCGTGCGCGGGCGGGATGCTGGCCGCACAGGAGCAATTGCTGCGTTGCGGCGACGCGAAACTGCACGAGGCGCGCTATGCCGAGGACATGCTAAAGAAGGCCGCTGACGCCGGGCAACCTGCGGCTGTTCTTGCGCTGGCGCAGCGGTACCCTGCGCAATGGTTGGAGATTCCTCTGCCTGGCGGGGATATGCTGGGTGACCGCGTGTTTACGCTTGCTGCCCGTGGTCACCCCGCCGCCCTGGCGATGCTCAGCCAGTTGTGCGCTGTCGAAGGCGCATGCGTCGAGCCGCAGTTGACGCGCAACGTGCTGGCACTGCTGCAATTGAGTATCTACAAGACCGGAACGTCTGATGTTAGCCAGTATCTGACGGGGCCTGAGAGCGAGCGGCGAGCCGCTGCCGATCGGGCCGCACAACTACGCGCGAGGTTGAATTGGCCGGCCTGAACGAGAACCTTCGTTAAGATCTGGTGCCCGTCATAGCTAGTACACCTTACGAGAGATGCACACGATGTCGACCGGCCTGTGGCTTTCGTCGGACGAGACGGTTGGACACCGACCGTTTGGCGGCCATCGGGGATGCGAGCGTCGAATCGTCCGAGTTCATCGATCTTTTGGCGGATGCAGGTATGTCGATGGGAGGATCGTACCGATAGAGTATGGGTCGAGAAAGATCTACCGGGGCAGATCAGATTTGTCTAACTTGGGGGCTGCCCGCAACCGGCGCAGCGAATTGCGGCACTTCTATTTTTTAGTTGGGGCGCACATGCGCATCTCCATCGGAACATGGTTCGTCGCTGACTCGAAAGAGAACGAAACCGCATTTCCACAAGTTGGGCAGCGCTCCTCAACCCTCGCCTTTCAGGACGTCTACTGGCGTTGCGTCGCGTGCTTCTACGTCACGAGTGTTGCCAACAATCCGCACGCAAGGCACGTGTTTTATACAAACACCCACATCAGACATGTCGACGGTTTTGACATGCAAGGGCTGTTCGACCGGCTTGGTGTGGAAGTTATCCAGCTTCCCATCACCTACAGGCTCCCGCGAGACAAGGCCAGATCCTGGGGGAATCAGTTTTACATCCTGGACATCATCAAACACATGGCCGGAAACCCGTCCACTGATAAGTTCGTCATTCTCGACAGCGATTGCATCTGGAATTCGAGCGCAGAAAAGCTGAGCAGTGCGCTCGATGAATGTGGATGCCTGATGTACACGCTTGGTAATGAGGAATTCGAAACCAACGCGGCTATCAACGGTATTACGCGGCAGCAGATGCGGGCAGCCCTGAATGACTGGCAAGGCACAAGCACACCAGGCGCATCGGCGGAGGCCGAGGGCGTCGAATATAACGGTGGCGAACTGTTCGCCGCTACGCACGCCGAATGCAAGGTCCTTGCCTCCATGATCGACGATCTATGGCAATGGCAATCTGGACAGCCGGACAAAAAGGGATTTCTTGAGGAAGCTCATTTCCTCAGCATCCTCTATGCGGCTCGCGGATACAAGACGTCGACTGCCAATCCGTTTATCAAGCGGATGTGGACCGCATTCAAGTTCAACAATGTCGAGAAGAAGGATCTCGGCATTGACATATGGCATTTACCTTGCGAAAAGAAAAGCGGGTTCCGTACCGCGTTTGGACAACTGGCGGATGGCAAATTGCCGGACGACCCGTCCCGTTTGAGCGCTTATTTTGCGCACACCATGGGAATTCCTCGGCGCAGCACAGGAAAATTCGTTGCGGACGCCTCGCGGAAGATCAACGAAAAAGCGCAGGCTTTTGTGGGTGCCAGGATTGGGTTGAGGGCGGGGTAAGCAGGGCTAGCGAAGCTTCGTCAAAGAGACGTCGCAAACCGACGCGGTACACCCCACAGGCAACGCCGCTCACGCGAGTTGCGCCGCCATCTGCCGGAGCCGAGGACCGGCGTGGTTATGAAAGCGCTGGATTCCTGCGCACAGGTAGTTAAGCCCCGGCTCTCCGTCAGGCGTACGCAGGAAGCGGTTCTTCGGACACTCCCCCCAGCACAGTTTCAGGTGCTTGCATTGTTTGCAGTAGGTAGGCAACGTGCTCCGCTTCGCATATCCAAACGTCTGCTGACGGGCAGAAAATGCCATCGCGCCGAGATGCTCGTTCTGGATGTTGCCCAGAGCGAAGTCAGGATAGACATAGTGATCGCATGAGTAGGCGGTGCCGTCGTGCTCCACGGCGAGCGCCTTGCCGCAGAACTCAGCCGTCACGCAGGTTTGTGCCGGCTGACCCATGGACTGCGCCACGGCGGTCTCGAACACACTGACCAGCACCCGTCCGGCGTCCTTACGGTCCCATTCGTCGAAGGTGCGGCAAAGAAAGTAGCCCCAATCCTGTGGGTCGACGGACCATTCGGTGACGATCGAGTCGGGGTTTCCTGGCCTCGCCGCACTTGAGTCCATCAAAGGCATGGAGTCGAGCGGCCAGTGTTGCGGAGCAACCGTCGTGAAGTCTTTCGGCTCCACGCATGGAATGAACTGCATATAGGTCGAGCCGATCTCGTCGCGCAGAAAGCGGTAGACATCGAGCGGGCGCTTCGCGTTGATGCGGTTGACCACGGTCAGCGTGTTAAATCGCACGCCATGGCGCTTCAGCGCGCCGATCCCGCGCATGACCGAGTCGAACGTGGAGTTGCCTTTCCGGTCCACGCGAAACGCATCGTGAAGCGCGCGCGGTCCATCGATACTGACGCCCACCAGAAAATCGTGCTTCGCGAGGAACGCGCACCAGGCATCGTCGAGCAGTGTGGCATTGGTCTGCAGGTCGTTGACAATGCGTCGCCCCATGAGCCGGTAGCGCGCCTGCAACTCCACGATCAGCTCAAAGAACGCGAGACCTAACATGGTCGGCTCGCCGCCTTGCCAGGAAAACACAATCTCATCGGCGTTCTGCGCCTCGATGTACTGCCTGATATAGCGTTCCAGCATCGACGACTCCATCCGCCGGCCGCGATGTTGATCGAGCAGGTGTTCCTTGTGCAGGTAGTAGCAGTAAGTGCAATCGATATTGCACGTCGAACCCACCGGCTTGGCCATTGCGTGAAAGCGCCCTTTGCGCTCGGGTCTGCACGGCTCTGCGGCGGGCGTTGGATTGAGGCAGGGTAGCGGGCTTGTGCCAGCAGCTTTGCGCACAATAACTTTCATGGGAAGCAGCTCCTTCGGTTCGTGTGCGCCGGCCGCGTGTATGGCGGCCGGCGCACGAGGTGCAGGAATCAGCCGGTTAATCGCCGGCTGCGCTCCCCTTCTGGATCGATTCGAGTCGCTGGCGCAGCGCCTCGACGCGCTGGAACTGCGAATTCCTCACTGGCCCCGTGTAGGACACGCTCTGGACCGGTCGCGGCGGATATTTGATGTAGCTGTCAAGCGACTGCTTCAGAACCTCGTCGAAGATCGGCATGGTCCAGCTCTTTTCAGTCCAGCTGGTCATGAAGATGTCGTAGTGTTCACCCGGATCGGCCTGCAGGTCATAGAGGCGCGGCACGGTCGCGACATATTTGTCCGGACCACGCCAGCCTGTGTGCTCCTCATCGGAGAAGGGCGGGTAATCGCCACGCAGATTGAACACAGCCTTGAACTTTCCGACGCGGATAGCGCCAGGTGCAAGCTCATCTTCGGTCTGGTAGAGCCAGAAGTTACGCCTGGACTTGCCGGTACCCAGCAGAATCGGCGTCATATCGTAGCTGTCGAAGATAGTCGGCTTGCCCTCGCGATCGGTGGTCGGCAAGGTCGCCCCTGCTACGTGTGCAAAGGTAGCCATCAAGTCGAGACCACCGGCGATGTCCCACGACGAACCATAGGGCTTGATGTGCTTCGGCCACCAGGCAATGGCGGGAACGCGGCTGCCGGCTTCCATGTCGGTGCCCTTGGTGCCGCGGAACGGAGTCCATCCGGCATCCGGATACACGTCTTGCCATGCGCCGTTGTCCACGGTGTAGAACACGAGCGTGTTGTCGGCAATGCCCGCGGCACGGATCGCGTCCATCACGCGACCGATACGGGTGTCTAGCTCGACGACCGCGTCGCCGTACTTGGTCTTGACTGCCGATTTCCCAACGAACTCAGGCGCCGGCAGATTAGGCTGATGGTTCTTCGTGAAGTTGATGCTCATGAAGAACGGCTTGCTGTCGTGGGAATGGCCGTTAATGTAGTCAATGGACGCGGTCTCGACACCCTGGTCCAGCGTAGGAATATCCTCGCTGGTGATTTTCCGAACCTCCTGCGCATTTTCACCCGCCTTGCCCTGCAACTCGCCCAATGGCTTCACCTTCTGAATGTCGACCGGCCAGTCGGGATTCCATTTCGAATCGGCGTACGTATAGGCGTTCAGGTGATACAGATAAACGCTCTTCATTTCGTCGTAGCCATGCGCTGTCGGCATCGCGTAGTCGGCTTCACCCAGATGCCATTTGCCGGTGAAGAACGTGGAGTAACCCGCGTTCTTGAGCACGTCGGCCACAGTCACCTCGCCCTTCGGCAGACCGCCACCCTGCCCAGGCGCCGCAACCGTCGTCATCCCGCTGCGGTTCGGCAAGCGTCCGGTCTGCATCGCAGCACGGCCGGGGGTGCAACTCGGTTGTCCATAGAAGTCCCAGAACTGCATGCCTTCGTGCGCCATGCGGTCCAGATTCGGGGTAGGCGCCCCGCGCCCTTCCCCGCCGCCATATACGCCCAGGTCCCCCCAGCCGGTGTCGTCCGAGACGATCAGGACAATGTTCGGTTTCTGGCTGGTCTGCGCCAGTGCCGGTGCGACCCCGGTGCAGATCAACGCGGCCGCCGCGGCGACTCTCAGGAGCGCTGGGTGCCTCGATGCAGGTTTATAAAACATAGATTGCTCCGTTGGAGTTGAAAAAATTGCCTGACACTCGTATTGCTTAGGTTTGCTTCTTATTGACCTCGTGTTAACGAAGCTGTGGTGGTCGCTCCCACCCCGCCCGTACTGATGACAGGCTCGGCCACGACGACGTCGCGAGGTAAAGATTCTGTTTCGCTCTTTTAAATCGGATTGCTAAATGAGTGGCGGCCCTCGCCTCGCGCTCGTCTTCGCTGACATGTCGAAGCGCTTCCGCCTATTTGAAGCTGGCGCCAAGCGACAACTCGACTGCATTGCCCTTGGGACGATTACGGACTTCAAACTCGTTGACCCAGCGCAGGGATGCTGAAACGGGCGTACTACTCCATTTTCCCGACCAGGTGACGACAGGCCCCATGCCGATCGAGTGCCCGCTCGCGCCTCCGGTGACATCGGCCAGTCCACCGTAGTCGTCGCCCAATTGCTGAACCCAACCGCCGATCAGGCCCACGCCCCAACCGCCGGTGAGGCGCTTTAGCGCGAGCAGGTCCAGAACGCTGACGGGGGCGTTGTGATAGTGCGTGGCGTTATTGGCGGTATAGAACTCGACGCCGTAGTTCGCCGACAACTCAATGTCCTGTGAGGGCAGCAGTTTCGTGTACGCAATGGTCGGGACGAACGTCCAGGTGTTCTGTCCAGCATTGGCAAGACGGCTTGCGCTGTAGGCGCCGGTGGGCGCATACATCTGAATGCTCAACGCAATATGATCGACTTTAGTCAGGTGATAACCGGCGACGACCGGGGTAAAGAAGATGTCGGCGAACTGTGTGCCGCTGTCGGCCGGGAGCAGGCCGTGGAACGACGAAACCGACGTGTACTGAACCGGCACGCTGAATGCCGATGCGAAATTCCAGCCGCCCGCGGTGATGCCCCAGCTCTTTGCCACGCTGATCAGGTTGTACGAGATATGGTAATCAAGGCCCATTGAAACGGTGCCGGCAACCGGGATGGCTTTGCTTTTGCCGAGCGAGCCTTCGTAGTAAATGGAGGTGACCGAAACCATCCAGTCCGAGGTGGGCGGCACAATCCCCGCATACGGCGCGATCTGCATGCCCGTGATCGGCCGGCCAATCCCCCCTTCTGTCGCGCTCGCGAGCGACACCCAGCCAAATGCCACCGACGCCACCATCGCCGACAGGCAGCCATACGGCAGGCGCCGCGCTGACAATCCATTCATCTTGCAATCCTTTCCTTCTAGAGCCATTTCTTGATTCGAATAGATATATTTCGCATATCTTATTAATTGGATGAATGGAAACCCCACCGTGTCTGGACGCGCGCCGCGCTATCGCAATTGAGTGCGCGTGCACGGCGGACCCGAACGCTGCCTGCGTACTTCGTCGCGGCCAAACCCTACGGCAACCGGGAGATTGCTCTGTTCGTCGCCAAATACCTGGATTACGTTGAGGCGCCCTCGTGCCGCATAAGCACCACCTGCATCGGCGTTTAATTTTCAGCGACGAATCGGGATTTATCGAACCCCTCGTTTCCCGGCATCATCATGCTGCTCTTTGGGCAAACACGAATTTTGCGGGCCATTCTTCAATAGAGATCAGCACGGAAAGGTCAAGGGGCTCCGAAGTATTGGATTCCACTTCCCCACATGGCAGACTATTAATAACGAAATTTCGATTATTTAACTACGAATCAAACAAATATAAATGGAAATGCCTTTCTCCGTGAATGCAGGAAAAATACGACAATCAATTAGGATCAGTCCTATCGCAGCACGCGCCACGATCTAGCCCCTACGGCTCCGCAGATTTATTTTTAGCTTCTTGCTGCGCCGCCTTCATGTTTTCGAAATGTTAGCAAACACCTTCCTTTTTCGCAACGAGGTTTTATTGCGATAAAGTTGAATTATTTTGTCAAATTTTTATTCAAACGTTAAACAATGTTTCAAATCAAAAAATGGGATATCCATAAAAGAGAAAGAAGAAATTCAACACGTAACCAAATGGATTAAGTCGCTCAATATTGACAGAGAAACGCTGACCCAAGCACTCTTGCGTCAGCGTCAAAGCAATGAAATGTCGGAATGTTCCGGCTTCGAACCGTGTAGTCCATTCCAGGGGCCATCGAGAAGATCGATGTCAAGCGTCGCCTCGTTACGCGGCGCTGAGCGGACCGAACCGTGCCGAAGCTTTCGAAGCGGGACCGGGGGTGTCGCGGGTCGCTAGCGGAACTGAAGGCCGGGGCGGCGTGGCGCGCCCGCTGGACCCGGGAGAGGCCGGGGTCATGTGCCGGGAAAGCCATCAACCGGAACGAGATAAAAAAAACCCCGCTCAAAGGCGGGGTTGATCTTACATTTTTCGGTTACGGGAAATCAGAACGGAATATCGTCATCCATCTCATCAAACCCGCCGCCGGCCGGCGCGCTCGGACGGCTCGAACCACCACCGCCGCTACCCCCACGCGAAGCGCCACCACCCGAAGCCACGCGACCACCACCACCACCACTGCGCTCCGACGGCTCGCGGCTATACCCGCCTTCGTCGCCACCACCACCCATCGCGCCACCACGGCCACCCAGCATCTGCATCTGCTCGGCCACGATCTCAGTGGAATAACGATCCGTCCCATCCTGAGCCTGCCACTTACGCGTACGAATGCGCCCTTCGATATAAACCGACGAGCCCTTCTTGAGGTATTCGTTCACGATCTCGGCCAACCGCCCGAAGAACGAAACCCGGTGCCACTCGGTGGCTTCCTTCATTTCGCCGGACGTCTTGTCCTTGTACCGGTCCGTCGTCGCAAGGCGGATGTTCGCCACTGCGTCGCCGCTCGGAAGATAACGGACTTCCGGATCGGCTCCGAGGTTGCCGACGAGAATGACCTTGTTCACGGATGCCATGAGTTTCTCCTGTTGATTCCGTTGCAGGTGGCGCGGCAACGCACGTTTCACGTCTCAGAACCGGCCGGCCCGAGAGGAAAACTGCGCCTCAGCCGGCCACCGGTGAGTTCTATGATGCCTTCCTGAGCGGCGGCGGCTTCATATTTGCCGCGATTATAAGCCAGCAAAATACCAGCCCGGAGCAGGCGAAGAACACCGCGCTCTGTCCGTCCGCCTTCAGCAGCACACCGCCGAGCACGCCGCCAATGGCGAGGCCGATCGACTGCGTGGTGTTGTACACGCCCGTCGCCGCACCTTTGCGCGAGCCCGGCGCCAGTTTCGACACCAGCGAAGGCTGCGACGCTTCAAGAATATTGAAGCCGAGAAAGTAGACAAACAGGATCCCGGCCACACTCAGAATGGTATGGGGCGCGACGCCCAGCAGCAACTGTCCGATCAGGATAAGACCAATCGCACTGACGAGCACCACCTTCATCTTGCCGCGCTTTTCCGCCGCGATGATCGCCGGGACCATCATCACGAACGACAGCCCCATCACCGGCAAATAAACCTTCCAATGCGACGCGACCGGTAAGCCGCCCGCTTCCAGAATGCGCGGCACCACCAGGAACAGCGCCGTTTGCGTCGCGTGCAGCACCAGCACGCCAAAGTTCAAACGCAGCAACTCGACGTTGTGCAGCACTTCCGAGAACGGTGCGCGCACGTGCACGGGCATGGGCGCGTTCGGCACGATCCAGATCACCACGCCAATCGCCAGAATCGAGAAAATGCCGACCAGCGTGAACAGGCCGCTCATGCCGACCCACTCGAACACGATCGGCGCGCCGACAATCGCCACGGCGAACGACACGCCAATGCTGCCGCCCACCATCGCCATCGCCTTGGTGCGATGCTCTTCGGACGTGAGATCCGCGATAAAAGCGAGCACGGCGGACGACACTGCGCCCATCCCCTGAATCACTCGACCGACGATGATCCACGTCATGTCGTGCGCCCCCGCCGCGACAAAGCTGCCGAGCGCGAAGATCGCGAGCCCGGTGGCGATCACCGGCTTGCGCCCCACCTTGTCGGAAACCCAGCCGTAGAAGATATACAGCAGCGATTGCGTCACGCCGTATGCGCCTAGCGCGATCCCCACCAGCAGGACGTTGTTTCCGCCGGGGATGGTTTTCGCGTAGATCGAGAACACCGGCATGATCATGAAGAGACCGAGCATGCGCAGGGCAAAGATGCCTGCGAGCGACACGGTCGCACGCAGTTCAGGCGCGCTCATGCGTGAAGAGGTTGCGGACGGATTGGACATCGGGAACGTGTTTTGAATAATCTGGACGGCCTCGTGGCCGGGCGACACACCGTCGGGCAGCATACCTCGGGCGGCCTGCCGTGAGCGACCCGCGACCTGCGGCAAAGACCCACAGGCGTCTTGCAGTCGCACCAAAAGGCCCCACCTGCCACCTTTCCTCACGACGCTGAACCGCTGTCTTACAGCTCGCCGCGCGCCTGTCGGGCGCTGTCAGGTAGTCGTAACAGCGGTCTTGAAAAGTCGTTATAGTAGCAGGTTTAGCCTCTTCCTCTTTCCGCCAGTTCGTGGCCAGGCGATGGGATCAACGCGTGGAACAAATCCGTATCCGTGGGGCTCGTACCCACAATCTGAAGAACGTCAGTCTCGACCTGCCGCGTCACAAGCTCATTGTGATTACCGGCTTGTCGGGCTCGGGCAAATCGTCGCTTGCCTTTGACACGCTCTACGCGGAAGGGCAGCGCCGCTACGTCGAGAGCCTCTCCGCGTACGCACGGCAATTCCTGCAATTGATGGAAAAGCCGGACGTCGACCTGATCGAAGGTCTGTCGCCGGCCATCTCCATCGAACAAAAGGCCACCTCGCACAATCCGCGCTCCACGGTCGGCACCGTCACGGAGATTCACGACTACCTGCGCCTGTTGTTCGCGCGGGTCGGCACGCCCTATTGTCCGGACCACGAAATTCCGCTGCAGGCGCAAAGCGTCTCGCAGATGGTCGACGCCGCGCTCGCCCTGCCGGACGACACCAAGCTGATGATCCTGGCGCCAGTGGTGGCGGACCGCAAGGGCGAACACGTCGAACTGTTCGAGGAAATGCAGGCGCAGGGCTTTATCCGCTTTCGCGTGCGTTCGGGCGGCGGCACCGCCAATGAAGAGGTCGCGAAGATCTACGAAGTGGACTCGCTGCCGAAGCTGAAGAAGAACGACAAGCATACGATCGACGTCGTGGTCGACCGTCTGAAAGTGCGCGCCGATATGAAACAGCGCCTCGCGGAGTCGTTCGAAACCGCGCTGCGCCTCGCCGACGGCCGCGCCATCGCGCTCGAAATGGACACCGACAAGGAGCATCTGTTCAGCTCCAAGTTCGCCTGCCCGATCTGCTCGTATTCGCTGCAGGAGCTCGAGCCGCGTCTGTTCTCGTTCAACAACCCGATGGGCGCGTGCCCGGAGTGCGACGGCCTCGGCCAGATCACTTTCTTCGATCCGAAGCGGGTGGTGGCGCATCCGTCGCTGTCGCTCGCGGCGGGCGCCGTGAAGGGCTGGGACCGGCGCAACCAGTTCTACTTCCAGATGCTGCAAAGTCTCGCGGCGTTTTACGAGTTCGACATCGACGAGGCCTTCGAGGATCTGCCGGAGAAGGTCAAGAAGATCCTGCTGTTCGGCTCGGGCAAGCAGACCATCCCGTTCTCGTACATCAACGAACGCGGCCGGGCGTCGATTCGCGAGCACGTGTTCGAAGGCATTATCCCGAACCTCGAGCGCCGCTACCGCGAGACCGATTCGGTCGCCGTGCGCGAAGAACTCGCCAAGTACCAGAACAACCAGGCCTGCCCCGCCTGCGCCGGCACGCGCCTGCGCCGCGAAGCGCGCTTTGTGCGCATCGGCGCGAACAGCGACGCCCGCGGCATCTTCGAAATCAGCGGCTGGCCGTTGCGCGATGCGCTCGGCTATTTCCAGACCCTGCGCCTGGAAGGCTCGAAGCGCGAGATCGCCGACAAGGTGATCAAGGAGATCGTCGCGCGGCTGATGTTCCTGAATAACGTCGGGCTCGACTATCTGTCGCTCGAACGCAGCGCGGAAACGCTCTCGGGCGGCGAAGCGCAGCGCATCCGGCTCGCCTCGCAGATCGGCTCGGGCCTGACCGGCGTGATGTACGTGCTCGATGAACCGTCCATCGGCCTGCACCAGCGCGACAACGACCGCCTGATTTCGACGCTGAAGCATCTGCGCGATCTCGGCAATTCGGTGATCGTCGTCGAGCACGACGAGGACATGATCCGCATGGCCGACTACGTGGTCGACATGGGCCCGGGCGCCGGCGAACACGGCGGCATGATCATCGCCGAGGGCACGCCCGAAGAGGTGGAGGCCGATGCGGCGTCGATTACCGGCCAGTACCTGTCCGGCGCACGCACCATCCAGTACCCGGACGAGCGCAAGGAGCCCGACGAGCGGCGCCTGCGCATCGTCGAAGCCTACGGCAACAATCTGCAACGCGTCACGCTCGACCTGCCGGTGGGCCTCCTCACCTGCATCACCGGTGTGTCCGGCTCGGGCAAGTCCACGCTCATCAACGACACGCTGTATCACGCGGTGTCGCATCACCTGTACGGTTCGTCGGCCGAGCCGGCGCCGTACGAAGCGATCGAAGGCCTCGAGCACTTCGACAAGGTCATCAACGTCGACCAGTCGCCGATCGGCCGCACGCCGCGCTCGAATCCGGCCACGTATACCGGCGTGTTCACGCCGATCCGCGAGCTGTTCGCGGGTGTGCCGGCTTCGAAGGAGCGCGGCTACGATCCGGGCCGTTTCTCGTTCAACGTGAAGGGCGGCCGCTGCGAAGCGTGCCAGGGCGACGGCGTGCTGAAGGTGGAAATGCACTTTCTGCCCGACGTCTACGTGCCGTGCGACGTTTGCCACGGCAAGCGCTACAACCGCGAAACGCTCGACGTCCACTACAAGGGCAAAAGCATCAGCGAAGTGCTGGAGCTGACGGTCGAAAACGCGTACGAGTTCTTCAAGCCCGTCCCGGTCGTGGCGCGCAAGCTGAAAACCTTGCTGGACGTGGGTCTTGGCTATATCCGCCTGGGGCAGTCGGCCACCACCTTGTCGGGCGGCGAAGCGCAGCGCGTCAAACTATCGTTGGAACTGAGCAAGCGTGACACCGGTCGCACTCTATACATCCTCGACGAGCCAACCACCGGTTTGCACTTCCACGATATCGCGCTGCTGCTCGAAGTGATTCACCGTTTGCGAGATCAGGGCAATACCGTGGTGATCATCGAGCATAATCTGGATGTAATCAAAACGGCCGACTGGCTGATCGACCTCGGCCCGGAAGGCGGCGCCGGCGGCGGTCAGATCATCGCCCAAGGCACGCCGGAGCAGGTGGCGAAGTCGAAGGCAAGTTTTACCGGTCGATACCTGGCGCCGCTGCTGAAACGCGACGCCGCCAAAAAGTAATGCTGCACACCCCAGGTTGGAGATGGAAATAAGCCATGACCAAGCGTAACGAGGCGCCCGATGAAGGGCAGGTGCAGGATCTGCGCCCACGCCCGGTCAGGCTGACGAGCGACATGAGCCTGCCGAGGCTGTCCGCGGTCGAGATCGGCAGTTACCTGCTGATGCTGTTCGGCATGTGGGCGGTGCTCAATCTCAGGCTGCTCGGCGCGTTGCTGGCCGGGCTGCTGGTGTACCAGCTCATCCAGACGCTCGCGCCGCGCATCGAAAAGCACATGTCCAGCCAGCGCGCGCGCTGGCTCTCGGTGGTGATCCTCGCGGTGGTGATCGTCGGCGGGCTGACGGGTCTCGTAATCGGCATCATCGATCATTTCGAAGGCGACGTACCGAGCGTGCAGATGCTGCTCGACCAGGCCATGCAACTGATCGACGAGGCGCGCGGCCGGATTCCGCAGTTCGTCGCCAACTATCTGCCGGTCGACACCGATCAGATGAAAGCGCGCGCCACCGAGCTGATGCAAACCCACGCCGGCATGCTGCAGCAAGGCGGCAAGAATGCGGCGCGGGTCTTCACGCATATCCTGATCGGCATGATCATCGGCGCGATCATCGCGGTCGGCGCCCAGAAGCACATGCAGCGGCTGCCGCTGTCCACCGCGTTCGTCACCCGCGTGACGCGGTTTGCCGACGCCTTCCGCCGCATTGTCTTCGCCCAGGTGAAGATTTCCGCGATCAACGCGGTGTTCACCGGCATCTTCCTGCTGGTGCTGCTGCCGATCTTCCACGACCGGCTGCCGCTGTCGAAGACGCTGGTGCTCGTCACGTTCATCGTCGGCTTGCTGCCGGTGATCGGCAATCTTATATCGAACACCATCATCGTCGCCGTGGCGCTCTCGGTAAGCTTTCCGGCCGCGGTCATGTCGCTCGTGTTCCTGATCCTGATCCACAAGCTCGAGTACTTCCTGAACGCGCGGATCGTCGGCGGCCAGATTGAGGCGCGTGCGTGGGAATTGCTGGTGGCAATGCTGATCATGGAAGCGGCGTTCGGCATCCAGGGCGTGATCGCCGCGCCGATCTTCTATGCGTATATCAAGCGGGAACTGATCTATCTGCGGCTGGTTTGATGGATCGATGATTTGGCGGCGGCCGTCTTTTTTTACCCAATGCTCCCGGCCGCCTCCGATCAGCGGAACACGACCGTCTTGCTGCCGTTCAGCACGACGCGATGTTCGACATGCCACTTCACCGCCCGCGCCAGCGTCACGCATTCGACGTCGCGGCCGATCGCCGTGAGTTGATCCGGCGTCATGCTGTGGTCGACCCGCTCCACTTCCTGCTCGATGATCGGACCTTCGTCCAGATCGGTCGTCACGTAGTGGGCGGTGGCGCCAATCAGCTTCACGCCGCGATCGAACGCCTGATAGTACGGCTTCGCACCCTTGAAGCTCGGCAGGAACGAGTGGTGAATATTGATCGCACGGCCAGCGAGGCGTTCGCACAACTGCGGCGACAGGATCTGCATATAACGCGCAAGCACCACCAGATCGGCCTTGTGCTCGTCGATCACTTCGAGCACACGCGCTTCCTGCGCCGCCTTGCCCTCGGGCGTCGACGCCATCAGCGGGAAGTGGTGGAACGGAATGTCGTAGCTCGCCGCAAGTTGATAGAACTCCTTGTGGTTCGAGATGATCGCCGGAATCTCGATGCCCAGCTGGCCGGTGCGGTAGCGGAACAGCAGATCGTTCAGGCAATGGCCGATCTTCGAGACCATGATCACCACGCGCGGCTTCACCGTCGCGTCGTGCAACTCCCAGCGCATGCCGAAGCCGTCCGCGAGCGTGCCGAACGCGCTGCGCAGCGCTTCCAGCCCCGGATCGCCGCCCACCTGCTGGAAATGCACGCGCATGAAGAACTCGCCGGTATGGCTGTCGCCGAACTGCGCGGAGTCGAGAATGTTGCTGCCGCGCTCGAACAGGAAGCCCGATACCGCGTGGACGATGCCGGGCCGGTCGGCGCACGACAGTTTGAGAATAAAGCTGTGATCGGTCGACATGACCTGGGTGACTCCCTTGTTCAATGCGTGATTCGTTGAAAGCGTCGTTGAAAGCGCCGTTGAATGGTTATGCGACGGCCGGCGGCACGAACAACGCGTCGATCCCCACGCAGTCCTCTGCATCGATCCAGCGCCGGCGCAACAGGCAGTCGAGCGTGGCGAGGCTGGCGTCGACGGTCAGCGCGTCTTCCTCGATCCAGCGGGCCACTTCGTCGATGCGTGCCAGGCGGTGCTCGCCCACTTCGCCGTCCTGATTGCGCGGCGCGAAATCCGCCGGCAGCGCGAGGTCGTAGACGAAAATCTGCTCGGCCTGGGTGCCTTCCGGCAAGGACTGCAGCACATGCACCGTGCGCCCCGGCGTGGCGCGCGCAGCGATCTCTTCCGGGATGCCGGCTTCTTCCCAGCACTCCTTGACGATTGTCGCCTCGATCCCGAAGCCCCAGCCTATCCCGCCCGCGACCACGTTATCCAGCATGCCGGGGTCCGTGGCCTTGGTGTCGCTGCGGCGCGCGATCCACAATTGCGGCGCGCCCTCCGCGTATTCTACGACGCCGTTCAGATGCACCGCGTAGGTCATGGTGCCGAAGAAGCGCGAGGCGGCGCGTTCGATATACGCGAGCGGCGGTGCATCGAACGCATTGCGGATCGCGTAGGTCTCGTCGCGCCAGCCGGGAATGCGCCCTTCGGCGGCCAGCGCACCGATCACGGCCCCAAGCGCCGCGCTACGCATATCCACGGTGTTCAAGCGCGGCAATAACACCACGCGCGTGGCGTCGATCTCGAAGACGTCGGGCCAGCGGGCCAGCAGGGGCACGTCCGTCGAGCGAATCCAGCCCACCTGCTGGGCGTCGATCCAGAACGGCCGATGCGCGTGCGCATCGAAGCGGCGCGCTTTGATGATAGAGGGCAAGGTCATGAATACTCCAACTGCACGAACGCGATCAATCGCGCAGCGCCACGCGAATGCCGATCGCGATAAAGGTTGCGCCCGCAAGGCGATCGAGCCACACGCCGACACGCGGACGGCGCTTCAGCCAGCCGCCGATCATCCCCGCGCACACGCCGAACAGCGAAAACACCAGCACCGTCTGCAGCATGAACACGAGGCCCAGTTCGAGCATCTGCAGCGGCACGCTCTGCACGCCATGCGGCTCGATGAACTGCGGCAGGAACACGAGGAAGAACAGCGTCACCTTCGGGTTCAGCATATTGCCGAACACGCTTTGACGGAACACCGACCACAGCGGCTGAGCCGGCCGCTCATGGGCCGTGGCGAGCCCCTGGCTGCGCAGCGCCTTGATGCCGATCCAGATCAGGTAAGCGGCGCCGGCGTACTTGATGGCCTGGAAAGCCAGCGGCGACGAGCGCAGCAACGCGGCCACGCCCAGCGTCGCGAGCGTCGTGTGGAACGTGATGCCGGCGGCGAAACCGAGTGCCGCGACGAGTCCGGCGGCACGGCCCTGCGAAATGCCGCGCGCCAGCACCTGAAGGTTGTCCGGGCCGGGAGCCAGCGTGATCGCCATCGAGGTGGCGAGAAACAGCAGGAAATTGGGCATGCGTCTTACCTCATCGCGATGGTCTTGCTGAATGATCGAAGGCGGTTGAAGCGCGGTCAAGGCGCGCTTGCAGCACTCGCCGCGCCGGACACCGGACGTCCCCGCCCGCGGCTTAGTGGCCGCTAAACTCGGTGACGGTGAAGAGCGGCAACCCCGCCGAGCGCAACAGCGCCGAGCCGCCCAGCTCCGGCAGGTCGATGATAGCCGCGCCTTCGATCACCACCGCGCCCAGCCGCTCGAGCAGTTGCTTGCCGGCCATCATGGTGCCGCCGGTTGCGATCAGATCGTCGACGATCAGCACGCGGTCGCCCGCTCCACACGCGTCGGCGTGAATCTCGACGGTCGCCGTGCCGTATTCGAGCTCGTACGACTGCGACTCCGTCCGGTAGGGCAGCTTGCCCTGCTTGCGGATCGGAATGAAGCCCACGTTCAGTTCGTACGCCAGCACCGGCCCGATGATGAAACCACGCGCGTCGAGCCCCGCGATGTAGTCGAGCTTCGCGTCGATATAGCGCTGCACGAACAGGTCGATCAGCACCCGAAACGTCTTCGGATGCTGCAGCAGCGGCGTGATATCGCGAAACTGCACGCCGGCCTGCGGCCAGTCGGGCACGGTGCGAATCTGGCTTTTGACGAACGCAGCCGCGTCGAGCGGTGCGCTCGCAAGCGCGTTGGACATGATGGCTCCAGACGGATCCCCAGGGACCCTGGTAAAAGACTTAAGAATCTCGCGCGGCGGCTTCGGGTCGCGCGCCTCGAATCCCGGCCGCGTGCGTGTGCGCGGCACGGCCCGCTGCCGCATGTTCGCTTATGCCGCCGCCCGCTTCAAACGGCCGGTGCGCCCGCCCGGCGATGCTTCGACAGCCGCTCTTCGGCTGCGGCGAGCGCTTCGGGCAAGCCGCGCAGCACGACGATGTCGCTGGCGCGCAGTTTGGTCGACGGGTCCGGCTCCACGCCGCGAATGCCATGACGGCGGATCGCCGTCACCTCGACGCCCAGTCCGAACAAACCGACCTCGGCCAGCGTACGGCCCACCGCGTCCGCGTTCTCGTCGACCGGCACCGATTGTAGTCGCACCTGCTCGTGACTGTCGTCGTCGCCCACGTCGTCGGCGCCGTGAAAATAGCCGCGCAGCAGACTATAGCGCTCGTCGCGCATCTCCTCGACCCGCCGCACCACGCGCCGCATTGGCACGCCCATCAGCACCAGCGTGTGCGAAGCGAGCATCAGGCTGCCCTCGACGATCTCCGGAATCACCTCGGTCGCGCCGGCCGCGAGCAGCTTTTCGAGGTCGGCGTCGTCGACGGTACGCACGATGACCGGCAGCGTCGGCTCCAGTTCGTGGATGTTGTGCAGCACGCGCAGCGCCGACGGCGTATTGGCGTAGGTGATCGCGACCGCCGCCGCGCGGTGGATACCGGCCGCGAGCAAGGACTCGCGCCGCCCGGCGTCGCCGAACACCACGGATTCGCCGGCCGCCGCGGCCGCCGCCACGCGGTCGGGGTCGAGGTCGAGCGCCACGTATGAAAGACCCTCGTGCTCGAGCATGCGCGCAAGGTTCTGTCCCGCCCGCCCGTAGCCGCAGATGATCGTATGGCCGCTTTGCTTCAGGCTTTGCGTGGCGATGCGCGTCATCTGCAGGGACTGCATCATCCATTCAGTCGACGACAGGCGCAGCACAATGCGGTCCGCGTTCTGGATCATGAAGGGCGCGGCCAGCATGGACAGCAGCATCGCGGCGAGAATCGCCTGCAGGAGCGTGGCGTCGACCAGATGCTTGTCGAGGATCAGGTTCAGGAGCACGAAGCCGAATTCGCCAGCCTGCGCGAGGCCGATGCCGGTACGCATCGCCACGCCCGGCGACGCGCCGAACAGGCGCGACAGCGCGGTGATCATGATCAGCTTCAGCAGCATCGGGCCGAGCAGGAAAGCCAGCACGATCAGCGGATGCGTCCAGATCACCATAGGGTTGAGCAGCATGCCGGTGGTGACGAAGAAGAGGCCCAGCAGCACGTCGCGAAACGGCTTGATGTCTTCTTCAACCTGATGCCGGTAAGGCGTCTCGGCGATCAGCATGCCGGCGATGAACGCGCCCAGCGCAAGCGACAAACCGAATTTATCCGTGATGAACGCCGCCCCGAGCGTGACGAGCAGCAGGTTCAGGATGAACAGCTCCTGCGAGCGGCGCCGCGCCACCACATTGAACCAGCGGGTCATGAACTTCTGCCCGACGATCAGCAGCAGGGCCAATGCGACCACAATCTTCACTGCCGCGAGCCCGAGCGCCGTCATCAGGGTGCGGGAATCGCCACCGAGCGCCGAGATGACAATCAGCAGCGGCACCACCGCCAGATCCTGGAACAGCAGCACGCCGAAGATATTGCGGCCGTGCTCCGTCTCGATCTCGAGCCGCTCCGCCAGCATCTTGCTGACAATAGCCGTCGACGACATAGCAAGCGCCCCGCCCAGCGCGATGCTGCCCTGCCACGTGATATGCACCCAGCGCTCCAGCACGAAGCCGAGCGCCACTGCTACCGCCACCGTGCCGATCACCTGCAGCAGGCCGAGGCCGAACACCAGCCGGCGCATCGAGCGCAGCTTGGCGAGCGAAAACTCCAGCCCGATCGAGAACATCAGGAACACCACCCCGAACTCGGCAAGGTTCTGCGCGCCGATCGAATCCGGAACGATACCGAACGCGTGCGGCCCGACGATGATCCCCACCGTCAGGTAGCCGAGCATCGGCGGCAGGTTCAGGAAACGGAAAACGACGACGCCCGCCACCGATGCCAGCAGCAGGAACAGCGTCATTTCGAGCGGGGAAATCATCTGAAAGCGTCCTGGTTCGTCGACATAACCATCGCACGCAAACCGCCGTGCGACAAGGTTGAGGGGCCGGTGAGGGCAGCGGCCGGAGACAGCCGTCCCGGCGCGGCGAACAAACGCCTTTGCTATACTCCGCGAATGATAGCGAAAATCAATGGCGACCGGGCACTCGCGCTCGCTCGCAACGTGCTCGACATCGAAGCGGACGCCGTGCGCGCGCTTCGCGATCAACTCGACGACGGTTTCGTCGAGGCGATCGATTTCATCCTGGGCTGCCGTGGACGCGTCGTCGTTTCCGGCATCGGCAAATCCGGCCACGTGGCCCGCAAGCTGGCGGCAACCTTCGCCAGCACCGGCACGCCCGCGTTTTTCGTGCATCCGGCGGAGGCCAGCCATGGCGACCTCGGCATGGTCACCTCGGATGACGTGTTCGTGGCCATGTCGAACTCCGGCGAATCCGAAGAGCTGATGGCGATTCTGCCTATCATCAAGCGGCTCGGTTCAAAGCTGATCGCGATCACCGGCAAGCCGGGCTCGAGTCTCGCGCAACTGTCCGACGTGCATCTGAACGCCGGCGTCGCAAAAGAAGCCTGCCCGATGAATCTTGCCCCCACCGCCAGCACCACCGCCGCGCTCGCGCTTGGCGACGCACTTGCGGTTGCCGTGCTGGACGCGCGCGGCTTCGGCCCGGACGACTTCGCCCGCTCGCATCCGGGCGGCGCGCTCGGCCGCCGCCTGCTCACCTATGTGCGCGACGTGATGCGCACCGGCGACCAGGTGCCGAAGGTGATGCCGGAGTCCACCGTGCGCGACGCCCTGTTCCAGTTGACCGCCAAGCGCATGGGCATGACGGCGATCGTCGACGAAAACCAGCGCGTCAAAGGCATCTTCACCGACGGCGACCTGCGCCGCGTGCTCGAGCGCAGCGGCGACTTCCGCGACCTGCCGATCGCCTCCGTAATGACGCCGGGCCCGCGTACCATTGGACCGGATCAACTGGCGGTCGAAGCGGTGGAACTGATGGAACGCCACCGGATCAACCAGATGCTGGTTGTCGACGACGCGGGCAAGCTGATCGGCGCGCTCAACATGCACGACCTGTTCTCCAAGAAGGTGATCTGATGGCTACCGCGTCCCTTACCGCTACCGAGCGCGCGCGCCGCGTCAAGCTGATGATTTTCGACGTCGACGGCGTGCTGACCGACGGCGGCCTGATGTTCACCGCCGAGGGCGACACGATGAAGTCGTTCAACTCGATGGACGGCCACGGCGCGAAGCTGCTACGCGAAGCCGGCATCGACACGGCCATCATCACCGGGCGCAAGTCGGGCATCGTCGCGGTGCGGGCCAAGGAACTGAAGATCACCCATCTGTATCAGGGCATCGAAAACAAGCCTGCGGCCTTCGCCGAGCTGCTCAAGGAAACCGGCCGCACCGCCGAGGAATGCGGCTACATGGGCGACGACTGGGTCGATCTCGGCGTGATGCTGAAGGTCGGCTTCGCCGCCGCGCCCGCCAATTCGCATCCTGAAGTGATCGCGCGGGCCCACTGGGTCAGCGAAGCGCGCGGCGGCCACGGTGCCGTGCGCGAAGTATGCGACACCTTGCTGCGCGCGCAGAACAAGTACGACGCGCTGCTCGCGGCAGCCTGCGCCGGCGGGCAACAGCAGGGCCTTGTCGGATGAACCAGTTCCGCTTCACTTCGCTGATTCCGCTGGTTGCCATGGCGGTGCTCGCCGGGATCACCTGGTGGCTGCTGCAGGCCACCGCGCCGCCGCCGCACGAAGGCGAGATCAAGCCGAAGGAACACACGCCCGACTACTTCGCCGACAACTTCTCGGTGTCGGAGCTGGATCAATCGGGCGCCACGCAGTACCGGCTGACGGCCACCCACCTCGTCCATTACGAAGACGACGAGTTGAGCGATCTCGTCAAGCCGGCCATCCGCGCCTTCCAGCCGGGCAAGCCCATCGTGACGGCGACCGGCGACACCGGCACCGTCAACGGCGATGCCTCGATCGTCGATCTGTACCAGAACGCCCGCATCCTGCGCGCTGCCGGCGACGGCGACCCGGCGATGCAGGCCGATTCCTACCATTTTCGGGTCCTGGTCAACGACGATGTGATTGAGACCGAAAAGCCGGTTAAACTTCAGCGCGGCCTGTCTGTCATGACGGCCAGCGGCATGAACTACAACAACGTCACCCGGGTAATGCAGCTGTTCGGCAACGTCCGTGGCGCGATCGCCGCGTCCGACGCCTCCGGCGGCTCCCTGAAGCAACCCGGGTAATCCAATCCAGCGTGACTGCATGAACGAATCGTTCCCCCGTTTTGACACCGGCCGCGCGCGCACCTTGTCCGCGTGCCGCGCTGGACTTGCTGCGCTGCTGGTCGCGTTGCCGCTCGCAGGCTTTGCGCCGCTGGCGCACGCCGAGCGCGCCGACAAGGACAAGCCGCTCAATATTGAAGCGGACAACATGACCTATGACGACCTGAAGCAGGTCAACATCTTCACCGGACACGTCGTGGCCACCAAAGGCACGATCGTCATCAAGGCGGATCGCGTCGAGGTGACGCAGGATCCGCAGGGCTATCAGTACGCCACCGGCACCTCGAGCGGCGGCAATCTGTCGTACTTCCGCCAGAAGCGCGAGGGGCTGAACGAGTATGTGGAAGGCACCGCCATCCGCATCGACTACGACGGCAAGCAGGACCTCACCACCCTGACGACCAACGCCACCGTGAACCGCCTGCAGGGCCTCTCGACGGTGATGGATACGGTCCACGGCAGCGTCATCACCTATGACGGCCAGAGCGACTTCTATACCGCGAAGGCGGGTCCGGACGTCGCCGGCCCGGGCAATCCGAGCGGCCGCGTGCGCGCCATGCTGTCGCCGCGTAACGGCGGCGCCGCACCGCTGTCCGGCGCCTCGGCCACGCTCGCGCCGTCCACCACGCTTCAGGGAGCCCCGGCCCAGTGAACTCAGTGAATTCGCCTTCCCTCCCCCATCGCAAGCCGGCTGGGACCAGCAGTTCGCTGGTGGTTCGCAATCTGAAGAAGCGCTATGGTTCGCGCACCGTCGTGAAAGACGTGTCGCTCGACGTCAAGAGCGGCGAGGTGGTCGGCCTGCTCGGCCCGAACGGCGCAGGCAAGACCACCTCGTTCTACATGATCGTGGGCCTCGTGCCGCTCGACGCGGGCGAGATCGACCTGGACGGCAAGTCCATCAGCCTGCTGCCCATTCACAAGCGCGCTTCGCTCGGCCTGTCGTATCTGCCGCAGGAAGCCTCGGTGTTCCGTAAGCTCACGGTCGAAGAGAACATTCGCGCGGTGCTGGAGTTGCAGCTCGACGAGAGCGGCAAGCGGCTCAACAAGGACACCATCACCACCCGCACGGAAGCGCTGCTCGACGAACTGCAGATCGCGCATCTGCGCGGCAATCCGGCGCTCTCGCTGTCGGGCGGCGAACGCCGGCGTGTGGAAATCGCGCGGGCGCTGGCGACCAATCCGAGCTTCATTCTGCTCGACGAACCGTTCGCCGGCGTCGATCCGATCGCGGTTCTGGAAATCCAGAAGATCGTCAAGTTCCTGAAGCAGCGCAACATCGGCGTGCTGATTACGGACCACAACGTGCGCGAAACGCTCGGCATCTGCGACCATGCGTACATCATCAGCGATGGCAGCGTGCTGGCCGCCGGCGCGCCTGGCGACATCATTGAAAACGAAAACGTGCGGCGCGTCTATCTGGGCGAGCACTTCCGCATGTAACCGCGCAAGGGGCATGCACGGCGGCATCCCCTGCCGCCCGTCCCTTGCTGCGACGGCCTCAGCGTATTTTTGACGCAACGGGCCGCCCGCTTCCCCCGCAAGCCCAATCCGGGCGCACGCGTTATTGCGAATGTCGCAAGGTATCGCGGTCGTGGCAAACTCTTTACAATGAATCTCAACTTGCCATGAAAGCCAGCCTCCAACTCCGCCTGTCGCAGCATCTTGCGCTGACCCCTCAACTGCAACAGTCCATCCGGCTGCTGCAGCTGTCCACGCTCGAACTGCAGCAGGAAGTCGCGATGGCGATCTCCCAGAATCCGTTGCTCGAAAACGAGGACGACTGGATCGCCAGCCCGCTGCGAGTCGCCGCGGACGGTTCGCTGATTGCCCAAGCGCCGAGCAACGCCGCGCCCGAGCAGATGGGCAGCAGTAGTTCTTCGTCGTCCACCAGCACCAGCGAGCGCGCCGAAAACGGCGAGCCGCAGGGCGTCGACGAGTACAACGGCCTCTCCTCGGACAGCAACGGCGACTCCACCCAGTGGAATCTGGACGACTACGGCCGCTCCGGCACCGCCTCGGACGACGACGACCTGCCGCCGCTGCAGATCCACGAATCCAGCACCTCGCTGCGCGACCACCTGATGGCGCAACTGCGCGTCACCCAGGCGAGCCAGCGCGACCGCGCGTTGATCACCTTTCTGATCGAATCGCTCGACGACGACGGCTATCTGACCGCGACCCTCGATGAAGTGCAGGCCGACCTGCCCGAAGAGCTCGACGTCGACCTCGACGAGCTGAACGCGGCGCTCGCGCTGCTGCACAGCTTCGACCCACCCGGCGTCGGCGCACGTTCGGCGTCCGAGTGCCTGAAGCTGCAATTGCTGCGACTCGATGCCTCGGCGACCCGCACGCTCGCGCTCGAGATCGTTGCGCACCATCTGGAACTGCTCGCCGCGCGCGACTTCACGCGCCTGCGCAAGCACCTGAAAGCCGGCGACGACGACCTGCGCGACGCGCACGTGCTGATCCGCTCGCTCGAACCGTTCCCCGGCGCGGCTTACGGCAAGGCCGAAGCCGACTACGTGGTGCCCGACATCATGGTGCGCAAGACGGGCCAGGGCTGGCAGGCCGAGCTGAATCCCGAGGTGGTGCCGAAGCTGCGCATCAACCATCTGTACGCGAACATCCTGCGCAACAACCGGGGCGATCCGGGCAGCGGTTCGCTGCGCCAGCAGCTCCAGGAAGCGCGCTGGCTGATCAAGAATATCCAGCAACGTTTCGAGACGATCCTGCGAGTCGCCCAGGCTATTGTCGAGCGTCAGAAGAGCTTTTTTGTCCATGGCGAAATTGCCATGCGGCCCTTGGTTTTGCGGGAAATTGCTGATACGCTGGGCCTACACGAGTCAACTGTCAGCCGTGTGACAACCGGTAAATACATGCTGACCCCATTCGGGACGCTTGAATTTAAGTACTTCTTCGGATCACACGTTTCAACTGACACGGGCGGGGCAGCCTCTTCCACGGCTATCCGCGCGCTCATCAAGCAACTGATAGGAGCGGAAAACACCAAATCTCCTCTTTCAGACAGCCGCATCGCCGAATTGCTGGCGGAGCAAGGATTCGTGGTCGCACGGCGTACTGTGGCCAAGTACCGCGAAGCCCTCAAGATCCCAGCAGTTAACCTGCGCAAGTCTCTTTAGCCCGTCGCGTAGTGTGGCGGGCATTTTCCGGCCGCTCCGCCCGTTGGCGGACAGGCCGGCCGATGCGACCTGCCAGTAGTCAGTCAACGGGGGACGACACAGGCGAGCCGTCAGATCGACCGGTACTGCCCCATCGTGCGGACCAAGCGGCCACTAGCTTGGAGAAGCACTATGAATCTGCAGATCAGTGGACACCATCTCGAAGTAACGCCAGCGTTGCGAGAATACGTGATCACCAAACTGGATAGGGTGCTAAGACATTTCGATCAGGTGATCGATGGCAGTGTGGTCCTCTCGGTCGACAACCACAAGGAAAAGGAAAAGAGGCAGAAGGTTGAAATCAACCTGCATCTGAAGGGCAAGGACATCTTTGTCGAGAGCTGTGACGGCGACCTGTACGCCGCGATTGATCTGATGATCGACAAGCTCGACCGGCAAGTCATACGTCACAAGGATCGCCTGCAGGGTCATCAGCACGAAGCGATCAAGTATCAACCGCTGGCGCCGCAAGTGGACGTGCCGCCGCAATAAGTCGTATCAGGCAGGACCCGTCAGGATCCGAAGGTTTTTCCTGACGCAGCTAAACCGCCCGGCAACGGGCGGTTTTTCGTTGGATGCATCTATGCATGGCGCGCCGCACCATCCATGGTCGTGCTGTTCTATAATGGGCCGGTTACCATCGGGGTCAATCGGGGTTATTCAGCGGGAGTCCTGCCTTTTTGGCCTCCCAAGCACATCGCCGTGAGCATCAGTCGAGAATGGAACGCCACTCAAACGCCACAGCGAGGAATATCCAGGCCACGTTTCCGCCTGCCAACATGAATCGTTTAGCCAAATTTCTTCCCCTCGAAAACGTCGTCGTCGGCCTATCGGTCACCAGCAAGAAACGCGTCTTCGAGCAAGCGGGCCTGATTTTCGAAAACCAGAACGGCATCGCCCGCAGCACGGTCACTGACAATCTGTTTGCGCGCGAGCGCCTCGGGTCGACGGGTCTTGGCGAGGGTGTCGCGATTCCGCATGGCCGGATCAAAGGCTTGAAGCAGCCGCTCGCCGCATTCGTTCGGCTCGCCGAACCGATCCCTTTCGAATCGCCCGACGGTCAGCCGGTCTCGTTGCTGATCTTCCTGCTGGTGCCCGAACAGGCCACCCAGCAGCATCTGGAAATCCTCTCGGAAATCGCCCAACTGCTGTCCGACCGCGAAGCACGCGAGCGGCTGCACACGGAAGAAGACCGCGAAGCGTTGCATCGCCTGCTCACTCAGTGGCAACCTTGATGCATCAGCGACAATCCGCATACGAGCGGGCTCAGCCCCGCACCGAAGCCGGCTCTAGCCGGCCGGCCCGGCTGCGTTAGCGCAGCCGGCGTACGCGGGACAGCGGCCCACACTGGAGTCACGGACTCATGGATACGTCCAGCATCAACGCCCAAAGCATTTTCGACGACAACGCCGCCATGCTGAAACTCAGCTGGCTGACGGGGCATGAAGGCTGGGAGCGCGGCTTCTCGGCAGAAACGGTTGCCTATGCCACGTCGAGCGCCGACCTCGTGGGCCACTTGAACCTGATCCACCCGAACCGCATCCAGGTGCTGGGCGACGCTGAAGTCGAGTACTACCAGCGTCAATCCGAAGAAGACCGCTCACGCCATATGGCCGAGCTGATCGCCCTCGAGCCGCCGTTCCTGGTAGTGGCGGGCGGAGTCGCCGCGCCGCCGGAACTGGTCCTGCGCTGTACGCGTTCCTCCACGCCGCTGTTCACCACGCCCATGTCGGCCGCCGCTGTGATCGACAGCCTGCGCCTCTACATGTCGCGCATCCTCGCGCCGCGCGCCACGCTGCACGGCGTGTTTCTCGACATTCTCGGGATGGGCGTGCTGCTCACCGGCGACTCCGGTCTCGGCAAAAGCGAACTCGGCCTTGAACTGATCAGCCGCGGGCACGGCCTCGTGGCCGACGACGCGGTGGATTTCGTGCGCCTCGGGCCGGATTTCGTCGAAGGACGCTGCCCGCCGCTGCTGCAGAATCTGCTGGAAGTGCGCGGCCTGGGCCTGCTCGACATCAAGACCATCTTCGGTGAAACCGCCGTTCGGCGCAAAATGAAGCTGAAGCTGATCGTTCAGCTGGTGCGTCGTCCGGATGGCGAATTCCAGCGCCTGCCGCTCGAAAGCCAGACCGTCGACGTGCTCGGCCTGCCTATCAGCAAGGTCACCATCCAGGTGGCGGCCGGCCGCAACCTCGCGGTGCTGGTGGAAGCCGCCGTGCGCAATACGATCCTGCAATTGCGCGGCATCGACACGCTGCGCGACTTCATGGATCGCCAGCGCCTCGCCATGCAAGACCCGGACAGCCAGTTTCCCGGCAAGCTGATCTGAGCGGCCACGCGGTTGCCGGAGGTGCCCGCCCACCCCGCGTATGCGCCGGCAGGGGGCACGCGCAGGGGGACCAGATGCTATGATGAAACGTACAGATTCGACCACTCCATGCGCATTATTCTGATCACCGGTATTTCCGGCTCCGGCAAATCCGTTGCACTGAACGCGCTTGAAGACGCTGGCTATTACTGCGTCGACAACCTGCCGCCGCGCTTTCTGCCGCAACTCGCCACCTATCTCGCGGAAGACGGTCACGACCGTCTTGCGGTCGCCATCGACGCGCGTTCGAGCGCCTCGCTCGACGACATGCCCGCGATGATCCGCGACCTGTCGCGCCAGCACGATGTGCGGGTGCTGTTCCTGAACGCAAGCACGCAGGCGCTGATCCAGCGTTTCTCCGAAACGCGCCGCCGCCATCCGCTCTCCGGTTCCACCGCGCACGACGCGGACGTCGGCCTGCTCACCTCGCTCGAAGAAGCGATCGAGCGCGAACGTGAACTGGTCGCGAACCTGGCCGAATTCGGCCACCAGATCGATACCAGCAATCTGCGCGCGAACGTGTTGCGCGCGTGGGTCAAGCGCTTCATCGAACAGGAACACAGCGGTCTGGTGCTGATGTTCGAGTCGTTCGGCTTCAAGCGCGGCGTGCCGCTCGACGCCGATTTCGTGTTCGACGTGCGCACGCTGCCGAACCCGTACTACGATCATGAATTACGCCCACTCACCGGGCTCGACCAGCCGGTGATCGATTTCCTCGGCGCACTGCCCGTGGTGCACGACATGATGGGCGACATCGAGACGTTCCTCGCGAAATGGCTGCCGCACTTTCGCGACGACAACCGCAGTTACCTGACTGTGGCTATCGGCTGCACAGGCGGCCAGCACCGGTCGGTGTTCATTGCCGAGACGCTCGCCGCGCGTCTTGCCAAGCAGGCCAATGTAATCGTGCGGCACCGCGATGCGCCGGTCGACGTCGGCGAATCATCGAAGTTAGTGGCTTAACCGGCCGCATCGCGCGGCCTTAACTGAAGCGTTGCGCCATGTCCTCTACTTCTGTGCTTGCCGATGTGCCGCTGTTTCCGCTGCATACGGTGCTGTTCCCCGACGGGCTGCTGCCCCTCAAGATCTTCGAAGCGCGCTACCTCGACATGGCGCGCGACTGTCTGCGCGAAAAGACCCCGTTCGGTGTCTGCCTGCTGAAAAGCGGTGGTGAAGTCGCGCTGCCGGATGAACCGTCGGTCCCGGAACACGTTGGATGTCTCGCTGAAATCGACGAATGCGATGTCGAAACCTTCGGCATGCTGCTGATCCGCGCGCGCGGTACGCGGCGTTTCCGGCTGCTGTCGCATCGCGTGGAACATAGTGGCCTGCTGGTGGGGATGGCGGAGCCGCTGCCCGACGACGTGCCGCTCGAAGGCAACCAGCATCTGGCCAAATTCGGCGCATGCGCGGAAGTACTCGAGCGGATCATCGCGACGATTCGCGAGCGCGATCCCGACGGTCTGCCGTTCGCGGAACCGTTCAAGCTCGAAGACCCGACGTGGGTGTCCAACCGGCTCTCGGAAGTGCTGCCAATTGCGCTAAAGGCGCGGCAAAAGCTGATGGAACTGACAGATGCCGGGGCGCGCATCGACGTGGTTCATCACTACATGCAGCAGCATCAGTTGCTGTGAAGGTGAAGGTGAAGGTGAAGGTGACGGCAACGGCAGTTGGCGCGCTCGCGCCAACCTGCCCCAAGGCAAAGCACTAGATCAGCGACCCTTGCAGGCCGTCCAGCAGCTTGCGCACCGGCGCCGGCACGCCATACGCGTCGATATTGCGCAGCGGCACCCACACGGTTTCCGCGTCGCCCAGCACGGCGCTGCCGCCCCCGGCTCGATCCAGTTCCGCGAGGCGCGGCTCGATATCCAGCTTGAAATGCGTGAATGTATGCGTGAGCGGCGCAAGCGGCGAGACCGCACCGTCACCGCCGAATTCACGTGCGCGCTCGGCGAGCGCGGCTTCATCCGCCGCTTCCGGCAAGCTCCATAGGCCGCCCCAGATACCCGACGGCGGCCGTTTTTCGAGCATCACCGCATCGCCGTCGCACAACACCAGCATCCACGTGCGACGGGTCGGCACGGCCTTCCTGGGACGCGCGGCCGGCAATTGCCGCTGCCGTCCGCTCACGTTCGCCACGCAGTCCGGCGCGAACGGGCAGCGCTCGCAGTCCGGCTTGCCGCGCATGCACAGCGTCGCGCCGAGGTCCATCAAGCCCTGCGTATAGGCGCTCACCTCTGCGTTGCCGGCGTTGGACGGCAAGAGCGATTCGGCCAGCGTCCACATCGCGTTCTCCACACGCTTTTCGCCCGGAAAACCTTCGACGCCGAACACGCGTGCGAGCACGCGCTTCACGTTGCCGTCGAGAATCGTCGCGCGTGCGCCGAACGCGAATGAGGCGATCGCCGCTGCAGTCGAGCGCCCAATGCCCGGCAGTTCGGCCAGCGCTTCCACGGAAGCCGGAAACGCCCCACCGTGCAATTCGACCACCGCCTGCGCGCAACGGTGCAGGTTACGGGCGCGCGAGTAGTAGCCAAGGCCGGCCCACAACGCCATCACATCGTCGAGCGGCGCGGCGGCCAGCGCGGCGACATCCGGAAAACGCTCGAGGAAACGCGCGTAGTACGGAATCACTGTGGACACCTGGGTCTGCTGCAACATGATTTCCGACAACCAGATGCGATACGCGTCGCGCGTATTCTGCCAGGGCAGGTCGTGGCGGCCATGCTGACGCTGCCACGCGATCAGGCGTGCAGAAAAATCGGCGAGCGCCGGCGAAGCGGACAGGACGGGTGCGGCGGCTGTCGAGGACGGCGTTAAGCGAGAGGGCATCGGAAAATTAGCGCTGGCAAGTCGGACAAAAGTAAGTCGAGCGCTGCCCCTGCACGATCTGTCTGATCGGCGTCCCACACACTCGGCATGGCAGCCCCGCGCGATCATAGACGAAATAGTCGAGCTGGAAGTAGCCGCTTTCGCCGTCGCTGCCGACGAAATCGCGCAGCGTACTGCCGCCCTTTTCGATGGCGGCCGCGAGCGTCAGGCGCACGGCGTCCGCCAGCAGGTCGTAGCGGACCAGCGAGACGCGGCCGGCCGGCGTGGTTGGCCGGATGCCGGCGCGAAACAGGCTTTCGGACGCGTAAATATTGCCCACGCCCACCACGATCTCACCTGCCAGCAAGGCCTGCTTGACGGAGACCTTGCGCCCGCGCGTCTGCCGGTGCATCAACGCGCCCGAAAAAGCCGGCGAGAATGGCTCGACGCCGAGCCCCGCGAGCAGCGGATGCGCCAGCACGTCGCCGTCTGCGCGCGCATGCCACAGGACGGCGCCGAAGCGCCGCGGGTCGCGATAGCGGAGAATGAATTCGTCGAAGATCCAGTCGACATGGTCGTGCTTCGCAGCCGCCGGCAGGTGCGGCAGATTGCGCAGCACTCGCAGCGTCCCGGTCATGCCCAGGTGCACAATGAACCAGCCCGCGTCGATCTCGAACAGCAGGTACTTGCCGCGCCGTTCCACCTTGTGGACCACACGGCCCCGCAAGGTTTTAGCAAGGTCGGCGGGAATCGGCCAGCGCAGTGCGGGCGTGCGGACGTCGACGCGTTCGACCCGGCGTCCGGAGACATACGGTTCAATTCCGCGTCGGGTAACCTCAACTTCTGGCAACTCTGGCATGTCTAACTGGTCTGCAACTTGCGTGAGTGGTTGTGCGCTTATTGTAGCGAGCGCGTTACAATCGTCCGAAACATTGAACGGATTTCCATGAACTTGTCCTTCGTGAAGCTGTTTTCGAAGCGCCCGGCGCGCACCTCCCGCGTGCCGCACGCTGTGTCCGCTCGCCGTCTGCTCGGCGCCGCAGCGCTTGCCGTGTGGGCGCTCGCCGCCATGCCGGCGCATGCCCAGGATCCCTCGCCAGATACGGACGACAACTCCGTGTCCATGCCCGATGCGTTAGGCGCGCCGACGGCTGACGATCAAAAGAATCTGCCTGACGTCGCGCTGTCGAGTCAGATCGTGTTCCAGGTGCTCGCGGCCGAAGTCGCGCTGCAGCGGGACCAGCCGGCGCCGGCGTATCAGACCTATCTGGCACTGGCGCGCGACACGCACGATCCACGCATGGCGCAACGCGCCACCGAAATCGCGCTGGCCGCCCAGAGTCCTTCGGACGCGCTGGCGGCTGCGCAATTGTGGCAGCAGTATGCGCCCACGTCGGAACGCGCGGCGCAACTCGATGCATCGCTACTCGTGTTGTCGGGCAAGCCCGACGACGCCGAGCCGCTGCTCGCACGCGAACTGGCGAAGGTGCCTGACGAGAACCGCGGCAGCGCCATCCTCGCGCTGCAATTGCTGGTGTCGCGCGGGCCGAATCGCGTCGGCGGCCTGCACGTGCTGCAGGATCTGCTCAAGAACGACATGAACCGGCCCGAGGCGCAACTGGCCATCGCCCGTCAGCAGATCGTGGCGGACGACGCACCGGGCGCACGCAAGTCGCTCGAGCAGGCGCTCACGCTCAAGCCCGACTATCTGCCGGCCGCGTTGACGCTGTCGCAGATGGGCCCGGAAGAGCGCAAGGAAGGCATCGCGTCGCTCGAAAAATACGTCGCGCAGAATCCGAAATCGCATGATGCGCGGCTTGCGCTGGCGCAGATGTACCTCGCAAGCGACCGTCTCGACGACGCGCAAAAGCAGTTCGAGGCGATGCACAAAGACAACGCGAACGACCTGACGCCGTTGATGGCGCTCGCGCTGATCGACATCCAGAAGAAGGATTTCGCGGGCGCGCAGCCGTATCTGGAGCAGTACGCGCAGAAGGCGGAGAAGACGCCGGGCGCCGATCCGGGCCAGGCGTACATCTATCTCTCGCAGCTGGCGCTCGAGCAGAAGAACGACGCGGCCGCGAGCGACTGGCTCAACAAGATTTCACCCCAGAGCCAGCAATATATTCCTGCGCAGATCACGCGCGCCCAGTTGCTTGAAAAGCAGGGCAAGCCGGACGACGCCCGCAAGCTGCTCGCCGGTCTGCAGGCTCAGGATCCGCGCGATCAGGCCTTGATCGCGCGCACGGACGCGGCCATCCTGTTCGACGCGAAGCGCTATCAGGAAGCGGAAGACCGGCTGGCGCAGGCCACCGCGGACTACCCGGACGACCCCGATCTGACGTACGACTACGCGATGGCGGCCGAGAAGAACGGCCACTACGACACGATGGAAGCGCAGTTGCGCAAGCTGATCGAGACGCAGCCGGATAACCCGCAGGCCTACAACGCGCTGGGCTATTCGCTCGCCGATCGCGGCGTGCGGCTGCAGGAAGCGGACAAGCTGATCCAGAAGGCGTCGTCGCTGGCGCCGGACGACGCGTTCATCATGGACAGCGTGGGCTGGGTCAAGTATCGCCTCGGCGACACACCGGACGCACTCAAGCTGCTGCGCAAGGCCTACGACCTGCAGCCGAATGCGGAAATCGGCGCCCATCTGGGCGAAGTGCTGTGGAAGTCGGGCGCGCAGGATCAGGCGCGCGACGCCTGGCGCGAAGCACGCAAGCTGGAACCTGACAACGATACGCTCCTCAAAACGCTCAAACGTTTTCAGGTCAACGATCTCTGATGCTCATTTCGAACCGCTCTACCCGTTTGTTCGGTCGCCCGTTCGTTAGTCCCCAGGCGCCGCGTCGCGCGGCGCTGGGGCTCGCCGTGGCGGCTGCCGTGGCACTGACCGGCTGTGCGTCGGTCAAGCCGCGTGAGCCGTCCACCTCGAACGCCACGACCTCCGTCACCGCGCAGACGAGCCGCGCCTATCACGGCCGCTTTGCCGTGCAGTACGTCGACCAGAACGGCCAGCAGCGCAACGCCTACGGCAACTTCGACTGGCAGGAAGCAGGCGACACGGTCACGCTGCAGTTGCGCAACCCGCTCGGCCAGACGCTCGCCATCGTCACGTCGTCGCCCGCCTCAGCTTCGCTTGAACTGCCGAATCGCCAGCCGCTCACCGCCGACAACGTGTCCACGCTGATGCAGAACGCGCTCGGCTTTGCGTTGCCGGTCGAAGGCCTGCGCTACTGGCTGCAGCCGTCGGCCGCGCCCAGCTCGCGGGCGAAGACCGAGCAGGATCCACAAGATCCGTCGCACCTGAAGGAAATCGTCCAGGACGGCTGGACCATCGACTATCTCGCGTATGCTGATGCACCGGCCACCGGCCTCAAGCGCGTCAACCTGAGCCGCGAGCAGCCGCCGCTCGACATCAAGCTCGTGCTCGACCAATAGACCGGTAAGCCGCGCCACTGCCCTTTGTCCTGAGTCATGATTGAAACGAACGATTCGCTGCGCGATTGCCTCGCGCCAGCGAAGCTGAATCTCTTCCTGCACATCACCGGTCGCCGGCCGGATGGTTATCATGCGTTGCAGACCGTGTTCCAGTTGCTCGACTGGGGCGATTCGCTGCATTTCACGCGCCGTGACGACGGCCGTGTCACGCGTAGCACCGACGTCTCCGGCGTGCCGCCGGAACACGACCTGACGGTGCGTGCCGCGCTGCTGCTGAAGCACCACACGGGCACGGCGGAAGGCGTCGACATCGAAATCGACAAACGCCTGCCGATGGGCGCGGGCCTCGGCGGCGGCAGCTCGGACGCCGCCACGACACTGCTCGCGCTGAACCGTCTGTGGAAGCTCGATCTGCCGCGCGCGGAATTGCAGGCGCTCGCGCTGAAGCTCGGTGCGGATGTGCCGTTCTTTGTATTTGGAAAAAATGCGTTTGCAGAGGGTGTCGGAGAAGCGTTAGAGACTGTACAATTGCCCGCTCGTTATTTCCTAGTTGTGACGCCGCGGGTTCATGTTCCAACTGCAGCGATTTTTTCCGAAAAATCGTTGACAAGAGATTCAAAACCCCTCACAATTACGGACTTTCTTGCACAACATAGTTGCAGCGCAGAATGGCCAGACAGTTTCGGCCGCAATGACATGCAGCAGGTTGTCGTGGGAAAATACGCGGAAGTTGCGCAGGTGCTGGGATGGTTTGATAACATCGCGCCGGCGCGGATGACTGGATCGGGGGCAAGTGTTTTTGCCGCGTTCCGCAATCGCGATGAAGCAGAAGCGGCGCAAGCCAAACTGCCGAGCGAGTGGAACAGCGCAGTCACAGCAAGCCTGGATACACATCCACTCTTCGCTTTCGCGTCATAGGTTTTGCATCGTCGAGCGGTCCTACACGCTCGGTGAAGCTCAAAGTTAGTGTAGGGGAGTCGCCAAGTTGGTTAAGGCACCGGATTTTGATTCCGGCATTCGAGGGTTCGAGTCCTTCCTCCCCTGCCAAAAATTCTCGCAGTTCCTCGCCCCCCAGCCAGAAGCAGGTGCATGATGAGCAGCCATGACGGCCTGATGGTTTTTACTGGCAACGCGAATCCCGCGCTTGCACAAGAAGTCGTAAAAATCCTCGGTATCCCCCTCGGCAAAGCGATGGTCAGCCGTTTTTCGGACGGCGAAATCCAGGTCGAGATTCAGGAAAACGTGCGTGGCAAGGATGTCTTCGTCCTGCAATCCACGTGCGCACCGGCGAACGACAACCTGATGGAACTGATGATCATGGTCGATGCGCTCAAGCGCGCATCCGCTGGCCGGATCACCGCTGCTATCCCCTACTTCGGCTATGCCCGTCAAGATCGTCGCCCGCGTTCGGCGCGCGTTGCGATCTCGGCCAAGGTCGTGGCGAACATGCTGGAAATCGCCGGCGTCGAGCGGATCATCACCATGGATCTGCACGCTGACCAGATTCAAGGTTTCTTCGACATCCCGGTCGACAACATCTACGCCACGCCTGTGCTGCTCGGCGATCTGCGCAAGCAGAATCACGAGAACCTGCTGGTCGTGTCGCCGGACGTTGGCGGCGTGGTCCGCGCCCGTGCGTTGGCGAAGCAACTGAACTGCGATCTCGCCATCATCGACAAGCGTCGCCCGAAGGCGAACATCGCTGAAGTGATGAACATCATCGGTGAAGTCGAAGGCCGTACCTGCGTGATCATGGACGACATGGTCGACACCGCCGGCACGCTCTGCAAGGCGGCTCAGGTGTTGAAGGAACGCGGCGCGATCAAGGTGTTCGCATACGCCACTCACCCGGTTCTGTCGGGCGGTGCTGGCGAGCGTATCGCGGCTTCCGCGCTCGACGAACTGGTCGTGACGGATACGATCCCGCTCGGCGAAGAAGCTCGCTCGTGCGCGAAGATCCGTTCGCTGACAAGCGCAGGTCTCTTGGCCGAAACGTTCTCGCGGATCCGCCGCGGCGATTCGGTGATGTCGCTGTTTGCAGAAAGTTAAGTATTTGCGAAGGCGCAACGTGCATTGCAACATCGCACGCTGCGCTTTTGCACAATCGGCATGAGCGAACGAAGGTTCGTGCCGTCGAGTCTGGGGCCTCAGCCATAATGGCATGAAGGCCCCGTTTTTACTGCCTGGTCGCGGGCAGTGCATTGGAGATTCAACATGAAAGTAGTCGCTTTCGAGCGTTCCCTGCAAGGTACGGGTGCGAGCCGCCGCCTGCGTATTTCCGGCAAGACGCCGGCAATCGTTTATGGCGCTGGTGCTGAACCGCAATTGATCGAACTCGATCACAACGCGTTGTGGCACGCCCTGAAGAAAGAAGTTTTCCATTCGTCGATTCTCGATCTGGAAATCGGCGATAAGGCGCAACAGGTTCTGCTGCGCGACGTGCAATACCATCCGTTCCGTCAGCTCGTGCTGCACGTGGACTTCCAGCGCGTCGATGCAACGAAGAAGCTGCACACCAAGGTGCCGCTGCACTTCATGAACCAGGAATCGAACCCGGCTGTCAAGCTGTCGGGCGCGGTGATCTCGCACGTTCTGAACGAAATCGAAATCGAGTGCCTGCCGTCGGCACTGCCTGAATTCCTCGAAGTCAACCTCGCAACGATCGAAGCTGGTCACACGATGCACGCCAAGGACATCGTCCTGCCGGCTGGCGTCGCACTGGTTGCACACGTTGAAGCTGAAAACCCGGTGGTCGCCTCCGCGACGATCCCGGCTGGCGCGATCGCCGAAGGCGACGCTGCTGCTGCAAGCGAAGGCGAAACGCCGGCCGCTTAAGCTGCATACAGCGAGCAATCCTCTCGATCCGTTTCAATGGAACGGACGATGTGACCCGCCGCGGTTCGCCCCGGCGGGTTTTTTTGTTTTTTCGGGCCGCGCGGCACGCCGCCGGCCTTTAACCCATCATGACTCAATCATGATCAAGCTGATCGTGGGGCTCGGCAACCCGGGCGCCGAATATACCGCGACGCGTCACAACGCCGGTTTCTGGCTGGTCGATCAACTGGCGCGCGAAGCCGGCACTACCTTGCGTGACGAACGCCGCTTTCACGGTTTCTACGCGAAGGCTCGCTTGCATGGCGAAGAGGTGCACCTGCTCGAGCCGCAGACGTACATGAACCGCTCGGGGCAGTCGGTTGTCGCGCTTGCCCATTTCTTCAAGATCCTGCCCGACGAAATTCTCGTCGCGCACGACGAACTCGATCTGCCGCCCGGCACCGTCAAGCTGAAGCTCGGCGGCGGTAGCGGCGGGCACAATGGCCTGAAGGACATTTCCGCGCATCTGTCGTCGCAACAGTATTGGCGGCTGCGCATCGGCATCGGCCATCCGCGCGATCTGATCCCCGAAAGCGCGCGCGCCGGCGCCAAGCCCGACGTCGCCAACTACGTGCTGAAGCCGCCGCGCCGCGAAGAGCAGGACGTGATCGACGCGTCGATCGAACGTGCGCTTGTGCAGATGCCGCTCGTTGTCAAAGGCGAGCTCGACCGGGCGGTCATGCAGTTGCATCGCAACGCGTAGGCGGCGGGTTTCGCCGCGATTGCCCGGCTATCATCAGGATCGAATCGCAGCCATCTATTGGAGTCCCGCTTGAGCCGCTACTGGAGTGACATCGTTAGTCGTCTGACGCCGTATGTGCCGGGTGAACAGCCCGCACTCGCCCATCCCGTCAAGCTCAATACCAACGAGAACCCGTATCCGCCGTCGCCGCGCGTGCTGGCGGCGATCCGTCACGAACTCGGCGACAGCGCGGAATCGCTGCGCCTTTATCCCGATCCGACTGCGCGCAAACTGCGCGAGACCGTCGCGGCACACCACGGCATCCGCGCCGAGCAGGTGTTCGCCGGCAACGGTTCGGACGAGGTGCTCGCTCTGACGTTCCAGGCGCTGCTCAAGCACGACAAGCCCATCCTGTTCCCGGACATCACGTACAGCTTCTATCCGACGTACGCGCGGCTCTTCGAGGTCGACTACCGCACCCTCTCCGTCGACGACGCATTCGCCATCCGCGTCGACGACTACGTTTTGCCCAACGGCGGCGTCCTCTTGCCGAATCCGAACGCGCCAACGGGCCACCCCTTGCCGCTCGCCGAGATCGAACGGCTGGTGGCGCGGCATGCGGAATCCGTAGTGGTGGTCGACGAAGCGTATGTGGATTTCGGCGGACAATCGGCGGTTTCGCTGATCGACCGCTATCCGAATCTGCTGGTGGTGCAGACGGTCTCGAAGTCGCGCTCGCTGGCCGGCATGCGGGTGGGATTTGCGTTCGGCAATGCGGCGCTGATCGAGGCGTTGACCCGCGTCAAGGACAGCTTCAACTCGTATCCGCTCGACCGGCTCGCCCAGGTCGCAGCGATTGCCGCCTACGAAGACGACGCGTGGTTCCGCAACAGTTGCGCGAAAGTCGTCGCGAGCCGCGAGCGTCTTTCCGCAGGCTTGACGGCGCTTGGCTTCAACGTCGTACCGTCAGGAGCGAATTTCGTGTTCGCTCGCCATGAAGGCTACGACGCGGCCACGCTCGCCGCCCGGCTGCGGGACAAGGAGATTTTCGTGCGCCATTTCAAGGCACCGCGGATCGATCAGCACTTGCGCATTTCGATTGGCACCGACGCGGAATGCGACACACTGCTCGATGCACTGCAGGACGTGTTTCGCGCTTACGTGGGATAAGTGGACTGCGTGGGACAGGTGCCTGCGCCGCCTCGCCCACGCACCCTCAGGCCTTCGCGGCCTGCAACGCGTGGTACTTCGCCATCAGGCCTTCAGGCGTCTCCAGATGCTCCGGGTCGCGCGGAATGCATTCCACCGGGCACACCTGGATACACTGCGGCTCGTCGAAATGACCGACGCATTCGGTGCATTTCTTCGGATCGATCACATAGATTTCCGGGCCCATCGAAATGGCGTCGTTCGGGCACTCAGGCTCGCAGACGTCGCAATTGATGCACTCGTCGGTAATCATCAGGGCCATACTTCTCTCACTTCACGCCGGCGCAAGGCCGGCTGTCATTCCGTCAAGACCACAGTTTACGCCGGTTAGGACTGCCCTGCCTGGCCGTTATCCTGATCCAGCAAGGCCACCTTGTCCTTCAGCCATTTTTCGACGGACGGGAACACGAACTTGCTGACGTCGCCGCCCAATTGCGCAATCTCGCGCACGATGGTGCCGGAGATGAACTGGTATTGATCGGACGGCGTCATGAACATGGTTTCGACGTCGGGCAGCAGATAGCGGTTCATGCCGGCCATCTGAAACTCGTATTCGAAGTCCGACACGGCGCGCAGGCCGCGCACGATGACGCGAGCGTTATTGCTGCGGACGAAATCCTTCAATAACCCCTTGAAGCTCATGACCTGCACGTTCGGATAGTGACCGAGCACTTCGTGGGCGATATCGAGGCGCTCTTCGAGCGTGAAGAACGGCTTCTTGTTGCGGCTGTCGGCGACGCCTACCACCAGCGTGTCGAAAATACTCGACGCGCGCCGAACGAGGTCTTCGTGACCGCGCGTCAGCGGGTCGAACGTACCCGGGTACACGGCGACTACCATGAGACTTCTCCTCTCTTCAGACAAATGGGCACGTCAAGCACGCCCGCAGGACGCGTTTGCCGCCGGTCGCGCGCGTGACGGCTAGCCGTCCGGCGCTTGTTTTAGAACGCGCATTATTCCTCATTTTCGCGCTGCAGCAAATGATAGTGGACCGCTCCCGCCTTGCCCTGCCGCACGATGGTCCAGCCCGCCAGCGCGGGCGTCTGTGCGATCTCGAGCGCCTCGCCGGCTTCCACATAGAGGAATCCTTCGGCGCTGACGAGCCGCACCGCCAGCTCCAGCGCGCGGCCCAGCAGGTCGGAGTCGAACGGCGGGTCGAGGAACACCACGTCGAACGACGCGGGCGCAAGGCTTGCCGCGAGGCGCAGTGCGTCGGCCTCGGCGACTTCAATCGTGTTGGGCGCGAGGCGCGCCTGGTTGGCGCGCAACTGCCCGGCTGCCTTCGCGTGGCGCTCGACCATCAGAACCCGGGCCGCGCCGCGCGACGCCGCCTCGAAGCCCAGCGCGCCGCTGCCGGCGAACAGGTCCAGACAGCGCAGGCCGTCGAGCCGCTGGCCGAGCCAGTTGAAGAGCGTTTCGCGCACGCGGTCCGGCGTGGGGCGCAGACCGTCGAGGTCGAGCACGGGCAACGGCGTGCGCTTCCAGTCGCCGCCAATGATGCGGATGGCGTGCGGCTTGCCGCGGTTGGACGACGCGCTGTGCTGACGGGGTGCAGAAGTACGGGGCATGCAGATTCGAACAGTTGAACAGGTTAGGCGATTTGCCCGCAGGCGCTTGCTGGCACCGGGGTTGGAGCGCCAACGTTACCACATGGGGGCACGCATCTCACCCTGGCCGGACGGCTAATGCTATCCATGCGGGCTTGCCTGATAAAATAAGCGGCTTCCAGCGCCTTGCATCCCGCATTGCCACGCTGCCTGCCGCTGCCACCGGTGTTCGCCGGCTGCGCGCACCGGCGCTCGCTCTCACCACGCCAGACCATGTTCAGCTTTTTCAAACGATTCAAGGGTTCGAAAGAGCCCGACGCAACGCCCGAGGAGTCGCAGACGGCGCCGGAATCCGTTGCGCCCGCGGCAGGCGCCGCTGCGCCTGCCGGGACGCAGCGTAGCGCCTCGCCAGCCTCCGCAGCCGCCGTGGAGCGGCCAGCAGCGCCGGCAGCTCCCAAGGCCGCCGCTGCGCCGCAGCCGGCCAGTGTCAATGGCGCGCAAGCGGCACCCACCCTCAGCCGGCCGCAAACGCCGCTTCAGGCAGAACCTGACGAAAGCGCGCTCGAAACCGTCGAGATCGTGCCGCCGCCGCTGCCCGAAGCCTCGGCGAAGAAGTCCTGGCTCACGCGCCTGAAGAGCGGCCTGTCGAAGACCAGTTCGAACCTGACGGGCATCTTCGTCGGCACCAAGATCGACGAGGACCTGTACGAGGAACTCGAAACCGCCCTGCTGATGTCCGACGCCGGCGTCGACGCCACCGAATTCCTGCTCGAATCGCTCCGCGAAAAAGTGCGCGCCGAGCGGCTGAGCGATCCGCAGCAGGTCAAGACCGCGCTGCGCACGCTGCTGATCGACCTGCTCAAGCCGCTCGAAAAATCCCTGATGCTCGGCCGCGCCCAGCCGCTCGTGATGATGATCGCGGGCGTGAACGGCGCGGGCAAGACCACCAGCATCGGCAAGCTGGCGAAGCATCTGCAGAGCTTCGATCAGTCCGTGCTGCTCGCCGCCGGCGACACGTTTCGCGCCGCCGCCCGCGAACAGCTCGCGATCTGGGGCGAACGCAACAACGTGACGGTCGTATCGCAGGAAAGCGGCGATCCGGCCGCGGTGATCTTCGACGCGGTGGGCGCCGCGCGCGCGCGCAAGATCGACGTGCTGATGGCCGACACGGCTGGCCGTCTGCCGACCCAGTTGCATCTCATGGAAGAGCTGCGCAAGGTCAAGCGCGTGATCGGCAAGGCCATGGACAGCGCGCCGCACGAGGTGCTGCTCGTCATCGACGCGAACACCGGTCAGAACGCCCTCACGCAAGTGAAAGCATTCGACGACGCGCTGGGCCTCACCGGTTTGATCGTCACCAAGCTCGACGGCACGGCCAAGGGCGGCATTCTTGCGGCGATTGCACGGCAACGCCCGATCCCGGTGTACTTCATTGGAGTCGGGGAGAAGGTCGAAGATTTGCAGCCGTTCAGCGCGGAAGAGTTTTCCGACGCGTTGCTGGGCGGTTGACCAGCAACGCGGCCAAAAGGGCTGCAGGCAAGCCGCACAATCACCGCACCAACAAAGAGGGCACCCCGCGGGGTGCCCTCTTTGCTTTTAGCCTGACCGCCAGCCAAACCGGCCAGTCAGTCAGCTACCTTCGTCACTCCGCATCCGGCTGCACACCAGGCGCCGCCCGCGCGAACGCGTCGAGTTGCGACGCGTGATCGTGAATGCGCTGGATCGTCGGAAATCGCGTCACGTCGATCTTGAAGCGTTGCGCGTTGAACACCTGCGGTACGAGACACGCATCGGCGAGCGTCGGCGTGTCGCCGAAGCACAGCTTGCCGGTCCGCGAATCGCCGGCCAGATGCTGTTCGAGCGTCGTAAAACCCGCCTCGACCCAGTGACGATACCAGGCGTCCTTGGTCTCGTCGTCGGTGCCCACCGTGTGCTTCAGATACTTCAGCACACGCAGGTTGTCCAACGGATGAATCTCGCAGGCAATCTGCAGCGCCACCGAGCGCACATAGGCACGATCGGCCGGCGCCTTCGGCAATAACGGCGGCTCGGGATGCGTCTCCTCCAGATACTCGATGATCGCGAGCGACTGCTGCAGCACGTTGTCGCCATCCACCAGCGTGGGCACCACCCCATCCGGATTCAGCTTGCGATACTCCGGCTTGAGCTGCTCACCGCCATCGCGCAGCATGTGGATAGGCGCATAGTCGTACGGCAGATTCTTCAGGTTCAGCGCAATGCGCACGCGATACGACGCCGAGCTCCGAAAATAGCTATAAAGCTTCATATTGATTTGTCTCCTCCCCACCGTGATTTCAGACGACCCGCACGCTGAACTCGCCTAGCCCGTCCACGCCACCTTTCATCGTATCGCCCTTCACCACCGCGCCGACGCCTTCAGGCGTGCCCGTGAAGATCAGATCGCCGGGGTACAGTTCGTACAGCGTCGACAGGTAAGCCACCGTCTCCGCCACCGACCAGATCAGTTGCGACACGTCCGAACGCTGCTTTTCCTCACCGTTGACGTTCAGCCAGATCGCGCCCTTGCCGACCTGTCCCACTGTCGACACCGGATGGATCGGACCCAGCGGCGCCGAGTGATCGAAGCCCTTCGCGGTGTCCCAGGGACGGCCCAGCTTCTTCGCTTCAGCCTGCAGATCGCGACGCGTCATGTCGAGTCCGAGCGCATAGCCGTAGACATGCTCAAGCGCCTGCTCGACCGGAATGTCCTTGCCGGCCTTGCCGATGGCGGCGACCAGTTCCATTTCGAAATGGACGTTCTTCGACTGCGCCGGATACGGGAATTGGCCGGTCTCGCCTGGTGCGACATAGACCACGGCGTCGGCGGGCTTGCTGAAGAAGAACGGCGGCTCACGGTCAGGGTCGTGCCCCATCTCGCGCGCGTGCGCCTCGTAATTGCGGCCCACACAGTAGATGCGGCGCACCGCGAACTGATCGCTGGACCCCACGACCGGCACCGCGACCACCGGTGCGGGAGCAAACACGTAACTCATCCCGTTCTCCAATCTTTAGTAAGCGCCGCGGGCGCGGCAATAAAACGTTGAGTGTAACGCGCAGGGAAACATGGGTGGCGCGAGGAAGGCACAAACGCGCCGCCCAGCGGGCCTTATGGCCGGATGGCCATACCGCCGCCATCTTCCCGCCAGCTTGCAAGATCGCTGCAGATGCGATACTCACTACAGGTACCGCTTCGAGTACCGCCTCCGGCACGGCCGGCGGCAGCACCTTAACCTTTGAATACCGTGACCAACCGCGTCGAGCGCGAGGCCACCCAGCCACACTGAACCCGATGACCGAATCAGCCGAAACCGTTGCCTCCGAGTTCCCCTGCGCCCGCTTTATCAAGGAGATCGGCCGCGGCCCGAACGGCGCCCGCGCGCTCACGTCCGAGGACACGCACGCGCTCTATCGCGCGATGCTCGACGGACGCGTCGGCGATCTGGAGCTCGGCGCGGTGCTGCTGGCCTACCGGGTGAAAGGCGAAACCGCCGACGAACTCGCCGCGATGCTGGCGGCCGCTCACGCCTCGTTCGAACCGATCCAGATTGCGCACGGCGCCTACCGGCCGGTGTCCATTCCCAGCTACAACGGCGCGCGCAAGCAGCCCAATCTGGTGCCGCTGCTCGCGCTGCTGCTGGCCCGTGAAGGCGTCCCGGTGCTCGTGCACGGCGTCACCGAAGATCCGGGCCGCGTGACCAGCGCGGAGATTTTCACGCATCTGCAGATTGCGCACGCGCAAAGCCACGCGGAGATCGAAGACAACCTCGCCGCGCGCCGGCTAGCCTTTGCGCCAATCACCGCTCTCGCGCCGAAGCTCGCGCGCCTGCTCGCCTTACGGCGCCGAATGGGCGTGCGCAATTCCACCCATACGCTCGTCAAGATCCTGCAGCCGTTCGCGCCGGCGGGGCTGCGGCTCGTCAACTACACGCATCCGCCCTATCGCGAGAGTCTCACCCAGTTGTTCAGCACACATCCGGATGCCGCCGCCGGCGGTGCGCTGCTCGCGCGCGGCACCGAGGGCGAAGCGGTGGCCGATACGCGCCGCCAGGTCCAGATCGACTGGCTGCACGACGGCATCTGCGACACGCGGGTGGCCGCCGAACGCTCGTCGGCCGACGCGCCTGAAGTGGAACTGCCGGAAGCGCGCGACGCCGCGACCACCGCCGCATGGATCGACGCCGTGCTGCGCGGCGAGGCGCCGGTGCCGGGCGCGATCGAGCGGCAGATCGAAGTGATCGTGGATATCGCCAGAACCCCTCTATGACGGGCGTCGCGGTATCGCCGAAACCCCAGTCATGACGGGCGTCACGGCGTGCTAAAGCCCGGCGCGCGACGCCGTGCAACGTGTCATTGCGCGGATCGGCGGTTGACACGCCGCGGCTCGCTCGCATACATTGGACCCATGCGTTCCCTTCCGAACACCCTCCGAATTACCTCCGGCCGCCTAGCGCGGCCCCTATCGCTACGTCTAGCGTAAGCCAGGCGTAGCGCCGCGCGTTGGCCGCCTCCGCGGCTCAGGCCCGGTCCTCAAAGCAGTTCCCGTAGTTCAGCGTCACCCCAAACCGTCGTTCCTTTTACAACCTGTCAGTCGTCTGCATTCGTCCGTTTACCATTCGGACGAGTCGCGAGGGTCACATGCACGTTGCCTCTGCATCACTCAATCCCTTTACCGGCGTCATGATCGCCATGATGTGCCTTGTCCGCGCCCGTTCGTTGCTCCCGCTAGCGCCCGGCTGGCGGGCCGTGCACCTGTGGCAGCCCGCCCGCCGCTCGACGCCACACCCCTTGGCATCCAACGAAACGAACGAGGCTCACCATGTTGCGCAACCCCGCTGAAAAATACCGTCCCTTCCCCGCCGTCCGTTTGACCGGCCGAAAATGGCCCAGCCGCACGATCCAGCAGGCGCCGGTCTGGATGAGCACCGATCTGCGCGATGGCAACCAGGCGCTGATCGAACCCATGAACAGCGCGCAAAAGCTCGAATTCTTCGAGATGCTGGTCGCGATCGGCTTCAAGGAAATCGAAGTCGGCTTTCCGTCGGCTTCGCAGACCGACTTCGATTTCGTGCGCAAGCTGATCGACGAAAAACGCATTCCCGACGACGTGACGATCGAAGTGCTCGTCCAGGCACGCGAGGAACTGATCGCGCGCACCTTCGAGGCGCTCGACGGCGTGCCGCGCGCGATCGTGCATCTCTACAACGCAATCGCGCCGTCGTTCCGCAAGATCGTCTTCAACCAGTCGAAGGATGAGGTGAAAGCGCTCGCGGTCGAGGGCACCCGGCTCATCAAGCAGTACGCGCAAGCGCGGCCGCAGACGCACTGGATCTACCAGTACTCGCCGGAAACCTTCAGCATGACCGAGCTGCCGTTTGCCCGCGAGGTGTGCGACGCGGTCGCGCAAACGTGGCGGCCCACGCGCGATCACAAGATGATCGTGAACCTGCCCGCCACGATCGAGTCCGCCACGCCGAACGTGTACGCCGATCAGATCGAATGGATGGACCGCAACCTCGGCTACCGGGACAGCATCGTGTTGTCGGTGCATCCGCATAACGACCGCGGCACCGCGGTCGCGGCCGCCGAGCTCGCGCTGATGGCCGGCGCCGACCGCATCGAAGGCTGCCTGTTCGGCAATGGCGAACGCACCGGCAACGTCGACCTCGTCACGCTCGCGATGAACCTCTACTCGCAGGGCATCGACCCGGGCCTCGATTTCTCGGACATCGACGCCGTGCGCCGCGTGGTGGAGCGTTGCAACCAGTTGCCCGTGCATCCGCGCCATCCGTACGCCGGCGACCTCGTCTATACGGCGTTCTCCGGCTCGCATCAGGACGCCATCCGCAAGGGCTTCGCGCAGCAGGCGCCGGATGCCGTCTGGGAGGTGCCGTACCTGCCGGTCGACCCGGCCGATGTAGGACGCAGCTATGACGCCGTGATCCGCGTCAACAGCCAGTCGGGCAAGGGCGGCTCGACCTATCTGCTCGAGCGCGGTATGGGCTTCACGCCGTCGCGCCGCGTGCAAATCGAGTTCAGCCAGGCCGTGCAGGCGGCCGCGGATCACAGCGGCGCCGAGATAAGCGGCGAGGCGATCTGCGCGTTGTTCGCGCGGGAATACTTCGAGGTTGCAGGGCCGGCGCGGCGCGTCAATGCGTCGACGGTCCGGTGGGAGAACCGCGACTTCAGCGTGGCTGCGGCGAAACCTGCGCGCGGCAGTGCGCAGGGGCAGGGGCAGGGGCAGGGGCAGGGGCAGGGGCAATACGAAGCGGTTGAGCAACACGCCCAGCGTGTTACCGCCGCGCTCGCGACCGCCTCAGAGCAGCCTGTCGAACTCACCTCGGTGGAAAGCACGCGTACAGCAGACGGCCGCACGGCCGTGTTCGTGGGCTGCCGCGTCGGTGAACAGGGAGTCCGTTACGGCGTTGGGGTCAGCGCAGAGGACGTAGCCGCAGTCGTGGACGCGGTTGTCAGCGCGGTCAACCGGGCCTGCGGGGCGAATCGGACCGTGTGGCAAGAGCCTGACCGTCGAGCCGCAGCCTGAGGTCCACACGTCGGCCAGCAGGCATGCAAAGGCAGGCGAAGGCTTGAGCGGGCGCGGCACGATCTGCCGCCTCCGTGCGCGGACCGCTCAAAAAGCGGCCTGACGAAAGAAGCCCACCGGCCTCACTCGATCGCGCAACGCGTCGCCTGCCATGCCACCAGCCGCCAATGCCCGTCTACCTGAGCGTGGATCGCGGTATAGGCAATCGGAAACAGCAACGCGCCGTTGTTCGCCTCCATCTCGATCAGCGCGCGGCCCGTCACGATAAAGGTCTCGCGCCCGGCCGGCAGCACATCCTGCGACTGGATCTCGATCTGCCGGTAGCGGCGGCGCCCGGCCGTGATCCCGTCGATGAACTGCTGCTTCGTTTCGCGTTTGCCATTCGTATGGATATAGCTCACGTTGTCGGAGAGCAGCGTGTCGAGCAACGGCCCGTTACCGTCGACCATCGCGCGAAAACGGTCGCGCTCGAGCCCACGAATCGCTTCGATCACCTTTTCGGCCATTGCTCAGCCCCTTTGCCTCGACGGGCCGACAGTGGCCACGGTCGTCAGAAGTTACGTTGCAAATATAGCTGGCTGAAATTTATACCAGGATTCGGCTCTTTGATACCGCTGTTCGCCAGGTGCTGAATCCGGTAGCTCGCCAGGTGCGCTGGACGGCTGCCGGGCAGCCATCCGATCGAATTCGGCCCCGACCCAGGCCGGAATCCGCCCTTCCCGGTGCGGTTCGCCCCCGCCAGACACCGAGTAAACCCTCTATATATTGGGGGCCGCAAGAGCAATAAATCATAAGAAGAAAGCCTGAAACCGCCGGATTGCTGCCCCAAACCTCAAAAAACCGGTGATTCCGCACAGACAGACGCGTATCCACAGCAAATCCTACGCTCATCCCCGGGAAGTTGCAGAAGGCGTATGATGCTATTGAAAATCAAATTTCGATAGCCATGCGGGAACCGGGATACCCCCACGCACTCTAAGTATTAGCACTCGGTAATTCAGAGTGCTAACATCCACGCTGGAGTCGAAGTTCGACTGAGCAATTTGCTGATTCCAAGGAGTTTTCTACGTGAGCAACGCAATGACCCTTCCGAGTACTCTAAGCCCGTCGTCGGCTAAGGCCGCTTCGGCAGGTGCACTGGCGCTCTCGCATTCTTCGCTGCTGCCCGGTCAACTGGGCAATATCGACGCCTACATCCAGGCCGTGAACCGGATTCCGATGCTGACGCCGGCGGAAGAACGCCAGTTCGCCACTGAATTCCGCGACCAGGCCAATCTGGAGTCTGCGCGCCGCCTTGTCCTGTCGCACCTGCGGCTGGTGGTTTCGATCGCGCGTAACTATCTGGGCTACGGTCTGCCGCATGCCGACCTGATCCAGGAAGGCAATATCGGCCTGATGAAGGCCGTGAAGCGCTTCGACCCGGAGCAGAACGTACGTCTCGTGTCGTACGCCATGCACTGGATCAAGGCTGAGATTCACGAATACATCCTGCGCAACTGGCGCATGGTGAAGGTCGCCACCACCAAGGCGCAGCGCAAGCTGTTCTTCAACCTGCGCAGCCACAAGCAGGGCTTGGGCGCGTTCACGCCGGACGAGATCGAAGGTCTCGCCAAGGAACTGAACGTCAAGCGCGAGGAAGTGGCCGAGATGGAAACGCGGCTGTCCGGCGGCGACATCGCGCTGGAAGGCCAGGTCGAGGACGGTGAGGAATCGTACGCGCCCATCGCCTATCTGGCCGATTCGCATAGCGAACCGACGGCTGTGCTCGCCGCGCGTCAGCGCGACAAGCTGCAGAGCGACGGTATCGCCAGCGCGCTGGAATCGCTGGATGCACGCAGCCGCCGCATCATCGAAGCGCGCTGGCTGCACGTCGAAGACGACGGCTCGGGCGGTTCCACGCTGCATGATCTCGCCGACGAATTCGGCGTGTCGGCCGAGCGGATTCGCCAGATCGAAGCCAGCGCCATGAAGAAAATGCGCAGCGCATTGAACGAGTACGCTTAACGCCCAACACGGCGCCCTCCGGTGCCCTGTCAGACACTAGCCCTGCCTTCGTAAGACGGCAGGGCTTTTTCTTGCTCCCGTGGAAATCGCACCCCGTTTCCTTGACGTATCGCAAGCTTGCTTGTATTACTGAGATGGACGGCACCCTTCCGCGACCCAATGCCACGGTCGCGAACTTCCTCGCTGCCAGCCCCTATCTTAATATCGTTATGTACTCGCCAAGCCGCCCAGGTCACCTGCGCGGTTTGAATCCGACCGGGCAAACCGGTGTGAAGTCGTCCATCGACCGATCATGACCATAACGCTACACGACAGGAATCCGCCTCGCGTCACCCTGCGCGCGCGAATCGCCAACTGGGCGCGCGGACCCACCTTTGGGCGAGATATCGCCATCGTGCTCGCCATCAAATTTGCACTCCTGATGGTCCTGAAGTACGCCTTCTTCAATCATCCTCTGGCGGACAACATGTCCATGCCGCCCGCACTCGTTGCGCAAGCCCTGCTTTCAGCGCCTGCCCCGCATCCGTCTCAAGGTGATCAACATGCCCGTTAGCGAAGTCGTCGATCTTTCGCGCCTCCAGTTCGCCGTGACGGCGCTTTATCACTTTCTGTTCGTCCCCCTGACGCTTGGACTGTCGTGGCTGCTCGTCATCATGGAAGCCGTCTACGTGATGACCGGCAAGCAGATCTACAAGGACATGACGCAGTTCTGGGGCAAGCTGTTCGGCATCAACTTCGCCATGGGCGTCACGACCGGCCTCACGCTCGAGTTCCAGTTCGGCACCAACTGGTCGTATTACTCGCATTACGTGGGCGACATCTTCGGCGTGCCGCTCGCCGTCGAAGGGCTGATGGCTTTCTTCCTCGAATCGACTTTCGTCGGCCTGTTCTTCTTCGGCTGGAACCGTCTGTCGCGAGTGCAGCATCTGATCGTCACCTTCCTCGTGGCGCTGGGCTCGAACCTGTCGGCGCTGTGGATTCTGGTCGCGAACGGCTGGATGAACAATCCGGTCGGCGCCGAGTTCAACTACGAAACCATGCGCATGGAGCTGTCGAGCATCTTCGCCGTGCTGTTCAACCCGGTGGCGCAGGTGAAGTTCGTGCATACGGTGTCGGCCGGTTATGTGACCGCGTCGATGTTCGTGCTCGGCATCTCGTCGTGGTATCTGCTCAAGCGCCGCGACACGGAATTCGCGCTGCGCTCATTTGCGATTGCGGCGGGTTTCGGCCTGGCGTCGACGGTCTGTGTGATCGTGCTCGGCGACGAATCGGGCTACCGCACCGGCGAAGTCCAGCAGGTCAAACTCGCCGCCATCGAATCGGAATGGGAAACCGCGCCGGCACCGGCGCCGTTCACGATCTTCGGCATTCCGAACCAGAAGGAAGAGCGGACCGACTACGCGATCCGGATTCCGTACGCACTCGGCATTATCGCGACGCGTTCGCTCGATGAACCGGTGCTGGGCCTGAAGGATCTGATCGCGCACAACGAAATCCGCATCAAGGACGGCATGCTCGCGTACGGGGCGCTGCAGCAGTTGAAGCAAGGCAATGCCACCGACGACGCCAGGACCACCTTCGCACTCCACAAGGACAATCTCGGCTATGCGCTGATGCTCAAGCAGTTCACCGCCAACGTCACCGACGCGACGCCGGAGCAGATCGCCCAGGCGGCGAAGAAGACCATCCCGCCCGTGCTGCCGGTGTTCTTCTCGTTCCGGATCATGGTCGGCCTCGGCATCCTGTTTCTTGCGACCTTCGTGCTGGCGTTCTGGTTCTGCGCACAGCGTTCGCTGCTGCTCGACAAGCGCCGCTGGTTCCTGCGCTGGGCCGTGTGGGCCATTCCATTGCCGTGGATCGCGGCGGAATTCGGCTGGGTGGTGGCCGAAGTGGGCCGTCAACCGTGGACCATTGCCGGCATCCTGCCCACGGCATTGTCTGCCTCGAGCCTGACGGCCACCGACCTGTATCTGAGCATTGGCGGCTTCGTGGTGTTCTACACAGCGCTCTTCGTGATCGAGATCACGCTGATGTTCAAGTACGCGCGCCTCGGCCCGTCGTCACTGCATACGGGACGCTACCACCACGAAACGCCGCCGCCCGGTCAGCCGTCCAAGCCGCTGAGCACCACGGCCGCATGAGTCGCCATCACGCTGCGCAAGCTGTCCAAGCTGTGTAAAAGGGAAAAATCATCATGGATTACGCAACCCTCAAAGTGATCTGGTGGGTCCTGATCGGCGTGTTGCTGATCGGCTTCGCCCTCACCGACGGTTTCGACATGGGCACGGCCATTCTGCTGCCCTTCATCGCGAAGACCGATACGGAGCGGCGCATCGTCGTCAATACGGTCGGCGCAACGTGGGAAGGCAACCAGGTCTGGTTCATCACCGCGGGCGGCGCGATGTTCGCCGCGTGGCCGCTCGTCTACGCCGCGTCGTTTTCGGGTTTCTATTTCGCCATGCTGCTGGTGCTGTTCTCGCTGTTCTTCCGGCCGGTGGGTTTCGACTACCGCAGCAAGCGTGAAGATCCGCGCTGGCGTAGCGCGTGGGACTGGGCGCTGTTCATCGGCGGCTTCGTGCCGGCGCTGGTGATCGGCGTCGCCTTCGGCAACCTGCTGCAAGGCGTGCCGTTCTCGTTCGATACGGACTTGCGCGTCACCTACCACGGCAGTTTCTTCGCGCTGCTCAATCCGTTTGCGGTGCTGTGCGGGCTCGTCAGCGTGTCGATGCTGGCCGCGCACGGCGCCGCCTTCGTGAAGATGAAAACGGACGACGTGATTGCGCGTCGCGCGTCGCTGGCGTTGCGCATCGCGTCGCTGGCCGGCGTGGTGTTGTTCCTGGTTGCCGGCGCGCTGGTTGCGACGATGATCGGCGGCTATCAGATCGTCGACGCCGCGCCGTTCGATACGGTCGCCAATCCGCTGTTGAAGAGCGTGATCGGAGCGCCCGGTTTGTGGCTCACCAATTACTCCACCTACCCGTGGATGGTCGCGGCGCCGGTGATCGGCGTAGTGGGCGGCATGCTGGCCGTGCTGCTCGCAAGCTCGCGCTTTGAGAAGAGCGCGTTTATCTGCACCGGGCTGATGATCGTCGGCGTGATCCTGACGGCAGGCTTCTCGATGTTCCCGTTCATCATGCCGTCGTCGCTCGACGGACGCAGCAGCCTCACCGTGTGGGATTCGACTTCGAGCCAGATGACGCTGCAGATCATGCTGATCGCCGTGATCATCTTCCTGCCCATCATCCTGATCTACACGAGCTGGGTGTACCGCGTGATGCGCGGCAAGGTGACGAGGGCCGCGCTCGAGGAGAACAGCCACTCGATGTATTGAGGTGTCCTTCCCATGATGTCGCAGACGTAACTGAAACTGAATTCACAGGAGCACATGATGTGGTATTTCAGCTGGATTCTCGGTATTGGCGTGGCCCTCTCGTTTGGCATCATCAATGTGATGTGGCTCGAGTCGCAGCGGCCGGCTGAGGCGGCGGCAAAGCGCAAGACGGATTGACCACCTGCTGAGGAACCCTGATGAGCGGCTTGTTCAAGCAGCTCATTCATGACGAGCGGTAAACGAAAGAGCGGCGCCTGTATGACAGGCGCCGCTCTTTTTCGTGCAGATTCATTCACCGTGACACGGAGACGGTCGAAACCGCTCCCGTGTCACATCGCGTCACGCCGGTTGAGGCGCAGCCGCACCCGTTGCACCCGCCGCCGGCAGACGTGCCGACAACTGCTGCGCATAACGCGGTGCAGCCTCACCGACGACAATGTGGAACGTATCCGGCGAGATCCACGCCACGTCGAGCGCGGCGAGACGCTGACGATCCACCGCGGTCGGGTCCGTCACCACGACGCGCAGACGGGTCGACGCCACCGCATCCAGCGACACGATATTGGTCGCACCGCCGAACACCGCGAGCCAGCGCGCCGGATCGGGATCGAGCGGACCGCTTTGCGCACCGGCAACCGCTGCAGCAGGAGCAGCAGACGCTGCCGCCGCCACTGCCGGCTTAGCCTCGACGCCGCCGCCCTGAGCAATCACGGTACGGATTTCGTCGGCGATGATGTCCGCTTCCGGTCCGATGATCACCTGCACGCTGGTAGCGCCACGCTTCAGCACACCACGCGCACCGATCGTCTTCAGATCCGCTTCCGAAACCTTGCTCGGGTCCACCACCGACAGACGCAGACGCGTCGTACAGGCATCGACGATCGACAGGTTCGCGGCGCCACCCAATGCTGCGATATAGCGCTGGGCACGCGGCACGGATGCGGCAGCAGCCGGTGCAACGTAACCGCCCTTGTCGAACGACTCGATCTGTTCTTCAGCAGCAGCGGGTTCGCGGCCCGGCGTCGCCATATTGAACTTGCGGATGAAGAAGCGGAACAGGCCGTAGTACACGACGGCGTAGATCGCACCGATCACCAGCGCCCACCAGCCCTTGGTCGACAGACCGTAGTTCAGCACATAGTCGATCGCGCCGGCCGAGAAGGTGAAGCCGAGGTGAATCCCCAGCGCCGAGCAGACGGCGAGCGAGATCCCGGTCAGCACCGCGTGGATCGCATACAGCACCGGTGCGAGGAACATGAAGCTGAATTCGATCGGCTCGGTCACGCCCGTCAGGAACGAGGTGAGCGCCATCGAGAACAGCAGGCCGCCGACCATCGCGCGGCGTTCCTTCGGTGCCTCATGGAACATCGCGAGACACGCGGCCGGCAGGCCGAACATCATCACCGGGAAGAAGCCCGTCATGAAGGTGCCGGCGGTCGGGTCGCCCGCGAAGAAGCGGTGCAGGTCGCCCGTGACCGCAGCCCCGCCACCCGGCGGCGTGAAGCTGCCGAACACGAACCACGTCAGCGAGTTCAGGATGTGGTGCAGGCCCGTCACCAGCAGCAAGCGGTTCAGCACGCCGAACACGAAGGCGCCGATCGCGCCGGCGGTGGTCAGCCAGTGGCCGGCCATGTCGATCGCCGACTGCACCGGTTGCCAGACGTAGCCGAGCACAATGCCGATCACCAGACAGGTCACCCCCGTGACAATCGGCACGAAGCGTTTCCCTCCGAAGAACGCGAGGTACTCGGGTAGCTTGATGTCCTTGTACTTGTTGTACAGCATCCCGGCCACGAGACCCGCCACGATCCCCGACAACACGCCCATGTTGAGCTTGTCGTTGATGTCCTTCATCACCGCGATTTCGACCAGATAACCGATCGCGCCCGCGAGCGCCGCCACGCCGTTGTTGTCCTTCGCGAAGCCGACCGCGATGCCGATTGCAAACAGCAGCGGCAGGTTGTCGAAAATCGCACCGCCCGCGTCGGCGATCATCTTGATGTTGAACACATCAGGCTGGCCAAGTCGCAGCAGCAGCCCGGCAACCGGTAGCACCGCAATCGGCAGCATCAGCGCGCGGCCGAGCCGCTGCACCTTCAGAAACGGATTCCCATCCATTTACACCTCCAATCCTTTGTCTCTTCGTCGAGTCGTAGCTTTACGTGGTTATGTAGCGAAATTGCGCCGTGGACTGTGTGGGGTTCAGTCCAGCGGCCAGGTTTCGCGGCTCACTGCTCTTACCGCCTGCGCCGACTCCAGCGCCAGGACATCCTGGGCACGTTGTTGGCATAGCTGATAATTGAGGTTGCGCACTCGCGCTTTGATGCCCGGCACCGACACCGGGTCCACCGACAGCTCGGTCACGCCCAGGCCGACGAGCAGCGGCACGGCCAGCGGATCGCCCGCCAGTGCCCCGCACACGCCCACCCATTTGCCATGCCTGTTCGCGCCCTGCACGGTCGCTGCAATCAGGCGCAGCACCGCCGGATGCAGACCGTCGGCTTGCGCGGCGAGGTCGGCCTGGCAGCGGTCCATCGCCAGCGTGTATTGCGTCAGATCGTTGGTGCCGATCGAGAGGAAGTCCGCGTACTGCGACAGTTGATCGGCCAGCAACGCCGCCGACGGCACTTCGATCATCACGCCGACTTCGATCGGATCGGTGCGGCCCATCTCGCGGGCGAATTCGTCGATGCGCTTGCGCAAGCGGATCAGTTCGCCGGCGTCCGTCACCATCGGCAGCAGGATGCGCACAGCGCCGAGCGGTTGCACCGCCAGCAGGCCGCGTAACTGGTCGTCGAGCAGGTCCGGGCGGACTTGCGCCAGACGGATGCCGCGCAGGCCGAGCGCGGGGTTCGGCTCGGGCGGCAGCGTCAGATAATCGACTTCCTTGTCCGCGCCGACATCCAGCGTGCGGATGATCGCGGTACGGCCGGCGAGCGCATCGACGATCGACTGATAGCTTTGGCGATGCTCGTCGGTGGTCGGAGCCGAGGCGCGGTGGATGAACAGCAGTTCGGTGCGCAGCAGACCAACCGCATCCGCGCCGTTCTCGACCGCCGTCCTCGCGTCGTCCAGCGTGGCGATGTTCGCCGCCACTTCGACCGCGTGGCCGTCCGCCGTCGCGGCTGCCTGTTGCGAGGTGCGGCGGTTCGCTTCGCGCACGCCGGCAAGCCGTGTGCGTTCGACGCGGGCGCGCTCTACGTCCAGCGCCGTCGGCGCAAATTCGATTCGCCCGGCAGACGCATCGACCACGACTTCGGTGCCTTCGGGAATCGCATGCAGGGCGTCGCCCACGGCTACCAGCGCCGGAATGCCGCTCTGCCGCGCGAGAATCGCCGCGTGCGAGGTCGCGCCGCCACGGGCCATCACCAGTGCCGTGACATGCGTACGGTCCAGCGACGACAGATCGGAAGGCGTGAACTCTTCGGCCACCAGCACGGCTTCGTTCGGCAGCGTCCGCGCCGCGTTGTTCGAATAGCCGAGCGCGCGCAGCACGCGCTTTTCCAGATCGCGCAGATCCGCGGCCCGTTCGGCGAGCAGCGCGTCGTCGACTTTCGTCAGGACTGCGATCTGTGCGCGGATCGACTGGCGCCATGCAAAGCCGGCGCTCTTTCCAAGGCTGATCTGATCGCGTGCCGCGTCGAGCAGCGTCGGATCTTCAAGCAAGACGCGGTGGACCGCGAAAATGCCCGCCTCGCCATGCGCGCCGCGTTGCGAGGCGTCGCGCACTGTTGTGTTCAGTTCGGCGTCGACGGTGGCAAGCGCCTTGTCGAGCAGACGGCTTTCCGCCGCCGACGTGCCGCTTGCCGTCTCGGGTGGATCGAGATCCGCATCGTCCCAGCGCACCAGCTTGCCGACCGCGATGCCAGGCGCCGCGCAAACGCCCGCGAGCGTATTGGGCGCGAGCGGCGCACCGCCTGTCTGGGCCATCAGAGGCGCCGGCGAACTTTGCCGGGCCGGCTTTTCTTCGACTTCGCCATGCGCTTCGCGCAGCAACTCATGCGCGACCGCTTCGACCGCGGCAGCCGCTTGCGGACCGACGCCGAGAATTTCGACCGTCGCACCTTCGCCCGCGCCGAGGCCGAGCAGACCCACGACGCTTTCGACCGGCGCCTTACGGCCGTCGTAGCGCACTTCAACGCGTGCATCGAGACCGCGCGCCGCTTCACGCGCACGAGCCGCGGGACGCGCATGCAAACCGCCGGCGTGACCGAGCGTCACCGTCTGGCGCGCCTCTTCCGTCACATGAGTCGCCTGGCGCGAGGCTTCCGCCGCCGCGCCGCCTCGCTCGCGCAGCACCAGCAACGGCGTTTTACCCGCCTTCAGCATGCCGCCTTCCGCGCGCTCGACGATCTCGAACGCATCCGAGTTCGCAATCGCAATCACCGACACCAGGCTCGGCGCGTTGCACGCCACCAGATCCTGATCGAACTCGATCAACAGATCGCCAGTGCGCACCTGGGCGCCCTGCGCGACCTTCGGCGTAAAGCCGCGGCCGTTCAGTTCGACCGTGTCGATACCGATGTGCAGCAGGATCTCCGCGCCCTCGGCCGTCGCCAGCGTCAGCGCATGACCGGTGCGCGCCAGATGCGTGACAACCCCGTCGCACGGCGCGACGAGTTTGCCCTCCAGCGGATCCACGCCAATCCCGTCGCCGAACATGCCGCCCGAAAACACAGGATCGGGCACGTTCGCGAGCGGCACGACCGGACCGGTCATGGGCGCGAGCAAAACAATATGGCCTTGGGAATGGCTCATCAAGCGGGACTCCTCGACACGTCGCATCTGATTTCTCGATCAGTGAGTTTCGGTGACTTTATTCAGATGGCGCGGCGCATCGGGATTGCGTCCGCGTGCGGCGGCAAGACCCGCAGCCATCACGTAAAAGGAAAGAATGGCGGCGATCGGGTCGAGCGCCGCATGGGCCGTCGTCACGAGCGGCAAAGTGGCTTCCGGCACATCGGCCGGGGCGGCGAGCAGCACGCGTGCGCCGCGCGCCTGCATGTCGCGGGCAAGCTGGATCAGGCCGGCCTGCTCGGGGCCGCGCGGCGCGAACACCAGCAGCGGGTAGTCGCGATCGATCAACTCCATCGGACCATGGCGCACTTCGGCGCTTGAAAACGCCTCGGCCTGGATGCCCGAGGTTTCCTTGAGCTTAAGCGCCGCTTCCTGCGCGATCGCAAGACCGAGACCCCGGCCGATCACGATCATGCGTTCGACACCGCGCAATTCTTCAACGGCCTGGCTCCAGTCGAGCTGGCCGGCGCGCCGCAAGGCTTCGGGCAAGTCGCGCAGCGCAGCGAGCAACGCTTCGTCGCGCTGCCAGTGCGCCACCAGTTGCGCGGAGATCGACAGCATCGCGATATAGCTCTTGGTGGCCGCGACGCTCAATTCAGGACCGGCGACGAGCGGCAGGTGCCATTCGCACGCGTCGGACAGCGGCGATTGCGGCGCGTTCACGGCGGCCACGGCCAGGGCACCGGCCTCGCGCAACGCAACCATCGTGCCCACCAGATCCGGGCTCTTGCCGGACTGCGAGAACGCGACAGCCAACTGATCGCGCACTTGCAATGGCGCCTGCTGCAGCGTCGCCACGGACATCGGCAACGAAGCGACCGGCACGCCGATGCGGCTCATGGTAAGGCTTGCGAAATAACTGGCTGCGTGGTCCGAGCTACCGCGTGCCACGGTGAGCGCGACATGGCGCGGATGTTCAGCGAGCTTCCGCGCGAGCGCCTCGACGCGCGACGTATCGGCAAGCTGCGCGGCGACCACTTCGGCGGACGCCAGCGCTTCGTTAAGCATATTCGACAATTGATTCTCCTTCGACGTAAGTCGCGGTCAGCGCCAGTTCACGATCGAACACGACGATATCGGCCCAGGCACCGCGCGCGATGCGGCCGCGGTCTTCGATGCCAAGGTAGTCGGCGGCGTAGCGCGACAGACGGTTTGACACATCGGCCATAGGCAGGCCGATCGATACCAGATTGCGCAGCGCCTGATCCATCGTCAGGGTGCTGCCGGCGAGCGTGCCGTCGGCAAGACGGACGCCGCCCAGACACTTCGTGACATGCTGGCTGCCGAGACGGTACTCACCGTCCGGCATGCCGGTAGCGGAGGTGCTGTCGGTCACCACATACACACGCGGAATCGCCCGCATGGCGGCGCGAATCGCGCCAGGATGCACGTGCAGCAGATCGGGGATGATCTCCGCGAACTCGGCGTGCGCGAGCGCGGCGCCGACCATGCCGGGATTGCGGTGATGCAGCGGCGACATCGCGTTGAACAGGTGCGTAAAGCCGCACGCGCCGTGCTTGAGCGCGGCGACGGCATCGTCGTAGGTGCCGAGCGAATGGCCGAGCTGCACGCGCACGCCGCGCGCAGCGATTTCGGAAATGATGTCCATGTGGCCGGAGATTTCCGGCGCGATCGTGACCACGCGGATCGGCGCGATGGACAGATACTTCAGCACTTCATCGAGCACCGCCGACACCGCGGCGTCCGGCTGCGCACCGAGCTTGCCGGGATTGATATACGGGCCTTCGAGGTGAACCCCCAGCACGCGCGAACCACCCGGCGTGCGCACCCGGGCGACGTCGCCGAGATTCGCGACCACGTTCATCAGCTCTTCGCGCGGCGCGGTCATCGTGGTGGCGAGCAGGCTGGTGGTGCCGAAGCGGGCGTGCGTGCGCGTGATCGTCTCGATCGCGTTGCCCGCCTCCATGACGTCGGAGCCGCCGCCGCCGTGCACGTGCAGATCGATGAAGCCCGGCAGGATATAGGGCGCGTCGTTGGTGGACGGGTCGACCCGCTCGCCCGTGAGCGACGTGATGCGGCCGTTTTCGTATTCGAGCGTGCCGTAAATCCACCCATCGGTGGTGAGTATGTTTCCGGTCAGCATGAGTCTCTCTGATATTACGTAGTGCGATACGTTGCCAATTCGCGCTCTTCAGCCTTGCGCGAGGGTTGCGCCGATACTGCGCCGGTCCTGCGACGTTATTGCGCCCTCATTGGCGCAACTCGGCGACAAAGTCGTAGTAATCGTCCCGGCAGTAGGTGTCCGTCAATTCGATCGCGCGCTGATCGGCGCTATAGCCGATGCGCGTGATCACCAGCAGCGCCGAGCGCGGCTCGATGTCCATCAACGACGCAATCTCGCTCGTCGCATTGACGGCCCGAAAGTGCTGCAGCGCGCGCACCACCGCCATGCCGCGCTGTTCCAGATAGCTGTACAACGACACGCCGATGGCCTGCGGGTCGGGCACGATCGAGGCCGGCAACGCCGAATGCTCCACCGCCATCACGATGCCGTCCGCGCGCCGCAGGCGCCGCAGACTCGTGACCGCCGCGCCCGGCGACAGGCCGAGGTGCACCAGTTCGTCGCGATTCGCCGCGCGGATGCCGCGCTCGAGCCAGACCGAGTCCGGACGAAAGCCGCGTTGCTGCATCTTTTTCGTGAAGCCGGTGAGCCGCGACAGCGGATCTTCGACGCGCGGCGTGATGAAGCTGCCCGCTCCTCGCGCACGCCGGATCAGGCCTTGCTCGACCAGCAGCTCAATCGCCTTGCGCGCGGTAATGCGCGACACGCCAATCGCATCCGACAACGTACGCTCCGACGGCAACGCCTCGCCCGCCGACCAGACGCCACAGTGGATCGCCGTGGCCAGGTTGCGCGCGAGTTGCAGGTAGAGCGGCGTGACGTTGCGAGCGTCAGGCATCAATGCGGACCAGCGTGTTTCCATGGGACTCGGATGGGTCGAAAGGACGAGCACGGGCTACGAAAGGAGAGCCCATTATATAACCACCATAATACCAGTCAATCGAGTTGTTTCAGGCCTCGCAGATCGCCCTCAAAGCCTTGATGGGAAAGGGATTTAGCGTGATTTACAGCGATTTTCCGGGCATCTTCGATGATCGGTATTTACCCGTATTCGGCATCATTTCAGGCCCAGTAGCGAACCACTGGTTCGCTACCGCACAGAGCGCTTAACATCACCTTGCTAGTTTCGTCTTACTAATGCCTTGCGATGCGGCTGGAGCACAATATTTTCCGTTTTTATATAGGATGGCAGCCAATATCCCGCTGTGTGACACTCACGAAAACCCCCGGAGAGCCGTACGTTGACCGATCCCACAGCGCTGCGGCGCGCTGAGGCAGTTCGCCACTTCAACCGCTTCTATACGAAGCACGTCGGCGCACTGCATGAGCGCCTGCAAAAAAGCGCGTTCTCATTGACCGAAGTGCGCGTGCTGCATGAACTGGCACGCGAACGCGCACAAACCGCCGCGGTACTGACGCGCAACCTGGGACTCGACAGCGGCTATCTGAGCCGTCTGCTGACGAGCTTCGAGCGCCGCAACCTGATCACCCGGCGTCCCTCGGAAAGCGACGCGCGTCAGTCGCTCATCGCGCTTACCGACGAGGGTCATGCCGCTTATGCACCGCTCGACTGCGCCGCCATCGAAGAAGTGCTGTCGGTGCTGGAACGGCTCGCAGACAGTTCGCAGGAGCAACTGATCGGCGCCATGAAGCTCGTCGAACGGCTGCTCGACGATCAGCCGCGGCGCGGCATCATCACCTTGCGGGCGCCGCGCGGCGGCGAATATGGCTGGCTGGTGCACCGGCAAGCCATATTGTTCGCCAGCGAACACGGCTGGGATCAATCCTTCGAAGGATGGCTCGCGAAGACGGTCGCGGACTTCACGCTGAATCGCGATCCGCTACGCGAGACCTGCTGGATCGCCGAACAGGACAATTCGATTGTCGGTTCAGCCATGGTGATGGGCGTGTCGGCCACGGTTGCGCGGGTCGAACTGCTGTACATCGAGCCCGATATGCGCCGCCTCGGTATCGGCACGCAACTGGTCGACGAATGCGCGCGATTCGCGAGACGCGCGGGCTATACCAAGCTGACGCTCTCGACCGTCACCACGCTCGCCGAATCGCGGCGGCTCTGCGAGCGCGCCGGGTTTATCTGCGCCAGCTCGACGCCGGAGCTACGCTTCGGCCATGACCTGACGGTGGAGCGCTGGGAGCGCGATCTGTAGAGGGGCTTGGGGGGCTGCAGCTCGAAGAGAATCTAGAAAATCAACTCCCCCACCGCCGCCGCCAATGCCACCACCAGCCATGGGGGCGTACGCAGTGCCCACAGCAGCACCAGCGCAGCGGCAGCAAAGGCAACGTCGGTGAGGCTGCGGAGTGAATGAACACAAAGCGGCGAGTAGAACGCTGCGCCCAGCAAGCCAACGACGGCGGCATTGATACCCAGTAGCGCGTAACGCACCCAGCGCACCGAGCGCAGCCGGTCCCACAGGGGCACCACGCCAACCACGAGCAGAAACGAAGGCAGAAAGATGGCGACCACCGCGATTGCCGCTCCGACAATGCCCGCCGGCTGCTGGCTGGAAACGCTGCCGAGGAAAGCCGCGAAGGTGAAGAGCGGGCCCGGCACCGCTTGAGCAGCACCGTAACCGGCGATAAAAGCGTCGGGCCGAACCCAGCCGGCCGGCACCACGACTGACTCGAGCAAGGGCAGCACGACGTGACCGCCGCCGAAAACCAGCGAACCCACCCGAAAGAAACTGCTGAACAGATGCAGCGCGTAACTGCCCGAGAGTGCCGCCATGGCCGGCAACCCGAACAGCAGCGCCGCAAACAGCGCGAGCACGAGTGCAGGATGCGCCGCGGTACTCCTCGTGATCGGCTCACCCGCGCTACCCGGTACGGGCAAGCGGTGTCGCAGCAACCAGCCCGCCAGTGCACCGACCAGCAGTGCGGCAATTTGCATCAACGGCGTCGCGCCGCTGAGCATCATGGCCGCAGCCACTGCAGCAATTGCCAGCCGCGGCAAATCCGGACAGAGCGTGCGAGCCATGCTCCAGAGTGCTTGCGCGACGACCGCTACGGCGGCCAGTCCGAGGCCATGCAACCAGCCGGCGGAGGCGGCGCCGGCGCCGTAGTGCGTCATCACGAGCCCAAACGCCCACAACAAAACCGCGGACGGCAAGGTAAAGCCGAGCCACGCGGCAAACGCACCAGCGAGACCACCCTGTCTCAGCCCAAGTGCGATGCCGACCTGGCTGCTCGACGGTCCCGGCATGAACTGGCAGAGCGCAACGATATCGGCAAATGCTTCGTCGCTCAGCCATGCCCGCCGTTTGACGAATTCATCGCGGAAGAAGCCGATATGCGCGACCGGACCGCCGAAGCAAGTAAGGCCCAGTTTCAGGAAGATCAGGAAAATGCGCGGCGCAGTGAGGCGCGCCATTGAGTCCTGTGAAGCCATGCAGCAATCCTCGTAGAACAGGCGTGGCGAATTATCCAGCATCTGCGACGTGGCCAGAGCGAGGCGCAGTGTTTCGATGGCGCGGGTTGGTTCGGGTGGCGTAAAAAAAGCGCCATGGTCATCCATGGCGCCTGGTGTTTCGCGGCCCGCTGTCGCGGTCTACGCCGTGCTTAGAACGACGGCACCACCGAACCCTTGAACTGCGTCTTGATGAACTGGCGCACGTCTTCCGATTGATAAGCCGCCACCAGCTTCTTCACCCACGGCTTGTCCTTGTCCTGGGTGCGCACGGCAATCAGGTTCGCGTACGGGCTGTGGATGTCCTCGAGCGCGATGGCATCCCTGGTCGGCTGCAAGCCGCCGGCAAGTGCGTAGTTGGTGTTGATGGCAGCGGCGTCGACGTCGGACAGCGAGCGCGGCAATTGCGCCGCATCCAGTTCGACCAGCTTCACCTTCTTCGGATTGTCGGCAACGTCGAGCGGCGTCGCGCTGTTGCCGTTCGTGCCGGCGCCGGCCTTCAGCTTGAGCACGCCCTGCGCCTGCAGCAACAGCAGCGCGCGGTTCTCATTGGACGGATCGTTCGGCACGGCGACCTTCGCACCCTGCGGCAGGTCCTTCAGCGACTTGATCTTCTTCGAGTAGATGCCGAGCGGCGAGATGTAGGTGAGACCGGCGCTGACGATCTTGTAGCCGCGCTGCTTCACCTGGCTGTCGAGGTAGGGCTGGTGCTGGAAGCTGTTGGCATCCAGATCGCCGGCGTCGAGCGCGGCGTTCGGCTGCACATAATCGTTGAATTCGATGACCTTCACGTTCAGGCCTTCGCGCTGCGCCACTTTCTGGACCACGGCCCAGATTTGCGCATCGGGACCGCTGATGGTGCCGACCTTGATGACCTTGTCATCGGCATGAGCGGAGAAGCTGGTGACGAATGCGGCGGTAGCGACAACTGCGGAGAGGGCTTTCAGGATATTTCTGCGCTGCATGGTGTTCTCGTTGGTTCTGATCGGTGTCAGATTCAGGTGAAAGGCCGGCGGCGTATTGCGTACCGCCGACTGGACCGCAAATGGTCTCATAGGGCCGGCGAGAAGTGAAATATCACGATCTCATATCGGTATGCCGTGGGGCGTACGGGGATGCGATGCGTGAGCACCGGGGCTGAATCTGCCGACTCCGGGTGTGATGCTTCGAGACCAACAGGGATCAACAGAACGAAAAGAAATAGCGGGTCGCCATGCGCGTGCCGGGAGCACGCGCATGGCATCCAGCCTCAATCGAGCAGCAGCTTGATATCGTGCACCCAGGGCGCGGCGCCCTGACCATCGCGGGCGAAGAGCCGCAGCTTGCCGTCCGGGTCGAAGACATAGCTCGCAGCCGTGTGGTCCATCGTATAGCTGTCGGGCGTCTTGCCCGGCACCTTCGCGTAGTAGACGCGGAAGTCCTTTGTCACCTTGGTGAGCTGCGCCTCGTCGGCGGGACGCAAGCCGACAAACGAAGGATTGAAGGCCGGCACATACTGCGCGATCAGCGCCGCGGTATCGCGCTCGGGATCGACGGTGACGAACAACACCTGGACGCGGCTGGCATCCGTGGGTCCGAGTTGCTGCAGCGCTTGCGAAAGCTCGGCCATCGTCGTCGGACAGACGTCCGGGCAATGCGTGTAGCCGAAGAACAGTACCACCACCTTGCCCTTGTAGTCCGCGAGCGTGCGAGTCTTACCGGTGGTGTCGGGCAACGAGAAGTCCGTGCCGAACTGCGCATTGCCGGTGATGTCGACGTTCTGGAACGAGGGAGCGGGTTTGCCGCAGCCAGAGGCCAGTAGCGCGCCGCCGAGCGCACAGGCCATCATGGCGGCGCGCGCGAGGCGCGCTAGCCGGTTTGTGAGCATGGTGTTACGCGCCGATCAGGACACGTGCATAGTGATCGATCAACAGCGCGGCGAACAGCAGCGACAGATAAATGATCGAATAACGGAACAACTGACGCGCGAGTGTATCGGAGTACTCCCGATAGATCTTCCACGCGTAGGCGAGAAACACGGCGCCGAGCAGCACCGCGGCCAGCAGATAAACGACGCCGCTCATGCCGGAGATGAACGGCATCAACGTGACCGCGAACAGGATCACGGAATACAGGAAAATATGCAGCCGCGTGTACTGCTCGCCATGGGTGTTCGGCAGCATCGGCAGGCCGGCGTTTTCGTAGTCCTTGCGGCGATACAGCGCGAGCGCCCAGAAATGCGGCGGCGTCCACACGAAGATGATCAACACCAGAATCCATGCATCGCCGGGCACGTGGCCCGTGACTGCGGCCCAGCCCAGCGCCGGCGGCATGGCACCCGAAGCGCCGCCGATCACGATGTTCTGCGGCGTGGCCGGCTTGAGCAGCAGCGTGTAGATAACGGCATAGCCGACGAAAGTGGCGATCGTCAGCCACATGGTCAGCGGATTGGCGAACGTATAAAGCGTCCACATGCCAAGGCCGCCGAGCACCGCCGAAAACAGCAGGATTTGCCCCGTGGTGATTTCGCCGCGTGCCGACGGACGCCACGAGGTGCGGCGCATCTTCGCGTCGATCTTCTGTTCGACGAGGCAATTGATGGCGAAGGCCGCGCCGGCCAGCAGCCAGATGCCGACGGTGCCGCCGATCAGCACGGTCCACGGCACCATGCCGGGCGTGGAGAGGAACATACCGATCACCGCGCAGAACACGGCAAGCTGCGTCACGCGCGGCTTGGTCAGCGCGATGTATTGGGAGATCCGGCTACCGGGGGTCTGGGAAAGAGTTGTGCTGTCCATGAGGGTCACGCTGGCGCGGCATCGCGCGCGGGCAACGCGGCGCGGCCGGGACGGCTATAAGCGATCCGAAAGTTTAGCATAACGAGCAGGAGCAGCAGGATTGCGGCGCCACCGTTATGGGCGACTGCAACGGCCAACGGCCATTGCAGGACGATGTTGGAGAGGCCCGTGACGAACTGGATCAGCACCACCAGCAACACGCCGTTGGCGGGACGCCGCAGCGATTCGAAGCGGCGCACCTTCAGCGCGAACCAGAGCAGATAGGCGACCACCACGATCGCAAAGGTCCGGTGGGTCCAGTGGATCGCCACCAGCGCATCCTGGGTGATCATCTCGCCGTCGCCGGTCATGCCAAGCGCGCGCCACAGGTGGAAACCGTGGGCGAAGTCCATCGGCGGAATCCATTGGCCGTTGCAGGTCGGGAAGTCGGTGCAGGCCAGCACCGCGTAGTTCGTACTGACCCAGCCGCCCAGCGCAATCTGCACGATCAGTAGCGCCAGGCCGGCAAGCGCCGCCGCACGCCAGTGCGCGACCTCGGGCTCGTAGGCAGGCAGCGGCGTCTGGCGCGCCGCCAGCCAACCGAGCGTGCCGAGCAAGGCGAGGCCCAGCAGCAGGTGCGTCGTCACGATCACCGGTTGCAGCTTGAGCGTCACGGTCCACGCGCCGAACGCGCCCTGCACCAGAATCAGCAGGAGCAGCGAGGTCGGCCACCAGGGCGACACATGCAGCGGACGCCGCTTGATACGCGCCACCCATGCGATCAGCGTCTGCGCGACGATCAGCACGCCGATCGCCATCGCGAAGTAGCGGTGGATCATTTCGATCCACGCCTTGGTCATGCTGACGGGCCCGGTAGGCATGGCCTGGTGAGCCGCGGCGATCGCGGCGTGCGCGATGAAGGGCGAGGACGTCCCGTAGCAACCGGGCCAGTCCGGGCAGCCGAGACCGGAGTCGGTGAGGCGCGTGAAGCCGCCGAACATCACGAGGTCCAGCGTCATGAAGGTGGTGACCCAGACCAGCTTGCGGAATTTATTGTCGTCGGCCTTGACCCATACGTAGGACAGCGGCAACAACGCTATGCACAAGCCGATCAGGCCCAGTTGCAGTACGAACATCTCTCTACCTTCTCGCGATAAACGGTGCGGCCGATGGTGCTACAGGCGGTCCACTCCGCGGTGCACTCCGGCATGCGATAAAACGCCGCATCAGCCGATGCTCGACCACTTCAGCAGCTTCGTGATGTCACCCTTGATCTTGCTCGGGTTCGGATCTTTCGGGAAACGCATCATCAGATTGCCGTTCGGATCGACCACGAAGATGTGATCGGTGAGGCTCGTGCCGGCATCGACCGGCAGCCAGGCGGTCAGCGCGGCCGGGTCGGCGATCAGCTTGCGCGTGTCCGGATAGGCTTTTTCGATGACGTCCGACACGTTGCCGGCGTCGGTGCGCAGCCAGACCTCGACCACCCGCTCACGCTCCGGTCCTTGCGTCGCGCGCACCTGGCGCATGAAATACAGCTTGGTGACGCAAGCCTTGTCGCAGGCGCTGCTGTCGACGGAAACCAGCAGCCATTTGCCGCGCAGCGAGGCGAGCGCCAGCAGCTTGCCGTCGTCGCCCGTCACGACCAGGCCCTCGGGAATCGGCCGCTGCGGCTCGACCAGCGCGCCGTAACTCGTGCTGCCGCCGGTGGGTTTGATGACGTAGTACGTGAAGTACGAGCCGATTACCGGCGCGGCGCAGACGAGCGCGATCAGCAGCATCATCCAGCGGCCGCGATGCCACGATCCTTTGCCGTGGGGCTGACCGGGCATCACGGCCGGGCCAGCGGATTTGCCGGCTTGCGGCGAACGGGGAGATTGCGTCGACACTACAAAACCTCTTTAAATGTTAGGTGCTGGGCGCGTGCTCTTTCTTTGCTGCGCGCCGCGCGGCATAGAGACCGAAGGCCAGCGCCGCGATTGCCATGCCCCACCATTGCAGCATGTAGCCGTAGTTGCGCTCGACATCGGTGTCCGGCGCCGGCCAGTCGCGCACCAGCTTGTCGCCATCGTCGCTCAACTGCTGGATCACGAACGGCTGCAGCGGCAACCCGGTCTCCGCAGCGTACGCGCTCACATCCAGATTCTGCCGGATCAACTGGTGCGCGGCCGAGCCGCCCTGCCCCAGTTCGAACGCGCGGGTTGCATCGGCGCGCGCAATGCCTTCGATCTCGATCTGACCTGCCGGCGTGACGTACGGTGCGATAGTGGTGCGATCGGCGATGTTGCGCGGCAACCAGCCGCGATTGACCAGCACGTAACCGCCATCGGCGAGTTTAAAGGGCATCACGACGTAAAAGCCCGGCTGGTCGTTATACGGGCGATTGTCGAGATACACCACCTTGTCGGCGACGAAGCTGCCGCGTGCGCGCACCCGGTGAAATTCGATATCCTTCAGCGCAACCGGCGCGCCGCTGAGCGGCTCGGCCGGCGCGTTTTCGAACTGCGTGATGTGGGCCTGCAGAGCCTCTTTCTGATGCGCGCGATCGCGCTGCCAGAAACCCAGCCGCACCGTCACCGCCACGACGATCAGGATCAGCAGTGCCGGCAACCAGCGGATCTTCATCGTGCCGGCCCCAGGGCCATACGCGGCGCAACGCACGGTGCGATAATAACCATCTTGCCTTTGCGCTCCTGAATTTCAGCTGATTTCATGCACATTATCGTTCCCATCGCCTTTGCCCTGATCATTGCCAGTATGGCCTCGGCGCTGTACTTCATGATGCACGACAAGGGCAAGACGAAACGCATGGTCTGGTCGCTGGCCACTCGCGTGGGCCTGTCGATCTCGCTGTTCCTCTTCATCCTGTTTGCTCACTGGATGGGGTGGATCCAGTCGACCGGCATTCCTTACGGCCGCTAAGCCATGCTCATAGGCGGCGCGATTGAGCGCCCGCCAGAAGCAAAACGCCGCCCTGACAGGGTCGAGGGCGGCGCTGCATCAGCCTGCATACTACTCGTGGGCTCCGCCGCTTGCAGCGAACCCGGCAATCCAGACGCCTGCGCGTAGCGGGTAACAATGACCGCGCGCAGGCCCGTCAAGCTTTACAGCCAGTACACGACAACGTACAGCCCGAGCCACACCACGTCCACAAAGTGCCAGTACCAGGCCGCCCCTTCAAAGGCGAAGTGGTGATCCGCCGTGAAGTGGCCGCGGATCACACGCACCAGCACCACCGTCAGCATCGTGCCGCCCAGAAACACGTGGAAGCCGTGGAAGCCGGTCAGCAGGAAGAACGTCGAACCATACACGCCTGAGGCCAGCGTCAGGTTCAGTTCGTTGTACGCGTGGTAGTACTCGAAACCTTGCAGGAACAGGAAGCACAGTCCCAGCAACACCGTCGCGGCCAGCCACGCAATGGTCTTGTTGCGATGGTTCTCGCGCAGCGCATGGTGAGCCACCGTCAGCGTCGCGCCCGAGGACAGCAGCAACGCCGTGTTGATGGTCGGCACCGGCCACGGTTGCATCGACTTGAAGTGGGACACGAGCGTTGCCGGTCCGATGTTCGGCCACACCGCCGTGAAGTCAGGCCAGATCAGCTTGTAGTCGAGGCTGCCCAGTTCATGCAGCGCAATTTCACGGGCGTAGAACAGCGCGCCGAAAAACGCGCCGAAGAACATGACTTCGGAGAAGATGAACCAGCTCATGCTCCAACGGTACGACTTGTCGACGTTCTTGCCGTACATGCCACCTTCGGATTCGGAGATCGCGTCGCCGAACCAGTGCCACAACGTGTAGAGCAGCCACAACAAACCGGCGAGCACCGTAATCGGCGCCCAGCTTTCGCCGTTGATCCAGGCCGCAAGCGATGACAGCATGACCAGCAGCCCGATGGCCGCGCTGATCGGATGCCGCGACGGATGCGGTACGAAATAGTACGGGCTCTCGTTTTGACCGCTCATTCTTGATTCTCCACTTCAGTCCAGTTGTTCCGCTCGATCCGGATGGGTCCGGCTGTCTCTCCGGCGGTGCGTCGATACCGCACCGCTTCACTCTAATTTCGGGGCTGTGTCCGGCCCGGTGCTACCGCTTTTGCTGTTTCCCTCTACTGCGCGCCGGGCGCCTTAGCCCACCACCGCGCGTACCACCAGAATCAGGATGCCGATAAAAATCGCCGCACCGATCAGCGCCGCCGCCAGCACGTGGAGCGGATTGAGCTGGGTGGCGTCCGATTCCAGGTCGCGCCGTTTGCGCACGCCGAAAAACGCCCAGAACACGGCTTTCATCGACTGGCTGAAGCTGCCTTTCCCTGCAGCAGGGCCACCACCGCTACCGCCGTTGTCACTCATTGCGCGATCGTCTTCAGGAGAAAAAGCTCCGCTTGACGAAGATACCCACGAAAAACGCAGCGGCGATGGCCAGCATGAGCAAACCGAGCCGCAGGTTGCCCGCGCGGATTTCCTCAGGCGTACGTCGTTGTAGTGGATTCCGGGTCATGCTGGAGTTTCTCGGTACTTCACCAATGGAGCGTCGCTCTGCCACTTTAAGACTTCGCGGCGCTACGCCTTCGTTGCACCCGGTCCGGCTTGCGCCAGGACCAGGCCTATCGCGATACAACCACGCTTACTCGACCGTCGGCGGGTTTTCGAACGTGTGAAACGGAGCCGGGCTCGGCACGGTCCATTCGAGGCCCGTCGCGCCATCCCACGGCTTGTCGCTCGCCTTCTCGAGTTCGCCACCGCCGCGGTAAGCCGGCAGGGCAACCGCAAACAGGAAGTACACCTGAGCGAGGCCGAAGCCGAACGCGCCGATGGTGATGACCTGGTTCCAGTCGGTGAACTGCGCCGGGTAGTCTGCGTAACGACGCGGCATGCCTGCGAGACCCACGAAGTGCATCGGCAGGAAGGCGAGGTTAAAGAAGATCATCGAGGCCCAGAAGTGGATCTTGCCGCGCGTCTCGTTGTACATCCAGCCGGTCCACTTCGGCGACCAGTAGTACCAGCCGGAGAAGAGCCCGAACAGCGAGCCCGCCACCAGCACGTAGTGGAAGTGCGCCACCACGAAGTAGGTGCCGTGATACTGGATGTCGAGCGGCGCCATGGCGAGCATCAGGCCCGTCAGACCGCCGAACGTGAACACGAACAGGAAGCCCACCGCGAACAGCATCGGCGTTTCGAAGGTCAGCGAACCGCGCCACATCGTGGCCACCCAGTTGAACACCTTCACGCCGGTCGGCACGGCAATCAGCATGGTGGCGTACATGAAGAACAGCTGGCCCGTCACCGGCATGCCGGTGGCGAACATGTGGTGCGCCCAGACCATGAACGACAGGATCGCGATCGACGACGTGGCGTACACCATCGAGCTATAGCCGAACAGCGGCTTGCGCGAGAACGCCGGAATCACCTGCGAGACGATCCCGAACGCCGGCAAGATCATGATGTAGACCTCGGGGTGCCCGAAGAACCAGAAGATGTGCTGGTACATCACCGGGTCGCCGCCGCCCGCTGCGTTGAAGAACGAGGTGCCGAAGTGGCGGTCGAACAGCAGCATGGTGATCGCACCGGCCAGAACCGGCATCACGGCAATCAGCAGGTAAGCGGTGATGAGCCACGTCCAGACGAACATCGGCATCTTCATCAGCGTCAGGCCCGGCGCGCGCATGTTCAGGATCGTCACGACGATGTTGATCCCGCCCATGATCGACGAGGCGCCCATCAAGTGGACCGCGAAAATCGCGAAGTCCATGCCCGGTCCCATCTGCGTGGAGAGCGGCGCGTACAGCGTCCAGCCCGCAGCGGTTGCCCCGCCCGGCGCGAAGAACGAACCCACCAGCAGCACCGCCGCCACCGGCAGCAGCCAGAAGCTGAAGTTGTTCATGCGGGCGAAGGCCATGTCCGACGCGCCGATCTGCAGCGGCACCATCCAGTTCGCGAAGCCGACGAAGGCCGGCATGATCGCACCGAACACCATGATCAGGCCGTGCATCGTGGTCAACTGGTTGAAGAACTCGGGGCGCATGATCTGCAGGCCCGGCTCGAACAGTTCGGCACGGATCAACAGCGCCATCACGCCCCCGGACAGGAACATGGTGAACGAGAAGATCAGGTACAGCGTACCGATATCCTTGTGGTTCGTGGCATACAGCCAGCGACGCCAGCCATGCGGCGTCCCATGCGCATGGGGGTCGCCATGGACGTGCTCGTGGCCCGCAACTACATCGTGTCCAACGCTAGACATGACAATCTCCTAAAGCTAATTCTGCGGTACTGACATGAACACGTCAGGCAGCCGGGCTGATCTGGACTCGCCGGGCTTCTTTGGCGTCGCTACCGCCGGTGACCGTTTCCGGTTTCTTCAAAATAATATGGTCTTCGGCAATGCCGGCCGCCTTCAGCGCATCGCGCACGGCTTCCGCGCGGCTCTTGGCCAGCTTCGCGTTGACCTCGGCCGAGCCGGTTGCATCAGTAAAACCCGACAGCGTGAACTTCGCATCGGGATGCGCCTTGGCGTAGTCCGCAGCCGCGTCGACCGCGGCCTTCGCGTCGTCCGGCAGCGTGCTCTTGCCGGTTTCGAAGTAGACGTTGGCCGGCAATGCGGCTTGCGGTTGCGACGCCGCGCTGTCCGAACCGCCGGCGGCCGGGGCCGCACCGCTGGCGGCGCCTGAGTCGGAGGGCGCGGCGGCGCCGCTCGCGCCTGCCGCTGCGTCCGCAAGGTGGTCGCCGCCTTCCGGCAGCTTGCCGTTGCGAGCGTCCGCCACCTGCTTCGGCTGGAGAATGTCGCCCGTGTGGTTGCCCCACGAGTTGCGCTCGAAGGTGATAACAGACGCGATTTCGACGTCGTTCAGGGTGGGCGCCCACGACGGCATCACGTTCTTGCCCTTCAGCACGATGCTCACGTGTTGCGCGATCGGGCCGTTGGCGATCTTGCTGCCGTCGAGCGCCGGGAACGCGCCTGCACCCTTGCCGGTGGGCTGGTGGCAGACCGCGCAGTTCGACGCGTAGACCTTGCCGCCGCGCTCCATCAACTCGGCCATGGTGTAGGTCTTGTTCGGATCGTCAGCGCCGGCGGCCATTTTCTTCTTCTGGTCGTCGACCCACTTTGCATAGTCGTCAGCCGAAAGCACTTCGACCACAACCGGCATGAAGGCGTGTTCCTTGCCGCACAGTTCGGTACAGAAGCCGCGGAAGGTGCCGGTCTTGTCGGCCTTGAACCACGTGTCGCGCACGAAGCCCGGAATCGCATCCTGCTTCACGCCGAAGGCCGGCACGTACCAGGAGTGGACCACGTCGTTAGCGGTGGTGATGATGCGGATCTTCTTGTCGACCGGCACCACGAGCGGGTTGTCGACTTCCTGCAGATACGTATCGGAGATGGGCTGCTGGCCGTCGGTTTCGGCGCGCGGCGTGCTGAGGGTGGACAGGAAGCTGATGCCTTCGCCCGGACCCTTCACGTAGTCATAGCCCCACTTCCACTGATAGCCGGTCACCTTGATGGTGAGATCGGAGTTCGTGGTGTCCTTCATCGCCACGACCGTTCTGGTGGCGGGGAGCGCCATCAGCACGACGATGATGAATGGGACGATCGTCCAGATAATTTCGACGGTGGTGCTTTCGTGGAAATGGGAGGCTTTGTGGCCTTTCGACTTGCGGTGAGCGAAGACCGAATAGAACATCACGCCGAACACGCCCACGAAGATCACCGTACAGAGGATCAACATGAAGGTGTGCAGGTGATAGAGCTCCTCAGCGATAGCGGTTGCAGGCGGCTGGAGGTTGATCTCGTTGACGGCGGGGCCGCCCGGACTGTCGCCTACTGCCAGCGCAGCGCCGGCAAAGAGCAGCCCGGTAAGCGCCAGCCCGCCCATGAGGGCTCGCTTGATTGTTTTCATAGCTTCCTTACCCAAATTTTCCATTCAAACCCTCGACCCCGCTGGAAGGCTGTCTCGCGCGCCCCCTGAACGGCGCGAGCCTCAAGGCGTCTTAACAACGCCTGAGCCACATGCGCAATTCGCCTGCAAATTGCGCGCGCCGATACTGCGCGAGGTGTTGCCCGATCATGATCGTCTGGCCACGCGAGACCAGTTTGATGTGGTCACGCGGCGTTGCGCCCGGCTCAATCTGCACCCAGCGTGGATTGAATTCGAACTGCGTGACTTGCTCCGCACTAACCCGTTCGATCACGAGCCGGTTCGGAAACAGCCTGATGCGTTCGTAGTCCACAGCATGACGCGCGTATATTGCAAAAGCGATACCGACCGCCAGCAACTCGATGCCAGTGAACGGCAACACCAGCCAGGCGCCGATCAGATCCAGCATGAAAGCGATTACCAGCGAGACCACCGCAAGCGACAGATAGAAGCATACAAACTGCTTAGGGGACACCGAACAGTTGCGTTTCATCGTCCAGTCCTTGAGGACCGGTTCCGACTCCGCCAGCAGATCAGATGACGCCATCGCTGTCTCCTGCGAGTTGCCTCTTAACCTTGCCTGTTACTCAGTTCGTGCCGCCCTGCCCTGCTGTCCAGCCCCTCGGGCCTGCCGCCGCGGAAGTGGGAACTCCGAGCGACAAACTGACGCATTATAGGCGCGTTCAATGGCATCCACAAGCAACGGCCTATCGGCCTGGAAGCCAGGCCTGACAAGCCTCTGCGCCATTTTGACGCGCCTCGGGAGGCACTTTTGCCCCCGTAATTTCAGGCATAACAGATGCCCTCTTTCCGCCTCAACGATTCTTCGACGGGCCGCGTCCAATGTCTTCGAGACGCACGATTCCGTGTCCTTCCGCGGTCATGCGCGGCACCGCTTTCCAGGCATGTCCGTAGATCACCTCGAAGGTCAAAGGAAGCGTGCCGTCGGCACGGCGGCGCGCTTCCAACGCCCCGAGCAGCGCCTTGTGCAGACGCCGTGCGGCCGGGTTGTCCGACTCGCGCTGGAACGGGTAAGCGCCCCAGCGGCGCACATCCGCAAGCAGGGACTGCGGCGACTTGTAGGTGATCGTGATCGTCTCCTGGTCCATCACCGGGATTTCAAAGCCGCTCTCCACCAGCATATCGCCCAGATCGTGCATGTCGACAAAATCGATCACATGCCTGGCGGACGGCACCCCGTGCGCGGCCTCCACTTCGGCATAAGCGCCGCGCAACTCCTTCAGTGTATCGGGACCGAGCGTGCTGAACATCAGTAGACCTCCTACCTTGAGCACGCGCTGCCACTCTGGAAACACCAGATCGGGCCGCGAGTGCCAGTGCAAGGCGAGGTTCGACCAGATGAATTCGAATGCGCCGGCCGCAAACGGCAAGGCCGAGAAATCGGCCTGGGCGAAGCGCGGACCGCGCGCGCCCAGCGCCTTGCCGATCGACGCCGGCAGAAAGCGCCGCCAGCTCGTGTCGCCGGCGTCGTGCCGCAGCGCGCGGCCGAGCATCGCCTGCGAAAGGTCGGTGCCGAACACGGGCGCCTGCGGAAAGCGCTCGCGCAGGCCCGGCAGGTCGTCGCCCGCGCCGCAACCCGCGTCGAGGACGCTGGCCGGGTTGACCTTGATGTAGTCGAGGCGCTCGCGCATGCGCTGGGCGATCTCGCGCGGCAGGAATGCAACCTCGTCGAAGGTCGCGGCGCGGCGGTCGAAAATCCGCTGAAGGCGCCGGGAATCATAGGCCGGACGGCTAGTTTTTGCGGGAGATGGGGACATGGGAGACACACGGACGAAGAGCTCGAAGTATACTCGCTCGCTCCCCTCCATTCAGCGCAGGAGGCCTTCGCGGGCGGCCCACCGATGCGATTTCCGGCATCTCGTTCTTCACCTTGCGGCCGGCTTGCAGAGTTTGCAACCCGGCTCGGTTCGTCATGGCCGCGCCTCGCTCACGCCGCCCTGCCGAACCTCTGCGCGTTATGCGGCAATTTGTCGCAGAGCACGCTGTGCAGGGGGTGCGACGAGGCTTATGCGAATGAAACGCGTCTGCGCTGCACAGTTTGCGCGGTGCCGTTATCCCGTTCGCGCCGTGATCTGCGCGCGGGCTATCGCTGTGCGGATTGCGTTGCTACGCCGCCGCCGTTCGAGGCCACGCTGGCCCTGGCCGACTACCGCGCGCCGCTCGACACACTCGCTGTGGGCCTGAAATTTCGCGCCCGGCTGATGCTGGCCGACGAGTTCGCGCAGCGGCTCGCCCGCCTCGCAGACGATATGCTCGACGCATCGCACTGGCCCGACGTGATCGCGCCCGTACCGCTGGCGGCGAAGCGCCTCGTCGAACGCGGTTACAACCAGGCATGGCAGATTGCGAAGCCGCTTGGCCGCGCGCTGCGAGTGCGCAGCGACGCCACGCTGCTCGCGCGGGTGATCGAGACGGCGCCGCAGTCGCGGCTCGATCTGGATGCGCGCCGCCAGAACGTCGGCCGGGCGTTCCGGGTCAACGCGCCGGTGCATGGCCTGCATGTGGCCGTCGTCGACGATGTGATGACCACCGGCGCCACCCTCGAAGCGCTCGCGCATGCGCTGAAGGCGGCCGGCGCCCGGCGCGTGACCAACTTCGTCGCCCTGCGCACGCCGAAAAACTAGTTTCCACTGGCTCATATCATGTTTAACGTCGTTCTCGTCGAACCCGAAATTCCGCCGAACACCGGCAACGTCATCCGCCTGTGCGCCAATACCGGCGCCAGCCTGCATCTGATCGAACCGCTCGGCTTCCCGCTCGACGATGCCAAGATGCGGCGCGCCGGGCTCGACTATCACGAGTACGCCCAGATGCATGTGCATGCCGATTGGGCGGCGTTCGTGGCCAGCGAATCGCCTGATCCGGCGCGCATGTTCGCGTTCACCACGCGCGGCTCCGGCGCATTCCACTCGCATGCGTTCCTGCCTGGCGACTGGTTCGTGTTCGGCGCGGAGACGCGCGGCCTGCCCGCTGGCGTGCTGGAACAGTTCGCCGCTGAACAGCGGGTGCGCCTGCCGATGCGCCCCGGCAACCGCAGCCTGAATCTGTCGAACACGGTCGCGGTGGTGGTGTTCGAGGCGTGGCGTCAAGCCGGCTTCGAAGGCGGCGCCTGACGGCGCCCGGCCAGCGCGGCGAGTTGAGTCTGATAGCGCGCGAACATCGCGTCGTCGAAGCAGGCGAACAGCACGCGCTCGATGGACGGCACGCGCGGCAATGTCTCTAGCACCGCGTCGAGCGCAATCCGTACCGCGTCATCCGCAGGAAAACGGTAGACGCCGCAACTGATGGCGGGAAACGCAATGCTCTTGCAGTGCGCCTCGCCCGCGAGTTCGAGCGAGCGCCGGTAGCACGACCCCAGCAGTTCGGCCTCGCCTCGGCCGCCGCCGTGCCAGACCGGACCCACTGCATGGATGACGTGTTTGGCCGGCAACTGATAGCCGGCGGTGATTTTTGCGTCGCCCGTGGCGCAGCCGCCGAGCGTCTCGCACTCGCGTAACAGCGCACGCCCCGCCGCGCGATGGATCGCACCGTCTACGCCCCCGCCGCCCAGCAGCGAGGTATTCGCCGCGTTGACGATCGCGTCGAAGGCCAGCGTCGTGATGTCGACGACGCGCGCCTCGAGCGAACAATGACCTGATGTGAGCATGGGGAACCTCGCCATCCGAAACGTCGATAAGACGTGGACAGCGAAGGGAAGGCAAGCGTTCAGCGGAGCAGACCGGCGCTCGAAACCGCGCCCGTCTCGCGCTGAACGAATGCCTTATTCGGCTTTGGCGTCGCGCCGCAACAGCGCGCTAACGGCATCGCGTGCAGCGACACCGTCGAACAGCACCGCGCAGACCGCCTGAGTGATCGGCATCTCGATCGAGTGAGCCCGTGCGATCGCCAGCACGGCTTGCGCACAACGCACGCCTTCTGCCACATGACCGAGGCCGCCGAGGATGTCGTCCAGGGTGCGTCCCGAAGCCAGTTGCAGACCCACGGTCCGATTGCGCGACAGGTCGCCGGTGGCCGTCAGAATCAGGTCGCCGAGGCCGGTGAGCCCGGTAAACGTTTCTGCCCGGCCGCCAAGCGTCACGCCAAGGCGCGACATTTCGGCAAGACCGCGCGTGATCAGCGCGGCGCGTGCATTAAGCCCAAGCCCGAGCCCGTCGGCAATGCCCGTGGCGATGGCCAGCACGTTCTTCACCGCACCGCCCACCTCCACGCCGACGAGGTCGTCGCCCGTATAGATGCGCATGGCGCCGTGATGAAACGCCGCCACGGTCCGCTCGCGGCAAGCCGCCGAGGCACTGGCGATAGTCAGCGCAACCGGCAAGCCCTGCCCCACTTCGCGTGCAAAACTGGGGCCCGACAGCACGCCATTGCTGGCGTGACCGGCCAGCTCGGCGGCGACCACCTGATGCGGCAGCAACTGCGTATCCGCTTCGAAGCCCTTGCAGAGCCAGACCACGTGAGCCGGCACCTTGCCGGCGTCGCGCATTGCCCGAAACAAGCCGCGCAGGCCCGCCACCGGCGTGGCGACGACGCATAGCGCGTCGTCCGCGAGTCCATGACTGAGCGCCGTGCCAAGATCCGCTTCGTAGCGAAGCCCGGCCGGCAAAGCAACGCCCGCCAGATAGCGGGCGTTTTCCTGCGCGGCTGCAAGCTCGGCGACCAGCGCCGGTTCACGCGCCCACAGCACCGTATCGTGCCGCACAGCCAGATGGCCCGCGAGAGCGGTGCCCCATGCACCAGCGCCGAGAACGGCGACTTTCATACCCGGCACTGCGCGCGACGCTTAGTGCGTGACGCCGTTCTGCGCCGCACCGTCTTGCGAGCCGAGCTGCGCGAGACGTTGCTCGTACAGGGCCTGGAAGTTGATTTCGGCGAGGTGGATCGGCGGGAAACCGGCGCGCGTGATCGCGTCGGCGATGTTCGAGCGCAGATACGGGAACAGGATCGTCGGGCACGCGATGCCGACCAGCGGGTCGATCTGCTCAGCCGGAATATTGCGGATGTCGAAAATCCCAGCCTGCTTGGCTTCGATCAGGAACGCCACCTTGTCCGACACCTTGGCCGTCACGGTACCGGTGACGAGGATTTCGAACACGGTGTCGGCGAGGCGCTCGGCCTTCACGTCGACTTCCACTTCGACCGACGGCATTTCCTGTTCAAGGAAGATGGCCGGCGAATTCGGCTGCTCGAGCGACATGTCCTTCAGGTAGATGCGCTGGATGTTGAAGAACGGCTGGTTATTCTCGTCGGACATGATTGGGTATTCCCTGAATATGGTCATTTCGGCGCGCCATGCTTCCATGACGTGCCGGATCGGTGCGATACGCGCCGCCCACCGCGGGCGTCGACGAACCGGCTTGTTTTGGTACTGTTTTGCTTGCTCGCGGCCGTCTGAGCAACCTCAGCGAACGTCGGGCCGCCGGCAAGGCAGCCGCGAGGCTGCCTCTTCAGCAGGCACGCTCAGGCTGCTTCGAGCAGCGGCATCAGGCCGCCCGCGCGATCAAGCGCGGAAAGGTCATCATAGCCGCCCACGTGCGTCTCGCCGATGAACACCTGAGGAACCGTGCGACGACCCGTGCGGCTCATCATTTCTTCACGCCGGGCCGGGTCTTTGTCGATCAGCACCTTTTCGACGTTCTCGACGCCGCGCGACTTTAAAAGACGTTCGGCCATCTGGCAATACGGACACACCTGGGTGCTGTACATGATTACCTTGTTCACTTCGCTGCTCCTTGTTTCACAACCGGCATGCCGGCTTGCTGCCAGGCGTTCAGGCCGCCTTCGAGCACATGGACTTCGGCATAGCCCGCGTCCTGCACGACGCGTACCGCCTTGTTCGACTGCTGGCCGGTCTGGCAGACCAGCAGCACCGGGTTGCTCTTGTTCTTCACGAGCTGACCGACCTTCGCCTGCAACTCGGCAAACTCAAGATGCCGGGCCGCGGGCAGATGACCGTTGGCGAACTCCGCCGACGGCCGCAGGTCGATGACTACAGCGTTGCGGCGGTTGATCAGCTGGGTGGCTGCGGCTGCGGTCAGGCCGCCGCGGCCCCGGCGGCTGATGGTCGGCCACAGGAGCAACCCACCGGAGATGAGGACGATCGCGATGAGTACAAGGTTTGTGTAATCGGTGAAGAACTTCACGGAAAATCCGCCGAAAAAGAGAGAAATCGGAATGAGGCAATCCTGCCATTATAAAATAACCGACTGACGCGATGGCGACGGCCCATTTGGCCGTGTCCGCCGCGCTTTACCGCTTCCTTACTACCGACCGGCCATCTTATGTACAAACTCGTTCTCATCCGCCACGGCGAATCGACGTGGAACAAGGAAAACCGCTTCACGGGCTGGGTCGACGTCGACCTGACCGAGCAGGGCAATCGTGAAGCGCAGCAGGCGGGCGTGCTGCTGAAGGAATCGGGCTACACGTTCGACATCGCCTACACGTCGGTCCTGAAGCGCGCCATCCGCACGCTGTGGCACGTGCAGGACCAGATGGACCTGATGTACCTGCCGGTGGTCCATTCGTGGCGCCTCAACGAACGCCACTACGGCGCGCTGTCGGGCCTGAACAAGGCGGAGACCGCCGCGAAGTTCGGCGACGAGCAGGTGCTGGTCTGGCGCCGCAGCTACGATACGCCGCCGCCCGCGCTCGACCCGTCGGACGAACGCACCGCCTACAACGACCCGCGCTACGCCAAGGTGCCGCGCGAGCAGTTGCCGCTCACCGAGTGCCTGAAGGATACCGTGGCGCGCGTGCTGCCCATGTGGAACGAGTCGATTGCGCCCGCCATCAAGTCCGGCCGCAAGGTGGTGATCGCCGCGCACGGCAACTCGATCCGCGCGCTGGTGAAGTACCTCGACAATATCTCGGACGACGACATCGTCGGCCTGAACATCCCGAACGGCGTGCCGCTCGTGTATGAACTGGACGAGAACCTGAAGCCCATCAAGCACTACTACCTGGGCGACCAGGAAGCCATCGCGAAGGCCCAGGCGGCCGTCGCGAAGCAAGGCAAGGCGGGCTAAGGCCGGCGTGCGGCGTATGGCGCAAGGGCCTGCGCCGCTCGTTTGAGCTCCTGAGCGGCCTGCGCGAAGGTGCTCTTTGGCCTTTGCACAAGCCTCGCAGGCCGCCCTGCTTGCCTTGGCATTGGCCACATAAAGCGCAATACAACACTGCAGGAAACACGCCGTGTGCTCCGGCCCAAAGCGGCCGGGGTGCGCAGCGCAAGGCTCGCTGCCGGGGCCGGACAGCATCCATTCACGCCGTTACCGCACATTTCTTCTCCACCCCAGCGCAAATCCCCAGAACCTGGCACGCCACGCGCTGTCGAACTGCGATTACTATGCTGTGCACTGCCTGAGCGGGTGTGCAGTTATACTTGTCCGTCCCCATCTCTTTGACGCTGCCACGCGCTTCCGACCGCAACAGACTCTATGCGAAAGAACCTGAAAAATATCGGCCTGATTGCCGCGGGCCTTGCTACCGGCGTTTTTGCAACATTGCAACTTTCCGCCTCGGCCCAGCAACCCGCCAGCAGCGCGGTCGCCCCGCTGCCGCTCGATCAGCTGCGACTCTTTGCCGAAGTTTTCGGACAGATCAAGCACGAATATGTCGAACCGGTCGACGACAAGAAGCTCCTCACGGCCGCTATCAAGGGCATGGTGTCGAGCCTCGACCCGCACTCGTCGTATCTCGACAAGACCGATTACGAAGAACTGCAGGAACAGACCAAGGGCCGCTTCGCGGGCCTCGGTATTGAGATCTCGTCGGAAGACGGCCTGATCAAGGTGATCTCGCCGATCGAAGACACGCCTGCGTTCCGCGCCGGCATCCGGCCGGGCGACCTGATCACGCGTATCAACGACAAGCCGGTGCGCGGCATGACGCTCGACCAGGCCGTGAAGCAAATGCGCGGCGACCCGGGCACCAAGGTCACGCTGACCATCTTCCGCAAGACCGACGACCGCACCTTCCCGCTCACGGTCACGCGCGCCATCATCAAGGTGCAGAGCGTGAAGATGAAGATTCTGGCGCCGGGTTATGCGTACATCCGCATCACCAGCTTCCAGGAACGCACCACGCCCGATCTGGCTGAAAAGCTCCAGGAAATCGCGCGTCAACAGCCGAACCTGAAGGGTCTCGTGCTCGACCTGCGTAACAACGGTGGCGGTCTGTTGCAGAGCGCGGTCGGTGTGGCGGGCGCCTTCCTGCCGCCGGATTCGGTGGTGGTGTCCACTAACGGTCAGATCCCGGATTCGAAGCAGGTCTATCGCGACACCTACGACAACTACCGTCTGCCGTCGTTCGACAGCGATCCGCTGAAGGACGAAGCGCCGATCTTCAAGACCGTGCCGATGATCGTGCTGACCAACGCCTACTCGGCGTCGGCGTCGGAAATCGTTGCCGGTGCGCTGCAGGATCAGCATCGTGCGCTGATCGTCGGCAAGACGACCTTCGGCAAGGGCTCGGTGCAAACGGTGCGTCCGATGACGGCCGACACCGCGCTGCGCCTGACCACGGCGTACTACTACACGCCGAGCGGCCGTTCGATCCAGAACAAGGGCATTCGCCCGGATGTCGCGGTGGATCAATACGCGGACGGCGATCCGGACGACGCACTCGTGACGCGCGAAGTGGATTATTCGAACCACCTGGCGAACACGCAGGATCCGAACGAGAAGAAAGAACAGGAACAGCGCGAGCAGGACCGCATGGACCAGTTGCGGGTGCTTGAAGAGCAGAACGACAAGAAGACGCCGGAACAACGCCAGAAGGACCGCGACCGTAAGCCGGTCGAGTTCGGCTCGGCCGACGACTTCATGCTGCAGCAAGGCCTGAACAAGCTGGAAGGCAAGCCGGTGCAGGAGTCGAAGTCGCTCTCCGAACGCCGTCTCGCGCAGAACAAGCCGGAGCAATCCGCTTCGGCCCCGGTGGCAGTCAAGCCGACCACGCCGGTTCCGGGCATGGGCGCATCGGCTGCAGAACCGGCGTCGGCGCCGGTGCCGGCTTCGCAAAGCAACTAAGCAGCACGCCTCACCTCAAGGACCTTCGCAGCACGCGCTGCGAAGGTCTTTTCCCAGCGCGATTAAAATAACCCGAACGAAAACTCGCGCAGCAGGCCATTCCTGACCTTGTCCCGTAGACGGTTGGCCGGTCTGCAGTTACCGCGCGACTCACCTCTGCGCCCCGCCATGAACGACGATCAACTGCTCCGCTATTCCCGCCATATCCTCGTCGACGAACTCGGCATCGAGGCTCAGCAGCGTTTTCTCGATGCGCATGCAATCGTCGTCGGCGCCGGCGGACTAGGCTCGCCGGCGGCGATGTATCTGGCCGCGGCTGGGGTCGGCAAGCTCACGCTGGTCGACGCCGACACGGTCGATCTCACCAACCTGCAGCGCCAGATCCTGCACGTGACGGCGTCGGTGGGTCGCAGCAAGGTCGAATCCGGTCGCGACGCGATCGCGCAACTCAATCCCGAGGTGGTGGTGGATGCGGTCGCGCAGCGCGTCGACGATGCCTGGCTCGACGCGGCTGTGCCGCAAGCGACCGTCGTGCTCGATTGCACGGATAACTTCGCGACACGGCACGCCATCAACCGCGCGTGCTTTGCGCACCGCGTGCCGCTTGTGTCAGGTGCGGCGCTGCGCTTTGACGGGCAGATCAGCACGTTCGACTTCCGCGACGCCACGTCGCCCTGCTACGCGTGCGTGTTTCCGGAAGATCAACCGTTCGAGGAAGTGGCCTGTTCGACCATGGGTGTGTTTGCGCCGACCGTGGGGATCATCGGCGCGATGCAGGCCGCCGAGGCACTGCGTGTGATTGCCGGCATCGGCACGCCGCTGGTGGGTCGCCTGATGATGCTCGACTCGCTGCGCATGGAGTGGAATACGATGCGCGTCGCGCGCCAGCCGGATTGCCCGGTGTGCGGCGCGGCGCATCGTAGTTAAGTTTCAAGCAAGAGGACGTTCCCTCGCGCGCACGCGGCGAGGGAGCCGCCACTCAAACCAGCGCCACCCGCTTCAAGGCCGCCTGCACCTCTTCGGGCTCGAACGACGCCAGCACATCCGCCACCGGCTTCTCCAGCGTCTTCACATGCGAGCGCAGGATCTCCTGCTTCACGACCAGCAACTGGCTCGGATGCATGGAAAACTCGGTGAGCCCCATGCCGAGCAACAGACGCGTCAGCGCCGGATCGCCCGCCATTTCACCGCACACCGACACAGGCACGCCCGCCCGCTTCGCCTCGCGCAGCGTGAAGGCGATCAGGTGCAGCACCGCCGGATGCAGCGGATCGTACAGATGCGCGACGGCGTTGTCGGCGCGGTCGATCGCCAGCGTGTACTGGATCAGATCGTTGGTGCCGATCGACAGGAAATCGAGCCGCTTCAAAAACAGCGGCAACGCAATCGCCGCCGCCGGGATCTCGATCATCGCGCCGACCTGCACGTTCGGCGCGTAGGCAAGGCCTGCGTCGTCGAGTTGCCGCTTGGCCTCGCGAATCAGGTCGAGCGTCTGATCGATCTCCTGCGCATGCGCGAGCATCGGAATCAGGATCTTCACGGTGCCGAACGCCGACGCGCGCAGGATGGCGCGCAACTGCGTCAGGAACATCTGCGGCTCGGACAGGCTCCAGCGGATCGCCCGCAAGCCCAGCGCGGGATTCGCCGCGGTCTCGTAGCCGTCGCCGCTGTTCATCGAATCGAGCGGCTTGTCCGCGCCCACGTCGATGGTGCGGATCGTCACCGGCAGCCCGTTCATCAGCTCCACGGCCCGCTTGTAGGCTTCGAACTGCTCCTCTTCCGCCGGCAGCTTATCCTTGTGATTCATGAACAGGAATTCCGTGCGGAACAGGCCAATGCCGGTCGCGCCCGCATCCACCGCCGCCTTGGCGTCGTCGGGCAATTCGATGTTCGCGCACAGCTCGATACGCGTGCCGCACAGCGTCTGCGTAGGCGAGAATTTCAGGCGCTGCAGCTTGCGCTGCTCGAGCGCCTTCTCGCTTTGCCGGTACGAATACTCCTCGAGCACGATCGGCGCCGGATCGACGATCACAATGCCGTGGTCGCCGTCGACGATGATCAGATCGTCCTGGCGGATCAACGCGCTCGCGTGCTGCACGCCGACCGCTGCCGGAATGCCGAGGCTGCGCGCGACGATCGCCGTATGCGAGGTGCGTCCCCCCAGATCCGTGACGAAGCCCTGGAAGGTCTGCGTCTTGAACTGCATCATGTCGGCGGGCGCGATGTCGTGCGCGACCACGATCATTTCGTCGCAGGTGCCGTGCACGCTCTCTACAAGGCTCGCCGCCGACGCGCCGGCCAGCGCCTTCAGCACGCGTTCGACCACCTGCTGGATATCGGCTTTGCGCTCGCGCAGATATTCGTCTTCGATGTCGTCGAAGTGGCGCGACAGGCGCTCCAGTTGCTCGGTGAGCGCCCACTCGACGTTATAGCGGCGCGTGCGGATCAGGTCGATGGTTTCCTGGACGAGCATCGCATCGTTCAGGATCATTGAATGAACGTTGATGAACGCGCCCATCTCGCTCGGCGCGTCGGCCGCGAGATCTTCGCGCAATGCGTCGAGCTCCTGATGTACGAGTTGCTGGGCCGAGCGGAAACGCTCGACCTCACCCTCGATCTGGGCAGGTTCGATCAAATAGTGGTCGACGTCGAGTGCAGCCGGGGCGATCAGATAGGCCCGCCCGATGGCAATACCGCGTGACACGGGAATTCCATGCAGCGTGAAGGACACGCGCACCTCCTCTAGTTGTGTGATGCCGCGGTAGACCGCTGCAATGCTCTCAGACCTTGCAAGTCATTATAAATTCCGCAGCCGCTCAGCGCCCGCTTCGACAGTGTGCGCCGCAACACAAATGATTCTGACTGGTTAAAAAAAACGCCGCGGTAGACCGCGGCGTGATGACCCAGACAAACCGGTGTGTGCGGCGCTTTTACTGACCCTCGCCGAATTTATCGGCGATGAGTTTCAGTAGTGAGTCCATCGCTTCCTTTTCGTCGGAGCCTTCGGTCTCGATCAGCACTGTGCTGCCGATACCCGCGGCCAGCATCATCACACCCATGATGCTTTTCGCGTTGATGCGCCGCCCATTGCGGCTCATCCAGATTTCCGCCTGGAAGTTACCCGCGAGTTGCGTCAGTTTGGCCGACGCGCGCGCGTGCAGCCCCAGCTTGTTCACGATAGTCGTTTCCTGTTGCAGCATGTGATGGTCCGAAGCGCGGGTAATGATGTTATGAAAGATGAAACTGAAACCGTATTGAAACCGGATCGAAGACTGATCGAAGCCCTGGCGAAACCGTGGGACACCGTTAAAGGCTCGTCGAGCCCTGCTTGTGGGTGAGATCGGTCTCGGGCGGCATGGCCGGCACGCAATCGCCCATCACTGGCGCGCACGCCGGCGGGGACGAACCCGGAACAATCGCCTGCACACCCTTCGTCGCCCCGGACAGCGCCTTGTCGACGAGCGTGTCGAGCGGCGTGGCGCGGTAGCAGACCGCACGCAGCAGCATCGGCAGATTCACGCCCGCCAGCACACGCACCTGAGGTAGCGTTGCGAGCCGCGCGGCGATGTTCGAGGGCGTCGCGCCAAACATGTCGGTCAGTACGAGTGCGCCGTTCTCTTCCTTGAGCCGCTCGATCTCGGAGTACGCGAATGCGACGACCTCAGCGGGATCGCAATCCGGCGACACGTCGATAACGCCGATACGGGCCGGTAAGCCACCGTAGACGTGCGCGATACAGTCCCTGAGCGCCGTGGCGAGAGGGGCGTGTGCAATGATCAGAATGCCTGCCATGTCAGCCTTGCTGCAAAAAAACGGCCCTGAACCGTGGCCCGGTATGCACCGGGCCGTCATCCCCTCGACCGGCCGATGGTCATGAGGGTCGGATCGGCGTTTCTCGACGCCCGCGCGCCCGGCCTGTTGAGGCCGGCAACGCGTGCGTGCTTCATGCCTGCTTCATCTCTGCGGCTACGCCCCGCACGCCTGCTGGCGATGCTAACCCAAGCGCGGCACCGCTGAAGAGCGGGCATTGTAACAGGCCCATTTTCGCGCTTCCGCCACTTGTTCGCTCAACGTCGTCACTGCTCACTATCCAGCCGCATGCTCCAGCGCGTCGATGAACATCGCGGCAACGTCGAAGCCGGTCTGATCCATGATTTCGCGGAAGCACGTCGGGCTCGTCACGTTCACCTCAGTCAGGTAGTTGCCGATCGCATCGAGGCCCACCAGCAGCAGGCCGCGCGCCGCCAGCACAGGCCCAAGCGTCCCGGCAATCTTGCGATCGTGCTCGGTGAGCGGCTGCGCCACGCCCAGACCGCCCGCCGCCAGGTTGCCGCGCACCTCATTGCCCTGCGGAATGCGCGCGAGCGCGAACGGCACCGGCTGGCCGCCGATCAGCAGGATGCGCTTGTCGCCGTCCTTGATCTCGGGGATGAACTTCTGCGCCATCACCGAACGCGCGCCGTCGTGGCTCAGCATTTCGATGATCGACCCGAGATTCATGCCGTCGGCCTTGACGCGAAACACCCCCATGCCGCCCATGCCGTCGAGCGGCTTCAGGATCACGTCGCCATGCTCGGCGTGAAACGCGCGCAGCCGTGCGGCGTCGCGTGTCACCAGCGTGGGCGCCACGAACTCCGGAAACTCGCCGATCGCAAGCTTTTCCGAGTGATCGCGAATGGCCTGCGGTTTATTGAAGATGCGGGCGCCGCCGCGTTCTGCAAGCTCGAGCAGCCATGTCGACGTCACGTATTCCATGTCGAACGGCGGGTCTTTGCGCATCACCACCGCGCTGAAGCTTTTCAGCGAGCGCGGCGCAGCGGCATCGGCCGCGTACCAGGTCTCGCGATGGCCGTCCGACTGATCGCCGACAATCGCAAAGCGCTGCACGTTCGCCTCGACATCCGCCCCCGTCCACGCCAGGTGTTTCGGCTCGCAGGTGTAGAGCGTGTGACCGCGCCGGGCGGCCTCGGCCATCATCGCGTAGGTCGAATCCTTGTAGATCTTGAAGTGATCCAGCGGATCGGCGATAAACAGAATGTCCATGGGGGTCCTGGTGCGCCCTGATGGGCTTGGCATAGTGCGTTAAACAAGAGCGGCGTGCTGCTCCGCGCCGCCCGTCGGTCAGGCGCAGCTCTGCTGCGCCGCGGTGAAACGCGAGGTCTGGATTCAGACCTGGATGGCTTCCGGATCGGTCTTTTCGAGTTCGACCGACGCGGCCAGCAGTCCGAGGCGCGCCACCACGCCATACATATAGAAACGGTTCGGCGGCGCGGCGCCCGGCTTCGCATGCGCGTCCGGCAACGCCGTGTGCTCGAAGCCGAGCGGCACGAAATGCATGCCCGGCGCATTCAGATTCTGGTCGCGCTCGCGGCTGCCATGGACGCGATAGAAACCGCCCACCACGTAGCGGTCGATCATGTACACGACCGGCTCCGCCACTTCCTCGCCGATGCGCTCGAAAGTGTAAACGCCTTCCTGGACGATCACGTCATGCACCTCGAGGCCGTCCTTGGTGGCGGCCATCTTCGCGCGTTCGCGCTTGGTGAGCGCCGCGACTTCGGAAGCGTCGTGCACGGTCATCACGCCCATGCCATAAGTGCCCGCATCCGACTTGATGACCACATACGGCTTCTCGGAGATGCCGTACTCGCGATACTTCTTGGCAATCTTCTTCAGCACGCCGTCGATCGCATCGGCGAGCGCCTGTTCGCCGGTACGCTCCTGGAAATCCACGCCTTCGACATGCGCGAAGTACGGATTGATCATCCACGGATCGATCTCAACCATCTTCGCAAACTTCTTCGCGACGTCGTCATAACAGGAGAAGTGGGTCGATTTGCGCCGTACCGCCCACGCGGCATGCAACGGCGGCAGCAGGTATTGCTCGTGCAGATTTTCGAGGATCGGCGGAATGCCGCCGGAAAGATCATTGTTCAGCAGAATCGAACACGGGTCGAAGTTCTTCAGTCCGAGCCGGCGCGGTGTGCGTTCAAGCGGCTCGAGGACGATCTTCTGACCGTCCGACAGTGCAATGGTGACCGGCCCGACGATGCTTTCGTCGAGCGTGCCGAAACGTACGTTCAGCCCCGCCTGGCGCATGATGGTGGCCAGCCGCGCGACATTCTCCAGATAAAACGCGTTGCGTGTGTGACGCTCCGGAATAACCAGCAGGTTCTTCGCGTCCGGGCAGATTTTTTCGATCGAGGCCATCGCCGCCTGCACGGCAAGCGGCAGCACTTCCTGCGGCAGGTTGTTGAACGCGCCGGGGAACAGATTGGTGTCGACCGGCGCGAGCTTGAAGCCCGCGTTACGCAGATCGACAGAGCAATAGAACGGCGGCGTGTGTTCCTGCCATTCAAGACGGAACCAGCGTTCGATGGCGGGTGTGGCGTCGAGGATCTTCCGCTCGAGATCGAGCAGCGGGCCGTTTAACGCCGTAACTAGGTGCGGAACCATTGATCACTCGCAGACTGGAGAAAAAAGATTGTAGAGCAAACGCTTCGTCCATTTGGGGACGGTTTCTCCATTCGCAAGCAGACATGAATGCATTCTCGCTATCGGCGCCATAGCCGGCGGAACGGCTCCTCCAAACCAGTTTAGCGCGATTCATCCGGAAACAGCAGCCCGGGCCCACCAAGAAAAAGGCCCGCCGGAAGGCGGGCCAAAGTCGCTGCGCTTGATTCGTGATCGTGATTCGTACAACCTTAAAACGTTGAAACCTTGAAGCCTTATTCGACGTGTTCGCCGTGCAGGCTCACGTCCAGGCCTTCGCGTTCCTCTTCTTCCGTCACGCGGATACCCATCACCAGGTCGATGACCTTCAGCAGGATGAAGCTGACCACGCCGCTGTACACCAGCGTCGTCAGCACGCCCTTGGCCTGCAGGATCACGCTGCCGTCCGCGCCGCCAATGTCCTTGACTGCGAACACACCGGTCAGCAGCGCACCCACGATACCGCCGATGCAGTGCACGCCGAACGCGTCGAGCGAATCGTCGTAACCGAGCTTGGCTTTGAGCCACGTAGCCGACCAGAAGCAGATCACGCCGGCTGCGATGCCGATCACCAGCGAGCCGCCGATGCCGACGAAGCCCGATGCCGGCGTAATCGCCACCAGACCAGCCACTGCGCCCGACACGATGCCGAGTACCGACGGCTTGCCCTTGGCGATCCACTCGGCAAACATCCATGCGAGTGCTGCGGCTGCCGTTGCAACTTGCGTCGCGAACATCGCGAAGCCGGCACGGCCGTCTGCTGCCACTGCGGAACCTGCGTTGAAACCGAACCAGCCCACCCACAGCATCGCGCCACCGATCAGCGTCAGCGTGAGGTTATGCGGAGCCATGACTTCCTTGCCGTAGCCGACACGCTTGCCGAGCACCAGGCAGCATACGAGACCGGCGATACCGGCGTTGATGTGCACCACTGTGCCGCCTGCGAAGTCGAGGATGCCTGCGCTAGCCAGCCAGCCGGTCGGTTCCCAGACCATGTGTGCGATCGGCGAGTAGACGATGATCGACCACAGCGTCATGAACACCAGCATCGCCGAGAACTTCATGCGGTCGGCAAACGCACCCGTGATCAGCGCCGGCGTGATGATCGCGAAGGTCATCTGATACACGCAGTAGACCGTTTCCGGGATCGTCGGAGCCAGGTGGCTCACCGTCAGCGTGGTCGCCTTGTCGCCGTGGATATAGTTCATCCCGGCCATGAAGAAGCGCGAGAAGCCACCGATAAACATGCCGCCAGGCGTGAAGGCGATGCTGTAGCCCACCACCACCCAGACGATCGTCACGACGCAGGTGATCGCGAAGCTTTGCATCAGCGTCGCCAGCACGTTCTTCTTGCGGACCATGCCGCCGTAGAACAGTGCGAGACCCGGGATCGTCATGAACAGCACGAGCGCGGTGGAGGTCAGCATCCAGGCGGTGTCGCCGGAGTTGATCTTCGACGAGTCGACCGAGAACGGCGCGGTCGGCGCTGCCGGTGCGGCTGCGGCGGCAGCAGATGCGGCCGATGCATCAGGTGCGGCTGCGGCGGTTGCCGGTGCGGAAGCGTCCGCTGCCGGTGCCGACGCTGCGGCAGCCGGTGCGCTGGCTGTCGTGTCGGCGGCAGGCGCCGAGGCGGCTGCGGGTGCGGAAGCGTCGTCCGCGAGGGCGGCGCCGATACCGCTCGCAAGCAGCGATCCGGCCATCAGCAAGGACATCAATAATTTGCGCATCTTCGTTTTCCTCTTGTAGCTAGTCGCTATCGTTCTAATTACAGGGCGTCCGCCCCGGTCTCCCCGGTGCGAATCCGAATCACTTGCTCGATCGGCGTGACGAAAATCTTGCCGTCGCCAATCTTGCCGGTGCGTGCCGCACGTTCGAGCGCTTCGATGGCCTGATCGACGATGTCGTCCGAGACCGCGGCCTCGATCTTCACTTTCGGCAGGAAATCGACGACGTACTCTGCGCCGCGGTACAGCTCGGTGTGGCCTTTCTGACGTCCAAAGCCCTTCACTTCTGTCACGGTGATTCCCGAGACGCCGATTGCCGACAAGGCCTCGCGCGCCTCATCGAGCTTGAACGGCTTGATGATTGCGGTAATCAGTTTCATGAAATCCTCGCTGTAGTTGCGTAACCCGTTTGCGTAACCTTTGTTTCCCCTGAACTGTTGCGTCGATCCGCGGTTGGTGTTCAAACCGCATTCGATGCAGCACCGGTAAAAAACTCCCGGCGGTGCGCGCCGGGCAGTAACAGCAACTCGCATGCCATGTGAGTGTCATAGTCCATGGAACCGGTCCCCGAAAGTCGCTCGCGCCCCCCCTGGCCGGATGGCTAACGTGGTCGGGGGACGGTGGCGCGCCGCCTGGATCGTTGCTAGAGTGTTCGCAGGCTTCGGATGCGAAAGCGCGCACCAAAGGCGCTCATGCAGCGGAACTGGTCTGGCAACCATGCACCAGAATCGCTCATGGAATAATCCGGGGCACAGACGTAATGAGATATGCACACTTTTTGTGCACCCAAGGGGAACACCATGAAACAACCGAACGACGTCTTCAACGATTTGCAGGCGCGCATGAGCGATCTGCTCAAGAACTCGCCGGCCAAAGATGTCGAACGCAACGTCAAGGCCATGCTGTCGCAGGGCTTCTCGAAGCTCGATCTGGTTACGCGCGAAGAATTCGATACCCAGACCCAGGTCCTGGTGCGCACGCGTGCCCGGCTCGAGGAACTGGAGCGGCGCGTTGCCGAACTCGAGCAGAAGCTGCCGGTGACGCACACGTCTTAAAGCATTTCTGGATGCTGCACATCACAGGCAAGCGAGCCGTGACGTCATCAGCGTATTAGGGAGTCGCGCGCGCCGCCGGCGCGCCGTCTGACGGGAGAAAACATGTCGCTTGCCGTGGTGCGCAGTCGCGCGCCGGCCTCTGGCCGCGCGCCCGAAGTAACGGTCGAGGTTCACCTCGCCAACGGATTACCCTCTTTTTCGATCGTGGGCCTCCCCGATCTCGAAGTGCGCGAAAGCCGCGAACGCGTGCGGGCCGCACTGCAGAACTGCGGCTTCGACTTTCCGGTTCGCCGCATCACCGTCAACCTCGCCCCCGCCGACCTGCCGAAGGAATCCGGCCGTTTCGACCTGCCTATTGCCCTGGGCATCCTGGCCGCGAGCGGACAGATCCCGGTGGAGTCGCTGATGCATCGGGAATTTGCCGGCGAGCTGTCGCTGACCGGCGCGCTACGGCCCATGCGCGGCGCGTTCGCGATGGCGTGCGGGACGGCGCGCAGTCATGCGGCGCAGGTGGGCGGCGAAGCAGGCACGCATCCGGCGGCCGGGATGGCGGCGAACTCCCGGCCGAACGTCACGCTGTCGATGTTGCGGCCCGCCGCGGCCGAGCGCTCGCAGCGGGCCTCCGAACTCTATCTGCCGGCGGCCAGCGCGGCGGAGGCCGCGCTGGTGCCGGGCGTGGACGTCTACGGCGCAACCGACCTGCCCTCGCTCTGCGCCCATCTGGCCGGCGAGCCGGATGGGCGGCTTACGCCGGTCGCCGCACCCGAGCTCGCCGCCACACCGGCCGTGCCGACCGCCGACATGGCCGACGTGATCGGCCAGCGCGGCGCCCGACGAGCGCTGGAAGTCGCCGCCGCCGGCGGTCATCACGTTCTGATGGTGGGCCCGCCGGGCGCCGGCAAGTCGATGCTGGCCGCGCGCCTGCCAAGCCTGCTCCCGCCCATGACCGACGAAGAAGCGCTGACCTCGGCGGCGCTGCTGTCCGCCAGCATGGCGGGCTTCTCGCCGACGCAGTGGCGGCAGCGGCCATTCCGCGCGCCGCACCACTCTTCCAGCGCGGCGGCGCTGGTGGGTGGGCGCAATCCGCCGCAGCCGGGCGAGATCACCCTGGCGCACCTGGGCGTGCTGTTTCTCGATGAAATCCCTGAGTTCGACCGTCACGTGCTGGAGACGCTGCGCGAACCGCTCGAAGCCGGCCGCATCACGATCTCGCGAGCGGCCCTGCAAGCGGACTTCCCGGCGGCCTGCCAACTGATCGCGGCGATGAACCCCTGTCCATGCGGCTGGCGCGGCGACCCGAACGGGCGCTGCCGCTGCACGCCGGAAATCGCCGCGCGCTACCTGCGCAAGCTGTCGGGGCCGCTGCTCGACCGGATCGACATCCAGATCGAAATTCCCGCGCTGACGTCGGCCGAGCTATCCGCACGCTCAAGCACCATCGGCGAGCCGAGCGCAGCCATCGCCGAGCGGGTGAGTGCGGCGCGCAAGCGTCAACTGGCGCGGCAGGGGAAAACCAATCGCGAACTGAGCGGACGCGAGGTGGACGAGGTCTGCCGGCCCGACGCGGCCGGCGAGGCGCTGCTGCGCGAAGCGGGCGATCGCTTCGGCTGGTCGGCGCGTGCCTATTACCGCGTGCTGAAGGTGGCGCGGTCCATCGCGGACCTGGCCGGCGCCGACGTGCCGACCGGCAACCAGATCGCAGAAGCGGTTCAGTACCGTCGCGCGTTCGCGGTCGGATGAAGCAAAAAAATCGCTGTCAAGACTTGACTTATGCACATAAAAGCATTCCTGACAAACCTAAGGGCAATTGAAAGGTAAGCACACACCGTTTCGGAGAAAGCCTTGATTTGATTGACTTTTTAAATTTTCCCCGCAACAGGGAAAAGTTCCGGGAAGCCCGCCGGACGGGCATTTCAGCCGTCTCGCACAAGGTTCTCCACAAAGTTATCCACAGGCGCTGTGGGTAACGGAAAAATCCTCATAAAATCCGGCTATTAGCGTCATAACCTGCGGAGGAACTTTCACTTCGCGCAATGCTCCATGACACGCCCAATCACGGCGTGCCAGATTCAATACAGCTGGAAAGACTGGAAAAACTGGTCGACCTGCTCCTGCGGCAACGGCTCGCTGGCGATGATCGCCGCCTGGTAGACATGCCGGCCGTGAGCCACAAGCCGCGCGTAGATCGTGCGAGTCTCCTTTTGCTCGCCGGCTTTGCCGCTCAGCGTCATTTCGAGGCCGGGCACCTGACCGCCCGCTGCCAGCGGAATCTGTACGGGGCGCGCGTCGGGAGCGGCGCCGACGTTGCGGGCCAGTCCGGTACGCAGGAAGTCGAGCGCCGTGCGCTGCGTCTGCGGGTCGTCGGAGGGCAGCATTAGCGTACCCACCGCAAAGACAGCTTTGCCGGCCTCGGCGGTTTGCATCGCCATCTGCATCGACGTCCCGCCCACGTCGATCTGGCGCGCATCGTTGCCCGGCTTGGCCGGCAGGTCGACGGTGTAGCCGTTGTCGTTGTTCATCACCGTGCGCCAGTCGTAGGTCGGCGAGCAGGCCGCCAGCAACCCGCCCACGGCAAGCATGCAGACACCTGCGAACAGCACGCGGCGCAGTCGCGCCAATCCGGACAAAAGGCGCTGCGGAGCGGCTCCCGGGCGCACAGCGAGATCGAGCAGAAAACCGGGGGATGACAGGCGGAACGCGGGTCGAGACATGAGCACGAAGTCAGGGAAAGACGCAGCATAAAACCCTATTATCCGCTGACGGGCAACTCCCAGCCGCCATACCGGATTGAGGCTACAATACGTCGCAACGTTACGCGCGTTCTGCGCGATCCCGAGGTCCGTTCATGAGCCCTACCCCTTCTGCTCCGGTGACGAAGCGCACCAGCCCGATCCGCTATGTCGTCATGGCCGTCGTGGCCGGCGCCATTGCGATTGCCGGCTATTTCGCCTTCAACGGCCAGCAGCATGTGCCGGATGCCACGTTCACGCTGCTGTCCGGCCAGAAAGTCTCCACGGCCGATCTGAAGGGCAAGGTCTACCTCGTCAACTTCTGGGCCACCAACTGCGACACCTGCGTGCAGGAAATGCCGAAGATGGTCGACACGTATAACCGCTTCAAGGGCAAGGGCCTCGAATTCGTCGCTGTGGCGATGAACTACGACGCGCCCATGTACGTGACCAACTACACCGCGACGCGTCGCCTGCCGTTCAAGGTGGCGATGGACGACGGTTCCGCTGCCAAGCAGTTCGGCAATGTCCAGTTGACGCCGACCACCTTCGTGGTCGACAAGGACGGCAAGATTCTCAAGCGCTACGTCGGCGAGCCGCAGTTCGCCGAGCTGGATCAACTGCTCGAGAAGGCGCTGAACGCGGCCTGAAACACCGGGCGAAGCATCAGATAAAAACGCGCCGGTAGCGGACAGAATCCGCTACCGGCGCGTTGCTTTTGGGACGTGCGGTTCAGGACGCCTGGCCGGCCTCAACCGCGCCGCCCATCACCGCTCACCCTCTCCCTTCGCCGCCAGCCCATAGCGCTTGATCTTTTCATAGAGCGTCGCCTTACCCAGCTGCAAACGGTCCGCCGCCACCGCCACCGCGCCGCCCGTCTGCTCCAGCGCCTGCGCAATCACCGCACGCTCGAACTGCTCGACGCGCTCCTTGAGCGAGTGGGCGTCCGCGGCTTCATCGACGGAAGCTGTCATCGGATCTTCCGCCACCCCGAGCACGAGCCGGTCGGCCGCATTGCGCAGTTCCCGCACGTTGCCGGGCCAGTCGCGCTGCATCAGGCCGGCCCGCTGACGGTCGGTGAGGATCGGCGCGGGACGCTGATAACGCACCGCCGCATCGAGCAGGAAATGTTCGAACAGCGGCACGATGTCTTCGCGCCGCTCGGCGAGCGGCGGCAGCGCGATGGTCACCACGTTCAGCCGGTACAACAGGTCGCGCCGGAAGGTGCCGGCCGCGACGTGCTCCAGCATGTCGCCTTTGGCGGCGGCCACCACGCGGCAATTCACGCGAATCGGCTGGTTCGAGCCGAGCCGTTCCAGCACGCCGTCCTGCAGCACGCGCAACAGCTTGACCTGCAGACCGAGCGGCATGCTTTCGATCTCGTCGAGAAACAGCGTGCCGCCGGATGCATGTTCGAGCTTGCCGATCCGGCGTTTCGCCGCGCCCGTAAACGCGCCGGGCTCATAGCCGAACATCTCGGACTCGAACATCGGTTCGGGCAGCGCGCCGCAATTCACCGCGATAAACGGCTTGTCGCGCCGTGGCGACAATTCGTGCAGGCTGCGTGCGATCAGTTCCTTGCCCGCGCCGGTATCGCCGTTGATCAGCACAGAGGCGTCGGTGGGCGCGACGTTCGCGATCAGCCGGCGCACCTGCTCGATCACCGGACTGCGGCCAATGATGCGCGGCGCCACCGTGTTCTGCCCCGCCAGTTCGCGGCGCAGCGCGTGGTTCTCCAGCACCAGGGTGCGGCGTTCCAGCGCGCGCCGTACGGTTTCGATCAGACGCTCCGAGGCAAACGGCTTCTCGATGAAGTCGTAGGCGCCGTCGCGCATGGCCTGCACGGCCATCGAAATATCGCCGTGTCCGGTGACGAGAATCACCGGCACATCCGGCGCGCGTTCGTGACATTGCGCGAGCAGATCGAGACCGCTCGCGCCCGGCAAACGGATATCGCTGACGATCACGCCCGGAAAATCCGCGCTGATGGAACGCGCCGCCGCTTCGACCGATGCGTGACCGGTGACGTCGAAACCCGCGAGCTGCAGGCTTTGCACGCTCGCGCGACGCACTAGTTCGTCGTCCTCGATATACAGCACCGGCAAACTGTTGTTGACCATCGTCCTTACCACCTTAACCTTAAAGCGCCCGAGCGCATCTGAAGCCGCCTGAATTCAGGACCCTGCCGTGAGCGGGTCCGTTGCCTGCACACGGGTCCGGCGCAGCGTGAGCACGAACAGCGCGCCGCCGTCCGGGGCATTGCGCGCCACCAGCGAGCCCCCCGCGTCGCGCACGATCGAGGATGAGATCGCAAGGCCAAGCCCCAGCCCCTGGCCCATTTCCTTCGTCGTAAAGAACGGTTCGAAAAGCCTCGGCAGGACGTCGTCCGGGATGCCGTGACCGTTATCGTGAACCGAGATCGCAAGCGTCGCTTCGGCGGCCTCGATTTCGATCTCGATACGCGGAGGGGCTACACCCACCGCGGCATCAAGCGCGTTGCTCAGCAGATTGATCAGCACCTGCTCAAGCCGCAAATCGTCGCAATTCGCGACAAGCCCGGGATGCTCGTCGGACGGATCGAAGCCCGTGCGCGTGCCCGCTTCCGCGTCGACCACCGTCAACACCACTTCCACGTCCTGCAAGCGCTTTTGCAGCAGCGCCAGCACATTGCGCAGCGCACGCGCGAGCGGCGCTCGCGCGCTGCGCGGCCGCGCCCGTCCCACGAACAGCTTCAACTGGTTGGTGATCTTACCCATGCGCTCGGTGAGCGCGGCAATCGCCTCGAGATTCTCGCGCGCCGACTCCTGATCGCCGCGTTCGAGCAACACCCGCGTGTTATCCGAGAAGCCGCGCAACGCCGCTAACGGCTGATTCAACTCGTGCGTAATGCCAGCGGCCATCTGACCGAGCGCCGCCAGCTTGCTCGCCTGAATCAGCTCGTCATGCGCCGAGCGCAACTCCTGTTCGGCGCGCGTGCGTTCGCTCACTTCCTTCTTCAGTTGCTCGTTCGCCTGCGACAGGTCCGCGGTCCGCTCCGCCACCCGCTGATTCAACTCCGCGTACGCGCGCTGCAGCAGCTCGCGGCTGCGCATCATCTCGCGCACGCGTGCACGGCGCATTCTCCAGTAGAACGCCAGCAGGCACAGCGTGACGTAGCCGAAGCCGGTCACGATAGCGGCATTGCGGGCGTCGGCGTCGACCGGATCGACGCTCGCCATGGTGATCAGTTGCCAGTCGGGTTCGAGCATCGCCCGCCGCGTTGCCAGGTAGCGCGGCGCGTAACGTCCACCGCCGATGCGCACGATCTGCGCGTCGCCCTCAAGCGTGCGTTCGATCGTCACCGGCAGCGGCGGAATCTCCTGCTGCGCGTACTGGCGCGTCTGATAGATCGAGTCTGCCACCGCGCCCGAGAGCGGCCGCACCGTGTGGTATTTCCAGGCCGGCACGGAGGATAGAAAGATCACGCCGTGATCGTCGGTGACGATCAGCGGCTCGGACGCATCCGCGCCCTGAAACCATTCCAGATTGAGTTTGACGACCGCCACGCCGACGATCTGTCCATCGCGCCGCACCGGTTGCGAGATGTAGTAGCCGGGGTCATGCGAGATCGTGCCGATGCCGAAGAAACGGCCCACGCCGCCCTTCACCGCGTCCATGAAATACGGCCGGAACTGATACTCGACGCCGACAAAGCTCTCCGGCTCGCGCCAGTTGCTCGCCGCGACGCACAGCCCGTCCGTCTGAATGATGTAGGTGGCCGTGGCCCGCGCGTGGCGGTTGAGGTCTTCCAGATAACGGTTGGCGTGCTCGACGTTCGGCGCCGTGGGATTCACCAGCACGTCCTGCACGAACGGATGCTCGGCCAGCAGGTACGGCAGGGATTCGTAGCGCTCCAGCGTGCTCTTGAGCGCATTGGCCGTGCGGTCGACACGCACCGCGGCGTTGCGCCGCAAACTGTCGATGCCGCGCTGCCACGCGATGCTCCACGTGAGTCCGCACGCCGCCACGAGCCCGGCGACGAGCGCGAAGAGGATCAGCAGGCGGCGCGTCACGTTGGTGGATTCCGGTGAATGGGGTGCGGCTATTGTGGCATAACGCGCCGGGGCGGACAGCGCGACGAGCCGACCGGCATCTCTCGATGCCAGGTCCTCGTTGTCGCGTTCAGATCGATCTGGAGCGCTATATATGTGACACCGGTGGATGAGCTTGCGGGAGAACAATGAGCCAGCATTCAGACGTTGTCATACCAGCGAGGTCCGCCATGAAAATCGACGTAAAGAATCAGACACCGTATCGGTCTAACGAGGACGAGGGAACGAGCGGGACAAAGCCAGCCGCTCCAGGCCCGAAGCCCAGGACCTACCCGCCGGCAAATACACCGGCACAGGCCGGTTCGGAAAGAGGCGGGGATACCGGCGCGACTGACCATGCGAAAGCGCCGCCGTCCGATACAGGCGACACGGTATCGGCTAAAGAAAAGCCGGGGGAGCCGGCAAAGCCGCAGACAAACGAGGATGGTACGGCAGACGCAAATCCCGGAGTACCGGCGCAGTCTAGTGCATCGGTCCCGCCGCCAAATGGCAACACGCTGCAGATCAAGGTAGCCGGTATCGTCAACGCGGTTCCTCCACTCAAGCCGAGCGGCAGCACTCCGATCACCGGTCATACTACGAAGGCTGGCAACGTGCAACGCTCCAATCAGGCGGGTTACACCGCCGGCAACGCGGGTAGAAGCCTTACGAAGGGAATCGGGGACGCCGGAGAGTTGGCGCAGAGCGGCAACCAGGACGAGCGCACCCGCTACGCATTGCAACTCATCAAGGATCTCGCGAATGGATCTGCTTCCGGCATCGATCTGAAAAGAATGACGGATAAGAAGACTGTGGCGCACGAATACTTGCACGGACCGCGGCGCAAAGGCGCCTACAACGTTGAACATGGAGGCCATGGGACGCCCCACCGACAGCAGATCGAGCTGAAGAGCATGCGTACCCTGCCGAAAGCCAAGGCGACGCAGACCCTCGCAATCTCACAGTCCGTCGCCGGTGTGCAGGTACAGCCCAACCAGTCTGGCAAGCAGACACAGGCACAGACACCGACGAGCACGCAGTCATCGCAGACGAGTCCGAATACTTACGACGCCGCGACGCAAACCATGCCCGCTGCCGACGCGAGCACGCAGACTTCAACGCCGCAGGCGCCGGCCCAAGGAGATGGCGCCCCACAGACAGCGGGAGAACACTCGTCCACTGGGGCGCCTCATAGCCCGCGCGAGCCAGCGAGTTCGCCGGACCATCACAAGACGACACAAACCTCATCGCCTGACCGCGCAAACCGCGGTACTACGACGCCAATGCCAGATAGCACCGATGCGGGAGTGCAAAACGGAGCCGACATGCAAGACGGTAGCACCCAGCATGCGCCCCCCCAGCACAGCGTGCAAACGCAAACTTCAGTTCCGGTGACATCGACGCGTACAACGCCTGCTCCGCAGCCACCCCAGTTGCACGTATCGGAACCAACCAACGGGAACGAGACGACAACGGCCACCCAGGCCGGCGCACCGCTCGATACACGCGGCACGCAAACCGCCACCGGGACGCCGAAAGCAACACAGTTGAGTCCGCAACGACAGACCGCTGGCACGCAAACCTCATCGCCGTCTGTCCATCACTCCGCCACGCAGCACACGCCGCGACAGGTACACGCGCACTCTCAGACCACGTTCGGCAACACCTCCTCCGCCGAAACTCAGACAGGCGCGGATAATTCGAAGGGTTCTCAGGCCAATACGGATACGCACACGGTCGGGACGCAGTCGAAAGTCGGCACTGGCGAAGCCAAAACGCAGGCTAATCCGGGAAGTGAGAATAAATCCATACAGACCCGACCGCCGGTACAGCAACACGCAACGCAGACACCCCCGACGCCAGACACGGGCGCGGCACAATCGAATCCCGTCGGTACGCCAGCGTCGCAGGAGTCGGTCGAGACTACACACACGTCCGAGCAAGTCCCCGGTGCGACGTCAAAATCCATCGAGCTCACAAAAGGCGTCAAGGAAAACGGCCATTGGGTGGTGGCGGATATCGGATCACTGCCCGCTGACATCAACAATGTGAAAAAGCACGCCGATCTTGGATCGATCAGCGCGATCACCTCGACCAGCGCCGTGACCGTAGGCGATGTCCTTAACGTTATCAACTCCGAAGGGGGCCGCGCACTGGCTTTGGGAGCGAAATCGCTGTCATTGCTGGGTACGCTAGTCGGTCTCGCGCCGTCGGTCGGGCAGCTTGCCAACGATGTCAAACAGCTAATCGCAAATCCGAACGACAATCAGTCGAAATGGAATGTTGCGAACAGCGGTTTCGAGTTAGGCGGTGGCCTTGCCGCGGCAGCTGCCTCGATGGCTTTTCCGCCTGCCGCACTATTGCCGATCTTATTTCCCAATCTGGCTGAAATCGGTCACGCGGAAATATTGAGGCAGAAGAAGAATGGCCTGTATGCGGAAGGTCTAAAAGTCGAAGGTGATGCAACCAGCAACGACTACAAGATAGCGGCTCTCAACGCGACGCCGATCGTGAACTGGTTCTCGTCCACCTATACGCCGGAGTTGCGTCCAGCCATCGAGAAATTCGAAACGGAGCAGGGAAACAAGCCTGGCAATCCACCCGCCGGTGACTTGCCGGAGAACACACTCCATGACCAGCGCGTCTACGACTACTATGCCCAGGCGCTGAACGAGCGCGCCGCGCTGCTCGGCAATGCGGCCAACTCCTACCTCAAGAGCATTGCAGACAATTCAACCCTGAGTTCCGTCACAATGGTCTCGCGATGCCCACAGGTGTTTGGCTGGCCATCGAACGGACAGGCCATGCGCGTGTTCGATCGGGCCGCCGCTATCACGTACGATCGCGTTCACGACACGATCCACACCGAGTTTTTCGGCCCGGACAAGGACGGCACGTACAGATTGCCCACGCGGGATCCGTCGCTGCCGTCCGGCAAGGACAGCAAGAATCTGCTGTTCTGCTCGACCATGCTGGATCCTGAAGCCAAGCGGGTGGACTTCGACTTGCCGCAATACTTTGCCGATCCGGGCACGGTCGCGCTGGATATTCGCAAACAGCCGAACAAAACCTGATGGAGCTAGCTCGACATTCAAACGACGCTTAGGAGTGCGGAGCGCGGCGGCATGACAGGTCTTCTGTCGTTTCGAATACGGAGTGGTGCGACGCCAACCATTCCGTATTCGCGCCCTTCCGCGACACGCCAGAGGCGGCCCATATCGAGACTAAGGGCGACGCGCGCGGGTTCAGGCACCCGCCGCTTCCGTGTCCTTCACAGGAGCCGCTTCGCCGCGCAGCACGGCGCGCAGCTTCGCGTGGTCCAGTTCCTTCTCCCACGCCGACACCACCACCGTCGCCACACCGTTGCCGACAATGTTCGTCAGCGCGCGGCATTCGCTCATGAAGCGGTCGATCCCGAGAATCAGCACCATGCCCGACAGCGGAATCGTCGGCACCACGGCCAGGGTCGCAGCGAGCGTGATGAAACCGGCGCCCGTCACACCGCTTGCGCCCTTCGACGTCAGCATCGTGACGGCCAGCAGCGTGAGCTGCTGCGTGAGCGAGAGATCGGTGTTGGTGGCCTGGGCGATGAACAGCACGGCCATCGTCATGTAGATGTTGGTACCGTCGAGGTTGAACGAGTAACCGGTCGGCACCACGAGGCCCACCACCGAGCGCGAGCAGCCGAGCTTTTCGAGCTTCAGCATCAACTGCGGCAACGCCGCTTCCGACGAACTCGTGCCGAGCACGATCAGCATCTCTTCCTTGATGTACGCCACGAAGCGCAGCACGCTGAAGCCGACCATGCGGGCGATCGCGCCGAGCACCACCACCACGAACACGATCGAGGTGAGATAGAACGTGCCGATCAGCTTGAGCATGGGCAGGAGCGAGCCGATGCCGTACTTGCCGATGGTGAACGCCATTGCGCCGAAGGCACCGATCGGCGCCAGCTTCGTGATGATGCGCACCACGCCGAACAACACGCTCGACAGGCTTTCGACCAGATCCGTGACGACCTTGCCTCGCTCGCCGAGCGTCGCCAGCACGCTGCCGAACAGCATCGCGATCAGCAGGATCTGCAGGATCTCGCCCTGCGCGAACGCATCCGTGATCGTGTTCGGAATGATGTGCATCAGGAAGTCGACCGTGCTTTGGCCGTGCGCCTTGGCGGCGTACGAAGCGACCTCCTTGCCGTCGAGCGTGGCCGGATCGACGTTGAAGCCGACACCCGGTTTCAGCACGTGCGTGGCGATCAGGCCGAGCACCAGCGCGAACGACGAAACGACTTCGAAGTACAGCAGCGCCTTGCCGCCGACCCGCCCGACCTTCTTCATGTCCTGCATGCCGGCGATACCGGTGACGACAGTACAGAAGATGATCGGCCCGATCACCATCTTGATCAGCTTGATGAAGGCGTCGCCAAACGGCTTCATGTCGATGGCGAGAGCCGGCGAGTAATGACCGAGGACGATGCCGACGATGATCGCGGCGATCACCTGGACATAGAGCACTTTATAGAAGGGTTTCTTCACGATGGTTCCTGCGATGTGGATGAGCCAATGGCCTGCCACGCTGCGCATCAATGCGAACGAATGGACGTATCGCCTGTGCACGGCATCGGGCCGCGACAAGACGACGAGGTTATAAATACGGGGAGGGGAAATCGGACATCGTTGTCTCCATGCTTTAGTTGTCGGGCCTTTGCGGCCGCGCTTCTACTTCGCAAGGTCGATGCCAGCTAGATGACGGCTCTTTCTCTTTGATTTTTATAGGTATTTTTGTTCGGCTCGGCGTCTTGCGTCCGGCTTTCCGGAAATCCGGAGGCGAGGCGTCGGGGATTCCGGACGGCCCACGGCCAAAAAAAATGCCTTCCTCGCGGCAGGAAGGCATTTCCAAGCGTATATCGGAGACTTTATTGTTCGTGGGCTTCGCGTTGCGGTCCTGCTGCGAAGCTCACATCTCAATATTAGGATTATTTGGCCGCGCCTACCGTCAAGGATTGTCAAATCGGCGCGGGCGATTGAAGCCACCGTCCGTCTCACGGCCGCTGACGGGCTCAATCGAAATCGAACATGTCGAACAGGGAGCGCTTTTTCCGGTATCCCGTGTGCCCCGAATGGCCCGAGTGCCCCGAGCGACGCTCGTCGTATCGATGATGGCTCTCGTTCGGATACTCGCGATGCCGGTCCCGGCGATCTTCGCGGTTCGGACCGGAGACGAGCGGCGCACCGGCGCGCTCGCCGTCCTCTGCGATCAGCTTGTCGAGTTCGCCGCGATCGAGCCAGACACCCCGGCAATCCGGGCAGTAGTCGATCTCGATCGAGCGGCGCTCGGTCATCAGAAGGTCAGTCGTCTTGCAAACAGGGCATTTCATGGCGTCTCTCCTAAAAAGGGTAAAGCTTCGAATCCGCAACCTGGCGAGCCGCCCGATCCGGGCAAAGCGATCCGGCCATACCTCGCTCAGGTTGTTCCAACTTCTTTCCATGCGCGGCCGGTACGCCAGCGCTCATTGCGTGACAGCGTCGGTGCGCTTCGACCTGGCCCGGCGCGCCAGCATGTTCATGGCCTCGACGAAGGCCGAGAACGCCATCGCCGCGTAGATATACGTCTTCGGCACATGCGAGCCGAACCCTTCCGCGATCAGCGTCATGCCGATCACCAGCAGGAAGCTCAGCGCGAGAACGACGATGGTCGGGTTGCGGTCGATAAAGCGCGACAGCGGGCGGGCCGCGAACAGCATCACCATGACCGCGGCGATGACCGCGACAAACATGATCGGCATGTGGCTGGTCATGCCGACCGCCGTGATGATGCTGTCGACCGAAAACACGATATCGAGCAACAGGATCTGGCCGATCGCGGCCCCTACGGTCAGCGGGACCACCGCACTCGTCGCGCCGCGTGCGTCGTCCGCGTGGGTGACGTGGTGATGAATCTCGCGGGTCGCCTTCCAGACGAGGAACAGGCCGCCGCCCAGCAGGATCAGGTCGCGCCACGAGAACGCGTGGCCCAGCAGCGTCACGGCGGGCTGAGTCAGTTGCGCGATCCACGCGACCGTGCCGAGCAGGCCAAGCCGCAGCACCAGCGCGAGCAGAATGCCGAGGCGCTGGGTGCGTGCCCGCTGCGCTTCCGGCAGCTTGTTGCTGAGGATCGAGATGAAGATCAGGTTGTCGATGCCGAGCACGATCTCCATCACGACCAGCGTGAGGAGCGCGGCCCAGGCAGCGGGGTCGGAAATCAGAATGGTCAGGGCGTCCATGGCATGCGTCGGCGAAGTGAACCGAGTGATGTCGAAGTGATGCCATGATCGCCGCTTCACGACTTCGGATAAATCAGTGATATGCTGAATGACATATCGCTTTTTTCGAAGTGTCACCGCTCATGCTGAACTATCGCCATCTCTACTACTTCTGGATCGTCGTCAAGGAAGGCGGCTTCGCGCGCGCGGCCGAGCGTCTCGACATGGCCGTCCAGACCATCAGCGCGCAGGTACGTGAACTGGAAAAATCGATTGGGCGTCAGTTGCTGAAATCCGCGGGGCGCGGTGTCGCCATGACCGAAGCAGGCGAGACGGCGTTCAGCCGCGCGGAGCAGATCTTTCAGATCGGCGAAGCGCTACTCGACGAGATGCGCGAAGCAGGCGGCGAAGGGGTTGCGCGGCTCGCCGTGGGTCTCTCCGACGGCATTTCAAAGCTCGCCGCGCACGCGCTGCTTGCGCCCGTGCTCGGCACGCCGTCGCTCAGGCTGCTGTGCCACGAAGGCGAACATGCGCAACTGTTGTCGGAGCTCGCGCTGCATCGGCTCGATCTGGTGCTGGCCTGCCAGCCGGCGCCGCACAACGCGGACCTGCGCGTGGTGAGCCAGCGCCTCGTCGGTTCGCCGGTGGACTGGTACGGCCCCGCGGCGATCGTCTCGAAGGCATCGCGCGCCGGCTTTCCGCAGAGCCTCGCCGATCTGCCCGTGCTCCTGCCCACCGGGCACGCCGCGCTACGCGCACGGCTCGACCGGTGGTTCGAAGCGGCGGGCATCCGGCCGCGGATTGTCGGGGAGTTCGAAGACAGCGCGTTGATGGCGGTGTTCGCCGCGCGCGGGCTCGGCGTGTTTCCACTCGCGGAACTAGGCGCCGAGGACCTGTCCCTGCTGCGCGGACTGCGCCGGCTCGGCCGCGCGGACGGCGTGATCGAAGAGATCCACGCCATCCGCTCGCGGCGCGGCCAGCATCATCCGCTCGCGACTCAGGTGATCGACGCCGCGCGTTCGTGATCGAGCAAGGCCCTTGGCGGGATGCCGTGGCGAACGGTGACCGCCGCCGGTGCCGGAGCGAGTCCCCACACACTAAACACGGCCGCCAACAGGGCGATCTCGCCATCCGCGAGATGGTCGTCGGCAACCGCCACGGCAACGCACAGGCGAATCACCTTGCCGCGCAACACCGGGTCGTCGATCTCGCCCAGCAGTGTGGCCAGCATGGCCGTGTCGATCTGGCCGATGGTCGGCGCAAGCGGCGCGTGGGCGATAGAGTGATCCTCGCACAGCGCCTGCACGATCTGCGCGAATTGCGTGGGCGCGAGACCGAGCTGGCCGGCGATATCGAGTCTGTCGAGCGCGCGCTCCTCGGAGCTGCAGACGTGTCCGTCGGAGGTCAGCACCAGCGCGACAATCCGTGCTGCGGCTTGAGGACTGTTGCGGGGATAGGTTCGCATGACCGGGGCTCCTTTAGCGGACGTTGTCCGTAGTAATGATGAGCCCTAGTCTGCGTCAGGTTTCGAATCGGATAAACCTGCTAATCCAGAAGTGACAGTTCGAGAAAACCGAAGTGGTGTTCTAAGCCGCACCCTCTTCCAGCACCAGCAGATTCTCGTGCGAGAAGCCCAACGCCACCGGCTGACCCCGCTCGGGCAGACGGCGATTCGGATCGTTGAAGACGTCGAGCGAAATCACCGCATCCTTCACCCGCGTCCTGATCCGCACCACGGCGCCGAGAAAATTCACTTCTTCGACGGTCGCCGCCAGCGTGTTGCGCCCCGCCGCCGGCGCTTCCAGCACAATCGCCTCCGGGCGGAGCGCCAGCAGACGCTTCTTGCCGGCGTCGTCCGGCGCGAGCTGCTGAGTGGTCACGAGTTCCTGACCATCAACAGCCATCTTGCCGCTCGCCGGATCCACCACGTGACCGGATAGGATATTCAACGTGCCGACGAACGACGCCACGAAGCGCGTGCGCGGATAGTTGTAGATCTCCGAAGAGGTGCCCACCTGCTCGACCCGCCCTTCGTTCATCACCACGATGCGGTCGGAGATGGACAGCGCCTCTTCCTGATCGTGCGTGACGAAAATCGACGTGATGCCGAGTTCACGCTGCAACGCGCGTATGTCCTGGCGCAGCGAAATGCGGATCTTTGCGTCGAGCGCGGAGAGCGGCTCGTCGAGCAGCAGAACCTGCGGCTTGCCGGCGAGCGCGCGGGCCAAGGCGATGCGCTGCTGCTGGCCGCCCGAGAGTTGCCACGGATAGCGTTCGGCGACATGCGGCAGCTTGATCAGATCCAGCATCTCGCCCACCCGCTTGCGGATTTCATCCTGCGGACGGCGCGCCACCTTTAGCCCAAAACCGATATTGTCGGCCACGGTCATGTTCGGAAACAGCGCGTACGACTGAAACACCATGCCGACCTTGCGCTGGCGTGTACGCAGATGCGTAACGTCGCGACCATCGAGGCGAATCACGCCGCGCGTCGGGCTCTCGAAGCCCGCGATCATACGCAGCACCGTCGTCTTGCCGCAGCCCGACGGGCCGAGAAAGGTGATGAACTCGCCGCGCTCGATCTTCATGTCGAAATGATGCAGCGCCGTGTTCGCCCCGAAGGACTTGTGCAGATTTTCGATCTCAAGGAATGCCATGATTCGATGCCTCAGTTCTTCAGGGTTTTTGTCCGGCCAGCGCGCGGGCCGAGCCGCGAGCCGATCCGAACACCTGGATCAGCCCCATCGAGGCCCAGGTAATGGCGAACGCGATAATCGCGAGTGCCGACGGTTCATACGCGCGGTTCGCGCCGATCAGTTGCAGGTACGGTCCGAACGCCGGCCGGTCGAGCAGGCTCGCCAGCGTGAACTCGCCGATCACCACCGCAAAGGTGAGAAAGGCGCCGGACAGGATGCCCGAGCGGATATTCGGAAAGATCACCTTGAACAGGATGGTGGGCCAGGTTGCACCGAGACATTCGGCGGCTTCGGTGAGCGAGCGCACGTCGACTGCCGCGAGACCCGCATCGACCGCGCGGTACATATACGGCAGCGACAAGGTGACGTAGCCGAACACCAGCAGCAGATCGGTGGCGCGCTCGTTGCCGGTAAGCGGCAGGATCGAGCTGCTGTTGTAGATGCGCAGGTAGCCGAACACGATCACGATGGCCGGAATCACCAGCGGCAACAGCGTGATGAACTCCACCACCGGCCGCAGTCTCGGCAAACGCAGGCGGACCCAGTACGCCGTCGGCACCACCAGCAGCACGCCGACCACGATCGTCAGGACTGCCATCAGCATCGAGTAGCCGAACGAGGCCTGAAACCGCGGATCGCTCAGCACCACACGATAGGCGTCGAAACTGTATTCGCCGCGCCGCATGCGCAGACTGAATTCGAGGGTGGCGGCGAGCGGAATCAGGAAATACAGCGAGCCCACGACCATCGCGGTCCAGGCGCCCACACGCGATTGGCTGTTCATCGACGTCCCCTCTCGGCCCGCGAGCGCAGCCAGATGTAGCCGCCATTCGACAGGCCCGTCACCAGGATCATGCCGAGCGCGAGCGCGTAGCCGAGATTCTGGTTATGCAGCACGTCGCCGCGGATCTGCGCGTACAACAGGATGGTCACGATGTTCAGCGAGCTGCCGGTGAGCGCATAGGCCGTCGCGACTGCGCCGAACGAGTTGGCGAACAGCAGCAGGGTCGCGCCGAGCACGCTGGGCCACAGCACCGGCAACGCGACATAACGCCAATACTGGAACGACGTGCCGCCGAGGCAATCGCAGGCCTCGCGCCATTCGCGCTTCAGGCCGTCGAGCGCGGGCGTGACGATCAGAACCATCAGCGGAATCTGGAAGTACAGATAGGTCACCGTCAAGCCGGTGAAACTGAGGATGCTGAAGCCCGTCGAGTACAGGTTGAAGCCGAGGTATTTCTTCAGCAAAACCGTGACGAGACCGACGCGCCCCAGCGTGCAGATAAACGCGAACGCGAGCGGCACGCCGGCAAAATTCGAGGCGACCCCGGAGAAGGTCATCAGCGTCGGACGAATCCATACCGGCAAGCGTCCCTGCACGGCCGCCCAGGCCAGCAGCGAACCGATCACCGCGCCGCCGAGCGCCGACGCCGCGCTCACCTTGAAACTGATCCAGTAAGCGTCGAGCACGCCGGGCTGGAACAGATCGCGGAAGTTGACGAGCGTGAAATGCCCCTGGGGATCCTGAAACGCGCCGACCATCAGGAAGCCCGTCGGCAGGATCAGGAACAGCAGGGCAAACAGGAAAAATGGTGCAACGCCGAGCCAGGTCAGGAGCTGGGACGACTGTCCCGGTCCCTTCACGCCGGGCGCAGGCGCGGGCACCGGCGGAACCAGCAGTTCCGGCTGCGCCGACCCGATATCCGATGAAGCGGTCATAGGTCACCCTTGAAGCAATCAGGCTAAAGCCGGGACCACGCGGAGCGACGCTCGAAGGCGCACTCGCGGGCCCGGCACACAGCATGCTGGAGCAATAAAAGTCCGGCCTTACTTCACGTTCGCGCCGACCACTTCATCCCAATGCTTGGTGATGGTGTCCTTGTACGCGTCCTGCTGCGACAGCGTCGGGAACACGGCGTTCTTGTAGGCCGATGCCGGCGGCAACTTGTCGAGCAGCGCCTGCGGCACCTTCTTGCCAGCAACCAGTTGCGTATAGCGCATCGGGTGGCAGTAGCCGGTCAACCAGCCGATCTGGCCTTCGTCCGAGTACAGGTATTCCATCCACAGCTTCGCGGCGTTCGGATGCGGTGCAAACGCGCTGATCGCCTGCACGTAGACGCCGGCGACCACGCCCGTCTTCGGCACCACGACCTGCACCTTCGGATTGCCCTTGAGCGTGTCGCGGTCGGCCAGCGCGTTGTAGTCCCAACGCACGATGATCGGCGTCGTGCCTTGTGCGAGGGAAGCGGCCTTGCCGATCACCGGCACGAAGTTGCCGTTCTTGTTGAGGTCGGCGAAGTACTTCAGGCCGGCGTCGGCCGCCTTGGCGGTGTCGCCCCTGGTCGACGACAGGCCGGACGCGTACACGCCCTGGATGGCCTGGTTGGCCGAGCGCGGGTCGCCGGCGAGCGAGACGGCATTCTTGTAATCGGCCTTGAGCAGATCGCTCCAGTCGGCCGGCGCCTTGTCGATCATGTCCGCGTTCACTTCGAACGACAGCACGCCGTAGTAATCGCCGTACCAGTAGCCGTCAGCGTCCTTGGCCGAATCGGGAATCTCCTTCCACGTCGACACCTTGTACGGCTGCAGCAAGCCTTCTGCCTTCGCGGTCGGGCCGAACGACAGACCCACGTCGATCACGTCCGGCGCTTGCGGTCCCTTGTTGCCCTTGTTGGCCTTGATGGCTTCGACTTCGTCGCCCGAACCGGCATCCGGATTCAGCTCGTTGACCTTGATGCCGTACTTCTTTTCGAAGGCGGCAATCATCGGACCATAGCCGCACCAGTCATGCGGCAAGGCGATCACGGTGAGTTGTCCTTCCTGTTTGGCGGCGGCGACCAGCGCGTCGAGCGGCGCTGCGGACGCGCTACTGGCGCCTGCAGCGGCGACGCCCGCCACCGCTGACATCGAGATAACACGGCTCAACCACGTGCGGTTCATAGTATTCCCCATCCTTTGCCTAAAGTTGCTACGTTAGGAAAACTGCATTCTGACGATTGTCTTCGGCGCGCAAACACCCCGGCGCGCCTGCCATGCCTTACGCCGTATTTCCCGGCGTGGACAGCATGTCGTGCGCAAGCATATCGATGCGATCGGTACAAATCATGTCAACGCCCCAGTGGGCGAGCAGCTTCGCGCGGTCCGGATCGTTCACCGTATAGACGAGTACGCGCAGACCCTCGGCGCGAATCGCGGCGACGCGTTCCTCGGTGAGATGCTTATGGCTTGCATGCAGCGAGACGCAATCGAGTTCACGCACGATGCGCAGCCAGTCGTCCGGCACCGCTTCGAACAGCATCCCGCGCGCGAGCGTAGGGGCGGCGTCGCGGGCGGCGGCGAGCGCCTCGAACGAGAACGACGACAGTAGCGGCGGCGTCTGGTCCTGCCAGAGCGCGAGCGCGGCGCCGGCGACGAGTTGGCCCGTGATGACGTCGCGTCCGGGGCAAGGCTTGATTTCGATGTTGGCCGCAATGCCGTCGCGCTTGCAACGGGCAGCCGCATCGGCGAGCGTGGGCAAACGCTCGCCGGCGAACGCCGGGTCGCGCCACGAGCCGGCATCGAGCTTCGCCAGTTCCTGCCACGTATGTTCGGCGGCCGGGCCATGGCCGTTGGTGGTGCGATCGAGCGTGTCGTCGTGCAGCAGGAAGAGGTGGTCGTCGGCCGAGAGCTTGGCGTCGAACTCGACCATGCGATACCCGTAGCGCTTGCAGGCGTCGAATCCTGCCAGCGTGTTTTCCGGCGCGAGCGTCCCGCCGCAACGATGCGCGACCAGTCGCGGATACGGCCAGTCGGCATTTGTACGATCAATCCCAGTAGCCACGTCTGTACACCTTCGAAATAGACTGTTGCGCGCGCTTCGCCGGGCTGCCATCGTCAGGATGACGAACCGAACGGTATTATCCGGTCAGCCGGTTATCATGTCGCGGCACGCATCGAAAACGGCGGCAACAGTGGCCGCCGAGCCTAGTATGGAGCCAGCATACGGCAGCTTGCTTGTCAAAAGCGACGTTCAATGTTCGAAATTGGACATTTCAATTCCTTTTCGAACATTCCGTGTTCGGATTGGCCGGCTGCCAGCTAATCTGCGAAGGCTAAATTCAAATACACAAATTTGCAAGGCACCAAAAAAATACAACACGAAGCGGGTAAAGTAGCGCCGATGACATCGGCGCGACACACAACCGTGTCAGTGATGTCAAAGGCCCAAAAGCCGTCCAGACCGACTCATTCGTAAAGGGAAAATGCATGTGGCAGGAAGACCGTCATCAGAGAATTCGCGCGCTGCTATCGACCCTGCAACGGGTGTCGACCGAACGGATCATGGCGGATCTCGGCGTATCGCGCGAAACAGTACGGCGCGACCTGCTCGACCTGGAAGCACTCGGCGAATTGCGGCGGGTGCATGGCGGCGCGATCAAGCCTGCCGACGAAGCGCCCATCGCGGAACGCGCCCATACGCGGGTCAAGTCCAAGACGGCGATCGCCAAGGCGGCAATGGGCGTCATCTCTAGCGGCCAGACGCTGTTTATCGATGCCGGCACGACCACCTCGGCGCTTGCCGAAGAGCTGGCGAAGCTCGCCAATCTCACGGTGGTGACCAATTCGATCGACGTCGCGCTGAAGATGCGCGGAGCGGTCGAGCAGCAGGCGGAAGCCGCCAACGAAGTCATCCTGCTGGGCGGCTCGATCAGCGACCGGGCCATGGCGACGGGAGGCAGCACGACGATCCTCGAGATTCACCGCTTCCGGGCGGATGTGGCCTTGCTCTCGCCGGTCGGCATCGACCCGCGGCACGGCGCCACCAACTACGATCACGAGGAGACGGAAGTGGCGCGGGCGATGGTCGCCAATGCCCATCGTGTGGTGATCCTCGCCGACTACAGCAAGATCGGCCAGCGCAGCCGCATTTCGTACTGCCAGCCCGAGCAGATCGACGTGCTGATCACCAACAAGAAAGCGGCCGAGGCACCCGACTTCGCGGCCCTGAAGAAGAAGGTCGCGCGGATCATCCTGGCGTAGGGGTTTATTCCGGCGCGTGCAGGGTATCGAGGACGCGCTTGCGCAAGCGCGTATCGTGCAACGCACCGGCTGCGTCGAGCACCGGGTAGGCCGTCGAGCAGAACAGCGAGTTGAGCCGCTTCATGTCGCTGATCATGTCGAGATGCAGCGCGCTGGTCTCGATGCTGCGCAAGGTCTGCCCAGCCAGACGGTCCAGGTGGGCGTATGAGTACAGCCGCTCCAGATCGCGGAACCGCTCCTTCTCCGCCAGCAAGCGCTCGGCGCAACGCAAATCGTTGTTCAGAAACACCGACAGCCCGAGCTGCAGGTTGCTGACGAGCCGCGCATGCAGATCCTCCAGTTCGCCCAGCCCTTCCTCGGAGAACGAGAGCCGGTGGGCAATCTTCTTCTCCTCGATGTCCCCCACGATGCGCTCGATGATGTCGCCAGCGTGCTCGAGGTTGATGGTCAGCGCGATGATGTCGGTCCAGCGCCGGCTCTCCACTTCGTCGAGCTGCTCGCGGGAGATGCGCGCGAGATAGCCTTTGACGGCCGCATAAAGCTGGTCGACGTCGTCGTCCATCCGCGCCGTCTCGCGCGCCTTGGCCAGGTTGTTGTGATGAATCAGTTCGGCCACGTTGCCGAGCATGGTGCCGACGATGTCGCCAATGCGCAGCACTTCGCGCGCGGCGTTCGCCAGCGCGAGCGAGGGTGTGGAGAGCGCCGCGGCGTCGAGGTGCAAGGCGCGAAATTCGCCGTTCTGCGCCGGCACGTCCGGCAACAGACGGCTGCAGATGCGCGCCACCGGATCGATCAACGCAAGGCATGCGCAGCAGCGCAGCGTGTTGTAGATCAGATGAAACCCGACCACCGCTTCACGCGGGTTGCCGATCAGTACCGGCAGGCCACGCGCCAGCAGCGACGCAAACGGCAGGATCAACAATGCGCCGGCCAGCTTGAACACCAGGCTGCCGAGCGCGAGGCGCCGCGCCGCCGCGTTCTGCGCCAGCGTGCCGCTCAGCGCCAGCAGCCCGCTGCCGAGATTGGCGCCGATCACCAGGCACAACGCCACTTTCAACGAAATCACGCCGGACGATGCCAGCGTCGCCGTCAACAGCACCGCCGCGAGGCTCGAGTAGGAAATCACCGCGAAGGCGGCGCCGACCAGCGCATCGAGCATCGTGTCGCCGGTTAGCGCGCCGAACATGACGCGCACGCCGGCACCTTGCATCATCGGCTGGGCGGCTTCGACAATCAGATGCAGCGCCAGCAGGATCAGGCCAAGGCCGATCGCCGTGCGGCCCGCCTGGCCGATCCGCGTCTGCTTGCGTGTGAGGAACAGCGGCACGCCCATCAGGACGAGGATGGGCGACAGCCACGAGAGGTCCAGCGTGAGCACACGCGCCATCAGGGCCGTGCCGACGTCCGCGCCCAGCATGATGGCGAGTCCGCTGGTGAGAGGCAGCAAGCCCTGGGCGGCGAACGAGGTGACGATGACAGCCGTCGCGTTGCTGCTTTGCACGAGGCTCGTCACGAGCACACCGGAGCCGAACGCGCGCAGGCGGCTACCGGTGCTGCGGCCGAGTGCCGTGCGCAGATCCGCACCGAGCACGCGCAGGATGCCTGTACGAACGATGTGCGAGCCCCACACGAGGAGCGCCACACCGGAGAGAAGATTAAGCAGAATCAACATAGGGCACTACGCTTCTCAAACCGCCAACCATGACCGGACCCGCATGCCGCTGCCTGGCGACACCCGGAGAAATATGACAGTAGTGTTGCACAAATTTGGCTTATTGTATTTTTGGGTATTTAAATATACGATCTGCCAGCATGCGGAGAGGTGTGCCGCGCCGGCAGCGGGCCGGCTTCGAAGCGTTGATGCAAGGAATCCCTAGATGAGTCGTAACCTCGCGCTGTTCGATCTGGACCACACCCTGCTGCCGCTCGACAGCGACCAGGCGTGGGCCCACTTCATCGCAAAGCTGGGTGTGGAAGGCGCAGCGCAACACGCGGAAGACATCGATGCGTACTATCGCCAATACGTGGCGGGCACGCTCGATATGAACGATTACCTGAACTACACGCTCGCACCGCTCGCACGCCACTCCCGCGCGCAACTGGATGCGTGGCATGCCTCGTTCATGAGCGAGGTGATCGTGCCGGCCATCCGGCCCGCCGCACGCGAGCTGATTCAACGGCATCTCGATGCCGGCGACCTGTGCTGCATCGTGACCGCAACAAATGTGTTCGTGACGGCGCCGATCGGCAAGGCGCTGGGATTCGAGCATCTGCTCGGCATCGAACTCGGCACCGAAGGCGGCGATCCACTCGGGCGTTATACCGGCGCCGCAGTCGGCGTGCCGACTTTCCGCGAAGGCAAGATCGTGCGTACGGAGAGCTGGCTGGCGTCGCTGGGTTACGCGCTGCAGGACTTTCCGAAGAGCTACTTCTATAGCGATTCGATCAACGACGTGCCGCTGCTCGAGCGCGTCACGCATCCGGTGGCGACCAATCCGGATGCACGGCTGCGTGCGATTGCGCAAGAGCGGGACTGGCCGATCATTGAGTTGTTCGCGTGATGTTTGCGTAACTGAAGAGCGGTTGAGCGCACGCTGCGCTCAACCGCCGTTACCTGGCCGGCGGGTCCTACACGCGGCCCTTCCACGGCACCAGCCGCCGCTCCAGCGCCCGCATCCCCAGGTCGAAGATCCACGCGATCAGACCGATCAGCACGATCCCCATCACCACCACGTCGGTACGCAGAAAGCTCGACGCGTTCAGCACCATCTGACCCAGACCCGCCGTCGCCGCCACCATTTCGGCGGCCACCAGCGTGGTCCAACCGAAGCCGATCGCAATCCGCAGCCCGGTCAGAATCTCCGGCAAGGCCGCGGGCAACACCACGTAGCGCACGATCTGCGAAAACTTGCCGCCGAGCGAATACGCCGCATGAATCTGCTCGACAGTCGCGCTGCGCGCGCCGGCACGCGCCGCCATGGCGATCGGCGCGAAACAGGCGAGGTAGATGACGACAATCTTCGCCGTCTCGTCGATGCCGAACCAGATCACCACGAGCGGCAGATATGCGAGCGGCGGCAGCGGCCGGTAGAACTCCAGCGGCGGATCGAGCAGTCCGCGAGCTACCCGGCTCACGCCCATCAGAATGCCGACCGGCACTGCGGTGACCGTGGCGAGTGCGAACGCACCGAACACGCGCAGCGCGCTCCACGCGAGATGCTGCGACAAGGGCAAGCCGCCCTGGATGCGTCCGTGGCACGCGTCGATGAAGGCGGCCCAGACGGCTTCAGGTGTCGGCAGAAAGAGCGGCGGCAACCATTGCAGGTGCGTGGCGATCCACCACAACGCGGCAAGCGCGGCCACCGACGCGACGCTCAACGCCGCGGTCGGCCCTTCGCCCGGCATGCGCCACGCGCGCACGGGCCTGCCCTTCTTCTTCAGCGGCGACGCAGCCGGGGTACTGGATGAATCCATCGCCGCAGCGCTCTGCTGAGCCAGCGGCGCGCTGTCAAACGAATCACGCGAAGCCGTCACGACACCACCTCTTCATCCGCACGCTGATGCAGACGACGCACCAGCCGTTCACGCCACTCGATAAACTCCCGCGACGACTTTACCGCGCGCGCATCGCGCGTCTCGAGAAAGCGTCGCGCGAAAGGCAAGTCATAGCTCTCGGCGATACGGCCCGGCCCCGGTGTCATCACGACGAGACGCGTCGCCAGAAACAGCGCTTCTTCGACACTGTGCGTGATGAAAAACACCGTCTTGCCCGTACGGCCCCACACGTCGAGCACGAGTTCCTGCATCGACTCGCGCGTCATGGCATCGAGCGCGCCCATCGGCTCGTCCATCAACAGGACTTCGGGATCGCTCGCCAGTGCCCGCGCAATTCCCACGCGCTGCTGCATCCCGCCCGATAGCGCATAGACTCGCGCATGCGCATGCTGTTCGAGCCCGACCAGCGCGAGCATCTCGCGAGCGACACGATGGCGCTGCGCTTTCGGCACGTGCTGGAAACGCAAGCCGAGCGCGACATTGTCGAGCACGTCGAGCCAGGGCATCAGCGCATACTTCTGAAACACCACGCCACGATCGGCGCCGGGGCCGTTGACCAGTTCGCCGTTCAGACGAACTTCGCCGCCGGTCGGCGCGATAAAGCCGGCGATGCAATTGAGCAAGGTCGTCTTGCCGCAACCCGACGCGCCGAGCGCCACGACGAACTCGCCGGACTCGATACGCAGATCGACATCGGCGAGCGCAACGTTCGGGGCCGCGCCCCGGGCACCTTCGTAGGCGACATGGAGCCGCCGGATCTCGAGACCACTCATCTGGATACCTGTTGATTCGGAGGACCGGGCAGCGCCGGCGCGCCCAGGCGACACACGGCGCGGCCCGTCTTCCTAGTGTGCTGCCTGCTGGACAAAGCGCGGATCGATGCCTGCCGAGTAGTCCGGCAGCACGTTCTGGATTGTCCCTTGCGCCTTCAGGAACGTCGCCGTCGCCGCCAGCGATTTCGCCGCCCCGGATTGCGCGCCGCCGCCCAGCCACGTGTTCGATGCCTGCTGAGCCGCCGACGGGAAAGCGTACAGCGCCAGGCTCGCCGGCACGTCCTGAGCATTTGCTCCGGACTCCTTGGCGACTGCCGCGACTTCAGGAGAGCCCGTCGTCCACGTCGAGGTGTGATCGCGATAGCTGGCGTCGCTCGCGGCCAGCACCTTGACGAAACGCGCCACGAACTCCGGGTTCTGCTGCGCGAACTTGCGATCGACCACGAAGCCGTCGAAGGTCGCCTTACCGGTTTCCTGGGCGACCTGACCCGAGGTAATCAGCACCTTGCCGTTCTTCTTCACCTTGGCGAGCACCGGGTCCCAGATGTAGGTGGCGTCGATATCGCCACGGTCCCATGCAGCCGCGACTTCCTGCGGGCGCAGGTTGACGATCTTCACGTCAGCCGGATTCACGCCCGCGGCCTGCAGCGCGACGAGCGTATGGAAGTGCGAGGTCGACACGAACGGCACGCCGATCTTCTTGCCCTTGAGGCCGGCGATGCTGGTCACGCCCGAACCGTCGCGCGCCACCAGTGCTTCGGCATCGTTGATGTTGTCGAGAATCCAGAACAGCGAAATGTCGACGCCCTGCGACAGGCCTGCCGCAATCGGACTGGAACCGGCCTCGCCGAGTTGCACCGAACCCGACGCCAGCGCGCGAACCACCTCTGCGCCGCTGCTGAGCTGACGATAGACCACCTTGTAGCCGGTCTCCTTTTCGACTTCACCGGTGGCCTGGGCATAGCGCCAGGGCAGGACCATGTCCTGATACGCGATCACGACTTCTTTGGTGTCGGCGTGGGCGACGCTCGCAAAGGGAGCGGATACGGCAAGCAGCGTCACGAGCGCGGCGAGCGGGCGGAAGAATCGGTTCATCGAGAAGCCCCGTTGTAATAAGGTGTTTGGGAGGCTTTCGACTATAGGGAGTTTGGGCACGGGCGGTTCTAACGAATTCTAGATTGCTAATTACGCTGTTCGAGCATTGCTTTTCACGCTGGGTTGGGTGAGCGGGTCTGCTGCGATGTGCGCGAAGGGGCTTGCGACGGAGGGTGGCAGAGTCGCGCGAGGGGCGCAAGCTGGCCGTTCGGTCGATTGACCGGCGTGTGGGGTGGAACGGATCATGGACTGGTTTTCTTCACTGCACGTCATCTCCATTCATGATCGATTTTCTTGCGCACTTGAGCTGGTTTTTGTCCAACGTTGGCGTGCCGGTTCTGGCGCCGATTGCCTTGCTGCCGTTGCTGAATTTTTCGCATGTTTGGCGCCGCCGACGCGCGAAAGTATTTCAGCGATCCGGCTAGCAACGATGTTCCCGGCAAAACCTTGATGTGGGTGTCGTTCGTCGCAACAGCCTTCGTCGCGACAAGTTTTTCCATATCTCATTTTTCGTTAAGCCAAATATTTAGCCCGAGCGAGATATAATTAAAACCATTCAAGGGAGAACTTAACGTACCTAACCTTATCGACTACCTCCTCGAGAACGATGATGTGCGACACCGCGTCATGATGTACATCGCCTACTTCATGTTTATTGGGAGCGGCCTCTACTCAGTCAGTCTGCTGATTGCGCGACTTTTCTTCTGGAAGTACTGAACGCCGACTGCAACGTGCACACTCGAGCAGCGAACACCTCGGCGGCCGCCCGCATAAAAAAGCCCGCATCAAGTGCGGGCTCTACGTCAAACCAGACTACCGGGAAAAAGCTCAGACCACGCCGGCCCCATGCGCCTGCAGGTCCGCGTGATAGCTCGAACGCACCATCGCGCCAACGGCCGCGTGCGTGAAGCCCATCTTGTACGCTTCTTCCTCATACATCTTGAACGTATCGGGATGCACGTACGAGCGAACCGGCAGGTGATGCTCCGACGGTTGCAGGTACTGGCCGATCGTCAGCATGTCGACGTCGTGCTCGCGCAGATCGCGCATCACCTGAAGAATCTCTTCTTCCGTCTCACCCAGGCCGACCATCAAACCCGACTTGGTCGCGACATCCGGATGCAGCGCCTTGAAGTCCTTCAGCAGCTTCAGCGAGTGCGCGTAGTCCGAACCCGGGCGCGCTTCCTTGTACAGACGCGGCACCGTTTCGAGGTTGTGGTTCATCACATCGGGCGGAGCGGCATTGAGGATGCCCAGCGCTCGATCCAGACGGCCGCGGAAATCCGGCGTCAGGATTTCGATACGCGTTTCCGGCGACAACTCGCGGGTCTGGCGGATACATTCCACGAAGTGGGCCGCGCCGCCGTCGCGCAGATCGTCACGGTCCACGCTGGTGATCACCACGTACTTCAGCTTCAGCGCGGCAATCGTGCGCGCCAGGTTGCCCGGTTCCTCGACATCCAGCGGGTCGGGACGGCCATGGCCGACGTCGCAGAACGGGCAACGGCGCGTGCACTTGTCGCCCATGATCATGAACGTGGCGGTGCCCTTGCCAAAGCACTCGCCGATATTCGGGCAGCTCGCCTCTTCGCAGACCGTATGCAGGTTGTGCTCGCGCAGGATCTGCTTGATCTCGTAGAAGCGCGAATTGCCGGTGGCCGCTTTCACGCGAATCCAGTCCGGCTTCTTCAGCTTTTCGATCGGGATGATCTTGATCGGAATGCGCGCGGTCTTGGCCTGCGCCTTCTGTTTCGCCGTAGCGTCATAAGCGGCGGGCGCTGCTGCAGCGTCGGGGGCGGCAGAGCCGGCGAGGTTCGCGGTAACGTCAGTCATTCGTTCGATCCAGTCAGGCGGTCAAGACACCGGCCTGCGGTTGGGCGACGGCCGCGGGAGTGCCGTCGATGTTTGCGGTGAGGCATGCAGCAAAGGTCCGGGCCACCTCGTCCCAGCCGGCGGCGGCGCCGAGCGTCGCCATGTCGACGGTTTCGAGCCCGGCGTACCCGCATGGGTTGATGGCCAGAAACGGCCGCAGATCCATCTTCACGTTCAGGCTGACCCCGTGATAACTGCAGCCGTTGCGGATTTTCAGGCCCAGCGCGCCGATCTTGGCGCCGGCATGCGGCCCCACATCCGGACCAGGCGCCACGTAGATGCCTGGGGCGCCCGCCTTGCGTTCTCCGGCGAGATTATACGCCGCGAGCGTGTCGATCACGGCCTGCTCGATCCGCGTGACCAGCTCGCGCACCATCAGCTTGCGGCGGCGCAAGTCGAGCAGCAGGTACGCGACGACCTGTCCCGGCCCGTGATAGGTGATCTGCCCGCCGCGGTCGACTTTCACAAGCGGAATGCCGCTGTCGGCGGCCAGCAGGTGCGCCGGGTTGCCGGCCTGGCCGAGCGTAAAGACGGGGGGATGTTCGACCAGCCAGATTTCGTCCACGGTCTCGCTGTCGCGCGCGTCGGTGAAGGCGCGCATGGCGTCGAAGCTGGTTTCGTAGGGTTCGACGCCGCGCCAGCGGAGCGTCAGTGCGGGAGCGGAAGCAGATGAAGCCGCGCAGACGGGCTCGGCGCTCGCAGTTGCGGTCGGACTCACGGAGTCGGGCACCGCCTGATCTTCACGGCAGGGTGCAGCAGATAGGGAAAGCGGGGAAACCGGCGTGGCACACATGATCCGCCTAGTTTACCGAAATAATGAGATCCCCGCCCGAGCCGCTGTCCAAGCCGGCCCGCCCAACCCACCGCCGAGCCGCCTCAAACGGTCCGCCACCCATCGCGCGACCGCAAGCCGATCCGGTCCGCGAGACGCACCAGCCAGTCGAACGCGCGCACATCCGCGCGGGCCGGCACGGCGAACGCCACCCGTGCCTGCGCTCCGCTCTCGACGCTCAGCCAGAGCCGCTCGCCGCGCCGTAGACGCAGCGTGTGCCCCGGTTGGAGCCAGTAGTCTTCGGTATCGTCGCTGCGGGTCACCCACACTGCCCCGCCGCTCACCGCCAGCCGGGTGCTGCGCGCCACCTTCATCGGAACCGTTTCTCCCGCCTTGATTTCAAACGTGATACTAGAGGAAATTTCTCGCATGACACCCTCGCAAAAAGCTGTTTCGTGACTACAATCCTAGGTGCAACAAGGGTTTACGCAAAACGATCAAATTTCACCTCTATGTGAGAAAAATTGCGATGGACCTCCGACAACTCCCTGGACTCAACGCCATCAAGGCATTCGAGGCCGCCTCCCGGCACGAGAGCTTTTCGCGTGCGGCGGACGAACTGTTCGTCACGCACGGCGCGGTCAGCCATCAGATCCGGGCACTTGAAGCGGAACTGGGCGTGACCCTGTTCGCCCGCGACGGCAAACGCGTGCGCCTGACCGAGGTGGGCCGCCGCTACGCGGGGCAGGTGCGCAGTGCCTTGACGGCTCTGGCCGACGCCACGCGCGAGATCCGCGCCGGCGAGCGCGAGCGGCGTCTGGTGGTGTCGATGCTGTCGTCGTTCGCGGCGCGCTGGGTGACGCCGCGCATCGGCAGCTTTATCGAGGCGCATCCGCAGTGGGATCTCGAGTTGCTGTCCACCAATTCGCTGGCGGATTTCGCCCGCGACGACATCGATGCGGCAATTCGTTTTGGCTTCGGCAAGTACCCGGGCTTGCACGCGGAGCTTCTGCTGGAGGAGATTTTCTTTCCGGCCTGCGCACCGAATTTCAACGGCGGCAACCTGCCGAAGGTGCCGTCGGACCTCGCCAAAGTTCCACTGCTGCGCTCCGACGACGAATTGTGGCGACCCTGGTTCGACGCCGCCGGTCTCACCGACTGGCCCGAGCCGAAGCGCGGCGTGCTGTACCAGGATTCGTCGAACCTGTTGCAGGCGGCGATCGACGGCCAGGGCGTCGCGCTCACGCGTCGTTCGCTCGCGATGCACGAAATCGCCGCTGGGCGGCTGGTGCGGCTCTTCGATGTGGATGGTCCGAGCCCGTGGCAGTACTACTTCATCTGTCCGCCGCAGATGATGCAGGCGGAGCGGGTGCAGGCGTTTCGGGATTGGGTGTTCGAGGAGGTAGGACGGTTCAAGCTGCTCTTCGAGCGGGCTTGCGCGGCAGGGCCGCAGAACGGGGCGGACGCGTTGCACGTCGCACCCTAGGCACAGGCGCCGCAGCCGGCGAGACGCGAAACGTCCCGCCGGCTCACTGACTCACAGCACCACGTTCACCATCGGATGCCCGGTGAGCGCGCGATAGATATCGTCGAGATGGGCGCGGCTGGTTGCCCGCACCGTCACCGTCAGGCCGGTGTAGTTGCCGCCGCTCGACGGGCGTGTCTCGACGCGCGACGCGTCGACCGCTTCGTCAAACTGCTTCACCACCGTCACGATCGTCTCGGCAAACTCGGGATGCGACTTGCCCATCACCTTGATCGGGAAATCGCAGGGAAACTCAAACAGCGAATCGTTATCGGCTTGCATCTTCTTTCACTCCTCGACGACGGCTCCGGCAGCCTCGCCGCCGGAGCCGTTACCACGCAACCGCACGCACGAGCGTGCGCCTGCGCTTACTTCTTCTTGTTGAACATCAGCATCAGCGAATCCCACACGCGGCCCACCACGCCGGCTTGCGGCACGGCCTGCAACGCCACGATCGGGAACTGCGAAATCACCTTGCCGTCCGACACCAGCTTCACCGTGCCGACCTGCTGGCCATCGGCGATCGGCGCGATCAGCGGGTCGATATGCTCGACCTGCGGCTTGGCCTTGTCGGCGAGACCCTTCGGCACCGTGATGTACTGGTCGGCCTTCACGCCGATCTTGACCGTGTCTTCCGCGCCCTTATAGACGCGCGGCGTCTCGATCACCTGGCCGGCCTTGTACAGGCGCACCGTGTCGTACGCGCTATAGCCGTAGTTCAGCATCTTCATGCTGTCCTCGACGCGGTCGTGCTCTTTCACCTCACCCATCATCACCGACACCAGACGGCGCGATGCATCCGACGCGCCCGGCAGCGGACGCTTGGCGCTCGCGATCAGGCAATAGCCGGCCGCCTCGGTGTGACCGGTCTTCAGGCCGTCGACGGTCGGGTCGATCCACAGCAGACGGTTGCGGTTCGGCTGCTTGATCTTGTTGTAGGTGAATTCCTTGACCGAGAAAATGTTGTAGTAGTCAGGGTAGTCGCGAATCAGGCGTGCCGACAGGATCGCGAGGTCGCCCGCGCTCGTGTAGTGCTGCGGGTCGGGCATGCCGTTCACGTCGGCGAAATGCGTATGCGTCATGCCGAGGCGCTGCGCTTCGGTGTTCATCATGTTGACGAACTGCGACTCGCTGCCGCCGACCAGTTCGGCCAGCGCGATGGCCGCGTCGTTGCCCGACTGGATGATCATGCCGTAGACGAGGTCGTGCACGGAGACCGGCTTGTTCGCTTCGATGAACATGCGCGATTCGTCCGTTTTCACGCGGCGCACGGCTTCGCTCGGCGTGACGATCTGCTCCATCGAAATCTTCTTCGTCTGCAGCGCTTCGAAGACCAGATAGGCGGTCATCAGCTTGGTCAGCGACGCCGGCTCGACGCGCTCGTCGGCATTGCCGGAGGCGAGCACCTGGTTGCTGGTCGCGTCGACGAGCACCCACGAGCGCGCGTTCACCGCCGGCGGCGGGACTTGCGCGAAGGCCGCCGTGCTCGCCAGCAGCGAGGCCGGCAGCAACACGCCGAGCGTCACCGCACGGCTGATGGTATGGGGAACGAAAGACGAGAGTGACGAAAAACCGGAGGTGGAAAAACGCATAGGATCGATTCGGGCAGAAATATGCATCGCGCCCGGGGGCGCGCAGTTTGGAAGAGCCGGTCGGCGAGCGCTGGCCGCGAAAAAACGGCGCGGCGCCCGTTGGACTTCCGGCCACACGATCGGTTCGCGCAACGCGCCCCACCACCCGGCGCTGCAATCACGCAACGGCGCGCAACCATGCGCCTTCGCCGGATGGGCCGCGCTGCGCCCAAAAAAGAGCGCTCATTATACGCGCGCCGGGGAGGCAACTTTGCGCCTCGCGTGCCGATAAATTTTCATTTGGCGCGTACCTGTACCCCGGAAAACGCGCGCAGCCCCGCTGACTAGCGCCAGGCGTCGACGATGATGCGCTTCAGGATGTGCAGTTTGCGGTGCAGAAAATGCTCGGCGCCGGGAATCACGACCACCGGCAATTCCTGCGGCCGCGCCCAGTCGAACACCGATTGAATGGGGACCGTTTCGTCGGTTTCGCCGTGAATCACGAGTGTGTTTTCCGGCACGGGCGCAACATCCCAGCGGCTCGCCGCAGTGCCGACAAAGACGATCCGCTCGATCGCCTGCCCTTCTTCGACGAGCCGCGCCGCCACATGCGACAACACGACAGTGCCGAACGAAAAGCCCGCCAGCACGAGGGGCAGATCGGCCTGGCCCGGCTGCGCGCGCATGTGATCGAGTACCGCGCGCAGATCGTCGCGCTCGCCGATGCCGGCGTCGTGCTCACCCTCGGTCTGGCCGACGCCGCGAAAGTTCGAGCGATAGGTCACGTAGTTCAGTTGCACCAGCGTGCGGGCCAGCGTCTGTGCGACCTTGTTGTCCATCGTGCCGGCGAACAGCGGATGCGGATGCGCGACGAGCGCAATGCCGCGCGGCGCGGCGCCGTTTTCGCGCGTCTCGTCGGGCAGATCGAGCGCGACCTCGATCTTGCCGACCGGACCATCGATCAGATACTTTTTCGTATTGACGTTCATGGCGCCGCTTACCGATCGATTTTCAGACGCTCGACGACCTTGCCGTTCGCAAGATGCGATTCGACGATCTCGTCGATGTCGCTCTCGTCGACATACGTGTACCACGTGCCTTCCGGATAGATCACGACGGCCGGCCCTTCCTCGCAACGGTCGAGACACCCCGCCTTGTTGATGCGCACCTGGCCCGGGCCCGCTAGACCCAGTTGCTTCACGCGCTTTTTCGCATGCTCCTGCATGGCCTGCGCATTGCAGTTCGCGCAGCTCGGGCGCTCTGCGCCGGGGTCGCGCTGGTTGAGACAGAAGAAGACGTGGTACTTGTAGAAAGAGTCCATGGTGTCCGGGGCGAGACTGAAAGTGGTGGAGGCTCGATGACCGCCGGCATGGGCAAGCCACGTGGCGCTCCTGTAGTGGGTCGATTATAGCGACGGGGGCAGGCAGGCGCTCGGGCGAGCCGCTGCTCAAGCCGCATGCCGGCGCCTGAGCCAGGCGCGCTCCGCCGACAACGCCAGCCAGCCCAGCGCCGCATACGGCCATGTCCATGCGAGCCAGTGCGCGAGGCCGTTGAAGTGCAGATAGCGTCCCTGGCGCCAGTCCGCGAGCGTCACATCGAAATAGGGATTGACCGGCAGCAGGTTGACGAGCAGCAGCGCAATCACCAGCGTCCCCGCTGCGAACGCTGCCCGCCAGCGGCGCGGCACGCGCAGGGCCAGCAGCATCGCCAGGGTGCCGCCCGCGAGACCGGCAAGTGCGCCGGGCGTCGCCCAGTCGAACACCAGCCCCGCCTCCGATTGCAGAAAGGTCGCGCCGATCTTGATGCACACCGTCATCGCGACGAGCACCAGCAGCAGCCGCGCGCGCGGCGCCGGCGGGCGCATCGGCAGCGAAGCGAGTGCGCCGGCGGCAAACAGGGTGAGCGTCGCGATCAGCGCCTCCCAGCCGTCGTCCGGCAGGGCCGCGCCGAGGCGTCCAGGCCACGCCGCGATATGCCAGCTGGCGGGCGCCCACGCGAGCAACGCGTCCCGCATGGTCGGATCGGCGCGCAGCCATAGCGCGCGCGGCCAGTCGCCGAGGCAGAACAGACGCGGCGAAGGAAACATCGTCGCAAACGGCCACAACGCGGCAAGGCAGACAAGCGCCGCGCTATCGCGCCTGAACCACAGGAGACGCAAGCGGCGCAACAGACCGCGATCGAGCAAGGCGCCGGTAGCCGGCGCAATCAACGCCGCGCCCAGCAGCGCGCCGAACGCATTGGCAGCCAGATCGAGATTGGACGCGACACGGGTGGGCAACCAGGTCTGCACCGCTTCCATCGTGCCCGACAGCACGACACCCAGCCCGAAGGCGAGCGCCACGGCCAGCGTGCCGCGCCGGCGCGGATAGAGCGCCAGCACCACCAGCGCGCCGAACGGCATGTAACCGAGGACGTTGGTGAGCACATCGAAGGCCGTCAGATACTGCGGCAGCGGGTCGGTCAGATAAGCGAACGGGCTGAGGCCGAGCGAGCGCCAGCCTGAGAATGGATACCAGGAGCCATACACGATCAGGGCGGTGTACAAACCCAGCACCTGCTTCGCCAGCGCCGATGGCCGGCGCTGCGGCGGCTTGCCGCTCACGCTACGCTCCGCCGCGTGCGTGGCGTAGCGGTCATTGAGCGGCGACGAGCGCCTGCACGCCAAGCCACGCGGAGATCTGCGCGACGAGGTCGTCGCTGGCCGCGGCAAGCGCCTGGGCGGCGCCGGCCGCATCCGCCGAACTGGCCGGCGCGCGCGCAATGAAGGTGCGCTGCGCGAGGACCTTGCCGCCCTGCGTCAAGGTGGCGCGCGCGGTGACGGCGCCGTGGCTTTGCGACTGACTGTCGAAGATCTGCTCGAACTCGTTCAGATCCACCTTCAGCACCGGCGCGTTCACGCCGTCCGCACCGGTCAGCACCGTGCCGCGCTGCGAGAGTGCCGCGCGCAGGCGCTGCGTCAACAGCGCCGACGGCGCCATGCTCCAGTGGCTGTTCGCATACGCCGCCGTCTGCTGCGCGTCGGCATAGCTCAGGCGGTAGATCAGCTTGTCGGAGGCGAGCGTCTCGGGCGCGGTGACGTCCAGCACCTTGACGGCCGGCATCGGTCCCGAGGTGGCCGCCTGCGGCGCCGGGCCGAGGTCGTAGCGGATGTCGGCGAGCGCCGCCGGGTTGCCGGCACAACCGGTCAGCACGCCGAACGCCAGCGCGACAGCAAACGCGGCGCCAGCCTGGTACCTATGCGGAAACAAGCGGTAAAGGGAGCGGTTAAGCGAGGGTGCCATGACAATCTTCCTTTCAGATCATTTTGCCGGGTGGGCCGCGGGCCACGTAAAGCCGGGCTCGCCGGGACCGGGCGCCGCCGCCGGCGCGCCGAACAGCACACTGCGCGGGCTCGTGCTGAACGTGTCGGCGGCGCGATCCACCGAACGCACAGCGGAGCGTACATCGTCAGCCAGCGAATTGACGCGCGGCAAGGTGTCGTAACCGACCCGTGCCGAGAGGTCCTGCAACGACACATTCATCGCCGTCAGCGCATCGCCTGCCTGCTGCGCCGCCGTGCCGACCTTGTTCAGGTTGGCCTCAAACGGACCGTCCGGCCGGTTCAGGCCGGTGATCAACTGATTGGTCGACGCGAGCGTGCGATCCAGCTGGTCGAGCGTCTGCGGCAGCTTGCCGGCGGCCGGCGCCATCTGCTTCGTCAGGTCCGTGACGCCGTCGGCGGCGTGCTGCAGGCTGGCGGCCGTGCCCAGCAACTGATCGCGCATTTGCGGCGACAGCACGTCGTTCACGTCGTCCGCGATGCGTTCCAGCTTGCGCAGCAAGATGTCGCCGCGCTGCTGCAACTGATCGAGCAGGCCCGGGCGCATCGGCAATTGCGCCACCGCTTTCTCCGACGACGACAGCGGCGTCATATCGCGCCCCGTATCGTCGAGCTGGATGAATGCAATCCCCGTCACGCCCTGAAATCCAAGGCTGCCGTAGGTGGAATGCGTGATCGGCGCGTGCGTGTCGACGAGGATCCGAATCAGGATCTGCCCCGGATGCTCGCGGTCGAACTTGATCGACTGCACCTTGCCCACGTCGAGGCCGCGATAGCGCACTGCGGCATCCGTATAGAGCCCGGTGACGTTGGTGCGCGCAATCAGATCGTACGGCACGCGCACCGAACGGTCGACGTTGAACAAAAAGGCCGCCGCCGCAATCGCCACCAGCAGCACCACTGTGAAGAGCCCAGCCCAGAAGGCATGTGATTTGTTTTCCATTGTCAGGTTCCCTGGTTCACAGCGGCAGTTCGGACGACGCGGGTTCGAGCGCCGCGGGCGGCAGCTTGGCGCGACGCTCCGGCGGCAATGCCTGAAGCGCGCGGCGGCCGCGCAGGCCGAGGAAGTATTCGCGGATAAACGGATGATCGACGCCCGCGGCTTCCTCGACCGGGGCCGCGACCAGCACCTTGCGGTCGGCCAGCACGGCGACGCGGGTGGACAGCGCGACCATCGTGTCGAGATCGTGCGTCACCATCACGACGGTCAGGCCGAGCGCGCGATGCAGCGTGCTGACCAGTTCGACGAACTCGTCCGACGCTTGCGGATCGAGCCCGGCCGTCGGCTCGTCGAGAAACAGCAGCTCCGGTTCGAGTGCGATGGCGCGGGCGATGCCGACCCGCTTGATCATCCCGCCCGAGAGCGCCGACGGCATCTTCGACGCATGCTTGCACGGCAGGCCGACCATCTCGAGCTTCAGCATGACGATGTCGCGCAGCAGGTCTTCGGGGATCTTGCCGAGCTCGCGCAGCGGCTGCGCGATGTTGTCGAACACCGACAGCGACGAGAACAGCGCGCCGCGCTGGAACAGCATGCCGGAGCGGCTGCGCATCAGCAGCGCGGTGTCCGGCGAGATGGTCGAGATGTCCTCGCCGAACAGCTTGATGGTGCCCGACGACGGCCGTTCGAGCCCGAGGATCTGCCGCACCAGCGTGGTCTTGCCGGAGCCCGAGCCGCCGACGATCGAGACGATCTCGCCGCGCCGCACCTCGAAGTTCAGATGCTGGTGCACGATGTTGCGGCCGTAGCGCTTGGTCAGGTCGCGCACCTCGATGACCGGCTCGGCGATCGAGGGCAGCGGCTGGCCGCGCACGGATTGAGTGAGTGGCGCGCTCATCCGAGCCCCACGTTCTGGAACAGGATGGCGAACACCGCGTCGGCGAGAATCACGATGGTGATCGAGCTCACCACCGAGGTGGTCGTGCCCTCACCGAGGCTTTGCGAATTCGCCTTGATACGGAACCCGAAATGACAGCCGACGATGGCGATCAGCATGCCGAACGCCACGCCCTTGCCAAGGCCGATCCACAGGTTCGCGACCGGCACCACGCTCGGCAGGGCCCGCGCGAAATAGCCCATGTCGATGCCCAGCACCACTTTCGCCGCGAGCGCGCCGCCGGTCAGCGCGACGATGTTGGTCCACATCACAAGCAGCGGCATCGCCACGCCGAGTGCGAGCACACGCGGCAGGATCAACCGCAGGCCATGCGGAATGCCCATTACCCGCATGGCATCGAGTTCCTCGGTGACGCGCATCACGCCGATCTGCGCGGTGATCGCCGAGCCCGAGCGGCCGGCCACCAGAATCGCCGAGAGCACCGGTCCGAGTTCGCGTATCACCGACAGCCCGAGGATGTTGACGATGTACTGGTTCGCGCCGAATAGCCGCAGTTGCTGCGCGGACAGATAGCTCAGCACGATGCCGATCAGGAACGCTACCAGCGCGGTGATGGGCAGCGCCTTGGTGCCCGCGTTGTAGACGTTCGCGGAGATCTCGGTCCACGGCGTGATCTTCGGATTGCGCACGATCGCGAGCAGATCGAGCACCACGCGCCCGAACATCGCGATGCCGCCGTACAGATGCTCGAAGAAGGAGAACAGCGCGAGGCCGAGGCGGGTGAACGGGTCGTTCCGCACCACCAGTTCGGGCGTATCGCGCAGGGTGTCGAGCAAGGCGATGCGCTCGAAAATGTCGCGCTGGGTGTCGTTCAGTTCAGTCAGTTGGGACGGCAGCTTGTGGCCCCACACGCGCCAGAGCGCCTGGCCGCCAACGTGGTCCATACGCTCGATGCGCGACAGGTCCCAGTGCATCCCGTCGACGCCGATGAGCGAACGCAGACGGGGCACGACCTTGCCGGTGGCGCGGTCGCGCGCGAGTGCAAGCGCCGTCCACTGGCCGGAGAGCCGGACGATCTTGCCTTGGCTGCCTGCCGCGACTTCAAGGCCGGGCGGAGTGTCGTAGTTCAAGGATCGCTGGATTCTGGTTATCGGATCAGGGGCCATTGTAACGAACGCGGCGCGCAGGAACCGTGCTTGTGCGCTGCGAGTGGGTCTTCGTTGCCCCCAATCGCTACAATATGCGACATGAACGCTTCCAAGTCCTCCCCCCCTGCCGGCCCGAGCGGCGACTGGCGCATCGACCGCGAACGCGCCATTGCGCTGTTCGGTCCGCACGCGCACGACTGGCCAATCGAAATCGTCGAGGAAACCGGCTCCACCAATGCCGACCTGATGGCGCGCGTCAAGGCGCTGCCGCGCCGCTCGAACGCGCTGCCGCGGCCGATCGTGCGGGTCGCCTATCTGCAGACCGCCGGACGCGGCCGGCGCGGCCGCACGTGGTATGCGGAACCGGGCAACGCGCTGCTGTTCTCGGTGGCCTGCGTATTGCCGCGGCCGCTCGAAGGACTCGCCGGGCTGAGTCTCGCGGTGGGCGTGGCGCTGGTCGACGGGCTGCGCTCGCTGCCGGTCGCAGGACCGGGGCAGATTGCGCTGAAGTGGCCGAACGACGTGCTGCTGGAAGGCGACAAGCTGGCCGGCATCCTGATCGAAACGGCATGGAGTACCGAGTACGCAAGTGCCGTGGTGATCGGTATCGGTACCAATGTAAAGGGGGCGGACGAACTGGCAGCCAAGGTCGGTGCATTGAACGCCGACGTGCCGCCGCAGGCGCGCGGCACGATGCCTACCGCGCTCTCGCGGGCGCTGCCCAACGCCAATCTGACCGATACCCTCGCGGCCGAACTGAACGCGCTCGAGCCTGCGCTCAAACGCTTCGGCGCCGACGGCTTCGAGCCTTTCCAGCCGCGCTGGAATGCCTGTCACGCCTACGCGGGCCGCGAAGTGGTGCTGCTCGAGCAAGGTGTGGAGATCACGCGCGGCGTGGCGGCGGGCGTCGATGAAAGCGGGCAGTTGCTGCTCGACACGGCATCGGGACGCCAGGTCATTGCCACGGGCGACGTCTCGCTGCGTCTGGCAGACGGCACTGCATGAGCGGCGCGCCTTTTCTGCTGATCGACGCGGGTAACAGCCGCGTCAAGTGGGCGCTGGTGCAGGCGGACGGGACGCAGACGCATGCGGGAGCGTTTGCGCATCGCGATGCGGGCGGTGCCGCTTCGACGGCCACCGCTCGCGCCGATGCCCCTGACTGGTCGCAACTGCCGCATCCCGCGAGCGCCTGGCTGTCCAACGTCGCCGGCGAAGCGGTCGCGCAGCGTCTCGCCGCCCTGCTCGACGCGCACTGGCCCGGCCTGCCGCGCACGACGATTCGCGCCTGCGAGCGGCAATGCGGCGTGAGCAACGGCTACACGACACCCTCGGCACTCGGCAGCGACCGCTGGGCCGGCCTGATCGGCGCGCACGCCGCGTTTCCAGGCGAGCCGCTCCTGATCGCGACATTCGGCACCGCCACCACGCTGGAAGCACTGCGAGCCGACGGCAGGTTCGTCGGTGGCCTGATCGCGCCCGGCTGGTCGCTGATGATGCGCTCGCTCGGCGAGCACACGGCGCAACTGCCCACGCTCGATGCCCACGCGGCACGCGGTCTGCTGACGCCCGGCGCCGGCACCGGCGTCGCCCAGGGCGGCGAGCCGCAAACCGGCTACGAGCGCCGCGGTCCGTTTTTCGCCACGGACACGCCGCGCTCGCTCTCGGCGGGTTGCGCGCTGGCGCAGGCCGGCTTGATCGAACGGATGTGGAATGACCTGCAGGCCGAGTGGGGCGTGCCGGTGCGCCTCGTGGTGGGCGGGGGCGCCGCCGACGAAGTGACAGCCGCCCTCAAAGTACCGCATACTCGGCACGATTCGCTCGTGCTGTCCGGTCTCGCGCTGATCGCCGCCGCACAAGGCGCGTGAACCGGCGGCCACCGTTGAGCAACGCGCCTACCGCTCGCCGCACCCTTTAGACGGAGACTCCAACGATGCTGCGCTGGCTGATCGCTATTCTGTTTCTTGCCAACCTGCTCGCGTTCGCGACACTACGAGGCATCTTCGGCCCGCTACCCTACGCGGGTGCGCGCGAGCCGGGCCATCTGAATCGCCAGATTCATCCGGACACGTTGAGGGTGCAAGCGGTCTCCGAAGCGGCCGATCTCGCCGTGGTCGGCGGACCGGCTCCGGCGCCGGCGATCGCCGCGTCGGCGTTGAGTCAGTAGAGCCAATAAAACCAGCCGACGCGCGAACGGCAACTCAACCCTGCGCGCGAACCTTCTTGAGCAGTGCGGTCGTCGAGCGGTCGTGCTCGAACGGAATTGCCAGGGCGCGGCCGCCCCAGCCGCGCACCAGCGCGGACTCGGGGAGCTTGTCCATGTCGTAGTCGCCGCCCTTGACCAGGATGTCGGGGTGCAGCGCTTCGATCAACGACACCGGCGTCTGCTCTTCGAAACACACCACCCAGTCGACGCTTTCCAACGCAGCCAGCAAGGCCATCCGGTCGGCTTCGTTGTTGATCGGCCGGTCGTCGCCCTTGCCGAGCCTGCGCACCGAAGCGTCGCTGTTCACGCCCACAATCAGACTGGCGCCGAGGGCCTTCGCATCGGCCAGATAGGTGACGTGGCCGCGATGCAGGATGTCGAACACCCCGTTCGTGAACACCACGGGACCTGTGAGCGAAGGACGCAGTTGAGCCAGGGCGTCGCGGGTCGTGAGCTTGCGTTCGAAAGTGGCGGACATGAGAAATTCGAAGAAAAGAGAAGTCATGCAAACGGCCCGGCAGGCTTGCACCTGTCGGGCCGTTCTTTCACACGCTACGTGTCGTGTGTGTCACCTGGCGCCTCGCGCCAACGCATCACGCAGGGACCGTCAAGCCGGCTGCTCAGCCGACTTCTGATCGGCCTGCAGACGCGCCACGACTTCCTTGCGATAGCGGTTCAGTTCCTGCGCCGTATTGAAGGTGCGCTCGAACAGGATGGACAGGTTGTGCAGAATGCGTTCCACCACCTTCTTTTCCCAGCCGTCGTCAAAGCGGATCTGCTCGTCGAGCCAGCGCTCGAGCCATTCAGGATCGGGCAGGCGCGACTGGATCGTGTCGCGCGGGAACAGCGCCTGATTCACGTGCAGGTTGGTGGGGTGCAGCGGCTTTTCCGTGCGCCGCGCCGACGCCATCAGCACGCCGATCTTGGCAAACGCAGCACGCGCGACGTCGCCGCAATTCGTCATGGCCTTCTTCATGTAGCGCAGGTAAGCGCCGCCATGACGGGCTTCGTCACGCGAGATGGTTTCGTAGATGGCCTTGATGACCGGCTCCGTGTGCCATTCGGCCGCGCGGCGGTACCAGTGGTTCAGGCGGATTTCGCCGCAGAAGTGCAGCATCAGCGTTTCGAGCGGCGGCGCCGGATCGAATTCGAAGCGCACGGCGTGCAGTTCTTCTTCGGTCGGACACATTTCCGGCTTGAAGCGGCGCAGATACTCCATCAGCACCAGCGAGTGCTTTTGTTCTTCGAAGAACCACACGCTCATGAACGCGGAGAAATCGCTGTCATGATGATTGTCGCGCAGGAACATTTCCGTTGCGGGCAACGCGGACCATTCGGTGATCGCGTTCATCTTGATCGTCTTGGCCTGTTCGTCAGTCAAGAGCGATGCATCGAACGTGTCCCAGGGAATGTCTTTCTCCATGTCCCATCGAACGGATTCGAGCGATTTATAAAGTTCCGGATAAAGCATGGTGTTCATAGTCCCACCCCTGTTCTGCGCATTGCGACGTCTGTTTGTGTCTTTTGCAACTCTTGCTAACGGCGAACGAAACACACGCGTTCGCGAGCCAAGCATTCAATTTTACGCGGGAATCAGCCACTCAGATGCACCGAGCGGTAAAGAAGTCCTGCGGCATGTGTGCGCCCGCTAACACCGCGGTCTCGGGCCACGCGGCCAACCGTGCGCGAACCTACCCAACGCAATCGGCAGCCTGCCAGATGGAAGCCGCTATCCAGCCCCGCGCCGGTCGAACCGGCGGCAAACGGGCGGCGGATTGGTTGTTTTCGGGGCGCGCCCAAGGGCCAAACAGGCTTACAGCATGATAGCACGCGGGCCTGGCCCCCTTCCCTTACATAGGGTCACAGGCACCCGGCCCTTGATCGGTCTCAATAAAATAGCGGACGTTCGTGTTGTGCCTGTGACGAAGATCGAGCGCAAGACGTGTGCCGCGTCGCCAGAATCGGCGATGTACCTGTCCGCCAACGCGGTCATTGCTGTTCACAGGTTCACACCGCCGTTGCCACTCTTGCCTTCGTTGCCGCCCTCGCGTCCCTTGCCCACGTTGCCGTTGCCGCCACCCGCGTTGCCTTCGCCGGCCCGCTCGATCCAGGCCGCGATCTCGCCGCGCCGCGCAAGCGCGTCGCGGCGGCCGAGTTCGATCAGCTCGCGCGTGAATTCGCTTTCGAACAGCAGATAGCTGGCAAACGACGCCCCGGACGCCCGGTTGCCGCCCACCGCGCCGAGCAGGCCACGTACCGTCCGCGGCAAATGCTTCAGGTGGCGCGCCGCAATCAGCTCAATGCGCTCGCTTGGCGCGATCGCCAGCACGTCGATATGGCGCCAGCCGCTTTCCGGTTCCACCGTATGCGGCAGGTGCAGCACCATCCGGTTGATGTGCTCGATGCGTTCGATGTCCGCGCCGAGCGCATCGAGAAACACGCTCGCCAGCACCTGCTGGCCGATCTGCGCCAGCGACGGATAAGCATCGTCGCGTCCGGCCGCCGGCACCTCCGGCCGCGGCGTCGCGGCGCCAATCACGAGAATGCGGTTCGCGCCGAAATGAATCGCAGGGCTAAGCGGTGCGATCTGGCGGATCGAGCCGTCGCCGAAGTACTCGTGGCGGCCATCCAGTTCCAGCGGCACGGCGGGAAACACGTAGGGAATCGCCGAAGACGCAAGCAGATGAGCCGGAGTCAGTTCGACCATCCGCGCGGTGCGCTGCGCACGCCGCCAGGCCTGGATCGGCTCGCTGGCCTGGTAAAAGGTCAAATGCCGTCCCGACGAATAGCTGAGCGCAGTAATGGACAGCGCATGCAGCGCGCGCGTGTCGAGCATCTGCTCGATACGGTGAAAACCGAGCGCGTCTCGTAGCAGCCGGGCGAGCGGCGAGTTGTCGAATAACGCGCGCGGCGAGCGGTGAGCGGCCCAACCGAAGCTCATTGCCGCCAGCCAGCGAGCCCCCGCCCCGACCATGCCCGGCCAGTCGGTGCGGTACACGTGATGCGCGTGCATGCTCGACCAGACATGCACGAGTCGCTCGGCGCCACGGTAAAAGTCGTCCGCATGGCTTGCAATCGAGGTGGCGTTGATCGCGCCTGCGGAAGTGCCGCAGATCACACTGAATGGCGACGCACGGGAGGCCGGCACCACCTCGCGCGCGATCTCGGCAAGCGCCAGCAGCGCGCCCGCCTGGTAAGCGGCGCGCGCGCCGCCGCCCATCAGAACTAGCGCGAGCCGCATGCTCGGGGCTCGCTCCTGATCACGTCGAGCCGACTCATTCGGGCTGCGAAGGGGTTTTCCTTGCCGCGCGCGGCCGGCTCGCCGTGCCGCTCGACGCCGTGCTGCTCGATCTGGCAGCCGGTGAGCGCTTCGCAGCGGACTCCTTCGCAGACGACGTTGCCGCACCCGACGCACCCGACGCTCCGGCGGCGCCGGCTTGCTCCGCAGCGGCGCCGGTAGCAGACGCGGCCGCAGTGGCGTCAGCCGCGGCGGCTGCCGCCGCGGCCGGCTGGGTCATCGCAAACTGCGCGATCTGGTTGAACTGCGATTGCAGCAGATTCCACCAGACGGACGCATCGAAACCCGGCGCGTTCGCGCTCTCGCCCGCTTCCGCTTCGGCACTGCTCGCGGCTTCGGCACGCGGCGCAGCGGCCGGTTCGGGACGTGGCTTGTCGGGCGCGGGGGTCGGGGTGGCCGCCGGTTGCGCCATCGACTGCTGCGCGAAGGCGCCGAACGCGCGCAGCGTCGCGAGCGTGGCGCGCTGCACTTCCAGCGCCTGAATCGCCGACTGCAGCATGTTCAGATTCAGCTTGAGCCACTGCTCGACCGCACGCATGTCGGTGATGCGCTTGTCGAGTTCTTCGACGTTGGTGAGCGGCGCCATCATGTCGGACATCATCGACAGCGACGGCCCGAGGCCCGGCGTCGCGCCTGCCGGCGCACCCTGAAAGGCCGAGCCGAACGGACTCAAGCGCATCATGTCCCACATGCGGTCCAGCATCTCGCCGGGAGGAAAACCCGGAAAGCCGGGAAAGGGCGGCGTGGAGCCAGGTGTATCGGTCATGCTTTTCTCCTCGCAGCAGACAGAAATGGAATAGGCGCAGTCCGACGCGCGTTTCGTCCGATCATACCGCGCGTAACGGGCGGGTAAAGGGCTGATAAAGGACCGATCGATCAGCCGGAATGCTCACCGGACGAATCGCCGGCCGGGTGACTACTCCCCGAATGACTGCCTCCCGAGGCGCCGCCGCGAAAATCCGGTGCGCGCCGCTCGCGCAGCGACGTCACGCCTTCGCGCACATCGGGGCCGGCGAAGCCCATGAACTCGAGCGCAAGCGACGCATCGAAGGTCGGCCCCGCGGAACGCAGCCAGTTGTTCAACGCGTATTTGGTCCAGCGGATCGCCGTTTGCGAGCCGTGCGCGAGTCTCTCGGCGACTTCGAATGCTTTGGGCAACAGATCGTTTTCGTCGACGGCCAGCGAGACGAGACCGATCCGCTCGGCCTCTTCGCCGCTCACCGGCTCGCACAGCAACAGGTAGTACTTGGCCTTCGCCATACCGCACAGCAGAGGCCACACGATGGCCGCGTGATCGCCCGCGGCCACGCCGAGGCGCGTGTGACCGTCGATGATGCGCGCGCTCTTCGTCGCAATCGAAATATCGGCGAGGAGCCCTGCCACCAGCCCCGCGCCGACTGCCGGCCCGTGCATGGCGGAGACGATCGGCTTGCTGCAGTTGATCACGTTGTAGACGAGGTCGCGTGCCTCGCGCCAGACGCGGGTGCGGACCTCGAAGTCGGTCGCCATCTGCTCGACGAGCTGCAGATCGCCGCCCGCCGAAAAGCCCTTGCCCTCGCCGCGAATCACCGCAACGCGGGTGTCGGGATCGCGGTCGATATCGCGCCAGATTTCGGCAAGTTCGCGATGCATGCGCGCATCCGCCGTGGCCAGTGCGCTCTTGTTGGCGCCCTCGCCGCTCATGATGACTTCGAGGATGCCATGCGGATGCCGTCGCACACGCAGCGACTGGTAGTGCGCATAGAAGACAGGGTCGTTGATCGGTGCTTCGTGAGACATGGCGGTCAGTCCGGTAGATCGGAAACGCGATAGATCGAGACGTCAGTGTGAACGCAACGCGGCACAGGGTACGCGCCGCGGCAGCTTCAGTCCGGTTGATACACCCACTTGCCGTTGCTGATTTCCACCATCACGCGGGCGCGCTGGTCGAGCCCGAGGTGATCGGTCGGGCTCATGTTGACGACACCGTTAGTGTCCGCCAGACCGTGCGTCGCTTCCAGTGCATCGCGCAAGGCGTGACGAAATTCAGGCGTGCCAGGTTGCGCCGTTTTCAATGCGACCGGCACGGCATTCGACAGCAGCATGCCCGCGTCCCATGTGTACGAGCCGAAGGCCGATACGCTGCCGGCACCGTGCAGCGCTTCGAAGCGCGCCGTGTAGTCGAGCGCGAGGCGCTTCGCCGGATGGTCGGCCGGCAGTTGCGCCGCGACCAGCACCGGGCTGGCGGGCAGGAAGGTGCCGTTGCAGTCCGCCCCGCAGACGCGCAGGAAATCGTTATTGCCGACCCCGTGGTTGTGATAGATCAAGCCCTTGTAGCCACGCTCCTTGAGCGTTCGCGGCGGCAACGCGGCGGGCGTTCCCGCCGCGCCGACCACAACCGCATCCGGATGGGTGGCGAGGATCTTCAGCACCTGGCCGGTGACGCTTGGGTCGGCACGGTTAAAGCGCTCGCTCGCCACGAGCTTGATGTGATGGAGCTCGGCGAATTTCGCCACTTCGGCATAGAACGTCTCGCCGAGCGCATCGGCCTGGCCGATGTAGGCGATCGTCTTGACGCCGTGCGAGCTGGCGTGCGCGGTAATCGCGGAGGCCATCATCGCATCGGTTTGCGGGGTCTTGAACATCCAGTGACGCTTGGCGTCGACGGGTTCGATGATCTTCGCCGACGACGCCAGCGAGATCGTGGGCGTCTCGCCTTCCGCGATCACGTCGATCATCGCCAGCGTGTTAGGCGTGATCGACGAGCCGATGATGGCGTCGACATGGTCTTCGGAGATCAGCTTCTTCGTATCCTGCACTGCCTGGGTGGTGTCCGAGGCATCGTCGAGCACGATGTACTCGACCTTCTGGCCGCCCATTGTCTTCGGCAGCATGGCGGCCGTGTCGCGGGCCGGAATCCCGAGCGAGGCGGCCGGACCGGTCAGCGACAGCACCAGCCCGATCTTCACCTGGGCCAGCGCGAGAGCTGGAAATGCAGCCGCAAATACAAACGCAAACTTAAGCGCAAGCGCAAACGGGCGGAACCGCATGCCTGTCTCCTCACCGTGGTTTTGTCGTTATGTGCCACTTCGCCCTGGTCGTGGCGGGCAGCGGCGGTTAGCCGCGCCCTCGCCACCAGGCGTCTGTCAGTGTAGCGGCGCCCGGGTGCACGGGTATCGGGCGAAACCCTTTCGCCTGACTTAAAGGCCGGCCAGCGGGACGCCCCGCGCTTCAGCGAGCCGCATCAAGCGGTGCAATGCCCTGCTCGATCGAGCCGAAGATCGATTTGCCCGCTTCGTCGAACATCTCGATCTTCACCGTATCGCCGTATTTCATGAACTCCGTCTGCGGCGAACCGTGCTCGATGGTCTCGAGACAGCGCTTCTCGGCGATACAGCAATAGCCGCGCTTCGCATCCTTGTTCGAGACCGTCCCCGAGCCGACGATCGACCCCGCGCGCAAATTGCGCGTCTTCGCCGCATGCGCGATCAACTGGCCGAAGTGGAACACCATGTCCGTCCCGGCGTCCGGCTGGCCGACCTTCTTGCCGTTCCAGTGGACGATCATCGGCCGGTGCACGCGGCCCTCGCGCCAGTGCTCGCCGAGTTCGTCAGGCGTGACGGCAACCGGTGCGAACGACGTGGCCGGCTTGCTCTGAAAGAACCCGAAGCCCTTCGCCAGTTCTGCCGGAATCAGGTTGCGCAGCGAAACGTCGTTGACCAGCGCGATCAGCCGCACGCCCTTGAGCGCCTGATCGGGGGTGGCGCCCATCGGCACGTCGGTGGTGATCACGGCGACTTCCGCCTCGAAATCGATGCCGAAATCCTCCGATGCGCATACCACGTCGTCTTTCGGGCCGATGAAGTCGTCGCTGCCGCCCTGGTACATCAGCGGATCGGTCCAGAATTCCGGCGGCATCTCCGCGCCGCGCGCGCGGCGCACCAGTTCGACGTGGTTCACGTACGACGAGCCGTCGGCCCACTGGAACGCGCGCGGCAGCGGCGCCATGCATTCCTTCGCGTCGAACGCAAAGGCGTTGCGCGCGCGGCCCTGGTTGAGCGCGTCGTACAGATCCTGCAGTTGCGGCGCGTAGAAGGTCCAGTCGTCGAGCACGCGCTGCAGCGTCGGCGCGATCGCATCGGCGATGGCCGCGGAGTGCAGGTCGCGGGACACGACGATCAATTGACCGTCGCGTGTGCCGTCCTTCAGCGTGGCAAGTTTCATAGGGGAATGAGCCGTGTTAGTGACGATAGAGGGAATCTATTCTACGATGGTGAATCGCCCTGGCCCAAACGGCCGGTTCAAACGGCACGCTTTGACGTCGCGCCGGCGCCGTCCCATCCGACTCACCGTTCGCGCCTCGTGCGCCTTGCTTATGCCTTCACTTGCCCGCCCCGGCGCGATCGCTCCCGACGCCGACCCGCTCGACTCCGCTGACGACGACGCCGCCGAGGCCGGCGAGGAGAAGCTGCGCTCGGGCATCCAGTCGATCGAGGTGGGCTTTCGCCTGCTCGACGTCCTGACCCACGAGCCGCGCGCGATGATGCTGCGCGATCTCGCGCAACGCGCCGGCATGAGCCCCGCCAAGGCGCACCGGTATCTGGTGAGTTTCCTGCGCCTGGGCGTCGTCGCACAAGACCCGCTGTCCGGGCGCTACGAGCTCGGCGGCTTTGCCTTGCAACTGGGCCTGGCGCGGCTCGCGCGGGTCGATGGCGTGAAGCTCGCGCGGATCGCGCTGGCGGAGCTGCGCGACCGGCTCGACCTCACCGTGGGCATCGCCGTATGGGGCAACCAGGGGCCGACCGTCGTCCACTGGATGGAATCGAGTCATCCGGCGAAGGCCTCGCTCAAGCTCGGCGATGTGATGCCGCTGCTCGGCTCGGCCACCGGCTTGCTGTTCGCGGCCTATCTGCCGTCCAGCAAGACCGCTGCGATGATCGAGCGCGAACTGGCCGACTCGCGCCGTTCGTCGCACACCGATGGCCCGCGCACGCCCGAAGAGGTCGAGCGCGTCCTCGCCGAGGTGCGCGCGCATGAAGCCGCACGCGTCGAAGGCATGCTGCTGCCGACGATCCACGCGTTCTGCATGCCGGTCTTCGACTCGACCGGCGATCTCGCACTGGGGCTGATTGCGCTCGGCCACGAGGGCGCTTTCGATATCCGCTGGGACGGCGAGACCGACACGGCGCTGCGCGAGTGTGCGCGCAAATTGTCGTACGAACTGGGGTACAGTCCAGCGCCGCGTTAGGATGTCGGGGCGCGCAGCGACGCCGCTGCGGAACATCGCCCGCGGCCTGACGGTCGAACCCGTTCGCTGCGTGAGTCCCGCGCAGGCCTTCGCCTGAAGCGGCGCGTCACTTTTGATCTGCCAGAATCGCTCGCCCGATGCCGTTCACGTCCGCCGTCAGCCGTTCCGATCGCATGTTGCCTCACGCGGCGCGCCGCCCGCGTGCGTGGCGCTGGCTCGCCGTGCTTGCGGTCGTGCTTTGCGTGCATTGGATCGCGGCGCAGTGGGTCGAACGCAATCGCGAGACGTTCACGTCCGGGAACACGGCTCACGTGCCGGTGCAGATCGCGCTGCTGACGCCCGAGCGCATCGAGCGCAGTCCGGCTGAGACAGCGCCGCACCCGGCACCGCCGCCCGAGCACAAAGCCAGGGCAGCCGCCAGCAAGCCGCGCGAACATGTATTGACCGCGCTGCGCTCCGGGCCCGCGCCTGTTACCGCTGCGTCCGCCCCTGCGGCTGAGGCCGCCTCTTCAGCAGCCAGTGCGGCCGCAGCGTCCACTGCGGCCAGCGCCGCTACAGCGGGAAGCGCGCCAGCCGGCGGCCACGCCCCCGCCTCGCAAGCCGCGCCAGGCGTGAAGTTCTCGGTGCCGCCGTCGGGCGATCTGCAATACGACACGTTCTATAACGGCGTGCGCAATCAGCCAGGCACCATCCACTGGTCGAGCGACGGCAAGATCTACGATATGGTGGTGTCGATGCCGGTGCCGTTCATCGGCACCTTCAGCTACTCGAGCCACGGGCACGTCGATGCGTTCGGCCTCGCGCCGGACCAGTACATCGAAAAGCGCGGCCATCGGGCTGAGGACGTGGCGATCTTCAATCGCACCACGAAGCAGATCGCGTTCACCAAAACGCCCGCGTCTTTGCCCCTCAGCGATGGCGCACAAGACCGCTTCAGCATGGTGATGCAACTGGCGAGCCTCGTGCGCGGCGATCCGGATGCCTACAAGCCGGGCGTGACCCGCCAGTTTTTCGTAGTCGACAACGATAGCGGCGAAATCTGGCCAATTGAAACAATCGGCGACGAAACCATCCGCACACAACAAGGCTACGTCAGTGCGCGTCATTTCATGCGCCTGCCGCGTCACGCCGGCGATCAGCGGCGCATCGACGTGTGGCTCGCGCCGTCGCTCGGCTGGTTGCCCGCGCGGATCCTGCAGACCGAACCGAACGGCACAGAAATCCAGTTGGTCTGGAGCGGGCCGCTGAGTCCGCCGGGCGGCAACGGCAATGCGACTTCAACGGGCAATGGCGGCAGCGCGACCGCTTCCGGCAATCCTGCATCCACGGCGCCCTCAGCGCCCGACTCACCGATGGCTCCGGACACCGCCCCAGCCCCTGTGCCGGACAAACCCTGAAGTCGAACAGATATTCGGCAATTTGCCGAAACTTCCGCCAGCGGCATGACTCGCAGGACAAGCGGCGCCGTTCCAGCCGTTTCACCGCATCCCCTTTGAAGGAGCCTGCATGCAAGTGAACATCAACGGTATCGACACGCGCTATGTTCTGAGCAACGAAGGCGGCGGCCCCTGGCTGACGTTCATCCATCAACTCGGTGGCGACCTGTCCGTGTGGGACCAGCTCGCCGGCTACTTCCGCGACGACTTCACCGTGCTGCGTTACGACGTACGCGGTCACGGCGCCACCGGTGTACCGGACAAGCCCTTCAGCGTCGCCGACCTGTCCCGCGACCTCGCCACCCTGCTCGATGCACTGGGCGCCCCGCATACGCATCTGGTGGGGATGTCGATGGGCGGCATGGTCGCGCAGCAGTTCGCCCTCGATCATCCATCACGCATCGATACGCTGACGCTCGCCGACACGAGCGCGGGCACCGCGCCAGAGAATCGCGCCGTCTGGGATCAACGCGCGGCTACCGCACGCCGCGAAGGCATGGCTTCGCTTGTGCCTGCGACCTTAAGCCGCTGGTTGACGCCCGATTTCCAGGCGGCGCATCCGGAAGCGGTCGAGCAGATCCGCGAGGTGCTGCAGCACACCTCGCCCGCGGGCTACGCGCTCGCCTGCGAGGCTTTGCGCGACTTCAACGTGCAGGAGCGGTTGAACGAGATTCGTCTGCCTACGCTCACGGTCGCGGGACGCCATGACACAGGCACGCCACCTGCTGCAACAGAATTCATCGCGAAGTCGATTGAAGGCGCACAATACGAACTGCTGGATGCTGCCCATCTGGCGCCGATCGAACAGTCTCACCGTTTTGCTGCGTTGCTTGAAACGTTTCTCGAAACACGGGTCTAACCTGAAGGTCCGGGATTTTTACCAGCGTTACTCCGGACCCACCCCTTGAATTCCACACCATACGCTCCACTTATGGCGCAGGAACGGCCAGGAGCCAACGGAAATAAGGAGTGTCGCCATGCAAATGATCTACAACAGCCCCAACTATTGTGTTGTCGAGTTCCCGCCCCAGGACGGTCCCCTCGCCATGAAGTCAGGTGGTTATGAGATCGTGGACAAGAACATGCAACGCGAAATCTACATTGACGGCGCAATGGCGGCGCGCTTTCGCGAGCACGTCACCAAGCTGATCGAAGAAGAACCGTCGCTTGACGAAGTTGACGAATTCCTCGGCCAGTTCGACAGCCTGATGCATCAACCGGTGATCCTCCACTAACACGCACGCCTCGGCGACACGTACTCAAACCCCCGTCCGGCTTGCCGGGCGGGGGTTTTTGTTTTAACCACGGGGCACGCTACTGATTTCGTCAGCGGATTCGCGCGGCCGGCGGCATAATCGATACGAGACGGCATCTTTTACCGCCTTTACCGCCTGAGGCATGAACCGCTCGTCTTCCCGGCTAACATAAGCCCTATCACCGCGCGTCTGCGGCCGGCGAGGCCGTTGCGCAGCGGATACAATGACAGGTTTCCTGAAAAAACTGGCGCAAGCCCACTTCTGCCATGAACCAGCCCGCCCCCACCGTCAGTCCAGCCCGCCCCGCCGCAACCTATACGCGCGGCGCCGCGTTGCCCGCGCTTCTGCAATCGCGCATCCTGATTCTGGACGGGGCGATGGGCACGATGATCCAGCGTTACAAGCTCGACGAAGCCCGTTATCGCGGCGAGCGCTTCAAGGACTATGGCCGCGACATCAAGGGCAACAACGAGCTGCTGTCGATCACGCAGCCGCAGATCATCAGCGAGATCCACGAGCAGTATCTGGCGGCGGGCGCCGACATCATCGAAACCAATACGTTCGGCGCGACCACGGTCGCCCAGGCCGACTACGGGATGGAAGATCTCGCGATCGAGATGAACCTCGAATCGGCGAAGCTCGCGCGGGCGGCTTGCGACAAGTACTCGACGCCGGACAAGCCGCGCTTCGTCGCGGGCGCGATCGGACCGACGCCGAAGACGGCCAGCATCTCGCCGGACGTGAACGATCCGGGCGCCCGCAACGTGACCTTCGACGAACTGCGCGCGGCCTACTACGAGCAGGCCAAGGCGCTGCTCGACGGCGGCTCGGACCTGTTCCTCGTCGAAACGATTTTCGACACGCTCAACGCGAAGGCTGCGCTGTTCGCTCTCGACGAGCTGTTTGAAGACACGGGCGAACGTCTGCCGATCATGATCTCCGGCACCGTCACCGACGCATCGGGCCGCATCCTCTCGGGGCAGACGGTCGAGGCGTTCTGGAATTCGCTGCGTCATGCGAAGCCGCTTACCTTCGGCTTGAACTGCGCCCTGGGTGCGGCGTTGATGCGGCCGTATATCGCGGAGCTGGCGAAGCTGTGCGATACGTATGTGTCGTGCTATCCGAACGCGGGCTTGCCCAATCCGATGAGCGATACGGGCTTCGACGAATTGCCGGCGGATACGTCGGGGCTGTTGAAGGAGTTTGCGCAGGCCGGGCTGGTGAATATCGCGGGCGGGTGCTGCGGCACGACGCCTGAGCATATTGCGGCGATTGCGAAGGCGCTGACTGGCGTCAGGCCGCGGGTGTGGGCAAACTATCGGGAAACCGATACTGAAGCAGTCTGATCGCGGCACGTACCTCAACGGGAATCGATCGATGGCTGGCGTCACCAAACTGACGATTGCAGGGTTCAAATCCATACGCGAGTTGCGCGACTTCGAGTTGCGCAACCTGAACGTGTTGATTGGCGCCAATGGTGCCGGGAAGTCGAACTTTATCGGGCTGTTTCGGATGCTGGCGGAGATGTATGAGGAGCGGCTGCAGTTGTATGTGCAGCAGCAAGGCGGGCCGGATGCGTTGATGCATTTTTCGCGGAAGACGACGGATGCGATTCAGGTCGGATTGACGTTCGAGGGTACAGATATCTACCGGTTTGAGCTGACGGCGACAAACGACAACCGGCTGATTTTCACAAGCGAAACGTTCAGCTACGGCAAAGAGGGGGTACTTCCCGGAATGGTGTGGTCTTTCGCCGGGACTCCTGAGTCTAGCTTGAGGCAAATTGCTAGCGAACATCAACTCCCCTACGTCGCCGCTGTTATCGAAGGCACTCGCGTCTACCATTTCCACGACACCGGCGAAAAAGCCCGAGTCAAGCAGCCGCACGCGATCAACGACACGCTACGCCTCAAGGTGGACGGTGCGAACCTGGCTGCCTACCTGAGCATGCTTAAGACCGAGCACACGGACAGCTACCGGCAGATTGTCGACACCGTCCGCCTCGTAGCGCCGTTCTTCGACGACTTTGTCTTCCGCACCGATCCCGTCTCGAAGATCCAACTGGAATGGACCGAACGCGGCGACCCGGACACGCCATTCACAGCCCATGCGCTTTCCGACGGCACGCTGCGTTTCATTTGCCTTAGCACACTGCTGCTGCAGCCATGGGACCTGATGCCGGCGACCATCCTGATCGACGAGCCGGAACTAGGGCTGCACCCCTACGCGGTCAACCTGCTCGCCGACCTGCTCAAACGCGCGTCCGAACAAAAACAGTTGATCGTCTCGACCCAATCCGTCGAACTGCTGAACCGGATGGAACCCGGCGACGTGATCGTCGTCGACCGCAAAGACAACGCATCGACCTTCCACCGCCTCGACGCGACGCAGTTGCAAGACTGGCTCGACGACTACTCGCTCGGCGATCTCTGGAAGCAGAACGTGTTAGGCGGGAGGCCGGCGTAATGGTCGATCTGATCGTGGTCGGCGAAGGCCAGACCGAAGAAACGTTCGTGCGCGACGTCCTTGCTCCCGCGCTCAGCGCGAACTGCATTTACGCAAGCCCCCGGCTGATCAACACCTCGCGTGAGCAGCGCGGCGGCGCGCTGAATCTCGAGCGTGTCCGCAAGTTCATCGGCAACACCCTGCGCGAGCGCAACGATACTTACGTCACCACCTTGATCGACCTGTACGGTCTCGATACGACTTTCCGCGGCGTGACCAACAGCAAGGGCCACGCACCGGCCGCCCGGGCCGCACGCATCGAGCAACTGCTGCACGAAGACGTCATCGCCTTCGCGCGCTGCCGCCCGGAACGCTTCATCCCGCACATCCAGCCTCACGAGTTCGAATCGCTGCGGTTCTCGGACATCGCCACCTTGTGCGACGTCGAATCCGGCTGGCAAGCACAAAGCGCCCCGTTGATCGCCGCGCGGAACGCAGTCGACGATCCCGAATGGACCAACGATTCGCCGCAAACCGCGCCGTCGAAGCGGCTCGAACAACTGCATCCGCGCTATCGCAAGGTCCGCCACGGCCCGGTGGCCGCCGCCCGCATCGGCCTCGACCGGATCCGCGAGCACTGCCCGCACTTCCGTCAGTGGTACGACCGCCTCGTGGCGCTGCCCGCCCTGCACGTGCGGCACTCCAACATCGAATATACGACCTAACGCCATGACCGATCACACCATGCGCCTTTCCGGCCTCGAGCCGTTCAACGTCACGCCCGGGACGCTTTTCATCAACGTCGGTGAGCGCACCAACGTGACCGGCTCGAAGGCGTTCGCACGAATGATCCTGAACGACCAGTTCGACGACGCGATCGCCGTCGCGCGACAGCAGGTCGAAAACGGCGCGCAGGTCATCGACGTCAACATGGACGAGGCCATGCTCGACTCGAAAGCGGCCATGGTCCGCTTCATGAATCTGATCGCCTCGGAACCTGACATCGCGCGCGTGCCGATCATGATCGACTCGTCGAAGTGGGAAGTGATCGAAGCGGGTCTGAAGTGCGTGCAAGGCAAGGCGATCGTCAATTCGATCTCGCTGAAAGAAGGCGAGGAAGCGTTCCGTCATCACGCCAACCTGATTCGCCGTTACGGCGCGGCTGCCGTCGTGATGGCCTTCGACGAAAAAGGCCAGGCCGACACCTACCAGCGCAAGACTGAAATCTGCAAGCGCTCGTATGACTTCCTCGTCAATGAAGTGGGCTTCCCGCCCGAAGACATCATCTTCGACCCGAACATCTTCGCCGTCGCCACCGGCATCGAAGAGCACAACAACTACGCCGTCGACTTCATCAACGCCACGCGCTGGATCAAGGAAAACCTGCCGTACGCGAAGGTGAGCGGCGGCGTGTCGAACGTGTCGTTCTCGTTCCGCGGCAACGACCCGGTGCGCGAAGCGATCCACACCGTGTTCCTCTACTACGCCATCCAGGCGGGGATGGACATGGGCATCGTCAACGCCGGCCAGCTCGGTGTCTATGCCGACCTCGACCCCGAGTTGCGCGAGCGCGTCGAAGACGTGGTCCTCAACCGCCGCGACGACGGCACCGACCGCCTGTTAGAGATCGCCGACAAGTTCAAGACCGGCGCCGCGAAGAAGGAAGAAAACCTCGAGTGGCGCAACCAGCCGGTCGAGAAGCGTCTCTCGCATGCGCTGGTGCACGGCATCACCAACTTCATCGTCGAAGACACCGAGGAAGTGCGCGCCAGGATCGCCGCAGCCGGCGGCCGGCCGATCAATGTGATCGAAGGTCCGTTGATGGACGGCATGAACATCGTCGGCGACCTGTTCGGCCAGGGCAAGATGTTCCTGCCGCAGGTGGTGAAGTCGGCGCGCGTGATGAAGCAGGCAGTCGCGCATCTGATCCCGTACATCGAAGAAGAAAAGAAGCTGCTCGCCGAAGCCGGCGCCGACGTGCGCGCGAAGGGCAAGATCGTCATCGCCACCGTCAAGGGCGACGTGCACGACATCGGCAAGAACATCGTCTCAGTGGTGCTTCAGTGCAATAACTTCGAAGTGGTCAACATGGGCGTGATGGTCTCGTGCAACGACATTCTCGCCAGGGCGAAGGTCGAAGGCGCGGACATCATCGGGCTGTCCGGCCTGATCACGCCGAGCCTCGAAGAAATGGCCTATGTCGCCTCGGAAATGCAGCGCGACGACTACTTCCGCATCAAGAAGATTCCGCTGCTGATCGGCGGAGCGACCACCTCGCGCGTGCACACCGCCGTGAAGATTGCGCCGCACTACGAAGGGCCGGTGGTGTATGTGCCGGATGCGTCGCGTTCGGTATCGGTGGCGTCGAGCCTGCTCTCCGACGAAGGCGCCGCGAAATACCTCGACGAGCTGAAGTCCGACTACGACCGCATCCGCGAACAGCACGCCAACAAGAAAGCGCAGCCCATGGTGACGCTCGCCGAAGCGCGCGCCAACAAGACGAAGATCGACTGGGCCGGCTACCAGCCGATCAAGCCGAAGTTCATCGGCCGCCGCGTCTTCAAGAACTACGATCTCAACGAACTGGCGAACTATATCGACTGGGCGCCGTTCTTCCAGACCTGGGATCTGGCCGGCCCCTACCCCGCGATTCTCAATGACGAGATCGTGGGCGAGTCGGCGCGGCGTGTGTTCTCCGACGGCAAGTCGATGCTCGCGCGCCTGATCCAGGGCCGCTGGCTGCAGGCCAACGGCGTGATCGCGATGTTGCCGGCCAACACCGTCAACGACGACGACATCGAAATCTACACGGACGAATCGCGCTCGGAAGTCGCGCTCACCTGGCGCAACCTGCGCCAGCAAAGCGTGCGGCCGGTGGTGGACGGCGTGATGCGGCCGAACCGGTCGCTGGCCGACTTCATCGCGCCGAAGGATTCGGGCGTGGCCGACTACATCGGCCTGTTCGCCGTCACGGCGGGCCTCGGCGTCGACGTCAAGGAAAAGCAGTTCGAAAAGGATCACGACGACTACAGCGCAATCATGCTGAAGGCGCTGGCCGACCGCTTCGCGGAAGCCTTCGCCGAAGCGTTGCATGCCCGCGTGCGGCGCGACCTGTGGGGCTACGCCAGCAACGAAACGCTCTCCAACGACGACCTGATCGGCGAAAAGTATCGCGGCATCCGTCCCGCGCCCGGTTACCCGGCCTGCCCGGACCACCTCGTGAAGCGCGATATGTTTGAGGTGCTCCATGCGGAGGAGATCGGCATGAGCGTGACGGAATCGCTCGCCATGCTGCCGGCGGCCAGCGTCTCCGGCTTCTACCTGGCGCATCCGGACTGCACCTATTTCTCGGTGGGCAAGATCGGCCAGGACCAGCTGGAAGACTACGCACAGCGCATGGCGCTCTCGAAGCAGGACGCCGAACGGGCGCTGGCGCCGCTGCTGTAAACCGGCCCCACTATATCGAAAACGGAAGGCTGAATATTTCAAGCAAGCGGGTTTTCGGCTTTGTAGACTGCAAGCGCTTTACCTGCCAGACGCGGCCAGAAAACGCGTCGGCTCAACTACTTGCAACCGTCACGGAGAATCTCGCATGAAAAAGCTGACGTTCGTTTTGGCTGGTCTTTCGCTCGCAGTCGGTACTTCGGTCGCCTTCGCCCAGACGGCCGCTCCGGCTGCCGGCAGCGCAGTCAGTTCGTACTCGCCGCCGACCCAGAAGCACGTCAAGAAGCCCAAGAAGGCGAAGGTGAAGAAGGGTGCTTCGGCGCCCGCCGCGCCGGCCGCCGCCAGCCAGTAAGCCACGCCGGCTCGACGATTCCGGCGGCCAGCCACCAGCAGTCAGGCGCGTGCCGCCGGCCCCGTGATTCCCGCTGGAGCCGGGCCGAAACCCGGCTTATGCAGCCGCATAAAAGACAAGAACCCGCTTCGAGCGGGCTCTTGTCTTTTAGCATCGTGATGCGCGTGGGGACGTTCCGGCGCGCCTCGTGACCTGGCGCCGCGCCAGCACGCAGCGCCCGTCAGGCACAGCGTCGCAGGCGCTTATGCCGGTTCAGACGCCCCACATGATGTCCGCGTCTTCCTTTTGCGCTGCGCGCAGCATGTCGAGGAACGGAAACGCGCGTTGCGCGAGGCCGATCGGAATCTCGTGGTGCTCGTGGCCGTCTTCGCCTTCGTGGAAATGCCCATCGTGCTCGGCACGTTCCTGCTTGTCCGAACTGATAGCCGACTCCAGTTTGGTGATCGCCTCGGGCAGTTCATCGTGCATGATGACCCCACGTTCGCCGAGCCGTTTGCCGACGATGCCGACCAGATACTGCGCCAGATTTTCCAGCATCACCACATCCGGAGCGGCGCGGCATTTGAAAGTAATCAGCATGACTGTTCCCTTTTTGTCTTGTTGGATTTACGCGCCGATGGCCGTGGGACGACCGTCTGCGCGGGTTTCGTTGACACGCCGGCAGAGAGCGGCGGCCACGGCCCTTGGTGGGCATCTCATTGGACATATTAGCACCTGCTAAAATCCGTCCTGACGGAAAAGCGCGCCGCGCAATGCTGGACAATGGCTCGCACGGCCGGTCGGCGCGGGTTTGCCCCGCCTCGCGGCCCAGCCGGCACTGACGTTGGCCGGGCCGCTGCCGCGCTGCCGCCAGCGCCGCCCACATGGCCAGACGCACGCTTTCCAAGCCTTTGACGGACCGGTTGCACGCCTCACGCAGCCGCTCCCGTTTCACCGCACTGCCTCACTGGACTCGCAACAAGCATGCTGCCCGCACATAAACACACACTCGAATCACTGCTCGCCGACACCGTGAAGCAGGTCGCCGAAGCAACCCAAGGTGCAAGCGAAGCCGCCTTCGTCGCCCCCACCATCACGCTGGAACGCCCGAAAGTCGCCGCACACGGCGACGTAGCCTGCAACGTCGCCATGCAGCTGGCCAAACCGCTGCGCGCCAATCCGCGCCAGCTCGCCCAGCAGATCGTCGATGCAGTGCTCGCGCATCCGCAAGCCCAGGGCCTCGTGCAGGGCGCCGAAGTGGCCGGCCCCGGCTTCATCAACCTGCGCCTTGCTCCCGCTGCCAAGCAGGCGGTGATCGGCGCCGTGTTCGCGGAAAAGGAAGCCTTCGGCCGCTCGCAGCGCGACGCCGGCAAGCACGTGCTGGTCGAATTCGTGTCGGCCAACCCGACCGGTCCGCTCCACGTCGGCCATGGCCGTCAGGCGGCGCTGGGCGATGCGCTGTCGAACGTGCTGGCTTCGCAGGGCTACGACGTGCATCGCGAGTTCTACTACAACGATGCGGGTGTGCAGATCCATACGCTCGCCGTCTCCACCCAGGCACGCGCCCGCGGACTGAAACCGGGCGACGCCGGCTGGCCCGAATCGGCCTACAACGGCGACTACATTGCGGATATCGCACGCGACTACATGAACGGCGAAACCGTCGCCGCGAAAGACGTCGATGCGGTCAAGGGCGAAGGCGACGTCGAGAATCTCGACGCCATCCGCCGCTTCGCGGTCGCGTATCTGCGCCACGAGCAGGACATGGACTTGCAGGCCTTCGGCGTGAAGTTCGACCAGTACTACCTCGAATCCTCGCTGTACTCGGAAGGCCGCGTCGAGAAGACGGTGGCGGCGCTGATCGCCGCCGGCAAGACCTACGAGCAGGAAGGCGCGCTGTGGCTGCGCACCACGGACGACGGCGACGACAAAGACCGCGTCATGCGCAAGACCGACGGCACCTACACGTACTTCGTGCCGGACGTCGCGTACCACGTCGCCAAGTGGGAACGTGGCTTCACCAAGGTCATCAACGTGCAGGGCTCGGACCACCACGGCACCATCGCGCGGGTGCGCGCCGGCCTGCAGGGTCTCGGCATCGGCATTCCGAAGGGCTATCCCGACTACATCCTGCACAAGATGGTCACGGTGATGCGCGACGGCGAGGAAGTGAAGATCTCGAAGCGCGCGGGCAGCTATGTGACGGTGCGCGACCTGATCGAATGGTCGGGCGGCGCGACGCCGGGCTCGGAAACCTCGCCGGACCTGCTCGACGAAGCAACGATCCGCCGCGGCCGCGACGCCGTGCGGTTTTTCCTGATCTCGCGCAAGGCCGATACGGAATTCGTCTTCGACATCGACCTCGCGCTCAAGCAGAACGACGAGAATCCGGTGCACTACGTGCAGTATGCGCACGCCCGGATCTGCTCGGTCATCAGCGAAGCGAAGACGCGCTACAACACCGACGAGGCAATTCTGCCGACCGTGGACGTGTCCCTGCTCACCAGCGAACGTGCGATGGCGTTGCTGCAGAAACTGGCGGAATTCCCCGACATGCTGCAACACGCCGCCGACGAACTCGCGCCGCATGCGGTCGCGTTCTATCTGCGCGACCTCGCGGGCGAATTCCACTCGTTCTACAATGACAAGGCCGAACGCGTCCTGGTCGACGATGAAGCGCAGCGCAACGCGCGCGTCGCGCTGCTCGCCGCCACGCGCCAGGTGCTGGCAAACGGCCTTGCGACGATCGGCGTCTCTGCTCCCGAAAAGATGTAAGTCCTCCGGCACGACATGCACGCGGCCGTCGTTATAATCGACGGCCGTTCCAGGATTCTTTTTGCAGGTGATTTATACGATGGCAAAACCACGCCGCACAACGAAGCAGTCGAAGCAAACCGGGGGCACTTTTCTCGGCATCGTACTGGGCCTGATTGTCGGCCTGGCAATCGCGGTAGTGGTGGCGCTGTATATCACCCGGGCGCCTACGCCGTTTGTCGCCAAGGTGGCGCCGCCCGCGGCGTCCGACACCAGCGCAAGCGAAGCGCAATACGATCCGAACCGTCCGCTGCAAGGCAAGACGCCGGGCCAGGCGGTGCCGCAAGCCGCCCAGCCGGCGCCGCAAAACACGGCGCCGCAGGGCCAGGCGCCGGGCATGCTGCAGGAACCGGAGATCGTCGAAGTGCCGCCGGCCAGTTCGGCCAATGCAAACGGCGTCGCCGTGGCACCGCAGCCCGCGCAGGATAACGGCCAGCCCGCTCCGGCGAAGAAGCCGCAGCAGGCCACCAGCGCGCCGACCAGCACCGCCGCGGCCCCCGCGTCGAATGCGGCCAAGCCGGGCTCGGGCGCAGCGCCTTCCGCGGCGGACGCGAACAGCGGCTATTTCCTCCAGGTGGGCGCCTACAAGACGTCGGCGGATGCCGAGCAGCAGCGTGCACGCCTCGCCTTCCAGGGTTTCGAATCGAAGGTGACGCAGCGCGATGCCGGCGGCGTGACGTACTATCGCGTGCGCATTGGGCCGTTCTCGAAGTTCGACGACATGAATTCGGCCCGCCAGCGTCTGTCCGACGCAGGGGTCGAGACCGCCGTGATCCGCTTCACCAAGCAGTAATGTTCCGTCATGCGCCGCCGCTGAACCTCAGCGCGCGGCGCGAGTCTCAAGCACGGCAGAGGCCTGCCGCCACACTCTCATAACGGTGACAGCCATGCGTTTTACCGCCGCACCGCGCCACCGTTATTCCGCCTAATTGGGTCAACAAGACATGAAAAAACTGCTGAGCATTCTCTTCCTTTCACTCGGCCTCGTCAGCGCGGCCGTAGAGGCATCGCCGGCTGCGCCCGTCGCGGGCAAGGACTACACCGTCCTGCCGACGGCACAACCGGTCGACGTGCCCGCCGGCAAGATCGAAGTCACCGAATTCTTCTGGTACGGCTGCCCGCACTGCAACGAATTCAACCCGTACCTCGAAGCGTGGGTCAAGAAGCAGGGCCCGGACGTCGTGTTCAAGCGCGTGCCGGTCGCCTTCCGCGACGACTTCATCCCGCATTCGAAGATGTACCATGCGCTCGACGCGCTGGGCCTCGCGCAGAAGCTGACGCCGGTCGTCTTCAACGAAATCCACGTCAACAAGGACTACCTGCTGACGCCGGAAGACCAGGCCAAGTTCCTCGCCAAGAACGGCGTCGATCCGAAGAAGTACATGGACGCGTACAACTCATTCTCGACGCAGAGCGAGATCCAGCGCGACAAGAAGATGCTGGATGACTACAAGATCGACGGCGTGCCGACCCTTGCCGTGCAAGGCAAGTATGAAACCGGCCCGGCTGCGACGAACAGCCTGCCGGGCACGCTGCAGGTGCTCGACTACCTCGTCGCCCAGATCCGCGCGAAGAAGATGTAAGACCCACGGCGCCGGTATGAGTACACCTCTGAAGGTTTTCATCACCGGCGCATCGAGTGGTATCGGCCTCGCGCTCGCCGCCGAATATGCGCGGCGCGGCGCGATTCTCGGCCTCGTTGCCCGTCGCGGCGACGCCCTCGCCAGCTTCCAGCAGTCCCATCCCCAGCATTCCATCTCGATCTACCCCGTCGACGTACGCGACGCCGATGCGCTCGCTGCCGCCGCCGCGCAGTTCATCGAGCTATACGGCTGCCCCGACATCGTGATCGCCAATGCCGGCATCAGCCGTGGCGCCGTCACCGGACATGGCGATCTGCGGGCCTTCCGCGAGGTCATGGACGTCAACTACTTCGGCATGGTCGCCACCTTCGAGCCGTTCGCGGCTGCCATGATGACGGCCGGCAAAGGCGCGTTAGTGGGTCTGGCGAGCGTGGCCGGCGTGCGCGGCTTGCCGGGCTCGGGTGCATACAGCGCGTCGAAGGCCGCAGCGTTCAAGTATCTCGAGGCGCTGCGCGTCGAGATGCGGCCCAAGGGGGTCAACGTGGTGACCATCGCCCCCGGCTATGTCCGCACGCCCATGACGGCGCACAACCCGTATCGCATGCCGTTCCTGATGGACGCCGATCGCTTTGCCGCGAAGGTGGCCGACGCGGTCGAACGCAGTACGTCGTTTGCGATCTATCCGTGGCAGATGCGCGTCGTGGCGGCGCTGTTGCACGTGCTGCCGCGCTGGCTCTACGACCGCGCCTTCGAAAGAGCGCCGCGCAAGCCGCGCACCGTGGACTAACTCACCAACGCACGATCACACGAAGCGCACATCCGCCCGGCCTCGGCTATTTGGCGCGGTATGCTTCCATGGCTTCCGGGCGTTGAGCGCATCGAAAGAGCCACGGTGCGTCCATATGGATATGCCGATTACTTTGTTGTCGGCGCAACCACCCTTCGATAAGCTTTCGCCCTGGCGGGATCGCGCAGGCACGCCCTGCGCCGGCCCCGAAAACGTATCACAATAAACTCGGTGGTCCGCGCGGGCCGTTTGCATGGCCGCGCTTGTTATGGGAGATCCTATGCGCATTAAACTGCCCGTCGCCTTCATTGCCGCTTTACTCGCCGCAGCGCCTGCGCTCGCATTGGCCAAACCGCTGACGGTCTGTACCGAATCGAGCCCCGATGGCTTCGATATCGTCCAGTTCAACTCGCTCGTCACGACCAATGCGTCGGCGGATGTGATTTTCAACTCGCTGGTCTCGTACGACGAGGCGGAGAAGAAGGTCGTACCCGCACTCGCCCAGAGCTGGGACGTGAGCCCCGACGGTCTCACCTATACGTTCCATCTGCGCCCCAACGTGCAGTTCCAGACCACCGACTACTTCAAGCCCACCCACGCGCTGAACGCCGACGACGTCGTCTTCACCTTCAGCCGGATGCTCGACGACAGCAACCCGTGGCACAAGGTGACGGGTGCGAGCGGTTTCCCGCACGCGCAATCGATGGGTCTGCCGAAGCTGATCAAGTCGGTCTCGAAGGTCGACGACAACACGGTCAAGTTCGAACTGAACCAGCCGGATGCGACCTTCATCTCGATCCTGACGATGGGCTTCGCCTCGATCTATTCCGCCGAATACGCCGACCAGTTGCTGAAGGCGGGCAAGCAGGTCGACCTGAACGCCAAGCCGATCGGCACCGGCCCGTTCGTGCTGAAGAGCTACACGAAGGACGCCGTGATTCGCTATGACGTGAATCCTTCGTACTGGGGCCCCAAGCCGAAAATCGACCGTCTGATCTACGCGATCACACCGGACGCCACGGTGCGGGCGCAGAAGGTCAAGACGGGCGAATGCCAGATCGCGCTGTCGCCGAAGCCGCAGGATGTGGCGGACGCCAAGACCGACAAGTCGCTCGCGGTGGTGCAGACGCCCGCGTTCATGACCGCGTTCGTCGCGCTGAACACGGACAAGAAGCCGCTCGACAACCAGAAGGTGCGTGCCGCGCTGAACATGGCGTTCGACCGCACGACGTATCTGAAAACCGTGTTCGACAACACGGCGACGGCGGCGGTGAATCCGTATCCGCCGAACACGTGGAGCTACAACAAGTCGGTCAAGCCGTGGCCGTACGATCCGGCGAAGGCCAAGGCCCTGCTCGCCGAAGCGGGTTTCCCGAACGGCTTTTCGACGACCATCTGGGTGCGTCCGACGGGTAGTGTGCTCAACCCGAATCCGAAAGCCGGCGCCGAGCTGCTGCAGGCCGACTTTGCGAAGATCGGCGTGAAGGCGGACGTGAAGGTGATCGAATGGGGCGAGCTGATCAAGGAGGCCAAGCAGGGCCAGCACGACTCGCTGTTCATGGGCTGGGCGGGCGACAACGGCGATCCGGACAACTATCTGACGCCGCTCTTTAGCTGCAACGCGGTGAAGTCGGGCATCAACTTCGCGCGCTTTTGCGACGCGGATCTCGACAAGCTGATTGCCGACGGCAAGGCCACCACGGATCAAGCCAAGCGCGCGAAGGCGTATGAAGCGGCGCAGCAGATCATCCACGATCAGGCGCTGTGGATTCCGCTCGGCTATCCGACTGCGGCGGCTATCACGCGTACGGACGTGAGCGGCTATCACGTGAGTCCGTTCGGACGGCAGAACTTTACGACGGTGGCGGTGCAGTAATAGCGCAGCACCGTTCCAAGAAGGGGAAAACCAACAGGCCCGGTTGCACTGCACCGGGCCTGTTTTATTTCCTGCGAGTTTGAGGAGGACAACGCGTCAGTCGCGTTGGTCCTGAAGGCACCACCCTCCTCGCGTGACGTAACGCAAACGTCTCAGGCCGCAAACCGGATCACCCCATCCGCATCCTGCGTGCGCTTCAACTCCCCCGCGAGCCACAGCAAGTGCAAGTGCGCGAGCGCCTCGCCCATGGCAAACGTCAACTGATGGACATCGAGCTGCCGCCTGAACATCAGCGGCACGATATCCGCGGCACTCTGCGGCTTCTGCGCACAGGCTTCACGCACTTCGGCGAGCCGCGCATCATGATGCTCGCGCAACTGCGCAATGCGGGTCCGCACGCCGCGAAACGGCTTGCCGTGCGACGGCAGCACCAGCGTGTCTTCGGCCATCGTCTCGTAGCGGCCGAGCGACTCCAGATACAGCGCGAGCGGGCTGCCTTCCGGCTCCATGTCGAACACCGAGACGTTGGTGGAAATGCGCGGCAACACCATATCGCCCGAAATCAGCACACCGTCGGCCTCGTTATGCAACGCGCAGTGTTCCGGCGAGTGACCGTAACCGGTCACCACCCGCCAGGTCTTGCCGCCAATCACAATGCCCTGACCTTCGCGCATGCGCCGATACTGGCCCGGCACCGCCGGCACCAGATTCGAGTAGTAGCTGGTACGGTTGCGCAGCTTCTCCAGCGACGCCTCGTCGCTCAAGCCATGCCGCGCGAAGTGACGCGCGGCGCCCGCACCGCCGGCATTCGAGCCGTCGCCCGCCGCCAACACGCGAGCCTGCATGTATTCGCCGAGCGTCATCCACAGACGCACATCCCAGCGCTGCTTGTCGCCACCCGTGCAGATCCAGTGCGCCAGACCGATGTGATCCGGATGGCAATGCGTGGCGATCACGCGCAGCACCGGCAGGCCGTCCAGCACCGTGTCGAATACCTGCTCCCAGTTCGCCTTGATGGTGTCCGAGGTGATCCCGCAATCGACCACCGTCCAGCCTTGCTGACCGTCGATCTCATCGCGCAGCAGCCACAGGTTGATGTGGTCGAGCGCGAACGGCAACGGCATGCGCAGCCAGAACACACCGGGCGTGACTTCGAACGCATGACCGGGTTCCGGCAGGGTGTCCTTGAACGGGTAGTCGAGTTGGTGTTCGAGAGCATTCATTGTGGGGGGCTTCCTCCGCCGGTCGCGCAGCAACGGTGGTCACTTCGCCGCGGCGCGCCATGGTTGCGCTTTACTCAAGTTGACGATAACGTAAACGTCGATTCTATCGTCCAATCCGATTTTCTGCCCGGCCACGGGACGTCCCAATGAACACGCAATACACCATCACCGAGCTCGCGCGTGAATTCGACGTCACTCCCCGCGCAATCCGCTTCTATGAAGACCAGGGTTTACTCTCGCCGAGCCGGGAAGGGTCGAGCGGCTTGCGGCGCGTCTATTCGGGCCGCGACCGCACGCGCCTCAAGCTGACGTTGCGCGGCAAACGGCTGGGTTTCACGCTGTCGGAAATCCGCGACCTGCTCGACCTGTACGACTCGCCCACCGATACCGTGCCCCAGTTGCATGCCTTCCTCGCCACGGTGAAGCGGCATCGCGAAGTGCTGGAGCGTCAACTGGAAGACCTGAACGCCACGCTCGAAGACCTCGCGCAATACGAAGTCGAGGCGCGCACGTTGCTCGAAAGCGGTGCACGTGGGGCGGATGCGTTGGTGTCGGATGCACGGTCGACATGAATCACTTTCCCAAACTGCTATCGTCGCAAATCGGCTTCGACGTCGCGCAAACGATGCTCGAAGGCTTCGACCGTCACTATCGAATCTTCCGCGACGCGGCGATCGGCGCGAAGGCGCTCTTCGAAGCCGGCGACTGGCATGGCCTGCAACGTCTGGCGCGGGAGCGCATTACTTCGTATGACGAACGGGTCGAGGAATGCGTCGAGCTGCTCGAAGACGAATACGACGCCGAAAATATCGACGACGAAGTCTGGCAGCAGATCAAGCTGCATTACATCGGCCTCCTGACCACGCACCGGCAGCCCGAGTGCGCGGAGACGTTCTTCAATTCGGTGTGTTGCAAGATCCTGCACCGCTCGTATTTCAACAACGACTTCATCTTCGTGCGGCCCGCCATCTCGACCGAATACATCGAGAACGACGAGCCCGCTGCCAAGCCGACTTACCGCGCGTATTACCCCGGCAAGGAAGGACTCGCCGCGACGCTCGAGCGCATCGTCACGAACTTCCAGCTCGAGCCGCCGTTCGAAGACCTGCAGCGCGATGTCGGTTGCGTGATGCAAGCCATCGAAGACGCGTTCGGCACGTTCACTGAAGCTGCCAACTTCCAGATTCACGTGCTGTCGTCGCTGTTCTACCGGAACAAGTCGGCGTATATCGTCGGCCGCATCATCAACGGCGATTCGCTGCTGCCGTTTGCGGTGCCGCTGCGTCATGTGAAGCCCGGGCTGCTCGCGCTCGATACCGTGCTGCTCAAGCGCGACCAGTTGCTGATCATCTTCAGCTTCTCGCACTCGTATTTTCTGGTGGACATGGAAGTGCCGTCCGCTTACGTCGAATTTCTCGGCACCATCATGCCGGGCAAGCCGAAGGCGGAAATCTATACCTCGGTGGGCTTGCAGAAGCAGGGCAAGAATCTGTTCTATCGCGACCTGCTGCACCACCTGTCGCATTCGAGCGATCCGTTCATCATCGCGCCCGGCATCAAGGGGCTGGTGATGCTGGTGTTCACGCTGCCGTCGTTCCCTTACGTATTCAAGCTGATCAAGGACAACTTCCCGCCGCCGAAAGAAACCACGCGCGCGCTGATCCAGAGCAAGTATCAGCTCGTCAAACGGCACGACCGCCTGGGGCGCATGGCCGACACGCTGGAATATTCGAGCGTAGCGTTGCCGCTGGCGCGGCTCGACGAAGCGCTGCTGCGCGAACTCGAAAAGGAAGTGCCGTCGATGATCGAATACGAGGGCGATAACCTCGTGATCCGCCATCTGTACATCGAACGCCGCATGGTGCCGCTCAACCTCTACCTGCAAAACGGCAGTGACGAGGACGTCGAGCACGGCATCAAGGAATACGGCGAAGCGGTGAAGGAACTGATGCAGGCGAACATCTTCCCCGGCGACATGCTGTACAAGAACTTCGGCGTAACGCGTCATGGCCGTGTCGTGTTCTACGACTACGATGAGATCGAGTACCTGACCGATTGCAACGTGCGCGCCGTGCCGCCGCCGCGCAACGAGGAAGACGAGTTGTCCGGCGAGCCGTGGTATTCGGTCGGCCCGCACGACATCTTCCCGGAGACTTACGGCACCTTTCTGCTCGGCGACCCGCGTGTGCGCCGCGCCTTCATGCAGCACCACGCAGACTTCTTCGATCCCGCGCTGTGGCAACGGCATAAGGATCACTTACTGAAAGGCGAACTGCCCGACTTCTTTCCCTACGACAGCAGCGTGCGCTTTTGCACCCGCTACCCGGAGCGCTTCGCGCCCGTGGCCGATGCGGATGCCACCGGCAATGCCAACGACACAACGGCAGCGCGCCAACCTGCTGCGCGCGCGGCGTGAACGAGCATGACTTCCGTTCACCGTCCGCCCCTCCTGTAACGACACCGACCAGTCCAACGGTCCAGCAACCGACCCGACGCACCATGACCTCAAACGCCTCTGCTCTACCCAATCCGCTTGCGCATCTGTTCGACAACAACGACAAGTGGGTGACGCGCAAACTGTCCGAGGATCCGGAGTATTTCTCGCGCCTCGCCGACCAGCAGACGCCCGAATACCTGTGGATCGGCTGCTCGGATTCGCGCGTGCCGGCCAACCAGATCATCGGCCTGCCGCCGGGCGAAGTGTTCGTACACCGGAACATCGCGAACGTCGTGGTGCACACCGATCTGAACTGCCTGTCGGTGATCCAGTTCGCGGTCGACCTGCTGAAGGTCAAGCACATCATGGTGGTCGGCCACTATGGCTGTTCCGGCGTCGCCGCGGCGCTGCACGGCCGCCGTGTGGGCCTCGCGGATAACTGGCTGCATCACGTGCAGGACGTGCGCACCAAGCATGCGGCGCTGCTCGAGGAGTGGCCGATGGGCGAGGCGCGTCACCGCCGCCTGGTCGAACTGAACACGATCGAACAGGTCGTCAACGTCTGCCGTACCACCATCGTCAACGACGCGTGGGCGCGCGGCCAGGAACTGACTGTGCACGGCTGGGCCTACGGCGTGCACGACGGCAAGGTGCGCAATCTGGGCATGATGATCGGCGCGCCGGGCGAGCTCGATGAAACGTATACGCGGTGCGTGGCAGCCGTCTCGGCGGGCGGCGCGCACAAGACAGACAACGACGTGGTCGCCGCCGATGCGGCCAGGCTCGGCGATGTGCCGGCTGTCGTCGCAGGTGTGATCAAGGAGCTAAAACATGAGTGAGACAAAGCGTGACAAGCTGGCCGATCCGATCGTGATCGTTTCGGTCGCCCGTACCCCGATGGCCGCGTTTCAAGGCGATTTCGCCACGCTGACCGCGCCGCAACTCGGCGCCATCGCGATCGAAGCCGCCGTGCGGCGCGCGGGCCTGACGCCCGCTCAGATCGACGAGGTTGTGATGGGCTGCGTGCTGCCGGCCGGTCTCGGCCAGGCGCCGGCTCGCCAGGCGGCGCTCGGCGCCGGCCTGCCGCTCGCCACAGGCAGCACGACCGTGAACAAGATGTGCGGCTCCGGCATGCGCGCGGCGATGTTCGCGCACGACATGCTGGCCGCGGGTTCGGTGGACGTGATCGTCGCCGGCGGCATGGAAAGCATGACCAATGCGCCGTACCTGCTGCCCAAGGCGCGTGGCGGCATGCGCATGGGCCACGGCCAGGTGATCGACCATATGTTCTACGACGGTCTCGAAGACGCCTACGAAAAGGGCCGTCTGATGGGCACCTTCGCCGAAGAATGCGCGGCGTCGTTCGACTTCACCCGTGAGGCGCAGGACGCCTTCGCGGTGGAATCGCTCAAGCGCGCCAAGCGCGCCAACGAAGACGGCGCGTTCGCATGGGAGATCGCGCCGGTCAAGGTGGAGAGCCGCAAGGGCGACGTGACGATCGAGCGCGATGAACAGCCGTTCAAGGCGAACCTCGACAAGATCGCCACGCTCAAGCCTGCCTTCAGCAAAACCGGCACGGTGACGGCCGCGAACTCGTCGTCGATTTCGGACGGCGCGGCCGCGCTCGTGATGATGCGCGAATCGACCGCGAAGGAGTTGGGCGTCGAACCGCTTGCCCGCGTGGTCGGTCATTCGACCTTCGCTCAGGAGCCGGCGAAATTCACCACCGCGCCGGTCGGTGCGATCCGCAAACTGTTCGAGAAGAACGGCTGGCGCGCGGACGAAGTCGATCTGTATGAGGTGAACGAAGCGTTTGCCGTGGTCACGATGGCCGCGATGAAGGAGCACCGTCTGCCGCACGAGAAGGTCAACGTGAATGGCGGCGCGTGTGCGTTGGGTCATCCTATTGGCGCTTCGGGCGCACGCATTCTGGTGACGTTGATTGGCGCGCTGAAGCATCGCGGACTGAAGCGCGGCGTGGCGACGCTGTGCATCGGCGGCGGCGAAGCCACCGCGATGGGGATTGAACTGGTGTAAAGCGTGACGTGTGCGCCCCGCTCGTCGTGCGCGGCACGAACGGGCACGGCGCATGCGGTGCACGCATGCATGGAATCATGAGGTGATCGAATGAAAACAGTGTTGATCGTAGGGGCGTCGCGTGGCATCGGCCGCGAGTTTGCGCGCCAGTACAAACACGCCGGCTGGCGCGTGCTCGCCACGGCGCGCGACGAGGCGGCGCTCGAAGCACTGGAGGCGCTCGGTGCCGAGACGTTCTCGCTCGACGTCACCTCACAGACGGAAATTGCCGCGCTCGGCTGGAAGCTCGACGGCGAGCGGCTGGATGCGGCGATTGTCGTCTCGGGTGTCTACGGTCCACGCACGGACGGCATCGAAACCGTCAGCGCCGAAGACTTCGACGAGGTCATGGTGACCAACGTCCGCGGCCCGATGCAACTGCTGCCAATCCTGCTGCCGCTCGTCGAAGACGCCAACGGCGTGCTCGCGGTGCTATCGAGCAAGATGGGCAGCATCACCGAGGCGACCGGCACCACCGGCTGGCTGTATCGCGTGAGCAAGGCGGCGCTGAACGACGCGCTGAAGATCGCCTCGTTGCAGACGCGGCGGGCTGCCTGCGTCGCGCTGCATCCGGGCTGGGTCCGCACCGACATGGGCGGCGCCGAGGCGGCGATCGATCCCGAGCGCAGCGTGAGCGGCATGCGCCAGGTGCTGGCCCAGGCGGCGGCCGCGCGCGAATCGTTCAACGGCAGCTTCTATCAATACGACGGCACCGCGCTCGACTGGTAAGGATCAATGTCCCCCTCTTTGTTGACGACGCAACGACCGTCCGAGTGCCCCTGTGGCGGCGCTGCGGCGAACCTTCGCAGCGGTGCGAAGCCGCCCCGCTTCGCGCTTTGCTGTGGCCGTTATATCGACGGCGGCGAAGCCGCGCCCACGGCGCTCGAACTGATGCGCTCGCGCTATAGCGCGTATGTGCTCGGCGCGAGCGACTATCTGCGCGCAACGTGGGCGCCGCAGACATGCCCGGCCGATCTCGACGCCAACCCCGACGCGCCCGATGCACCACGCTGGCTAGGTCTGCAGATCAAACGCTTCGCCGCGCAAGACGAGACCCACGCCGAGGTCGAATTCGTCGCACGATATAAAGTCGGCGGCCGCGCTCACCGGTTGCAGGAACTGAGCCGCTTCGTTCGCGGCGACGATGGCCGCTGGCGCTACGTCGACGGCGACGTCAGCGAGACCTAGAGGCATCGCCATCGACGACACGCGGTAAGGGTTTGAAAGGCTTCCGCGCTGTTGTCACACGATTAATCGCGCGTTCACATATGCCCCTCAAAATGGCGCTGGGACGTGTGTTGGCTGTCTACCACATTGGCCGTATCGGTCATTTCTCCCGCCCTCCCCGCGCTGCAAGATGCACGCGGGGATTCGGCGCGTCCGTCACGTGTCGAGCACTGCGAATTTTTTGTCGCGGGTTCTCCTTAATTGCACAAACACAAATTGTCGTGCCAGGATCGGCCTGTAGGTTTTGTAGCGACACGTTGTGAGGGTGCGGTCCAAACCGTCCCCACAAAGATGAGCAAAAGCAGCGCCGGCTCCTGATACCTCGCGTTTCGACGGCTGCTTCCTGTGCATCGTGTGCCGCTCATCATCGGCGCGTGGGGTCGCGTCGGCCAGCTGGTGGGTTATCCCGTGCGATCTCGATCGGCGTGTGTGCGCTCAGCGCGCAACGCACGCGAGTGTCTTTTTGTGCCGCAAATCTTGCCGAAAGGCAGTTGTCAGCGAAACGCAAAAGACAGCAGACGATGCAGGTTTTAAGGACGTACTTCAAGGTAGGTGCTGCGAATGGGTTGCAGAAAGTTTCTGACGGTGGGTGCGATGGTGTGCGCGTGGGCGGGATGTGCCGCATCGTTTGCGCACGCCGATCCGCTGGCCGATTCGCAAGCAGGTCCACTGACGCGCGCCGAAGTGCCGCGCATCGCGCTGGACGACGACACTTACCTTCCCCGCGCCGGTCTCAACGAGCAGGTCATTCGCGTACCGGTGGACGCCGCCGGCACGATCACGCTTGAAACCACGGTTTACAAGCCCGACGGTCCGGGACCGTTCCCGATGATCGTCTTCAACCACGGCAAGATGCCGGGTGACCCACGCATGCAGGCACGCAGCGATCCGCTGCCGTTCGCGCGCGAGTTCGTGCGGCGCGGCTACGTGGTGGTGGCGCCGAACCGTCAGGGTTTCGCGCAATCGGGTGGCGCCTACGAGCAGGACGGTTGCGATGTCCAGCGTAATGGCCTGGGTCAGGCGGGCGATGTGGCTGCGACGGTTGAGTTCATGTCGAAGCAGCCTTATGTCGACGCGCAGCACATCGTCGTAGCGGGCACGTCGCATGGCGGTCTGGCGACGATGGCTTACGGTGTCGAGGCAGCGCCGGGCGTGCGGGCGCTCATCAATTTCTCCGGCGGCTTACGGCAGGACGCTTGTACCGACTGGCAGGGCAATCTCACGCATGCGTTTGGCGCGTATGGCGAGAAGACGAGTGTGCCGTCGCTGTGGCTGTATGGCGATAACGATTCGATCTGGTCGCAGCCTCTGGTCGCGAGCATGTATGCCGCGTATTCGGCGCATGGGGCGAGTGCGAAGATGGTGGACTTCGGCACTTACAAGAACGATGCGCACCGGTTGGTTGGCGATCGCGATGGCGTGCGGGTGTGGTGGCCGGCTGTCGAGGCGTTCCTTGCACGGGTCGGGATGCCGACGGGTGTGCAGTATCGGGTCGAGGATCCGGCGCCGCCTAAGGCTAGTGGCTATGCGGCTTTGGATGCTGTTACCGCTGTGCCTTTTGTCGATGAGGCCGGGCGGAATGGGTATCGCAACTTCCTGCATCAGTATCCTAGTCGGGCTTTTGCTGTTTCCGATTCGGGGGCGTGGTCGTGGGCTGAGGGCGGGGATGATCCTATGTCTGTCGCTGTGGCTAATTGCCAGAAGCAGAGTTCCGATCCCTGCCGGTTGTATGCAGTCAATGATGCTGTTGTCTGGAAGGATTCTTCTTCGCAGACGGCTAGTGCCAGTTCTGGTGATTCGGCTGGCTCCGCCGGTGGGAAGGGGGCGGAGGATAAGCGGGCTTTGGCTAGTCGGGAGTGATTGGTTTTTTTGCCTACGGCGGTGGCTGTGGTCCTGCGGTGTTGGCCTTTCCTTGCTTTGTTAGTGGTCTATTAGGTTCGCCCCTGTGCGGGGCAGCACTTACTTTCTTTGCCGCCGCAAAGAAAGTAAGCAAAGAAAGCGGGCTGCAACCGCTAGCCCGTAGTGAGCCATCTCTTGTGTGACCCCGGAGCGGTCCGAGACGAGAGCATCCCTCGCACTACCCTCGTTCGTGGCAAAGCACTCATCCGCTCCAGCGTCGCGCTGCGCGCCCCGCCGTCGGGTAAATCTCTCCCCGCAAATTCCGCAGTAGTCCAAATGTTATTTGCGCTGCACACCCTTTCCTTGCGTGTCCCGCCAAGATAGATTCTTCAAACCTTCCTGCACGCCCCGCCTTCCCCAGCAGACCGGTCCGCGACGCACTAGTGCGGAGTGGGATGGATGAGCCCTGTGTCACAGACGAGTGCGGTGCGAGAGAGGGTCTTGTCTTGGGCCGTTCCCCGTAGCAGCCCTAGATGGCTCACTACGAGCTAGCGGTGTGAGCCCGCTTTCTTTGCTTACTTTCTTTGCGGCGGCAAAGAAAGTAAGTGTGTAGTGGTCCAATGACTCTGGACACCTCTAAAGGGGATAATTCTCCAACCGAGGTGAGAAATGAGCAGACGGAACATAACTGACGAATTCAAGGCAGAAGCGGTGCAGCTGGTGGTTGCGCAGGGCTACTCGTTCGCGAAGGCCAGCGAAGCGCTAGGTGTTGGCGATACGGCGTTGCGGCGGTGGGTGGCGCAGTGGCGCGCCGAGCAGGTCCAGCCGCCGCGCACGCAGGTGCAGGTCAAAGCTGACCAGCGGCGTATCCGGGAGCTTGAGGCGCGGGTGGTCGAGCTTGAACGTGAGCGCGACATACTAAAAAAGTCCACGGCCTTCTTCGTCAAGGAACTGGATCGCTCCTCGAAGTGATCCGTTCGCTGAAGAAGGCCTGGCCGGTGAGTCTGATGTGCAGGTTGCTGAAGGTGCCGCGAAGCAGCTACTACGCGTTCGCGGGACGGGTTTGCAAGCCGGCAGCTTCACCCGCGCTACTCAGAACTGTGCGCCAGATCCACAGCGAGAGCCGCAGCAGTTACGGCAGTCGCAGGATGGCGCGGGCGCTGCAGCAGCAAGGTCACGCGATCGGACGCTACCGGGCCCGTTCGCTGATGCGCGAGGCGCAACTGGCGGTGGCGCGACGGCGAACGCACCGCTATCGCAAGGCCGAAGGTGAAGCACTGGTGGCGCCCAACCTGCTGGAGCGCAAGTTCGAGCCGGGTGCGATCAACCGGGTATGGGCCGGTGACATTACGTATGTGAGAACGCGGCAGGGCTGGTCCTATCTGGCGATCGTGATGGATCTGCATTCGCGTCGCATCGTGGGCTGGGCGTTTGCCTTGCAGGCGGATACCGAGCTGGTGATCCAGGCGCTACAGCAGGCCCGCAGCAGCCGGCGCCCAGCCCCCGGACTGATGTTCCACTCCGACCAGGGCTGCCAGTACACCAGCGAACGCTTCGTGAGTGATCTGAAGGCAAACGGGATGGTGCAGAGCATGAGCCGAAAGGGAAACTGCTGGGACAACGCGGTGGTCGAGCGCTTCTTCAGAAGCCTGAAGAGTGAATGGATCGGAGAACAGGAGTACTGCAGTCACGAACAGGCCCAGCGCGATATCGCGGGTTACGTGGCTGACTTTTACAACTACCGGCGCATCCATTCGGCGGCCAATGATTCGCCACCGGCGCGTTATGAGGCTTCTATTTACTGAAAACCCCTTTGTGGGTGTCCAAAGGGGCTTGACCACTACAGTGCCGCCCCGCACAGGGGCGACACTAATAGACCGATAAGAATACAAGGAAAGGCCAACACCACAGGAACGACAACCAAAAAGAGGCCGCCGCAGGCCAAAACCCACCCCCACCCCAAAGATTTTCCCCAACACCCCCCATGACTTTGCCGTCGTCATCTCCGCCGATTTGAACCCTTCTGACCAGAACGGATATCACCTGCAGAGAACACCCGCAAACCCCATACAGAGCGGAAAGAAACCGTGATTCAGGGGGTAGTGCATCAACCGAAAGAACGCGCTAATCTCGACCCCGCCGCAGCCAGCCTGCCACGCATTACCCCTATGGGGGACAGAAACACCCACCCCACACGCAAGCAAAAAATGGCACACCGCCGCGCGAAACAAAAACCCGCGCAGCACCGTACCGGAGTCGTTTTGGACACACCAGCAACAGCAGGAACCACCGCCGAGACCGACGACTGGGTCGCCCGCAGCCTGCGTGCCGTATGGCACCCCTGCACCCAGATGAAACACCACGAGCGCCTGCCGCTCATCCCCATCGCCCGCGGCTCAGGCCCCTGGCTCTATGACCGCGCCGGTCATCGCTACCTCGATGCCATCAGCTCCTGGTGGGTCAACCTGTTCGGCCACGCCAACCCGCGCATCAACGCCGCACTGAAAGACCAGCTCGACACGCTCGAACACGCCATGCTCGCCGGCTGCACGCACGAACCCGCCGTCGAACTCGCCGAACGCCTCGCCGCCCTCACGCAGCACACGCTCGGTCACGCGTTCTTCGCCTCCGATGGCGCATCCGCCGTCGAGATCGCGCTCAAGATGAGCTTCCATTCGTGGCGCAATCGCGGCTACGGCGACAAGCAGGAATTCGTCTGCATTGCGAACAGTTATCACGGCGAGACCATCGGCGCGCTCGGCGTCACCGACGTCGCCCTCTTCAAAGACGCCTACGATCCGCTGATCCGCCATGCGCACGTCGTCGCATCGCCCGACGCGCGACGCGCGGAACCGGGCGAAAGCGCGGCCGATGTCGCGCGCCGCGCGCTCGACGCCGTACGCGCCCTGTTCGAAGCCCGCAGCCACAGAATCGCCGCGCTCATCGTCGAGCCGCTCGTGCAATGCGCGGCCGGCATGGCCATGCACGATCCGTCGTATATCGCGGGTCTGCGTGTGCTGTGCGACCAGTTCGGCGTGCATCTGATCGCCGATGAAATCGCCGTCGGTTGCGGCCGCACCGGTACGTTCTTCGCCTGCGAGCAGGCAGGTATCTGGCCCGACTTCCTGTGCCTGTCGAAAGGTATCAGCGGCGGGTATCTGCCGCTGTCCATCGTGCTGTCGCGCGATGAAATCTTCGCCGCGTTCTACGACGACGACACCACACGCGGTTTCCTGCACTCGCATTCGTACACCGGCAATCCGCTCGCTTGCCGTGCCGCGCTCGCCACGCTCGATCTGTTCGCGAGCGACAACGTGCTGGCCGCCAACGCGCAAAAGTCGGCCACACTGCGCGCGGCGCTCGCGCCGCTTGCCGGGCACCCGCAAGTGCGCAATCTGCGTCAGTGCGGCACGATCTTCGCGTTCGATGCCGTCATCGCCGATCCGCAACAGGCCAAGACGTTCTCGCGCCGCTTCTTCACCCACGCCTTGCAGCGCGAATTGCTGCTGCGGCCGATTTCGACCACGGTGTATCTGATGCCGCCGTACATCCTCGATGACGCGGAGCTCGCCCTGCTGGCGGCCCGCACGCACGAGACCTTCGAAGCCACGCTCGCGGAGGCCGCATGATGCCGTTGCTCGCCACCCTCGAACAAGGCCTCGCGGATATCGACGCGCAAGGTCTGCGCCGCCGTCGCCGCACCGCCGACACACCGTGCGCTGCGCACATGATGGTCGACGGTCGTGAAATGATCGGCTTCGCCAGCAACGATTACCTCGGTCTCGCTGCGCATCCGCTGCTGGTCGCCGCGCTCGCCGAAGGCGCGCGGCGCTATGGCGCGGGCAGCGGTGGCTCGCATCTTTTGGGCGGCCACTCGCGCGCGCATGCGCAACTCGAAGACGATCTCGCGGGCTTTGTCGGCGGCTTCGTCGATGCGCCGCGCGCCCTGTACTTCAGCACCGGCTACATGGCGAACCTCGCGACGCTCACCGCGCTTGCCGGCCGCGGCGCCACACTCTTCTCGGATGCGCTCAATCACGCGTCGCTGATCGACGGTGCGCGGCTCTCGCGTGCCGACGTGCAGGTCTATCCGCACGCCGACACCGAAGCCTTGAGCACCATGCTCGAAGCATCGGATGCGGCCGTGAAGCTGATCGTCTCCGACACGGTGTTCAGCATGGATGGCGATGTCGCGCCCCTGCCCCGCCTGCTCGAACTCGCCGAGCGGCACGGCGCGTGGCTCATCCTCGACGATGCCCACGGCTTCGGCGTGCTCGGCCCGCAAGGCCGCGGCGCCATCGCTCATGAAGCGTTGCGCTCGCCGCATCTGATTTCGATCGGCACGCTCGGCAAAGCGGCCGGCGTGTCGGGCGCATTCGTCGTGGCCCATGAAACCGTGATCGAATGGCTCGTGCAGCGCGCCCGTCCGTACATCTTCACGACGGCGTCGGTGCCCGCTGCAGCGCATGCGGTATCGGCGAGCCTGCGCATCATTGCCGGCGACGAAGGCGATGCGCGGCGTGCCCATCTGCAGCAACTGATCGAACGCACGCGCGCGATGCTCAAGGCCACGCCGTGGTTGCCAGTCGATTCGCACACTGCCGTCCAGCCGCTCATCATCGGGGCGAACGACGCAACGCTGCAGATTGCCGCCACGCTCGATCGCGCCGGCCTATGGGTGCCCGCCATCCGTCCGCCGACCGTGCCGGCAGGCACCTCACGGCTGCGCATCTCGCTGTCGGCGGCGCACTCGCACGCGGATATCGATTACCTCGAAGCGGGCTTGCTGCAACTCAGCGAAGGCACGGTATGAGTACGGCGCTCTCGCTCTTCGTCACCGGCACCGACACCGAAATCGGCAAGACCCTGGTTTCGGCAGCCCTGCTGCGCGGCTTCGTGCGCGAAGGGTTGCGCGCCGCCGCCATGAAGCCGATCGCCGCCGGCGCGTTCGAAGTGAACGGCGTGTGGCACAACGAAGACGCGGACCAGCTCGACGCCGCGTCCAGCGTGCTGCTGCCGCCGACGCTTCGCACACCGTATCTGCTGAAGGCGCCCGCCGCGCCGCATATCGTTGCGACGCTGGAAAACGTCACGCTCGATATCGGCCACATCGTCGCTTGCCATGCACAGGCGCTCGAGCTCGCCGACGTAGTCGTCGTCGAAGGCGTCGGCGGTTTTCGCGTGCCGCTCACCGATACGCATGACACCGCGGATCTCGCCCTCGCCCTGAACCTGCCGGTCGTACTCGTGGTCGGCATGCGGCTCGGTTGCATCAGCCACGCCTTGCTGAGCGCCGAGGCCATCGCTGCGCGCGGCTTGCATCTGGCAGGCTGGGTCGCGAACCGCATCGATCCGGACATGGGCTTCGCGGATGAAAACATCGCCGCCATCCGCAGTCGGCTCATGCGCCAGTACGACGCGCCGTTGCTCGGCATCGTGCCGCATCTGAACCCTTTGTCTGCGGACGCGGCGGCGGATTGCCTCGATATCACCCCATTGTTGCAGACGCTGCGCACTGCGCAGCGCTGACTCACTTCATCTCCATCCACGAGGATTGACGATATGACCCAGCTTCACCTTGATCGCCCCCAAACGGACTCGACCGTTGCCAACGCAACCAATGCGGCCAACGCAGCGGCGCCAGGCACCGCGCGCTGGCGCGTCGTCGACGTGGTCGCGCTGTACGAACTGCCGCTCAACGACCTGATGTTCCGCGCGCAGCAAGTGCATCGCGAACACTTCGACGCCAACACCGTGCAACTCTCGACGCTGCTGTCCATCAAGACCGGCGGCTGCGAGGAAGACTGCGCGTATTGTCCGCAGTCGGTCCATCACGACACGGGCCTGCAGGCCGACAAGCTGATGCCGGTCGACGAAGTGCTCGCCGCCGCCAAGGTCGCCAAAGACAACGGCGCGACGCGTTTCTGCATGGGCGCGGCATGGCGCAATCCAAAGGATCGTCACCTTGAGCCGATCAAGGACATGATCCGCGGCGTGAAAGCGATGGGCCTCGAAACCTGCGTGACGCTCGGCATGCTGGAGACGCATCAGGCGCAAGGGCTGCGCGACGCCGGCCTCGATTACTACAACCACAACCTCGATACGTCGCCGGAGTTCTACGGTCAGATCATCTCGACGCGTACCTACCAGGACCGCCTCGATACGCTGGAACGCGTGCGCGACGCAGGCATCAATGTGTGCTGCGGCGGCATTGTGGGTCTCGGCGAATCGCGCCGTGAGCGCGCGGGGCTGATCGCACAGCTCGCGAACATGGATCCGTATCCGGAGTCGGTGCCGATCAACAATCTGGTGCAGGTCGAAGGCACACCGCTCACGGGCACCGAAGCGCTCGATCCGTTCGAATTCGTACGTACGATCGCGATTGCGCGCATCACGATGCCGCGCGCCATGGTGCGTCTGTCAGCCGGACGTGAGCAGATGAATGAGGCGCTGCAGGCCATGTGCTTCCTCGCCGGCGCGAATTCGATTTTCTACGGCGACCAGTTGCTGACCACCAGCAATCCGCAGGCCGAAGCGGACCGCAAGCTGCTCGAGCGTCTGGGTATTCGTGCCGAAGCCGCGCAGCAGATGCCGCTCGACAAGAGCGGTTGCGAGCGTGGTTGCGATGGACACGCGGCGGCGAACTAGGCGCGCCGGATTTGCTCACACCACCGCATGCCCCGCCAGTTCCAGCGCCTCCTCCTCGCGGAACCGCAACGGTGCGGCGCAATGCACCAGCGTATCGATGAAGTACTTGGCCCGCGGCCAGGGCCCAAACCCTGCCGCGGTATTGATATGTCCTGCGTCGCCGAGATTCACGAACGCGCTGCCGAAGCGTTGCGCCAATTCGCGCGCGCCGGCTAGCGGCATCCACGGATCGGTCTCGCTGCCGATCAGGATCGAGGGCACGCCCAGACGCCGCGCCTCGAACGGACCCGCGAAGGTAAATTTTGCGGGGCTGGCCGGCGCCACGAACAACACGCCCACGACCTCTCCCACATACGAAGCCTGCTGCAACGCATGCGCCGTCGCGAGGCAACCGAAGCTGTGCGCCGCCAGCACGAACGGCCCACGCTCGCGCGCCAGCAGTTCCCGCACCGAGCGCGCCCAGCCCGCCAGATCCGGTGCGTCCCAATCGGCCTGCTCGACGCGCAACGAGCGGGCGAACTGCCGTTCGAGCCACGTCTGCCAATGCGCGCCTTCGCTACCGTGCAGGCCCGGGACAGTCACGAGCCGCGGCGGCCATGTGGATTTGCTGCATGATTGCATGATTGTCCTCGCTGCCGGAATCCGGAAACCTATTGTGGAATGCGGGCCTGCGCGCGCGAACCAACTTTTTCTCATTTGCTTATTGGACCGCCGTCCCGCCGCCGGACCAGTCCTCCCCCGCGCGTCGCAGCGCCTCGCCGCGCGTCCCCGCACCCCGCCGCATCCCGCCCAACCGCACGCCCGTGCCAAACTGCGCGCGATTGCCGTCGAAAAAGTAGAATGAAGCCTATTCGTAAAACGGAGGAGGCCCCATGTCGCAAGCGTCGTCTGCCCAGCCACGCGCGTTGCAGCCGTTTCATCTGGCATTTCCTGTCGCCAGCCTGGACAACGCGCGCGCCTTCTATGGCGACCTGCTGGGCTGCCCCGAGGGCCGCAGCTCGCCGGAATGGGTCGATTTCGACTTCTTCGGCCACCAGTTGGTCGCGCACCTCGCGCCCGACGAAACCGGCCGGGCCGGCGTCAATGCGGTGGACGGCGACGACGTACCGGTGCGCCATTTCGGCGTCGTGCTGACCATGGACGACTGGAATGCCCTCGCCGCCAAGCTGAAGACGGCCGGCACCGCGTTCATCATCGAACCGCATATCCGCTTCAAAGGCGAAGTGGGCGAGCAGGCCACCATGTTCTTCCTCGACCCATGCGGCAACGCGCTCGAGTTCAAGGCCTTCAAGGACATCAGCCGGCTCTTCGCCAAGTAACGTCTGCCCCGAGCCGATCGCATGAAAATTCTCTTCTACACACCCCAGAACGACGCCGCCACCTGGCTGCACGATTTCAACCGCGCGCTGCCGGAAGCCGAGCTGCGCGAGTGGCAAGCGGGCGATACCGCCCCGGCCGACTTCGCCATCGTCTGGCGGCCGCCGCGCGAGATGCTCGCGGAACGCGCCGGGCTGCGCGCCATCTTCAATCTCGGCGCGGGCGTCGATGCCATTCTTGCGCTCGAACGCGCCCATCCCGGCACCCTGCCACGCAGCGCGCAACTCGTGCGTCTCGAAGACTCCGGCATGGCGCCGCAGATGGCCGAATACGTGACGCACGCCGTGCTGCGCTATCTGCGCCGCTTCGACGAATACGAAAGCCTGCAAGCGCAACGCCGCTGGAAAGTGCTCGACCCGCATCCGCGCGACACCTTCACGGTCGGTGTGCTGGGCCTCGGCGTGCTCGGCACGCATGTGGCGCGCGCACTTGTGCCGTTCGGCATGCCGGTGCGCGGCTATAGCCGCAGCGCACGGCAGATCGACGGCGTGACCACCTTCGCCGGCGAAGCGCAATTCGAAGCGTTTCTCAGCGGCGTCAAGGTGCTGGTCAACCTGCTGCCGCACACACCGGATACGCACGACGTACTGAACCGCCGCACGTTCTCGAAGCTCGCACGCGGGGCGTATCTGATCAACGTCGCGCGCGGCGCGCATCTGGTCGAGCAGGATCTGCTCGAAGCGCTCGCCGACGGTCAGATTGCCGCTGCCACGCTCGACGTGTTTCGCGAAGAACCGTTGCCGGTCGATCATCTGTTCTGGCAGGAGCCTCGCATCACGATTACCCCGCATAGCTCGGCGCAGACCTTGCGCGAAGAGAGCGTCGCCCAGGTCGCACAGAAAATCGCCGCGCTGATGCGTGGCGAAGCGGTGAGCGGCGTGGTCGATATTGCTCGCGGATATTGAACACCTGAGACAGCACCGCCTCGCGCGGACTCATTGCATGGGACCGGAGTAACGCACTAAAGCGCGAACTCCGGTCAACAGAGGAGACTCATCATGGCCTTGCCCCAAGCCGTCAAGATCGTCGAAGTCGGTCCACGCGACGGTCTGCAGAACGAAAAAGACTTCGTGCCGACCGCCGTCAAGATCGAACTGATCAATCGCCTGTCCGCGGCGGGCTTTCGCAATGTCGAATCCGCCTCGTTCGTCTCGCCGAAGTGGGTGCCGCAGATGGCCGACGGCGCCGAGGTGATGGCCGGCATCGAGCGCCGACCCGGCACGCTCTACTCGGTACTGACGCCGAATCTGCGCGGCTTCGAAGGCGCAATCGCCGCGCGAGCCGACGAGATTGTGATCTTCGGCGCCGCCAGCGAAGCCTTCTCGCAGAAGAACATCAACTGCAGCATCGCTGAAAGCATTGCGCGCTTCGAACCGGTGACGCAGGCCGCCAAGGAGCATGGCCTGCGGATTCGCGGCAGCGTTTCCTGTGCGCTTGGCTGTCCTTATCAGGGTGACGTGCCGGTGGCGTCGGTGGTCGACGTGGTCGAGCGTTTTGCGGCGCTAGGCTGCGACGAGATCGATATCGCCGATACGATCGGCGTGGGTACGCCCAAGCGCACCCGCGAAGTGTTCGCCGCCGTCACCCAGGTGTTTCCGCGCGAGCAACTCTCGGGACACTTCCACGACACCTACGGCCAGGCCCTCGCCAACATCTATGCCGCACTGCAGGAAGGCATCGAGATTTTTCATGCGTCGGTCGCGGGACTCGGCGGCTGCCCGTATGCCAAGGGCGCCACCGGCAACGTCGCGACCGAAGACGTGCTGTATCTGCTGAACGGCCTCGGCATCGAGACCGGCATCGATCTCGCGCAGGTCGTCGCGATCGGCGATTTCATTTCGAGTTCGATCGGCAAGCCCAACGTCTCGCGAGCCGGCAAGGCTCTCCTCGCGAAAGCACGCAGCGAACAAGGCTCGTGCGTCTAACCCATATCCACTGGAACGCGCTTTATGACGGACAACGCTTCTTCCCAACCTGCCGGCGATCTCGGCACACTGCCGGATTCGGCACGACGCGTCGCGTTACTGCTGCGCGAGCGCGGCCACGCCGGGCAGATCGTGATGCTGCCGGAGACCGGCAAGACTTCCGCTGAGGCAGCGGCAGGCCTCGGCTGCGAGGTCGCGCAAATCGCCAAATCGATCCTGTTTCGCCGGCGCGAAGACGACGCGCCGGTGCTGGTGGTCGCAAGCGGTGCGAATCGCGTCGACGAAAAGAAGGTCGCGGCGCAGGTCGGCGAGATCGCGCGTGCGGACGCCAAATTCGTGCGCGAGAAAACCGGCTACGCGATCGGCGGTGTGTGCCCGATCGGTCATGCCACGCCGCCCGTCACGCTGATCGACGCGGATCTGCTCGCGCTCGATAGCCTGTGGGCTGCAGCCGGACATCCGCATGCGGTCTTCAATCTGTCGCCGCAGGAACTGGTTGCGCTGACCGGCGCGCCGGTCGCCGACGTCGCGCTGCGAGAAACCGTATGACCGCGGCGACCACGACGGTGGAAGCACAAGACGCGGTCGCGCCGGTGCCGTCGCCGTGTATCAACGTGTGCCGGATGGACAAGGCGAGCGGTTGGTGTGAGGGGTGTCTGCGCACTATCGACGAAATTCGCGGCTGGTCGTCCTACGACGATACTCAGAAGCGCGCCGTCTGGGACACGCTCGACGCCCGCCACGCGCAGTGGATGGCGCACAACCGGCAGACGGCGAGATGAAGGTGGCGCCGCGCGTCGTGACGATTGGGGAAAGCTTCGGCAGCACGCTTACGCTGTCCGTGGACTCCGTCAAAGCATTCGCGACGCTGGTCAACGATCTCAACCCGCTGCATCACGACGACGCTTATGCCGCGCAAAGCCGCTTCGGCGGCTTGATCGCCTCGGGGACGCAACCTACCGCGCATTTCATGGCGCTATTGGCGACGCACTTTTCGCAGTACGCCCAGCCGCTCGGTCTCGAGTTCGATATCAAGCTGAAGAAGGCGGTCCACGCGCAGGACACGCTGACCATGACGTGGCGCGTGCGCGATGCATGGTGGAAGCCGAGCCTGAACGGCGATCTGACGCAGCTCGACGGTTCGGTCGTCAACCAGCACGGTGAGACGGTGCTGCTCGGCGCTTCGACGATCCTCGTGATGCCGAAGCCCACGCAGGAGTCTGCTCAGGAGTCCTGTGAGGATTCCGCACGCGCATCAGCGACGGAGCCGAAGCCATCATGAGCCTGCCCGAGTCCATCCAGGTCTTCGAACGCGGCTGGTTGTCGTCGAACAATGTGCTGCTGGTCGACGACGCGTGCGCCGCGATAGTCGACACCGGCTACGCGAGCCACGCACCGCAAACCCTCGCCCTGTTGCAGGCGGCGCTCGGCGAGCGGCCGCTCGATCTGATCGTCAACACCCATCTGCACTCGGACCACTGCGGCGGCAATGCGCTGCTTCAGGCGGCATGGCCTTGCCGTACCGCGATTCCCGCATCAGAGGCCGCAGCGATACGTAACTGGGACGAGGCGCACTTGAGCTATCGCGGCACCGGCCAGACCTGCGAGCGTTTTACGTTTACCGAGACGCTTGCCCCAGGCGACCACCTCACGCTCGGCGCGCTCGACTGGCAAGTGCTTGGCGCACCAGGCCACGACCCGCACTCGCTGATGCTCTATTGCGCGGAAGAGCGCGTGCTGATCAGCGCGGACGCGCTGTGGGAAAACGGCTTCGGTGTGATCTTTCCGGAACTCGAAGGCGAAAGCGGTTTCGCGGAAGAACAGGCCGTGCTGGAAGCGATTGCAAAGCTCGACGTGCGTACCGTCATCCCCGGTCATGGCGCGCCGTTCACGAACGTTTCGCTGGCGCTTGAGCGGGCCTTTTCGCGCGTGGCCTGGTTGCGCGCCGATCCGGCGCGCAACGCGAAGAATGCGCTGAAAGTGCTGATTGTGTTCAAGCTGCTCGAAGTGCGCACCATGAGCTTCGACGCGCTGCTGCGCATGCTCGACGCCGCCGCCGTCATGCGCGCCGCCGCGGCGATGCTCAAGCCGCGCGATGCCTGGCCGGCGCTGTTGCGGGGGTTGATCGAAGAGCTGGCGTCGAACGGCGGACCGTTGACGGTGGACGGCGAGCGTATCGACGCCCGGCGTATTGTCGCGCAGTGAATCGGCGCCCACTAAAATCCAGGCGCAAAAAAAAACCGCTCGCCATGAATGGCGAGCGGCGGAATTCGGTCGACGTGATCATCGTCTGAGGAAATCATACCCGGGCGGCATTTTTGATCGCATCGGTGATTTCCCTACAAAAACTTGACACTCTGACGTGGCGCGAATTCACACGCATGTCACGTAGACGAATATCGGCGCTGCGGCACCACCCGCCAACCGAGATTGACGCCCGCAGCGGCAAGCAGGATCAGCACCGCGCCGAGTACCTGCACCCAGGCGAGTTTCTGCCCAAACGCCACCCGGTCGACGATGATCGCGACAACCGGATAGATGAACGACAACGCGCCGGTCATCGCGGTAGGCAGCTTCTGGATCGCGCCGTAGAGCAGCACATACATGATGCCGGTATTGACCACCCCGAGCGTGACGAGCTCGAGCCAATGCGCGCCGGTGGTCGGCAATGCGTCGAAGCGCACGAACGGCGCGAGCATCAGCACGCCGAGGCCGACCTGGATCAGCGCGATCAGATGCGGCGGCGTGCCTTTGAGATGCTTGGTGATGATCGACGACACCGCGTACATGGCCGCCGCGCCGACCGCATAGGCGATCCCTTCGAGGTACTGCCCCGGCACCGCGAGTACCGCCGGCTCGACGCGCACGACAAACACCAGCCCGACGAACGCCACCAGCAGCCACGCGACGGTGGACGCCGTGACGCGTTCGCGGAACACCAGCGCACCGAGCGCCACCAGCATGAACGGCTGCGTGTTGTAGACGGCCGTGGCCATCGAAATGGACGCGCGCGAATACGCCGCGAACAGCAGCACCCAGTTGAGGACGATCGCCGCGCCGCCGAGCGCCGCCAGCCCCAGCACGCGCCAGGAGAACAGGCTGCGCCGGAACAACCCGAGCGCGGCGCACACCAGCATCAAGGTAGCGCCGCCGAACACGCAGCGAAAAAACACCACGTTGAGCGCGCTCTGCTGCGACGAGACGACCAGCCAGCCGATCGTCCCCGACATCAGCATGGCGACGCTCATCTCGGCCGCGCCGCGTCTCACTTCGTTGGTAGCCATCTTTCGGTCCTCCCAGGATTGATCACCGCATTGAAGGCAGTGTATTTAATCCAGATCGCCGAATACATGGCTAAACTGAGGCCCTCAGGTTCATCGACCTAATAATCGAAGGCCATCATGGCAAAACGCCTCGCGCCGGCCAGCCCGCCCGCTGCGCTCGACGACACCGATCGGGCGCTGCTGGCCGCGCTCGCAGAAGATGCACGCCAGCCGGTCAGCGAACTGGCGCGGCTCGTCGGCCTGTCGGCGCCGAGCACGGCCGAGCGTTTGCGCCGGCTCGAAACGCAGGGCGTGATCGAACGCTTCACCGTGCAGATCGATCCTCGCGCGCTCGGCTACACGCTGCAGGCCATCGTGCGCGTGAAGCCGTTGCCCGGGCAGTTGCATCTGGTGGAAGACGTGATCCGCCGCATCCCGGAGTTTGTGGAATGCGACAAGGTGACAGGCGACGATTGCTTCATCTGCCGCCTGTACCTGCATTCGATCGAGCAGCTCGACGAGATCCTCTCGAAGGTGACGGAACGTGCGGAGACCAGCACCGCCATCGTCAAGTCGACGCCGGTCGCGCGACGGCTGCCGCCGCTGGGCTGATCTTCTGCGCGCTGCTTCGCGAGACCCTGCCGAGTCCGCGTTGGCCCAGCGGAATGGGCTGCGCTCTGCGCAGCCCAGGCTTTACTGCTCGACGGTCTCGAAGAAGGCCAGCATCTCGGTGACCAGTTCCGCAGGCACCTCCTCCGGAATGTAGTGCCCGCACGGCAACGCCCGGCCGCTGACATCCCGCGCGACATGGCGCCATTCGGCAAGCGGCTCGAAGCACTTCTCGATCACCCCTTCCTCGCCCCACAGGATCCGCAGCGGACAGCCGATCTTGTGACCACGTTCGATATCCGCGCGATCGTGCTCGAGATCGATCGTCGCCGACGCGCGGTAGTCCTCGCACATCGCATGGACCGCCCCCGGTTGCCGCAAGGCGCTGCGATAGGCGTCGAGCTCCTCCGGTGCAAACGGCGTCAACCCGGCGTGGCGGCTGCCCATCACGCGGTCCACGTAGACATCCGGGTTCGCGCCGATCAGCGTCTCCGGCAACGGTTCCGGCTGGATCAGCAAGAACCAGTGGAAATACAGCGTGGCGAAGGTGCGGTCGGTGGCTTCGTACATGGCGAGCGTCGGCGCGATGTCGAGCAGCATCAGACGCTCGACGGCGTCCGGGTGATCGAGCGCCATCCGGTGCGCCACCCGTGCGCCGCGGTCGTGGGCGCAGACCAGAAAGCGGTCGTAGCCGAAGTGGCGCATCACGGCGACCTGGTCGGCCGCCATCGCCCGTTTCGAATAGGGTGTGTGGGTCGCGTCGCTCTCCGGCCGCGCCGAGGCGCCATAGCCGCGCAGATCGGTGGCGATGACCGTGAAATGCTTCGCGAGCTGCGCCGCGCACCGATGCCAGATCAGATGCGTTTGCGGATGGCCGTGCAGCAGTAAGAGAGGCGGTCCTGCCCCGCCCTTGACCCCGAAAATATCGACGTCGCCCGCGGCGACGCGAAAGGGCGTGAAATCCTCGAAGGGCATAGCGAGTCTCTTGTCGTTGTTCGTCAAAGCATTGTAGGAGCGCTGTGTGTCCGTACGGGGTGGGTTAGGTCACGTAACCGTAGAACCTGAACACTCCTTCCAACTGTCCGGCCCCTGCAGACGGACAGTCATTCGCCTATAATCGAACGATCGTTCTTAAATTCGAATCACCCCGACGGACCAACCGGACGAGATGGCCAGCCTGGCGTCGCGCCGCGGTTTGTCCCGCTACACTTCACATACGCCGGGCGTTTGATGCGCACCGGTCCGCTTTACAGGAGACTCGCACCATGGCATTGCCCGCCGTCCTGCAGCAGCTCGCGCTGCCCGTTGTTGCCTCGCCGATGTTCATCGTCAGCTATCCGGACCTCGTACTGGCCCAGTGCAAGGCCGGTATCGTCGGCTCGTTCCCCGCGCTCAATGCGCGGCCGGCGGAGCTGCTCGACGAATGGCTCACGCAGATCCAGGCATCGCTCGCCGAACACAAGGCCGCCCATCCGGATGCGGTGATCGGCCCGATCGCCGTCAACCAGATCGTTCATCAGTCGAATGCGCGGCTCGAGCATGACGTGCGGGTGTGCGTCGAACACAAGGTGCCGATTTTCATCACCAGCCTGCGCGCGCCGGCCAGGGAGATCGTCGACGCGGTCCACAGCTACGGCGGCATCGTGCTGCACGACGTGATCAACATCCGTCATGCTCAGAAGGCGCTGGAAGCGGGTGTGGACGGGCTGATCCTGGTGGCGGCCGGCGCGGGCGGCCATGCCGGCACGACCTCGCCGTTCGCGCTGGTCGGCGAAGTGCGGAAGATTTTCGACGGCCCGATCATTCTGTCCGGCGCGATTGCCAACGGCGGCTCGATCCTCGCTGCGCAGGCGATGGGCGCGGACCTCGCGTACATGGGCACGCGTTTTATCGCGACCCAGGAAGCGCACGCGGTGGAAAGCTACAAGCACGCAATCGTCAACTCGAGCGCCTCGGACATCATCTACACGAACCTGTTCACGGGCGTGCACGGCAACTACATCCGCGAAAGCATCCTCAACGCCGGGCTAGACCCGGATGCGCTGCCGGAATCGGACAAGACCGCAATGAACTTCGCCAGCGACAAGGCCAAGGCGTGGAAAGACATCTGGGGCGCAGGCCAGGGCGTGGGCCTGATGGACGACGTGCCGAGCGTCGCCGAACTGGTCGAGCGTCTGAAGAAGGAATACAACGAAGCGAAGGCGCGGCTCGGGATCGCACGCTGATCCTCGCGAACAACGCACGGCTCCTTTGGGGGCCGTGAGTCGTTTCATTTACAAAGCGCCCGACACCGGCTCTTGCTCGACGCAGCGGCACGCATTCAAGCCTCTATACCGGCGGACGCCCGTCCGCCTAGCTCACTGCCAGCGCCTTGATCTGCTCGAGCGACGGCCACAACGTCTCGTCTGCGAATCGCTCAGCCAGAAAATCGACGAACGAGCGTACCTTCGCCGACAGGTGACGCCGGCTCGCATACACGACATGAATCGGCAACTCGCGCGGCGGCACCTGGTCGACGAGCAGCGGCACCAGCCGGCCCGCGGCGAGATCGTCGCCGATCACTTCCGTGCCAAGCATCGCAATCCCGGCGCCTTGCAGCACGATGACCCGTTGCGCCTCCAGGTGATTGACGATCAGGTTGCCGGACAGCCGCACACGCGGCCCGCCTTCCGCGCCTGAAGGGCCGAGTTCCGGCGCAGCGACGCCCGCGTACTGCAGATAATTGTGGCGCGACAGATCGGCAATGCGGGTGGGCGTGCCATGGCGGCGCAAGTAGTCGGGCGACGCGCACAGCACCAGGTGCGCCGTCGCAATCTGCCGCGCAATCAGCGACGACGACTTCAAGCCCGACGGCGAGGCGCGAATCGCGACGTCGAACCCCTCGTCGATCAGTTCGACAACGCGATCGGACAACGTGATTTCCACCGTGACCTGCGGATACTGCGCCGCGTAGTCGGCCACCGCGCTCATCACACGGCTCAGGCCAAACGCCGACAGCGACGACACCCGCAGCCTCCCCTGCGGCACGACGCTCGCGGCGCCGACCGCCTGTTCCGCTTCGTCGAGTTCGGTCAGCACCTGGCTCAGCCGTTCGTAATACTCACGACCCGCCTCGGTGGGCGCGACGCGCCGGGTGGTGCGGTTCAGGAGCCGCGCACCGAGCTGCTGCTCCAGATGCATCACGTGCTTGCTCGCCATCGCCGCGGACATCTCCATGCGCTCGGCCGCGCCGACGAAGCTCCCCACTTCGACGACGTGGCGAAACACTTTCATGCTGACCAAGGTATCCATGGCAATCGCTCGTGCGAGGAATCAATCGACGCCATTTTGCCGTCTTTATCAAAGCAGTGTGAGCAAACCAGTCTTATCGCCCCTTTCCGTTTCCAGAAGCGACAAACCCCGCCTTCTCACGAAGGCGGGGTTTGCGAAGCACAACGCGTCGCAGCCGGGGATGCGCTCAAGAGAACACCGGGCCGGGCCGCTTCAGGTTCGAGGATGCTCAGAACTTCGTGCGGATACCCACGCCGTACGTGTTGCCCGAGGTCTGGCTGGTGTAGTGGTCGTACATATAAGCCGCGTAGACGTCCGTGCGCTTGGAGAGCGGATAGTCGTAGCCGAGCGCCGCCGTCTCACGCGTCTGGTCCAGGCCGCTGCCGTCGCGCGAGTACGCGTACGAAGCCATGATCGTGCCGGGGCCGGCCGGCACCGTGACGCCGCCCTGGGCGGTGTTCACATGCCAGCTGCCCGTGGTCTGGTCGTTGTACGTGTACATGTACTGACCGTAGAACTTGATGAACTTCAGGTCGAAGGTGGCGCCGAACTGGGCCACGCTCTGGCTCTTCATGTCCGGCAGGCCGACGCTCTGCGCGAGGCCGGTGAGGTCGCCCGGATTGTTGTTGAAGTTCACGTACTGGTACACACCGGTCAAGGCGAACGGGCCATGGAAGTACAGGAACTGGGCGCTCCACTTCTTCGCGCCGTTATCCCCGGCCGTATTGCCGAGCGCGTACATCACGTTGGCGCTCAAGCCATTGAAGTTCGGCGACGAATACTCCACCGCGTTGTTCCAGCCCGAATCGCCGACCACGCCCTGATCGGTCGTGTAGGTCGGGAACGTGCCGAGGCCGAGGTACGTGTGCCATACCATCGGCGAGAATTCGTACGAGTCGACGAACGGGTTGAACAGGATGGTCGACACGAACAGCGGCGTCGTCAGGCGTCCGGCCGTCACCGTGCCGTATGGCGATTCGATACCCACATAGGCGTTACGCGAGAACATCGTATCGCCCGTGAAGCGGCCGTACTGGCCGTTCTGCGCCAGGAAGAAGCCTTCGAGCGTGAAGATCGCCTTGTAGCCGCCGCCCAGATCCTCCGCTCCCTTCATACCCCAGTAGGACGTCGACATACCGCCGCCGGACACCTCCGCTGCGCTTTTGCCGTCCGGGAATTTCTGCACGCCGACCCATTCGTCGACCTGACCGTACAGTTGCACGCTCGATTGTGCGAACGCCGTCGATGCACCCGCCAGAAGGCCGGCGACCACGCTGGCCTTGAGAGTTGTTTTGAGCGCACGGCGGTAGTTTGTATTCATGGGTTCTCCTGTCTTTGTCAAAAGGGGGTATGGCTGTGCGGCGGGGAGCTCGCGCCAACGGTTTCTTGGTCGTCCGTTAGATCACCGAGCTAATCTGGGCGAGACCATCTTTGCGGACCATTTTTGTGGACAAAAATATGGGTTGTTATTGCCGGTATATCGGTCTGATTAGTTTTGTCGTTTATCGGACTGCTAAAGCACGGTGGCCTTTCGCCGGCACCCCCGTATCACGTCCCTAATAACGGGCTGTGAGGCCCGCCAGGACTGCTGCGCAAAGACGGATAACGGCTCAGGCGCCGCGCCGATGACCGATTACGGGCAAAGACACGAAATTTGACGATCAGGAGGGAGGCGACGTAGGGCGTTGTCACGAAAGTGTGGCGTGCATACGTCACTTATTTGGATGGGATCAGCGACAGCGGCCGGCGCGAAGGCTGGCTGACGGATTGAAAGCTACGGAAAAGGGTAGTGACGACCGCAGAACGCGGCAGTGCGCCGGTTGACTCAGGCTGGGTCAGTACGACGTTCGAAGGCTGAAAGCCTCACCGCGACGCAGGCGAGGATACGTTGAACACGCCGGGATAAGGTTAATTGCGGTAGGGGGTGGGCGCCGGTGGCCGCCCCATGTACTCGTCCGGCGGGCGGGGGACGGGACGCGTCGCCCCGCGCTCCTCGTTGTAGCGGGCCACGTCGGCGCGGATCGAGCCCGCACGCACCATCGACTCGTCTTCCGGCGGACGCGGCACCGAGCGCGTCTCGGCGCTCACGGTAGTAATGGATCCGGCGTACTGGAAGCCGTTGCGCGGATCGGCGCGGCTGTCGCCGCGATAACCGCCGCCGGCCACCCGCTGCGGTTGCGGCGCGTTGTAGCCGCCGCGGACATTGCCCGCGCCATGCGCAAGCCGGACATTGCGGTCAACAGGCGCGCCGCGTTCTGCACGGGCATTGGCATTGCGTGCATCGTGCGGGACGCCGGCGCGAGCGAAACCACCGCCCTGACCGCCGCCATGCGGCATCTGGGGCGCTCTCGCGGAGGCGAGCGAACAGAGCGCAGTCACGACTGCGCCCAGAACCCACCGCCTTGTTTTCGCCAAACCTGCGTCCACCATGATTCACCTGCTCGAAGACCCGCCTGAAGCCTGCCGTTCGAGCTGCGGCGAGACTTGTTCCAGGATTTGCGAACCGCGTCGGTCTTTCCGAGGCGGATGCATCCCATTGGCCTTTGATCAGTAATTTATGGGTCGCTCCGAGGGGTGTCGAGCCAAAAAGTGTTAGGCCCGACACTGCCTTGTAACACCGTGTTACTGCGACGTTTTTTCACGACAAAGGCCTTGCGTGAGGGCCCTGTTGGGGCTTCCAGATTGCCTCGTCGGACGGCCCAAACGACCGTCCCAAAGGGCCGGATTCCGTCGGTAGAAAACGCCTGGAAAAGGACGCACGCAGCACTCAAACGGAGAGGGTTCCATGGCCTTCGTTACGCAATACCGACCACCCTGCCGCGACCATCCGGCGCGGTGGTTGCGAGTCCGTCACATGCACTACCCGCATCAATCGATTCCGCAAATGAATTTGCATTTTTAATCGCTTTCCATTACTAATGGACCCTCCCCTTACAGCAAACGGCCCGTGCCAGTGCGCACGCGTTTTTGCATTTCCGCCTTACCCGTATTGAGATTCCGAAATGGCTCGCCCGAAACTGCTTCCCGATAACTTCACGTTGTGCCTTGTCTGCACGGTGGTCCTCGCCAGCCTGCTGCCGGTGCATGGGCAGGCGGCCGTCGGCTTCAACTGGTTGACGAATATCGCCGTCGGCCTGCTGTTTTTCCTGCACGGCGCCAAGCTTTCGCGCGAAGCGATCGTGGCGGGCGCGACGCACTGGCGCCTGCATCTCGTCGTTCTGCTGAGCACGTTTGCGCTGTTTCCACTGCTCGGGCTCGCGCTCAAACCGCTGCTTTCGCCCCTTGTCACGCCTGCGCTCTACGCCGGCGTCCTCTTCCTCTGTACGCTGCCATCGACGGTCCAGTCGTCCATCGCGTTCACTTCGATTGCCAAAGGCAACGTGCCTGCCGCCGTCTGCAGCGCGTCGGCGTCGAGCCTGCTCGGCATCTTCATCACGCCGGCGCTCGTCAGTCTGGTGGTCACGAATCAGGCAGCCGGCGGCACGTCCGCCTGGCATACCGTCTGGAACATCGTGCTGCAGTTGCTGGTGCCGTTCGTGGCCGGACAGTTGTTGCGGCCGGTGATCGGCAAATGGATCGAACGCAACCGCGGCGTGCTGAAGTTCGTGGACCAGGGCTCGATCCTGCTCGTGGTGTACGGCGCGTTCAGCGAAGCCGTCAACGAGGGCCTGTGGCGTCATACGTCGCTTGGCGCGCTGGGCGGTCTGGTGTTGATCAATGTCGTGTTGCTGGCGCTCGCGCTGACCGTCACGATGTTCACCAGCAAGCGGCTCGGCTTCAACCGCGCGGACCAGATCACCATCATCTTCTGCGGCTCGAAGAAGAGCCTCGCCGCCGGCGTGCCCATGGCGAAGGTCATCTTCGCCTCGCACGCGGTGGGAGCTGTCGTACTGCCGCTGATGCTGTTTCATCAGATCCAGCTGATGGTGTGCGCCGCGCTCGCGCAACGCTGGGGCGCGCGCGACACCAGTGGCGAAAGCCACGCCGCCGCAGAGGAACGCCCCGCGGCTGCGGTTGCGCGCCGCTAGCGCATTGCTGTACGAGTCGAACAAGAGATTCATAAGCTCCTCCCTGAGCCTGTTTGAAGAAAGCCGCCGTCGAGCGGCTTTTTCGTTATTTCACGCCTAAACGCGCGCGCCGTCGCCCTGGCCTGATGGCATAGGCCAAGGTGACGGGCTTACCGGTGAGATGTCACCAAAGATTCACTTAATTTATCCGCGGCGCTGCCGATAAGCTGACGGTCCACCGTTTTGGCCCACTGCCATGCCACTTCGCTCGTCCCCTCGATACGGAGCGCCCAGCATCGAGGATTTGATCGCCCGGCGTGATTTGTCCGCCGTATTCCAACCCATTGTCGATTTCGACGACGGAGCGATTCTCGGCTATGAGGGGCTGATTCGCGGACCGGCGGGCTCTCCGCTCGAGACTCCCTTCGCTCTGTTCGCCCAGGCGAACGCCGAGGGTTGCGTCATTGCGCTGGAGCGGGCTGCCGCGCGCACCTGCATCGAGGCCTTCGCGCGCCTCGCGTGCGAGGGCCAGCTGTTCCTCAACTTCAGCGCGGGCGCGCTGCGGCAAATCGCGGATGCCTCGGATGACACGCTCGCCGTACTGCGGCACGCCGGCATCGAACCCGGGCGGATCGTGATCGAGTTGACCGAGCAAAGCGCGATTCCCGACGTCGGCAGCTTCCTGCCGGTGCTCGCGACGCTGCGCACCGCCGGCGCGCAATTCGCCCTGGACGACTACGGCACCGCGAACGCCAGCATGAACCTGTGGGTGCGGCTGCAACCGGACGTCGTGAAGATCGACCGCTTCTTTATTCACGACATCGCGAGCGACCCGCTGAAGTTCGAAGCCGTGCGCGCGATGCAGCACTTCGCCAACGCGAGCGGCGCGAAACTCGTGGCGGAAGGGATCGAAAACGAAGCGGACCTGATCGTCGTGCGCGACATGGGGATTGGCTGCGGGCAAGGCTATTTCTTCGGCCGCCCCAACGCGCAGCCCGCGCGCATGGTCGCCGACGACGCACGCCAGGCGATCCGCGCCGGCCATATCGCGGTGTTCCCGGAAACCACCCGCTCGGGCGGCGCTTCGCCGTCGGGCGGCATGGCCTCCGCGAAGATGCTGGTGCATGCGCCGGCCTTGCAGCGCCACGCCACCAACAACGACGTGCTCGAACTGTTCAACCGCTTGCCCGACCTGCACGCGGTGGCTGTGGTCGAACACGACGAGCCGGTCGCGCTGATCAACCGGCGCAGCTTCATGGACCGCTATGCCCTGCCGTATCACCGCGAGCTGTTCGGTAAGCGGCCCTGCCTGCTGTTTGCGAATGCGTCGCCGGTGATCATCGAAAAATCGATGACCGTCGAGCAGATGGCCAAGCTGCTAGCCAGCGACGACCAGCGCTACCTGGCGGATGGTTTCGTGATCACCGACAACGGCAAATATGCGGGCCTCGGCACCGGCGAGAAACTCGTGCGCGCGGTCACGGAGGTACGCATCGAAGCGGCGCGCTACGCGAATCCGCTGACCTTCCTGCCCGGCAACATTCCGATCAGTTCGCACATCTCGCGCCTGCTCGGCAACGACGCCGGGTTCTACGCCTGCTACGTCGATCTGAATCACTTCAAGCCCTTCAACGACCAGTACGGCTACTGGCAAGGCGACGAAGTCCTCAAATTCGCGGCGGCGGTGCTCGCCGACGTGTGCGATCCGACGCGCGACTTCCTTGGCCACGTGGGCGGCGACGATTTCCTGATCCTGTTCCAGAGCGACGACTGGCAGGAGCGTGTACTGCGTGCGATTCATGTGTTCAACGAAGGCGCACAACGCTTCTACGCGCCCGACGACCGCCTGGCCGGCGGCATTCACGGTGAAGACCGGCGCGGCAATCCGACCTTCTTCGGCTTTGTCACGATGGCGATTGGCTGCGTGCACGTCGAATCCGACGGCGGTCCGACGCTGTATAGCAGCGAGGAAATTGCGTCGGTGGCCGCGCTGGCCAAGCGGCGGGCGAAGCAGGACGTGTCGGGCTTTGTGCTGATCGAGGCGGATGAGAGCGCGGCTTTGTTGAAAGGGCACGCGGAGCCGCCACAGTTGGCGAGTTAGTGGCGTGGGTAACGTGGGGTACTCACGGTTCCTGCAGGTGGAAACAGCAGATGCGGCTGCGTGAGTTCGTATGCCCCGTTCCTGGCTGGGAGAGGCACGTACTGATACGCCTTTCAGCTCGACGCCGCTTCCTGAGCCAGTTTCCGAATGTCCGGGTCCGCGTCGTGCAAGCACTCCGAAATGATTGCAGGCGCCAGCACGCCTCTTTCGCTCATCATGCTTACCGTTCCACATCGGCACAGCGTACAAGGATTATTTTCATAATCCCCAATGAGCGCTTCCAGGAGATCGCAAGACTCGTTCTCACGGCACATTCTCGCAATGCTGAAGCCGATCGCATGAGCCTCGCCATCACTCGCGGAAATGCCTGACAACGCAGATCTCACGAGAAGGGCGTCTTCATTGCGATAGTGTTTTACGAGCGTTTCCATACCGTCCGATACGGCCTTCGCGGATCGCGCAGAACGCAGGGCCGCGCGCGCGAAATTGCCCACGCTCGGATCGTGGCACTGTGCAAGTGCAGTAATTGCTGCGGCGCGAATCTTGTCGTGATCTGATTCCGCCAGCTTCCATATCGCAGGATGCAATTCCGGTAGCATTGCTGCGCGGAAAACCCACAGCAGTCGCAAGCAGACCTTCTCATCGCTTTCGTTGATCAAACGAAGCCAGACTACTTTCAGTTCGTCCACAGTCGCGTATTTGCCGAAGCGCGTGTATTTGAATGACGTGTCACCGACGCCCGCTGCCGCGTCAGCGAGTATTTTCTCGAGTGGAAACTCGCGACGCGAACTCTCCCTTCGCTCCTCGTCGCGCAGAGGCACCTTGTCTGTCTGAAACTCACGCTCCCACGACTGCTCACTGTTCCAGAAAGCGCCGATTGCTTCATCGGATACCGCGAGTTGCTCAAGCACAGCATCTGCCGATTCTCGAAGACCCGATTCACCCGCGAGGTGATATGGAAACGGCAACCTCTCCTCGGAGCTCTCAAGCAACGACCGTCCAAAACGTCGCGCCAGTTCCACAACGGCATCGACACCGTCCAACAAAACAAGTGCATTGCAACCGAACTGATCGCCCTCAAGCACAAACGACTGATCGCCCTCAAGCACAAACGACTGATCGAGTACGCGACGTCGAAGTGCATTGGCTGCGATCTCGTCACCATGTATGGCCAGTTGCGCGGTCAATTCGCAAAGGTGTTCGATATCGTTGTTGTCCGTTTCCTGGCGAAACGCGGACAGGATTGCCGATGCGAACACGGGATACTCCTCGCGTCCCTTGAACATGCTAAAGAGCCACGGCGCCCGACTCGACTCGCATTGCCGGTCGTATGCGGGGTTCTTCAGGCATGCTGCGAGAACAAGATCCGCGACTTCGGGCAGGCCGAAGTTTTGTACGTGCAAGAAGGCGCGGCCGTGACCTCGTTTGAGGGCAGTAGCAAATACTTCTTTTGAGAGGTGTTTGTGCATTTTTTGACCTGTTATGCGGGCGCGGTCGATGGGCTAGATCGGAGGCGTTCTCGGAATGCTTCTCGACGCTCACGCAACCGCCCGTTGCAAGCTCGCCAGGGTATTAGATGAACTCTTTGCCCGTATATGGCTCTACCGACACCAATCGCACAACAGCGCAATGCAAGAAGATGGGGAGGCCCGCGGAAGGTTCGACGTCGACATCAATTCGACCATCGTCGCGCCTGCTGAATCGCATGTCATTTATCCAGTTTGGAACGTTCACTTCTTCCGTTGAAAATTCGTCCCCCGCTACGTCCTTGAGCTGAAATGTGAGTTTGCAATGCAAGTTTTCGCCGTTCCACTCCGGGTTGTCTTGGCCGCCATGATGAATGCACATCTCCATATCGGCTTGCTGCTTGTCACCCAAGGCGTAGCGACGTAGCGATACCTCCAGCAACTGCGCGTCGTGAAACGCAGGCCAATACCCGTAGATACGGCGAATCAGCCACCCGTCCGTGACTACACTTTCGTCAGTCTCCTGGTGGCGATTGAATCGCTCCGATTCGTAGTGCTCAGGCAGACACTCGATTTGTTGTTCGATCAGCTCCCGCACGCGCGCTTCTGCCCCGTGTCGCGGACCTTCGAAGTCTAATGGGCTCGCACCACTGCCGAACCAGCCTTCGCTTGATTCCCGCGCGACCTCAAAGCCGTATACATACGAACCGTCGCTACGCTGATAGACGTGATATCCAATGTCGTAAGTCAATGCTCGGTAAGCGGCTCGTCCTCACCGTCGTAGACGGTTGCTGCGATACACAGCAAAGTGATGTCCATCATTTTCGATTTGATGGACACCACTTTGTCAGAGTCTCCAGAGAAGAAGCATGGAAGTCGAGCAGGCCGTCCGAATTACCCACGGGAGCTTCGGGACCGGCTGGCGGCAGCAGCGTGTGAGCCGGGCGTCTCGGTCGCGAGACTGGCCCGTGAGAATGGCATCAACGCGAACATGCTGTACACCTGGCGGCGGCGATATCTCGCCGAGCAGCAAGCTCCGTCTACCAGCCTCCTCCCGGTCGTACTGCTGAGTGACGCGCTGACGCAGGTCGTTGCGTCATCTTCGGGGGTTCCGCAAGCGCCAGATATGAAGCCGGCGTCTCCTGGGGGCACGATCGAGATCCGCATCGGCCGTGCGATGGTTAAGGTAGACGGCCTGGTCGACGCTGACATGCTGCGTACCGTGCTGGGCAGTCTGCGATCATGATCTCTCTGCCGGTTGGTACGCGCATCTGGATCGCTGCAGGCGTGACCGATATGCGATGTGGGTTCCAGGGACTGGCCGCAAAGGTACAAACGGCGCTTGAAGAGAATCCGCTGGGAGGCAACGTCTACATCTTCCGGGGCCGCCGGGGCGACCTCGTAAAAATCCTCTGGGCAACGGAGGACGGAATCTGGCTTCTCGCGAAGCGGCTTGAGCGGGGCCGTTTTATCTGGCCCCAGGCCGACGGCGGGAAGGTCCATCTGAGTTCAGCACAACTGTCAATGCTTCTCGAGGGCATCGATTGGCGACAGCCCCGTCGTACCGCCGCGTTATCGATGTTGTAAACCGCGCCGCGGACTCGTAAACTACGGCGTATGTCGAACGGCGCCGATCTTCCAGACGATGTCGAATTGTTGAAGGCCTTGCTGGTCGAGGCCCGTAGTCTGCTTGCTGAACGCGATGTCGAGATCGAGCAGCTTAAGGCGCAGATCGACAAACTTCGACGCATGCAGTTCGGCCGCAAGTCCGAACAGTTGCAGCGGCAGATCGAGACCCTCGAGACCCAACTCGAGGATCTGGCCGCCGGACGCGGCGTTGCAGACGTGGAGCGAGCGCAAGCTCGAGGCGCAAACGCTTCCTCCTCCAATGCAACGATGGACGAAGCGGCTTCGAGGCAAGCGCTGGCTGCGCACCTCGCGCGTGTGGATCATGTGCTCGAGCCCGAATCGAGTTGCCCGGACTGCGGTCAACAGATGCAGGTGCTCGGTGAGGACGTGTCCGAGCAACTCGCCCGGGTCGCAGCGGCGTTCAAAGTCGTTCGCACGATCCGGCGCAAATTCGTTTGCCCATGCTGCAGCACCATCAGGCAGCCACCCATGCCCGGCCTTCCGATCGAGCGGAGCATCGCCCATCCAAGCTTGCTGGCGGATATCCTCGTTTCGAAATACGCAGACCACCAGCCGTTGTATCGGCAATCGGCGATCGCGGCGCGCGACGGCGTGACGCTCGACCGGGCCAGCATGGGTCGCTGGGTCGGCCAATGCGAAGCGTTGTGCGCGCCGCTGATTGAGGCGCTGCGCCGCTATACGGTGTCGGCCGCCAAGCTGCATGCGGACGACACACCGATCCCGGTGCTCTCACCGGGCAACAGGAAGACCCGCACCGGTCGGCTATGGGTCTATGTGCGCGACGATCGTCGCTCGGGGTCGACGCAACCCGCTGCGGTATGGTTCGCATACTCGCCGAACAGACAGGGCATCCACCCTCAGACTCATCTCGCCGGCTTCAGGGGGACCCTGCAAGCGGACGCTTACGCGGGCTTCGATGAGCTGTTCCTGGGTGGCTCTGTACTGGAAGCGGCATGTCATGCTCACGCGAGGAGAAAGTTCTACGACATCCACGTGCGCACGCCGTCCGACACGACGCAAAAAGCGCTTGAATACATTGGCGCGCTATACGACATCGAGGCCTCCATTCGCGGCAAGCCTGCGGCCGAACGGCTACAAATACGGCAGGAGAAAGCCAGGCCACTGCTTCAAATCTATGAAGCGTGGCTCAAGGCCAGGCTCGAAACATTGTCGTCGAAGTCCGACACTGCCAAGGCGATCAACTACTCGCTTAACCAGTGGCGCGCCCTGACGCTATATTGCGAAGACGGCACGCTCGAGATCGACAATAACATCGCGGAAAACGCGTTGCGTTGTGTAAGCCTGGGTCGGAAGAATTTCCTGTTTGCCGGTTCCGACAGCGGTGGTGAACGTGCTGCTGCGATGTACTCATTGATTGGCACGTGCGCCCTCAACGACATTGATCCGCGCGCTTACCTGAACTATGTGCTAGCTCACATCGCTGACCATAAAATCAATCGCATCGACGAGCTTCTGCCGTGGCGCGTGGCCGACAAGCTGCACACGCCAGCCAGTCCGCCGACACCCGCTACCTGACAGTCCAAGTCCGGATCACCATCATGCCTCACGTGCACGCGCGTGGACGAACGGCCCACGTGAGCCGCTTACAATGCTCGTTCATTCTTGCGAACATATCGATACGTGTGATCGTAGTCGGCTCTTAGTCTCATCTGGTCTTCACGATGCTTTGAGCATCGCACGTTGCGCTTTTGGAATTTACGATGTAGTTGTGCATCAACCACAGCTGAAGACACGATGGTTGCACAGCAAGCCGGTCATTTGCGATCCGAATGAATAACGTAGGTGCAAAGAAAATTCGGATTCTTGACGACCTCTCCAGACGACCTGAGTCGATAGTCTCCCGGCGGAGCAGGTTCAACGTGCGAAAAGTCCGGAGGCAGAGCGAACTCCGCCCCGCCGCCGCTCAAACGCAAGACAATCCCGGCTTGCGAGTTTGCGCGCACAACCTCACCGTGAAATTGTTCCACGCCGGTAGTCTCGTTGTCGCGATTCACATAGGTGAGACCAACAAGCACACTTTTTCCGATCACAGCCGCGGCTAGCGCTTCGTCGAAGTCGGGGAGTTGTGAGTTGTCGTTGGTCATGATTGATTCGTTGTTCCATGGGATAACGATGCACGCGAGGAGCGTACGGTCACTCCACTAGCAGCGCTGCTCAAGGTTTCAGCGAAGTACTGCTCACTCATCTCGCTTAACTCTTCCGCACCCTGGCGAACCAGCGGGAACGTGCAGTAGCTGAGGTCATAATGTCCTGCAATAGGCAGCCCTTTGGCGCTCGTCCTCTGATCACCAATCTTGTGCATCCATTTTGGTTTCATGCGAAGTTGATCACAGATTTCTTGCGGATCGACATTTTTGCTAAAAAATCGAAGGGATACAGTAAAGCGAAATGAATTCATACCTGTTCACCTATGGCACATAGACCTTGTAATCACCGTAATTCACGGCATCGCCATTTGAATCACCCGTAATCACATCACCATTGGGTGCTATTCCTGTCCAATCCCTTGGACCCGCCCCTACACCGTCTTTGATTCCGTGCACAGGATCCTTATCAAATCCCATCGTATCAATCGGCCTCGTACCTGCAGTGCATCCCTTAGGTTTCGAGCCTGGCTTAGGCTTCGCAAAGGTCGGCCCTGACCAACTATCGCGGAGTTTGTTCCATCAGTTGCTAACTCCTTGTGGACCAGGTAACGGCGCAACCCAAGACGGCCTGCTTGGCCCATACCCGCTACCTGGCGGACCAGCAGGAACAGGAACGCCCATTGCCTGCAATCCGGACGGATCAGTAAGCTGCACCGGGTTCCCCCCACATAAGCATACGCATTCGTTTGCCCACTCGCTCAGCCGATCGGATCCTCGCTGATGAACCGCCCGGTTTGCGGACTGTAATACCGGTTGCGATAGTAGTACAACGGTACTGCAGCGGCACGACATCGTTCACAGTCGGACGGGCGCGTCGTAACTGCATTTGTTGCACACACTTGCGTTTGACTGGCGACACCCCCAAAGCTGGGTGCTCGGCTTAATCAAGGTTAGACAAAGGATGGCAGCTTACAGACTAGCCTCCACCACATTCGCCGTTCTCGGTGAAGTAACACCTGCCTAGCTCGATAGCGGCTGGTGGATATCCCAAGTCTGGCATTTCCATGCAAGCCTTTAGGTGTCCTTCGAACTCGAGGCGAACGGCTTCAGATCTCAAATACGAAAGCCGGGTATGCGTCATATATTTAGCTACATCGTGCAGCACGCCAAAGATAGCGTTATGCAGATTCCGCATCACGATTTCTTCATCAGTGCCAATATACCGAGCCTCCCGGATATCGGCCGTGTCATAGAGCCCGGCAACCGAATAACGCCCCGATTCGGCATCCCTATGAAGCAACGCGCTCAAATCGATCTCGTCCGGCCACTCCAAAAGCGCTCGTGCAAGTAGATCGTTAAACCTAAGTGACATACTTCTCTCCGTCCACTATTTCCGAATGCGTCCGTCGGGCCAGATGCTCTGGGGCTTCTTCCCGCTTTCCCATGCCTTCTTGTCCGGCCAGCGCTTCCATTGCGGACCATCACCGTCTCGGTTGCCGTGCCCGGCAGTGTCCTTCTCCCAAACGGAACCGTCACTTGGGCACAGTTTCCCGGGAGTGCCGGTAATTGGCTGAAACTTATCTTTCGCACTGCCCGGATTGTCTGGATAAACAACAGGATCATCACCGTCGCTGAACATCGGGCCGAGAACATCACCGGCAACAATGCCGCCAATGATCCCCCCGATAATCCCGCCCGCTATTGTGCCCGCCGGCCCGAGGGTAGACCCAGCCTCGCCTCCTGCTATAACACCTGCAAGCGGATTGGTGCCACGCGAATCGCGATACGAAACGGGATTGCCGCCCACATAAGCATACGCGTTCGTCTGCCCACTCGCCCAGCCGGTCGGGTCTTCACTGATGAATCTCCCGGTTTGCGGACTGTAATACCGGTTCCGATAGTAATACACCCCCGTCCCATCATTCTCCCGCCCGGTGTACTGCTGCGAATTCACATCCGCGGCACCCGCCAGCGTCGTCACCCCATACGGCTGGTACCTGTACTGCGTCTGGCTCTGCTGGTTCGCATCGGTCAGCGCAATCACATTGTTATTCGCATCGCGCAACACATACCGATCCCCACCCGCATCATCCCCAACCCGCCGGTACGTCAGCTCATCCAGTCCACCCTCCGGGTACGGCGAGAACACGCGAATCCGCCTTGACCAGTCGTTATCCGGAATCGTGAAGCTCAGCTCGTCGCCAATCCAGAACGACTGTATCCGGTGGCCATTGACCGTCTGGTCCCGGCGACGCCCGGACATGTCATAGCTGAAGCTCGCCGTCACCGCACCGCTGATCTGTCCCAGCAGGCCCTGCGCGTTCCAGCTGTACTGGTTCGCCCCGTCGCTCGCGAGACTGCCGTTCAGGTCGTAGGTGTAGGCCATGCCCGCCCAGCGCGTGAGCTGGTTCGCGCCGTTGTACTGCGCGTCGCTCACCGCCTGCGGCAGGTCCACCTTCGCCAGGCTCCCGCCTGCCCTCGTGCGACGCCCCGCCGCGTCATAGCCATACGTCAGCTCGCCCAGCACGCTGCCGTCCGCGCGCCTGTACGTGATGCCCGTCAGCTGGCTGGCCGCATCCCACGCGTAGTCCGCCGTGATGCCATTGGCCAGCGTCGCGTGGCTGCGCCGCCCGAGCGCGTCGTAGCCGTAGCTGAACGTGCGCACGTCGTGGTTGAGCTGGTACTGGATCTGCGTGATCCGGTGCTCCGCATCGCGGCTGTAGTCCACCGTCGCATCGCTCATCTCCATGCGCGACAGGTCGCGGCTGTCCGGCGCATAGCGCAGCCACACCGTGCCCTGCTGGCTCGCGTGGTCGAACCAGCCGTTGAGGTAGCCCGTCACGCTGTCGTAGTAGCGGTACGTCGCCGTGGGGGCCTGGCCGTCGTCCGCGTCCGTACCCAGTTGCAGCCGGCCGGACGCATCCCTGCCGTAGCTCCACGAGCGGTTCGGCTTCGCACCCGCACTGCTGGAGAAGTAGACCGCCGCCAGCTGGCCCGCCGCGTCGTAGATGTACGTCCTCACCTGCCCCTTGCGGTCGGTCACCGTCGCCAGTTCTCCGGCGCTGTTCCACGTGTAGGTCTCGCTGTGGCCCAGTGGATCGCTTTTGCTCACCGGGCGCCCGATCGCGTTATACGTGTAGCGCGTCGTGACGCCCTTCGGATCGGCCCCGGCAAGCAGGTGCCCATTGCGGTCCCACGTGAAGCGGGTCACACCGCCCAGTGCGTCGGTGACGTCGGTGGTACGGTCCAGCGCGTCGAGCGTGCGCCGCGTCGTGTTGCCCAGCGGGTCCTGTACCGCCGTCACCCGGCCTGCCGCATCGGTCGTGAACTGCGTGGTCCGGTTCAGCGGGTCGGTGACGCTCGCCAGATCCGGCCCGGCGTAGGCGTACTTCGTCACGCCCCTGAGCGCATCGGTCACCGTCAGCGGGCGGCCCTGGCTGTCATTCGTGAACGTCGTGCGGTTGCCGGCACGGTCAGTCGCCGTCAGCAGGTTGCCCTTCGCGTCGTACGTATAGACGGTGCTCACACCACGCTGGGGGTCGCCCGCCTGCGCTTCGGTGAGCAACTGGCTGTAGCTGTCGAAGCTGCGCGTAACCAGCGTGCCGGACTGGTCCGCCTCGCTGGTCCGGTTACCGTTCGCGTCGTAGCCGTAGGTGTACTGGCGGTCCATCGACGTGAGGTTCGTCGTACGGCCATTCGCGTCGTACGTGAAGGTCTGCACCTGCTGGATCGGCTGGCCGGCCGGGTACGTGTTGCGCACCACCCGCCCGTTCGCATCGAACTCCAGACGGCGCACGCTGCCGCGCCGGTCCGTCACTTCCGTCTGGGTGACCTTGCCGCCCGAGACCGTGTACGCCATCGCGAACGTGCTGCCGTCAGCCAGCGTCTGCGCCACCACCCGGTCGCTGTCGTCGTAGGTGTTGACCACCTGCGGGTTGCCTTCCGGGTCCGTCACGCTGACGAGACGGCTCTTCGTGTCCCAGCCGTACTTCCATACGCCACCACCGGCGTCGGTCATCTGGGTGAGACGGTCCTGACTGTCGTACTGATAGGCGACCTGCCGGTTCAGTGGATCGGTCACGCGCGACACCAGCGGCGTGCCGCGGCTACCCGTGATGGACGTAAATGCCAGTGCGCGCCCGCCTGGGCTGGTGATGCCCGTGACCGCGCCCGTCCTGCTGTCGCGGGCGATCACCACAGTGTTGCCGTTGCGGTCCTGCACACGGGTCAGGCGGTACAGGCCGGCGATCATCGTGAACTGCCGCACGCGCCCATCGCGCAGCGTGAGCACTTTCGTGGTGCCACTGCCGGTGATGCTGGCGCGATAGTAGTCGCCGGGGCTCGTCAGGTCGTCCCACGTTGAGGTGGTGCCGGTCCGCAGCGCGAACGGCACGTGAATGCCACTCGACAGGTAAAGCTGGATAAGCTGCCGCGCGCCATTGGCATCCGCAGCGGCCACCGTCAGGTAGCTGTCGTAGTTAAACGTCGCTCCGATGCCGAAGGCACCCGCCATCGGTCTGCCCGAGGTGTCATAGGCGCTGCTGCGGTAGACCCGTGCGAGATCGAGCGCGCCTGCCGGATCCGCAACATGCAGGTCATGGGCAACGAGGTGGAACTGGCCTGTGTACAGCCGGACCGGATCCCCGCCCGACGTGCTGCTGCCGCAACCCGCCGTCGCATCGCCGCCACCGCAGCCGCCCGCGCCGCCGGCGTTGCCGTCCACGCCATCACCGTCGATGACCACGCTCTCATCCGGCGAGACCGGTTCAACCGTCGCGCCGGCGGACGGCCCGCTGCAGTACGACGCGATCTCACCGGGGTCACCGCAGACGTACCCGCCCATTCCACCGAAATCGGCCGTCGATGCCTTAAGCGGGCACGCCGGATCGGCGGGATAAGCGCCCGCAGCAATGTACTTCGACGGGCAGTCGACGGCATGCGCGTGCGGTGCGGCAAACCACGACAGCAAGACAAACAGCAGCAGCAGGAACGGACGCTGCAGGGACTGCCGCCGCGCGGCAGCAACGTGAACAGTTCGCATGGAAAACCTGACAGATCAGATGCGGGAAAGAAACACGCGGGCCAGCCGGCTCAACGCGCCGCGGCCTGGCTGGCGGTGGCATTCGACGCATCATCCGCACGCGTGGCAGCGACACTCTCCTGCCGGCGAATCGCGGTGATATTGCCGGCCGCGTCGTAGTCGTAATACGCGGTGTTGCCCGACACCGTCACCAAGGTCAGACGCCCCACGGCGTCGTAGCCATAAGTGATGTCGTCAGCATGGGAGAGCGAAGAAAACAGCAGCACGCACACCGCGGCGAATCCACCGGCCAGCCCCTGAACGACACTCGCTTTAGCACAGCCGGATAACGCAGAAGCAGCCCGGACGCGGGCGCAGACAGCAGCCATCAATATCTCCCCCAAGAATCAACAGTAAGGTTTACTGAATAATTCTGAAAGATATCGAATACCGATTCGACTCGGTATCAGGCTGCCCTGAGATTGCGTAGGAGAATCCGCACGCCAACGCAAAACTTCAACGCATCGCCGATGTGGGCATCTGGCGACATCACCACAGTCAGCATCAGTCATCGCAAATCTGAGTGACAGCTACACCAAGTCCGTCACCGCACCCCATCACCCTGTTTAGTGAATTTTACTAAACACAATAAAACTGTATTTAACCCATACATACGGGTATTTACGCGTATCAAATCCCACCACCCGAGGGACTTTCCAACCGGTTTTACTATACAATCCCCGAAAATCAACTAACCCGCGGTCAGCCGAGCGCTCGCCGCCCACCCAGATGGCCACAACCATCCGCGATGTCGCCCGCGCCGCCAGCGTGTCGATCGGCACCGTCTCCCGCGCGCTGAAGAACCAGCCAGGCCTCTCCGACGCCACCCGCCTGCGGGTCGTCGAGGCCGCGCGCCAGCTCGGCTACGATCACGCCCAGTTGCGCCCGCGCATCCGCCGGCTCACCTTTCTGCTGCATCGCCAGCACAACAATTTCGCGGCCAGTCCGTTCTTCTCGCATGTCCTGCACGGCGTCGAAGACGCGTGCCGCGAACGCGGCATCGTGCCTTCTGTGCTCACCGCAGGCCCCACGGAAGACGTGATCCAGCAGATGCGCCTGCATGCGCCCGACGCGGTTGCGATCGCCGGCTTCGTCGAGCCCGAGACGCTCACCACGCTGGTCGCCATGCAGCGTCCGCTGGTGCTGATCGACCTGTGGGCGCCCGGCCTGCGCTCGGTGAATCTCGACAACGCCGCCGGCGCCGCTCTCGCGATGCAGCATCTGTTCGCCCACCAGCACAAGCGCATCGCCTTCATCGGCGGTTCGCTCGCGCATTTCAGCATTGCGCAGCGCGCGCTCGGCTACCGCCGGGCGTTCTTCGAAGCCGGCCTGCTGTTCGATCCGTCGCTCGAAGTGACCATCGACGCCGGGCTCGACCCCGATACCGGCGCCGCGCTCGCCATGCAGCGGCTGCTCGACATGGCCGGCGCCACCGGCCAGCGTCCCGATGCCGTATTTGCCTACAACGACGCCGCCGCGCTCGCCGCGCTGCGCGTCTGCCTTGCGCGCGGCCTGCGCGTTCCGCAGGACATCGCGATCATCGGTTTCGACGACATCCCCGCCGCCGCCCACGCCACGCCGCCGCTGTCGACAATCTCCGTCGACAAGGAAGCGCTCGGCCGGCGCGGCGTCGAGCTGCTGCTCGAGGAGTCGCCTGCCGAACGCGAAGTCCACCTGCCCGTTCATCTCATTGCCCGTGCCAGTACCTCGGTGAAAAAGCCATGACGCAATCCGATACGCTTCAGCCTGCCCACGCCGGCGCCCCCTCGTCCGCAACACCCGCGACGCCTGCGGTCGCCAGCTTCCGCGAGCGCGACTTCCTGCTCGCGCATATCCAGGACACCTTGCGCTTCTACGCGCCGAACGTGTTCGACCCGAGCGGCGGTTTCTACCACTTCTTCCGCGACGACGGTTCGATCTATAACCGCACGACGCGCCATCTCGTCAGCAGTTGCCGCTACGTGTTCAACTACGCGATGGCGTACCGCGAGTTCGGCGATCCGCAGCATCTGGAGTACGCGCGCCACGGCCTGAATTTCCTGCGCGACGCACACTGGGACGCGGAACTCAAAGGCTACGACTGGGAACTCGACTGGCGCGACGGCAGCAAGCACGTGCTCGACGCCACCCGCCATTGCTACGGTCTCGCCTTCGTGCTACTGGCGTATTCGCACGCCGCGATGGCCGGCATCGAAGAAGCGAAGCCGATGATCGGCGCCACCTTCGAGCTGATGGAACACCGCTTCTGGGACGCCGCCGCCGGTCTCTATGCCGACGAAGCGACGCCCGACTGGCGCGTGAGTTCGTACCGCGGCCAGAACGCCAACATGCACACCACCGAGGCGCTGCTCGCCGCCTACGAGGCGACCGGCCATCTGGTGTATCTGGATCGCGCGGAACGGGTGGCGTCGAACATCACGCTGCGCCAGGCAAAGCTCTCGCAAGGCCTCGTGTGGGAGCATTTCCACGCTGACTGGTCGGTGGACTGGCACTACAACGAGGAAGACAGTTCGAACATCTTCCGTCCGTGGGGCTTCCAGCCAGGTCATCAGACCGAATGGGCCAAGCTGCTGCTGATCCTCGAGCGGCATCGTCCGCTGCCCTGGCTGCTGCCGCGCGCCATCGAACTGTTCGACGCGGCCATGACGCACGCCTGGGACGACGACCACGGCGGCCTCTACTACGGCTTCGGCCCGGACGGCACGGTCTGCGATCACGACAAGTATTTCTGGGTGCAAGCCGAAACCTTCGCGACCGCCGCGCTGCTCGGCAAGCGCACCGGCAACGAACGTTTCTGGGACTGGTACGACGAGATCTGGCGCTATAGCTGGACGCATTTCGTCGACCACAAGTACGGCGCGTGGTACCGCATCCTGACCTGCGACAATCGCAAGTACAGCGACGAAAAAAGCCCAGCCGGCAAGACCGATTACCACACGATGGGCGCATGCTACGAAGTGCTGATGCATGCACTGCCGCACACGCCCTCCACAACGAACGACTCCGCACGGTGAGCACCATGAGCGCCACGACTGAATTTCCCCTCTTCGTCTCGCCCGGCGACATCCTGACCGACCTCGTGCGCACCGGCGATTCGCAATGGCTGTCGCGCCCCGGCGGCGCCGGCTGGAACGTCGCCCGTGCGGTCGCGCGCCTCGGTCTGCCGACCGCCTGCGTCGGCTCGCTCGGCACCGACAACTTCTCCGACGAACTGTGGAACGCCAGCGTCGCCGCGGGTCTCGACATGCGCTTCATGCAGCGCGTCGAACGGCCGCCGCTGCTTGCGATCGTCCATCAGACGCATCCGCCTGCGTACTTCTTCATGGGCGAGAACGGCGCCGACCTCGCCTTCGATCCCGCCAAGCTGCCGGAAGGCTGGATGAACCAGGCGAAGTGGGCGCACTTCGGCTGCATCAGTCTCGTGCGTCAGCCGCTCGGCGACACGCTCGCGGCGCTGGCCGCGGAACTGCGCGCGCGCGGCGTCAAGATCAGCTTCGACCCGAATTACCGCAATCTGATGGCGCACGGCTACGAGCCGACGCTGCGCAAGATGGCCGCACTCGCCGACCTGATCAAGGTCTCCGACGAGGATCTGCGCCTGCTCTTCAAAGGCAGCGAAGCCGAGGCGCTTGCCGAGTTGCGCGCCATGAATCCCAAGGCGATGGTGCTGGTCACGCGTGGCGCGGAAAAGGCCACGCTGTTCGACGGAGATACGATCATCGAGGCACAGCCGCCGCGCGTCGAAGTGGCCGATACGGTCGGCGCGGGGGATGCATCGATCGGCGGCTTCCTGTTCAGTCTGATGACGGCGCCGCAGCGCACGTGGCAGGAGCATCTTGCGTTCGCGCTGGCAGCGGGCGCTGCGGCATGCCGGCATGCGGGCGCGCACTCCCCGTCGCTGGACGAAGTGGTGGCGTTGCTGGAGGGGTGACGAGGCGCCGGGCGAGAGGGGTGAGCAAAGGAGTGCGCGGCGCTCGCAGGAAGGCCGGTGAGTCCGAAATCGGCGTGCTACGATGGAATCTCCCCCTTGCTGGAGAAGCATCATGGAGGACGTCACCTATACCAAAGGACTCTACACGGCCACCGCCACGGCGCGTCCGGTAGACGGCGGAGCATATCGCGGCGTGGTCACGCTCTCGCGCGACGAAGGCGGCGAGCTGGAAGACACGCTCTATGAAGTCGAGGCCACCTCGGCCTCCGAGGAAGAAGCGCTCGAGGAAGCGAAAGCGTTAGCCCATCGCATCCTCGGCGAGATCGAATTCTAGGCAGACCCGGCGCCGCGCGCGCCGGCGTATTCCCGCTGCGTGGCGCTTGTCCCGACCCCAGCGGATGGAGGCGAAGATGGCTGAACAGCACTTCCCCTATGGCGTGTACTCGATTCACGTGCGTCCCCTCGAACTGCAAGGCGCGCGCTGGGATGCGGAGTACGAAATCCGCCAGCTCGACCGCGCAGTGCAGGCGTGGACCACGGTGGGCGGCGACAGCGGTTACGCGAGCGAAACCGAAGCCGTCGATACGGCGCACCGGCAGGCGGTCGCGGATATCGAACACGGCGCCGGCATTCCGAAGCCACGAACGTTTCCGTGATGGCGTGAGTTCGCACGCGGCGGACTGCGCGCCGCGCGAGACGTGCGATGTGCGAGCCATGCGAACGTTCGCTTTGCGGCACCTCGACCCGCAGCGAAAATCCGTAAAAGCGCGTCGTGCGGCGTGCTACGCTTTGCGCGTTTTCACGCTGAAGAACACGCAATGGCCACCGACACGTCAGACCGCACACCCGGCGCCGGCGCCGAAACGGGCACCCGCGCTGCCGGCGCGGACGCAACGGCATCTTCACGCAAGCGCCTGCCGCGCGGCAGCCGCGAGATCCCTTTCGGTTCGCGCACGATCATTGCGCACGGCATGCCGATCCGTTTCTGGCAGGATATTTACCACAGTGCATTGACGATCAAGTGGCCCACGTTCTTCGTGTCGCTCGCGCTGATGTTCCTGCTGCTCAACGCGACGTTTGCCTCGCTCTATATGCTCGGCACGGCACCGATTGCGAATCAGTTTCCCAAAGGCTTCGGCGGTGCGTTTTTCTTCAGCGTCGAAACGCTCGCGACGGTCGGCTACGGCGACATGCATCCGCAGACGGTCTACGCTCACTGGATCGCCACGCTCGAAATCTTCGTCGGCATGTCGGGCATCGCGTTGGCGACCGGCCTGATCTTCGCGCGCTTCTCGCGGCCGCGCGCCAAAATCATGTTTTCCCGTTACGCGGTAATCCGGCCAATCGACGGCCACATGACGCTGCAGGCCCGCGCGGCGAATGGCCGCCAGAATATGATCGCCGAGGCCCACGGCAGGATGCGCATGATGCGCGTCGAAACGTCGGCCGAAGGCTACCGGCTGCGCAAGCTCTACGACCTGACGCTCGTACGCGACCAGCATCCGGCGTTTCTGTTTAGCTGGACCCTGATGCACATCATCGACGAGACCAGCCCGCTTTTCGGCGAAACGGCCGAGTCGATGAAGGCGCGCGAAGCGTCCTTGCTGATCTCCATCGAAGGCGCCGACGAAGAGACCGCGCAGACCATGCAGGCGCGTCACACCTGGGAAGCGGATAGCATCCGCTGGCAACACAAATACGTCGACCTGCTCCGCGAGGAAGACGGCGTAAGCCATATCGACTACATCCACTTCGACGAAATAGAACCGCTGGAACCGCTGGCGCCGTCCGTCCCGGCCGCCCAGATGGACCCGCATGCGGTGCCGGGCGCCTGAGCCACCGGCAGATCTATCTCAAAACCGCGCGAATTCGCGGAGTACTTCACTCCTTTCGGGCAACAAAGCCGGAAACAAGCAAAAATAATCTCTAATCGGCGCTAAAAAATAGAGTCTCTTTCGACGCGAAGCCTTTATGGTCCCCATCCACTTCGCGCGAACGCATAAAAACGGAGACTTACCATGACCGCTCGCCTGCCTGTCGACGGCACGCCCGCCCTCGCCGATTACAAGCTGTCCGATAACCTCACCGCCACCCGCGGCCGCATTTTCCTGACCGGCACGCAGGCACTGGTACGTCTCGTGTTGATGCAACGCGCGCTCGACAAGGCGCGCGACATGAACACCGCCGGCTTCATCAGCGGCTATCGCGGCTCGCCGCTCGGCATGGTCGACCAGCAGTTGTGGAAGGCGAAGAAGCTGCTCGCGGCGAGCGATATCCGCTTCCTGCCCGCGATCAACGAGGAGCTGGGCGGCACCGCGGTGCTCGGCACGCAGCGGGTCGAGTCGGACCCGGAGCGCACCGTCGAAGGTGTGTTTGCAATGTGGTACGGCAAAGGCCCGGGCGTGGACCGCGCCGGCGACGCGCTCAAGCACGGCAACGCCTACGGTTCGTCGAAGCATGGTGGCGTGCTGGTGGTGGCGGGTGACGACCACGGCTGCGTGTCGTCGTCGATGCCGCATCAGAGCGACTTCGCGATGATGGCCTGGCATATGCCGGTGGTGAATCCGTCGAACGTCGCCGACATGCTGGAGTTCGGCCTGTACGGCTGGGCGCTGTCGCGCTTCTCGGGCGCCTGGGTCGGCTACAAGGCGATTTCGGAGACGGTCGAATCCGGCTCGACCGTCGACCTCGATGCATTGCAAACGCAGTGGACGGATCCGCAAGACTACCAGGAACCCGCCGGCGGTCTGCATAACCGCTGGCCCGATCTGCCGAGCCTCACCATCGAGGCGCGGCTCGCCGCCAAGCTCGACGCCGTGCGCCATTTCGCGCGCAGCAACAGCATCGACAAATGGATTGCGCCGAGTCCGCAGGCGAACGTCGGCATCGTCACCTGCGGCAAGGCGCATCTGGATCTGATGGAAGCACTGCGCCGCCTCGACCTCACCGTCGCCGATCTCGACGCGGCCGGCGTGCGTATCTACAAGGTCGGGCTGTCGTTCCCACTGGAGATGACACGCATCGACAGGTTCGTCGAAGGCCTTTCGGAAGTGCTGGTGATCGAGGAGAAAGGCCCGGTCATCGAGCAGCAGATCAAGGACTACCTGTACAACCGTCGCGACGGCGCACGTCCTGTCGTGGTGGGCAAGTACGCCGAGGATGGCTCGTTGCTGCTGTCGTCGCTTGGCGAGTTGCGGCCTTCGCGCATCCTGCCGGTGTTCGCCAACTGGCTCGCGCGGCACAAGCCCGCGCTCGATCGCCGCGAACGCGTGGTCGATCTGGTGGCGCCGCAAATCCTTTCGAATGCCGCCGACGCAGTCAAGCGCACGCCGTACTTCTGCTCCGGCTGCCCGCACAACACCTCGACGAAAGTCCCCGAAGGCTCGATTGCGCAAGCCGGCATTGGCTGCCACTTTATGGCCTCGTGGATGGAGCGCGATACGACCGGGCTGATCCAGATGGGCGGCGAAGGCGTGGACTGGGCTTCGCATTCGATGTTCACGAAGACGCGTCACGTGTTTCAGAACCTCGGCGACGGCACCTACTTTCACTCGGGCATTCTGGCGATCCGCCAGGCGGTGGCGGCGAAGGCCACCATCACCTACAAGATTCTCTATAACGACGCCGTGGCGATGACGGGCGGCCAGCCGGTCGACGGCAGCATCTCGGTGCCGCAGATTGCGCGTCAGGTGGAAGCCGAAGGCGTCTCGCGTTTCGTGGTGGTCAGCGACGAGCCCGAAAAATACGACGGCCATCATGGGCTGTTTCCGCAAGGCACCACCTTCCACCATCGCAGCGAACTCGATGCCGTGCAGCGCGTGCTGCGCGATATCGACGGCGTCACCGTGCTGATCTACGACCAGACCTGCGCGGCCGAGAAACGTCGTCGCAGGAAGAAAGGTGAATTCCCCGATCCGGACAAGCGCCTCTTTATCAACGAAGAGGTCTGCGAAGGATGCGGCGATTGCGGCGTGCAGTCGAACTGCCTGTCCGTCGAACCGGTTGAGACCGCGCTGGGCCGCAAACGCCGCATCGACCAGTCGTCGTGCAACAAGGACTTCTCCTGCGTGAACGGCTTTTGCCCGAGCTTCGTGACGATCGAAGGCGGCAAGCTCAAGAAGGCCGCCGGCGCCGCCTTCGATGCCGCCGCGCTGGCTGCCCGCGTCGACGCGTTGCCGGTGCCGGCCACGCAACTCGATGCCGCGCCGTACGACATTCTGGTCACGGGCGTCGGCGGCACGGGCGTCGTGACGGTGGGCGCGCTGATCAGCATGGCCGCGCATCTGGAAGGCAAGAGCGCGTCGGTACTCGACTTCATGGGTTTTGCGCAGAAGGGCGGCTCCGTGCTGTCGTTCGTGCGCTTCGCCGCGCGCGACGAATGGCTCAACCAGGTGCGTATCGACACGCAGCAGGCCGACGTGCTGCTCGCATGCGACATGGTGGTGGGCGCGAGTTCCGACGCGCTGCAAACGGTGCGTCATGGCCGTACGCGGATTGTCGTGAATACGCATGCGATTCCGAACGCGACCTTCGTGCAGAACCCGGACGCGAACCTGCACGCGGATGCGCTGATCGACAAGATGCGTCACGCGGCGGGTGAAGAACGCATGTCGAGCTGCGATGCGCAAGCGCTCGCGACGCGGTTCCTCGGCGACACGATCGGCGCCAACATCCTGATGCTCGGCTTTGCATGGCAGTTGGGTCTCGTGCCGGTGTCGTTCGGCGCGATGATGCGTGCGATCGAACTGAACAACGTTGCTGTGCAGATGAATCAACTGGCGTTTTCGGTGGGCCGTCTTGCCGCGGCTGATCCGGCGGCGCTCGAAGCGCTGTGGCAGGAACGGCATGCGGCGCAACAGCCGCTGCGTATCGATACGCTGGACGAACTGATCGCGCATCGCGAAACGCGCCTGGCGGTGTATGGCGGCGAGCGGTACGTGAAGCGCTATCGTACGCTGGTGGATGCCGCGCGGCGGGCCGAGGCGGGTATCGGCGGTGCTTCGTCAGGTGAGCGCCTGACGCGTGCGGTGGCGACGACGTTCTACCGGCTGCTGGCGGTGAAGGATGAATACGAAGTGGCGCGCCTGCATACGGACAGCGCGTTCCGCGCCTCGCTCGAAGCGCAATTCGAAGGCGTGGCGGGCAAGGACTTCGGCGTGAAGTTCAATCTCGCGCCGCCGACCTTGTCGCGTCCGAAGCATGGCGCGACACCGGTGAAGAAGACCTTCGGTCAATGGCTGTGGCCGCTGCTCGGCACCATGGCGAAGTTCCGCGGACTACGCGGCACGATGCTCGATCCGTTTGGCCGCACGCTCGAACGCCGCATGGAACGCGAACTGGCCGACGACTACGAAGTGACCCTGCAACAGGCGTTGGCGAAGCTCGATGCGGGCAACGTTGAAGAGATCGTCAAGCTGGCGGATCTGCATGCCCGCGTGCGTGGCTATGGGCATGTGAAGCTGGCAAATCTGGCCGGCGTGAAGCGCAGCGAACGGGATTTGGCTGCGCGTCTGCAGATCGCAGCGGCGACGGGCGCGGCGGTTAAGCAAGCGTTGGAGGAAGCGAAGGGCGCCGGGACCTTGCGGGGGATTCCGGTGGTGGTGGCGAAGTAAGCGTGTGAAGCGCGCGCCGCTGCGCAGAGGATTCATTCGCAGCGGTGCACGGCACTTTCTGACTCAAGCCGACAGACCCCCACCTGCATGGCCCGTTTTCAAAACCGCTCTTCATCCACCCAATCAATGTCCCCGCACAAGACGCAGGTCTGTTCACCGACATGCGTCACCACCGACAACGTCACGCACGGCAACGCCTCGTTGATCGACAGATACGGCCGGGTCACATGCACCCGCTCCGGCGCATTGATCGCCGCCCGAAAATACGGTCGACGCAGCCAGTTGGCCCCCTGCGCATCGGCGAGCGGCAAAAAGCGCGTCTCATGCGCCGCGCGATCCGCCCGCAGCACCACGTTGCGGCCCGCCTGACGACCCTTCGCATCCAGCAGGAAGCAGCGCGCCGCGTGATCGAGCGCGAGGAAGTTCCAGCACACTTCATCGAGCGGCTCACCGGCGGCGAGCCGTTCCGCCGCGCGTTCGAACGCGCGGACATACGGCGCCAGCCGGCTCGCATTGCGCCGCTCGCGAGCCTCTGCCTGGTCGCGATAACGCTCCGTGACTTCGCTGATGCAGGTCACCGCTTGCACGCTGTCCGCGGCGCCCGGATTCGGCCGGCCGAAGAAAAAGCCCTGCACGAAGTCGGCGTCGCAGGCGAGCGCCATCTGCGCCTCATGTTCGGTCTCCACGCCTTCGATCAGCACCAGCTTGCCCGCTTCGTGCAGCAGCGCGACCAGACCCGGCAGGATCGTCGCCATGTCGGCGCGATGGGCGGCATGCGAGAGCATGATGCGGTCGAGTTTCACGATGTCCGGATTCAGTTGCCAGATCCGTTCGACGTTCGAATGTCCCGCGCCAAAATCGTCAAGCGCAATCAGGAAGCCGAGTTCGCGGAACTTGCGCACGGCGTCCGCGAGACGCTCCAGATCTTCCGCGCGCTGTTCCAGCACCTCGAGCACGATGCGTCGCGGCGACAGATCCAGCCGCCGCAGATTCGCGAGTAGCGCAGCGGCGTGATACGGATCGGTCAACGCCCCCGGATGGACGTTCAGAAACAGCCACTCCTTCTCGGCGCCGAGCACCTTGAAATTCTCCAGGTGCAGCGCCTGAGCCAACCGGTCCACCTGCAGCACGTCGCCGAGCCGGGCGGCCTGGCCGAAGACGTCGAGCGGCGACACAGGCCGGTCGAGCGCGTCGTGGGCCCGCAGCAAACCCTCGTAACCGACCGCGCGCATGTGCGACAAACTGAAGATCGGCTGAAACACGCTCGTCAGCTCCAGCTCGCCATGCCGCACCGAATACCGCTCCAGCCCCGAAGTCACACTCACCTCGAAGCCGTGCGGTGCGGCGGTCGTCCTTTCCTGTTGCGCAATCGTCATGCATTCCTCTCACGCGAGATCAGGGCCGGTTCGTGCGGAGGCAAACAACCACGGCGCCGTTTCTCAAAATGTGCGTCATCGCCACTCCTTAAGCAAGCTCCGTGCGCACGCAGCCGCACATTCCAATGAAGTTTGCATGCCCGGCTGCACCGCCAGTAGCTACGTGCCTCGCGTCCGGGCGCGCGATGCACCACCTGGGTGCATGACCCTTAGCCGGCAAAGGCTATTGGGGAGCGCACGCGGCGCGGCGCAATCCGGCCGTTCGCTGCATACCTCGCGCCGGCCAGGCGCGGCCTCGGGCTAAAATTCGCGCTGGTGTTCACGGGCCTGCCAGATGGAAATTGTTTTCACCGTCCTGATTCTCCTGCTCGCGGTGGCCGTCTCCGGTGTCGGCGTCCGCGTGCTGCCCTTCAAGCTGCCGCTGCCGCTCGTGCAGATCGCCCTCGGTGCGCTGCTCGCGTGGCCGAGGCTCGGCCTGCACGTCACCTTCGATCCGGAAATCTTCATGATGCTCTTCATTCCGCCGCTGTTGTTCGCGGATGGATGGCGCATCCCGAAGCGCGAGTTCTTCATGGCGCGGCGCTCGATCCTGCTGCTCGCGCTGGGTCTCGTGTTCATGACGGTGCTGGCGGTCGGCTACTTCGTGCATGCGCTGGTGCCGGAGATTTCGCTGCCGGTCGCCTTTGCGCTCGCCGCCGTGCTATCGCCGACCGATGCGGTCGCGCTGACCGGGATCGCCGGCAAGAACCGGATTCCCGCGAACCTCATGCACATCCTCGAAGGCGAGGCGCTGATGAACGACGCGTCGGGCCTCGTCGCGCTGAAGTTCGCGATTGCCGCCGCGTTGACCGGCGTGTTCTCGCTGCGCGACGCGTCGGTCAGCTTCGTGATCATCGCCCTGGGCGGTCTGGCGACGGGAGCCGCCGTGAGCTGGCTGTTCGGCTTCGCGTCCGCACGCTTTCTGAGCGTCACCGAGGAAGGCGACCCCGCGCCGGGCGTCGTGATGACGCTTCTGATTCCGTTCGCGGCTTATCTGTTTGCGGAGCATTTCGGCTGGTCGGGCATCCTCGCCGCCGTGGCCGCCGGGATGATGATGAACTACACCAGCATCGCGAATGCGGGGCCGGTCTCGGCGCGCGTGCGGGCCAACAGCACGTGGACGATGATCGAGTTCGTCTTCAACGGCATGGTGTTCATCCTGCTCGGGCTGCAGTTCCCACATATCCTCGGCCGCGCGCTGATCGATGCGCACGAGACCAGCAACGAACAGATGGCGCGGCTGATCGGCTATATCGCGGCGGTGGCGCTCGCGCTGTACGCGCTGCGCTTCGTGTGGGTCTGGCTGCTGCGCTGGTTCGCCAGTCGCGGCGCGGCCAAACAGGGGATGAGCAGCGCGGTGCCGGGCCTGCGCACCGTCACGGTGACGACGGTGGCCGGCGTGCGCGGCGCGGTGACGATGGCCGGCGTACTGTCGCTGCCGGAGGCGTTGCCCAACGGCGTTCCACTGCCTGGCCGCGATCTCGCGATCTTTATCGCCTCGGGTGTGATTCTGGCGTCGCTGCTGATAGCGGTGATCGGGCTGCCGCTTTTGCTGCGCGGCTGGCGGCGCGGGCGCGATCCGAACGCCGCCGAAGAACGGCTCGCCCGCAAGCTCGCGGCGCAAGCGGCGATCCGCGCCATCGACGGTCTGCATGAGACCGCCAGCGCCGACCTCGACGAATCGGCCTTCGCCTATGCCGCGGATGTGGCGGCGCGCGTGATGGATATCTACCGCCGGCGTCTGGCCACCCTCGGCGATGAAGCCACCGCGCCGAGCGAGCAGGCGCGGCGCGCGGAAGCGCTGGAGTTTCAGATGAAGCTGGCGGCGATGCGCGCCGAACGCGCCGTGCTGCTTGCGCTGCGCAACGAGCAGAAGATCAACGACGAGACGCTCAACAAGCTGATGCGCGAAGTGGATCTGTCGGAGACTGCGTTAATCACGCGCGGCGTGGCGCGCGCGTGACCGGCACGCTCACACCGCTGGCTGCTGCGCCGGCTTGCGACGCAACAGTGCGTACAGAATGATCGCGCCGAAGGTAGCGGTACCGATACCGCCGAGCGCAAAGCCGCCCAGCTTCAGCGAGAAATCGCCCGCGCCCAGCACGAGCGTCACGGCGGCGACGATCAGATTGCGGTTGTCGGAGAAGTCCACCTTGTTGACGACCCAGATGCGCGCGCCCGTCACCGCAATCAGCCCGAACACCACGATCGACACGCCGCCCAGCACCGGCCCGGGAATCGTCTGGATCACCGCACCGAACTTCGGCGAGAAGCCGAGCACCAGCGCGATCACGGCGGCAATCACGAACACCAGCGTCGAGTAGATTTTGGTGACCGCCATCACGCCAATGTTTTCCGCGTAAGTCGTGACGCCGGTGCCGCCCGAGAAGCCCGAGACGATAGTGGCGAGACCGTCGCCAATGAAGGCGCGGCCCACGTAGCGATCGAGGTTCTGGCCGGTCATCGCGCTTACGGCCTTGATGTGACCGAGATTTTCCGCGACGAGGATCACGGCGATCGGCGCGAGCAACGTCATGGCCTGAGCGTTGAACGCCGGCGCGGTGAAGTGCGGCATGCCGAACCAGGCGGCGTTGGCGACGATCGAGAAGTCGATGGGCTTACCCATACCGAGTCCGTTCGTGACGATCGCATAGATCACGTAGGCGACCAGCAGGCCCACCAGAATCAGCAGCCGCTGCAGCATGCCGCGCGCAAACACCGCCACGGCGGCCACGCATAGCACGGTGACGAGCGCCATCCACGAATCGAAGTTGCTGCCGCTCACGCCCTTGACGGCGATCGGCGCGAGGTTGAGGCCGATCACGCAGACGATCGCGCCCGTCACGAGCGGCGGCATCAGCGTTTCGATCCACTTCGTGCCAACCGCCGCGACGATCAGCCCGATGATCGCGTACACCACGCCGCACGCGATGATCCCACCGAGCGCCACGGGGATGTTCAGGTTGGGACCGTGTCCGCCGTAGCCGGTCACGGCAATCACGAGGCCGATGAACGCGAAGCTCGAACCGAGATAGCTCGGCACCCGGCCGCCCACCACCACAAAGAACAGCAGCGTGCCGATACCCGACATGAAAATGCACAGGTTCGGATCGAAGCCCATCAGCAGCGGCGCAAGCACGGTCGAGCCGAACATCGCAACGACGTGCTGGATGCCCATTGCCAGCATCTGCGGCCAGGCGAGCCGCTCGTCGGTGTTGACGACGCGGCCCTCGGCGGCGCTCGGCTGCGTTCGCCAGCGGGGGAAGTAGGAATCGGCCATGGCGGGGGTTCTCCTCTATCGGCGTGGTGTGCGTCGGGCGTGGCTGCCGCCTGGGCGGCGCCTCTCTCAGAGCCGCCGTGCAAGCGCGCACTCCGATCGACGCCTTGTTCGACGCGTGGTTTAAATTACGCGCGAGTGTACGGAGAGCGTCTGGCGCTGACAAGCGAACTCGTGGACGCGCTGCGGCAAGCACGGGCCTTGCGCGCCCGATGCAACTACGGCTCGCGGTGCGCCTGATGCACCGGAGCCACCCGAGGCGCCTAGAGCGCGAACACCGCGACCGCGGTCTTCAGTTCGCGCGCCTGGTCCGCCATCGACGCCGCTGCGGCCGCGGCCTGCTCGACCAGCGCCGCATTCTGCTGGGTGACCTCATCCATCTGAGCGACGGCGCGGTTCACCTGTTCGATGCCCGTGCTCTGTTCGTGCGATGCAGCAGAGATTTCACCCATGATGTCGGTCACACGCTTCACCGCCTGGGTGACTTCGGCCATCGTGTGCCCGGCGCGCTCGGCGAGCGCGGCGCCGCTGCCGACACGTGACGTCGAATTTTCGATCAGCTCCTTGATCTCTTTGGCCGACAACGCGCTGCGTTGCGCAAGCGAGCGCACCTCGCCGGCTACCACCGCGAAGCCGCGGCCCTGCTCGCCCGCGCGGGCCGCTTCGACAGCCGCGTTGAGCGCCAGGATATTGGTCTGGAAGGCGATGCCCTCGATCACCGCAATGATGTCGGTCATGCGCTTCGAGCCCGCAGCCAGTTCGCGCATGGTCTCGACCACGTCGCCCACCAGATCGCTGCCGCGCGCCGCCACCTCCGACGCGCCATGCGCCACGCCGCTCGCCTGCTGCGCGTTGTCGGCGTTCTGCCGCACGGTCGCGGTCAACTGCTCCATGCTCGACGCGGTCTCTTCGAGCGACGCGGCCTGCTCTTCCGTACGCTGCGACAGATCGGTATTGCCCTGGGCGATCTCGCCGGAAGCAAGCAGGATCGACTCGCTCGATTCGCTGATGCCCGAGACGATCCCGGCAAGCCGTTCGCGCATATTGCGGAGTGCGAACAGCAGGCTGTGGGTATCGCCGGCGCGAGTGTCGACTCGCACGCTGAGGTCGCCATCCGCGATACGGTTGGCAATCTGCGCGGCGTAGCCGGGTTCGCCGCCGAGTTGGCGCCTGAGCCGACGCGCAATCAGCCACGCCAGCAGCATGCCGGCCACGAGCGCACCCAGCACGAGCGACGACAGCACGATACGCATCTGCCGGTAGCTGGCTGCGGCCTGGACCTGCGCATCGCTCGCCTGCTGGCGGCGGTAATCGATCACCTGCACGATGCTGTCGCGCAAGGCTTCGCTCGACGCAATCGCGCGGCGCACCAGTTCCTTGTTGTCGACACCCGCCGGAATCGGCTCCGCGCCAATCTGCTGATGCACGATCCCTTCCCACACCGCCGACTTGCGCAGCACCTCGGCGAACAGCGCCTGGCCCTTGCTGGTGGAGAGCGTAGCCCGGTAGCGATCGTAGGCGTCGTGCATGCTCTTGAGCGAGGCGACGATGCCGGCATCGAGACGCCGGCGACCGGCATCGTCTTCCGCGTAGCCGAGATTCGCCGCTGCGAGGTCCGCATCGATCTTGTTGCGGTTCGCTTCTTCCATCCAGTAGAGACCGTCCATATGCCGGCTGCCGATCTCGTTGGTAAGGTCATGCATCGACGCTAGCGTCATCAGGCCGGTGGCCCCGACCACCGCACAAAATCCGATCACGATCGCGAATGCCAACAGCAGGCTTTGCAACACCGTCATGCGCTCGAACCACTTCATTTCACCATCCTCGACTGAGCTTCGCGCCAATGCGGCGTCGACAGTACGCGCAATAGCGCGTCCAGTCCTTTTACGGCCGCGCAGTGGGCGACTTGACCTGCTAATGGCGGGAATAACCGGGACAGGATGTTGAAAGGCTGCGTCTCGCAAAGCCTTATCGGGATTGGGATTTGTCTGATTTATCGGGGATTACCCGCTGGCTACACTGGCTTCTGCTGCGTGACCCCATGTATTGCGCATGCGATGTTGTAACTCTCCGACTTGCCGCTCACGTTTCCCCAGCGTGAGCGGTTTTTTTTCGCCTGCTGGTTTGTCGATGGTGTTACTGGCTCAATGCCCGCGCGGCGAGCTTCGCCGTATGCTCGCGCACATCGGTGGGCCATTGCGCGATTGAGGCGTCGAAACGCACGGGATCAGCGGCATACAGCGCCCGGGTCGCTTCCTCATAACCCGGCAGATTGCCGGCCAGCGCGGTCATGAAGCGGTAGGCCGCTTCCTGCGCACGACGCATACGGTCTTTGTCGTCGCCCGCGAGCCGCGCCGCTTCCACCAGTTTGCGCAACGCCACCGAGGCCCCGCCCGACTGGCTGTTCAGCCAGTCCCAATGACGCGGCAGCAGTGTGACTTCGCGCGCCACTACGCCGAGCTTCGGCCGGCCGCGGCCGCGAGGCGTGCCTTCCCCAACGGACTCTGCGGGCTCGCCTTCTGCACCCGGCTCCTCGCGCTGCAGTCTTGCGAGCACTTCGTCCGCCGTGCCGCGCAAGTCGAATTCGACGGGCTGACTGGTCTCGTCGTCGAACACCAGCACCGGCGCCTGTTCGCCGCGCTCGATCACCCGCCTGAGCGCCAGCGCAACCTCCTTGCGTGTGCCTGAGGCAATGCGTCGAAGGCCTTCGAAGGCGGTACATGTGCTTGCTTGCGGGGTCATCACGAAAATCCTCATTCATCGATTTTCGTTAATTATACCCGGGTAAAATTAGAACGCAATATCACCCGGATAAAACACTGTGCCCCCGCGTCGGCCCGCCTAATGCCCCGGTTGCGTCACCATGCCCGGGCTGTCGGCACGCGCCGCGACCGGATAGGCGAGGATGCGGTTGCGGCCCGCATCCTTGGCCTCGTAGAGGGCCGTGTCGGCCGCGTTGACGAATGCCCGGTAGGTGGCGAAGGCGTGGCTCGCCGTACTGGCAATGCCGATGCTGATGGTCAGCACGTGATGCGCACTGGCGACGTGGCCCAACACCAGCGCCTGCACGGCCGCGCGAATCTGTTCGGCGATCTGCGCCGCACCGCCGGCATCGGTGTCGGGCAACAGCACGGCGAATTCCTCGCCGCCGTAGCGCGCGGCCACGTCGCTGGGCCGCCGGACGTTGCCGTCGATGCAGCGGGCCACCGCCACCAGCGCATCGTCGCCGGCCGAGTGGCCGTAGAGATCGTTGAAGCCCTTGAAGTTGTCGACGTCGATCAGCAGCATCGACAAGGGCCGCCCGCTGCGCTGCATCAGAAGCCACGCCTCTTCCGCGCGTTCCTCGAAGGTGCGGCGGTTGTTCAGCCCTGTCAGTCCATCCGTGCGGGCCAGTACCCGCAACGCTTCTTCCACTTCCTGGCGGCGTCTGAGCTGTTGCGAGAACAGCACCGCGAGCGCGATGATCGCCATGTCGAGCGAGCCGATCAGGCTGCCGATAATCCAGGCGCGGCGCCGCCAGCCGGCGTAGATATCGCGCGTGGAGATCGCGACGTCGAGCAGCAGCGGAAAGCGGTCGATATGGCGGAACGCGTACCAGCGCTCCACACCGTCGATGGAAGCCGTGCCGAAGAAATCGCCGCTGTCCTGCAGCGTGAAGCGGGTGTAGTTCGCCGTGCCGACCAGACTGATGCCGATGATTTTCGGGTCGTAGGGGCGCCGCATCAGCATCGTGCCGTTGGCCAGCATCAGCGCCATCGAGCCGCTATTGCCGAGGTTCATCCCGGCAAAGAGGCGGTGGAAATACTCGAGCCGCAGCGTGCCGACCACCACGCCGGCGAAGCTTCCGTCCGGGTGCGAGAGGCGCCGGCTCAGCGCGATGCTCATGCCGGCGTTGGAGAGCCTCGACTTGAACGGCCGGCTAACGTACAGCCCGACGTCGGGTGAATTGCGATGAACCACGAAATAGTCGCGGTCCGCGGAATTGATGTGCCGCGGCGGCACGGACTGCGAATCGATAATGGCGTTGCCGGCTTCGTCCAGCACGAGCATCGAGCCCATGTCCTGGGCGCTCGCGGCGCCGTCGAACAGCACCAGCTGACGGATCGCGGGCGGCAAGGCCATCACACCCGGCTGCTTGAGACCGGCGATGACCGCCAGCAGCGACAAATCGTACAGTTCGAGGTTGCGCGCCACGTCGCGCTCGACCAGCAGGGAAACGTTCCCGGCCGAGTCCTGGGCGCGCCGCAAGGCATCGTCGCGCATCTGCGCCAGCACCCAGATGGCGATCGCGAGGATCGCGCCGGCTAGCGCGAGGCTGATGACAATCACGGCATTCGGTCGGCGCGTCACCATGTGTCTGGTTGTGTCGAGCATGCGCGTTGGCCTACGCGCGTTATCGGGGACTGCAATCGCGGCCCGGCCAGAAAGCGCAGTGGGCATGAGGCGGATCATGCCTTCGCGCGCGGATTCCTGGAAGCGGTAGCGTAACAGACGCCTATCCGGTATATCGGCGCATTTCTTATTTTGCTTAATGCCCCGCAGCGATGCCTATACTGATCATTAAAGCTGAAGAATGGTCGAACGGCGAGCACACGACGGCCGCGCCCGCAGGCAAGGTCACGGCAAATCGTTCAGGTTTCCGGAGGAAAATCGATGACACCAAGCGTTGTCGCGGACGAGCCATCCGCAGCCGTGCGGGCTGTCACCCGGGCCTACGTCAGCCTGCTGATCGCCGGCTTTGCGCTGATCCCGGCCTACCTGATCGCCTATCTCTACGTTTTCCAGAACCCCGCCCTCACGTTCGAAAACCACGTTTTCCACGAAGTCGCGATTGCCGCGGCGACGCTCGAAGGCCTGTTCGTCGCCTATGTTGCCTGGCAATGCTATCTGTCGTCCGGCGAGCCCCTGCTGCGCTGGCTGACGCTGGGCTTTCTGGCCTTCGTGCTGATCTACGCGCTGCACGGCGCCTTCACCGGCATGGCGCATCACAACATGTGGCTGTTCCTGCTATACGGTCCGGCGTCGCGGCTGGCGATGTCGGCGCTGCTGCTCGTCGCGCTGCTGGCGTGGCATCAGCCGCCCGATCCCGTGCCGGCGCGCCGCGCGCCGCGCCGCTGGCTCGGATGGATCGCCCTGTTCCTCGCAATCGATGTGGCGGTGGGCATCCTCGCCTACTCGCCGATCGCAGGCGAGCTCGCGGTGCGCCTGTCGCTCGAAGGCGGCGCGCTGCTGCTCTCGAGCGTGAATGTGGCGATCCTGCTGGCGCGGCGGATCTACTCGCCGCTGATGAAGATTTTCGGCATCTCGGTGACGTCGTTCGCGCTGTCTTCACTCGCCTTCATCCTGGGGCGGCCGTGGAATCACATGTGGTGGCTCGCTCACGCAATCTTCGCCGCAGGGTTCTTTTTGCTGAGTTACGGCGTCGTCCAGGCGTTCCGCACCACCCGCTCGTTCGCGACGATCTACAGCCAGGAAGAGCTGATGGCGCGTCTTGCCGAAGCGATGGCGCGCACCGAGAGCGCCTTGCAGGAGTTGAAGCGCACCAACCTCAAGCTCGAGCATCTCGCCGCCACCGATCCGCTGACGGGCGCTGCCAACCGGCGCCAATTCATCGACATGGTGGACGCCGAGATCGAGCGCGCGAAACGCGGCGGCGCGCCGTTTTCGCTGCTCGCGCTCGATCTCGACCACTTCAAGGCGATCAACGATTCGTACGGACATCAGGTCGGCGATGAGATCTTGCGCGGCTTCGTGCAGCGCTGTCTCGACGCCATCCGGCCGTATGACGGCGTCGCACGCGTGGGCGGCGAAGAGTTCATGGTGCTGCTGCCGCAGGTGGTGCTGGCGGTTGGGCAGTCGGTGGCCGAGCGGATTCGCGAAGCGGTCGCCAACGGCGTGTTTGGGGGGCAGTCCGGCAAGAGCGTCGCCCTCACCGTGAGCATCGGCGTGTCGCAGTTCGGCCGCGATGGCGACACCATCGACGCTATCCTGCGCGCCGCCGACGAGCGGCTTTATCGGGCGAAACATCTGGGCCGCAACCGGGTCATCGCCACCTGAGGCGAGACCGGTTGCGCCAAACAATCACACTATCCTGCGCGCGGCGTCAGCGGCGGCGTCCCCGCCGGGCCCGCCGGCGTGCGGCAGATCGCGCTGATATCCGCCGGCTCCAGCACCGCTCGCGCCGCGTCGGGCCGTCGCGCTACCGCGAGCATCGCGAGGCCGACCTCCTCGGTCGTCACGATCTGATTCGGCGTCAACAGGCGCATAAGCGCCATCACCGGCCGCAAGAGCGGATAGAGCAACCGGTACATGCGCGTTTTGGACTGGATGCCGTGGAGCGGCTCGATCACCCCGGGACGGAACAGATAGACCGCGCGGAACGGCAGCAACTTCAGCGCGTTCTCCGTGCGGCCTTTGACGCGCGCCCACATGCTGCGGCCGTGCTCGCTGCTGTCGGTGCCGCGTCCGGAGACGTACACGAAGGTCATCTGCGGATTGAGGCGCGCCAGCGTGCGGGCGGCTGCCAGCGTCAGGTCGTAGGTCAGGCGGCTGTAGTCGGCCTCCTGCATGCGGAACGACGACACGCCGAGGCAAAAGAAGCACGCATCGAAGCCTTGTAGCGACGACTCGATCGCGCGGTAGTCCATCATGTCCGGGTGGACGATCTCGGTGAGACGCGGATCAAGCTGGCCGGTCGGCGAGCGGCCCACGGTCTGCACGAACTCGACGTCCTTGGCCCGCAGGCACTCGCGCAGCACGCCTTGTCCCACCATGCCGGTTGCGCCGAATAACAAAACTCTCATGACACCTGCTCCGGTTCGGTACGCGGCCAACGAAGGTTGGTCAGCGCTTCAGATACATCCCACAGGCGGGCAGCCACCGCCCGGTCTTGCGCTCGCGGCGCGATAGCGGCCACACCCGGCGGCCCCTTCAGCTCGAACAGTCCACTCGGACCGTAGTAGCCGCCCGGCATCGCTTCGGGCGCCGTGGCCGCCAGCAGGGTAGGCAATGCGCCTGCCGCAGCCGAGTGACTCATCAGCGGTTGAATCGTCAGGCGGTTGACGGTTTGCATGAAGCCATCCGCACCCGGCCCGTTGGCGATCAGATCCGTACGCGCGAACCCTGGATGCGCCGCATTGCTAAGGAGTCCCCATCTATTGGCGTCGCTGCGGCGTTGCAGTTCCAGAGCGAACATCAGCATGGCGAGTTTCGATTGCCCATACGCGGCCCATGGGTCATAACGGCGGGCCCATTGCAGATCGTCGAAATGGATGGCGGCGTGTAGCTTGTGGGCGATGCTGCTCAGATTGACGACGCGCGCTTGCCGGCCGTTGCGAAGCACCGGCAGCAGTTGCGCCGTCAGCGCAAAATGCGCCAGATAGTTGGTGCCGAACTGCAATTCGAAACCATCCGCGGTGGTCTGGCGAGCGGGCGGCGTCATGACGCCCGCGTTGTTGACCAGCAGATCGAGCGCGTCGTGATCGCCGGCGAAGCGCTCGGCAAACTCGCGCACCGACGCGAGGCTCGCCAGATCGAGATGCTCGTAGGCGATCGACGCCGCTGGATATTGCGCGCGGATCGCCGCGAGCGCCGCGCTGCCCTTGGCCGCATTGCGCCCGGTCAGCACCACCTGCGCGCCCGCCCCGGCCAGCGCGAGCGCGGTTTCGAAGCCGAGCCCGCCGGTCGCGCCGGTGATCACCGCGAGGCGCCCGGTTTGCCGTGGCATGTCGTCGGTGGTCCAGTGAACCATAGTGCCCGTCCTCAGGATTGTGGGAAGTCCGGCAGTGCAGCGGGTGCAGCAAAGTCGGTTGCGAGGCTCACCTCGCGCCATGCAGCGGCACTTGCCGCGCGTGCCTTGTCCGCTTCGCCGAAGAAGTGAAGCGCGTCGCTGCCGAGCAGCAGGTGCACCGGCGTCTGCTCGTGATAAGCAAGCTTCAGCACGACCTGCGCCACCTTCGCCGGATCGCTGGTTTCCTTGCCGACGTGCTGGCCCAGCAGCCCAATGATGGCGCCAACAGAAGGAGCATAGTCCTCCAGCAGTTCGGGCAGCGCGTTACTTGCTTCGTTGCCCCACTCGGTTTTCATGCCGCCCGGTTCGAGCGCCGTGACCTTGATGCCGAGCGGCGCCAGTTCCTGGCTCACCACTTCGGTAAATCCGCCCACTGCCCACTTGGCCGATTGATAGGCGCTGAACCCCGGCATGCCGATGCGGCCGCCCACCGACGAAATCTGGATGATGTGGCCGCTGCGTTGCTTGCGCAAAATGGGGATCGCTGCGCGCGTGACGTTGACCACGCCGTAGAAGTTGGTGTCGATCTGCGCGCGAAAGTCGTCTTCGCTAGCCTGCTCGAACGGCGCGAGGTGACCGAAGCCGGCATTGTTGACCAGCACGTCGAGCCGCCCGAACGCGTCGAGCGTCGCCGCGACGGCAGCCTGCGCGGCGGCGGCATCCGTGACGTCGAGTGCGACCGCGCGCACCTGCTCGCCGTACTGCTCGACGAGATCCGCGAGGTGCTGCGGATTGCGCGCCGTCGCGACCACCCGCTCCCCGGCTGCCAACGCGGCTTCGACAATCTTGCGCCCGAGTCCGCGCGCGCTACCTGTAACCAGCCAGACCTTTGCCATGATGCACTCCTTTCGGTTTAGATGAGCATGTAATCACTCATTAACTACATAAAAAATTTCGACCAAACTTCAGCCTTTAGCGACGGCGTTCCAGAACGCCTCAAAACCTGCGTCGCGGTACCGCTCTGCCTGAGCGGGCTCGCGTTCGATGAATTCCATGGTGGTGTCCGCCAACGCCCCCATGATGGCCGCCACGAAAGCCGGCGGATGATCGCGCAACACGCCGCTGGCGACGCTCGCCTGCATCATCTCGTTGACGTCGGCAAACGCCCGCATGCCCGCCGCGCGGGTCGGCTCGCTCAGGCGGTCGGAGACAGCCAGTTGCGCGACGGCCCGGCGCTTGTGCGGAAAGGCGACGCCCCAGTCCACGTATTTCTGCCACACGTGGCGCGAACGCGCCCGAATGCTCGCCGCCTTTGGATAGCCAGCCATCATCACCTCCCGCATGTCCGACTTGATGTCGAGATACAGTTCGTTCAGCAAGGCGTCCTTGCTTTCGAAATAGGTGAAGAGCGTGCCTTCCGCCACGCCGGCGACCTTCGCGATCCGCGCAGTCGGCGCACCCAGCCCCTGCTCCGCGATCACCTGAGTGGCCGCAGCCAGGATGGCGTTGCGTTTGTCTTCGCTTTTCGGACGGGCCATGCGCGTTTCGGATCCAACTTGAATAATGAGTGAATACTCAATCATAAACACGACGACCGACTAGTGCAAGTGCGACTTTTGCCCGTCCCGCTCCGCCACGCTCGCCAGCTTCGATTCAAGCCCGACACATCCGACGAAATGAAAGACAGTTGAAATATGATGATTGGAGCCTCGCTCGCGTCGTCAGTTATTTAGGTGTGCATCATAAAAAAGTGGCACACCAATTTCTCCTCAAAACACGCCGTATTGCGCACGATCAGAATAGCGTTTGACCCCTGTTTCACAGGCCTGGTGCGTGATTCGCACCGCCGCGGGATCTATTGTTCATACGTTACAGCTCGTTACGTCTTTTCGGCAGACCTAAGAAATATCGTCCGGTAGGATTCACCCGGCAAAAAACAAACCACCACTTAAATCGGTAAGTTCAGGTCCGCGGGCCGCCTTGCATTGAGGTTGATACCAACCTTACTTTTGCGTTTCGGCACCGGACTCTCAGCGCAAAACCACGCGGCCGGGCCGGATGCTTCGCCGCCGTCACAGGCTGTGCGACATCCATCGTGAGTCCGCAGGCCGTGCCGGCAACAGCAAGATGCATCCGCGCTCCGACACACCGCGCTTCGAACCACCGTATCCGCAGGCAGCGACCGCACGAGGCCCAGCCTCGGCGTCGCCTGCTGACGTCAAAACCCAATACTGAGTTCGCGCGGCGACGCACCCGATGCAAGACGTCGCAGGACCGGTATTTTTACTTTTGCGCCCCACAGATGAAACTCCAACCGTTATTGCTTTCTTCATTGGTATTGGCGCTAGCCGGTTGCGGCGGCGGTGGCGGATCCGGCAGCGGCTCCAGCGGCACGACCGCCAACAACGGCACCAGCGGCTCCACCAACGGCAGCAGCGCCACGCTGACGGCCAACGCCAATGCCGGCGAACTGATGTCCTGCCAGTCCCCCACTACCTCGAGCGCCGCCGCCGGCAGCCCGCTGATTTCCGCCGACACGCCAAGCGCCGACGCCACCCGCATGTTTGCCTCGGGCAGCACGTTCCAGCTTGCGTTCGTGACCAATGCGCCCACCGCCGACAAGGTCAACTGGGCGGTCAGCGACCAGCTCGGCAACGTCGCGGCGAGCGGCAGCTTTCCGGTCGCGAACGGCCCCGTCACCACCACGCTCAGTTGCACCTCGACGCTCGCCGGCTATTTCGCGGCCTCCGCGACGCTGGCGGCCAACGGCGGCCAGTTGCCGTCGGACGGCACGCGTCCCACCGGCATCGCCTCGTTCGGCGTGGTGCCGAATCTGTCCAGCGTCGTGCCCGCGGTGACGTATGCGCATCAGGAAGAACATCGCTTCGGCATGCAGGGTGAAAACGACAACGGCCCCTTGCTGGCCGACCTCGGCATTGCGTCGACGATCGACAACCGTCAGATGTCGACGATGGAACCGAATGCTGCGAACACCTTCAACCCCGCGGCAAACAACCTCGACCCGTTCTATACCTCGGGCAAGGTGATGCGCCTGATCCGTCTGGACGGCATTCCCGCCTGGGCGAGCCCGACCGGTGCATTCGAGGACGACACCAACCCGCCGTCGAGCCTCTCGTATTACCAGAACTACATGAGCCGGGTGGGGACGGAATCCAATACGATTCGCACTACGTATTTCCCGAACCAGGCGAACAACTACTACCAGGTGACGTGGGAGCCGAACCAGTTCTGGGTCGACACGGACGCCAACTTCGTCGCCCTGTATCAGTCGGTGTATCAAGGCATCCACTCGACCGACCCGCATGCGGTGGTGATGGGGCCGACCGACGCCTTCCCGGCGCTGACGACCACGCGCCTGAAGCGTATCGCGTCGCTCGGCTTCGGCAACTATATCGACGGTATTGCGACGCACGGCTACTACGACGCGGGCACCTCACCTTCGCATCCGCCCGAGCGCCTTGAGACCGATCCGAACCCGGCCAACGTCGCCAACTCGTTGATGAGCCAGATTCGCGCGCTGCGCACGGAAATGGCAACGGACTACAAGCCCGGCATGAAACTGTTCCAGACCGAGGTGGGTATCAGCTATGACCTCGGCTCTTCGTACGGCCCGAACTATCCGAGTGCCAACGTGCTGTTCGCGCAAGCCGCGGTCGTGGCCCGCACCCACATCATCACGCTGGGCGAAGGGGTGGATCAGACCTACGTGTTCTACGGTGCGGATTACCCGGGTGAAGTCGGCTACGGTACGTTCTTCGACCTCGCCGATGCACAGGGCGCGTACGGTGCGACCGACATCAGCCCGAAGCCGGCCGCGATGGCCGTCAGCGCGCTGACGCACGTTCTGGACGGCACCAACACGCTGGGGCCGATGAACGGCACGCCCTCCGGTGTCTATGCGTACGCGTTCCAGCAGCTCGGCAACGGTGCGGTGATCACGGCGCTGTGGACCCACAACAACAATGTGTGGAGTGCGAGCACGGGATTCAGCTCGACGTATAGCGTGCCTTATAACCTCGCCGTCGATGCGCCTGGCACGAGCGGCACCGTCAAGGTCATCGACATGATGGGCAATCCGCTGACGATGAACTACACCAACGGCACGCTGACGCTCAACCTGACCGAAGCGCCGGTGTACGTGGTGTCGAATAACGCAACGGTGGCCAAGGCGAACGTGACGACGCCGACCGGCTACGTGGCGAACTGAGCGACAGCGCAATAGCGCGATGCTCGCGGTCGCGTCAGCCGTGCGGGTCCGGCGGCTGGCGCGACGAGCGGCCAAACAGCGTAGCGTGTCGGGACGGCTTGTCGGGCGGGTCGTCGGCGATGATGCCGAACTCGACCGGCGAGCGTACATAGAACACGTGCACGCGTTCGGCGCGCACGATTTCGAGCAACCGTTCGGCCTCCTCTTCGGTCACGGCGAGGATGATCTGCAACGGCTGATCGGTGAGCTTGAGCATGTGCGCAGCATGATGCGCACCGGCATGGCCGATGCCTTCCGCACAATTGATGACGGTCGCACCGTGGATGCCCAGTGCACGAACCTGCAGCAGCAACCATTCGCACACCGTATGATGGCCATGCTTGCGGTTTTTCTCTGTGTAGAACGTCAGTTGATAGCCATTCATGGCTGCCTCCCCCGCCTCATGCCGGCCTGCCCGGCAGCGGCCCGCGAGCCCGCCGAAACTCACTCCCCGCCGCCCTCTGCTTCGCTCACTCCCAGCACGTCGTATTCGACCGGGCAGCGCGTATAGAACAGCCGCACGCCGCCGCGCCGCAGGTGATCGAGTAGCGCATCGATACGTGAATCATCCGACGCCACCGTGACCACGACCGGCTGATCGACCAGTTCGAAAAAACGCGCTGCGTGGTACTTGCCGTGTACGTCGATACTCTCGCTCACTTCAATCACCGTCGCGCCCTCGATGCCGGCCTGCGTCGTCTGCTCCAGAATCCACTCGACGACCGTCTTGTGACCCTTGCGATGACTCTGATTGTCCGCGAACACGGTCAACTGGCTGCCTTTCATAAGGGCCTCCGCCGCCTTGCGATGCGTCCGCGCTCACGCGGGCCGTCATCTTAAGGATAGGAAATTGTTCGGCGCTGTGCGCGCCAATCAGAAAACCTGACCGTCTGCGGCGAGCCGGTCAACATGACGCGCAATGCTTACCTTGCGGTAGTCCTGACCATAAAACACCGGCATTTTATGCGCGGGATGCGATGAATACACGAACGCTTGTGCTTCTCTTGCGGGTTCGTTTCGTTGCACGGGAACATATTCGCCCAAAGGACGTCAGGGAATATATCCCCCGCGAGAATAACGAGAGCGCCCCATGAACGACCTGCTGACAAGACTCCTGCATGTCCAACCGTCACTGATGGTGACGGTGGCGTACGACGTGCTCCACCTGGTTGCCGCCGCGCTGATTCTCGCCGTGGGCTGGTGGCTGTCCAACCGGATTGGCACGCTGTTCGCGAGGGCATTTGCGCACACGCATGCCGATCCCACGCTCGGCCCCATGCTCAAGGCAATGGGCACGTGGGCGGTGCGCGTGGTGGCGTTTATCGCCGCGCTAAGCGAGGTCGGCATCGCGACCGCCAGCGTGCTGGCCGTGCTGGGCGCAGCCGGCCTCGCGATCGGGCTGGCGCTGCAGGGCACGCTGCAGAACATCGCGGCGGGCATCATGCTGCTGATGCTGCGGCCGTTTCGCGCCGGCGACGTGATCGAAGGCAGCGGTGCGGCCGCAGGCATCGTGCGGGAGGTGGGGCTCTTCACCACCCGCATCGAGCGCAGCGACGGTAACGCCGTGTTCGTGCCGAATAGCCAGATCTGGAGCAATCCGGTCATCAACTACAGTACCGGCGGCACACAGCGTATTGAAGTGGATGTGGAGCTGGCGCAGCGCAAGGATGTAGATGCGGCGATCGGTGAGTTGAAGAAGCTGGTGGCGGACGAGCCGCGGGTGTTGAGTGGGACAACGCTTGCGCCGGTGGTCACGGTGGCGAGTTATTCGAAGTCAGGCGGTGCGCGGTTGCGGATTGCGGCGTGGGTGCGTAGTCCGGACGCGCCGCTTGCTACTGAGGATTTGCGCGGTCATGCGAAGGCGGCGTTGGCGGAGGCGGGGTGTGCGGTGGGGATGGGGTGAGGGGGGCGTAAAAGTGGTTGATTTGTAACCTAGCGAAAATACATCATAGCCCTGTGTTATATGGTTTTTTGTTGCACAGATTATTTTATGTGTACCATCCCCGCACGTTGACGATATCCAGCGCTTCGCCAAATCGCTTCTCGCCACAGATCGGCTCCAAGCGGCAACATGCGAAAAGCGGCCACCCAAATGCAAAACACCGCACGACATCCGAAGACGTAGTGCGGTGTTTCTAAATGGCTTCGTGGTGGAGAGGAGGAGGATCGAACTCCCGACCTTCGCATTGCGAACGCGACGCTCTCCCAGCTGAGCTACCCCCCCAACGACAAATGATTCTAGCACAAGGTTTTTCGCTTTTGCCAAGCCCCCGAGTGCTGCAAAACGTCACTTCGACGGCGCTCCCGCGACCACCCAATCCACCACCGTGCGGATATCCGCATCGCTCATCGCCGGGTGGGCGGGCATCGGAATCGCCCCCCACACACCCGAGCCGCCGTTCTTCACCTTGAGCGCCAGCTTCGCCGGCGCCTGGGCGTCGCCCTTGTACTTCGCCGCGATCTGCTGAAACGACGGCCCAACGAGCTTGCGATCCACCGCATGGCAACCCATGCACGCATTGGCGCTGGCGATCGTCTGACCGCGCGGCGTGCCGTCGGCGTGCGCCGTTGCGGCCAGACCGCTCAGTGCGAGAACTGCACTCACGCGAAGCAAGCCCCGCCCAAAACCACGCTGAATATGAACACCCCACTTCATTGGCTGACCTGCGGGTTGCCCGGATGCACCTGGGTCGAGTTCGTCACCGGCGCCGGCGCCTGCTGATCGAGCGGACGCGAGCTCACCGATGCATCCGGCACCGCGCCAACCGTCGCATCGGTGGTCGGCGGGGGCGGCGGCGCAGCCGGTGCACTTGCTGCTGCCGCAGTCGCCGCAGCGGCGTCTTCCGGCAGGATGTACTGGAACACCTTCACCACTTGCGTGACGCCCGGCACGCGGCTCGCCACGTCGGCGCCGCGCGCGCCTTCATCGCGAGTGACGAGGCCCATCAGATAGACCGAGCCGTTCTCGCACACCACCTTGAAGTTGTTCGCCGAAATATTCTTCTCAGCGATCAGCGCAGTCTTCACCCGTGTTTCAAGGTAGGAGTCGTTAGCCCGCGAGGAAATCTCCGCTGCGGGCTGAACGGCCAGTTCGTTGACGATCGAAGTGACATTGTTCAGGCTGCGCACAATCTGCTCCGCCTTCTGCTTCGACGCGTCGTCCGGCACTTCGCCGGTCAGCAACACGCGGCGGTTGAACACCGTCACGTTGACGTGCGCCGAATCCGGCAAATTCTGGCTGATCTGCGCGAGCGACTTCACCTGAATCTCACGGTCCTCGGTCTGCGCGCCAACCGTGCGCCGGTCGGTCGCCACCAACGCGCCGCCACCGGCCGCACCGGCCACCAGCAAAAAGCACCCTTGCAGCGTCGCGGACAGACCCGCCGCCAGCCCCACCACCAGTGTCGTTCTCACCAGTGTCGTCTTGACGCGAAATACGCTCATCAACTAGCTCTCCTTCGGAATCAGTCTTCGCCCAGCAACATGGCATCGATGCCGTCGCACAGACAATGGATGGTCAGCAAATGCACTTCCTGAACACGCGCGGTGCGGTCCGATGGTACGCAGATCGAAATGTCGGTGTCGGCCAATACTTCGTGTGCCTTGCCGCCGCCTTTCCCCGTCAACGCCACCACGATCATTTCGCGCTCGTGCGCGGCCTCGATGGCGGCCAGCACGTTCGCCGAGTTACCCGAGGTCGTGATGGCGAGCAACACGTCGCCGGGCTGACCGAGCGCCCACACCTGCTTCGAGAAGATCTGCTCGAATGTGTAGTCGTTGGCTATGGCGGTGAGCACGGAGCTGTCGGTACTCAACGCAATAGCGGGCAAGCCGGGCCGTTCGCGTTCGAAGCGGCCGATCAGTTCGGCTGCGAAATGTTGTGCGTCGGCAGCGGATCCTCCGTTGCCGCACGCAAGAATGCGGTTGCCGTTGGCAAGCGCCATAAACATCGTGTCGATCGCAGCGGCGATCGGCATCGACAAGGTTTCCAGGGCTTCGAGTTTGACCGCCGCGCTGTCGCGGAAGTGCTGTTGAATGCGTTCGACTGACATCGAGTCTCTATCTTTTACCGCGTATGGACCGCTGCACGCGGCCCTGTTGTGAAGACATGTTGTTCTGACTGACAGTGCGGGCGGCGCCCATGCGCCTGCGGCCCCGCGAATGACTCGACGCCGCGTCACCCGCACGCGAGCGCAAGTTTATCGCACTCAAGCCCGTTATCCGCGAGGCGGCTCAGACTTCGTCGGCGCGAAATGCGTCGCGCAGCCAGACCAGCCGCCCGGCTTCGAACGCGACCACATCGAAACGGCACGCCGGCACGACACTCACGCGCGTGGCCAGATAGTGCCGCGCGGCGCGCACCAGCCGTTGTCGCTTCTGCCAGCCAATGCTCGCGGCCGCGCCGCCAAAGTGTCGTTGCGCCCTCGCTCGCACTTCGACGAACACCAGCGCGCCATCGCGCTCGCGCATCACCAGATCGATTTCTCCGCCACGGCACGCCACATTGCGCGCCACCAGGCGCAAGCGCTGGCGCTGCAGAAACACCAGTGCGTGCGCTTCGAAAGCGGCTCCGACGTCTTTGGACCCACCCCGTCCCGAAAAGTTGTGGGCACCGGAAGGTGGCGTTGAACGGCCCGGCCGCTCGGCCGCTGCGTGGCACAATGTCGGCCTTGCTCTGTCTGTCTGCGTCTTCTGCCTCATGACCCCTCTCTCCGAACTTGCGCAAGGGCAGCAATATCCTGCTGCCGCGCTCTATGTGGTGGCGACGCCGATCGGCAACGTAGCGGACATCACGCTGCGCGCGCTGCACGTACTCGGACTGGTGGACCGCATCGCCGCCGAGGACACCCGCAACACCGGTCAACTGCTGGCCCGCTACGGCATCTCGAAGCCGCTTCTCGCCGTGCATCAGCACAACGAGCGCGCGGCGGCGTTGCGCATCGTCGAGCATCTGCAAGCGGGCGAGCGGGTCGCTTACGTTTCCGATGCCGGCACACCCGGCATTTCGGACCCCGGCGCGAAGCTCGTCGACGCCGTGCGCGAAGCCGGCCTGCCGGTGATTCCGCTGCCCGGCGCGAGCGCGCTCGCCACGGCGCTCTCCGCCGCCGGCGATTGGGTCGCGACCTTCTCGTTCCTCGGATTTTTGCCGCCCAAAGCGAAGCAACGCGCGGCAACCCTGCAAGCGCTCGCGACGCATCCACATGCAATGGTCTTCTACGAAGCGCCGCATCGCATCGTGGAAACGGTCGAAGCGCTGGCCGAAGCATTCGGCGGCGCACGCAAACTGCTCGTCGCCCGTGAGCTGACAAAGTTACATGAGGCGCTGCATCAATGCACCCTGGCCGAAGGGCCAACGTGGCTGGCAGCCGATCCGAACCGGCAGCGCGGCGAATTTGTGCTGGTCGTGCAAGGCGCGCAGCAGGAAGCGGCCGGCGAACACGATCACGACGCGTTGCTAGGCATCCTGCTGGAAGAATTGACGGTGAGTAGCGCGGCGAAAGTCGCGGCGGCCATCACGGGAGCGTCGCGCAACGCGCTGTACGCGCGCGCCCTGGCGCTGAAAAAAGACGCGGAAGAATAAAGGGCCGCGCGAGCGGCCCTTCGGAGAGGCGCGCGGACGGCAACAAGCCGAACCCGCCTCAGCGTGAGCGACAAGGTACGCATCACGCGCACCTTGCGGCCTTCAGCACATCATTTGACGTCGTTGCTGTTCGACGCCAGCATCTCGGCGCGTTCCGCCTTCGCCTGCTGCTGTGTCAAACCTTCGATCTGCACGCGCGCGGTGCCGGCGCGCTGCATGTGCAGCGCGGTAGCGGCCGCCAGCGAGAGATCGATGACCCGGCCGCGCGCGAACGGGCCGCGGTCGTTGATCCGGACGATCACGGAACTGTCGTTGGCCGGATTGGTGACCTTCACGTAAGAGCCGAGCGGCAGCGTGCGGTGCGCTGCGGTGAGCGCGTGCATGTCGTAGCGCTCGCCGTTCGCCGTGCGACGGCCGTGGAAGAACCTGCCGTACCAGGACGCGCGCCCGGTTTCGTGGTAACCGGCCACATTAGGACCTGTTTCCGAGAGTGGCTGGGCGTCGGCAAGCGACGTACCGCTTGCCGCGGAAGCCGATGCAGCCGGCGTGCCGAAGGCCTGCGGCGCGAACGTACCGGCGCCGCCTGCTTGCGCGCTCTTCGTGCTGAGCGGCGGGTTACTTGCCTCGTTGGCTGCGTTCGGGGGCATGGCGCACCCTGCGAGCACAAAAAAGGCAAAAAGACTCCCCATACTTCGGGATGACCGAGTTTTCATAAGACGTAAAATCACAATGTCGAGCCGCATCACGCGATAGCTGCGTGTTGCTGCGACTCCGGCGGAAAGCGAACGACCACGCGCCGCGCAGAAAAGCGCAGTACGCCGAAGCCCGCACGCGGCACACTCTGCCGCTCCCGCACGGTTAATTTTCACGTCTGGCGCAACCTGTCCCCGGCAGCCTGACCAGACCCCACAAGCCGCCATCGAACGTGGCAATCACGTTCTTGCGCCCTAGACAACAGCGCGCAGGAACGGCGGCGTAGGCCCCACCCAGCGTCACGGCAGAAGGCCGTTGCAGGCGCGTGGCACCTGGCTGGACGAGACGTGCGCATCGGACGCATCCGATGCTGGATTTGCCGTCAACTACAACAACGACGGCACTTACTTGACGACGATCGGCGCCCTATTTTTAATAGGTACGCATCGTCCTGTGGCAGCACGGTTTCCCGTACACATGAGCCCATTATACCCAAAACACAATTTTGGGATGGCAAGCGCCTGATAACTTTGATGAATTTTCACTATTGATGCAAAAATGGGCATGGCGAAGCCGTCATTGGGCGTGTCGGCGAGGGCCCTGCCGCGCCGGTACAATCAACGTTTTTGCCGCGGCCTACCGTCCTCATGAAAGTCACTCTGATCCCTGTCACGCCGTTCCAGCAGAACTGTTCGCTGCTCGTTTGCGAGGCGACGGGACGCGCCGCCGTCGTCGATCCTGGCGGCGATCTCGAGATCATCCAGGGTGAAGTCGAGCGGCAGAAGGTGTCGGTCGAAAAGATCTTCCTCACGCACGGCCACATCGATCACTGCGCCGGCGCGAAGACCCTGGCCACGCACTACGGCGTGCCGATCGACGGGCCGCATCCCGATGAACGCTTCTGGCTCGACAAGCTGCCCGACCAGAGCACGCGCTTCGGCTTTCCGGCGGCGCAAGCGTTCGAGCCGGACCGCTGGCTGCAGGACGGCGACACGGTCCAGTTCGGCCATGAGACGCTGGAGGTCTATCACTGTCCAGGGCATACGCCCGGCCACGTGATCTTCTTTAGCCGGGCCCACCGGCTCGCGCTGGTGGGCGACGTGCTGTTCGCCGGCTCGATCGGCCGGACGGATTTTCCGCGCGGTAACCACGCCGACCTGATCCGCTCGATCCGCGACAAGCTGTGGCCACTCGGCGACGATGTCACCTTCGTCCCCGGTCACGGCCCGACCTCGACGTTCGGCGCCGAGCGCCGCACGAACCCGTATGTCGCAGATGGAGTGAGTGCATGAGCACCGAAATCTATGTGAGTACCGACGTCGAAGCGGACGGCCCGATTCCGGGTCCGCACTCCATGCTCAGTTTCGCCTCGGCCGCGTACACCGAAGACAAGCAACTCATCGGCACGTTCTCCGCGAACCTTGAAGTGCTGGAAGGCGCGAGCGCTCACCCGGTCCAGGAGGCGTGGTGGAAGACCCAGCCCGAAGCGTGGGCAGCCTGCCGCCGCGACCTGCAGCAGCCGGCCAAGGCGCTGACGGACTACGTGACCTGGGTCGAAGCGCTGCCGGGCAAACCGGTCTTTGTGGCCATGCCGGCGGGCTTCGATTTCACCTTCATGTTCTGGTACATGATGCGCTTCACCGGCCGTTGTCCGTTCTCGTGGTCCGCGCTCGACATCAAGACGCTCGCGTTCGCGATGACCGGCCTGCCTTATCGCAAGTGCATCAAGCCGCGCCTGCCGCAGCGCTGGTTCGACGATCACCCGCATACCCACGTCGCGCTCGACGACGCGATCGAACAGGGCGCCCTCTTCTGCAACATGCTCGCCGAACTGCGCGCCACCCAGGCGGCCACGGCAGCAGCCGCAAAAGATGGGGACGGCTCAGGGCAAAAAGCCGCTGTCAAACCTGCAAATTAGGGAATCTCCCTCGTCAGAGCCGTTTTACATTGCGTTTCGTTTTCGCGGCCTCTACCATTAGGACCATGGCACGCCAACGGAGGCGCAGTTGACACTCGATACGTTCTCGCAAAAGATCCTGCGCCTGTTGCAGCTCGACGCTCGCCGGTCGGTACAGGAGATCTCCGACCAGGTCGGTCTCTCCAGCACACCGTGCTGGCGGCGGATCAAGGACATGGAGCAATCGGGGGTGATCCAGCGCTATACGGCACTGCTGGATCGCGAAAAGCTCGGTCTGCATGTCTGCGCGCTCGCCCACATCCATCTGACACGGCACACGGAAGGCGGGGTCGAACAGTTCGAGCGCGAGATCGCCACCTGTCCCGAAGTGACCGAGTGCTACAGCACCACCGGCGAATCGGATTACATCCTCAAGATCGTCGCGCCGGACATCAAGGCGTACGACGCGTTTCTGCACGAACGCATCTTCAAGATTCCGGCGGTCGCGCAAGTTCGCACGAGCGTCGTCCTGCGCGAAATCAAGTTCGACACGCAACTGCCGCTTTAAGCGTGTGACGATGGCGGCCGGCCCAAATGCATCGTCGGGGGCCGCCGCTTCTAGACGAGGTCGTGACGCTCTGGCGTTGCCGGCTCGGCGGCCTGTTCTTCGACGCGCGCGTCCGGCTCCATTGCCCTCAGCACGCTCAGATGCCGAGCACCCAGCCGACGCTTCAATCCCGCGAGATCCAGATGGGCCAGCCGCTGTGCGTCGCTTTCGCGGGCACCGGACGCGCTGGCGGGCAGCGTCACGTCGACGTCGAGACCCGTGCTCAGGTAGTGCAGATTGACCGCCGCAGCATGCTCGCCCTGTTCGGCCAGCGCTGTGTCGATCTCCGCCACGATCTGCTCGCGCGGCGGCAGGTCGACGGGTGGCCGGGCCAGCGTATCGTTTTCCGGATCGACGTGGATCAGCGCATCCAGTACACGGTTGTCCGTCAGGACGCGTGAACGCGCCGACTCGGCAATGTAGTGCCCTTCCGATACCGAGATCAGCGGATCGACCAGGATGTGTGCGTCGACGAGTGCGAGGTCGCCCATTTTGCGCGTGCGCAGTTCGTGCACGTCGCGCACGCCGGGCGTCGACATCAGCAGCTTGCGCACGTCGGCCGCCGCGACATCGTCGAGCGCGCGGTCGGACAGATCCTGTAGCGCATCCCAGCCGAACGTCCAGCCCATCCGCGCGACCATGAAACCCACGATCGCCGCCGCAATCGGATCGAGCAGCCGGACACCGGCCACACTGCCGAGAATGCCAAGCGCCACCACCAGCGACGACGCGGCATCCGACCGCGCATGCCAGGCGTTGGCAATCAGCATGGCCGAGCGCACGCGTTGCGCTTCGCGCAGCATATAGCGGAAAAGTCCTTCTTTTGAGACGAGTACCAGCAGGGCCACGACGAGTGCGCTGAGGTGAACTGCGGGAATATCCTGCAAATCGGCCAGACGCGTTCCGGCCCGCCACAGCATGCCGACGCCGACCGCGATTAACAGCGCACCGAGAAACAGTGAGGCAACCGTCTCATAGCGGCTGTGGCCATAATTGTGATCGGCATCCGGTTCGACGCCGCTGTGACGATTGGCAATTAGTACGACAATATCCGAGACCAGATCGGCCAGCGAATGGACGCCATCCGCGACGAGCGCCTGCGAATGGGCAATCACGCCGATGACGATTTGCAGCATCATCAACACCGTATTGAGCACGATACTGACAAAAGTGCTTTTACGCGCGACGTGATGTTTTTCGGCGGATTGGGCGGCGAGAGTAGAAAGCATGCGAGCGCGCGGAATTTTTCAATGGCCGAATTCTAACCGCCGCTTCATGACAAAACGACCCACACCCCTAAAATTCTCTTTTAAATCAGATGCTTATCTAAACACGAAGCATTCGTGTTTCGACTCTAAGAGGGTGGATTTGCGCAAGGCATTGGGAATGGAGTCCTGCAGATAGCGCGATCGGCTATCCGGAACAAAAAAACCGCGCACCTGGTGGTTGCGCGGTTCTCTGGCCGACGGCGCACTTAAGCGCACGCCGGGATGCTGCGATTAACGCGCGATCAGAAACTTCTCGCGATCCTGACCGGCGATCCAACGCGGCGGCTTGCCACGACCGGACCACGTGCTGCCGCTTTCCGGGTCGCGGTACTTCGGCGCGACACCAGCACGCGGACGGCCCACTTTCGCATTCTTGCCACGGCCACCGCCCAACTCGGTGAGCGTAATGCCGTAGTCGGCCATCTTCTGCTTGATCTCGTTCAACACTTCCGCGTATTCGCGCGACTTTGCTTCTTCGATCTGCTTTTCCAGCTTCTCTCGCTGCGCGAGTAGTTCCTTGTAGGAAGACATAGGTTCCCTTATGGTTTGGATAAATGACTACCGGTCTGAGCCGGTTTGCCCTTTGAAGGTGTTCATGCCTCGGAATTTGCAGGCGAGATTAACACAAAACGGAAAGCGGGGAAAAGTCCAATTCTTAAATTAATTATGTTTCGTTTCAAAAAATTTCATTAACCTTCATGCAACGGAGTCTTTCATTTACCTCTTTTTCGCAGGCTACGGAAAAGACCGCCGCACGCCGAGTAAATATCTCAATTTAATTCCCCAATTATGAAAATTAATATGAGAATTGGGAGGAAAGATCTCATGGGATGAGAGCTTCTGACGAGATACCGGCTCAAAAATGAGATAAATAGCCCGGATGCATCAAACCGTCGGTGTTTTCCCGGAATAGTAGGCGTCACGAAGCATTCATCTGTCGCGTCATGCAATCTTCTAGTGCCGCATGCAAGAATCCGGTCTCTTTGGCGACTGTCTCGAATATGTAGCGATTCCGCATATTGCCGCTCTGCAGATCCGCGCCGTAGCGGTCCACGCCCAATAGTTCGAGATCAGCCGGTCGCTGTGGATGCGTGTCGAAAAACGCCAGCAATGCCTCCTCTTCATCTAACGCCAGGGGTTCGAGGGGATCGAGTTCATTGCCGTCGAGCCAGCCCATCGCGCCAAAGCCGCCGATATAGCGCATTCGTTCCAGCGTCATCACCCAGAAACTGAAGTCGCCGAGCGCGAGGTAACGCTCGGCGTCCGGGTGATAGCGCAGGTAACGCCGCACTGCGGCGGGCGCCGGTTCCATCCTCTCGAACGCGCCTAACAGGGTGAGGCGCTGACCGTTGAGCACGTCGCCATCCGGAGCGTGCGAAACGAGAAAGCCCGCCCGCGCATCCGCCTCCAGGTTGCGCGTGTGTTCGGCAAGGCGGCTCACCAGGATCGTCGGACGATGTCGCGCGTCGGGCGCAAACGGCAGGATCGACGGATACGGGAAACCCTCGGGCTGACGCGAATGCGTCGCGAGCGTGCCGGCAGCGGCCCGGTGCAGCAGATGAAGCGGAGCGTGAGCGGGAATATTCAAGTGCGCGTCCTCGATGGATGGCGAATCGTTGCGCAAATCAAGGCAGCGATGCGTCCATCATTCTGAATGAATAGGAGAAGATATTAGTGCAGCGCAAGCCTGCACGACCCCGGCGGCTTCGTTAGAATCGAACCTTCGCTTTCAGGCGGCTTTCTTGAATCCGCCTGCATCCTCGCTCACTTCCTGTTGCCCGCCCACGAGACTTCTGTGTCCGACCGCTCCCCCGACCTCTCTGCGCTTCCCGCTGCTCATCGCGATCTGCCGGCCGCGTCGCTGCGTCGCGCCCGCATCGCGACCATGGCGCTCTTCTTTATTGCCGGGATGATGTATGCGTCGTGGGGGGTGCATGTGCCGACGGTACGCGACCGCTTCCATCTGAACCCGGCGCTGCTGTCCTTCGCGTTGCTGGCGGTGGCGGGCGGGTCGATTACGGCAATGGCAACCAATGCGTCGTGGATTGCGCGAGTCGGCACGCGCCGCGCGTGTCTCAGCGGCGGGCTGATGATGGCGGCCTGCGCAGCGCTGATTCTCGTCGTGCCCGCCTACTGGATGCTGCTGATCGTGCTGGCGGTGTTCGGCGCCGGCATGGCCACGCTGGACGTCGCCATGAACGCCGAAGCGAGCGCCGTCGAGCAGACGCTGGGGCGGCCGATCATGTCTGCGCTGCACGGCATGTTCAGCGTAGGCGGCATGGTGGGCGCGGCTGTGGGCGGAGCATTGCTGTCGCGCGGGATGGCGCCCGAGATGCACCTCGCGTTGACCGCGACGCTAAGCGCACTCGTCCTGCTGGTGGCCTGCCCGGCCGTCTTGCCGCACGTGCCGCACGCCGACCACCCGGATTCCGCCACGCCGCGCGCCAACCGCTGGCGCTCGCCTGCGCTTTGGGCGCTGGGGGCAACCGCACTGGTCGCGCTAATCGCCGAAGGGGCGATGTACGACTGGGCGACCGTGTATATGCGCGATGTCGTCCTTGCCACGCCGGCGCTTGCGAGCGCGGCCTACGCGGCGTTTTCCGGCGGCATGGCGGCGGCCCGCTTCGGCGGCGACGCCGTGCGCGCCCGGTTCGGTGCGCCGCAACTCGTGATGGTGAGCGCCTCACTCGCCTGCGCGGGGATGATCGGGGCACTGCTGCTGCCCTATCCGTTCGCTGCGTTGACCGGCTTCACGCTGATGGGTCTCGGGCTGGCGAACATGATGCCGGTGCTGTTCGCGGCCGCCGCGCGGGTCGAAGGCATTCATGCGGCCGAGGGACTCGCGCATGTGGCGGGGCTCGCGTACTTCGGACTGCTGCTGGGGCCGGTGATCATCGGCGGGGTCGCGCAGGTGACCAGTCTGCCGGTTGGGTTGTCGGTGGTGGCGGTGTGTTCCGCGTTGATCGCGTTCGCCGGGCCCAAGGTTTTGCGGCGCCTGAAAATCTGATCTGGGCCGGGGCCGCACGCTGGTTGGCAGCGCGTCGGATTGGCTGGAATGCGCGGCCTTACGTAACGTTACACCCACGGGACGCGAGGTCTTGTTCCGTGACACATCACTGTGTGCAGCGGGCATCGGGCTCTTCATCACATCCGGCACACCCTTGATTCTTCTGGGTTTGCTCTGCATGACCGATCACGTCGTACAAATGGCATAGGGCTTGCAGTTAGCTCCCCCACCGGTTTAAAGACAGGGGAGCAAAAACATGAAGCGCAATTTCCAGATGACGGCCATCGCCATGTGCGTGTCGTCAGTGATGATTCTCCAAGGCTGCGGGACAACGGTGAATAAACCACCGACAGTCGGCAGCGGTTCGGGAAGCGGTACCTTAGGCACGGGCGGGGGTTCGGGCGCTGGGTCCGGTTCGGGGTCTGGGTCGGGTTCGGGTTCGGGCGGGGGTACGCATACGCCGACGCCGACGCCGACTCCGACTCCGACTCCGACTCCGACTCCGACGCCGACGCCGACGCCGACGCCAACGCCGACGCCTACTCCGACGCCTACTCCGACGCCCACACCGACGCCGACTCCGACGCCGACGCCGACTCCGACTCCGACTCCGACTCCGACGCCAACACCGACGCCGACTCCGACACCCACGCCGACTCCGACTCCGACACCGACACCGACACCGACACCGACACCGACACCGACGCCGACGCCGACTCCGACTCCGACGCCGACGCCGACGCCGACGCCGACGCCGACGCCGACTCCGACTCCGACTCCGACTCCGACTCCGACTCCGACGCCGACGCCGACGCCGACGCCGACGCCGACGCCGACGCCGACGCCGACGCCGACACCAACGCCGACACCCACGCCAACGCCAACACCCACGCCCACACCGACACCAACGAGCGCCAACCCCATCGGCGTCGTCGTCCAGAACACCGGCAACGTCGTCACCGCCACCGGCCAGACCGTCTCGTCAATCGGCAGCCAGATCGGCCTCACCCCGATCCCCGGCGGCAACTCCGCGACCACCGCCGCGCTCGGCAACGTCCTGTCCAATCTCGGCAATGGTGTCACCGCCGTCGGCATGGGCGCGACCAACGGCCTCGGCCAGCTTGGCGCCTCGGCCAATCCGCTTGGCGTCACCCTGTCGAGCAGCGGCAACCTCGTCTATGACGCCGGCCAGGCCGTCAACAGCGCCGGCCAGCTCGTCACCAGTCTCGGCACCGGTCCGACCGCGGCCCTCAGCCCGTTGACCACCCCGCTCGGCAGCACGGTCTCCACACTCGGCAACGCCGTCAGCGGACTCGGCACCCAGCTCGGCACGGCCCTCTCCACCGGTCCGATCGAGCAGGTCACGCAGTCGGTCAGCACCGTCATCACGCCGATCACCACCACCGTCGCCCAGACGACGCAGACCATCGGCAACACCACCGGCCTCGGCGCGCCGCTCAACGGCCTGCTCTCGACCATCGGCCATGGCCTGGACAGCGCAGGCAGCCAGATCAGCAGCGCAACCGGTAACCCGATCGGCCAGAACCTGGGCAACGTGGTCACCAAGCTCGGCGACACCGTCACGTCCGCCGGCGGCCTGCTGACCGGCGGCACGGGTGGCAATCCGCTGGCGCCTATCACCGGCATCCTCAGCGGCGGTACCAACCCGCTCAGCGGGACGCCGCTGGCACCGCTCACCAGCATCCTGACGGCCTTGCCCGGCACGCTGAGCGGCGGCCTCACCGGCGGCAGTTCGGGTAACCCGCTCGCTCCGCTCACGGGTGTGCTGACCTCGGTGACCTCGTCGCTGACGGGGGCACTCGGCGGCGCCAGTGGCGGCTCGGGCAGTCCGCTTGCGCCGCTGACCGGCATCCTGACCTCGGTCACCGGTGCGCTCGGCGGGGCCAGCGGCGGCTCCGGCAATCCGTTGGCGCCGGTCACCTCGGCGGTCTCGTCGCTGACCGGTGCGCTGGGTTCGGCAACCGGCGGTGCGACCGGATCCGGTTCGTCTGGCGGATCGGGTTCAGGCGGGTCCGGCTCAGCCGGCAACCTGCTGGCGCCGCTCACGGGCCTCGTCTCCTCGCTCACCGGCGGGCTGACCGGCGCGACCTCGGGTAGCGGGTCCGGTACCACGGGCGGCCTGCTCAGCGGACTCGCAGCGAAAAAATAACGACAGTAGATAAAAAGAAGCACTAAGGGGGGCGGCGGGCCGGGCAACCGGTCCGCCGTTTTTTTATCGCGCGGACGCGAACAACCCCTCCGCCGATCGGGCCGTCCGCGGCGGCGACCTATTTCGCGCGGGTCGCGCGCACCGGACCGACTGTGTTGCAGTGTTTGAAAGTGCGATCAAGACCGGCTCGGCGCGCCGCTTTGCGGCGAGTGAGATCGCTAGAAACGCGCCGCGTTGCGTTACGTTACACGCGCCGGACGCGAGGTTTTGTTCCGCGACACATCGCTGCTCGCAGCGACTGCCGGAATCGTCATCACATCCCGCACACCCTTGATTCTTCTAGGTTTACTTCGGACGACCGATCACATCGCACGAATGGCATAGGGCTTGCAGTTAGCTCTCCATCAGTTCAATGACGGGGGAGCAGAGACATGAATCGCAATTTCCAAATGACGGCCATCGCCATGTGCGTGTCGTCGCTGATGATTCTTCAAGGTTGCGGCACAACGGTCAACAAACCGCCGACAACTGGCAGCGGCGCGGGAGGCGGTACGGTAAGCACGGGCGGGGGTTCGGGTGGAGGCTCGGGTGCCGGTGGTTCGGGTGGAGGCACGTCGACACCGACTCCAACTCCGACGCCCACACCGACTCCGACACCTACTCCGACACCGACGCCAACACCGACGCCGACGCCGACACCAACGCCGACACCGACACCCACACCGACGCCGACACCCACGCCAACACCGACACCAACGAGCGCCAACCCCATCGGCGTCGTCGTCCAGAACACCGGCAACGTCGTCACCGCCACCGGCCAGACCGTCTCGTCAATCGGCAGCCAGATCGGCCTCACTCCGATCCCCGGCGGCAACTCCGCGACTACCGCCGCGCTCGGCAACGTCCTGTCCAATCTCGGCAATGGCGTCACCGCCGTCGGCATGGGCGCGACCAACGGCCTCGGCCAGCTTGGCGCCTCGACCAATCCGCTTGGCGTCACCCTGTCGAGCAGCGGCAACCTCGTCTATGACGCCGGCCAGGCCGTCAACAGCGCCGGCCAGCTCGTCACCAGTCTCGGCACCGGTCCGACCGCGGCCCTCAGCCCGTTGACCACCCCGCTCGGCAGCACGGTCTCCACACTCGGCAACGCCGTCAGCGGACTCGGCACCCAGCTCGGCACGGCCCTCTCCACCGGTCCGATCGAGCAGGTCACACAGTCGGTCAGCACCGTCATCACGCCGATCACCACCACCGTCGCCCAGACGACGCAGACCATCGGCAACACCACCGGCCTCGGCGCGCCGCTCAACGGCCTGCTCTCGACCATCGGCCATGGCCTGGACAGCGCAGGCAGCCAGATCAGCAGCGCAACCGGTAACCCGATCGGCCAGAACCTGGGCAACGTGGTCACCAAGCTCGGCGACACCGTCACGTCCGCCGGCGGCCTGCTGACCGGCGGCACGGGTGGCAACCCGCTGGCGCCTATCACCGGCATCCTCAGCGGCGGTACCAACCCGCTCAGCGGGACGCCGCTGGCACCGCTCACCAGCATCCTGACGGCCTTGCCCGGCACGCTGAGCGGCGGCCTCACCGGCGGCAGTTCGGGTAACCCGCTCGCTCCGCTCACGGGTGTGCTGACCTCGGTGACCTCGTCGCTGACGGGGGCACTCGGCGGCGCCAGCGGCGGCTCGGGCAGTCCGCTTGCGCCGCTGACCGGCATCCTGACCTCGGTCACCGGTGCGCTCGGCGGGGCCAGCGGCGGCTCCGGCAATCCGTTGGCGCCGGTCACCTCCGCGGTCTCGTCGCTGACCGGTGCGCTGGGTTCGGCCACCGGCGGTGCGGCGGGATCCGGTTCGTCAGGCGGGTCCGGCTCGGCCGGCAACCTGCTGGCGCCGGTCACGGGCCTCGTCTCCTCGCTCACCGGTGGGCTGACCGGCGCGACCTCGGGTAGCGGGTCCGGTACCACGGGCGGCCTGCTCAGCGGACTCGCAGCGAAGAAATAACGACAGCAAATAAAAAGAAGTACCAGGGGGGCGGTGGGCCGGGCAACCGGCCCGCCGTTTTTTTATCGCGCGAACGCGAACGACATCGCGCCCGCATCACAGCGCATTGCGCGCCTAGAGTTCGTGATACGTATCGTAGGTATTGCAGAAATCGTTGCGCACGACGAAGTTCGTATAGGTCATCGTGACAGAGGCCTCGAGGCCTTCCACGTAATGCCACCAACCGATCGGCAGGAACAGCAGGTCGCCGGGCCCGATCGTGCATTCGATCAGGTTCGCCTGCTGCAAAGCCGGAAAGCGCGACGCGTCGATCGCACTGCCGTCTACCTGCGAATAACAGTGCAACAGGTTATACATGTGCGGCGTATCCGACATCGGCACCAGCTTGACCCGCTTGCGCCCGATCACCTGCGCCATGAAATTATTGGTCAGGTCATGATGAAACGGCGTCTTCGTGCCGGCCGGGCCAAACCAGAAAAAGCCGGTATCCGGCGACGCGGGATCGAGATACTCGCGGATAGTCGGCGCATCTGCCCACAACGCCGCTAGCGACACGCGATTTTGCGACGTGTTGTTCGCCGTCATATAAAAGTCATTGGTCGCGCCACTGCCTTCAACCAGATCGACATACTCGCGAAACGGCATGGTTCGCTTCAGATTCGGCTGGTTGATCTCGTAGTTCGGATCGGCGTTGCGACCGAACTGCACTTCCACTTCGCAATCGCCGCAGCGCGCGCGAAAGTAATCGAAATTCCATTGCTTACGCGCCGGCCATGCATCGAATGCGCCGGTGATAATCACCGGCCGGTTCTGAAAGTAGTACTGCTCAAAGAATTCGTCACGCGAGAGCCGCTCGCGCCGTTCGACTTCGCCGCCACGCTCCCGCATGCGGCTCAACTGGCCATACACGGAAAGCGTCCAGTCGCGCTTGCGCAAACGATTGCGCAGACGCGTGCCGCCCTGAAGATACGGGCTCGCCAATGCGGTGTTGATTTCGAGCGCCGCTTCTTCGGGATTGAATCCCTGTTGCAACAGCGCGGCATGCAAGTCGGGCGGCGGCGCGCCCAGCAGCAGATTTTCGGCTATCCAGCGGCGCCAGTCGTCGATCGATCGGGTCACGGTTTGTCTCCCCCTGCGTTGATTCGTCCTATCGTTAGACTCTCATGCAAGCGCCCAAAAGAAAAGGCACGCGTTTCTAAAAAACGCGTGCCTTGAATCATCCGGCAGACGGCAGGTGAAACACCTACCGTCATGCCATGTGATATTTACATCTTGACCACGTCGAGCAGCGTCTTCTTGCCGCCCTTGTAGTTGTACAGCGAGATCACGCCGTGCTGCAGGTCGCCGTGCGAATCGAACGTCGTTTCGCCAATCACGCCCTTGTAGTCCGTCGTCGGCATGGCTGCCAGGATCTTTGCCGGATCCGTCGAGTTAGCACGCTTCATAGCGTCGACGATGATGTACACAGCGTCATACGTGAACGGAGCGTAGATCTGGATCGGTTGGCCAAAACGCTTTTCGTACTTGGCTTCGAACGCCTTGCCGCCAGCCATCTTCTCGAGCGCCATACCGGCTTCCGAGCAGACGATGTTGTCGGTTGCGTCGCCAGCCAGGTCCGACAGCTTGTCGGTACACACGCCGTCACCCGCCAGAACCTTCGCACGCAGGCCGAGCTGCTTGGCTTGCTTAGCGAACGGGCCGCCGGTTGCGTCCATGCCGCCGTACATGATCGCGTCAGGGTTTTCGCCCTTGATCTTCGTCAGAATGGCGCGGAAGTCGACAGCCTTGTCGTTAGTCGCGTCATGCGACATCACGTTCATGCCGAGCGACTTGGCGGTCTTCTCGAACTCGTTTGCCAGACCCTGGCCGTAAGCCGTCGAGTCGTCGACAATCGCGACGCTCTTCACCTTCAGGTCCTTGGATGCGTAGTTAGCCAGTGCCGGGCCTTGTTGCGCATCGGTCGCGACGACGCGGTACGTCGTCTTGAAGCCCTGTTGCGTATAGGCCGGGTTCGTTGCCGACGGCGAGATCTGCACGATGCCTGCATCGCTATAGATCTTCGAAGCCGGAATCGAAGTGCCCGAGTTCAAGTGGCCGACCACTGCAACCACCTTATCGTCGACCAGCTTCTGCGCAACTTGCGTTGCCGTACGCGGGTCAGCTGCGTCGTCTTGTGCGTCCAGTTCCAGCGTAACCTTCTGGCCGCCAATCGTCAGACCCTTGGCGTTGATCTCTTCAACTGCCAGACGAGCGCCGTTTTCGTTGTCCTTACCCAGGTGAGCAATACCGCCAGTAAGCGGTGCGACGTGGCCGATCTTGACGACCTCGTCCGCCACCGCGCCCGTTGCCAACGACGCAAACAACATGGCCGCAGCGCTGATCGGCAACAGCTTTTGAATCTTGATGTTCATGTAAGTCTCCAGTTTCGGTCCCAAAAACAACGTAATCGCCCTGTGCCCCGCTTCCTTCTCGTGTCGCTCAATCCCGTGGACGACCACGCCGGTTGCATCGTTATGCACTTGGCCAGCACGTGAACCAGTCTGTTTGTGGCAGGCGGCTATGCGTACTTGCGCGCAAGTGTAGGCTATCAAATTAATTTGTGGGATTTTTTTGAGGAAGTGGGATGAACACCAATAGCGTTTATCCCATGAGGTTGAATGGAGAACCGGTGGCCACCCCGGAAAGCACCAGCCCATGCGGGTTTCCGCTAAGCGAGGCGAATTTTTCGGCGCGCCTGCCTAAAGGGTTTTTCGCGCATAAACCGTTAATTGGCCGAATAAGGATTGCGTGGCGGAAACAAATCCGCCACATGCGCCGCGCCGCCTCCAGCCTCGCTGCACGGCCTTTCTTTTAGTGGCAAACTGACCGCCCGCTGCGGGCATTGCCCGCCTGCACCCATAGTCATTTGAAGGAGAGCAACGTGAGCGTGACTTCCCGATGGATCGACATTCCGGCCGGCAATGAAAGCTTCCAGGGCTATCTCGCGCTGCCCAAAGGCGGCAAGGGTCCGGCCGTCATCATCATTCAGGAAATCTTCGGCGTGAACAGCCATATCCGCGCGGTCGCCGACCAGTACGCGCAAGATGGCTACGTGGCGCTCGCGCCGGACATCTTCTGGCGCACCCAGCCGCGCGTCGAGCTGACCTATGCCGGCGCCGACCGCGACAAGGGCATCGAAATCCTGCAGAAGACCGACGTGGGTCTTGCCGTGGCCGACATCGGCGCCACCGCCGCTGCGCTGCGCGCCCTGCCGGAAGTCACCGGCAAGGTGGCGGCAATCGGCTACTGCTTCGGCGGCCGCCTTGCCTACCTGACCGCCGCGCAAAACACGATCGACCTCGGCGTGAGCTACTACGGCGGCGGCATCCAGAACCTGCTCGACGAAGCAGCGAAGATCAAGGTGCCGATGCAGTTCCACTACGGCGAACTCGATCACGGCATTCCGCTGGAAGCGGTGGGACAGGTGCAGGAACGTTTCGCCGGTCGCGGCGACGCGGAATTCCACATCTATGCGAATGCCGATCACGGCTTCAACTGCACCGACCGTGCGTCGTACAACCAGCATGCCGCCGCGCTCGCACACGGCCGTACGCTGACGTTCCTCGGCGAGCGTCTCTAAGTCAGTTACGCTAGCGATACGCGAGGCTCATCCGGCGTGCTATCCGACTACCTGGCCCATGACGCAATCGGCCTCGCCACGCTGGTCCGCACCCGCGAAGCCAGCGCGCGCGAATTGCTCGACATCGCGATCGCGCGCGCCGAAGCAGCCAATCCCGCCATCAATGCCATCGTCCTCAAGGACTACGACGCGGCACGCCAACGCGCGTCACGCAGCGATGCTGCGCGGACGCCCGGCGACGGCCCGTTCGCAGGCGTGCCCTATCTGATCAAGGATCTGGGTGCGCCGGTTGCGGGTTTACGGATGTCGATGGGCAGCCGCCACTACCGCCACTTCGTGCCCACCGAAGACGCGCCGGTCGTCGCCCTGGCGCGCGCCGCCGGCCTCAATATCTTCGCCAAGACAAGTACCTCGGAACTGGGCCAGATGCCCTACACCGAGCCTGAACTGTTCGGCCCGTGCCGCAATCCGTGGAGCCTCGACCACACGCCAGGCGGCTCGAGCGGCGGTGCCGGAGCCGCGGTCGCCGCCGGCATCGTGCCGCTCGCGCATGCTTCCGACGGCGGCGGCTCGATCCGCATCCCCGCCTCCTGCTGCGGTCTGTTCGGCCTCAAGCCATCGCGTGGACGCGTTCCGGGTCTCTACGCTCCCAGCGCCGGCGAGCTAGGCGTCGATCATGCCGTCTCGCGCAGCGTGCGCGACAGCGCCCTGCTGCTCGATTTCATGACCGGACACACGCAGCATCAAGCCGTGGGCGCACCCGGCACGTTTCTCGGCGCGCTCAGCGAACCATGCGCGCCGCTGGCGATTGCCTACGTGACGGACCCGATGCTCGCGCCCACGCTGTCCGCCGATGCTCGCGCCGCGCTCGACGACGCGGCGCAGCTCGCGGCATCGCTCGGACATCATGTCGAACCGGTCACGCTCGGCATCGACTTCGAAGCGGTGCGCCATGCCTTCCTGATGCTGTGTTCGGTGACAACGCGCGACATGGTGCTGAACGCCGAGCGCATCACCGGCCGCAAGCCCTCGCGCGACGAGTTCGAAATTGCGACGTGGGCGATGGCGCAAATCGGCCGCAAACTCGGCGAACGTGCGTTGCCCGCCGCCCTCGAGGAACAACGCCGCATCACCGTCAAGCTCACCGATCTGCTGTCGCGCTACGACGTGATCCTGTGCGCGACGCTGGCCTCTGCGCCGATCAAGATCGGCGAGATGCAGCCGACCCAGAGCGAGCGCATGCAGATGCGCGCGGTCACCGCGATGCCGATCGAACCGCTGTTGCGAAAGATGCTGGCGGAAGCCGCCGACAAGGCATTCGCCTGGGCCGGTTGCACGGAGGTGTTCAATCTGAGCGGACAGCCGGCGATGTCGGTGCCGCTGTACTGGAATGCACGCGGCCTGCCGGTGGGCGTGCAGTTCGCGGCCCGCGAGGGCGGCGAGGCCACATTGTTGCGGCTCGCTGCGCAACTGGAAGCGGCGCGTCCCTGGTTCTCCAGAAGACCGCCCTTGATGCCGGCGCGCTTCTGAACGCAGCACGCGCCAAAGCGTGCGCTCAGCTCAGGCGTGTTTGCGGCGCGCGTCGAGATCGGCGTGACGCATGCCGGGAATACAGGCGAGCGCGACGGTCGATAGCGCGAGTCCAGCCATCACGTAGTAGATAGGCGCGAGCGGCGAGCCGGTAGTTTTGGTGAGCCAGGTAACGATGAACTGACCAAAGCCGCCGAACACCATCACCGCAATGTTGTATGCGAGCGAGAGTCCCGTAGAGCGCACGTTGGCCGGAAACAGCTCGGCAATCAGCGCACCGAATGGACCGTAGTAGCCGGACAGCGTGATCGAGAGAAGGGCCTGCACCAGAATCAGTTTGGACACACTCGGTGCCGCCGCAAGCCACGAGAACAGCGGATAGATGATCGCGAGGGTCAGCACCAGCGACCACATCGACAGTCCCTTACGGCCGATGCGGTCCGACCATGCACCGGTCAGCGGCGAGAGCACCATCAGCAGCAGGTTGCCGGCAATCACCGCATAGAACGACTGCGCATACGGCAGCTTCAGTTGCTTCACTGCGAAGGTGGGCAGATAGCTGATCAATACGTAAATGGTGACCGTCAAGGCGATGACGGTGCCCAGTCCGCACACCACTTCGCGACTATGGTTCGTGAACACTTCACGCAGCGTCGCGCGACGGGCGGTCTGTTGGGCATGCAAAAACGCTTCGGAATCAGCAAGGTGGCGGCGGATATAAAAGCCGATCGGGCCGATTACGAGCCCAAGCACGAAGGGCACGCGCCAGCCCCACGACTTGAGAGCTTCCGGCGACAGTCCATGCGTAATCAGTGCGCCCACCACCGCGCCGAGCAGCAAGGCGGCCGCCTGGCTCGCCATCTGCCAACTGCCGTAAAAGCCGCGCTTCGAGAACGGTGCGGCTTCGATCAGGAGTGCAGTTGAACTGCCGAATTCGCCGCCGGCCGAGAAGCCCTGCAGCAGACGGCCGAACACGATCATCAGCGGCGCGCCGATGCCGATGGCGGAATACGGCGGCGCAATCGCCAGCAGCAGGATGCCGAGGGTCATCAGCGCAATCACCAGCGACAAGGCCGCCTTGCGTCCCGCACGATCCGCGTAAAGTCCCAGCACGATGCCGCCGACCGGCCGCATGACGAACGCGACACCGAAACTGGCGGTGGTGAGAAGCAGCGACGAATAATCGCTGCTGGTGGGGAAGAAGAGCCCGGCGATCACCACGGTCATCAGACCGAATACGGTGAAGTCGTACCACTCGAGCGCGTTGCCGATAACCGCTGCTGTCACCGCTCGCGTGTTGAGGCTCCTGGATGCCGCCATCAGAATCTCCAGCCTTCGAAAAGTATCGCGCGCGGTGTTGAAGATGGGCCGCTCGACGCAACGACGCGCTGCTGCCATGCCAAATGCATTGCGAGTGTAAAGATCGCTGTAACGGTTTTCAAGCTGCAAAAAGGCGCCGGCCGCTCGCTGCGGCCGGCGCCTTCATCCATCAGCGGGAGAACCGTGCCGTCATGCTGCAGCGCGTTTCGCGCGACAGGTCCGACACGCGGCCCTCAACGGCATCTCATGCCTTCTTGTTGTATGCACTGCACCAACCCTTGGCCGACACCTGCTTGCCGCCGAACATCGGGCAGCCGCCCCACGGATCGGCGGCCTTGCCCTGATAGAAGCTGCAGTTGCCGCAGTCCTGGCCGGCGGCGTACTTGGCGTATTTGGCCTTGTCGACCTGGGCGGCGTCCTGCTTGTAGCCGAGCGCCTGAGCGGTCGGATCGGCTTCGGTGACTTTGGGAGCGTCGGCAAAGGCCTGGCGCGACAATGCAAGCGTCGACGCGACGCCGATGCTCGTAATCAGGAAACTACGACGGGATGACTTCATGGGGACTCACTCCATTTTGTATTGGGCTCAACGCCGTTCTGACGACAGCGGTCCTCAAGCATAGCAATGAAGCCCCCACGCGTGACGGCTCAAATGATAGAGATAAGCGAATGGGTAGTTCGGCGCATGACCGTGTCATAGGCGCTGCCCGCGCCGACTGCGCGTGTTGCGCGCTCCGGGCCGCAGGCCGCGATCGGTTCAGGTGCGGCCCACCAGTTCGCAGACGCGCTGCGCGATCGCCAGACACGCGGTTAGCCCCGGCGATTCGATCCCGAACAGGTTGACGAGGCCACGCACGCCGTGTGCAGCGGGGCCCTGAATCACGAAGTCGGCGGCGGGTTCGCCCGGACCGGAGAGCTTGGGACGAATGCCGGCATAGGCCGGTTGCAAGGCGCCGTCGGGCAGCGCGGGCCAGTAGGCGCGAATCGCCGCATAGAAGGAATCCGCCCGATGCGGATCGACGTCGTAGTTGATCGCGTCGACCCATTCGACGTCCGGACCGAAACGCGCCTGGCCGCCGAGATCGATGGTCAGATGCACGCCGAGACCCGCCTCGTTCGGCATCGGATAGATCAGGCGGCTAAACGGCGCGCGCCCCGAGATGCTGAAGTAGTTGCCGCGCGCCAGATAGAGCGGCGGCACATGGCGGGCATCGAGTCCTCGAATCTGCCGGGCCAGCGCATTGGCCTGCAGCCCCGCACTGTTGATCACGCACGCCGCGCTGATCGTCGTGGGCGCCGCGCCGCCTACCTTCACGACGAAGCGTCCGTTGCTCGACGTGATCGCTTCGACCGGCGCGTGGAACGCGCACACTGCGCCATCGCGTTCGGCGTCGCCCTGAATCGCCAGCATCAGTTGATGACTGTCGACAATGCCGGTGCGCGGCGAGAACACCGCCTCGACGCATTCGAGCGCCGGCTCCAGCGCCTGCGCCTCAGCGCCGCCAATGCGCATCAGGTCGAGCACGCCGTTTTCCTTGCCGCGCGCCATGATGCTTTCGAGCTGCGGAATCTGGTTGCGCGAAGTGGCCACGAGCAGCTTGCCGCAACGCGAATGCGGCACGCCGTGTTGCTCGCAGTACTCGTACAGCATCTCGCGGCCGCGCACGCAGAGTGCTGCCTTCACCGAGCCGCGCGGATAGTAGATGCCCGCGTGAATCACTTCGCTATTGCGCGAGCTGGTGCCTACGCCGATGGCTTCGGCCGCCTCCAGCACGATCACTTCGTGGCCGCGCGCCGCGAGAGCACGCGCCACCGCCAGGCCCACGACACCGGCGCCAATCACTACACACTCGATCTGATCCATGTCCCTTGACGCGGCCTACCGCACCGCGCGCTGCCTCGTCCACCTGATGAAGATGAAGACAGGATGTGGCCGTTTGATAAGGCTCGCCGCTCGCTGCCGAACGCATCCTGCACACATGACAAAATTGTACGGTGCGGTACAGAAACGAATGCCCGCAGTCGCGACGACTGCGGGCATCGGATCGGGAACCAGCCCTGATTCTGCGTGTTGATTCTGTGTGCCGCACGGCTTCAGTGTACGCCGTCGAGGGACGAGGCGCTCGCTTGATACGAGCAGACGGCGGGTTCAGGTGGTTTTTACGGCGCCTCAGTTCTGCACGGCGGCGCGATTGAGCGAGGCATCGCGCTCGGCACTGGTTCGCACCGTATTGATCTGCACACGCGGCACGGTATAGCCGCCGGTGGCGAACTGTGCGGGATATGCGGGCGCGTTCGGATTCATGCTCAGTTCGCCGTCGGCGCGCGCCTGCGCCAGTTCGGCCCGAACCTCGGCACGGGTCTTCGGGGCATTGTTCGCAGCGGCGGTGTCCTCGCCGGCGAAGGCGGGCACCGCAACGGCGGCGGAAATCAGCAAGGCAGCGAAGGGAGCAAAGCGAGCAAAGGGGGCGAGTTTCATGATGGGTTCCAGATTCGTCAGTACCGTTGAATCGACTGAGATGCCGCGCCGCCGTTTGCGCACCGCTGCATGTCGGGACAACCCAGTGTAGGCCACGACTATCAAAAATTTATTCTGATTGGGCCAATTAACAGTTACATCCAGGACAACAATCGTGGCGCCCGTGTGGTCGATTGCGCTCAGGATGGGCACGCCGCGCGCGGTCCCTCCGACCAACAAAAAACCGCCCGAAGGCGGTTGTTCGCGGTGGAGCGGTGAGCCTCGCTCAAAAGCCGATCGGTTTGCGGCGGTTGCCGTAGTCGAGCCGGATATCGTCCGCGCCGATCCAGTCGCGGCCGTCGATCCGTGCCGCCCCGAAGCCGTTCAGAATCGCGCGGCGCATTTCCCGCGGCGAGGCATGTTTCAACGCATCGAGCGCGGCATCGCCCAGTTCGCCGGGAAAGCGCAATCCCCAGCCATGGGCCGTGCGGATTTCATCGTAGATGGATTGGGCGATGCGCCGCGCACCGTCGCGATCCGGCGGCGGGATCTCGTAGACGTTCATGCGGTTGAGGATCGGCTCGGGGATCGAGCGCTCGTCGTTGGCCGTCGCGATCCAGATGACGTGACCCGCGTTGATCGGGATCTCGGCGAATTCATCGATGAAGGTTTGCGCCGTGTCGTGCTCCAGCAGCGCATACAGCGCGCCGAGCGGATCGTATTGCGAGTCGCCGGTGGCCTTGTCGATTTCGTCGACGGCAATCACGGGGTTCGCGTAGCTGCCATGCACGAGTGCATCGAAGACCTTGCCGGGCTTGGCGTTCTTCCATTGCGACGACGCCCCCGAGAGAATCCAGCCCGCCGTCAGCGAACTCATCGCCACGTAGTGATACGACGTGCCCAGAAGCCGCGCGAGCTGCTTCGCAAAATGCGTCTTGCCGATGCCAGGGTCGCCGAGCAGCAGGATCGGCATCAGTTCCAGCCGATCCTCGGTCTCGAGGCACAGCGCGACCTGCTTGCGCACGTCGTCGAGCGGTTCGCTGAAGTTGGGCAGCGCCTCGACCAGATCGTCGATAGAGGGCATCCGGTTCGGCTTCACGCAGAAGCGCAGATTGCCGATCTTCAGCATCTTTTCGTAGGTAGTGCGCAGCGCGTCGTTGGCGCCGTCGCCGAGATCGTTCAGCGCGGTTTCAACCCGCTCGAGGTCATAGACCTTGCTGAACGACGCCACCGCGATTTCCTGTTTGACCATTGCTGTTGTCATAGCTCACCCCGTCGTGCTGGTCTTGCCGCTACGGCACCGGTGAGGCGCCGTTTCAAGTCCAGTGTAACGAGGCCATATTCGTGCGCAAGCCAGCAGCCATGCGGGTCTGCTGCTAACACGCGCAGTGGGCTATCGGCACAGCCTGGTTGAATGGGCCGAACTCATCCTCATCTGATACGAAACGCATTGTTGCTGAACCCGGTCCCGACATTCGTGTCAGAAAGACGTTATGCCCATCAGGCGTAAGATGGGCGCCTGTCACCCAGCCGGACACAGCGCTCCCGGAGAGCCGTCAACCATGTGGAAATCCAGTCTCGTCGCCGTGCTGTTCGGCACATCGTTATTCGCTCAGGCCCAGCAACCGGCCGACCAGCAGGTCGTGCAGTGGCAGTTGCAGGTGATGCGCGACGGCCAGCAGATCGATGCGTTCGAGGGTGAGACGACGGTCGGCCAGGCGCGCACCGACACGCATCATCAGGTGGTGCAGCACAACGTCGGCTGCAAGGATGCGCCCGCCGGCAGTATCGATCTGACGCGCACGCTCACGGTCTCGCCGATCCAGGCCGACGCGAATCAGGTCACGCTCGCCATCGACGCGCAGGAAACCCTTGAAGATGACAGCGCCCAGAAAACCGATACCGGTTGCAAGCTGCCGCCGCAGCCGCGCCAGGTGAGCGCCAATCATCCGGGTCTGCAAGTGGCTGCCGGCCAATGGGCCACCTGGCAGATCGTCGACAAGAATCCGAACCTGGTGTACCGAATCCGTGCGAGCCTTGCCCATCACTCCTGATATCAACGAACACCGTGGACCACGCGGTATGCGAAACCCCGAAGAACTGATCCGCCCAGGCGTGCAGCCCAAGGACTTCATTGCGGTCAGCTGGAACCTGCACAAAGGGCGCACGCCGCTCGGCTTTCAGGCCTGGCAGGCAATGCAGCGCTGGGTGCAGTCGACCCCCGCCGACGCCTTCTTCCTGCAGGAAGCGATGGCGCGGCGCATGCCGGCGCCGGTGCTCTCAGGCGGGTTCGGCGCACCGCTGCGCGATCCGCTCGACGATGTCTGGCATTGCCAGGCCACTGAAATCGCCCGCTCGGCGGAATTGCAGATTGCGCTAGGGCCGAACGTGTTCAAGCCGTCGTGGCGGCATGGCAATGCGATCCTGTCGCCGCATCCGCTCGATCTCGGCGGCCGTTGGGACATCTCTGCCCACCGCTTCGAAAAACGCGGCCTGCTGGTGGCGCGGGCCACCTTCGCCGGCCATTCCGTGACGCTGCTGTGCGCGCATCTCGCGCTCACGCGGGCGGCCCGTCTGCGGCAGATGACGTGGATTGCTCACTGGATTGCGAAGGAAGCGCCAGAGGGGCCACTCGTGCTCGCCGGCGACTTCAACGACTGGCGCAACGACTCGGTGCCGCTGTTCGGCGAACACGGTCTGTATGAGGTGGCGACATTGCTGGGGGAGTCCGGACGGACCTTCCCGGCGTTCTCACCGGCGCTCGCGCTCGACAAGATGTTCGTGCGCGGCATGAAGCCGGTCGAGTGGATCCAGCCAACGCAGGAGACCGCGTGGCTGTCGGATCATTTGCCGTACATGGCGCGCTTGCGGGTGGAGTAACGCTGCGCGTAGCAGCTTGCGCGCGGATCGACAGCCGTCGCGCTTCGCTTGCGGGTTAGACCCGCTGCGGCGTCCAGTGCACGGTCGCGGCGATCTGCTCATCCGGCATCAGCACGCAGCCGCCTACATGGTCGCGCGTGTCGTCGGCGTTGAAGCAATCGGTGGTGTTGGTCACCGGTTCGACGCACAACAGCGCTTCGCTCGCAGGCGCAAACACCACCAGATGATCGAACGGCGCTTGCGCCGTCAACGTCAGTTGACGGCCTTCGTCCGGCCACGCAATCGTCGCGCTGCGCGACCAGCCGGCGAAGTTGTTGTCGAGATCGAACGCATCGGCGGCCATCCCTTCGCGCATGGCATCGACCGCGGGATGCGGGCCCAGGTGGGTCGGCAGCACCTCGCCGTCCGCGTGCCACATGCCCTGCACCTGCGCATGCACGCGCGTGCTGGCGGTACGCGGGTAATACGGATGATGCCCCATGCCGAACGGCATTGGCCGCTCAGCCAGGTTGTGCGCAGACAACGTCACCCGTAGCGCATCCCCCGCCAGTTCGATGCGCTGCATCGCGCGATAGCGAAACGGCCAGTCGCCTGGCGCGTGCGGATCGGGCTCGTGATCGAAGTGCAGCTCCACCGAACTCGCGGTGCGCGCGCCCACCCGCCACGCGCGACGCCACGCATGACCATGCAGCGCGTGGGCGAACAGGTTGCCGTCGCCGGCGAGATCGACGGTGCGTCCGTCGAACTCGAAACGCGCATCGCGAATGCGGTTGCAATACGGCAGTAGCGGGAAGCTCCCCATGCGCAGCGGATCGCGTGCGGCGAGCGCCGCCTCGGTGGCGGGCCGCAACCAGTGCACTGGCCCAGTGGCCGCCGCCTCGTAGTACGCAGCAATCGAACCGCCGACGTGCGGCGCAACCAGCAGACGCATGGTGCCGCTCGCCAACGCGATCAAGGCGGGATCGTCGAGCTGGAACGCCTCTGTCGCGGCTGGCCGGATCGGATTCAAGGAAACATCGCGCATGGTGAGGATAGGAAAGGCCCTGGGCGGAACGCGGCCGACATGGCCCCGCGCGACCGAGAATCGCACGTCGCAACTCTCAGGTCAATATTATTAGTAATATTTAGTTCAAAATTGCACCAATAGAAAGCCCCGCCAGACGTCCCAAATGACGGGTTTTTGCGCGTTGCCGTCCGCATATTATTAGTGGTACCGTCAGCACGATCGTGCCCTTGGCATTCCCTGTTTTCGCCGCCGCTTCGGCGCGGCCCGCTCAATGAAAAAATCGACTCAACGCCGTCCCACGATGACCGACATCGCCAAGCTCACCGGCGTGTCGCAATCGACGGTCTCGCTTGTCCTGAACAACGCGACCGGCGCGAAATTCTCCGAGGCCACCCGCAACAAGGTGCTCAAGGCCGCCCACGATCTCGGCTACCGGCTCTCGGCGCGCGAACCGGTGCTCGCGTCCAAGGACGAGCGCAACCTGATCGTCTATCTCGCCGACGAAATCTCGACGAGTCCGCACCCGGTCGTCAACATCGACGGAGCACGCGACGCCGCCTACGCGAGCGGCAAGATGCTCGCGGTCTACTCGACCCACGGCAACGCGGACATCGAACAACAGGTGCTCGAAACCACGCTGTCGAATCCGCACCTGTTCGGCGTGATCTACGCCACCGTCTACACGCGCAAGGTGAGCCTGCCGGCCGCGCTGTCGCGCGTGCCGACCGTGCTGCTCAACTGCTACACGAGCGAAGGCGGCCAGTCGTCGGTGGTGCCCGCCGAAGTGGCGGGCGGCCATATCGCCACCGAGTACCTGCTCAACGCCGGCCACCGGCGCATCGGCTACATCAACGGCGAGCCGTGGCAGGACGCCTCGAAGGACCGCCTGAAGGGCTACCGCACCGCGCTCGCCACCGCCGACCTGCCGTTCGCCCCGGAACTCGTGCGCGAAGGCGACTGGAGCTCGGGCGTGGGCTTCGAGCACACGCTCTCGCTGATGCGCGAGGCGCATCCGCCCACCGCCATCTTCTGCGCCAACGACCTGACCGCGCTCGGCGCGATCGAGGCGCTCAAGCAGCTTGGCCTGCGGGTGCCCGAAGACATCTCCGTGCTCGGCTACGACGACCAGGAAATTGCCCGCCACACCCATCCGCCGCTCTCGACGGTCGTGCTGCCGAACTACGAGCTGGGCCGCTGGGCAGTGGAAACCTTGCTGCAGGAAGAACAGAACCGCGCCGCGGGCGCGCCGGTGCGGCACCGCATGGTGAAGCTCGACGGTCCGCTCGTCGAACGCGCCTCAGTGAGGGTAATTACCGAGGCAAAATCGCCCATAATTAATATTATTAGTGATTGACCGATAATAATTCCGAGTGGAATAATCGGCACGTCCGGTCAACGGTGCGCAGGTGCCGACCGGCAGGAGAAACACCAAAAAGCAAATACACCTACCTCACCAGGTACTGGAGGAAGACATGGCATCGCTCGAACGGCAATTGCGTGGTCAAAGTCGTCGGCTGACCGCATCCCCGCTGGCTGCATCGCTTGTGGCCCTGACACTCGGTTTTGGCGTCGCAACGGCTCACGCCGACGATGCCCTGCCCAAGATACCCAGCAAGACTCCGCTGAAGGTCGGCTTCGCGCAGACCGAAAGCAACAATCCGTGGCGGCTCGCGGAAACCAAGAGCATGAAGGACATCGCCGCCAAGTGCGGCTGGCAACTGGTCGTCACCGACGCCAACGGCTCCAACGCCAAGCAGGTCTCGGACATCCAGAACATGATCGCGCAGCACGTCGATCTGCTGGTGTTCCCGCCGCGTGAAGAAAAGCCGCTCTCGCCGGTTGTGCTGCAGGCGAAGAAGGCCGGCATTCCAGTGATCCTGGTGGACCGCGACGTCGATCACTCGGTCGCCAAGCCGGGCACGGACTACATCACCTTCATCGGCTCCGACTTTATCAACCAGGGCCAGCGCGCCGCCGACTGGCTGGTGAAGGCCACCAACGGCAAGGCCAAGATCATCGAACTCGAAGGCACCACGGGCGCCTCGGCTGCGAACGATCGCAAGAAGGGCTTCGACGACGTGATCGCGAAGCATCCGGACATGCAGATCATTGCTTCGCAGGACGGCGATTTCTCGCGCGACAAGGGTCGTCAGGTGATGGAAACGCTGCTGCAGGCGCACCCGGACGTGACCGCGGTCTACGCGCATAACGACGAAATGGCGCTGGGCGCGATCGCTGCGATCAAGGCGGCCGGCAAGCAACCGGGCAAGGACATCCAGATCGTGACGATCGACGGCACCAAGGGCGGCATGGACGCCATCGCCGCCGGCGAACTGGGCGCCAGCGTGCAGTCGAGCCCGTTCTTCGGCCCGCTCGCCTGCGATGTCGCGCAGAAATTCGCCAAGGGCGAAACGATCCCGACCTGGGTGAAAGTCTCCGACCGCTTCTACGACAAGAGCAACGTGCAGCAGAGCATGCAGTACGGCTATTGATGTCGCCCCGGCCGTCGGCACGCCGGATCCGGCGTCATAGCTGATCCGGCGCTGCCGATGGCGACGCGCAGTCAGTCTTCTACCCTCGGAGGCGGTCACCTCTGAGGATTGGGAGGCGCCCCGCAGGACGTCCCCTTTATGTCTCCGGGGGGACGGGAAGGGTTCGGAGCGACGCGCCCGTGCCACGACGGGCCGTCGCTTCGCTTTGTCTTACGGACTACTATGGGAAGGTGGCGCGAGCCGCTCCGCCGCCCCGCCGCACAGTATCTGCAGCAGGAGAATAGACGTGACGCAATCCGGCAGCCCCACGCCGCCGTCTCCCAGCGCCGGACGTTCGCCGCTCCTGGAGATGCAGGACATCCAGATCAGTTTCGGCGGCGTGCCCGCCCTGCGCAACGCCAATCTGAGCGTCGCCGCAGGCGAAGTGCATGCGCTGATCGGCCAGAACGGCGCCGGCAAATCCACCATGATCAAGATCCTCACCGGCGCCTATCGGCGCGCCGGTGGGAGCGTGCGTTTCGAAGGCCGCGAGATCGATTTCCGCACGCCGAAGGAAGCGCGTGAAGCGGGCATCAGCACGATCTACCAGGAGATCAATCTGGTGCCGTTCCGCTCCGTGGCGGAAAACATTTTTCTCGGCCGTGAGCCGCGCCGCTACGGTTTGATCGACTGGCGCGCGGTGCAGCGGCGCGCAGCTGCGCTGCTTGAGTCGTTCGGCCTGCAGATCGACGTGAAGAAACCCGTGCGCAGCTATTCAACCGCCATCCAGCAGATGGTGGCGCTCGCGCGCGCGGTGTCGTCCGACGCGAAGATGGTGATCATGGACGAATCCACCTCGTCGCTCGACGAACGCGAAGTGGAACTGCTGTTCAGCGTGGTGCGCAAGCTGCGCGACGACGGCCGCGCGGTGATTTTCGTCTCGCACCGCCTCGACGAACTCTACGCGCTGTGCGACCGCGTCACGGTGATGCGCGACGGCCAGACCGTCGCCCAAAGCTCGATGGCGGAGATGGACAAACTGCAGCTCGTCACGACGATGCTCGGCCGCACGCTGGCCGCCGTCGTTCAGGACGACAGCACCGCGCGCGAGGCCAATCTCGCGCGCCGCGGCGCGCAGGTGATGGCGGCGCACAACCTCAGCGCCCATCCGAAGGTGAGCGACGTCTCGCTCGAAGTGCATGCGGGCGAAGCGGTAGGGCTCGCCGGCCTGCTCGGCTCGGGCCGCACGGAGACGATGCGTCTGATGTTCGGCGCCGACCCGCTCGAACACGGCACGCTCGCCGTGGGCGGCGAAACCGTGACGCTCAAGTCGCCGCAAGATGCGATTGCACGCGGCTTCGCCTACCTCACCGAAGACCGCAAAGGCGACGGCATCGTCCCTGAACTGTCGGTGCGCGACAACCTCACGCTGGTGTGCCTGCGCACGCTGGCCAAACATGGTGTGGTGGACGTGAAAAAGCAGCAGGCCATCGTGGAGCGCTTTATCGCCTCGCTCGGCATCAAGTTGCGCTCGCCGGATCAACCGATCCGCGAACTGTCCGGCGGCAATCAGCAAAAGGTGTTGCTGGCGCGCTGGCTCGCCGCCGAGCCGTCGCTGCTGCTGCTCGACGAGCCGACCCGCGGCATCGACGTCGGCGCCAAGGCGGACGTCGCGAAGATCGTGCGCGAACTGCGCGACGCCGGGCTTGCCGTGCTGCTGTCCGCGTCGGAACTGGAAGAGCTCACTGCTGTGGCGGACCGCGCCGTGGTGATCCGCGACGGCCGCACCGTCGCCGAACTGAACGGCGCTCAAATGAGCGAGAGCAGCATCATGGACGCCATCGCCTATGGCAGCGACGGCCCCTCGCAACTGGTCGAAGCCGCCCACACGGCCCATATCGAAGACGCGCTGGAGGGCGACCGTCATGGCGCTTAAGTCGCTTAAACCACTAGGCAATCAGGCTGCGCAGCCGCTGGCCGCGCAAACCCCGCTGTCCGCCCCGGATAGCGCAGCACAACAACAGGCGAAGAAGCGGCACCGCGTCACGATCCAGCGCGAAGTCATCGTGCTGCTGGCGATGCTGGTGTTCAATCTGCTGTTCACGCAGCACTTCTGGTCGCTGCAAACCTTCAACGTCAATCTGACACAGGTGGTGACGATCGTGATCGTCGGCATCGGCATGACGCTGGTGGTGGCGACGGGCGGCATCGATCTGTCGGTGGGCGCGTCCATGGCGATTTCCGGCGCGCTGGCGCCGATGCTGTTCATGAATATCCCGGGCCCCGGCGGCATCGCCCTCGCGTTCGTCCTGCCGGTGATCGCCGCGGCGGCATGCGGCGTCTTCAACGGCTTGCTGGTGACGAAGCTCTCGGTGCAGCCGATCGTCGCCACGCTGGTGCTGTTCATTGCCGGTCGCGGCATCGCCCAGGTGGTCACCGACGGCAGCCTGCAGGCCTTCGACAACCCCGCGTTCCAGTGGATCGCCCTCGGCAAGGTAGGCGGCGTGCCGTTCCAGGTGCTGCTGATGTTCGCACTGGTCGCGCTGTTCGTCTGGGTCGTGCGCAAGACGCTGTTCGGCCAGTACCTGCTGATCACCGGCGGCAACGAAAAGGCCGCCTATCTGTGCGGCGTGCCGACCGCACGCGTCAAGCTGATCGCCTACACGATATGCGCGGCGCTGGCGGGTCTCGCAGGGTTGATCTCGATTTCGGTGAACTCGTCGTCGGACGCGAATGTGGTCGGCCTCGGCATCGAACTCGATGCGATCGCCGCGGTGGCGGTCGGCGGTACGGCGCTGACGGGCGGCAAGGCGTATATCGGCGGCACGCTGATCGGTGCGCTGATCATCCAGTTGCTGCGCTTTACCCTGCTCGCGCACGGCATTCCCGACGCGGCGGCGCTGGTCGTCAAGGCCGCGATCATCGTCGCAGCGGTGTACGTGCAACGGCGCTCGCGCTGATCCCGAACCGCCCATGTCGACCCTGCTGCCCGTGCTCTCCAAGACTCCGGACCCGATGCGATGAAAAAGAATCTCCCCATCCTGCTCGCGCTCGTCGCCCTCGTGGTGTTCGGGCTCGTGCGTTACGACCACTTCGGCTCGGCCTACAACATCAATTCGTTCTGGCGCTACAACTCGATGTTCGCGCTGATCTCGGTGGGCATGGCCTTCGTGATTATCACGGGCGGCATCGACCTTTCGGTGGGCACGGTAGCGGCCATGTCGAGCGTCGTGGCCGCGCTCACCAGCACCTATGGCGGTTGGGTCGCCGTACTGGCCGGCTCCTTGGCAGGGTTAATCGTGGGTGTGCTGAATGGCATCATCATCACGCGTCTGAAGATCCTGCCGTTCATCACGACGCTCGCCACCAGTCTCGGCGCGCACGGCGTCGGGCTGCTGCTCGGCAAGAACGACGCGGTGTCGATCGCCCCCGACTCGAATTTCGGCGCCTTCGGTCAAGGCGATCTGTTCGGCCTGCCGATCCCCGGCATCGTCGCGGTGGTGGCGGCGCTGGCCGGGTGGCTCGCGCTGCGCAGCACGCGCTTTGGACGGCATTCGCTCGCCATCGGCGGCAGTGAGGAAGCGGCGCGCCTGATGGGACTGAATGTGGACCGCACGCTGGTCACGGCCTATGCCGTAAGCGGCCTGCTGGCCGGCATGGCCGGCGTGATCCTCGCGGCCCAGTTCGGCGCGGGGCAGCCGAACGAAGGGGTGGGCTGGGAGCTGTTCGCGATCTCCGCCGTGGTGCTGGGCGGCACCCTGCTGACCGGCGGCGAGGGCTCGATTGCGATGACGATTGCCGGCGTCCTGCTGCTCGGCCTGGTGTTCAACCTGCTCAACTTCGAAAACGGCCTTGGCTTCATCAGCCTGTCGGCGTACTGGCAATCGGTGATTCGCGGCGTGTTCCTGCTGGCCGTCATCGTGATGCAGGCGCGCGTGCTGAAACAGCGGGGGCGCAAGCGCACGGCTGCCGTGGCGGGCTAAAGGCGGCCTCGCAGGGAATTCGGGCCACGCGCACTGACGCGCGGCGCCCCGGCGCCGTTTTGCCGGCGGCAGCAGCCCCGCTTGTGGTGGCTAAAGACGGCACTTGCGCCGCTTTCCCGGCGCTTTTTCGCCACTTTTGCGGCATTTTTGCCCCTTTTGCCGTCCCGCTAGCAGGGTCAATGCTGCGCTGCGCGACGGCTTTCTGTATCATCCCAAAAACTTGTTGTGAGGACGTATGCCTACCGGCACGCGATCCGGTCACCGGACGGCGCAACGCACCACGCGAATTTGCCCATCGCCGTACCGCTGCTGAACCCCGGCTGTACCCCCGCCGACGTGCTCCACCGCGTGCCGTTCCGACGCCGAAGCCGCAAGTCCGGCAAACCGCTTGACCACGCTCGACGCCGTGCCGATACCCTCAGGTGGCAAGCGCGGTAAAATAGCGGATTGCGCATCATTTCCCTGGCCCCGGATCAGCAGCGGGGTTAGCGCAGCATCGCCCTTGCCGTGCCGGCCGGCTAGTCGTCTGGCCGTCTTTGTTTTCGCACCATCCAAGAAGCCATGAGCAACCTGAATTCACAAACCGTCCTGAGCGTCCATCACTGGACCGATACGCTGTTCAGCTTCACCTGCACGCGCGACCCGTCATTTCGCTTCGAAAACGGCCAGTTCACGATGGTGGGCCTCGAAGTCGACGGCAAGCCGCTGATCCGCGCCTACAGCCTCGCGAGCGCGAACTACGAAGAGCACCTCGAATTCCTGAGCATCAAGGTTCAGGACGGCCCGCTCACCTCGCGCCTGCAGCACCTGAAGGTCGGCGACGAAGTCCTGATCGGCAAGAAGCCGGTCGGCACGCTGATGGCCGACAACCTGTTGCCGGGCAAGACGCTGTGGCTGCTGTCCACCGGCACGGGCCTCGCGCCGTTCATGTCCATCATTAAAGATCCGGACATCTACGACCGTTACGAGCGCGTGGTGCTCACGCACACCTGCCGTTTCGTCGACGAGCTGGCGTACAAGGAATACATCACGGACCACCTGCCGGCGCACGAGCACCTCGGCGAACTGGTTCAGGAAAAGCTGCTGTATTACCCCACCGTCACGCGCGAAGCGTTCCAGAACCGTGGCCGGATCACCGAGCTGATCGAAACCGAAAAGCTGTTCGCCGACCTCGGCGTGCCGGGCTTCTCGCTGGAAAACGACCGCGTCATGCTGTGCGGCAGCCCGCACATGCTGCGCGACACGCGCAAGCTGCTCGACGACGCGGGCTTCCAGGAAGGCAGCAACAATGCGCCGGGGCACTACGTCGTCGAAAAGGCGTTCGTGGGCTAAGCCTAAGCCGCGCGTTACGCGGACGTACCCGGCTCGCCGCCCGCCGGCTGAGCCGCGAAAAACCGGAGCCTTCGCGCTCCGGTTTTGCTTTTTGCGCGCTCGCCGCGAACGCTCGCCGGGTGTTTTTCTGCGCCCGGCAAACCCTCTGCGAAGACATGACCGGCTCACCGCCGACGCCGGAATCCTCGCCCGCTCATCCAGTTACAATTCCGACACACGGCCTCACCTTCAATGTCAGCATTTTTCCTACATGCAAAATGCATATGACAAGTCAACCTCAATAAATTCCTGCCGCAAAAAACCCACGCTGAGCCTTGTCCTATCTGCTTCTTTTCTTTTTTTTGGGATATGATCGCGGCGCATCACCGGTTGCCGTAAGACCCCACCAGGGTTACAGCCGATTTGTTACTGAATGTAAATTTCGTTACGCTACCTCGTAGCGATTTGTCCGTCATGCCGGGGTGCGCAGCGGACACTTCTTGAGGCCAGAGATTCGCATGCGTTCCCTTGTCTTCGCGCCGTCGAAGCGCACCCGGTTTGCTGTGCGAGCAGCATCCTAAGCGGGAGAGTCATGGATACGTCGATTGTCGTACCGATCACCGCGCATGTGCCCACTTCCATCGCCCGCGAAGGCCTCGATGGGGCGAGCGCCAGCAGCCCTGCCGAGCGCGAGATCGCGCGTCTGCGCGCCCGCGTGCGCGAACTGTCCGCTGAACTCGTCCATGCCCAGGAAGCCGCCTGCCAGCGCGTCGCGCGCGAGTTGCACGACAGCGTCGGCGCCGAACTGACCGCGACGCACTTCGCGCTCGCCGGCGTCGAAACCTGGCTGCCCGCCGATGCGCCGCCGCAGTGCGCCGCCGCGCTCACGGTTGCCCAGCGCTCGCTCGACGCCGTCGGCGAAGCCACCCGCCATGCGGTCGCCGAATTGCACGCGCCTTCGCTCGACGCCGGTATCGTGGGCGCGCTGTCGCAATGGACCGGCGACTTCGCCGCCCGCACGCAATTGCGCACCAGCTTCGTGTGCGCTGCCGACGTCCGCCTCACGCGCTTGCCGGCGGATGCCGCGCTCGCGATCTTCCGGGTCGCCCAGGAAGCGCTCAACAACACCGCCAAGCATGCCCGCGCCAGCGCGGCGGACGTGCGCATCGAAGCGAGCCGCCGCCACCTGACGCTCGTCGTCAGTGACGACGGCATTGGCCTCGCACCGCGCGCCCGCACGCGCCGCGGCCATTTCGGCCTCGCCGGCATGCGCGCCCGCTGCGCGGCCTTCGACGGCAGCCTGCAGATCGGCGCCAGCCGCCCCGACGCCAGTACGCACGCGCGCGGCACCACGGTGCGTGCGCGTTTTGCGTGGGATGCGATGCTCGCCGGCGCTGCGTGCGCCGAACGCCTCGCGGCCGGCGCCGCGTCTTTCTCTTCCTGAGCGCGCCGTCATGAGCCTGCGCATCCTGCTCGTCGACGACCACGCCGTGGTCCGCCAGGGCGTCCGGCAACTGTTGATGGACCGTGGCGTGGCGCTCGAAGTCGACGAAGCGGAAACCGGCGCCGATGCGCTCGTTGCGGTGGCGAAGCACGTCTACGACGTCGTCCTGCTCGACATCTCGCTGCCCGACATGAATGGCGTCGAAGCGCTCAAGCGCCTCAAGCGCAAGGCGCCGCGCGCGGCGGTGCTGATGTTCTCCATGTATCGCGAAGACCAGTATGCAGTCCGGGCGTTGAAGGCCGGCGCGGCCGGTTACCTCTCGAAGACCGTCGACGCCGCGCAGATGATCGGCGCGATCCAGCAGGTCGCGGCGGGCCGCAAGTACGTCAGCCCGGCGATGGCCGAGGCGCTCGCCGATTACGTTTCGTTCGACGGCGAGCAGTTGCCGCACGAAAAGCTCTCCGACCGCGAATATCAGACGCTCTGCATGCTCGCCTCCGGCAAGCGGCTGACGGATATCGCCAATGCGCTGTCTTTGTCGGTTAAGACCGTGAGCGTGTACCGCACGCGGCTGCTGGAAAAGATGAAGCTGCGCAACAACGCCGAACTCACCTTCTATGTGATGAGCAACCGCCTCGTCGACCTGAATCCGGCCATGGCCGGCTAGGGTTAAGGGCACCGCAGCGGGGCGCGGCACGACGGCGCGCGTCCTGTCCTGCGTCATCCGCCTGCTATCCCGGAAAAGTAAGGGGTCGCACATCCGCTAAAATCCTGGGTTTCCCGACATTCGGCGCGCAAGACGCGTGCACTACTGGAGACCCACGCCAATGTCCCTGTTTCGCAAGAAAAGCGTCGAGCACATGCTCGCCGCCAGCAGCAAAAGCGGCGGCCTGAAGAAAACCCTCGGCGCGCTCGACCTCACTTTCCTCGGTGTCGGCGCCATCATCGGCACCGGCATTTTCGTCCTGACCGGCACCGGCGCCGTACAAGCCGGCCCGGCGCTGATGCTGTCGTTCATCATCGCGGCCATTGCCTGCGGTTTCGCGGCGCTGGCTTATGCTGAGTTCGCCTCCACCATTCCGGTCGCCGGCTCGATCTACACCTACTCGTACGCCACCCTCGGCGAACTGGCCGCGTGGATCATCGGCTGGGACCTGATGCTCGAATACGGGCTCGCCACCTCGGCCGTGTCGGTCGGCTGGTCGGGCTATCTGCAGTCGCTGCTGTCGGGTTTCGGCGTGACGCTGCCGGTCGCCCTGTCGGCCGCGCCCGGCGCGCTGCCCGGCCATACCACCCTGTTCAACCTGCCCGCCTTCGTCGTGATGATGGCGATCACCGCGCTGCTGTCGGTCGGCATCCGCGAATCCGCGCGCATCAACAACATCATGGTGGCGATCAAGGTGATCGTCGTGCTGCTGGTGATCGGCGTCGGCGTGTTTCACGTCACGCCCGCTAACTGGCATCCGTTCATGCCGAACGGCTGGAACGGCGTGTTCGGCGCGGCGGCGGTGATGTTCTTTGCGTTTATCGGCTTCGATTCCGTTTCGTCGGCGGCCGAAGAGGTGAAGAATCCGAAGCGCGATCTGCCGGTCGGCATCATTGCCTCGCTTGGTGTGTGCGCCGTGCTGTACGTGGCGGTGGCGGCGGTCGTGACGGGCATCGTGCCGTCGGCGCAGTTCGCCAGCATCTCGCACCCGGTGTCGTACGCACTGCAGGTGGCCGGCGAGAAATGGGTAGCTGGCTTCATCGATCTGGGCGCCGTGCTCGGCATGCTGACGGTGATTCTGGTGATGGCCTACGGCCAGACGCGTGTGATCTTCGCCATGTCGCGCGACGGACTGCTGCCCGCCGCGCTTTCGCACGTGCATCCGCGTTTTGCGACGCCGTTCCTGACCACCTGGCTCGTCGGCATCTTCTTCGGCCTGATCGGCGCGCTGGTGCCGCTCAACGTGCTCGCGGAGTTGATCAACATCGGCACGCTGGCGGCGTTTTCGATGGTGTCGATCGCCGTGCTGATCCTGCGCAGGACGCATCCGGACCTGCCGCGCGCCTTCCGCTGTCCAGGCGTGCCGGTGGTGCCGGTGCTCGCCGTGGCGTCGTGCCTGTTCCTGATGGTGAACCTGAAGGCGGTCACGTGGATGGCCTTCGTGATCTGGCTGCTGATCGGCATGGTGATCTATTTCGGTTACTCGCGCCGCCATTCCAAACTCGCGCACGGCTCGCAGCATTGATAGAGGAGCGCCGCGAAACTGAGCGTTGCCCGCCGGCGTTCTGAGGCGCTCAGCGGTATGCATAGGCCTTCATGGGCCTTCAGCAACGCCCAACGGCCTTCCCTGCCGCCTCAAAATGGCTTCAGAACGGCACGCCTGCCCACGCAGCGTGCCGTTTTTTCTTGTCCGGGCCGACACCGCCGCGCGCGCCGTGCCAGCCTCCGGACGATTTCCCCCGATAGCAGCCCTGCCCGATTTGTGCTTTACTTTTCGGTGGAACCATAAAAAGCACAAACCGAAGCGAGCCCTCACAGCAGGCAGGCGGAAGGTAGTGAACGTGGGCCCGCGCCGGTCTCGATCCCTCTCGCAACCATGTTGCATGGGACCAGAGTAAGCGCCAAAGCGCTAGCTCTGGCCGACAAAGGAGACAGTTCATGGCGATCAGCATCAGTCTGACGGTGAACGGCACGCCCGTTACCGCCGAAATCGAGCCCCACACCCTGCTTGTCCAGTTCCTGCGCGATCAACTCCGGCTCACCGGCACGCATATCGGCTGCGACACCGCCCAATGCGGCGCGTGCACGGTGCATCTGAACGGACGCGCGATCAAATCGTGCAACATTCTCGCCGTGCAGGCCGAAGGTGCGCAGATCACCACCATCGAAGGTCTCGCCAAAGACGGCGAACTGCATCCCATGCAGGCGGCGTTCCGCCACTGCCACGGCCTGCAGTGCGGCTTCTGCACGCCGGGCATGGTGATGAGCGCGACCTCGCTGGCGCAGCGTCAGCCCGATCTCACCGAAGCGGACGTGCGCGCCCAGCTCGACGGCAATCTGTGCCGCTGTACGGGGTATCACAACATCGTCAAGGCCGTGCTCGAAGGCGCTGCCGGCATGAAGTCCGGCGCCGCCGCTCAGGCGAGCGCGCAAGTCACGGTCTGAGGAGACGACGATGAACGCACCCGACCCGCATCCGCTGATTGGCGCCTCCGTCCAGCGCAAGGAAGACTACCGGTTCCTGACCGGCAATGGTCAGTACACCGACGATATCGTGCTGCCCCAGCAAACCTATGCCGTGTTCCTGCGCTCGCCGTACGCGCATGCGCGGATCAAAAGCATCGACACGGCCGCGGCGAAGCAATCGCCTGGCGTGGTGGCGATTTTCACCGGCGCGGATATGGCCGCTGACAGCGTGGGCGGCCTGCCCTGCGGCTGGCTGATCCACAGCGTCGACGGCAAACCGATGAACGAGCCGCCACATCCGGTGATCGCGCATACCAAGGCGCGCCACGTCGGCGACCAGGTGGCGCTGGTGATCGCCCGCTCGGTGAAAGAGGCGAAAGACGCCGCCGAGTTGATCGAAGTCGATTACGACGTGCTGCCCGCCGTGGTGGATACGGCGCACGCCGCCGATCCGGGCCAGCCCGCCGTGCACGACGAAGTGCCGGACAACGTCTGCTACACGTGGGGTCACGGCGACAAGGCGGCCACCGACGCCGCCTTCGCCAAAGCCGCGCACGTCACGACGCTCGATATCGTCAACAACCGCCTGATCCCGAACGCGATCGAACCGCGAGCGGTGAACGCCAGCTGGTCGCCGCAGGACGACAGCTACACGGTATATGTCGCGAACCAGAATCCGCACGTCGAACGGCTGCTGATGGCGGCGTTCGTGCTGTCGCTGCCGGAATCGAAGCTGCGCGTGATTGCGCCGGACGTCGGCGGCGGCTTTGGTTCGAAGATCTTTTTATATGCCGAAGATGTGGCGCTCACCTGGGCGTCGAAGAAAATCCGCCGGCCGGTGAAATGGACTGCAGAACGTTCGGAGGCCTTCATTTCGGATGCACATGGCCGCGACCATGTGACGAAGGCCGAGCTGGCCATGGACGCCAACGGCACTTTCCTCGCCATGCGCGTGCACACCATCGCCAACATGGGCGCGTACCTGTCGACCTTCGCCTCGAGCGTGCCCACCATCCTCTACGCGACGCTGCTGGCGGGTCAGTACGCCACGCCCGCGATCTACGCCGAGGTGAAGGCGGTCTTCACCAATACGGTCCCCGTCGATGCATACCGTGGCGCGGGCCGGCCTGAAGCCACCTATGTGGTCGAACGGCTGGTCGAAACCGCGGCGCGCGAAATGAACCTCGATCCGGCGGAGATCCGCCGCCGCAACTTCATTCGCACGTTTCCGTATGCGACACCGGTAGGCCTCACTTACGACACCGGCGATTACGAAACCACGCTGGCCCGCGCGCTGGAACTCGCCGACGTGAAAGGCTTCGCGGCCCGCAAGCAGGCCTCGGAGCGAAACGGCAAGCGGCGTGGACTTGGATACTCGTGCTACATCGAAGCCTGTGGACTCGCACCGTCGAATATCGCCGGCGCGCTCGGCGCTCGAGCCGGCCTGTTCGAAGCGGGTGAGGTACGCGTGCACCCCACCGGTTCGGTGACGGTGTTCACCGGCTCGCACAGTCACGGCCAAGGGCATGAGACGACGTTCGCCCAGGTCGTGGCGGACCGGCTCGGCATTCCGATTGAGAACGTCGAAATCGTGCATGGCGATACCGGTCGCATTCCGTTCGGCATGGGCACATATGGCTCACGCTCGATTGCGGTGGGCGGCTCGGCGATCATGAAGGCGCTCGACAAGATCGAAGCAAAGGCGAAGAAAATCGCCGCGCATCTGCTGGAAGCGGCGGCCGAAGACATCGAGTTCAAGAACGGCGTGTTCCGCGTCGCCGGCACCGACCGCACCAAGGCTTTTGCCGACATCTCGCTCGCCGCCTACGTGCCGCACAACTATCCGCTCGACAAGCTCGAACCGGGACTCGACGAAAGCGCCTTCTACGATCCGACCAACTTCACCTATCCGGCCGGCTCGTATATCTGCGAAGTGGAGGTGGATCCGGATACCGGCGAGTGCCGCATCCAGCAATTCACCGCGGTCGACGATTTCGGCAACGTGATCAATCCGATGATCGTCGAAGGCCAGGTGCATGGCGGCCTGGGTCAGGGGATCGGCCAGGCGATGCTCGAGCGCTGCGTGTACGACAACGACAGCGGCCAGTTGCTGTCCGGCTCGTACATGGACTACGCGATGCCGCGCGCCTCCGACCTGCCGAGCTTCACGGTGGAAACCGCCAAAGGCACGCCGTGCACGCACAATCCGCTCGGCGTGAAGGGCTGCGGCGAAGCGGGCGCAATCGGTTCGCCGCCGGCGGTGATCAACGCGATTCTCGATGCGCTGGCGCCGCTCGGCGTGAAGGATCTGCAAATGCCCGCCACGCCGCATCGTGTGTGGTCCGCGATCCGCGCTGCGCAACAACCCTGACCGGAGCAAGCCGACATGTACACCTTCGACTATCAACGCGCGGCCGATCCCAAAGCGGCGGTCGCCGCGCTCGCCGGCGACAGCGACGCAAAATTCCTCGCCGGCGGCCAAAGCCTGCTGCCGACCATGCGCCTGCGCCTCGCGCAGCCATCGAAGCTGATCGACGTCACGCGGATTGCCGCGCTCAAGGAGATTCGCGTCGACGCCAACAGCGTGACCATCGGCGCGGCCGTCTGTCATGCGGACGTCGCCGATCACGCCGACATCCGCCGCGTCCTGCCTGGGCTTGCCAGCCTCGCGAGCCATATCGGCGACCGTCAGGTGCGCGCGCTCGGCACGATCGGCGGCTCGCTCGCCAACAACGATCCCGCCGCCTGCTATCCGGCCGCGGTGCTGGCGCTCGGCGCCACGATCGTGACGGACCGGCGGCGCATCGCCGCCGACGACTTCTTTGTCGGCATGTACGAGACTGCGCTCGCGCCCGACGAGCTGATCACCGCCGTCGAATTTCCGCTCGCCGAGCGCAGCGCCTACGAGAAATTCCGCAATCCGGCTTCGCACTTTGCGCTGGTTGGCGTGTTTGTCGCGAAACGGGCGGATGGGGTGCGGGTGGCGGTGACGGGCGCGGGGGCATCCGTGTTTCGCTCTCCTGATCTGGAGAGCGCGCTCACCGCGAACTTTACGCCAGCGGCGGCGCAAGCCGTCACGGTGTCCGCAGACGACCTGAACACGGATATGCACGCCAGCGCCGAGTACCGGGCGCATCTGATTCCGCTGCTGACTGCACGGGCGGTGACCACCGCGAATGGTTAGTTCAATTGACGACACCCTTGCCCAGCTCGGCGCTCAAGGCTATTTCGCGAGCCGCGAGCTGGCGACCGCGCTGTTCCTTGCGCTGCGCATGGAACGGCCGTTGTTTGTCGAGGGCGAGCCGGGAGTCGGCAAGACCGAACTGGCCAAGGCAGCCGCGGGCCTGCTCGGCACGTCGATGCTGCGGCTGCAATGCTACGAAGGGCTCGACACGGCCAGCGCGCTCTACGAGTGGGACTATCCGCGGCAGATCATGGCGCTGCGGCTGGCAGAAGCGGCCGGTGAGCGGCCCGGCAACGACACGCTATATCGCAGCGAATTTCTCCTCAAGCGCCCGCTGTTGCAGGCGCTGATGCCGGACGAACTGCATCCCGGCGCGCGTCGTGTGCTGCTGATCGACGAGATCGACCGCGCCGACGAGCCGTTCGAGGCGTTTCTGCTCGAACTGCTGTCGGACTTTCAGGTGTCGATTCCGGAATACGGCACGGTGCGCGCCGAGCAACCGCCGCTCGTCGTGATGACCTCGAACCGCACCCGCGAGGTACACGACGCATTAAAGCGCCGCTGCCTGTATCAATGGATCGACTATCCGGAGCGCGATCGCGAACTGGCGATCGTCGCGGCGCGCGCCCCGCAGACGAGCGCCGAGTTGCAACGGCGTGCCGTCGATTTCGTGCATCAGTTGCGCGGCATGGATCTGTTCAAGGCCCCGGGGATCGCGGAGACAATCGACTGGTGCCGCGCGCTGGCCGCGTTGAGCGTGACCGAACTCGATCCGCAGTCGGTGCAGGACACGCTCGGCGTGCTGCTGAAGTATCAGGACGATCTGGCGCGGGTGGACGCAGCGCAGATCGGGCAGTGCCTGGCAGCGAAGGAATGACGGCGGGTATGACAGTCATGCCAAGTGCTCCCGATGACGAACTGCCTCCCACACTCGCGCACAATGTCGTCCATTTCGTGCGCGTGCTGCGCGGCGCGGGCTTGCCGATGTCGCCGTCGCACGCGGTGGATGCACTCGATGCGTTGCGCTGGATCGACCTCGGCCGCCGCGATGACGTATGCGCCGCACTGGCCGCGCTGCTGATCTCCGCCCCCGACGAACGCGAGATCTTCAACACGGCCTTCAACCTGTTCTGGCGCGATCCCGACTGGGAAAGCAAGCTGCGCGCGCTGCTGCTGCCGAAGGTGCGCAACGGTCTGCCGCCGCCCAGGCGCAACAACCGTCTCGCCGACGCGCTTGCCGCGCGTCCGGCCGGCTCACGCAACGCCCAGACCGCACCCGAAACCGAGCAACACGAACTGCGCGCGCACGTCACGTTCAGCGCCGAAGAGCGTCTGCGTCACCGCGACTTCGACACCCTCAGCGCCGACGAATGGCGCACGCTGCGTCATGTGATCCGCGGTCACCGCCTGCCGCTCGCCACCGAACCGACGCGCCGCCTCAAGGCCGCCTCGCGCGGCACCCATGCGGACCTGCGGGCGAGCGCGCGTCACGCGGTACGCTCGGGCGGCGACTGGACCGTGTGGAAGTACCGCGCTGTCATCGAACGCAAGCCGCCGCTCGTGCTGCTGCTCGATATCTCCGGATCGATGAGCGCCTATTCGCGCGCGGTACTGTATTTCTGTCACGCATTATTGCAATCGCGAGAACGGCTGCAGGTATTCTTGTTCGGCACGCGCCTCACCCATGCGACGCGCGCGCTGCGCGAGCGCGACCCCGACGTGGCGATCGCCGCGCTGGCCGATCAGGTGGTGGACTGGTCGGGCGGCACACGCATCGGCGCGGCGCTCGCCGAGTTCAACCGGCGCTGGGCGCGGCGCGTGCTGTCCGGCAGGGCAACCGTACTGCTCGTCACCGACGGCCTCGACCACGAGGCCATTGACATGCTCGACACCGAAATGGCGCGTCTGCGCCGCTTCGCCCATCGCATCATCTGGCTCAACCCGCTGCTGCGGTATAGCGGCTTCTCAGCGAAGGCGCGCGGCGTGCAGGCGATCCTGCCCTATGTCGACGCGCACCGGCCAGTTCATAATCTCGATAGTCTGGCTGCATTCGGCCGCGATCTGGCGCAACTGACGCGCGCCCCTCGCGCCGATGCCGCGGCCGGAACACAAGGAGTCACGCGATGGAACTGACCGAAAGCTACACGCTGCCCGTCTCGCAGCAGCGCACGTGGGAGGCGCTGAACGACACCGCGATCCTGCGCGCGTCGATCCCCGGCTGCGAGAGCATCGAAGCGGACGGCGAGAACGCGTTTGCGCTGTCGATGGCCGCCTCGGTAGGTCCCGTGAAGGCGCGCTTCAAAGGGCGTATGCTGCTGACCGATATCAACGCGCCGCAGACCTACACCATCGTCTTCGAAGGCCAGGGCGGGGTGGCCGGGTTCGGCTCCGGCAATGCCCGCGTCACGTTGGAACCGGAGGGCCCCGAAGCGACCAGGCTGACGTACACGGCGAGCGCGCAGGTCGGCGGCAAACTGGCGCAAATCGGCTCGCGGCTCGTCGACGGCGCGGCACGCAAGCTGGCCGGCGAATTTTTCAAGCGCTTCAGCGCTCAGGTGACCGATGAAGGCGGCGCGGATGCAGCGGCCGACACCGCGGCGCCAGCAGACGACACAGCATCAACCGACGGCGCGGATTCCGAATCCGGCGACGCTCAAGCGAAAAGGAAGAAATCATGGACAGCGTGGATCTCGAAGTCCTGAAGTCCAGTGCACGCTGGCTCGAACTGGGACATCGCGCGCTACTCGTCACCGTGGTCAAGACGTGGGGCTCGTCGCCACGTCCGGAAGGCGCAATGCTGGCGGTGCGCGACGATGGTCTCGTGGTGGGATCGGTGTCGGGCGGCTGCATCGAAGACGACCTGATCGACCGGGTGCGGCAACGCGGCATCGAGCAAACCTTGCCGGAGGCGGTCAAGTACGGCATCACGGCGGAAGAAGCGCATCGTTTCGGGCTGCCCTGCGGCGGCACCATCCAGTTGGTGCTCGAGCCGTTGAACGAGGCAAGCGGCATCGCCGAACTGTGTGAAGCGGTCGAAGACGGCAAGCTGATTGCACGCCGGGTCGAGATGGCGACGGGCGGGGTGCAACTGGGCGCCGCGCAGGCGACGGACGGCGTCGACTTCGACGGCGAGCGCCTGCTGACGATCCACGGACCGCGCTACCGGATGCTGGTGATCGGCGCGGGGCAATTGTCGCGCTATCTCTGCCATATCGCGGTGGGGCTCGACTACCAGGTGACCGTCTGCGATCCGCGCGAAGAGTACACCGACGAATGGGATATCCCCGGCACAAGGATCGTACGCACGATGCCCGACGATACGGTGCTCGACATGAAGCTCGACGAGCGCTGCGCGGTGATCGCGCTGACGCACGACCCGAAGCTCGACGATCTTGCCTTGATGGAAGCACTGAAGACGCCCGCGTTCTATGTCGGCGCGCTGGGATCGCGGCGCAACAATGCCGCCCGGCGCGAGCGGCTCAAGGAGTTCGACCTGAACGATACCGAACTGGCGAGGCTGCATGGGCCGGTCGGCATTTATATCGGCAGCAGAACGCCGCCGGAGATCGCCGTGTCGATTCTGGCGGAAGTGACGGCGGCAAAGAACGGCGTATCGCTGCCGACCTTGCTGCAGGTTGAAGGCGCGAAAGCCGCACGGGAAATTGCCGCGAGCGGCGGCGCGACCTGTAACGTCTAACGCGTTTCCTCTACACCTTTTCCTCCACAACGTTAGCCATCCGGCTGACTGGTTTCTCTCCCCCAAATCCCTAGCATGACCTCATGCGCGGCGCCCCGTCGCCGCGCACATGCGTTCGTCGCGCGAGGCGCTGCGAGGTCGCTTGCGATCTCTGCGTATCGCACGCGCAACGGCGTCGTTATTCCGTTGACGGAATATTCCATGGAGGGTATATTTATCTATGAGTTGGGAAATCGAGTACACCGATCTCTTCGGTGCATGGTGGGAAGATTTGACGGAAGCAGAGCAGGTGTCGGTCAAGGCATCGGTTGATTTGCTTGAGCAGGTTGGCCCGGAATTGCCGCACCCGTATTGCAGCCAGGTCAAGGGCTCGAAGTACGGTCGTATGCGCGAATTGAGAGTCCAGCATGCGGGCAAACCTTATCGCGTGCTTTATGCATTTGACCCATTCCGCACGGGCATTCTGCTGCTCGGCGGCAACAAGACCGGTAACGATCGCTGGTATGCAGTCAATGTGCCACGTGCCGATGCGTTATTTGGCGAGCATCTGGCACAACTGGAACAGAAAGGAGGCCGTAATGGCAAAGAAGTTCTCTGAACTCGCAGCAAAGATGTCACCCGAGTTGCGTGCCGAGGCAGCGCAACGGACCAACGCAATGCTCGCCGAAATGGCGCTCGCGGAATTACGCCGTGCTCTTGGCTTCTCGCAGGAGGAGCTGGCCGGCTTGCTGGATGTGAAGCAACCCAGTATCGCCAAGCTCGAGCAGCGAACGGACATGTACATCTCCACGTTGCGTGACCATATTCATGCACTGGGCGGCGAGCTGGTCATGATCGCGCGCTTCCCGGATCGCGACGTCAAACTGAGTTCGCTAGGGGAGAGGCCTGCGGCCCGGGGCGCGGCCGCCTGACTCGTCGGCACAGTGTAGAGGCGAAAACCGGGCTTATGCGCGCCGCCCGCTTGACAAGCGGCTTCTGTGAACCGACTCTGAGCGACGCAGCCCCGTCAACGTATCCGTTCGGACACCTGAACCCGCCATGCGCCTCGCCCCTTTCGCCTATATCGCGACTGCCAGCTGGCTCTTGAGCGCCTGCGCCGCCAGCGCGAGCGTTGCGGTCGCGGTCGGCCCGGACGATCCCTACACCAACGAGGGCGAAACCCAGACCTACACCGTCAACGCGGACGGCTCGTACAGCAAGCTCGACAGCATGACGCTGCACGTGAACAACGAGGCGGGCGTGGCGCGCGTGGCCCAGCAATACATCTGGTTCAACCGCAACATGGCGGATGTGCAGATCATCGAGGCTTATACGACCGGTGCGGACGGAGTGCGCCATGACGTCCAGCCCGACGAGATCCGCGACGTGCAGGAAGCTCGCTCGTTCGACGCCCCAATGTTCCAGGACATCCAGGAAAAGGTGATCGTGTTCCCTGCGGTCGAACCAGGCTCGCGCGTTCACCTGACTTACCGCAAGACGCAAAAGGTGCCGATCGTAGCGGGTGAATTCAGCGATTTCACGCCGCCCGATCTCGCACCCACTCACAACTTCCGCCTGATCTACGACCTCCCCGCCGACAAGCCGCTTTACGCCGACGCCCGCGGCTTCACGGTCGAGCCGCCGGTCACGCACGACGGCCGCACACGTTACGAATTCCGCTATGACCGGGCGCATTTCAGCCGCCTCGAGCATGGTTCGGTGGCGTATGTGTCCTACGGCGACCGCTTGATGGTGTCCACCTTCGCGGACTACGCGGCATTCGCCGCGACGTATCGCGCGTCGGCGGCCGACCCGAGCGCGCATGACGCCGCGCTGGTCCAGCTCGCGCAATCGGTCGCTGCGCACCAGAGCTCGCCACGGGCGAAAGCCAAGGCGCTCTACGACTGGGTCCGCCGCAATGTGCGCTACGTCGCCATCAACGTGGGGCGCGGCGCGGTGGTGCCGCATCCGGCGAGCGCCATCCTCGCGGACCGCTATGGCGACTGCAAGGACCACGTCGCGCTATACGGCGCGTTGCTCGACGCGGTGGGCATCCGCAACGAGCCGGCGCTGATCAGCAGCGGCACGATCTACACGCTGCCGAGCGTGCCCGGCTACGGCGTGATCAATCACGTGATCACCTGGCTGCCCGACTTGCAGATGTACGCCGACTCCACAGCATCGAATGTGGAATTCGGCTTTCTGCCGTCCACCGACATGGACCGGCCCGCGTTACTCGTCGACCAGGGCAAGCTGGCGCAAACGCCGGCGACTGCCACCATGGCGCATCGTTCCGAGTTGTCGATCACGGTCGCGCCCGATGGCTCGGCGAGTTTCGTCTATCAGGTGCAGGCGTCCGGCTGGCCGGCGGAACAGGGACGCGCAATGCTGCGCATGCAGACACCGGCGCAGCGTGAGGAATCGATTCAGGCCGAACTGCGCAGTGCCAACCTGAACGGCACGGCCACGCTATCCACAAGCGACCTCGCCGCCACCGACGGCCCCTTGACGATCACAATGAAAGGCACGTTGGAGAGCCTCGTGGTGCCGGGCACCGCGGCCTCCATTCCCGCACTGACGAGCTTTGCGGGCGGCTTCAGTGCGGATGCGCAGTACTGGTTAGGCGAACGTCAGCGCACCCAGCCGTTCGTCTGCCGCAACCTCGAGTTGCACGAACACGCGCGCATTTCGCTGCCACCCAACTTCAGCGTGCTCGACATGCCGGAGGCGACGCAAGCGCAGGATCGCTTCATCGATTTCCACTCGCAGTACCGCTTCGATCCGCTTACCAACATCGTGACGATGACGCGCGACGGCGTCACGCATTTCGACAGCGAAGTCTGCACTCCCGACGAGTTCGCGCAGATGCGTCCCACCATCGAGCGGGTCGGGCGCGACGTGCGGGCCGAGGTGATCGTTAAGTCGACGCTGGTCGAGTCGTCGCACGTGGCGGCGTTCTCACCCTCTACGCCGTCCTCGTCGCTCTCGCCGTTCGCGCCATGATAAGGCCGCCCTACGGCCGCAATACCGCCTCAACCGAAGGCTAAACCGGCCAGAGCGGCCCTTCCTGCATGGCGCCGAGTTGCTCGCGCATTTCGAGAATGCGGTCTTCCCAGTAGCGCTGCGTGTTGAACCACGGAAACGCCGCAGGAAAAGCCGGATCGTTCCAGCGGCGCGCAAGCCATGCCTGGTAATGAATCAGACGCAACGTGCGCAAGGCTTCGATCAGATGCAGTTCGCGCGGCTCGAACTCGCAGAAGTCTTCGTAGCCCGCGAGCAGATCGGTGAGCGCGCGCGACGCTTCGGCCCGCTCGCCCGGCAACAGCAACCACAGATCCTGCACCGCCGGCCCCATGCGGCTATCGTCGAAGTCGACGAAATGCGGGCCGGCATCGGTCCATAGCACGTTGCTCGGATGGCAGTCGCCATGCATGCGCAAAGGGCGAATGTCGCCGGCCCGCTCGAACGCCTGTTCGACGCCTTGCAGCGCGAGATTCACCACGGTTTCCCATGCGGTGCGTACGTTGTCGGGCACGAAGTGCTGCGACAGCAGGAAGTCGCGCGGCTCATAGCCGAAGGTCTGGATGTCGAGCGTGGGACGCGCCGTGTAGTCCTCGGTCTGGCCCACGGCGTGGATGCGGCCGATAAAACGGCCGAGCCATTCGAGCGTGTCGGGCCGGTCCAGGTCGGGCGCGCGACCGCCGCGCCGCTCGAAGATCGAGAAGCGGAAGCCATCGAATGCATGCAGTGTGCGGCCTTCGAAGACGCGCGCGGGCACCGCCGGAATCTCGCGCGCGGCGAGCTCGGCGACAAACGCGTGCTCTTCGAGAATCGCCTCGTCCGTCCAGCGCTCGGGCCGGTAGAACTTCGCGACGACGGGCGGGCCGTCCTCGACGCCGATCTGATAGACGCGGTTTTCGTAGCTGTTGAGCGGCAGCATGCGTCCATCGGTGCGAACGCCGACCGTGCTCAACACGCTGTCGATTGCGTCGAGCACACATTCCGGCGTCAGCCGGGTAAAAGGCACAGCGCCGGAGACGCTGTCCTGCGAATCGTGAGTGTCTGGGTTCATGCCCGCATTGTGCGCCGCGACGCCGTCAAAGACGAGCGCTGCAGCGACACGCGCGGACACGCGCCGCGTTCAGTGCATCTGCGCACTGGCCGGGCGCACGAGCTCGCCCGTATCGATCAGGTCTTCGAGGAAGAAGGGTTCTGTATTCAACTGGAGCGATGTGCCGGGTTCGCCGGCATACCACGCCACCATCGCCATATCGCCAAGAATGCGCATGACAATCCCGCGCGCGCCCTGCGGCACGGCGATATGCACGGATCGGACAATAGAACCGACTTGCATGATATTTCCCCGTTCTCCCATTGCCGGCTATATGACGATCGTGCCGGTCGAGGTGATGATAAAAGCGCCGCTTCGCCGAACACGTTGCGCACGCACCTGATTGTCTCCGCGTCGCACGCGGTGGTGGACCGGCAAAAAAACCAAGCCGATGGCCCTACTCTACCGCATGCTGATGACCCATCATAAACCCTGCGGCACTGATATCTCAAAAACGTGCGTGCTGGGCGGCGGCATCGTCGTCATGTTGAACAACCTCGGACCGACGATGCTGAAGACAATCGTGGTCATCGCAGACGGTGTCGCTTCTGTCGCGTTTGGTTTTTTCCTGGGCCGTGCACGAGCGGGCGAGGCACCGGGTGCCCCATCATCCAGAAAGGACAATGTAAGCGGCCGCTACACTGCCTGGCGCGTCAACGACGCCTGGTGAAAACCCGCGCAGCCCCGCCAGGCAAGACTTCCACGCACTGCGAAGCCTCGCTGCAGCGCCGCAAACAGGTCCCCCATCGCCCAAGGGGTGGCCTATACTCACATCAAGCGTGGCAGCCGCATCAAGCCTAAAAATACAGGGCTGAACCCGCGAGCAACACCATAAGGAGACGAGCATGACGACCTACTTCACGATCGCCGATTTCATCCTGATCATTCCGATGGCGCTAGCCGGTGCGTTGTTTGTCGGCGCCCTACCGTGCAAGACGGAGTTGAGGCACAACATCTTCCGCCTGATTGGCGCGCTGATGGGTGTGGGCGTCGCCGTGCTGCTAGTCGAAGGACTACCCGCGCTAGTCTAGCCGCGCGGCCGCGGCCGGGGCGCCAGTCAATGCGCCGTCGCCGCGTCCAGCGCTCCGGGTCCCCTGAACTGGCGTAACGCGCTGCGGAAATAGGCGGGGTCGATCGCGTCCGTTTGTGCGTCCGCTTTTGCGTCCGTTCCTGCGTTTTTTTCGCCGCGCGTTTCAAGCGCGAGCGCCGGCAACGCCGTCCACGGCAACGTGGGATGCTGATGATGCAAACGATGCAGATGGTGATTCATCAGCACACCTTGCCATACCCGCGCCACGCGAAAGTTGCGCGAACGTCCGGGTACGTCGAGCGCCACGCCATGGTGCGGCAGGTTGTCCGCGAGCGACAGCCACACGCCGCGCAAATACATCGACACGGCCAGCACCGGCCACCACGTCCCATACAGATAGAAGGCAAGCGCGAACAACGCAAGGCTCAATAGCCAGTCGCGGCGGATGCGTGCGCGCCGCGCGGGATCGGCCGCGAAACTCGCGAACAGACGCTGCACGTCGGCACCGGCGGGCCCCTCCGCTCCGATTGCGCGGGACACCAGCGAGCGCGCCAACTTGGCCGGCGCAAAGGCGAGCAGCGGCAACACCAGTTCGCCCGCATACAGACCGCCCAGCAAACGTCCGTAGTAACCGGGCAGCACCTGCCACAGCGGCCGGCTTGCGTCGAGCACGTCCGGGCGATCGAACGGTTCGCGGGTAAAGCGATGATGCATCAGGTGTCCGAAGCGTACGGCGTCGAACGGCAGCGCGAAGGCGATCGCCAGGGTGCGCGCCACACCTTCGTTCAGATGCCGTGCGGCAAACAGTTGTCCGTGAATCGCTTCGTGAATCAAACCCCAGTGCATGGGAGTCGACACCACCAGCGGCACGATCAGCAGCAACGCCGGCATCCCCCATTCACGTAGCAGGAACGGCAAGCCGAAAAGCTGCAGCGCCGTCGCCAGCGTGACCACCGCAAGCAGCGTGAGATTGGCGCGTACGTCGATGGCCGCGCGTCGCGGGGTGCGTCGCGCGTTTGCCGTAGTCGGCGTTGCCGGTCCAGCCTGAGCGGCCGCACGTGGGTCCATTTTCCCTCCGTCGAGACGAGATCGCCGCGACCTTAGCAGCGCTCTGTGACAGCGGGAAGAACGGCCTCGGCGTGGCACAACGGGTGACGCGAGACCCACGCCCAAAAAGGAAAGCCGCCTTACGGCGGCTTTCCTGACATCGCTCCGACGGGTACGCCGTCAGCTTTAGATGGCCTGATCCGTGGACGGCTTCTCCCACAGGTTGACGCCGCCTTCGGTCGCATAGCGGTCGATCTCCGCCAGCTCTTCCTTCGAGAACTCGAGGTTCTTCAACGCACCGACGTTTTCACGTACCTGCTCGGCCTTGCTCGCGCCGATCAGCGCCGAAGTAATGCGTCCACCACGCAGCGTCCACGCGAGCGCCATCTGCGCGAGACTCTGACCGCGACGTTGGGCAATCTCGTTGAGCTTGCGCACATGCTCGATGTTCTGCGCGCTGAGGTGGTCCTGCTTCAGCGAACCGCCGCCCGGCTTGTTGACGCGCGCATCGTCCGGTACGCCGTTCAGATACTTGCCGGTCAACAGGCCTTGCGCGAGCGGCGTGAAGGCGATGCTGCCCGTGCCGAGATCTTCGAGCGTGTCGAGCAGCTCGTGCTCGACCCAGCGGTTCAGCAGGTTGTAGGCCGGCTGATGGATCAGCAGCGGCACTTTGTATTCGGCGAGCAGCTTCGCCATCTCGCGCGTCTTGGCGGCCGAGTACGACGAGATGCCGATGTACAGCGCCTTGCCCTGCTGCACGGCGCTCGCCAGTGCGCCGGCGGTTTCTTCGAGCGGCGTGTCGGCGTCGAAACGATGCGAATAGAAGATGTCCACGTACTCGAGCCCCATGCGTTGCAGGCTCTGATCCAGACTCGCGAGGATGTACTTGCGCGAGCCGCCGCCCTGGCCGTACGGACCCGGCCACATGTCCCAACCGGCCTTCGACGAGATCAGCAGTTCGTCGCGGTACGGCTTGAAGTCGTCCTTGAACAGACGTCCGAAGTTCGTTTCAGCACTGCCGTACGGCGGCCCGTAGTTGTTCGCCAGGTCGAAGTGCGTGATGCCGAGATCGAACGCGGTACGCAGGATTTCGCGTTGCGTGGAGAGCGGTGTCGTATCGCCGAAGTTGTGCCACAGGCCCAGTGAGAGCGCCGGTAGTTTGAGGCCCGACTTGCCGCAAACGCGGTACTGCATGTCCGAATAGCGTGCTGAAGCTGCTTCGTAAGCCATTGCTTGAATCCCTTGATGAAAACGGAAGGAAGAGTCGTCAGGCAGCCGCTGCGCCGATTGCTCGGGCGGCACGGCCGCGTGCGGTTCAGTGCGGGGTGAGACGAACTCACTATCTTAGCGAATCGTCGAAAGACTTGCTGAGGCCCATTATGCGGGACAGAAGCGAGCGGCGAAGAGGCCTGCCAGGCGATTGAAGCGGCGGCTGGCAACACGGCTGACGCATGGACGCGGCAGCAACCCTCCCCTACACTTCGACGACCCTGTTTATAGGAGGTTTTTCATGACCAAAGCGATTTCGCTCGCATTGATTGTCGGCGGCGTGGTGCTGCTGTACTTCGGCGGCGAGGCGTACCACTCGCTCAGCAGCGACGTGTCGCGCGTGTTCACCGGCTCGCCCTCCAACAAGGCGATTTACCTGATTGCAGGCGGCGTGGTGGCGACGCTCGCAGGCCTGATTGGGATGGCCACATCGAGCGGCAAGCGCTAGGACGCGCGGCAGAGGGCACCCGCCCGGCGGGTGCCCGGCCTTGGTTCAGAAGGCCACTTCGGGCTTCGACGCGGAGCGCGAACCCGGCAGCGGCACGTTGCTCGCGCCGTGATAGGTGTACACCAGCGAAAACTTCACGTCGTCGCTGATGTTCTTGCCGGCCGAATGCAGCGTATTGCAGTGGAAAAACACCACATCGCCGGCCTTGAGCTCCGGGGACACAGCCGTCTGGATCAGCGCCTGATTCTCGGGCAAATCGGAGCGGAAGAACTTCGCGTCGTCGAAACGCTCGGACGTGAACGTCGCACTGTGCGACTGCGGCACGAGCCACAGCGCGCCGTTATCGACGGTTTCCGGGCCGAGCGCGAGCCACACGGAGACCAGATCGTCCCGCTCGAACGACCAGTAACGCACGTCGCGATGCCAGCCGGTCAGACTGCCATAGGCAGGATGCTTGGTCATCATGCAGTTGTGATGGGCGCGCGACAGGCGCGGTTCCTCACCGAAATAGGTTTCCATCCAGCCGCGGATTTCCGGCGCCGTGGCCCACTCGGCGAAGCGCGGGTGGCGCGCATAGGCATCGAGCAGCCGGCGCACCGTATGGCCGCCAGGCGCATGCTTGGACTCCGGCGCGCCCGGATAGCGCAGATCCGCCTCGAACTCGACCGGCGTGGCCGCTTCCTGCAATTGCTGCAGGGCGATCTGCTTCAGTTCGCTGCAGCGCTCGGGCGAAACCAGCCCCGGCACGACGACGAAGCCCCGTTCCCGCAACATCTGAACCTGTTCTTTCTTCGAATGAACTGACATGGGGTATTCCGTTACTTTCTACTGGCTGATGCTCGATTGTAAAACGTGCGCGATCAGCGTGCGGCCTTTGCGGTGCGACAAAGGGGCCGGGTGCACGCGGCAAGGGCGGACATGCACATTTTTCGACCGTCAAGGGACGGATTTCATCTGCGCCGGCGACGGATCTGCCCCGTAAAAACCCGTAAGCCCGAGGGTTAAAACGGACTTTCTGACGTCACGATTCGCGTGTAGCCTGCTCGCATGTTGATTGCAATTCCCGCTGCTTTCCTTAGCGCACGGCCTTTCCAGGCCGCTGCCGCCACTTTCCGGTCCATTTCCGGGCTTGCGCGCCGCTCCCGCTGGCATAGTTGGTGCTGCTTTTTCTAGCACCTCCCGTCGCGCGACACGCTGCCCACCTTTGAAGCCATGCACACTCTCCTGAGCACCCGTCTTACCCGCGCCGCCCTCAAGGCAGCGCGTCCCGCGCGCCGCCATGTCGTGCGCGCGCTGCGCCACCACGCAACCCGTACCCGCGCGCTCGCCGGGCAATGGCGCGACGCCAAACCGGTGGACGGCATCCGCACCTGGTTCCAGACGTTCTTCATCGCACTGCGCACGCAAGCCGGCTCGCGCCGCTTTTCGCTGCGCACGCTGCTGCGCAAGCCGACGCCGTTGCGCGCGCTGCCCGCGCCACGCGTCGCCGCGCCACGCAGCACCAGCCGTCGGCCGCGCCGGATGTCGTTTAGCAGTGAAGGGTGGTTTGGGTTCGCAAGCCGCTGAGGCATGCGTTTAGTGCGATTTTTTGTACTACCCAGTGGCAACCATTGCTTAGAGCTCTCCGATACACCCTCCTATGGCGTCCGCCACGCTAAATAAGCTCGTTCGCGACAAAATCGCGTCCAGCTTAGCGCTTCGGCGACATTTCTCGTCCAGAATCCCAGTTCTTTAGCGGGAAAGCGACGGACCATGTGCCTCAGCACGCCTCGGATTTAGCTGAAAAACGACAAAAGCACTATAATAAAAGCTGAAATACGACACGCGCGGGCGAAAATGAGCGGCTTAAAAGCGGAAAAACGACAGTTCGATGAAGTGCTGTTTGCGACCGGCGACGCTGCATTCGACCGCGACCTCCAGCGGCGCGCCAAGAGCGGACTCTTGACGCGAGTCGCCCCGGGTGTCTACGTCGAAGCTGGAGTCGATGAAGAAATCGCAGGGCGAGTTCAGCGGAACTGGCAAAAGCTTGCCGCGCACGCCGTCCCTGGCGGCGTCGTTTCGCATCTCAGCGCGTTCACGCGCGGTATCACAGCGACCAACGAGGTCGTGATATCGCATCCCACGCGCTTCAACCGGCGCATCCGCTATCCCGGCCTCACTCTGGTCTTGCTTAAGGGCCCCGGCCGCCAGCCCGGAGATTTTCCACTTGGATCATTTGACCTGTATTGGTCTTCTTTCGAACGCGCTCTGCTCGAAAATCTAAGCCGTGGCTCTGCGACGACCCGCGCGTCGCACGAGGAGGTGGAGGAGCGCCTCATCAACTGCCTGAACGCAAACAAGGAAACTGGGCTAAACCGGATTCGCGACCGCGCTCGGGAATTGTCCGTTCCATTGGCCGCCGGGGCCAGTTTTGATGTACTCAACAGTATGATCGGGGCGCTGCTGAGCACTCACTCGAAAGGGACGCTCAAAACCAAGACAGGATTGGCCATCGCTAACGGCACGCCCATTGATACGAACCGCATCAACCTCTTCGGTACCCTCGCGACCGCGCTACGCGTCGCAGTGCTGCCGGATATTGCCGAGGTCGCTGCGCCAGGCAGCGGCCGAATCAATTTCGCGTTCTTCGAGTCGTACTTTTCCAACTACGTAGAGGGGACCAAATTCTCCGTGGAGGAAGCCGAAGGGATCGTCCTGCGCAATAAGATCGTTCCTCAACGACCTAAGGATTCTCACGACATTTTGGGAGTGTTCAATCTCGCCAACAGTACCGACACCAGGGCAGCCGTACCTCCGGTCGGTGACGACTTCGTCGATGTCCTTCAGGAGCGGCATCTGAGAATGCTTGAGCGACGCCCCGAGGCTCGTCCTGGGCAGCTGAAACTCGAATCGAACTATGCGGGCACGACGCAATTCGTACAGCCTTCGCACGTACGCGGAACCCTTGCAGAAGGGTCCCGCCTGGCGCTTGCAGTTCCCGAGGGACTTGCTCGGGCCATCTACTATCTTTTCCTGATTGCCGAAGTTCATCCGTTCGAGGACGGTAACGGCCGCTTGTCGCGATTGATCATGAACGCCGAGCTATCCAGAGTCGAGCGCTGTCGCATCATCATCCCGACGCTGTTCCACCCTCAGTTTGTCGACTGCCTTCGAGTGCTGACACAAGGGCAGCACACGGAGCCGCTAATCAAGGCAATGTCCCGAATGGCAAAGTGGTGCGCCCAATTCGACTACTCGGGCCTTGCCAACCTAATACTGCAAATCAGGGCCACGAACTCGCTGGAAGAATCGCCTGCGGAGTTTCGTCTGTTGAATGCCGACGGTTCCCGGGCAACGTAGCCGGCCTGTCACAGACAACCCGCCGCTCGGCTCAAGCACGTATTCCCGCGACGAAACACGCGTTTCAAATAAAAAAGGACAGGGATTCGCGTCCCTGTCCTTCATTCAAAACCGCCAGACAAACGTGGCTTAAGCCAGCGCAGCCACCGGCTCCGTGCCTGCGGCCTCAGCGAGGACCAGCGCCTTGTCGGTCGCCTCCCACGTGAATTCCGGCTCTTCGCGGCCGAAGTGGCCGTAAGCGGCGCTCTTTTCGTAGATCGGACGCAGCAGGTCCAGCATCTGGATGATGCCCTTCGGACGCAGGTCGAAGTGTTCCTGAACGAGGCGCGTGATCGTTGCATCCGACACGCGGCCCGTACCGAACGTGTTGACCATCACCGACGTAGGCTGCGCCACGCCGATCGCATACGACACCTGAATCAGGCAGCGCGACGCGAGACCCGCAGCCACGATGTTCTTCGCGACATAGCGGCCGGCGTAAGCCGCCGAACGGTCGACCTTCGACGGATCCTTGCCCGAGAACGCGCCGCCGCCGTGCGGAGCCGCGCCACCGTACGTGTCGACGATGATCTTGCGGCCGGTCAAGCCGCAATCGCCTTGCGGGCCGCCAATCACGAACCGGCCGGTCGGGTTGACCAGGAACTTGATGTCGCCCTTGATCAGCTCAGCCGGCAGCGTCGGCTTGATGACTTCTTCGATCACGGCTTCGCGCAGTGTGGACAGCTCGATGTCCGGCGAATGCTGCGTGGACAGCACGACCGTGTCGATTGAATGCGGCTTGCCGTCGACGTAGCGCACGGTGACCTGCGACTTCGCATCCGGACGCAGCCAGGGCAGACGGCCGTCGCGGCGCAGGTTAGCCTGGCGTTCGACCAGACGGTGCGAGAGGTGGATGGGCAGCGGCATCAACTCCGGTGTTTCTTCGCACGCAAAGCCGAACATCAGACCCTGGTCGCCCGCCCCCTGGTCGAGGTTGTTGTCGTGCGCACGGTCCACGCCCTGGGCGATGTCCGGCGACTGCTTGTCGTACGCGACCAGCACCGCGCAACCGCGGTAGTCGATGCCGTAATCGGTGTTGTCGTAGCCGATGCGCTTGATCGTATTGCGCGCGACCTGGATGTAATCGACGTTGGCGGTGGTGGTGATTTCACCGGCCAGCACGACCAGACCCGTGTTGCACAGCGTTTCAGCGGCGACGCGGGAATATTTGTCCTGAGCCAGGATGGCGTCGAGAATCGCGTCCGAGATCTGGTCCGCGACCTTGTCCGGATGGCCTTCGGAAACGGATTCTGAGGTGAAGAGATAGTCGTTTGCCACGTTGCAGACTCCTGTTATGTGGTTACGGTTGAGTTTCACGTAGCCAGCTTCGGAGGCCTGAAGCGGCGACGCTTTAGCGGATTTCCTGACTAGCGGGCGCGTATCGCGTGGATCGCACCTGCCAGCTTCGCCCCGCAAGTTGTCTATTAACTCGGCGAAGCCCTTATTATAGCGACTTCCTACATTTGTCACAGAGTACCCACGCGTGTTGTATTTCGACTCGTTTTCGGTTTCCTTGAGCGCCGCGTCCTCAGGTGCCCGCCGTGGAGCGGCGACATGCTGAGCCGCTTCGGAGCCAAACTCGCCATCGGACTGCTGAAACTGTTTGCGCTTTTGCCCTACGGCCTCATCGCCCGCATCGGCGACGGCCTGGGCTGGCTGCTCTATCAGATCCCCAGCCGGCGCAAGCGCATCGTCCATATCAACCTGAAGCTGTGCTTCCCCGAATGGAGCGACGAGCGCCGTGAAGACGTCGCGCAGAAGCATTTCCGCCACGCCATCCGCAGCTATGTGGAGCGCAGCGTCCAGTGGTTCGGCTCGGCCAGGAAGCTCGAAAAGCTGATCCAGCTCGACAGCGCGATCGACCTCACCGACCCCAACCTGCCGCCCACGCTGTTTCTCGGCTTTCACTTCGTCGGTATCGAGGCGGGCTCGATCTTCCTGAACTATTCGCTCAGGCGCCAATGCGGCTCGCTGTATCAGCCCATGTCGAACCCGGAACTCGAGGCCGTCGCCAAGGCGGCGCGCGCCCGCTTCGGCGCGGACATGGCAAGCCGCGCCGACAGCGCCCGCATGGTGCTGCGCTGGCTGCGCGACAAAAAGCCGGTGATGCTCGGCGCCGACATGGACTACGGCATGCGCAATTCGGCCTTCGTGCCGTTTTTCGGCGTGCCGGCCTGCACGCTGACCGCCGTCGGGCGGCTTGCCAAGGTCGGCCAGGCGCAGGTGGTGCCGTTCATCGGCGAAGTGCTGCCGAACTACAAAGGCTATCGTCTCAAGGTGTTCAAGCCGTGGGACCACTACCCCACCGGCGACGACGAAGCCGACGCGCGCCGCATGAACGCGTTCCTGGAAGAGCAGATTCCGCTGATGCCGGAACAATATTATTGGGTGCACAAGCGCTTCAAGACGCGGCCGCCGGGCGAGCCGAGCGTGTACTGAACGCAACGCGGGAGCCGCCTGGCGGAAATGGCGAGCCCCGCAACACGAAGGATCCCGGCGCAATAAAAACGGCGTTCGGCGCACGTCCGCGCGCGTCCCTTACAATAGCGACATGAGACTGAAATTCACCAAGATGCACGGCGCGGGTAACGACTTTGTCGTGCTCGACGGCTTTACGCAGCCGCTCAAGCTGAGCGCGGAGCAAGTGCGCGCGCTCGCGGACCGGCACTTCGGCGTCGGCGCCGATCAGCTCCTGCTGGTCGAAAAGCCCACCATCGAGGGCGTGGATTTCAGGTACCGCATTTTCAATTGCGACGGCGGCGAGGTCGAGCACTGCGGCAACGGCGCGCGCTGCTTCGTCAAGTTCGTGCGCGACACGCGCCTGACCGACAAGCGCAGCGTGCGGGTCCAGGTGCAAAACGGCGTCATCACGCTGACCATGCAGGACAACGGCGAAGTCACGGTGGATATGGGCGTGCCTGTGTTCGAACCGGCCCGCGTGCCGTTCGACGCAAGCCGCCTCGACGGACGCCGCGAGGGTGGCGACACGCTCTGGCCGCTCGAGGTGAACGGCGTCGAACGCTGGATCTCGGTCGTCTCGATGGGCAATCCGCACGCCGTGCAGGTGGTCGAGGACGTCGAGGCGTTTCCGGTGCTGATCGAAGGGCCCATCATTGAACATCATCCGCGCTTCCCGCAACGGGTGAACGCCGGCTTCATGCAGATCGTCGCGCGCAACGAGATCAACCTGCGCGTCTACGAGCGCGGCGCCGGCGAGACACTGGCATGCGGCACGGGCGCCTGTGCGGCGGTCGCCGCCGGGATCCGCCGCGGGCTGCTCGATTCGCCGGTGAAGGTGCATACCCATGGCGGCGCGCTGACAATTTCCTGGAATGGCGAACACGACGATGCGCCGCTCCTGATGGCCGGGCCCGCTGCGACCGTATTCGAAGGTGAAATCGAACTGGCCGACTAAGCGGCCACGACGCGTGGCCCGAGGCATGGCCGTACCCAACCAGACACGTGACCGACTGACCCCATTGACCGATGCGCCCGCGTGAGGGCGTAGTCCTTTAGCCGAAACCATGAACGATCGCGAAGTCGCTGAATACCTGCTCGCCAACCCCGAATTCTTCGCCGAACACGCGGAAATGCTCGCGACCATCAAGCTCGCGAATCCGCACGGCAAAGCCGCGGTCTCGCTGCAGGAACGGCAGATGGAAATGCTGCGCGAGAAGAACAAGCATCTCGAACGGCGCCTCGCCGAACTGCTGCGCTACGGGCACGAGAACGACAGCATTGCGTCGAAGTTCAACCGCTGGACCATCCGCGTGATGTCCGAGCGCGATCCGTACGCACTGCCGCGCACCATCGCCAACGGCCTGCGCGATGTGTTCGACGTGCCGCAGGCGGCGCTGCGCGTGTGGGACGTCGCCGAGCCCTACACCCAGGCCGACTTCGCGCGTCAGGTTGGCGAGGAAGTGCGGATCTTCGCGAACAGCCTCACCACACCGTATTGCGGCGCCAATTCCGGCTTCGAAGCGGCGCAATGGCTCGTGCCGGCGGTGACGTCCGTGCCCGCTGAAGGCGCCGAGCCGCAGGAAGGCGGGCATGCCACGGAATCGATCGCGCTGCTCGCGCTGCGCGACCCCGAGGGCAAGGAAGAGACGCCGACTTTCGGCTTGCTGGTGATGGGCTCGTCCGACCCGCGGCGCTTCCACGACGGCATGGCGACCGACTTCCTGACGCAGATCGGCGCCTTGGCCAGCGCGGCGCTCAGCCGCCTGCTGCCGCGCTGAACGGCCGATCCGCCACCCGCCGCCGACCCACTGTGACCACCGCCGATCCGATCGCCGACTACCTGTCGAATCTCGAGCACGAGCGGCGGCTATCGGCGCATACGTTGCGCGGCTACACCCATGAACTGGACGAACTGAAGCGGCTGGCCAAAGGCCGGCCGCTCGAAAGCCTGACCGCCATCGACATCCGCGGCGCGGTTTCGAGAGCCCACGCGGCCGGCATGACGGCGCGTTCGATCAGTCACCGGCTGTCGGCATGGCGGGCCTTCTACCGCTGGCTCGCCGGGCGGGTCGACCTGCCGGCCAATCCGGTTGCGACAGTGCGCGCACCGAAGCAGGCGAAAACGCTGCCCAAGGCGCTCTCGGTCGACGATGCCAACCGGCTGATGGAAGCGCCCGCCGCCGGCACGGCAGAAGGGCTGCGCGATCACGCGATCCTCGAACTGTTCTATTCGTCCGGCTTGCGCCTCGCGGAACTGGTCGGGCTCGACGCCCGCTTCGCCGACACCGGCGGCTACCGTTCCGCCGGCTGGCTCAAGCTCGATTCCGCCGAAGTCGAAGTGCTCGGCAAGGGCAACCGGCGCCGCATTGTGCCCGTGGGCAGCAAGGCGCTCGATGCGCTCAACGCGTGGCTCGCGGTGCGCGGCGAATTCGTCAAGCAAGACCCGCATCCGCTGTTTCTGTCGGCGCGCGGCAACCGGATGTCGCCGAACGTCGTGCGCGAGCGCGTCAAGCGCATGGCGCTGGTCGCCGGCATTCCCGCCAATGTCCATCCGCACGTGCTGCGCCACTCGTTCGCCACCCATGTGCTGCAGTCGAGCGGCGATCTGCGCGCCGTGCAGGAACTGCTGGGGCACGCCAGCATCACCGCCACGCAGGTGTACACCGCGCTCGATTTCCAGCACCTCGCGCACGTCTACGACCAGGCGCATCCGCGCGCCAAAAAACGCGACTGAGACGAACGCTTCTGGTGGGCGTTCGGCGCCCGCTCTCGCCAGTTTCGCCGCCTCGAGCGGCCTATTGTTCTGCTGAATACCTCACGAAGTCATGAATACCGTTACGCTCAAACCGTCGAAAGAAAAGTCGCTGCTGCGCCGCCATCCGTGGGTCTACGCGACCGCCATCGACCGCGTCGACGGGAAGCCGGCCGCCGGCGCTACCGTGCTGGTCCGCTCGCATGACGGCCGTTTTCTGGCGCGCGCCGCCTACAGCCCGCATTCGCAGATTCGCGCGCGGGTCTGGAGCTTCGACGAAGCGGAGCCGATCGACCACGCGTTCTTCAAGCGCCGCGTGCAGCGCGCCATCGAGCATCGTCAGGCGATGGTGCACAACACCGGCGCCGTGCGCCTGATCTTCGGCGAAGCGGATGGCCTGCCGGGCCTGATCGTGGATCACTACGTCGCCGACGACGCCGGCCAGCGCAGCCAGCTCGTCTGCCAGTTCATGGCCGCCGGGGTCGAGGCGTGGAAGGAGGCGATCGTCGCGGCCTTAAGCGCCGCCACCGGCTGCCCGAACGTCTATGAGCGCTCGGACGTGTCGATCCGCGAGAAGGAAGGCCTGGAACAGATCACCGGCGTGCTGGCGGGCGAGCCGCCGTCCGACCCGCTGATCGCCAGCGAAAACGGCGTGCGCTACCACGTCGACGTGCGTAACGGCCACAAGACCGGCTTTTACGTCGATCAGCGCGACAACCGCGCCCTCGTGCAGGAGCTCGCCCAGGATCGCGACGTGCTGAACTGCTTCTGCTACACCGGCGGCTTCTCGCTGGCGGCGCTCAAGGGCGGGGCAAAACGGGTGGTGTCGATCGACTCCTCCGGCGAGGCTCTGGCGCTCGCGCAACAGAACGTCACCGCCAACGGCTTCGACGCCGCCCGCGCCACCTGGCTCGACGCCGACGCGTTCAAGACGCTGCGCCGGCTCCACGAAGAAGGCGAGCGCTTCGACCTGATCGTGCTCGATCCGCCCAAATTCGCGCCGTCGCGCGAACACGTGGACCGCGCCGCGCGGGCCTACAAGGACATCAACCTGACCGGCCTCAAGCTGCTGCGCCCGGGCGGCCTGCTGTTCACCTATTCGTGTTCCGGCGCCATCGACGCGGAGCTGTTCCAGAAGATCGTTGCCGGCGCGGCCGCGGATGCCCGCGTCGACGCCCGCATCCTCAAGCGCCTCGGGGCCGGCGTCGACCATCCGCTGCTCACGGCTTTCCCGGAAGGCGAGTATCTGAAAGGCCTATTGTTGCAAATCGCCTGATCGCCCATAGTTTGAGGGTTATTTCCCGCGCGGCGGGCGGACCGGGTGCCTGAGTGCCCGAAGGCCCGCCGTCTGCAGCGGCTTGACAGATATGTTTCAATAACCGATTAGCTCGAACGGCGCAGGCTTATGTCTGCCGCCGCTCCAGGCATTCCGATTCACGCACAGATTCACGCACAAACAGGCGACCACCATGATTCCCGTCACTATCCTGACCGGCTTCCTCGGCAGCGGCAAAACCACCCTGCTCAAGCGCATCCTGAACGAAAAGCACGGCATGAAGATCGCCGTGATCGAGAACGAGTTCGGCGAAGAGAATATCGACAACGAAATCCTCGTGCAGGACGCGAACGAGCAGATCATCCAGATGAGCAACGGCTGCATCTGCTGCACGATCCGCGGCGACCTGGCGCGCGTGCTCGGCGACCTGGCGGCGAAAAAGCGCGCCGGCGAGCTGGATTTCGACCGCGTCGTGATCGAAACCACAGGTCTCGCGAATCCGGGTCCGGTCGCGCAGACGTTCTTCATGGATAACGAGATCGCCGACGAATTCCTGCTCGACGCGATCATCACGCTGGTCGACGCCAAGCACGCCAACCACCAGCTCGACGAGCACGAAGTGGTGCAGCGCCAGGTCGGTTTCGCCGATCGCCTGTTCATCACCAAGGCCGATCTGGTCGACGAAGCCGCGCTGGACGCGCTGCGTCATCGCCTGCTGCACATGAACCCGCGCGCGGCGATCAAGATGGTGAATTTCGGCGAAGCGGACATCAAGGAAATCTTCGACCTGCGCGGCTTCAACCTGAATTCGAAGCTGGAAATCGACCCGGACTTCCTGGCTGAAGACGAGCACGCGCACAGCCACGCCCACGCGCACGACGAGCACGGCCATACGCATGACGACCACGCGAATTGCGACCACGATCACGGCCACTGCGATCACGAAGGCCACGACCACGGCCATCACCACCACGCGCATCACGACGACAAGATCAAGTCGTTCGTCTTCCGCAGCGACCGCCCGTTCGATCCGAACAAGCTCGAGGACTTCCTGGGCGGCATCCTGCAGATCTACGGCGAGCGGCTGCTGCGCTATAAAGGCGTGTTGTACATGAAGGGCGTCGACCGCAAGGTGGTGTTCCAGGGCGTGCATCAGATGATGGGCAGCGATCTGGCCGCCAAATGGCAACCGGTCGAAAAGAAAAACAGCAAGATGGTCTTTATCGGCATCGAATTGCCGCAAGACCTGATTACCGACGGCCTGAGCGCTTGCCTCGTCTGAACGGCCGCCGGCAGGGGCGGCAGGGGTCGCAGAGCCGGGAACGAAGAATGCGTGGGGCTCGAAAAGCCCCCGGTTCTGCCCAAAAGCACCCAGGAAGCACGCAACCTGTGAAAAACGCGTGAAAACCCTGTTGCAGGAATCGTGCACGGGCATCGCTTTTTAGGCGTTCGCGCGTTATATTTTCGGGATAATGGCGTGCCGCGGCCCGGAATAATCCCGGTTGCGGTGACGGATTGTGATTCAGTTACAATACGTGCCCACTGGAGAATGAGAACGATTGCCCGGTCAGCGCGTATCCCGCGCCGGGCCTGACACGGCGCCGGAAAATCTTGTCCGGGAAGCAGCACGCCGACAAGCTGGCTGGCCCACCGCCGCAACAGGCACGCCGCCGGTAAGCAATGCCTCAGGAGCATTTGAAGATCGTTTCCAGAGGAGTTCGGCCCCGCATCGACGCCAGGGCGCCCAGCGCTTAGGCGTCCGGCGCTTCGGCGTCACGACAGCCCACCGTCCGTGTTCGCCGGCGCTCATTGAGCGTTTCACCGCCTTTGCGGGCAACACGAAAGTGCGGGCAACATGTACGAGTTTTGCCTCACATTGAAGAAGCAAGCCAGATGACGACGAAACGACTCTTGACCGAAGCCGAAATCCTGAAGATGAGCGACAAGGATTACATGAATGAGGATCAGCTCGCTTTCTTCAAGAACAAGCTTGAACAGCTGCAGGCGGAGATTCTCCGCAATGCCGGCCAGACGACCGAAAACCTGCGCGAAACCGTGATCGTGCCGGACCCGGCCGATCGCGCGACGATCGAGGAAGAGCATGCGCTGGAACTGCGCACGCGCGACCGCGAACGCAAGCTGCTGAAGAAGGTGCAGCAATCGCTCGCGCGCATCGAATCGGGCGACTACGGCTGGTGCGAAGAAACCGGCGAGCCGATCGGCATTCCGCGTATGCTGGCCCGGCCCACAGCTACCCTGTCGCTCGAAGCGCAGGAACGCCGCGAACTGCGCCAGAAGCTGTTCGGCGACTGAACGCCTGCGGCGCGGCCTACGGCCCGCCCTGACACGCTGCTTCGTTGAGAGGCGCACGGTGAGCTGTGCGCCTTTTTCTTTGCGGCCAGTGGGGGCTGGCGCCCGGCGTCCCGCTTTACGCCGCATACCCGCCCCGCCTGTGCCCCGGTCACCAGCATCTTTTACCGCTCCGGGCACCGCGCCCGCCGCGCACCAGTCATTTGGTCGCCGCGGCTCCCATCCCCTCGCGTCCTACCCCGTCTCTGCCGCTTTTTTCCGGCGTTTTTCCGCCCTATGCCGTTCGGCTGGCTCTTGATATGACAGCGCCCGCCCTAAAATAAACCCGACATGCGTCGTACGAGCGCGCGGGCCGCCCTTTGCTGGCTTGACGTCGCGCGCCGTGCGCTCTATCGGCTTCAGGCGGTAGCGCCCGGCGCATCGGCGCGATGGCGTGCGAGCGCTGCCGCGTCCTACCCGTTTTGCAAAAGGAACGCATATGGAGCAATTTCACGGCACGACGATCGTATCCGTGCGCCGCGGCGACAAGGTAGCCCTCGGGGGCGACGGACAGGTCACGCTGGGCAACATCGTCATGAAGGGCGGTGCCAAAAAAGTCCGGCGCATCTATAACGGCCAGGTGCTGGTCGGCTTCGCCGGCGGCACAGCCGACGCCTTTTCGCTGCTCGACCGCTTCGAAGCCAAACTTGAAAAACACCAGGGCAACCTGACCCGCTCGGCCGTCGAGCTTGCCAAAGACTGGCGCACCGACCGCATGCTGCGCCGGCTCGAAGCCATGCTGATCGCGGCCGACGCGCACACCACCCTCGTCATCACCGGCAACGGCGACGTGCTGGACCCGGAAGGCGGCATCTGCGCAATCGGCTCGGGCGGCGCGTATGCGCAGGCGGCGGCCAAGGCGCTCGCCGACAACACGGAGCTGTCGCCGCGCGAGATCGTCGAGAAGTCGCTGCAGATTGCCGGCGACATGTGCATCTACACGAATCACAACCGCGTTATCGAGACGATCGAGTAAGGACCCACGATGAGCACCATGACCCCTGCCGAGATCGTCTCGGAACTCGACAAGCACATCATCGGCCAAGGCCGCGCGAAGAAAGCGGTCGCGGTGGCGCTGCGCAACCGCTGGCGCCGTCAGCAGGTGGGCGAGCCGCTGCGCCAGGAAATCACGCCGAAGAACATTCTGATGATCGGACCGACGGGCGTCGGCAAGACGGAAATCGCCCGGCGTCTCGCCAAGCTCGCTGACGCACCGTTCATCAAGATCGAAGCCACCAAGTTCACCGAAGTGGGTTACGTGGGCCGCGACGTGGACAGCATCGTGCGCGACCTGATCGAAATTTCGGTGAAGCAGACCCGCGAAACGGAAATGCGCAAGGTGCGCACCAAGGCTGAAGACCAGGCCGAAGACCGCATCCTCGAGATCCTGCTGCCAAGCGCGCGGCCGGTCGGATTCGGCGCCAGTTCGAGCCCCGCCGACACCGTCGACGAAGGCAGCACGACCCGCCAGACCTTCCGCAAGCGCCTGCGCGAAGGCCTGCTCGACGACAAGGAAATCGAGCTCGACGTCGAGCAGCCGCAAGCGGGCATGGACATCATGGGTCCTCCGGGCATGGAAGACATGACCGAGCAGATCCGGTCGATGTTCGCCAATCTCGGCGGCGGCAAGAAGACCCGCCGCAAGCTCAAGGTGAAGGAAGCGTTGAAGCTGCTGACCGACGAGGAAGCGTCGAAGATGCTCAACGACGAGGAAGTGAAAACCAAGGCGGTGCAGAACGTCGAGCAGAACGGCATCGTGTTTCTCGATGAAATCGACAAGATCGCCTCGCGCAGCGAAGCCGGCGGCGGCGAGGTCTCACGTCAGGGAGTGCAGCGCGATTTGCTGCCGCTCGTCGAAGGCACGACGATCAATACCAAGTACGGGATGGTCAAGACCGATCACATCCTGTTTATCGCCAGCGGGGCGTTTCATCTCGCGAAGCCGAGCGATCTGATCCCCGAGTTGCAGGGCCGTTTCCCGATTCGCGTCGAGCTGGATTCGCTGTCCGTGAACGACTTCGAATCGATCCTCGTCTCCACCGACGCGAGCCTCGTGAAGCAATACCAGGCTTTGCTCGCCACGGAAGACGTGCATCTCGACTTCGCCGAAGACGGCATTCGCCGCCTGGCGGAGATCGCCTTCTCGGTGAACGAGAAGACCGAGAATATCGGTGCACGCCGGCTGTACACGGTGATCGAAAAGCTGCTCGAAGAGGTGTCGTTTGCGGCCGGCAATCATGCCGGCACCAACGTGCGGATCGATGCGGCCTATGTCGACCGCGCGCTGAACGAAGTCGCGGATGACGAAGATCTGTCGCGCTACGTGCTGTAACGCCGCAGCGCTTGCAGGACGGCTTTGCGCATGATGTGCCTGGCGGACCTCCGCTCCGGCAAAAGCGCAACGCAATAAAAGACGGGCGGTCTCTCGCGAGGCCGCCCGTTTTTCATTGAAGCGGTGTGACCACGGGCGACGCATCGCCCATGGCTGCACTGACTGACTACTCGCGCGGCAACGCCTACTGCTTCACCGGCCGTTTCGCCAGCTTGCGTTGCAACGTGCGCCGGTGCATGTTCAACGCACGAGCGGTTGCGGAAATATTGCCGCCATGCTCGGCCAGCACCCGCTGGATGTGCTCCCATTCGAGGCGCGCCACCGAAAGCGGCGTGGGATGCTCGATTGCCTCCTCCGCCTGCAGCGCACTCGCTTCGCTTTGGAGTGCCGAGAGAATTGTCTCCACGTTGGCCGGCTTGGCCAGATAGTTATCGGCGCCGTCCTTCACCGCCTGAACAGCCGTCGCGATACTCGCATAACCGGTCAGCACCAGCATCCGCGCGTCCGGTTGCAGTTCGCGCAGCGGCGCCACCAGCGTGAGGCCCGAATCGTTGCCCAGGTGCAAGTCCACCGTGATCTGGCCGAACTTCTGCTGATTCGCGAGCTTGATCGCTTCCTCGGCGTTATGCGCTTCGGCCACCGTAAAACCGCGCCGCGTCAGACCGCGCGCGAGGATGCCGGAGAACACTTCGTCGTCGTCGATCACCAGAAAATTCATGTCGCTCATGCCTGTTTCTCCGTATTGGATGGCGCGGCGCCTGTAGGGCCCACACCGGATGATTGTCGACCCGCCACGGGCAGCCGCAGCACTGCACGCGTGCCGCGCGGTCTGGTCTCCTTGACGTCGGTCAGCTCGATCGAACCGCGAAGCCGTGCCGCCGCCGAAAACGCCAGATACAGGCCCACGCCATGGCCGCCTTGGGTGCTGTCGACCGGCATCGCCCCAAGCGAGCCGCGCAACGACGCCGGAATACCCGGCCCGGCGTCGCAAACTTCAAATTCGATCCGCTCGTCCTGCTGCGACAGCGTGGCCGCCAGCGTCACGTGATCACGGCTCGCTCGCGCTGCATTGTCCAGCAGGATCGTGAGAATCTGGCTGACCGCGACCGTATCGTCAAGGTCGACTCCGGCCGGCGGCGTACCCAGGCGCTCGAATTTGACGTGCGGATGGCGCAAACGCCACTGCTGCGCGAACGACTCGAGCCATTCGCCGACCGGCTGCCGGCTCCCGGGCGTCGATGCGCGCGAGCGTAGGCGTGCCAGCGCCGACGTGCACAGCGTCATCTGCTGCTCGAGCAATTCCAGGTCGGCGCTATAGGGGGCAAGGCCCGCGTCGCTGCGCGCCGCATCGCGCAACTCTTCGGACAGCATAGCAATGGTCGACAACGGCGTACCGATCTCGTGGGCGACCGTCGCCGCCTGCACGCCGAGGGCCACCGCGCGTTCGTCGCGCAGCAGGCGTTGCTGGGCGTCGCCGAGCGCTGCGTCACGTTGACGCAGCGCTCGCGACATCCGCGCGACGAACCATGCAATCAGGCCGACACTCACCGTGAAGTTCACCCACATGCCGGCGCGGTAGTAGTCGAACAGGTTGGCGGGATTGTCGAGATTCAGCGGCACGGAATCGAAGCCGAGCACGGCATAGCAGGCCACCGCGAAGCCGGCGAGCCACAACATCAGGTGCCACGGCAGCACGGCGGCGGCGATCGCCAGCGAGGGCAGATAAAGCGAGACGAACGGATTGGTCGTGCCGCCCGAGAGAAACAGCAGTGCCGACAGCGCGCCGAGATCGACCCAGAGTTGGCCGAACAATTCGAGATTGGACTCGGGCCGTTGCTTCGAGACGCGCAGCCAGGTGAGGCCGTTGAATACCGTTTCGAGGCCGATGACGAGCAGCATGGCCGGCAGCGGCAAATGCACGCCGACAAAGGTCTGCACGACCGCGATGGTCACCAGTTGGCCGATAATCGCGAGACTGCGCAGCCAGAACAGATGTCCCAGGTTGACCCGGCCGGTGTTGGTTATACGATGCATGACGCCAGTTTACCTGTTCGGAGTTGTCCGACCCACTGCGTTGGGGTTCGACGGTACCATCGACCGCTTGACAAAAAATCGCGACAGCGCCTGGACCGATTCATGCCGCCTATGATTTCCGACTCCGGCCACCCTGCGTGGCCCGCGTTTCTCACTTTCCTGCAGCGTGCCGCGCTGGCACAGCACAACGGCCAGGCCGAAGCGCGCGCTATCTGGCTCGAAGCCGCGGCGCTCCTGCAAGCCGTCGACCACGACGCGACCGAGCGCATCACCCGCGGTTTGCTTGAGCAACGCCGGCATGAGGACGCCGTCGCATTCGCCGCCATTATTGCGCAACTGCGGCCCGATGAAGCCATCGCCAGCTTCCGCCTCGGCTACGCGCTGCAGTTGGCGAACCGGCACCGCGACGCACTCGCGCCGTATCGCCATGCGCTCGCTCTCGATCCACAACTGCCGCAACTGCGCACCAATCTGGCTGGCGCGCTCTCGCTTGCCGGAGGCGACCTCACCGAGCAGGTCGCGCTGCTGGAAAGCGCGCTCCAGGCCGACCCGCTCGACAGCAACGCCTGGACCAATCTCGCCCAGGCGAGCCGCTTCGCGATGGACTTGCCGCGCGCGCTGGAAGCGGGCGCCCGCGCCGTCGAACTGGCGCCCGACAGTCCGCTCGCGCTGAACAACTATGCGCTGGCGCTCAAGGAAGCGCAACGCTGGGACGAGGCCGTCGGGCACACGCAAGCCGCCTGCGAGCACGCCCCTGGCGACCCCACGATGCGCTCGAACCTGGCAATGCTGCAGCTCGTGCGTGGCGACTACGTCAATGGCTGGCCGGCTCACGAAGCGCGCTGGCAGGGTTCTCAGGAACTGGGCGGCAACCGGCCGGCAATGCCGGCGCCGCAATGGCAGGGCGAGCCGCTCGCCGGCAAGACACTGCTGGTGTGGGGCGAACAGGGCATGGGCGATCTCCTGCAGTGCTGCCGCTACATCCCACTGCTGGCGGCGCGCGTGCATGCGCAAGGGGGCCGTGTCGTCTGGAACTCGTTCCCGCAGATGGGGGCGCTCCTCGCGCGCAGCCTCGGCGGCCACGTGGACGATTACTCGGCGGGCGGCGGCGTCGAGACGCTGCCCGCATTCGACTACGAGATCCCGCTGATGAGCGTGCCGCTCGTGCTCGGCACGCTCGACGACACCCTTCCCGGCATGGTGCCCTACCTGCAGCCGGATGCCGCCGCCAGCGCCGCCTGGCAGGCGCGCCTCGCCGGCGAAAAGCGGCTCAAGGTGGGACTGGCGTGGACCGGCAGCCTCAATCACCAGCGCAATCCGTTCCGGGCGGTGGGCTGGGAGCGCTTTGCAACGGCCTTTCGTGGCATCGGCGGCGCGGCGTTCTATTCGCTGCAGCCGGGCGCCACGGCCGATGTGGCCGCCGCGCAAACAGCCGGCCTGCCGATGATCGATTACACCGCCGAGCTGAAAAGTTTCGACGACACCGCGGCCTTCGTCAGCGCGCTCGATCTGGTGATTACGGTCTGCACCTCGGTCGCCCATCTGGGTGGCGCGATCGGCCAGCGCACCTGGGTGCTGCTCGACGTCAATCCGCACTGGACATGGCTGCTGGAACGGCGCGACAACCCGTGGTATCCCACCGCGACGCTGTACCGCCAGCGCCAGTTCGGCGAGTGGGCGCCGGTGCTGGACGAGGTGACGCGCGATCTGGCGGCGCTCGCCGGCCAGCCTCGGTAGGGCCGAGCGGTACATGGTGCCGCGTTAGTGCCAGCAACGAAGCACGCGACGCGCCGACCGGCATAGGCAAAGCGCAGGCAAACTCACGCCGGGCCTCGCGCCCCTCAGGCCCTTCACGTCCCTTAAGCCCCTCAGCCCGCTTCACCCCCAACCACACGTCCCGCCTGCACGCGGGCAATCTCAGCCGCAAGGCACTCCGGGCACAGGCAGCGGCCGCCCGGCTCCAGCCGGTCTGCGGGCAACGCCGGCATCGCCTTGCACCAGCAGTCGAACGGCTGCCCGTGCATGGCGCAGTCGAACACACTGGCGCAACGCGGGCAGCGCGCGCTCGTCGCATGCGTCGGGTCAACGGGCGGATTCATGGCACATCCCGAATGGAGTTACCGGACATCCGGTCAGGAAATAATGCCACGTCTGGCGAGCCGCCTGAAAGCGCGGTCTCGCCGCCGGCGGCACACCCCTGCAAATACCCCGCAAATGCCCTCGGAACCGCCTCCAAAGTGGCGTGCGCGCAACGTCCATTGCGCAGTGCGGAAGCGCGGCGGCACTCGTCGCCGGAACGCATATGGAAAACCCTGTTGCAGCGCGCCAGTCCTGTACAATTCGCCGTGTTTCAACTGTTCCGTGCCTGAGCCCTGCCGCCATGTCCGAAATTCCCGACCTTTCGCAGATCGCCCCCACCCTGAAGGCTGAAATTCTGGCCGAGGCGCTGCCTTATATTCGCCAGTATCACGGCAAGACCGTGGTCATCAAATACGGCGGCAACGCAATGACCGAGGAGCGTCTGAAGCAAGGCTTCGCGCGCGACGTCATTCTGCTGAAGCTGGTCGGTATCAATCCGGTCATCGTGCACGGCGGCGGTCCCCAGATCGACCAGGCGCTCAAGAAAATCGGCAAGCAGGGCACCTTCATCCAGGGCATGCGCGTCACGGACGAAGAGACGATGGAAGTCGTCGAATGGGTGCTCGGCGGCGAAGTCCAGCAGGACATCGTCACGCTGATCAATCACTTCGGCGGTCACGCCGTGGGTCTCACCGGCAAGGACGGCGGCCTGATCCACGCCCGCAAGATGCTGATGCCGGATCGCGAGAACCCCGGCCAGTATGTCGACATCGGCCAGGTCGGCGAAGTCGAGGCGATCAACCCGGCGGTCGTGAAGGCACTGCAGGACGACGCGTTCATTCCGGTGATCTCGCCGATCGGCTTCGGCGAAGACGGCCTGTCGTACAACATCAACGCGGATCTGGTCGCGGGCAAGCTGGCGGTCGTGCTGAACGCCGAAAAGCTCGTCATGATGACCAACATCCCCGGCGTGATGGACAAGGAAGGCAATCTGCTGACCGACCTGTCCGCGCGCGAGATCGACTCGCTGTTCGCCGACGGCACCATCTCCGGCGGCATGCTGCCGAAGATCTCCTCCGCGCTTGACGCGGCGAAGAGCGGCGTGCGCTCGGTGCACATCATCGACGGCCGTATCGAACACTCGGTACTGCTGGAAATCCTGACCGAACAGCCGTTCGGCACGATGATCCGCTCGCACTAAGCATGTTTGGCCAGGCAGCGCGTCCCGTGGATGAGCTGCCTGTTTCGCCTGGCAGGCTACCGCCTGGCGCTTCGCTTGACCTCACCACAGCAGTCTCGGCATCAGGCGCCAGGCCCCGCATCCGCCGTGGCGCCCTGCCCTTCCTTTTTTCTCCCGCCGCACGCATGATGGACCGCAGGCCACCGCTCGTTCATTGCAAACCGCGGCGGCACGAACCCGGTCCGGTTTCCCGTCATCATGCGCACCTTCCCCTCGAGCCACGCTAAACGCCGCCGGCCCCACATCGCAGGCGGCAGTCCGGTGTGGCTGTTCGATCTCGACAACACGCTGCACCACGCATCGCACTCGATCTTTCCGCAGATCAACCGGGCGATGACGCAGTACATCATCGACACCCTGCAGGTGGACCGCGACGAAGCCAACCGCATGCGCGTCGGCTACACCGAACGCTACGGCGCGACGCTGCTCGGTCTCGCCCGTCACACCCCGATCGACCCGCATGACTTCCTGAAGGTCGTGCACACCTTCGCCGACCTGCCGTCGATGGTACACAGCGAACGCGGCCTCGCCCGCCTGGTCGCCGCCCTGCCCGGCCGCAAGATCGTGCTGACCAACGCCCCGGAACAATACGCGCGGGCGGTGCTGGCCGAACTGCGCGTCGAGCGGCTGTTCGAGCGCGTGATCGCCATCGAACACATGCGCGACCGGCGCGGCTGGCGCGCCAAGCCCGACGCCGGCATGCTGCGCCGGGCAATGCGCGACGCCCACGTGCCGCTGGCGGACGCCATCCTGGTCGAAGACACGCGCTCGCATCTGAAGAACTACCGCAGGCTCGGCATCCGCACCGTGTGGATCGTCGGTCATCTGCCGGGCCACACGGGCGCCAGCGGCATTCCGGGCCGCTTGCCGGGCACGGGCCGGCCGCACTATGTCGACAAGCGCATCCGTTCGTTAAAATCACTCCGATTGGGCACCCGCTCAGTGCGACTGAAGGGACGACAGACATGCAACCGATTCACAAGCATGACGAAGCCGTAACCGAAGAACCGCCAGCCACGGGCAGTACCCGCGCGGCCCGCCTGAAACCGGGCGAACGCCGCGTGCATATCCTCCAGACTCTCGCCACCATGCTGGAGGCGCCGAAGAACGAGAAGATCACCACCGCGGCGCTCGCCGCGCGGCTCGGCGTCTCGGAAGCCGCGCTGTACCGGCATTTCGCCAGCAAGGCGCAAATGTTCGAAGCCCTGATCGAATTCATCGAGCAATCCATCTTCGGGCTGATCAACCAGATCGCAACGAAAGAGCCCAATGGCGTGCTGCAGGCACGAACCATCGCCTTGATGCTGCTCAACTTTTCCGCGAAAAATCCCGGCATGACGCGCGTGCTGACCTGCGAGGCGCTGGTGGGCGAGCATGAACGGCTAACCGAGCGCGTCAACCAGATGCTCGAACGGGTCGAAGCGTCGCTCAAGCAATGCCTGCGGCTCGCCCTGATGGACGCCAATGTGCAGAGCGAGGCACACGCGCACAATCCGGCAACCGTGCCGCTGCCGGCCGACTACGACCCCGCCGTGCGGGCCAACCTGCTGCTCAGCTATATCGTCGGGCGCTGGCACCGCTATGTGCGCAGCGGCTTTGCCCGCAATCCGGCCGAACATGCCGACGCTCAGTTAAGACTGATTCTTCAGTAGTCCAAGGCAGTCGTACACATCGCGCAGGTGGCGGCACGTCGTGTCGAAACTCCGAATACCACGGTAAGCGCTGTGCGGGACGCCCTTGCGTTCGTATACGGCGTGCGCAGCGGCGGTTCACGCACCGGGCCGCGCCCCGGCGCGCCCGGCGTTGCCACGCTGAATTTTCCGCTATACTTTGCGCCTGACTGTTGTCACCAACGGTCGTAGACGCGCCGATTTGCTGACTCGATTGCGGGCGCGCGAACCTGCCGGAATTCCATCCGGCGGTTCACTATAAATGCGGCTAAAGAGGTCGTCAGCCGCGCACATCGTCCTTTTCCGTGCCTTGCCGACACCATTTAGCCGTCCCTGTTGAAGGCGGAATGAATGGATTCAATCGGTATCGTCGCTCCCCAGAAAATGCATTTCTCCGAGCCGCTGCTCATGCAGAACGGTAGCTCGTTGGCCGGTTTCGACCTGATGGTGGAAACCTACGGCACGCTCAACGCTGCGCGCAGCAATGCCGTGCTGGTCTGTCACGCGCTGAACGCCTCGCACCATGTGGCGGGCGTCTATGCGGACGACCCGAAGAATGTGGGCTGGTGGGACAATATGGTGGGCCCGGGCAAGCCGCTCGACACGAACAGGTTCTTCGTCATTGGCGTGAACAACCTCGGTTCGTGTTTCGGCTCGACCGGTCCGATGAGCCTCAATCCCGCCACGGGCGTTCCGTACGGCGCGAGCTTCCCGGTCGTCACCGTGGAAGACTGGGTGAACGCGCAGACGCGCGTCGCCGACGCGTTCGGCATCGAGCGTTTCGCCGCGGTGATGGGCGGCAGCCTCGGCGGCATGCAGGCGCTCGCGTGGAGCATGATGTATCCGGAGCGCGTCGGCCATTGCATCGTGGTGGCATCCACGCCGAAGCTGTCCGCGCAGAACATCGCGTTCAACGAGGTGGCGCGCTCGGCGATCCTCTCCGATCCCGACTTCCACGGCGGCAACTACTACGCGCATGGCGTAAAGCCGAAGCGCGGGCTGCGCGTGGCGCGCATGATCGGCCACATCACGTATCTGTCGGACGACGACATGGCGGAGAAATTCGGCCGCTCGCTGCGTCGCGCGGAAGGCGCCGTCGATGCCTACAACTTCAACTTCGACGTCGAATTCGAAGTGGAATCGTATCTGCGCTATCAGGGCGACAAGTTCGCCGATTACTTCGACGCCAACACCTATCTGCTGATCACGCGCGCGCTCGACTATTTCGATCCGGCCAAGGCCTTCGACGGCGACCTGACGAAAGCCGTCGCCCACACCACGGCGAAATACCTGATCGCCAGCTTCACGACCGACTGGCGTTTTGCGCCAGCACGCTCGCGCGAACTGGTGAAGGCGCTGCTCGATCACAAACGCACGGTGACCTACGCGGAAATCGACGCGCCGCACGGCCACGACGCCTTCCTGCTCGACGACGCGCGTTATCACAACCTGATGCGCGCCTATTACGAACGTATTGCCACCGAGGTGAACGCATGAACCAGCGCGCTCTCGATTATCTTGCGCTGCGCCCCGACTTCCGCGCCATCGCCCGCTGGGTCGAACCGCGCGCGACGGTGCTCGATCTGGGCTGCGGCGACGGCTCGCTGCTCTCGACGCTGACCGAGGAGCTCGAAGTGTCGGGCTACGGCATCGAGATCAACGACGCCGGAGTGCTGGCCGCCACGAAGAACGGCGTGAACGTGATCCAGCAGAATCTCGAAGACGGCCTGCGCCTGTTCGAAGACGGCAGTTTCGACTTCGCCATCCTCTCGCAGACACTGCAGACCATCCACCAGACCGCCGCGATCCTGCGCGAGACGGTGCGGGTCGGCAAGGAATGCATCGTCTCGTTCCCGAACTTCGGCTACTGGGCCCACCGGCTTTCGGTCTTGCGAGGCCGCATGCCGGTGTCGAAATCGCTGCCGTATCAGTGGCACAACACGCCGAACGTGCGGGTGCTGACCATCAAGGATTTCGAGGCGCTGGCGCCGGAGGTGGGCATCGAGATTCTCGACCGGGTCGTGCTGCATGGCGGCCAGGCGGTGCGGTGGGGGGTGAACTGGCGTGGTAGTCTTGCGGTCTATCGCGTCAAGAAAAGCTAACGCCACTCACCCAAATGTCGAACCCGCCGCACGAGGCGCCCGCACTTACCGCTCACGTCGAACACACCGGCTGGCGCGCGTTTCTCAACACGCATATGCTGATCTGCGTCTTTCTCGGCTTTACGTCGGGATTGCCGCTCTTCACGCTCGTCTATCTGGTGCAGGCATGGCTGCGGTCCGAAGGCGTCAATCTGAAGGAAATCGGCCTGTTTGCGCTGATCCAGTTTCCCTATACGTGGAAATTCGTCTGGGCGCCGCTGATGGACCGCTACGTGCCGCGCCTGCCGGGCTGGCGGCCGGGACGCCGGCGCGGCTGGATGCTGGTCACGCAAGTCCTGGTGGCCGGCGCGATCGCCGCGCTCGGTTTCGTGTCGCCGCGCGATTCGATCTGGACGGTCGCGGCGCTCACCGCGCTGGTGGCGTTTTTCGGCGCCAGCCAGGACATTTCCATTGATGCCTACCGGCGCGAGTTGCTCACCGATACCGAGCAGGGTCTCGGCAACGCGGTGCATGTCAACGCTTACAAGATTGCGGCGCTGGTGCCGGGCTCGCTCGCACTGATTCTGTCCGACCATTTGCCGTGGACCACCGTCTTCATGGTGACGGCCGCGTTCATGGTGCCGGGCATGATCATGACGCTCGTGGTGCGCGAACCGAAGGTGCACGGCGCGCCGCCGCGCAACCTGCGTGAAGCGATCGTCGAACCGTTCCGCGAATTCATCCTGCGCGACGGCTGGCGCGGCGCACTGTTCGTGCTCGGCTTTATCTTCCTGTACAAGCTCGGCGACACGATGGCGACCAACCTGTCGACGTCGTTCTTTCTGGACATCGGCTACTCGCGCACGCAGATCGGCGTGATCGCCAAGACCACCGCGTTCGGCGCGAGCCTCGCGGGGGGGATCGTCGGCGGACTCTGGATGATGCGCATCGGCATCGGCCGCGGGCTGTGGGTGTTCGGCGTGCTGCAGATGGTGTCGACGCTCGGCTTTGCCTGGCTTGCGCATCTCGGACCGGCGTCGCCGGGACTCACGGCCATCTACGATTTCGCCGTGTTCGCGAGCCACGCCGTGACGCGGCTGCTGTCCGTGTTCGGCATCGACTGGACGGTGCTGCTTGATCCACGCTCGGTCGCGCTTGCGCTCGTCTACGGCCTCGAAACCTTTGCGACCGGCCTGACGATGGCGGCATTCACCGCGTACATCGCCAGTACCACCGATCCGCGCTACACCGCCACCCAGTTCGCGCTCTTCACGAGTCTTGCTTCGGTGCCGCGCACGCTGGCCTCTGCGGCAAGCGGCTACGTGGTCGCGCAGATCGGCTGGTTCGACTACTTCCTCGCCTGTACCGCACTGGCGCTGCCCGGCATGCTGCTGTTGCTGCGCATCGCGCCGTGGAGGCTGCGCTCGTGAGCGGGCCTGCGGCACGGCACAAGGCCGCTGCGAAACCGCCCCACGGGATCGCGGCCGCCGCGCGTCGCGCACTGCGTGCGGCGCTCGCGTTGCTCTGCGCGGGCAGTGTGCTTGCGGCGCCATGGAGCGCCTACGCGAGCGCAATGCCTGCCGCGCAGGCGAGCAGCGCGGCCACGCCGGCGAGCGCGCCCGCCGCGAAGTCGGCACCGGCCGCGGCGCCGGCTGCAGCGCCTGCCGAAAGCCCCTCTGCCGCGACATCAGGCGCTGCGAGTGCAGCGAGCGGAGCCAGCGCCGGCAGCACGCCCGTCGCCCCCTCCAGCCCGACCGCACCGCAGAGTCCATCCGCGACCACCGGACAGCCGCCACACACCGCCAACCAGGCCGCAGCGCCGTCCGTGCCGCCGCCCTACTCGCCGCCCCCTCAGCAGCTGCATTTCGGCAGCTATGCGGTGTTCCGCAATCTGATTCCCTCACCGGCACTGGAAGCGCAGGCCGCCGACGAATTCGAACAGATCGTCTACGGCGCCCAGCACGCCGACCGCCTCTACCCCGCCAGCGACGCACGGGTGATCCGCGTGCGCTCGATCGTCGACAAGCTGATTCCGTATTCGCTGAAGTGGAACGAACGGGCGAAGAACTGGAAGTGGACCATCGCGGTGATCCGTTCGCCGGATATCCGCATGTACTGTCTGCCGGGCGGCAAGATCGTGATCTACAGCGGCATCCTCGATCGCGTGCGTCTGAACGACAACGAACTGGCCATGCTGCTCGGCCACGAGATCGCCCATGCGCTGCGCGAGCACGCCCGCGAGCGTCTCGGCGAACAGCAGGCGGCGCAACTCGATTCGTCCGGCACGATTCCGCAGTTATTCGGGTTGGCCGATCTGGGCGCGACGGTGCTCGGCATCGGCTCGCAACTGCTCGAGATGAAGTACACGCCCACCGACGAAACTGAGGCCGACGTGATCGGCAGCGACATCGCCTCACGCGCAGGTTACGATCCGCGCGCCGCGATCACGCTGTGGGACAAGCTGGCGGCGGCGACGCACAGCAATCGCAATCAGGACTACATCTACGGCCATCCGTACACGGCCGCACGCCGCCAGGACATCGTGAAACGGCTGCCGGACATGCTGCAGCTCTACGCGAAAGCTATCGGCAAGACCGTCGACGAGCTGCCCGACTATGCGGGTATCGGCCGCCCGCGGCGCGTTCCGGTTCGCGGCGACTGAAGCGCTGAAGCACCCCGCACAAGCGGGGCACCTGACGCCCGCTTACTTCTTGACCTTGTGGTCGTAGTCGACGGTCAACGGCGCGTGGTCGCTGAACTTGATGTCGCGGAACACGTCGGTGCGCTTTGCCTTGCCGGCAATGCCTGCCGTGGCGATCTGATAATCGATCCGCCACCCGACGTTCTTCGCATACGCCTGACCGCGATTGCTCCACCACGTGTACTGCTCGGGCCGTTGATCGAGCGTACGGAACACGTCGACGTAACCCACTTCGTCGAACAGCCTGGTCAGCCACGCGCGCTCTTCCGGCAGGCAACCTGAATTCTTCTGGTTGCTCTTCCAGTTCTTGATGTCGATTTCCTTATGGACGATGTTGACGTCGCCGCACACGATCACTTCGCGTTCCTGGCTCAGTTCGGCGAGATGCGGCATGAACTCGTCCATGAAGCGGAACTTGGCCTGCTGACGGTCTTCGCCGCTCGAACCGGACGGCACATACACCGACACCACCGAGAGCTTGCCGAAACGCAGTTCGACATAGCGTCCTTCGGGATCGAACTCTTCGCTGCCGAAGCCGATCACCACCTCGTCCGGCTCATGACGCGTATACACCCCCGCGCCGCTATAGCCCTTCTTCACCGCATGCTGAAAGTAGCCGGTGAAGTTGTGCGGGGCGAGAAACTCGGGGGTCATGTCGTCCTGCGAGCATTTGATTTCCTGCACGCAGAGAATGTCCGCTTTCTGTTCGCCGAACCATTCGAAAAAGCCCTTCTTGGCCGCAGAGCGGATGCCGTTCAGGTTGGCGGTAATCACACGCAACATGTCGTTCCTTTATTGTTGATCCGTTGGGGGTTCATGGCTCAGGGTTCGACTCCATCCGGAGCGGAAACCATGGCTCACGTCATTCGACTTTCACGCCCTTGAGCGATTCCTTCGCCGGCGGATACTCGAGCTTCAGGCCTTCGAAGCTGCGCAGCAGCAACTCGGCGACCATCACGTTGCGATGGGTCTTCGAGTCGGCCGGGATGATGTACCACGGCGCGTAGGGCGTCGAGGTCGCCGCCAGCGCGTCGTGATACGCCGTCTGATACTGATCCCACTGTTTGCGCGCCTCCAGATCCGAGACGTCGAACTTCCAGTGCTTGGTGGGATCGTCAATGCGAGCCTGCAGGCGCGCACGCTGCGCGTCCTTCGAAATGTGCAGCATGCATTTGATGATGGTCGTGCCGTTCTCCGCCAGCATCGCTTCGAAATCGCGAATCTGCCGGTAACGCTGCTCGCAGGTAGCCTTGTCCAGTTGACCCAATACGACCGGCACCAGCACGTCCTCATACTGACTGCGGTTGAACACCGTCAGTTCGCCGGCCGCCGGCACCTGCGAATGCACGCGCCACAGGAAGTCGTGCGCCTGTTCGACAGGCGTCGGCGCCTTGAACGGCACAATGCGCAAGCCGAGCGGATCGACGTCGTGGAACACCGCGCGCACCGTACCGTCCTTGCCGCTCGTATCCATGCCCTGCAGCACCAGCAGCACGCGCTGCAAACGCTGGGCATGCAGGCGCTCCTGCAACGCGTCCAGCTCAGCACCGATTGCCGCCAGACGGTCGCGATCGCCGTCCTTCGTGCCTGTTGAAAACGGCTTCGCGGCCGGGTCGAAATCGGCGAGCGCGAATTTTGCGATCTTCTTGCCGTCGTCGAAATACGGCACGCGGAAATCGTCGAGTTCCGGCTTTTTTGCCATACGTTGGCTCCCATGTTCGCCACGTCTGCTACAAGCGCGCTGCAGCAAAACGAAACGGGCCGCTGCCCTACTTTCGTCCGGCAACAGCCCGTTAGTACCGAAGCCGCGCACTTATACATGCACGCGCAACGGCCACTCCATCACTTCGTTCAGGACAGCTTTTTCTTCAGCAGTTCGTTGACCTGCTGCGGATTCGCTTTGCCCTTGGTGGCCTTCATCGCCTGGCCGATCAGCGCGTTAAACGCCTTTTCCTTGCCGGCGCGGAATTCCTCGACCGACTTCTGGTTGGCCGCAAGCACCTCGTCGATGATCGCTTCCAGCTCGCCCGTGTCGGAGATCTGCTTGAGCCCCTTCGCTTCGATGATACGGTCGGCCGCGGCTTCGTCGGTGGCCTTTTCGTCCCAGATCGCCACGAAGATTTCCTTCGCGATCTTGTTCGAAATCGTGCCGTCCGCGATGCGTTGCAGCAGCAGCGCCAACTGCGTTGCGGAGACCGGGCTGTCGACGATGTCGAGACCTTCGCGGTTCAACAGCGACGACACTTCGCCCATCATCCAGTTCGCCGCGACCTTCGCCTGCGCCGCGCCGAGCTTCGCCACCAGCGCTTCGTAGTACGCGGCCATCGCCTTGCTCGAGGTCAGCACGACCGCGTCATAAGGCGTGAGGCCGTACTGGTCCACGAGGCGCTGCTGGATCGCGACGGGCAGTTCGGGCATTTCGGCCTTCACGCGCTCGACCCATTCCCGCTCGATCACCAGCGGCATCAGATCCGGGTCCGGGAAATAGCGGTAATCGTGCGCGTCTTCCTTGCTGCGCATGGAACGCGTCTCGCGCTTGTCCGGATCGTAGAGACGCGTTTCCTGCACCACCGTGCCGCCGTCTTCGATCAGTTCGATCTGACGGCGCACTTCGTACTGGATCGCCTCTTCGAGGAAGCGGAACGAGTTCAGGTTCTTGATCTCGGCACGCGTGCCAAACTCCGCTTGCCCAACCGGCCGCACCGACACGTTCGCATCGCAGCGGAACGAGCCTTCCTGCATGTTGCCGTCGCAGATGCCGAGCCACGTGACGAGCGTATGCAGCGTCTTCGCATAGGCCACCGCTTCGGCGGCGCTGCGCATTTCCGGCTCGGTGACGATTTCGAGCAGCGGCGTGCCGGCGCGGTTCAGATCGATGCCCGTCATGCCCGCGAAGTCTTCGTGCAGCGACTTGCCGGCGTCTTCTTCAAGGTGAGCGCGCGTCAGGTTGATGGTCTTGACGTACGCTTCCTTGCCGGCTTTCTCGTTGGCCGGCACCTGGATCGTGACCGTGCCGCCTTGCACCACCGGAATTTCGTACTGGCTGATCTGATAGCCCTTCGGCAGATCGGGGTAGAAATAATTCTTGCGGGCGAAGATGCTGCGCGGCGCGATAGTCGCACCGATGGCAAGGCCGAATTCGATCGCGCGCTGCACGGCGCCGCGGTTCATCACCGGCAGCGAGCCCGGCAAAGCGAGGTCCACGGGGCAGGCTTGCGTGTTGGGTTCGGCACCGAACTGCGTGGCGGCGCCCGAGAAAATCTTCGAGACGGTCGACAGTTGCGTGTGCGTCTCGAGACCGATCACGACTTCCCATTGTTTGGTCATGTGTTCACACTCCTGCCGGTGCCTGGCGATGCCAGCCGGTTGCGCGCTGGAACGCATCCGCAACCTGCAGCATGCGAGCTTCGTTGAAATAGTTGCCGATGATCTGCAGACCGACCGGACGCTGCGCATTCGCGCCCGCGCCGAAGCCGCACGGCACGCTCATGCCGGGCAAGCCGGCGAGGCTCACCGACAGCGTGTAGATATCGGCGAGATACATCTGCACCGGATCGTCGCCCTTCGCCCCCAGGTCCCACGCCACCGACGGCGCCACCGGCCCCATGATCACGTCGCACTGCTTGAACGCCTGCTGGAAGTCGTTCGCGATGATGCGGCGAATCTTCTGCGCCTGCAGGTAGTACGCGTCGTAGTAGCCGTGCGACAGCACGTAGGCGCCCACCAGAATGCGGCGCTTCACTTCCGGGCCGAAGCCTTCGGCGCGCGACTTCTTGTACATGTCGAGCAGATCGCGGTACTCGGCGGCACGGTGGCCGTAGCGCACGCCGTCGAAACGCGACAGGTTCGACGAGGCTTCCGCCGGGGCGATCACGTAGTACACGGGGATCGACAGCTCGGTTTTCGGCAGCGTGACCTCGACCAGCGTAGCGCCGAGGGCTTCGTATTGCTTCAGTGCAGCATCGATGGCGGCGCGCACGTCGTCGGCGAGGCCTGCGCCGAAGTATTCCTTCGGCAGGCCGATGCGCAGGCCGGCGAGCGGCCTGGCCGCCGCGCCGTCGGCGGACCAGCTCTGGCCGAGATAGCGCGTGTAGTCTTCGTCGTCGCGCACGAGGCTGGTCGAATCGCGCTCGTCGAAACCGTGCATGGCGTTGAGCAGCAGCGCGCAGTCCGAGGCGCTCTGCGCCATCGGGCCGCCCTGATCGAGCGACGAGGCGAACGCGATCATGCCGTAGCGCGACACGCGCCCATACGTAGGCTTGATGCCCGTAATGCCCGAGAACGAGGCCGGCTGGCGGATCGAGCCGCCGGTATCCGTACCGGTTGCAGCGGGCGCAAGACGCGCGGCCACGGCTGCGGCGGAACCGCCCGACGAACCGCCGGGCACCGCCTTCGTGTCCCACGGGTTCTGCACCGGGCCGAAGTACGAGTTCTCATTGGACGAGCCCATCGCGAACTCGTCCATGTTGGTCTTGCCGACGCACACCATGCCGGCGCGCTTCAGACGCTCGACCACCGTTGCGTCGAACGGGCTCGTGTAATTGGCGAGCATCTTCGAGCCGGCGGTGGCGCGCCAGCCGCGCGTCACGAACACGTCCTTGTGGGCGATCGGCAGGCCGACCAGCGGACCGGCGTGGCCGGTGTGAAGCAACGCGTCGGCGGCTTTGGCCTGCTCGAGCGTCAGATCGGCGTCGACCTGCACGAAGGCGTTCAGGCTTTTGGCTGCGTCGATCCGCTTCAGATAGAGCTGCGCCAGTTCGACTGCGGAGCATTCCTTCGCAGCGAGGGCGGCACGCAGTTCGGTCAAGCTTTTTTCATGCATTGCGTTTTTCCTGAAGAACGGGACGCGCAGCCCCCAGGGCACTGCGCGCCGGATCCATATTCTTATTCAATGACCTTCGGCACCAGGTACAGCCCGTCCTGCACGGCAGGCGCAGGGCGCTGGAATTCGTCGCGCTGCACGATTTCCGTCACGGCGTCTTCGCGCAGACGCAGTGCAACATCTTCGATCTGCTCGATCGGATGGGCGAGCGGTTCAATGCCCTTGGTGTCGACGGCCTGCATCTGCTCGACAAGGCCGAAAAAATCATTGAGCTGGGCGAGCGTATGCTCAGCTTCGGCGTCGGCCAGTTCGAGCCGCGCAAGATGCGCGATGCGCTTAACATCGGTCAGGGTCAGAGCCATGCAGTCACCGGAAAATGTGGTGGACCGTCACAGGGTGGGAAAAACAATGCTGTGACAGCGGGTTACGACACTGGAGGAGCCCCTCGAAAAAGGGGCCAGCGGAGGCAAAAAGTGCCATCCGTTTCCTTCAAATCATTCAAAATTATAAGGTATCATTACGCGTTCGACCCAAACCCGGACCGACTTACCAAGGGCTTTCTGGTCATTTGCAGCAAATGATCCAGAGATAGATGCCTGACCATGTTCCGGCCTCCGGTAGATTCCCTCGCAGCTTCAAGCCTCTGTGGCGCAGCATCCGCCCGGTTGAAGCTGTTATTTTTTCCGCTGCCGCCCTGCGCATTCGGTGCGATGCGAGGCCAGGCCCCAAGCGAGACAGGATTTTGAATGTTCGGTTTTTTGCGCAGCTACTTCTCCAACGATCTGGCGATTGACCTCGGAACCGCCAACACGCTCATCTACATGCGTGGCAAAGGTATCGTTCTCGACGAACCGTCAGTGGTGTCGATCCGCCAGGAAGGCGGTCCCAACGGCAAGAAGACCATCCAGGCAGTCGGCAAGGAAGCCAAGCAGATGCTTGGCAAGGTGCCCGGTAACATCGAGGCCATCCGCCCGATGAAAGACGGCGTGATCGCCGACTTCACCGTCACTGAGCAGATGATCAAGCAGTTCATCAAGACAGCTCACGAATCGCGCATGTTCTCGCCGTCGCCGCGCATCATCATCTGCGTGCCGTGCGGCTCCACCCAGGTGGAACGCCGCGCCATCAAGGAAGCGGCTCACGGCGCAGGCGCCTCGCAGGTTTACCTCATCGAAGAACCCATGGCCGCCGCAATCGGCGCCGGCCTGCCGGTGTCGGAAGCCACCGGCTCGATGGTGGTCGACATCGGCGGCGGCACCACGGAAGTCGGCGTGATCTCGCTCGGCGGCATCGTGTACAAAGGCTCGGTGCGCGTCGGCGGCGACAAGTTCGACGAAGCCATCGTCAACTACATCCGCCGTAACTACGGCATGCTGATCGGCGAACAAACCGCTGAAGCGATCAAGAAGGAAATCGGCTCCGCGTTCCCGGGCTCGGAAGTCAAGGAAATGGAAGTGAAGGGCCGCAACCTGTCGGAAGGCATTCCGCGCAGCTTCACGATCTCCAGCAACGAAATCCTCGAAGCCCTCACCGATCCGCTGAACCAGATCGTGTCGTCGGTGAAGATCGCACTCGAACAGACGCCGCCGGAACTCGGCGCGGACATCGCCGAGCGCGGCATGATGTTGACGGGCGGCGGCGCACTGCTGCGCGACCTGGATCGTCTGCTCGCCGAAGAAACCGGCTTGCCGGTGCTCGTCGCCGAAGACCCGCTGACGTGCGTCGTGCGCGGCTCGGGCATGGCGCTCGAGCGCATGGACAAGCTCGGCAGCATCTTCTCGTACGAGTAAGCGAGAGCTTATCTCCATGTCAGCAGCGCGGATCGGACGGCCAGCCTTCTTCGGGGTGGCCTGTCTTGGGCTGGTTCATCCAGCTGCCGCGCGCTGAGTACGCGTTTCCGCGCCGAAGTCAGACCAACCGCTCACGCCCCCGGCGCCGACCATGGAATACAGTCCGCCGCCTCTGTTCAAGCAAGGCCCCTCCGCACTCGCACGGCTGATTTTCTTCGTGCTGCTGGCGCTCGCCCTGCTGATCTCGGATGCGCGTTTCAGGACGCTCGAAATCGTTCGCGGTGTCCTCGGAGCGGGTCTATATCCGTTGCAGCGCGCCGCGCTCGTACCGCGCGACATGTTCATGGGCGCCGCGGATCTGGCCGTCACCAGCGCCACGCTGCGCGGTCAGAACGACACCCTGCGCAAGAAGAACCTGCAACTCTCGCTGCAGGCCAACACGGCGGCCGAACTGGGCGCCGAGAACGAACATCTGCGCCTGCTGCTGCAACTCTCGCAGCGCATGACCACGCAATCGATCCCCGCTGAAATCCAGTACGACACGCGCGACCCGTTCACCCAGAAGGTCATCATTGGCCGTGGCGCGCAGCAGGGCATCCAGGACGGCTCGCCGGTCGTCAACGAAGACGGCGTGATCGGCCAGGTCACGCGGGTATTCCCGATGCAGGCGGAAGTCACGCTGCTGACCGACAAGGATCAGGCCGTGCCGGTGCAGGTGGTGCGCACAGGTCTGCGCAGCGTGATTTACGGCACGCCGAAGGGCGATTCGCTCGACCTGCGCTTCGTGCCGATCAGCGCAGACCTGCAGGCCGGCGACGAACTGGTGACGAGCGGCCTCGACGGCACCTATCCGCCGGGCTTGCCGGTGGCCAAGGTGGTGCGGGTCGACAAGCAGGCCGATACGGCATTCGCGCGCGTAGTGTGCCTGCCGGTTGCGCCGGTGCGCGGCGCTCGCGAGCTGCTGGTGTTGCACTATCAGAACACGGTGCCGCCGCGTCCGGCGGACGAACCCGATGCCGCCAGCTCCGCAAAGGAAGCGAAGGCGAAGAAGGGGGCGAAATCCGCGGAGAAGGCGCCGGAGAAGAACGCCAAAGCGGCGGCGCCCGCATCCGCCGCTACTGCGGCGGCAGCCAGGCCGAGTTCGGCAACGGCAACGGCAGCGGCAGCAACGGAAAAGAAGGCCGCTCCCGAGAAGAAGCCCGTGGGCGAGAAAAAGCCGGCTGGCGAGAAGAAAGCCGACGGCCGGCCGCCCGTAGAAAAACCGGCAACGGGAGGGATCGACGAGTGAACCGCCCTCAATACATCCTGCAGCCGGTTAACCCGTACTTCATCGCCTTCAGCCTGGCAGCAGCCTTCCTGCTGAACCTGATGCCGTGGGGACGCCTGATCGGCGTGCCCGACTTCGTCGCACTCGTGCTGCTGTTCTGGAACGTGCACCAGCCGCGCAAGGTCGGCATGGGCATCGCGTTCCTGCTCGGCATCCTGATGGACGTGCACAACGCCAGCCTGCTCGGCGAGCATGCGCTGGCCTATACGCTGCTGTCGTACGGTGCGATCACCATCCACCGGCGGGTACTGTGGATGCCGATGGGCGTGCAGACCTTCGCGGTAATGCCCCTGTTCGTGGTCGCGCAGCTCGTGCCGTTCGTGATCCGGCTGCTGATGGGCGCGGCGTTTCCCGGCTGGGGTTACCTGATCGACGGGTTCATCGAAGCCGCGCTTTGGCCCATCGCGAGTGCGCTGCTGCTGATGCCGCAGCGCCGTCCGGCCGATCCGGACGACACCCGGCCCATTTAGCGCAGTGCGCGCACCGAGCCCCTCCTTGAACCCGCGAAACACGCGCTCCCCCGGCCGGCTCGGCCCACACCGCTCTTGCCTCCCGGTCACGGCCGGCGGCTCATTCACCGTTTACGGCCGCTCCGCGGCCTTTTGACCAAAAGCATGGCAGCCGAATTCAAGGACACTCAGCAACAGCTCTCGAAGTTCCGCCTGCGGGTCGCGGCGGCGGGCCTGTTCGTGTTCGTCTGCTTCGGGCTGATCGTTTTCCGCTTCCTGTTCCTGCAGGTCTGGCACTACAGCAAGTATTCGCTGCAGGCCGACGAGAACCGCATCTCGGTGGCGCCGATCGTGCCGAACCGCGGCATCATCACGGATCGTAACGGCGTCGTGCTGGCGAAGAACTACTCCGCCTACACGCTGGAAATCACGCCTTCGAAGCTCAACGACACGCTCGACAACGTCATCGACAATCTCGCGACCGTCATTACGATCGACGCACGCGACCGGCGCAACTTCAAGAAGCTGCAGGAAGACTCGAAGAACTTCGAGAGCCTGCCGATCCGCACCCGCCTGACCGACGACGAAGTCGCGCGCTTCACCGCGCAGCGCTTCCGCTTCCCGGGCGTCGAGGTGCGTGCGCGGCTGTTCCGTCAGTACCCGCTAGGGGCGACGGCCGCGCACGTGATCGGTTACATCGGGCGCATTTCGCAGCGCGATCAGGACCGCATCGACGAAGCCAGCGACCAGAACGACAGCGATCCGGATCACTACGATCCGCGCCTCGATGCGAACAACTACAAGGGCACCGACTACATCGGCAAGATCGGTGTGGAGCAGAGCTACGAGACCGAACTGCACGGCCAGACCGGCTTCGAGGAAGTCGAGGTGACCGCAGGCGGACGGCCGGTGCGGACCTTGTCGCGCACTCAGGCGACGCCGGGCAACAACCTCGTGCTGTCGCTCGACATCGGCCTGCAGCAGGTCGCCGAACAGGCATTTGCCGGCAAGCGCGGCGCGCTGGTGGCGATCGAACCGTCGAGTGGAGACGTGCTCGCCTTCGTGTCGGCGCCGAGCTTCGATCCGAATTCGTTTGTGGACGGCATCGACCAGCAGACCTGGGACGACCTGAACAACTCGCCCGACCACCCGCTGCTGAACCGGCCGCTGCACGGCACTTATCCGCCGGGCTCCACCTACAAGCCGTTCATGGCGCTCGCCGCACTGACGCTGCACAAGCGCACGCCGGGTTGGGGCTTCCAGGATCCGGGCTACTACACGTTCGGCGGCCACACGTTCCGCAACGACGTGCGCTCGGGCCAGGGCTGGGTCGACCTGAACCGCGCCATCGTGGTGTCGAACGACACGTATTTCTTCATGCTGGCGCATGATCTCGGCGTCAATGCGATCGCCAATTTCATGAAGCCGTGGGGCTTCGGCCAGATCACCGGCATCGATATTGCCGGTGAAGCGAAGGGCATTCTTCCTTCCACCGAATGGAAGCGCAAAGCCTACCGCAAGCCCGAACAGCAGCGCTGGTACGAAGGCGAGACGATCAGTCTCGGGATCGGCCAGGGCTACAACTCGTTCACGATCCTGCAGCTTGCCCATGCGGTCGCCACGCTCGCCAACAACGGCATCGTGATGAAGCCTCACCTGGTGAAGGAAATCGAAAATCCGATCACCAAGGACGAGCGTCTGACCGTGCCGAAGGACGACGGCCGCATCAACGTGTCGCAGACCGATATTGATGTCGTCAAGCGTGCGATGGTCGGTGTCGTGACCAACGGCACGGCGTCGAAGGTCTTCATCGGCGCACCCTATCAAGCCGCGGGCAAGACCGGTACCGCGCAGGTCTATTCGCTGCAGGGCGCGAACTACAAGGGCCACGCGATTCCAGAAAATCTGCGTGACCACGCGCTCTTTATCGCCTTCGCGCCGGCAGACAATCCGAAGATCGCGCTCGCACTGATCGTCGAAAACGGTGGCTGGGGTGCGGAAGTGGCGGGCCCGATCGCGCGCCGCGTGCTCGACTACTACCTCGTTGACCGGAACAAGCCGGGCGCGGAAGCGGCGGCCGTCGCTGCGGCGGCTTCGGCAACCGCGGAGGCGTCGGCGCCGGTGATCGGCTCGGCGCCGACTGCTGTCGAAATCATGCAGCCGGCTTCCGTCGCTGCGGGCTTCACTGCCTTGCCGATGCCCGGCGCCGCATCGAATGCAGCGGGGGCGTCGGCACCGGCTGCGGCGTCGGCGGCTTCGGATGTTGCACCTGCGGCGCCGGTTGGCCCTGTCGTCGCAGCGCCGGACGGCAAGGGCGCCGATAAGAACGCAGCTAATCGGGCGGCAACGGGTGCAGATCGGTCAGGCGCTACGGCAAACGACGCCTCGGCTCCGTTCGTCGCCACCACCGTGCTGGCGGACCCAGCCTCGGCCCCCACCAGGACACTGGTGCCGCGCAAATCCGGTCCGCACCATCCACGCCCGGCCAGCGAACCGTCGCCCACCGCCGCTGCGCCATCGCGCGACGATAGCATTCAGCCCACGTCACCCCGCCAGCCGGTTTCCGGCGGCATCGACGAGTAAGGAGAAAGGCATGCAATTCGACAAGCGCGCCTGGCTCGATCGCATCAAGAAGATGTTCATCGGCTTCGACCGCCCGCTCGCACTCGCGGTGTTTCTGCTGATGTGCGTCGGTATCGTCACGCTGTACAGCGCCACGCTCGACATGCCGGGTAAGGTGGAAGACCAGTTGCGCAACATCATGCTGACCTTCGTGCTGATGTGGGCGCTCGCGAATGTGCCGCCCACCACGCTGATGCGCTTCGCCGTCCCGCTGTATACCTTCGGCATTGCGCTACTGGTAGCGGTGGCGCTATTCGGTCTCACGCGCAAGGGGGCCAAGCGCTGGATCAACGTCGGCGTGGTGATCCAGCCGTCGGAGATCATGAAAATCGCCACACCCTTGATGCTCGCGTGGTACTACCAGCGCCGCGAAGGCGTGATGCGCTGGTACGACTATCTGGTCGGCCTGATCATTCTGGCCGTGCCGGTGGGCCTGATCGCCAAGCAGCCGGACCTCGGCACCGCCGTGCTGGTGTTCGCGGCGGGTCTGTTCGTCATCTACTTCGCGGGCCTGAGTTTCAAGCTGATCGTGCCGGTGCTGATTGCCGCGGCGATCGCGGTCACCTCCATTGCGGTGTTTCAGGACAAGATCTGCCAGCCTGAAGTGCAGTGGCCGCTGATGCACGACTATCAGAAGCACCGTATCTGCACCTTGCTCGACCCCACCTCCGATCCGCTCGGCAAGGGCTTCCACACCATCCAGGCGGTGATTGCGATCGGCTCGGGTGGCCCGCTCGGCAAGGGCTGGCTGAAGGGCACGCAGGCCCACCTGGAATTCATTCCCGAGAAGCACACCGACTTCATTTTCGCGGTGTTTTCCGAGGAGTTCGGGCTCGCCGGCGGGGTGGTGCTGCTGTTCCTGTATATGTGTCTGATCGCGCGCGGGCTATACATCGCGGCGAATGGCGCCACACTCTTCGGCCGGCTATTGGCGGGCTCGCTGACCATGGCCTTCTTCACCTATGCGTTCGTCAATATCGGCATGGTGAGCGGAATCTTGCCGGTGGTCGGCGTGCCGCTGCCCTTCATGAGTTATGGAGGCACGGCGCTGATTACGCTGGGAATCGCGACGGGCCTGATCATGAGCGTCGGGCGACAGAAGCGGCTGATGCAGAGTTAATCCAGAGCGGATGCACGGCTCGCGATACGAAAAGGGGCGCATCTTGAACTGCGCCCCTTTTCAATTGAACGGCCTCATTCGCCTATTCGCGCGCTTTACTGCGGTTTGGCCTCGTGCTCATCGCGCAATTGGGCGCTCAGTTGCAGATACTTCAGCTTGGCCGCCGGATCGCCCTGCGCCGCGGCAGCCGCATAGTAAGCACGCGCCACGTTCAGGTTCTTGTCCACGCCGTCGCCGCCGCGTTCGTAGAATGAGCCGGCCACGTACTGCGCGGTCATGTCGCCGCCTTCCGCGGCCTTCTTGTACCAGACGAACGCCTGGCGATTGTCGCGCGCCGTGCCGCGGCCATCCAGAAACTGGTTCGCCAGCGCCAGCTCAGCTTGCACGTGCCCCTGCTGCGCCGCCTTCAGAAACCAGCGGTGCGCTTCCACCGGATCGCGGTCGACGAACTCGCCATCGTCGTACATCTTGCCGTAGACATACTGCGCGTGCGACATGTTCGCGTCGGCGGCCTTGCGCAGCCACTTCTTGCCCTCATCCACGTTGGCCGTCGTGCCTTCGCCGGTGAGCAACATCATCGCGTAGTTGAATTCGGCGAGCCGGTTGCCGCGCAGCGCCGCCTTGTGAAATTCGACGAGCGCCGAGCTCAGGTTGCCCGCGTTGTAATCGGCGACCGCTGTCTGCGTCTCCGGATCGTCGGCTTTGGACGGCTTGTCCTGTGCATTGACCGTCGCCGATGCCGCCACCGCCAATGCGGCACATGCGGCAAACCCCACCGCCACACGCACGACGTACTGCGAAAAACCCTTCATGACCGCACCTCCTGCAGCGCTTGACGCGTCGCGCGCAGCAGCCACATAACGTCGCTTGCCAGCGCGATAAAACGAAAACCGGCGTCGCGATACTGTCGCGCGCCGGCGGAATCCATGGCAAAAATGCCGGTTGCGATGCCGGCATTGTCGGCCGCCGCGACGACGTGGCTCATCGCCGCCTGCACCTCGGGATGCTTCGAATCGCCCAGATGGCCGAGGCTCGCGGCGAGATCGGCGGGTCCGATGAACAGGCAATCGACGCCCGGCGTCGCCGCAATCTTCTCCACCTCATGCACGGCGGATGCCGACTCGATCTGCACGATCGTCGCAATCTGCGCGTTCGCCGTCTGCACGTAGTCGCGCCGCATGCCGTACGACCCCGCACGCACGGCGCCCGCGACGCCACGCAAGCCGTCGAGCGCCTCGGGCGTCGGATACTGGGTCAGACGCACGGCATGCGCGGCCTCTTCAGCCGACTCGATATTCGGGAACATCAGCGTGCGCGCGCCCGCATCGAGCACGCGCTTGACGAGCCACGCTTCGCTCGCCGGCACGCGCACCGCGGGCTCGCTCGGCAGGTGCGCTGCAGCAATCGCGCGCAACTGGTTGGTGACGTCCGCGCTGTCGATCGGCGCGTGCTCCATATCGATCAGCAACCAGTCGAAGCCGGCATGCGCGAGCGCCTCGGCGGCGCTTTCGCAGCCAAGCGAGAGCCACACGCCAAAGAGCGCCTCAGTTTCCTTGAGACGTTGTTTGAGGGGATTGGTGAAGGTGCTCATCGCCGCACTCCGCGGCAACGCACAACGTCGCCTGAAGCACGGGAGAGGCGGCAGGCGCCGCGGGCCTCGCGCCCGCTTTGATGTGCGGTGACCGGCATGTCTCGCTCCGAGTGGTTATCGAAACGATCATACCGTGACAATAACGCGGACGCTGAGGTACGACTCGCAGCGCGCAAGGTTGCGGCGTAGATGCAGCGCCGGTGGCCCGCTTGCGACTCAGTCGCGGACCACGTCGGCCCAGCAATTCGGCGTCTCGTAGAGACGCACCTTGTGCAGACGCAGATTCACGCCGTAGTGGGCGTCGTAGACATTCGCGAGCAGGTCGAACGCGACCGCCGCGAGATTCTCAACGGTGGGAATGCGATCGAGCACGACCGTCTTGTGGCCCGGCATGGAATCGAGAAAGCCGCGCACGTGCGTGTCGCCTTCGTAGACGAGAAACGCGTGATCCCACTTGTCGACGAGGTGTTCGACGGCGAGCGACTTCACGTCCGCGAAGTCCATCACCATGCCGCGATCCGGCGCGCCTTCCGTATCGACCAGATCGCCTTGCAGCGTGATTTCCAGCACATAGCGATGCCCGTGCAGATTCCGGCACTGGCTGCGGTGATCGGGGATGCGGTGGCCCGCGTCGAATTCGAGTTTTCGGGTAATCGTCAGCACGGCAAATCAGGGAATGTTCAGATACTTGTGGGTCTGCATCGACAGGCGCCATTGCGGATGGCGTTTGCACCAGTCGATCGCGAGTTTCGTGTTGATGTCGCGCGACGGGCCGTCCATGGGCTGGACGAGGAAATATTCGAAGTCGAGCGCCGCGTACTCCGACAGGCGCTGGTTGTCCTGCGGAATCACGACTTTCAGTTCGTTGCCTTTGGTGACCACCAACGGTGCGTCGGCCTTCGGGCTCACGCAGATCCAGTCGATCGTCTCGAGCACCGGCAGCGAGCCGTTGGTCTCGATGGCGATTTCAAAACCGGCGGCGTGCAGCGCGTCGACGAAGGGCTGATCCATCTGCAACATCGGCTCGCCGCCGGTACAGACGACAAAGCGCTCGCCCTCGCCTTCCGGCCATTGCGCGGCGATCATCGCCACCAGGTCTGCGGCGCTGCGGTACTTGCCGCCGTTCTCGCCGTCCGTGCCGACAAAGTCCGTATCGCAGAAGCGGCACACCGCCTCTGCACGGTCTTCCTCGCGGCCCGACCACAGATTGCAGCCGGCGAACCGGCAAAACACCGCCGGGCGGCCGGCATTCGCGCCTTCGCCCTGCAATGTGTAGAAGATTTCCTTGACCGCGTACGTCATGCTGCTTTCTGCCTGGCACAGCGTGCCTGATTAAAGTTGCCGCCGCCCCACGGATCACCCGGGGGCGCACGGTTCAAACCGGTGCTTCCGTGACGTTCTCGCCGGCGAGATAGGCCTCGTAGCCGCGCTTGCGCAAGCGGCACGCCGGACATTCGCCGCAGCCGAAACCCCACGCATGCAACTCGGCACGCTCGCCGAGATAGCACGTATGCGTCTCGACCCGCACCAGCTCGACCAGCTCGTCGCCGCCCAGTTCGTGCGCGAGGCGCCACGTATCGGCCTTGTCGAGCCACATCAGCGGCGTTTCCAGCGCGAAGCGGCTGTCCATGCCGAGATTGAGCGCCACCTGCAGCGCCTTCATCGTGTCGTCGCGGCAGTCGGGATAGCCCGAAAAGTCCGTTTCGCACATGCCGCCTACCAGCACCTGCAAGCCGCGCCGATAGGCAATCGCCGCGGCGATCGTCATGAACATCAGGTTGCGGCCCGGCACAAAGGTATTCGGCAAACCACTGGCCGCGGCTTCGATCTGGATCTCGCGCGTCATGGCGGTATCGCTGATCGAACCGAGCACCGACAGGTCGATCATGTGATCGTCGCCGAGGCGCGCGGCCCACGCCGGAAAAGCCCGGGCGACGGCGTCGCGAAAGCCTTCACGGCACTCCAGTTCGACCCGGTGCCGCTGCCCGTAGTCGAAGCCGAGTGTCTCGACCGTTTCATATCGTTCGAGCGCCCAGGCGAGGCACGTGGCCGAGTCCTGACCGCCGGAAAACAGCACTAGAGCGCTACTTTTAGCGTCTTTGCGGATCACCGTGAAACTCCGTGAATGATGAGTGCCACGTCGCGCTGCGCGGTGTGCGCCATGCAGCAACGCGGCGCGACGCGTGCCGGCGTGACAGCCGGCTCAAGCAGTATAGGCCGCGCCTTCCGCGTGCAGAGTCGCTGGCGCTTATACCGCTGATCGTCGGACGCAGGGGTGGTTGCGCGGTGCCGCGCCGCCGGAAAGTAGCCGGCGCTCCCCCCGAAAAACGACAAAGGACTTGTCAGGCGAACGCAGCAAGTCCTTGAACTGGCGCGATTTTATCATGCGACGCCCAATGCCGCCGCGTAGCGCTGCGAACCGGCGCCGCATGCATCGACGACAACCGCAACGCCCGGCACCCGTCAGAAAAGGAAAAGCCCCAGGAATCTTGCGAGTTCCTGGGGCTGAATCCTGGTGGCCTGGGACGGAATCGAACCATCGACACGCGGATTTTCAATCCGCTGCTCTACCAACTGAGCTACCGGGCCAACGAAGAAGCGAGAGTATATCAAAGGGTTTTCGACTGCTCAAGCCCCCTTCTCAAAATTTTTGCCTGGCGGAATGGGACACCTTTTGGGGAGTCCGGGTCCGCCAGCGCGTTACTCCCCTTTGTTCTTGCCGAGATCGACGCCGAGCTGCTTCAGCTTGCGGTACAGGTGCGTGCGTTCGAGCCCCGTCTTTTCGGCGACGCGCGTCATGCTGCCGTTCTCGCGCGCGAGGTGATACTCGAAGTACGCGCGCTCGAAGGCGTCGCGTGCGTCGCGCAACGGGATGTCGAACGAGATCGACGCCGTCTGCGCCGCCAGCGCACCACTGCCGATATTGTCGTTAGCGAGCATCGGCAACGACGCAGCCGAAGCCACCGCCGCCGAACTCACCGGCTGCGCCGGCTTCGGCGCAGCGCCCGGCGCTGCGGGCGCGGGGTTGCCGCGCGCGAGACCCTGTTCGACCGCCTTCAGCAGCTTCTGCAACGCAATCGGCTTCTCGAGAAAATTGAGCGCGCCGATCTTGGTGGCTTCGACTGCGGTGTCGATGGTCGCATGGCCGGACATCATGATCACCGGCATCGTCAACAGGCCCTGCGCGGCCCATTCCTTGAGCAGCGTGACGCCATCGGTGTCGGGCATCCAGATGTCGAGCAGCACCAGGTCGGGGGCCTGGCGCAGCCGGAACTCACGCGCTTCCTGCGCGTTCTCCGCGGCCTCCACGACGTGCCCTTCGTCGCTCAGGATCTCCGAGAGCAATTCCCGGATGCCCATTTCATCATCTACCACCAGGATGGTTGCCATTTACGCTGCCCTTGTCTGCACTGTTGCTTTTGTCGTTCCCTGCGACGCGTTGCCATGCGCCGCTCGCGGCCCTGCCCCAGGCGCCGCTACATCATCGTCTGCCAATTGAAGAAAGAGGATCGAAATCTGCGCACCCTCGATCACATCGCCCGCTTTCAAACGGTTGCGAATGTCGATTCGCGCGCCGTGTTCGTCGACGATCTTCTTGACCATCGCGAGACCGAGCCCTGTTCCTTTGGCCTTGGTCGTCACGTAAGGTTCGAATGCACGCGTCAGGATGCGTGCGGGGAAGCCCGGTCCGTTATCCGATACGGTCAGACGCACCGCGACGCGCACTTTGCCTTCCGCGTCGGGATCGCCATATTCTACTGTCCTCGTCTCGAGCAGCACACGTGGCTGCCCCGCCTCTGCCACTGCATCCTGCGCATTCTGCAGCAGGTTGTGGATCACCTGGCGCAATTGCGTGGCGTCGCCGCGAATCACCGGCAGCGCGGCGAGCTCCACGTGGATCGCACTCTTGCCCTCTTCAATGCCGTAGAGCGTGAGTACTTCACTCACCAGCTCATTCAACTGCAGGTTGGCAAGCACCGCCGGCGGCGTGCGTGCGTAGTCGCGAAAACTGTCGACCATCTGCTTCATCGCCGCGACCTGATTGACGATGGTGGTCGCGCCGCGCTTCAGCACATCGGCGTCGGACGGTGTGAGCTTGTCGGCCAGCTTCATCTGCAGGCGCTCGGCCGACAACTGGATCGGCGTGAGCGGATTCTTGATCTCATGCGCGAGACGCCGCGCCACTTCACCCCAGGCGATCGAGCGCTGCGCCGAGATCACGTCCGAGATGTCGTCGAACACCACCACGTAGCCGGAAGTCTGCATGTCCTCAGCGTCGCGATCCGTGGCGGAGACGAGCCGCGCGCCGCGTACCAGCAGCGTCAGCGGTTCGGTCTCGCCCGACACCTGCACCGAGAACTGCTGTTGCCAGTGACCGCGGTCGTCGTGACCGTCGCCGCTCGCCGCCTCGCGATCCGCAAACGCCTTGCGCACCATCGCGCCGAAATCGCTCAGCACGGTGATGCGGTCGAGCGCCGCACCGAGCGCCGACTGGAACTGCTGGCGGAAGATCCGCTCGGCGCCGCGGTTCGCCGTGGTGAGGCGGAACTGCCGGTCGAACACGAACACGCCGGCGGTCAGGTTGGCGAGAATGCTTTCCAGATAGGCCTTGGAATGCTCGAGCGCGATGCGGTTGTTTTCCACGGCGGCACGCGCCTCGGAGAGTTGCCGCGTCATCGCATTGAACGACTGCGTAAGAAAGCCCAGCTCGTCGCGCGACTTGATTTCGCGCTTCGGCGTGTAGTCGCCCTCGGTCACTTCCTTCGTGCCCTGCGCCAGCAGGAACAGCGGCCGCGCCAGCTGATTGCCGAGCGCGAGCGCCAGCATCATCGCAATGAAGGTGGCGAGGAAGAGCGCGAGCGTCAACGTGCCGATATACATCTTGCGCAGACCCGTGCGGCCGAGCGCCTTTTCCTGGTACTCGCGATACGCGCGCTGCACGGCGTCGGCATTGCGGGCGAGCGACGGCGACACCGGCTGCGTCAGTTGCAGGAAGCGCTCCGTGGGCTGCAGCAACGACGCGTTCGAATCCGGAATGCGCTGCACGATCCGCAGCCGCAACACGCCCTTGCCGCCGTTCGCGTTCGGATCGCCGTCCACCTCACCTTCGATCGCGGCAAAACCGTGGCCGCGCGCCTGATCGATCATCATCGGCGTGGGCAAGTCGTTGGGCACGAGCGTCACGTAGTTACCCGAGGCCTGCGCCACCACGTGCATCTCAGGCGCCGCGCCGGACATGCTGCGCACCGGTTCGACGATCGTCGCATCCTGCACGCCGAACTGATCGCGCAAGCGCAGCAGCGTGAGCGTCGTTCCAGCGGCGTCCGCACTGGCCAACTGCTCGGCCATCAGACGGCCCTTGGTTTGCAGGTCCGACAGCGATGCGTCGAGCATGCCACGCCCGAGGTTCAGCCCGGACGTGAGCGCGGTCTCGACGTTCACGTCGAACCACGACTCGATGCTGCGCGAGACGAACTGATACGACACGACGTAGATGATCCCGCCCGGCACCACGCCGACCAGCGCCATGAAGAAGGCGAGCTTGGCCAGGAGCCGCGTGCCGAACTTACCCTTGCGCAGCCGGTAGATGATGATCAGGACTAGCGCCGTCACGACCATCAGGAAGATCAGCGCGACGGCCACGTTGGCCGCGTACAGCCATTGATAGTAACGGTCGAAGAACTCGGTGTTGGCGCTTGCCGCAGCGAGCAACACCAGCAGCAGGACGGCCGTGACCGCCACCGTCGACACCAGCACGCGAACGACGATGCTGCTGACGCTGGTGGTGCCGCGTACTTTATTTAGCACGTTCGGTCACCGTGAAAGTAAAACGCTTCCAGTCGGAAGAGAGATTCCAGTCGCGGTTGTTCACAGCGTCGATCTGGAATGGCTTGGGCATCAGTGCGATGTCGAGCTGCATGCGCACGGAGGCGGAATAGGTCTCGCCGTTCTGCACCTGATTGCGGTCGATCACGTGCCACGACGTCACATGCTGGATCACCGCGAGCGCGTCTTTCAGGGTGCTGAAGCCGAGCTGCAAACCGCCCGTCGACACGCGGTACTCGCGCGTGAGCGGCTGAAACGACAGGCGGATGCTCTGCGACACGCTCACCGGCTGCTCGTCGAACCAGTACCAGCGTGGCCGGCTCAGTTCGAAATCGGTCGTGAAGTAGAGCGGAATACCTTTGTTGACGGCATCTTCGAGGTTGCTGTTCAGCTCGAAGTCAAAACGCGCATCGAGACTCCAGCCGCCGCCGTCCGACTGCAGGGAGGCGCGCTGCACCGCGATCGAATCGGCATACGCCACGCCCGGCGCGCTCAGCCAAAAGGCCAGCACAATCCAGAGCACGGCCACGAGCCGAAGCGAAAAGAAGCGTTTGATGGTCACCGTTTCTGAAAGCGCGCGTAGAAAAATCCGTCGTGATCTGGGTTCGAGCCGGTGCCGGTGTCGGCTCCGGCATGGGAACCCTCCGGGGCGTCGGCAGGCGCGCGGGCCGCTGTGGGCAACAGTTGCCCCGGCGCGTCCAATCGTACCGCATCCTGGTACTTGTCTCCAAACCACTGCGCCTGCAATTCGCCTTCTTCGGGAAAGATCGAGCACGTAACGTAGAGCAATTCGCCGCCTGGCTTCACGAGCGGCCAAAGTGCCGCCAGAATCCGCCGCTGTTCGGCGACGAGCGCGGGGATGTCGGCGGCGCGCCGCAACCAGCGGATATCCGGGTGACGCCGGACGATGCCCGACGCCGAACACGGCACGTCGGCCAGAATGCGGTCGAAGGGGCGGTCCAGCGGGTCGTGCCACTTCGCCGGCGCGCCGGCGTCGCCGATGCGAACCTCGGCCGTGAGGCCGAGCCGCTGCAGGTTTTCGCCGATGCGGCGGGCGCGTGTCGCGTCGCTTTCCAGCGCGACGAGTTCGAGATTGGCCCGCTCGAGCAGATGCCCCGTCTTGCCGCCAGGTGCCGCGCAGGCGTCCAGCACGCGCATGCCGTCGCGCGCACCGAGCCACTGCGCGGCGAGTTGGGCGCCGGCGTCCTGCACCGAGACCACGCCGTCGTCGAAGCCGGGGATGCGGTCCACCGGCATGGGCGTGGCGAGGCGCACAGCGTCGTCGCCAGCGCGTGTGGCGTCGATATGGTGATCGTGCAGCACCTGCAGATAGGCATCGACCGTGGAGCGGCGCGCGTTGACACGCAGCGTCAGCGGTCCTTGCGTGTTGCCGGTTGCAAGCAGGTTCTGCCAGCGGTCGGGCCAGGCGCGGCGTACCGCGTCGATCCACCAGGCCGGGTAGTTCCAGCGCGCGACCTCGTCGTCCCGTACTGCGCTCAACAGCGTCTCGCGCTCGCGCAGGAAGCTGCGCAGCACGGCATTGACGAGGCCTTTGGCGAACGCGAGCTCACGGCGCGCGGCAATCGCGTTGACGGCCTGGTCGACGACGGTGAACGGCGCGTAAGCGGCGTCCTCTTCGGTGTCGACGAGCAAGGCCAGCGCGCAGGCGAGCAGGTTGGCGACGTGCGGCGGCGGCGCTTTTTTCACCAGCTTCGCGATCAGCCAGTCGGCCGTGGCCAGACGCCGCATGGTCCGGTATGAGATGTCCTGCACGGCCCCGCGCGCCGCGGCAGCGCTACCTTCGGGGGCGGAGACGAAGACCGACTGCAGCGCGGCGGGGAGCGCCGAGCCAACGCGCACCGCACCCACCGCCTGGGCCGCGCAGTCGAGCGCAAAACCCAGCGACTCGGGCGCGAGATGCAGCGTCGACAGACGTGATTCACGCGGACGCGACGACGGTGAAACGGAACGCGCGGAAGGCTTTGAAGTCATGAAGAAGGTAAAAGCAGGCCGCACGGTACGCGCGGCGCAAACAGCACACATTGTAGCTTGGGTGGGTAGGCGGGCCGCCGAGTGGTGCCGGAGTGGATGCCCCAACAAAAAGAGCGAACCCGTTGGAGCTCGCCCTTCCCGATCGCTCATTGGCCTGGTAGCCGCACCCAGGCCCGCTTACTCGAAGCGCCCCGTGCGCGCCATTTCCATCAGGCGCGCGATGCGCTCTTCCGTGGCCGGGTGCGTCGAAAAGAGATTCGCAATACCGCCGCCCGCGAGCGGATTCATGATCATCATCTGCGCGGTTGACGGATGTGCCTCAGCCGTGGGGAACGGAATGCCGCTCGCGTAACGATGGATTTTGTCGAGCGCCGCCGCGAGCGCCTGCGGGTCGCCGGAAATCTGCGCGCCGCCACGGTCCGCTTCGAACTCACGCGCGCGGGAGATGGCCATCTGAATCAGCGCACCGGCAATCGGCGCGAGCAATGCCACCGCGATGCTCGCGATCGGATTCGCCGGGCGGCCATTTTCGTCGCGCCCGCCGAAGAACATCGCGAAGTTCGCCAGCGCGGAAATCGCGCCCGCCATCGTGGCGGAGACGGTGGAAATCAGGATATCGCGGTGCTTCACGTGCGCCAGTTCGTGCGCCATCACACCGCGCATCTCGCGCTCGGACAGCACGCGCAGGATGCCGGTGGTCGCGGCGACGGCCGCATGCTCCGGATTGCGGCCGGTGGCAAACGCGTTCGGCGCGTCTTCGTTGATCAGGTAGACGCGCGGCATAGGCAGGCTGGCGCGGGTGGCCAGCTCACGCACCATGCGATAGAACTGCGGCGCACTGTTTTCGTCCACTTCCTGCGCGTTGTACATGCGCAGAACCATCTTGTCCGAAAACCAGTAGGAGAAGAAATTCATCCCGAGTGCGATCACCAGCGCGATCATCATGCCGCGCGAGCCGCCGATCATCCCGCCGATCACGATGAATAGGGCCGTGATCGCGGCCATCAACATCGCGGTTTTGACCCAGTTAAACATGTTCACCACTCCTTGCCCCGAATGCGGGTTCATATCCAATACCGCCTGCCGGCGGCGAAACTGTCTGTAAGCTTATTGTTAGATATGGGCAGACAAGGAAAATTCAATTAGCGCGATGCTGTGGCGAGCTTGATGCCGAGTCCGACGAATGCACTGCCGACGCCGCGATCCAGCCACCGCTTCACGCCGGGTTTGCCGGAAAAACGTTGTGTGACGCTGCCCGCGATCCACGCGACAAAACTGTTCCACACCGTGCTCATGACGAGGAAGACGACGCCAAGCGTCAGGAAAGCCAGCGCCTTGTGATCGCTGCCGGTGGTGACGAACTGCGGGAAGAAGGACACGAAGAACAGCACCACCTTCGGGTTCAGGACGTTGGTCCAGAAGCCCTGCAGGAACAATTGGCGCAGCGACTTCGGCGCACCGGTTGCGCGGGCAGCGCCTGCTGTCTCGGCTGCGGCGGGTTTGGCGAAAACCAGACGCACGCCAAGATAGATCAGATACAGCGCGCCCACGAACTTGATCACCGTGAACGCGGTTGCCGACGCGGCCAGCAGCGCGGTCAAGCCGAACGCGCAGGCAAGCGAATGCACGCAGCAGCCGGCGGAAATGCCCAGCGCCGACACGAGGCCCGCGCCACGTCCTTGCGCGACGCTACGCCCGACGATATAGGCCGTGTCCGGCCCTGGCGTGACGTTGAGCAGGAAGACCGCGACGACGAAAAATCCGAAATGGGTGATACCGAACATCCAATCCTCTCTGGAAAACGCTGAGCAACCGTACGTTTTTCACCCCGCAGGAAGTCCCCTCGGGCGCCTCGCGCGAAGCACCGGGTTTCGGGTGGCGGGCGCCTGGAAACAGGCACGTTGCATGGGCGATTCTAACGCGCCGAGAGCATGCGGCGGGAGTCGGCCGAACGGTCTATAGCGAGCGTGACGGGACGCCTGTTACTGTACTTCCGGTAGCAGGAAACGCTGTCCCGAGACGAGCGTCGAGCCGGCCAGGAATTCCCGTACCGGCAAGCGCTTACCGCCAGGCTTCTGCAGTTGCGTGAGACGCAGCGCGCCCTCACCGCAGGCCACCACGACGCCCTCCGGCGAAACGTCGAGGATCGTCCCCGCTTCCACGTTGCCCGCGGCTTCAACGGGCACAGCGGACCAGATTTTCAGGGAGGTACCGTCAAGCGTGGCCACGCCACCTGGGAACGGGTCGAACGCGCGAACCTGACGTGCCAGAACAACGGCAGGGCGCCGCCAGTCGAGCGCGGCTTCGTGCTTGCCGATTTTCTCGGCATAGGTGAAGCCTTCCGAGGGCTGCGGTGTTGCCACGAGTTTCCCGCTGCGTTCGAGTTCGACCAGCGCCTCGACGATCAGGCGCGCGCCCGACTCTGCCAGACGGTCGTGCAGCGTCGCGGTGGTGTCGTCGTCGTGAATCGGCGTGCGCGCTTCGGAGATCATCGCGCCCGTATCGAGGCCGGCGTCCATCTGCATCAGCGTGATGCCGGTTTCGGTGTCGCCCGCTTCGATGGCACGGTGAATCGGGGCGGCGCCGCGCCAGCGCGGCAACAACGACGCGTGAATGTTGATGCAGCCGTGCGGCGCGATATCGAGCACTTCCTGCGGCAACAACAGGCCGTAGGCGGCGACCACCATCACGTCGTGCGGGGTGGTGCGCAGCAGGTCGATCGCAGCCGTCGCTTCAACCGGATACTTGCCATTACGGCGCAGAGACGGCGGCTGCGCGACCGCGAGAGCGTGCTCTTCGGCGTAGCGCTTCACCGGACTGGCCTGCAGTTTCATGCCGCGCCCGGCCGGGCGGTCGGGCTGCGTAAGCACAAGCGGCACGGGAAAACCGGCTTCGTGGATAGCGGCTAGCGCCGCCGCGGCGAACTCCGGCGTACCGGCAAAGATGACGCGCAACGAATGGCTCATGTACGGGGGCGGTAGGCGATGTGGGCGCGCATTACATCGCGTGGGCGAGCTTCTTCATCTTGTTCTTGATACGCGTTTGCTTGAGCGAAGACAGGTACTCGACGAACACACGGCCCATCAGGTGATCCATCTCGTGCTGGATGCACACGGCGAGCAGGCCTTCGCAGTCCAGTTCGAAGGTTTCGCCTTTTTCGTTGAGCGCGCGCACCCGCACTTTCTCAGCGCGTTCGACGTTGTCGTAAATGCCCGGCACCGACAGGCAACCCTCTTCGTTGATCATCTTCTCGTCGCTCGACCAGATGATCTCGGGGTTGATGAAGGCGTGCAGTTCGTCGTGCGCGTCCGACACGTCGATCACGATGACACGCTCATGCACGTCCACCTGGGTGGCCGCGAGGCCGACGCCGGGTGCCGCGTACATCGTCTCGGCCATGTCCGCGACGAGCTTGCGGATACGGTCGTTGACCGCTTCGACCGGCTTGGCAATCTTGTGCAGCCGCTTGTCCGGGTAATTGATGATGTTCAGTAAAGCCATGATCTTGATTTGGTTTTAGGCGCCGCTCACGGGTGGAAAGTCGCGACGCTGGCCATTCGGCCAGCTTGTGGGGCCGTCGCGATACGCCGAGGATAGGTGGTGTCGAACCGGTTCGATTCAACGCGCCAATCACGCGCCAACGACGAGCCCGCGCGGGTAGGCGCGGCGCTGCAGTTATTTCGGATGATGAAAATTTTAGCATGGCGGCCGCCTGCCCGCTGGCCGTGCTGGAGGATTGACACGCAATGCACACCCTGCCTACAACCGACAACGAACTCGCCGCCTGGCTGCGGCTTTCGATAGCGCCGGGGCTCAGACCCGGCGCGCTACGCGCGATGCTCAACGCGTTCGGCCTGCCGGAGGCCATCCTCGGGCAGCCGTTCGCACTGCTCGCCGCCGCCACCGACGAAGCCTCGGCACGCGCCGCGCTGACCCCGCCCGGCGCCGACTTCGCGCGCCATCTGGATACCGTACTCATGTGGCGCGAGCAGGAAGGCAACGCGATCGTGACGCTCGACGACCCGGTCTACCCGCCCGCCCTCCTGACCATGCCCGACCCGCCCTCGCTGCTATATATAAAAGGCCGGCTCGATCTGTTGCATGCAAAGGGGATCGCTGTGGTCGGCAGTCGCAGCGCCACGCCGCAGGGAGTGGAGGACGCCGAGCGCTTCAGCCGCGCGCTCTCGGAAGCGGGGCTCGTGGTCGTCTCGGGGCTCGCGCTGGGCATCGACGGTGCGGCGCATCGTGGGGCACTGGCGGGCCGCGGCGGCACGATTGCGGTGATCGGAACCGGCGCCGACCTCGTCTACCCGGCCGCCCATCAGCCGCTCGCGCGGCAAATCGCGACCACCGGCACGATCATCTCCGAATGGCCGCTCGGCACGCCCGCGCGCGCCGCCAACTTTCCGCAGCGCAACCGCCTGATCGCCGGACTGGTAGGGGGGGTGCTGGTAGTCGAGGCGGCAATGCGCTCCGGCTCGCTGATCACCGCGCGGCTCGCCAACGAAATGGGGCGAGACGTCTTCGCTTTGCCGGGCTCGATCCACGCGCCACTGTCGCGTGGATGCCACAGAATGCTGAAGCAAGGCGCCAAACTCGTGGAGACGCCGGAGGAAATCCTCGAAGAACTGGGTTTTGTGCCGCCGCCGGCCCGTGCGGCCGGGCCTATGCCGTGGGACAGCATTCCGGCAAAACCGGGGCCTAACGGCACGTCTCGGGGTGCGGCCGGGACAGCGGTTGGTACTGCGGCTGGGACTGCCACCGGGACACCGTCCAGAGCCGCACCGGAGGCCGCGTCCCCTCATCAAACCGTTGCCGAAGCCGATCTCGGCCCGGAAGCGCAAACGCTGCTCGCCGCCCTCGGCCACGCGCCAGCGACGCTTGAAATTCTTGCCGCCCGCACCGACATGCAGGACGCCACGTTACAAAGCACGTTGCTGCAACTCGAACTGGCCGGCCGTCTGACGGTCCTACCCGGCGGCCGTTTTGCGCGAGTAACTCACCGTTAAGCGCGAGCCGCGGCTGAGCATGGTCAATCCCGACAGGCGACGGGCCATGCTACATTCGCGCCAAAGCACCTGACAAAGTACGCAAGGAACCCACATGCCCGCGCTGAACCTCGACACCGACCAAGACCGGATCGCCGAGCGCGTCAACGACCACGAAACGCTTTTCGTGGCCTGCCTGTGCGCGGAGTGGTGCGGGACCTGCCGGGAATATCGGGATGCGTTCGACCGGCTGGCGGACAAGCATCCGGAAATCTGTTTCGCGTGGATCGATATTGAGACCCACGCGGATCGCTTTGACGACCTGGACGTAGAAAATTTTCCTACGATCCTGATAGAGGACGGTGTGACCACGCGCTTTTTTGGCACGGTACTGCCGCAGGCGGCCATCGTCGACCGGATGCTGGCCGATCTGACCGCGCTACCCGGCGTGACCGGTGCGCCCAAGCTGCGGCCGGCTCTCGCGGTCGCCTAAGCGGCGTATTTTTGGCAGCGCTTTAGCCGCGCTGCCCTGCGGCACGGGCGTTGCAGGCATGCTGCAGGGCGTCCGCCGCCGCTTGCTCAATATATAGACACGCATTTATGATGGCCCGCTTTTTATGGCACTTGACACGCCCGCACGGCGCCGTGTGCTATAAAGCGGTCGTTAATGGGTCGCAAACCTAGGGGTCGCAAACCCAGGGCCTAAACCCGGATCCACCAACTCAAATCCAGTCATGTCCAAAGCACTGATCATCGCCGAAAAGCCTTCCGTCGCGAACGACATCGCGCGGGCTTTGGGCGGTTTTACCAAGCATGACGAATACTACGAAAGTGACGATTACGTCCTTTCCTCGGCAGTCGGCCACTTGCTGGAAATCGCCGCGCCCGAAGAATACGAAGTCAAGCGTGGCAAATGGAGCTTCGCCAATCTGCCCGTCATCCCCCCGCATTTCGACCTCAACCCCATCGCAAAGAGCGAGTCGCGGCTGAAAGTGCTGACCAAGCTGCTCAAGCGCAAGGACGTCGAACGGCTGATCAACGCATGTGACGCGGGGCGCGAAGGCGAGCTGATTTTCCGCCTGATCGCGCAGCACGCGAAGGCCAAACAGCCAGTCCAGCGCCTGTGGCTGCAGTCGATGACCCCCGCCGCCATCCGCGACGGCTTTGCCCGTCTGCGCAGCGACGAGGAAATGCAACCGCTCGCCGACGCAGCCCGCTGCCGGTCCGAAGCCGACTGGCTGGTCGGCATCAACGGTACGCGCGCCATGACGGCGTTCAACAGCAAGGGTGGCGGCTTCTTCCTGACCACGGTTGGCCGGGTGCAGACGCCGACGCTGTCGATCGTGGTCGAGCGCGAAGAGAAGATTCGCCGCTTCGTGCCGCGCGACTACTGGGAAGTGAAAGCGGAATTCGTCTGCGCCGCCGGCTTCTACGAAGGCCGCTGGTTCGACCCGAAATTCAAGCGCGACGAGTTCGACCCGGAAAAACGCGATTCGCGCCTGTGGGCGTTGCCCGCCGCCGAAACGATCGTCGCGGCTTGCCGCGGCCAGATCGGCACGGTGACGGAAGAATCGAAGCCGACCACGCAACTGTCGCCGGCACTGTTCGACCTGACCAGCTTGCAGCGCGAGGCCAACGGCCGCTTCGGCTTTTCCGCGAAGAACACGCTGGGTCTGGCCCAGGCACTGTACGAACGGCACAAGGTGCTGACGTACCCGCGTACCGACGCCCGTGCGCTGCCTGAAGACTATATGGACACGGTCAAGCAGACGCTTGGCATGCTCAAGGAAAGCAACAACTACTTGCCGTTCGCCAAGCAGGTGCTCGACAAGGGCTGGGTGAAGCCGAACAAACGCATCTTCGACAACTCGAAGATCAGCGATCACTTCGCAATCATCCCCACGCTGCAGGCGCCGAAGAATCTGTCGGAGCCGGAACAGAAGCTCTACGACCTGGTCGTGAAGCGGTTCCTGTCGGTGTTCTTCCCCGCCGCCGAATACCGGGTGACCACGCGGATCACGGAAGTGGTCGGCCATCACTTCAAGACGGAAGGCAAGGTGCTGGTCGAGCCGGGCTGGCTGCAGGTCTACGGCCGCGAGATCAGCGGTGAAGACGCCAACCTCGTTCCGGTGCAGAAGGACGAGAAGGTCAAAACGGACAAGATCGCCGCCCAGCAACTCGTCACCAAGCCACCGGCGCGCTACAACGAAGCCACCTTGCTGTCGGCCATGGAAGGCGCGGGCAAGCTGGTCGAAGACGACGAGTTGCGCGAAGCCATGGCCGCGAAGGGTCTCGGCACGCCGGCGACACGCGCGGCGATCATCGAAGGTCTGCTCGGCGAAAAGTATCTGATCCGCGAAGGCCGTGATCTGATCCCCACCGCCAAGGCATTCCAGTTGATGACGCTGCTGCGCGGCCTCGGCGTCAAGGAACTGACCGCGCCCGAGCTGACCGGCGAATGGGAATACAAGCTCTCGCAGATGGAGCGCGGCAACCTGCCACGCGACGCGTTCATGCAGGAAATCGCCCGCATGACGCAGACCATCGTCAAGCGCGCGAAGGAATACGACTCGGATACCATCCCGGGCGATTACGCGACGCTCGAAACGCCGTGTCCGAATTGCGGCGGTCAGGTGAAGGAAAACTACCGCCGCTTCGCGTGCTCGAAGTGCGAGTTCTCCATCTCGAAGATTCCGGGTGGCCGTCAGTTCGAAATTCCGGAAGTCGAAGAACTGCTGCAGAACAAGACCATCGGACCGCTGTCCGGCTTCCGCAGCAAGATGGGCCGGCCGTTCTCGGCGATCCTGAAGCTGTCGCTCGACGACGAGATCAAGAACTACAAGCTCGAATTCGACTTCGGTCAGGATTCCGGCGGCGAAGACGGCGAAGTGCCGGACTTCTCCGAACAGCAAACGGTGGGCGCGTGCCCGAAATGCCAGGCGCGTGTGTACGAACACGGCATGAGCTACGTCTGCGAGAACTCGGTTGCCAATCCGAAGACCTGCGACTTCCGCTCAGGCAAGGTGATCCTCCAGCAGGAAATCACGCGCGAGCAGATGGGCAAGCTGCTGGAAGAAGGACGCACCGATCTGCTGACGAACTTCAAGTCGTCGCGCACCGGCCGCAACTTCAAGGCGTTCCTCGTCAAGCAGAGCGACGGCAAGATCGGCTTCGAGTTCGAGAAGAAAGAGCCGTCGGCGAAAACCGCAGCCAAAACGGCGGCGGCCAAAGCTGCAGCCAAAGCCGCACCGGAAGCGGACGATGAAGACGAAGGGGACGGCGGCGTAGCGCAGAAGACCGTGCCGGCCAAGAAGGTTGCAGCGAAGAAGGCGCCAGCCGCGAAAAAGGCAGCCGCCAAGAAAGCGCCTGCAAAGAAGGCCGCGGTTCGCAAGACCGGCTCGTAACCCCACGCCGTGACGGGGCGGGGCCGCTTGCTCGAGCGCCCTCTGCCCGCACGACCGTCACGGCAGAACAGAAAAGGCGTAGCCGCTTCAGTGGGCCGCGCCTTTTTTTGCCGACTAGAACCGGGCTATCGGTCAAAGCCAAAAACGAGGCACGTTCACCGCATCGAAACAAAAGGCGCTGCCATTTTTAAAGTGGCAGCGCCTTTTTTACTAGCGGCTCGTCCGGCACGCGGTACAAACCACCGCGCCATTGAATCAAGACATCAAAGCGGCGACAACGCAGCCGGCCGTGCCCGCGACGACGGCGCCTTTGCAGGCAGCTTCGGCGACAGCTCGCTATCCAGCAACCGCGACAGCGGCTCCGCGCCATCGAACGCTTCGGGCGGCGCGATGTCCGATGAATCCAGACCGGACGCCAAACCAGGGCGCGGCTGACCGTCCTTGATCCATTGCTCACCAAGGAGGCTGTTCGGGGTCTGGCTGAAATGCTCGACCAGATGATCGATGAACGTGCGCACCTTGGCCGGCAAGTGACGGCGGCTCGGGTACGCAATGTTGATTTCGACCTGCGGCAAACGGTACTCGCCAAGCAGACGCACCAGCCGGCCACGCGTCATATCGCGGCCAATCAGATAGCTCGGCAGGATCGCAATGCCCATCCCGAGCAGCGAGAACTGACGCAGCATTTCGGTGTTGTTCGCGACGATCACGTTGGTGGGCCGCACCCGCACTTCGCCTTCCGGACCTGTGAAGACCCGCTCGTCGCCCCAGTATTCGGACGGCAAGGACAGACACGGATGCTCCAGCAGATGCTCAGGGCGCGTCGGCGTGCCGTGCTTCTCCAGATACGCGGGCGTCGCGCACACCGTCATGCAGCCCGTTGTCAGGCGCCGCGTGACGATGCTCGCACTGCGCATCTGCCGCGCGATGACAACGCCCACATCGAAACCTTCTTCGACCAGATCGACCTGGCGGTCAACCAGCGTCACGTCGGGAATGACTTTCGGATAGCGCTCGGCGTAGGTCTGCAACACCGGCGCAAGATTGTGTAGCCCGAACACCACCGGCGCGACAATGCGCAGCGTGCCGACGGGTTCGTGATTGCGCGCCACCACCATCTGCTCGACGTCTTCCAGTTCGTCGAGAATCTGGCGGGCGCGTTCCAGATAAACCTGGCCTGACTCAGTCAGCGAAAGGCTGCGGGTTGTGCGATTGAGCAGGCGGGTACCGAGACGGCCTTCGAGATCGGCTACATGGCGGGTGGCCACTGCGTTGGAAATATCCATTGCGCTGGCCGCGCGGGCAAAACTGCCGAGATCCGCCACGCGGACGAAAACTCGCATCGATTGCAAATGATCCATAAGACAACTCCTGCCGTGTTACAGCTTCCTGACAAACCGGTTTGGCCAGTGAAGCGAACTGCGAATTCTCCTACGACTCCCCAAATCGTGCAGAAGTTGCTCAAGAATGGTTAATTTTCATAGATTTCGTATCACCGTACTTCCCAGTGTCGTGCCCGAGAGTCCATTGTTCCTGTTAGGGAAACAATATGGTGCGCTGCAGCTAGCACTGTGTTCATTGCCGGAACAGAGAGCGGTGTCGCAGTTGCGTCGAAAATGTGCGCGACAGGCTCAGCGTATCGCAGAAAGCAAAAGACCGCCCGGAGGCGGTCTTGTTTAACGGAGTGAGCACTCACATGATCAGGTAGCGAGTCGCCCTTCCAGGGCCGTTTTGGCCTCGCGCAGCGCCGGCGGCAGGTTTTGCTGCAGTGTGTCGAAGAGCTCCGCGTGCAAGGCGAGTTCTGCGCGCCAAGCCGCGTCGTCGACAGAGATCACCGTGTCGAACTGCGCCCGGGTGAAATCGAGGCCGCTCCAGTCGATATCCTCGTAATGCGGCGAGACGCCGAACGCGTGCTCTTCACCTTGGGCTACGCCTTCGATGCGGCCCACCATCCAGCTCAGCACCCGCATGTTTTCGCCGAAGCCCGGCCAGACGAACTTGCCGTCCGCGCCTTTGCGGAACCAGTTCACGCAGAAGATCTTCGGCAGCTTCGCGTTCAGTTGTTCAAGCCGCTCGCCGGTTTTCAGCCAGTGCGCGAAGTAGTCGCTCATGTTGTAGCCGCAGAACGGCAGCATGGCGAACGGGTCGCGCCGCACCACGCCCTGCTGGCCGGCGGCCGCGGCGGTGGTCTCCGAGCCCATGGTCGCGGCCATATAAACCCCTTCGACCCAGTTGCGCGCTTCGGTGACGAGCGGCACGGTGGTCGAACGTCGGCCGCCGAAGATGAACGCGTCGATAGGTACGCCGGCCGGGTTCTCCCAATCCGCGTCGATCGACGGACATTGCGAGGCCGGCGCCGTGAAGCGCGCATTCGGATGAGCCGCCTTGCGGCCGGCTTCCTTCGCGATGGCCGGCGTCCAGTCCTTGCCTTGCCAGTCGGTCAGATGCGCCGGTGCTTCGTCGGTCATGCCTTCCCACCAGACATCGCCGTCGTCGGTCAGAGCGACGTTGGTGAAGATGACGTTTTCCTTGAGCGTCGCCATGGCGTTGAAGTTGGTCTTTTCGCTGGTGCCGGGCGCCACGCCGAAGTAGCCGGCCTCCGGGTTGATCGCGTAGAGGCGGCCGTCCTTGCCCGGTTTGATCCACGCGATGTCGTCGCCGATCGTCGAAATCTTCCAGCCGTTCAGGCCCTCCGGCGGAATCAGCATGGCGAAGTTGGTCTTGCCGCAGGCCGACGGAAACGCCGCCGCCACATGATGCTTGCGCCCTTCCGGCGAGGTGACGCCGAGGATCAGCATATGCTCGGCGAGCCAGCCTTCGGCGCGGCCCATCGTGGAAGCGATTCGCAGCGCGAAGCATTTCTTGCCGAGCAGGGCGTTGCCGCCGTAGCCCGAGCCATAGCTCCAGATCTCGCGCTGCTCGGGGAAATGGACGATGTATTTGGTGTCGTTGCACGGCCACGGCACGTCTTGCGCCCCCTCGGCGAGCGGTGCGCCCACCGAATGCACGCACGGCACAAAGTCGCCGTCGGCGCCGAGCACGTCGTACACCTGGCGGCCCATGCGCGTCATGATGCGCATGTTGGTCACCACGTACGGGCTGTCGCTCAGTTCCACGCCGATATGCGCGATGGGCGAGCCGAGCGGACCCATCGAAAACGGCACGACGTACATCGTGCGGCCACGCATGGCGCCGTCGAACAGGTCGTCGAGCGTCGTGCGCATGTCCGCCGGCGCGATCCAGTTGTTAGTGGGGCCAGCGTCTTCGCGACGCTGCGAGCAGATAAACGTGCGGTCTTCGACGCGCGCCACATCCGACGGATCGGACCAGGCGAGATACGAGTTCGGACGTTTGGCCGGATTGAGCTTTCTTAGCGTGCCGGCCGCGACCATCTGGGCGCAAAGCCGGTCGTATTCTTCCTCCGAGCCGTCGCACCAGACGATCCGATCGGGCTTGGTCAACGCAGCGACGCGTTCGACCCAGTCGATCAGCTTGCGGTTTTTGACCCAGGCGGGAGCCTCAATGGCGGAAATTCCGGCAAAGGCGGGATGATTCATCGAGCTGTCTCCGTTTCGTTTGTGTAAGCAAAAAGAAAAACGGTACGAGCCCAGCGACGCTGCTGCGAGAGGCGGCAATCCAGTCGCGCCAGCCTGGGCTGGCGCACGATTGTGCAGGTCGTGATGGGCCATACAGCCTGTTGCCTGGCACCCTCCGCCAGCAGCCCTTGCAACCGTCTGTAAAGCGGCTTGCATCGAGCGGCAACAAACTGTTAAAAACGTTCTCAACTCATGCCGTTTGCGTGGTCATGCCGTCTGTGCGGCACTTTCTACGATAAGGCATCCATCCAAACCAGCGTGTGATCTACCTCACATGGTGGGACAGCAAGCTTAACACTCCGTTCCGCACCGTCATGGTGCGTCGCAAAACACCAATACTATGAAGATTGCCATCCTCGACGATTACCAGGACGCCGTCCGCAAGCTCGACTGTTTTCAGTTGCTCGCCGACCATGACGTCAAGGTGTTCAACAACACCGTGCGCGGCCTCGGTCAGTTGGCCAGCCGTCTGTCGGAGGTCGATGCGCTGGTGCTCATCCGCGAACGCACCCGTATCAACTCGCAACTGCTCGATAAACTCCCGCATCTGCGCATGATCAGCCAGACCGGCAAGGTATCGAGCCATATCGATCTGGCCGCTTGTACCGAGCGCGGCATCGCCGTGCTGGAAGGCAGCGGCTCGCCGATCGCGCCGGCCGAGCTGACCTGGGCACTCATCATGGCCGCGCAACGGCGCATCCCGCAATACGTAGCAAACCTTAAGCAAGGAGCCTGGCAGCAGTCGGGGCTGAAGACGTCGGCCCTGCCGCCGAACTTCGGCCTGGGCCAGGTGTTGCGTGGTCAGACCCTGGGTATCTGGGGCTACGGCAAGATCGGTCGTCTGGTGGCGGGGTACGGCAAGGCGTTTGGCATGGACGTGCTGGTGTGGGGCCGTGGCACGACGCTCGAAGCGGCGCGCGCCGACGGCTATGGCGTGGCCGAGAGCCGTGAAGCGCTGTTCGAGCAGAGCGACGTGCTGTCCTTGCATCTGCGCCTGCACGACGACACGCGCGGCATCGTCAAGCAGGAAGACCTGCTGCGGATGAAGCCCACGGCGCTGCTCGTAAATACGAGCCGGGCTGAGCTGCTGGAAGAGAACGCGCTGGTGAATGCGCTGGCGCGCAACCGGCCTGGGATGGTGGCGATCGATGTCTTCGAAAGCGAACCGATCTTGCAGGGCTACAGCCTGCTGCGCATGGAAAACGTGATCTGCACGCCGCACATCGGCTATGTGGAGCGCGAGAGCTACGAGCTGTATTTCAGCGCGGCGTTCAAGAACATTCTGGCGTTCGACGGTGGGGATACGTCAAGCGTGGCGAATCCGGAAGCGCTGCAGGGTGGGCGTCGGCGGTAGCGGTTTGTGGGGCTGGGGCGGGGCTGAGGCTGAGGCAACGCACGCTCAGCTTTGATGCACGCAGATGAAGGTGACGGTCACGGTTGAGGCGCCGGGCGGGATGTGCCTTAGCCGTCGGTCGGTCGGTCGCAGTCAGTCGTGCACCGCCAGTTCGAGCAACTGGGGGATCCGCTGCAAGAACTGCTCGCCGTCCGCGCGACCGAGGTTGTACGCGTGCTGCATCTGCGACGGGCTGGTGTAATCCCAGCTCGAAATGGGCACCTTGCGCGACGGCTGCACGTACAGGCGTTGCTGCGCGCCATGCGGCACGACGAACATCTGCGGCCGCGGATAAAGACGCGTGACCATCACGAGGACGTTGCCGGGCGTTTCATCGAGCGCGCCGACCGGCACGTTGTCGACCATCCCGCCATCCAGCACCGGTCGGCCGTTGCGCCGCAAAACCGGCGTGAACGGCGGCGTCGAGGACGATTGCAGGATCAGGTCCGCGAGGTCCTCGACCGTGGCGCAATCCTGCGCCCGCACGAATTCCGGATGGAAGCCGAGCGTCTGACCCAGCGTCGGATGCAGCGTCTTGCGCACGTACTTTTCGATGTTGTACGCGATCAGGCCCGCCGCGACAGCGCTGCGAGCGCCGAGCCAGCGCGGCAGATGCGATACGCCGATACGGATCTCGGGCGCCTGGGCGAGGCTCGCGAACTTGTCGCCGTAGATGTCGAGCAGTGCCTTGCGGTAGATGCGGTAGTGAGGAAACACCGATTCGCCGCGCAGCAGATTGCCCCAGTACGCGTTCTTGGTATTGTGGCGCAGCGCCTCTTCGTAATAGCGCATGACCCAGTCGGAATCGCGCGTGTAGAGCATGCACGCGGTGGCTGCGCCCGCCGAAATGCCGGTGATCACGCGCGGCCGGATTTTCAGTTCCGGCTGCACGATGTCCCAGAATCCCGCCTGCCACCAGCAGCGATTGCCGCCGCCCGCGAATACGACCTGATCGAACATTGTTCCTTTCCCTTGGAATGCGACTTGCCGCGCTTACGAGAGCAGCGCGTAAGTGGTGGTGGCGTGGACCGCCATCTTGCCGTCCTCATCGAACAGCTCCACTTCGCCGAACGCCAGATTGCGGCCCATGCGCAGCACGCGGGCGGTGATCAGCACGTCGCCCTTGCGCACCGCGCGCATGAAGCTGATGTTTAGCGACACCGTGGTCATGGGCTTGAAGCCGTCGAGCGCCGCGGAAATGGCGACGATCATCGCCGTATCGGCCGCCGCCATGAAGACCTGGCCGCAGATCACGCCGCCCGAGTGACGCAGTTCACCGGAGAACGGCAGCCGCATGGTGGCGCTCTCCTCATCGACTTTCACCGGGGTCAGCGCAAGCGTGCGGACCCACGGGGCCAGCACGCGGTCGAGCAGTTCAGCTATCGCTTTGTCATCCATCGTCGGTCCCCGGTAAGCCACGTGAGGCGTCTCGCGGCATGGTGTGGCGACATGATACCGGCACGGTAGAAATTGCGCGGTTTTGGGGACTTCAGGGGGCGCGTGGAGGTCTGTCATCAGGGCGACACGAATTTTTTTAAGAAATCTGCGAACGGGGGCTTGGCAAGTTAAAAAAACTTCTGCATAATTCGCAGTCTGTTGGGGGCGTTAGCTCAGTTGGTAGAGCAGCGGACTCTTAATCCGTAGGTCGAGTGTTCGAGTCACTCACGCCCCACCAAAGAATCATGTAAAAAGCCCGGTCCTCGTGACTGGGCTTTTTGCTTTCTTACGGCCGTGTTGGCACCCTTCAGACAAATTCTGGTCGATACGTCGACGCAACTGCGTTGCGTTCATGCGCGAGCTTTTTGGCGCCGGCGATGTTCCGCGTCCAGAAACGGCCTGATCTTTCGACTCCCTTCTTTCAACGTCGCGGTTTCTTCGCTCTGCGGTTTCGTTACACGCGACCGACGGCCAGCCGTCATGCCAAATTCGCTACGCCTCGTTCCCATCTGGTCAAACGCAGAATTCACAATCGCTAAGTACTGCGATTGAGATGGAAAGCAATTTCCGCTTGACTCAACACGTTGTCAAATCTTGACAATTCGTATGACGAATACGGTGTAGCCTCCTGGAGGACATCGCGTCAGGTCTCGAAGATGAGCCCCAACTGGTGAGCGTCCTCGCCAGTTTTACGAGACGTGCATCTCCGATCCGATCTCACCATTTGCGATGACGTTTTCACGCGCGTGTCCACTCGCGTCGCTTTAGCGTTTGTGTCTTTCCGGCACGTCATACCTGCTGAGGAAAATGCATTTCATGAAATCGATGGTTTTGCCGTCTCAGGCTTACGAGGTCAAGCTCGCGCCGCATCCGGCGCCGTTCTCGGTATTCAGGTTTGAAGGCGAGGAAGCGCTCAGCCGGCTGTACAGGTACGAGATCGAGTTCACGAGTCCTGTGGCTGATATCCCGATGGATCAGGTACTGGGTAGGCCCGCGAAGTTCATCATCGATCCCATCGATCCGGATGCCGACTATCTGCGCAGGATGTTTGGTGAGAATGCGGAGAAGTTCAGCGACAAGCCGCCGGCGTGCACGATCCACGGCATCGTGACGGACTTCGACGAGCTGGAGACGTCGGCAGATGAGACACGCTACAGGCTGGTGATCAGGCCGCGCACCGCTGACCTCGACCGCGCGACCACGAGCCGTCTGTTCCAGAAGCAGTCGGTGCAGGAGATCGTCGCCGACACGTTGCGTCACTACGGCTTTCGCGAAGGCGTTGATTTCAGGTTCAACCTGCGGGCGAAGTACAGGCGCCACGAGTACATCACCCAGTACGACGAAACCACGTTCGCGTTCATCCAGCGCATCTGTGCCGATGAGGGTGTCTGGTTTCGATTCGAACAGGCAAAGGACCGCGAGGTGATCGTCTTCGGTGACGACCTCGATGCTTACCTGCGCAATCAGCGCACCGTGCCGTTCCGGCGTGATGCCGGGCTGAACAGCGTCGGGGCCGAGGCCGTCAAGTCGCTCAGGCGTCACATGCAGCGTGTGCCTGAAGCGGTGCAGGTGAACGATTACAACCATCGTCGGGCGGACGTGTCACTGCTTGCCGAAGAGAACGCGGCGCGCGACGACAGGACCACGAACGCGGTGGATTGCCGCTGGGGTGAGCACTACGAAACGCCGGAAGAAGGCAGGCGCATTGCCCGGCTTCGGCATGAGGCGCATCTGGCGCAGCAGGTCGCTTACACGGGCAAGGGCAACGCTTTTGCTATCGAAGCAGGTGAGGTACTTCGACTAGACCGCAATCCCAAGGACGCGCCGCATGGTCTATTTATCACCTCGGTTTCTTCAAGCGGTGGGCGGCGTGAAACGTATTCGAACACCTTCACCGCGATTCCGTCGGACCGTGTCTGGCGTACGCCGGTTGATCCGTGGGCGCAGCCGGTCATCAGCGGCATCCTGCCGGCGCGTGTCACATCGCCCGGGGACTACACCCGCGCCTATCTGACGCCGGAAGGCTGGTATGTGATCAAGCTGCCGTTCGACCTTGACGAGTGGAGTCCGGGCGGTACCAGCCGACCCGTGCGCTTCGCGAAGCCGTACAGCGGTGACAACTACGGACACCACTTCCCGCTGATCGACGGGGCGGAAGTCGCGATCACCTTTACGCAGGGGAATCCGGACAGGCCCGTCATTATCGGCGCGATGCATGACAGCCTGCATCCGGATCTGGTGAACAACCTGAACCACACCCGGAACCTTATCCGCACCGCGGCGCAGAACGAGATGCGCATGGAGGACAAGGAAGGCAACGAGCATATCCACCTGACCACGCCATTCCAGACCAGTGAGCTGAACCTTGGACATATGGTTGATGCCGGCCGCAAGGAGCGGGGACAGGGAGCGGAACTGCGCACGGATGGGCACGTCGCCGTGCGAGGTAAAAAGGGCGTACTGATCTCGGCGGATGCGCAGTCCTCGGCAAGCGGCAAACAGCTCGATATGCAGGCGGCCGTCCAGGAGTTGGAACAGGCGATGCAACAGATGCGCGCATTGGACGACGCAGCGAAAGCCGCACAGGCACTCGCAGCCGATATGGCCGGGCAGCAGGCACTACTGGACGACACGCTCAAGGGACTGGCGCGCGCGGGCGTGCTGATGAGCGCTCCTGAAGGCATTGCCATGGTCTCGGGCCATCACCTGCAACTGACGTCGCAAAGGAGTCTGTTTTTTACAGCCGGTGGCAGCATGGACATCGGAGTACTAAAGAAATTGACGGTCGCGGCCGGTGAAGCGGTGTCGCTGTTCGCGCAGAAACTCGGAATGAAGCTCTTCGCGTCGAAGGGTAAGGTGGAGATTCAGGCGCAAGGCGATGAAATGGCGCTGGCGGCACTGAAGGACGTCACGATCACCAGCACTGAGGGCAGGCTGGTACTGAGTGCGAAAAACGAAGTCTGGATTGGCGCAGGTGGGTCGTATATCCAGATCAACGCCAATCACATCGAAAGCGGTACCCCTGGCGATATCTACGAGAAGTGCGCGTTCTGGGGCAAGCAGGGCGCGGCATCCATGCAGCCGACTTTTCCCATCATGCCTGACGGCAATCTCTACGAGCAGGACTTCAAGCTGGTCAACCACGCCGATGGCAGTCCACTTGCAGGTGCCGCGTATCAGATTACGACGGCGAGCGGCAGACGGTTTTCCGGGACGGCCTCAGAAGCCGGCGTGACCAAGCTGGTCGTCACTAGCCCGGCAGAACGACTTCAGGTGAAGGCTGCCGGCACGGCGATTGACGATTACCACCTGCACTATTGCGACGGTCGTGGAAACCAGGTCTGCGATGGTGACAACACCATTAACCGCATCGACTGACACGTATTTCTTCAAGGACAGACATGGGATCTCGCCCTCCAAAACGTGCCGAAGAACCGCAGTATGGTGGTGACCAGACGCGGCCTGAGGCCACCACGCCGGTGGCGCCGCTCGCCAACCCGCTCGATAAGGGCTACCTCTGCGGCAAGTGCTGCCCTGCGCTCCTTGAGCCGATGACCAATCGCCGCGGCTATCCCATGTATCAGCGCACGGTGACCCGCTCGATATGGGATGACAACCGGCTCAAGAAGCAATACTGGCGATACAAGGGTGAGGTGGGTTACGACATGACGAAGAGGCCACCCGCCCCGATCATGTCGGCCAGCGAAGAAACCCGGCCAAGCACCTTTCCGCTGTCGGCGTTGCAGTCGATTAACCGGGCCGCTCGGGTCGCGGCGGAGGAGGCCGCCGATGCAGCCGGCGATCCGCTTACGCGGCGGGAGCTGGAAACAGCCGGCGGCAAGCGTCTGCGTATTCCCGATGTGATAGTGCTCAGATGCCCGCCCGAACTGTTGGCTGAACTGAAGGCTGGGGCTGCCGATATCCGGCACTTCATTCCGGTGCAGCAGAACATTGAGCGCATTGTAGAAATCAAATTCGAAGGGGATTCTCTCGACGAGTTGCAAGCGCGGGCATATGCAAAAATTGCTGGCGAGGGCGAATTCAACCAGCTACAACCTGAGCACTCGGATCCCGAATTGAGTTGCAAGTGCCGCGAGAAGCGGCGGCGCCCCGGACAGGTTGCTGCCCCCGTTCCGGTCCGTGCGCCCGCACGTATGACCTCAAGGCGTTCAGCTCCGATCCAACCTCAGCCTGCACCGTATCCGCAAGGAATGCGTCCAATTGGTGAAACGCTGGAGGCAACACCGACCAGCCAAGTACATGGGTGGCCAGTCGTGCTGGCCGGCGTGCTTGTCGTTCTCGCGATTGCCGCCGCTCCCGAAACCGGTGGCGCTTCGCTAGTGCTACTCGCCGCCCCCTGATCCGAGGTTATCCATGACACCCGAAGAGCTTTCCGATTACGCCTATGACTGCGACTACGTCGCCCCAGACAGCCCGGAGCCTGACTATCGCTACGTTGTCAAACTGGTACTGCGCGCCACGCTATCGTTCCGCGACGGGCATACGCCGGCGATCCGACAGGCGCTCAGGGCATGCTTTGACGACTACTTCGCTGCTTTCGGCAAGGGACTGCAATGGGGCTGGGACCCACAGCCTACTGGAGGTAAGCCGACCCCGTGGTATTTCGATGAACGTCTGATCGAGGTCACCCGCGAAGCTTTCGCCGACGTCAAGGAAGACGATGGCATGGTCCTTGGCTTCATGAGCGGTCTGAATCCCGATTACATAGGTGACTACGGGATCAAATGCCTAACGGTCCCAGACTGGGAGCAGGCCATGGGCGATGATGGTTCTTATCTCAGTTTCTGGGTGGCGTGTGACACGGTTCAGAATGGGCAATGGGATGGCGGCAAATTCCCGCTGCATGACTTTCTGCTCACGTGCTGCAACCGACTCAACGCGACGCACGGCTATGCCGGTTTTGCGCTTGCTCTGCCCCATGAATTTGCCCGTTGGGAGCCATACGAGCTGAAACTTGCGCAACGGTACTACGGGCTGGAAATCGACAAGACAGTAGCTACTGCCCTGATGACAGAAGGCTGGAAAGGCATCAAGGGGGTGAACTGGTACACAGTGCTCGGCGGACATTACGTCGAGAAGCTGGGCGGCAATCAGGCGATCCGTTCGCACCTCACCGATCCGGCATTCCGGTTCTACGATTTCGCGGGTGGAGGGCTGGTGATCCGAGCAGGCGATGGCCCGGAAATGGGACCGGTTGCCCATGGCGCTCCGCCGCTGTACGTCGCCGTCAACCAGGTCGTCCGCGACGTCAGGACGACGGTAATCCGTTCGATGGGCCTAGGCTCAAACGCTGGCGAGCTGCGTTTTAACCGCCACCTGACCGACCTATGGCTGCGCCGATTCGATGCCCCCGGCATCTGGCCGCCGCATCAACCCTGACGACTATGCCGAGATGCGTTATGGCTCGCCTCTCCCTGATCTAACGTTATCCATGACACTCACCGAGCTTTCCGATTACGCCTATGACTGCGACTACGTCGCCCCAGACAGCCCGGAGCCTGACTATCGCTACGTTGTCAAACTGGTACTGCGCGCCACGCTATCGTTCCGCGACGGGCATACGCCGGCGATCCGACAGGCGCTCAGGGCATGCTTTGACGACTACTTCGCTGCTTTCGGCAAGGGACTGCAATGGGGCTGGGACCCACAGCCTACTGGAGGTAAGCCGACCCCGTGGTATTTCGATGAACGTCTGATCGAGGTCACACGTGATGCTTTCACCAACGTTAAAGCCGATGACGAATTGGAGCTCGGCTTTATGGGGAGCTTTAACCAGAACTACGTTGGCGACCATGCAATCGAGTGCTTAACGGTCCCAGACTGGCAGCAGACCATGGGTGATGATGGTTCTTATCTCAGCTTCTGGGTCGCGTGCGACGCGGCTCAGAAGGGACAGTGGGATAGCGGCAAATTTGCCCTTCATGACTTTCTGCTCAAGTGCTGCAACCGGCTCAACGCGACGCATGGATACGCAGGTCTTGCGCTTGCGCTGCCCCATGAATTCGCCCGTTGGGAGCCTTACGAATTGAAGCTTGCGCAGCAGTACTACGGGCTGGAAATCGACGATCCAGTCTCTACTGGCCTAATGACGGAAGGCTGGAAAGGCATAAAGGGCGTGAACTGGTACACGGTGCTGGGTGGGCATTACGTCGAGAAGCTGGGCGGCAATCAGGCGATCCGTTCGCACCTCACCGATCCGGCATTCCGGTTCTACGATTTCGCGGGTGGAGGGCTGGTGATCCGAGCAGGCGATGGCCCGGAAATGGGACCGGTTGCCCATGGCGCTCCGCCGCTGTACGTCGCCGTCAACCAGGTCGTCCGCGACGTCAGGACGACGGTAATCCGTTCGATGGGCCTAGGCTCAAACGCTGGCGAGCTACGCTTTAACCGCCACCTGACCGACCTATGGCTACGCCGCTTCGACGCCCCCGGCATCTGGCCGCCGCATCAACCCTGAATCACACAAAAACTAGCTTCCGAGGAAGACGAGTCCCACCGTTCGTCTGCACGCCCTACCCGCGAACCGCTCGCCCGCATAACCTCCAAACAACCCCGCCACCACCCCAAATCTCCAATCCCCTTGCATCCCACCAAAATACTGTATAAATTTACATGTGTATGCATATACAGGGTCCGCCATGAACCACCTCATACGCATCTTGAACGACGATGACAGCGAAACGCTTGCCTGGCTGTGCAAGCACGTTGGGGACGTACGCGTGGCGAGTGCCGCGCGGCATCTGGGAGGTCACGGCAAGCCGTATCTGTCCGCGGTGTGCCGCTATCTGGGGGTGCGGCCGCCGGCGCCCAATCAGCGCAGCCGTCCTGTAGAAGACTGCACGGTCGGCGATAGCTACCTCGCCCAGATCCGTCAGTTGCTCGCGCAGCGTGGCGAGACACCGTTAAAGCGTCACGTTTGACGCAATCCGTTGCCCAGCCTTTTGACGAAAACAACATCATGATCAACGCCACTGCACTCGAAACAGAATCCGGTAACGTCAATCAAGTCGCCCTGGAACGTGAACTGCGAGCCGCCTCGCTTGACCTCCAGCAGGTCATCGTCACGGTGGCGAAGCGTCATATCGGCAGTGGCCGGCGCGCCTATCCGAGCGGCTCGGGGTCGCCCACCTGGCGCACGCTGCAAACCATAGACGAGCAAGTGTTCGAGAATCCGGGCTTCCGGGCACGGAACAAAGAAACCATCCGAATGATGTTCGCCAGGTTTGACGACAGTCGCCTGTGCAGTGGCGATCTCGACGAGCCCGTCGACTGGCGGCGCGACGATGACGACCTGCCGGCGGTGTATCTGATCGTGCGAGAGTTAGTGCAGTCCGAGGCAACCAGCACGGCGATGTCTGACTAACGAAATCATGATGCGCCGAAGTTCGGCGCATCAGAATAGATTTGTCCAGGTGGCGAGTGCCACCTGGACGCGTGTTCGCGCATCGCCATCAACCAGCGCAAACGCGCCCACGCCCCAAAAAACTAAGCAACCCGAATCAATCCACATCCGGCCCGTGCCCACCGGGCAGCACATGGTGCATTTCATAAAACCGAACACCTGCTCTGGACGGCAACGTGAACGGCGGCGTGAAGGAAACGAAGTCCAGCAGCTCATAAAATTTCCGGGCAGTCTCTCTCGCGGTACACCAGGCCAGTCTCCCGCCTTCCTTTTGAACGTGATCGAGACACAGCTTGACCAGTAAGCGGCCAAGTCCATATCCGCGCAACCCTTCCTCCACGGCAATGCCGCGCAAGCGCCATTCGGCGTCGCTAACCGAACCGCTTAGCGCTTCGCGACACACCGTCGCCACCGCAACGATTCGTTCATCCTGATAAACCGCGAGGTGTAGGGTCGACGCCTCATCGTCTCCGCGAAAGCGGCACGAATCGGATCGCCCCTCCAATAAGACGGCGCTGCGTAGCGGATAAACCCATTCAGCCGGAACGGAGCAAACCGAGAAAAGCGTGCGATGCTGGGACATGGTTCGAGAATATCCACGCTGCAAGGTGGAGCAGTTGAGTGACCGATAGCCATCTAGTGCATGGCGAAATTTTCACCTGCCGGCATCGAATGAAATAACCCGAGCGAACTTACCGGGTCCGCTTCAACAGCGCAATACCGTCCAACAAACTTCAGCAGCCGCATCGGGCCATCCTGTCAGGGCTGACAGGTTCGCTTGATCACGCCATACGTTACGCTTGGCTCGTCTCAAATTTGTCCTATAAGAAATTCAACTGAGATCTCAGATGCTGGAAAACGCCCCATCCGATACGCAAGCCGCATACGCCCAGATCCGCTCACGCATTCTGGATGGCAGGCTCGCGCCTGATCAACCGGTATCGCCACGGAGCATCGCAGACGAACTGATGCTCGGGCATACGCCGGTGCGTTCTGCGATACAACGTCTGGTTGTCGAAGGACTGGTGAAGGTGGTTCCGCGCAAAGGCACCTACGTCGCCGCGCCGGACACGAACGACCTGCGCGAAATTTTCGAGGTGCGTCTCGCCCTCGAGAGCACGGCCGCTTATCTCGCTGCGATCAACGGCGCAACTGAAGGAATGATCAAGGCGATCGACCAGTTGCGGCAAATCATCAATACCGAAGCGATCGACCTGATGCACGAGCAGCGAACCGGCTGGACGTTCCATCAAGAGATGTTTGCGGCTTCGCGAAACGAGCGCCTGTTCACGACCTACGCGGGGCTACGGGCTCAAACCGGTCTGGCGCTCAACGAGTTGCCGCGCAGCGACGCCGCTACCGTGCGCCGGGGCACGCTGGAGCATCTGAACATTTACGCCGCCATCGCCGCCAAAGAGCCGGAAGAAGCACGACGTCATATGTGGAATCACATTGTGGATGGAACCGATGCGCGAATCCAGATCATCCGAGGCCAACATGAATCTTCGAACTAAAGGAATCTCCGTTCCGGCGCAAATGCTGATTGCGTTGGTGTTAGGCGTACTGACCGGAATTCTTGTTCCGAGCGTAGGCAGCAAGCTTGCGTTTGTCGTCACCATTTTCGGACATGCGATCAAGATGGTCGTCATGCCGCTGATCCTGTTGTCCGTCACTGTCGGCGTGTTCAAGATGGGCGTGGAACGCGGACGTCTGGGAAAAACCGCAGCGTTGAGCATCGCCTTTTTCCTGGTGATGACCGTGGTGTCCAGCGTCCTCGGTCTCGGCTTGAACATGTTTTTCCGGCCGGGCCTTGGGGCGGGTCTCACGCATACCGCCGCGATGCCTGCGAACCTGGCTAGCAGCCTCGACTGGACGCAGTTCGTTGTCGATCTCGTGCCGGCCAATATCGTCGGGGCGCTGGCGGCCGGAAACTCGTTGCCGATCCTGGTCTTCGGTGTCCTGCTGGGCTCGGCGTTATCCGCGATCGAGGAACGGGCCGTGCCCTTCATTGCGGTACTCGAGTCCATGCTGGCGGCCCTCTTCAAAATGACGCAGTGGATCGTCGCGCTCTCGCCGCTCGCAATTTTCGCCGGCATGGCCACGCTGCTGGCATCGAAGGGACTCGCCGGCATCATGCCGTTGCTCAAGCTGCTCGGCGTGGCCTATCTCGGCATGGCCATTCTTGCCGTGCTACTCAGCGCGATCGTCAAGCTGATCGGCCGGTCGCCCATCGCGCTCATCAAGCACGTGAGCGAGCCGCTGATTCTCGCCTTCACCACGCGTTCGTCGGAAATCACGTTTCCGGTTCATCTCAAGAAACTGACGGACATGGGCGTGCCGCCCTCCGTGGCGTCGACCATTCTGCCGTTGTCCTACATATTCAACCGGGACGGGGCCGTTCTCTACACAGCGCTGGCGGTGGGTTACCTGGCGGACGCCTACCACCTCGTCTGGACATGGCCGCTGATGCTGACGGTGGTCGTATTGACGATCATCACGATCGATGGCGCGGCAAACGTTCCGTCCGGAGCGATCGTTGCGATCACCATCGTGCTGACGGCGGTCGGTTTGCCGGTTGAGGCCGTCGTGCTGATCCTCGGAATCGACGCATTCTTCGACATGGGTCGAACCGCCCTGAACGTGTACGGCAGTTCGGTTGCGACCGTCGTCGCAATGCGAATCTCCGGCGTGGACCAACCGCAGTCGGATCAGGACGGATACGCCGGCGGCAGGGAAGCAGGGCTGGGCGACATCCCGGCGGTGGGCGAGTTTTCAACCGCGACACGGTTGGACCGTCGCGCCTGACACCACCCGGCCGCTCACGAAGCATCACGCGGCGATCGGCGTCACGGCAGCAACTGGCAAGCACACCCTCGCGCAACGTCCCAAGGCAAAGCTGCCACGGGCGTTGCGATGGAGAGGTATTGCCCGAGTTTTTGCGGCATAACGGACGGCGCGAAGGTGGCGACCCGAAGCAATCTGACCACGAACGCTTTAACGCGAGAATCCCATGGCTTCTTTTTTTCTCCAGCTACCTGACGCAAGCTCGCCGCGCGGCGCACACACTGCGTTGCAAGGTGACCTCGCAACCGTCCCGCCTCGTGTCTCCGCTCTACGGGATGCCCATCCTTCCATCGACCATGTGCATTTCCTCTGCCGCGACGACCGCGCGCTGCCGCTCTACGGCAAGATGAAAGATGCGCCCCACGGACTCTATCTGGGGCTGCTTCATGGCCGCAACCAGCTCGATACGCCACTGGGCGGACTGGGCTACCCGGGCCCCGCGATTGGACCGCTGTGTCACGTCAGAACCGCGTACGCCGCCCATCTCTACCTGCGCTTCGCGGATCCGGCCACCTCGAGACTGTTCTTTCCCGCGCCGAGCGAGGCGGAAGGAGAAGACGCCCTGATCGGTGTGCAGGACGAAGTCGTCATCGATATCGTGAACAGCACCATTCCGTACGACGGACGGTTCTTCGGCGACTGGATGGTCTTCTACCACGGCGACCCGATAGAAGAACAATAGAAGGACGTACTCGGAGAGCGCTTGCCAAGCTTATCTCGATAGTTATATTATGACTAGATACATTCACACTAGTCATAGCCCATGGTTCGTCATTCTCCGCTCGCGCTTGCTGTCCTCGCGATGCTCACCGAAGCCCCGATGCATCCCTACCGGATGCAGCAGCTCATCAAGGCGCGCGGCAAGGACGAGGTCATCAACGTCGGCCAGCGCAACAGCCTCTACCAGACCATCGACCGCCTGCTGCGCGGCGACCTGATCGCGATCCGCGAAACCGGGCGCGACGGCGCCTTTCCGGAGCGCACGGTCTACGAAATCACCGAAGCCGGCCGCGACACCGCCCGCCTGTGGCTGCGAGAACAGCTTGCCCAGCCCGCGCGTGAATTCCCGGCCTTCCCGGCCGCGCTCTCCTTCCTGCCGCTGCTGTCCCCCGACGACGTGCGCCGCCAGCTCGAAACCCGCGTCGGCGCGCTCGAGCGCGAACTGGTCCGCATCGACGCCATGACCGACGAAGCCAACGCCGTCCAGGTGCCGCGCCTGTTCCTGCTCGAAGGCGAACTGGTACGCGCGCAATTGACAGCAGAACTGGAGTGGGTACGTACGGTAGTCGCAGACCTGAAGGCCGGCACGCTGACATGGAGCCCTGAGTGGCTGGAAGAAATCGCCCAACGCTTCATCCTGCCCGCCGACGCCACCACCTACAAGCAAGTCAAACCCGCCGCCAGGAAGGAGAGCCAGTCATGAGCCGCGAACCTTTGAATGTCATCATCATCGGCGCCGGCACGGGCGGTTTGTGTCTCGCGCACGGGCTAACGCAGGCCGGCCTCAAGGTCGCCGTCTACGAACGGGATCGCAGCCGCGTCGACGGTCTGCAGGGCTATCGTGTCGGCATCAACGAACAGGGCGTCGCGTCGCTGAAGGCGTGTCTGCCGCCCGATCTGTTCGCGACCTTCCTCGCGACGTGCGCACGCACGCCCCACCACTTCAATATCCTGACCGAGCGCATGACCGAGTTGTTGTCCGTACCGATCGACGACGAAGCGCTGAGCGGCGGCAAATCCGTGAGCCGCATGACCTTGCGGCAGGTTCTGCTCACCGGCCTGGAGGAGCAGATTCACTTCGACAAGACCTTCACCGCCTACGAACAACACGCGGACGGCAGCGTCACCGCGCATTTCGCCGACGGCACTCACGCCACTGCGGATCTGCTGGTCGGCGCGGATGGCGCGCGCTCGAAGGTGCGCCGTCAATTGCTGCCGCACGCGCGGCTCGCCAACACCGGCATCGTCAGCATCGCGGCCAAGGTGCCGATGAGCGCGGCGACGCGCGCGCTACTGCCGCCCAAGGTGCTGGACGGCATCACGCTGATCAATGCCCCGAAGGGTTTCGGCGGCATCGTTCACGTGATGGAATTCCCGTGGGGAGTGGACGGGCTGAAGGAAGGCATCGGCAGCAGCGACGCCGACCTGCTCGCGCGCTGGCCCGGTCTGCTGTTTGACAACAGCCGCGACTATCTGATGTGGGGTGTGTGGGGCGCGCTGCGCAATCTGCCGGCCGATCCGAAGTCGCTGGGACAACCGGCCCTGCTCGCGCTCGCCACCGAAATCACCGACGGCTGGCATCCCAACCTGCGCGCGCTGATTCGCGCGTCGGATTCGAGCACGGCCTTCAGCGTCGATGTCCGCACCTCGCTGCCGGTCGACGCCTGGCCCACGACCAACGTAACCGTCCTCGGCGATGCGGTGCATCTGATGACGCCAGGCCGCGGCATCGGCGCCAACACCGCCTTACGCGATGCGGCGCTGCTGGCCGCCCGCCTCGGCGACGCGCAACGCGGCAGGTTGTCGGGGCACGACGCGGTCGCGGGATACGAGGCGGAGATGCGCCGCTACGGATTTCACGCGGTCGCGGAATCGCGCAAGCAGTTCGACGATCGCGGTGCGCTGCATCGTCCGGTGGTCGGGCGCGTGGCGCTCGGCGCGATGCGTACCGGTCTGCGCGTGGTGAACAACGTACCTATGCTCAAGCGTCGCCTGATCAACGCGGAAAACGCGTTTCGCAGCGCCGATCAGACTCCGCAGAACGCATGAGGTCAGCTTACTTCGGCGAGACGTCGATATTGCCCAGATACTTCTGGGCCAACGTCTTCACTGTGCCGTCGGCCTGCACTTTCGCGATCGCCGCGTTCAGTTGATCGCGCAGCGCGGTGTCGCCCTTGCGCAGTCCAAACGCGATGCCGCTGCCAAGAATCTTGTCGTCGCGCACAGGCTGTCCGACGAAGGCGAAGTCCTTGCCGTCGGGTCGCGACAGGAAAGCCGCTTGCCCTGCCGGCGCCAGCAGGAGCGTCGCATCGAGGCGGCCGGACACCAGGTCCGCGTAGATCTGGTTCTGATCCTGGTACGACACGACGTTCACGCCCGCGCCTTCCCAATGCGTCTTCGCGTAGGTTTCCTGGATCGACGCCTGCAGCACGCCGACGCGCTTGCCTTTTAGCGACTCGGGTGTGGGCACGAGGCCGCTGCCGTTTTTGGCAATCAACTGCGTCGGCACGCGGTAGATCACGCTGGTGAAATCGATCGCCTGGCGGCGCTTCTCGGTGGCGTTCATCGCCGAATTGATCGCATCGAACTTGCGGCCCTGCAGCGCGGGAATCAGGCCGTCGAACGAAGTTTCGACCCACTTGCACGTCAAGTGCGCCGTGGTGCAGACGGCCTTGCCGATGTCGACGTCGAGGCCTTGCAACTCACCGCTCGGCCCTTTCGATTCGAACGGCGGATACTGCGCTTCGAGACCGAAGCGCAAGGTGCCGGCATCGGCGGCGAAGGCAGAGACTGACGCCAGCGCGCATGCCAGCGTGAACAGGGTTTTGAGCAGTTTCATCGTAGCTTCTTCACTTTGAATTTGACGTCGCATCGAATCTGCCGCCCTCGGTGCCGGCGGCGTGATCCGACGTTTCTCAGATCTCACACAACCGCCGCGCGCCTTCGATCAGCGTCGCATCGTCCTTCGAAAAGCTCAGGCGAATCAGGCCGGAATCGGTGCCGTCCGTGTAAAACGCCGAGAGCGGAATCGTCGCCACGCGCGCATCGCGAATCAGGCGCAACACGAAGTCGCTATCGCTTTCCTCGGAGAAGCCGCGAAAGCGCGCGAGCATGAAGAAGCTGCCTTCGCTCGGCAACAATTCGAAGCGCGAGTCGCGCAACGCATGCGCCACCAAATCGCGTTTCTGCTGATAGAACGCCGAGAGCCCGAGATAGGTTTGCGGCTTGGCGAGTGCTTCGACGAACGCGTATTGCATGGGCGTATCGGCGGAAAACACCATGAATTGATGGACCTTGCGGATCTCGTCCATCAGTTCGGCGGGAGCGAGACAATAGCCAACCCGCCAGCCCGTCACGTGATGCGTCTTGCCGAACGACGACACGATCACGCTGCGTTCCGCCAGTTCGGGATAGCACGCCATGCTCTGATGCTTCGCACCATCGAACACGACGTGCTCGTAGACCTCGTCGGCCAGCACCACGATATCGGTGTTGCGGGTCACGGCTTTGAGGCGCTCGATGTCGGCATCGCTGAACACGGTCGCCGTCGGGTTGTGCGGCGTGTTGATGATGATCATGCGCGTCTTCGGCGTGACCGCCGCGGCCACCTCGTCCCAGTTCACCCGGAAATCGCTGAGCGACAGCTTGATCGGAATCGGCGTGGCGCCTTGCAGGCGCACGATCGGCGCATAGCTGTCGAAAGACGGCTCGAAGTAAATCACTTCGTCGCCGGGATGCACGAGCGCGCTGATCGTCGAATACAGTCCCTCGCTCGCACTGGCGATCACGGTGACTTCGGTAGCCGGGTCGTAACGCACGCCGTATAAGGTCTCGACCTTGTCGGCGAGCGCTTCGCGCAGCGCACCGATGCCCGCCATCGGCGCGTACTGGTTATGTCCGGCGCGCATGGCGGCGGCGACGCCGTCCACCAGATGCGGGTCCGGTGCGAAATTCGGCGCCCCCTGCGACAGGTTCAACGCTTCGTGTTGCGCGGCCAACTGGCCGATCACGGTAAAGATCGTGGTACCTACATCGGGCAATTTCGAGCGGGCGTGCAAGGCGCTCTGCATAACGGTTTCTCCATCGGACGGCGAGGCTGCGGAGCGCCTTGTCCCATGCGCTCCAGCCGGTCTGACGATTAGGCATCAGCCAAAGCGCGGTCACAATCGATACTTTGTCATGCGCGGCATGCGTTTACGTCATGGCGAGCGCCAGGCCCTGTGGGGCGGAGGAAAGCAGGAGAGGCTCAGGAGAATCAGGCAGAAACCGGCGGAGGCGGGCGAACGGCGGATGGCTGCGAGCGAGCCGTGTCATGCAAAAAACGCGAGGGAAACCATCAGGGCTGCGCCCGTGCGAGCGCAGCCGTTCCTGCCGCTTACTCGTCCATCAGACGGACTTTCACCTTCTTGCCCTTCACCTTGCCGGCGCTGAGCTTGCGCAACGCGTCGCGGGCGACGCTGCGCTCGACGGCGACGTAGGTCGAGAATTCCGTCACGTTGATCTTGCCGATCTGCGTGCCGGCGAATCCCGCTTCGCCAGTCAGCGCGCCGAGCACATCGCCCGGGCGGATCTTTTCCTTGCGGCCGCCGAGAATCTGCAGCGTTTCCATCGGCGGCAGCAGGCGCTCGTTGCTGGTCGAGGTCAGCTCCGATAACGGATGCCACTCCACCTCACGCCCCTGCGCCTGCTCAAGACCGCCGACGCGGCCCATCTCGTTCATGCTCGCAAGACTCAGCGCCCAGCCTTCCTGGTCGGCGCGGCCCGTACGGCCGATGCGGTGCACGTGCACTTCCGGGTCCGGCGTCACGTCGACGTTGATCACCGCTTCGAGTTGCGCGATATCCAGACCGCGCGCCGCGACGTCCGTGGCCACCAGCACCGAGCAACTGCGATTCGCGAACTGGATCAGCACCTGGTCGCGTTCGCGCTGATCGAGTTCGCCGTGCAGTGCAAGCGCATGGAAACCCTGCGCGCGCAGCACGTCGAGCAGATCGCGGCACTGCTGCTTGGTATTGCAGAACGCCAGCGTGCTCACCGGACGATAGTGATTCAGCAGCAGCCCGACCGCGTGCAGCCGGCCGTCTTCCGTCACTTCGTAGAAACGTTGGCGAATCTTGCTGTTGTCGTGCCGCTCTTCGAGCTTGATTTCCTTCGGACTGCGCAGGAACTGCTGGCTCAGCTTGCCGATTCCGTCCGGATACGTCGCGGAGAACAGCAGCGTCTGGCGCTCCTTCGGGCATTGACGCACAACGGTGGCGATGTCGTCGAAGAAGCCCATGTCGAGCATGCGGTCGGCTTCATCGAGCACCAGCGTGTTCAGCGCCCCCAGCGCGAGACTGCCACGCTCGAGGTGATCCATGATGCGCCCCGGCGTACCGACGACAATGTGCGCGCCCTGTTCGAGGCTCGTCGTCTGCGGACGCATGGGCGTGCCGCCGCACAGCGTCAGCACCTTGATGTTCTGCTCGGCGCGCGCGAGGCGGCGGATTTCCTGGGTGACCTGATCGGCGAGTTCGCGCGTCGGGCACAGCACCATGGCCTGCACATCGAAATTGCGGGCATCGAGGCGCGACAAAAGCGCAAGCGAAAACGCCGCGGTCTTGCCGCTGCCGGTCTTCGCCTGGGCAATCAGATCGTGGCCGGCCAGCGCAACCGGCAGACTCGCGGCCTGGATCGGCGTCATGTCGACGTAGCCGAGCTGGGTCAGATTGGCGAGCACGGCAGGCGGCAACGACAACTGGCTGAACGGCGCGCCGGCTTGGGTGGAACTATTCATAAGGATGGCTCGCTATCGGCTGAAGGCTAAGGGCTTATTCGGCCATGGGGCCGAGGGACGGACGGCCTTCAATCTGCTCGTAGACCACCGAGCCATCGTCCGCGTCGAAACGTTCGACGTAATTGCGCGCGCCGCACATCGGACAGCGGAACAGGAGCCCCTGGCCCTCGTTCTTGATGACGACATCCGATTGCTCCCACTGCGCTTCGCAGGACTGGTTTCTACACTTGAACACGTTGCTTCTCCAACTTCGATTCGTTTGTTGATTCGGCCCTGCAGCGCTGAGCGCAGAGGCGGCAGGGCGATAAATTCGGCGCGGCGGGGCGATGCCCGCTCAACCCAGATGGGTATGCCGGGAACGGGGTGCGCTCACTTCCATGTCGGTGAGGCCATGGACGATGCCGCAATCCTCGACCGCCTGTTCGGTCTGACATTGCTCGCGCAGCGTGGTCAATTGCGCCTTGAGTTGCTTGAGCTCGTCGATCCGCGTATCGACGTGCGCAATATGCTCGTCGATCAGCGTGTTGATCGCGCCGCAGCCGTCGGCCGGGGCGTCGGTCAGGCGCAGCAGGGCGCGGATCTCGTCGTGAGTCATGTCGAGCGCCCGGCAATTGCGGATAAAACGCAGGCGTTCGACGTGCCGCGCCGTGTAGCTGCGGTAATTGGCTTCGGTACGGTCCGCTTCGGGCAACAGGCCCTCTTTTTCGTAAAAGCGGATGGTTTCGGTAGTGCAGTGGGCAATCTTCGCGAGTTCGCCGATTTTCATGGAGCCTCCCGATTGCGTCCTTGACCTTGTAGTGGCTTCAAGGTGTTTACTAGACCACAAATCTAGCCAGGAAGCCACCATGCCTAACGCCAGCCCCGCCGAAACACACCGTCACGAGCCCGGTGAATCGTGCGCTCATGCCCACCCAGAAAGGGTTTCGGGCGATGTGCGTGTGGATAGGCATAAACATGAGGGCAGTCAGCCGCACGACCATGCGCATGCCGGACATCACGAGCACGCTCATACAGGGCATGACCACGGCCATGACCATGACCATGACCATGGCGACGGCCACAAGCATGGCCACGACCACGCTCATGCCCACACCGACGCCTGCTGCACCGCCGCTCCACCCGTTCTCGCCAAGCTCGCGGGACCGGAAACCATCGGCGACAACGTGCGCACCTCGATCCGCATCATGCAGATGGACTGCCCGACCGAAGAGGCGCTGATCCGCAAGAAGCTCGGCCGCATGCCATACGTGCGGAGCCTCGACTTCAACCTGATGCAGCGCGTACTCACCGTCGTGCATGCGCCGGACGCCCTGGGTTCGATCCTGGCGAGCCTGCGCTCGCTCGATTTCGATCCTCAACTGGCCGGCGCCGCCACGCCGCTCACAGGCGTCCCGGCTGCACCGCCCAAGCCCTGGTGGCCGCTCGCGCTGGCCGGCGCCGCGGCCGTCGGCTCCGAGGCCGCCAGTTGGCTCGGCGCGCCGAGCTGGCTCGCGGCGGCGCTCGCGATCGTCGCCGTGGTTTCCTGCGGCCTCACCACCTACAAAAAAGGCTGGCTCGCGATCCGCAACGGCAACCTCAACATCAACGCGCTGATGAGCATTGCCGTCACCGGCGCGCTGGTCCTGCGCCAATGGCCGGAAGCGGCCATGGTGATGGTGCTGTTCACGATCGCGGAGCTGATCGAAGCCAAATCGCTCGACCGTGCCCGCAACGCCATCAAGGGCCTGATGCAACTGACGCCCGAGCAGGCCACCGTGCAACAGCCCGACGGCAACTGGCGAGCCGTGGACATCAAATCGGTCGTCGCCGGCCAGATCGTGCGCGTGAAGCCGGGTGAGCGCATTGGCCTCGACGGCGAGATCGTCGCGGGCCGCTCCAGCGTGAACCAGGCGCCGATCACCGGCGAAAGCCTGCCCGTCGACAAGACCGAGGGCGACGCCGTCTTCGCCGGCACGATCAACCAGGCCGGCTCATTCGACTACCGCGTGACCGCTGCCGCCAGCAACACCACGCTCGCTCGCATCATCCACGCTGTCGAAGAGGCCCAAGGCGCCAAGGCGCCGACGCAGCGTTTCGTCGACCAGTTTGCCCGCGTCTATACGCCGATCGTGTTCGCCATCGCGCTGGCCGTCGCCGTGGTCCCGCCGCTGCTGTTCGGCGGCGTGTGGCACGACTGGGTCTACAAGGCGCTGGTGATGCTGGTGATCGCCTGCCCGTGCGCGCTGGTGATCTCCACCCCTGTGACGATCGTGAGCGGCCTCGCCACGGCCGCGCGCCAGGGCATCCTGATCAAGGGCGGCGCGTATCTCGAACAGGGTCGCAAGCTGAAGTGGCTCGCGCTCGACAAGACCGGCACGATCACCCACGGCAAACCGGTTCAGACGGACTTCGAACTGCGCGCGGATCTCGAGCCCAGCCGCTGCCGCAGACTTGCCGCGAGCCTCGCAGGCCGCTCCGATCATCCGGTGTCCCAGGCGATTGCGAACGCGGCCAAAGCGGACGGCATCGTCTCCTCGCCCGTAGAAGCGTTCGAAGCCATCCTGGGACGCGGCGTCAGCGGCACCATCGACGGCATGCCGTATCTGCTCGGCAACCACCGGCTGGTGCATGAACTCGGACGCTGTTCGGCGGAGCTCGAAGCCCGGCTCGAGACGCTCGAGCGCCAGGGCAAGACCGTCGTCATGCTGATGGACGCCGAGCGCGTGCTAGGACTCTTCGCCGTCGCCGACACGGTGAAAGACAGCAGCCGCGCCGCCATCGCCGATCTTCACACGCTGGGTGTGCAGACGGCCATGCTGACCGGCGACAACCCGCACACGGCGGCAGCGATTGCCGAGCAGGTCGGCATCGACCGGGCGCACGGCGACCAGTTGCCGGAAGACAAGCTCAAGGCGGTGGAAGGGCTGGCCGCGCAAGGTGCGACGGTCGGGATGGTCGGCGACGGCATCAACGATGCGCCGGCGCTCGCGCGCGCCGACATCGGCTTTGCGATGGGCGCGATGGGCACCGACACCGCCATCGAAACGGCCGACGTCGCCCTGATGGACGACGACCTGCGCAAGATCCCGCTGTTCATCCGCCTCTCGCAGGCGACGCATTCGGTACTGGTGCAGAACATTACGTTGGCGCTCGGCGTGAAAGCCGTGTTCCTGGCGCTCACGCTGATGGGCTACGGAACGATGTGGATGGCCGTGTTCGCCGATGCAGGCGCGAGCCTGCTGGTGGTGGGCAACGGTCTCAGGTTGTTGCGCAAGTAAGTACGCTGTCGTGAACGGCGCGAACGAGTGGCGCGTCCCGTCCGCTCATCGCCGCCTTCAAGGTCTCCGAAGGCCGCACGCCGAACAGCTTGCGGTAGTCGGTGGCGAACTGGCTGAGGTGCCAGAAACCCCAGGCCGCGGCGACGTCCTGAACCGGCCGCGGGTCACTCGACGCGCCGCACAGGTCGCGGCGCGCACCATTCAACCGGATGATCCGCAGATAAGCGGCCGGCGCCATCCCGAGCACATCCTGAAAGCAATACTGCAACGTGCGCCGGCTCACATGCAGCCGTTCGCACAACTCGGGCACATTCACTGCGCGCTCGCGATTGGCGAGCACATACTCGCGTGCTTCGGACACGATCCATCGACGGCGCGGCCGCGTTGGAATCGCCACGGGTTCGCACGACGTGAGCGAACCCAGATCGAATAACGAGGCCAGCACGGACGCCTGCAGGTTATCGCGCGCCAACGCGGACAACGGCACCGTATTCGACGCGCTCTCATCGAGCATCTGCCGCAACGAGGCGCACAACCGCTCCTTGCGCGCGAGGCCAATCCGCATGACTTCGGTGTTGGGCAGATGCTCGGCGAGCGCGAGCTGCTCGACCTCGGCCGCATAGCGGCGCAGTACCTCACCCTTCACCACGACGCCGAAAATCTCGAATCCCTCCGGCGTGATCAACTCGAATTCGATGCCACCCGGCCGGCACGCCAGCGCGTCGTCCGCGATCACGCTGGCATCGACGCGTCCGGTTCGTCCGAGGGCGTGTTCGCCGGTTGCATCGCCGCCTGGCTCGCGATACGTCGGAATGCCGAACCAGTACGCGTCCGATTGGACCTCGCAGGTTTGCCGCAGCGTGTGGCTGGTGGTTTCGCAGAACACCTGCATGTGATCGAGCGGCAACTCCGTAATGGTGCCGACGAAACGGCCTGTCGTCAGTTGATCGTAGGTCTGGCTCCAGCCGTGCAGGTTGCGCGCCTGTTCGTCGGCATCGTGCGCGACGCAGGTCTGCACACGAAAACCCGACGCAGCGAATGGCGCTTGCGCCGATACCGCGTCTGCAGCAAGCGGATCAGCGTCAATGCAGGAGAACTCTATGGTCATACCGGATCTGCCAGGAAGCGGAGCACGCAGGAGGTGGAAGCCGAACGCAAGTCTTGTGCCGAACTCGCCTGGGCAGCGGTCGAGCAAAGGCGGACCGCCAGTTGCTCACTTCCTGAACATCCCATGCACACCGTGCTCAGAAACAGCACGCGCCGTCATGAACACCCTGAACAGTGCGGGCCGCGACGCAGCGCGATCGTGCCCACTGGGCCAGCATGACTCCCCAATCGTGTGCATTGGCACGTTTCTGGCGTATGCGACGGGCGGCAAGCGGATCACCGCGCCGGGTTTTCACCATTCGAACATGTGAGGAGCAGACAGATGAATCACGCTGAGATGCAGTTTCTGACCACCGAATTCCCGTACAAAAAGCAGTATGCGAATTTTATCGGCGGTGAATGGGTCAAGCCGGTTGGCGGCGAGTACTTCGACAACATCTCGCCCATCACCGGTGAGCCGTTCACCTCGATTCCACGTTCGCGCGAAGCCGATATCGAACTCGCACTCGACGCCGCGCATCGCGCCAAAACGGCGTGGGGCAAAACCTCGACCACCGATCGCGCCAACATCCTGAACCGCATTGCCGACCGGATGGAAGCGAACCTGCAGAAGCTGGCCGTCGCCGAGACGATCGACAACGGCAAGCCGCTGCGCGAAACGATGGCGGCGGATATCCCGCTCGCGATCGATCACATTCGCTACTTCGCCGGTTGCGTACGCGCCCAGGAAGGCTCGATCTCCGAGATCGACGACGACACCGTGGCGTACCACTTCCACGAACCGCTAGGCGTCGTGGGACAAATCATTCCGTGGAACTTCCCGATCCTGATGGCCGTATGGAAGCTCGCACCGGCACTGGCCGCCGGCAATTGCGTCGTGCTGAAGCCGGCAGAGCAGACACCCGCTTCGATCCTGGTGCTGCTCGAACTGATTCAGGATCTGCTGCCGGCCGGCGTGATCAACGTTGTGAACGGCTTTGGTCTGGAAGCCGGCAAACCGCTCGCGTCGAACAAGCGCATCGCCAAGATCGCCTTCACGGGTGAAACGACCACTGGCCGCCTGATCATGCAGTACGCGAGCCAGAACATCATTCCGGTGACGCTCGAACTCGGCGGCAAGAGCCCGAACATTTTCTTCGCCGACGTGATGGACCACGACGACAGCTACTTCGACAAGGCACTCGAAGGCTTCGCGATGTTCGCGCTGAATCAGGGTGAAGTCTGTACCTGTCCGTCACGCGTGCTGGTCGACGAGAAGATCTACGACCGCTTCATGGAACGCGCGCTCAAACGCGTCGCTGCGATCACGCAAGGCCACCCGCTCGACAGCAAGACCATGATCGGCGCGCAAGCCTCGCAGGAGCAACTCGAGAAGATCCTCTCGTATATCGATCTCGGCAAGCAGGAAGGCGCGCAATGCCTGATTGGCGGCGAGCGCAACACGCTCGGCGGTGAGCTGAGCAAGGGCTACTACGTGAAGCCCACCGTGTTCCGCGGCAACAACACGATGCGCATTTTCCAGGAAGAAATCTTCGGACCGGTGGTGTCGGTGACGACCTTCAAGACCGAAGACGAAGCGCTCGAAATCGCCAACGACACGTTGTATGGTCTCGGCGCCGGCGTCTGGACGCGCGACGGCACGCTTGCCTACCGCATGGGACGCGGCATTCAGGCGGGCCGCGTGTGGACCAATTGCTATCACGCGTATCCGGCGCATGCGGCGTTCGGCGGCTACAAGCAGTCGGGCATTGGCCGCGAGAATCACAAGATGATGCTCGACCACTATCAGCAGACCAAGAATCTCCTCGTCAGCTACAGCCAGAAGCCGCTCGGCTTCTTCTGATGCCGCCAAACCTGGCGCTCCGCGCCAGGTCTCCCGAGGAGGTCAAGAAAACTTGGGGCGGCCCGGCGTCTTCTTCAGCGCCAGACGTTCCAGATGGGCGGCGGGCCACCTCGTGCGGCTCGCTCTCTTTTCAGGTGAGGAATCGTCATGGCTGGCAAGGAAGTGGAACGCGTGATCGTGACGCCGGCGGCGGCGGAATTGATCGGGAAGTTACGCGCCGAACATGGGCAGATGCTGTTTCATCAGTCGGGCGGATGCTGCGACGGCAGCGCGCCAATGTGTTTTCCGCTCAGCGACTTTATGGTCGGTTCATCGGACGTCAAGCTCGGTACGATTGCGGGCGTGCCGTTTTATATGAGCGAATCGCAATTCGAATACTGGCAGCACACGCAGTTGATCATCGACGCCGTGCCAGGCAATGGCGGCATGTTTTCGCTGGAGCGGCCGACAGGGCTCAGGTTTCTGACGCGCTCGCGGCTCTTTGAAGACGATGAGAATGCGTGGCTGGAAACGCATCCGGTCGAGCGCGCGGATGCATGAACGGGCGGTTCGTTTGAATCTGGTTTCGCGTTACTCCGTCGCTGCTGTGCCGCTGACTGCGGGCGTCTGCGGCGCCGCTTCCAGCAACGCATCGCTATCGTCTTTCAACCCCACTCCGGTGAGACCCAGGCGACGCGCGTGCGTCAGCAGATAGTGCAGCTTGTGCGCCGCGCCTGCATAGCTCAACCCCTCCGGCCGCACGTTCGAAATGCAGTTGCGCTGCGCATCGCTACAGCCCGCTTTGGGTGCATAGGTCAGATAGATGCCGAGGCTATCCGGCGAGCTCAAGCCCGGACGCTCACCAATCAACATCACCACCAGCCTGGTACGCAACAGCTCGCCAATCTCGTCGCCCAGCGCCACCCGCGCTTGCCGCGCGACCACGACCGGGCCGATCTTCCAGTCCGTGAGTTTCGGGCACACCGCCTGGATTAGCGGAATGGACTGCTTCGCGGCAGCGAACGCCGATAAGCCGTCGGCGATCACGAACACCACATCCGGCGACTCGGTGCCGGCCTGCGCCAGGGCAAGCACCTCGCGACTCTCGTCCGCCAAACGCCGCCCCAGGTCGGGACGCCGCAAATAATGCTGCCGGTCGGGCGCCGCGCTATGGACATCGAGCGTCGTGAAGCCGCTGGCGCGTAGCTGCTCGTGCAGCGAGTCCGCATCGAGCGGTTGATGCACCGCATCCCGAGCTTGCGCATGCGACAGATTGAACGCCAGCAGCGGCTCGGTCGGCAGGCTGTTGCCGGCGCGGCCCAAGGCAATGCGCGCGTTGGTGAACTGCCGCAACGCGCTCCATGGATTCTTCTCGAGCAGGTCCTTGCTCATGCGATCCCCATCCATTCGCGCGCGCCTTCCAGCAAGGGCTGCCGCGTCGCGCCGTTGAGCAGGACGCCGCGCGCGTCCGCGATCTGCATGGACTCCAGCCATTCTTCGAATTCGGGCGCTCGCCGCAGGCCCAGCACGTCGCGCACATACAGCGCATCGTGGAACGACGTGCTCTGATAGTTCAGCATGACGTCGTCCGCACCGGGCACGCCCATGATGAAGTTGATGCCCGCGACGCCTAGCAGCGTCAACAGGTTATCCATATCGTCCTGATCCGCTTCCGCATGATTCGTGTAGCAGATGTCGCAGCCCATCGGCACGCCGAGCAGCTTGCCGCAGAAGTGATCTTCGAGACCGGCGCGCGTGATCTGCTTGCCGTCGTACAGGTACTCCGGGCCGATGAAGCCGACCACCGTATTGACAAGGAACGGATTGAACTTGCGCGCCACCGCGTACGCGCGCACTTCGCAAGTCTGCTGGTCGACGCCGTGATGCGCGTTGGCCGAGAGCGCACTGCCCTGTCCGGTTTCGAAATACATCACGTTGTTGCCGACGGTGCCGCGCTTGAGCGACAGCGCCGCTTCATACGCTTCCTGCAGCAGCGCCAGCGAGATGCCGAAACCGGCGTTGGCTTTTTCCGTACCGGCGATCGACTGGAACACCAGATCGACCGGCGCGCCTTTGTTGATCGCGGCAATCGTGTTGGTCACGTGAGTCAGCACGCACGATTGCGTCGGCACCTGGTAACGCTGCCGGAAGTCGTCGATCATCAGCAGGAGCGTGGTGATCGCCGCGAGGCTGTCGGTGGCGGGGTTGATGCCGATCATCGCGTCGCCGCAGCCGTACATCAGGCCGTCGAGCATCGAGGCGGCGATGCCTTTGACGTCGTCAGTGGGATGATTCGGTTGCAGACGCACCGACATATGACCCGGCAAGCCCACCGTATTGCGAAACCGCGTGATCACCGGCCGCTTGCGCGCCGCCGCAATCAGATCCTGGTTGCGCATCAGCTTCGAAACCGCCGCCACCATCTCCGGCGTCAGGCCCGCTGTGATCCGGGTGAGCGCCGCGGCATCCGTCTCGCTGCTGAGCAGCCAGTTGCGAAAATCGCCCACCGTCAGATGGGCGATTTCGGCGAAGGCCTCGGGCGAGTGGTCGTCGATCACCAGCCGCGTGACTTCGTCGCTTTCGTACGGAATCAACGCCTCGTTGAGGAAGGTCCGCAGGGGCACCTGCGCGAGCGCCATCTTGGCCGCCACGCGCTCTTCCTCGCTGGCCGCCGCGACGCCCGCGAGCTGGTCGCCCGAACGCAGCGGGCTCGCCTTCGCCAGCAGCGTTTTCAGATCGGCAAACCGGTAGGTGCGACTGCCGATGATCTCCGTATAGCTCATCTTCACGACTCCGTCGCCGCGGCTCACGCAGCGGCTTGATCCGTCAATCTTCGAGCAACGCATCCGCCGGGGCGACTTCGCGCTGGTGACGCGTCAGCAGGAAGTAGACATAGCCCAACGCCAGAAAGGCCGCGAACACGACGGCAACGAGAAAGTTGAAATACACCATCGTGCCCAGCGAAATCACCGCGGCCACCAGCGCGAATGCCGGAAAGAACGGGAACAGCGGCGCGCGGAACGGCCGCTCCATGTTCGGCTCGGTGCGGCGCAGCTTGAACAGCGCCAGCATGCTGATGATATACATCACGATAGCCCCAAACACGGACATCGTCACGATGTTTGCCGTCAAGGTCTGGCCGGCGAACTGGATCAGCTCGTCGCTGTAGATCGCGGCAATGCCGATCACGCCGCCGGCGAGAATCGCGCGATGCGGCGTCTTGAAGCGCGGATGCACCTTGGAGAGCCACTCGGGCAGGTAGCCGGCGCGGGCCAGCGCGAAAATCTGGCGCGAATAACCGAGGATGATGCCGTGAAACGACGCGACGAGGCCGAACAGGCCGAGCCACACGAGCATGTGCATCCAGCCGCTGTGTTCGCCGACGATGAACTTCATCGCTTGCGGCAGCGGGTCGTTGATGTTGGAAAGCTTGGTCCAGTCGCCTGCCGCCCCGGCGAACACCATCACGCCGATCGCCAGTGCAACGAGCGTCAGAATACCGGTGACGTAGGCAATCGGAATCGAACGCTTTGGGTTTTTCGCTTCTTCGGCGGCCATCGCCACGCCTTCGATGGCGAGGAAAAACCAGATCGCAAACGGAATGGCCGCGAACATGCCGTGGAACGAACCCATGCTGAAGGTATCCGCCCCGGACCAGCCACCCTTGGTGAAGTTGGCCCACTCGAAGCCCGGCGACACCACGCCCATGAACACCAGCAGTTCGAAGATCGCGAGTACCGTCACGCACAACTCGAAGGCCGCCGCGATCTGCACGCCCACGATATTCAACGCCATAAAGACCAGATACGCGCCCATCGCCGCGTGCTTCGGTTCGAGACCGGGAAACTGAACATGCAGATACGCGCCGATGGCAAGCGCAATGGCCGGCGGTGCAAACACGAATTCGACCAGCGTCGCGGCGCCCGCCAGATAGCCGCCCGTCGGACCGAAGGCGCGGCGTGCGTACGCGAAGGGGCCGCCGGCTTGCGGGATCGAAGTGGTGAGTTCCGTGAAGCTGAAAATGAAGGTGGTGTACATCGCGGCGATGAAGATCGCCGTGAAGACGAAACCCAGCGTGCCGGCGCTCGCCCAGCCATAGCTCCAGCCGAAATACTCGCCCGAGATGACGAGTCCGACAGCAATCCCCCACAGTTGCCACGTGCCGAGCGTCTGCTTCAACTCGTGATGCGTAACCTGTCCTACGTGCTGACTTTTCGACTCTGCTTTCATTCGACGCTCCCTGGTTTAGCCGCTTGTGGTGCTACGAGCCGCCGTGGAAGGCGCAGCGCGCGAGCGGGCAGGCGTCAGCCGATGGTAGTAAGCCATTAATCGAGGCGTTATCAAAAATCGGCAAAGTTCGGGGTGGGGAGAGATATTGCCTGTTTTCAGGCTATTGCCCTGACTTTGTTGCACTGCAATGCCAATTCAGGAGAATTTTGATTGGGCCGTTCGGGTCAAGTCCGCAGGATTTGGTAAATCAAGGCGTGGTACTTTTGTTCGCACTCGCCTCTTGCACTGCGTTGCTCTATTCCTGACGCACAGGACCTCACGCACATGAACGATCTCAGTCACCGGGAGCGCTACGAAACACGCCTGAACCGCGTGCTCGAGCATATTTACGATCACCTCGATGAACCGCTCGATATCGAGCGGCTCGCGCAAATCGCCTGCCTGTCGCCGTATCACTGGCACCGGATCTATCAGGCGATGCACGGCGAAACCGTGGCGTCGACGGTGCGCAGGTTGCGTCTGCATCGGGCGGCGGGCTATCTGGCGAATGGTTCGATGCCGATTGCAGAGATCGCGGAACGCTCGGGATACAGCAGTTTGCAGTCGTTTTCGCGGACTTTTCGGGCGGTGTTCGGCATGCCGCCGGCACAGTATCGCAAGCAGGGTACACATAGCCGGTTCAAGCCGGCGTTATCAGGAGACGGTCAAATGACGACGCGCGAAGTGGAGATTCGGGAAATCCCCGCCATGCAGATTGTGACGCTCGATCACACGGGCTCGTATATGCAGATCGGCAAGGCGTTCGATGCGCTGGTGGGATGGCTGGCTGCACGCGACCTGCTGTCGCCTGAGATGCGGATGGTGGGCATCTACTACGACGATCCGGGCGTGGTCGCTGAGGCTGCGTTGCGCTCGAAGGCGGGGGTGGTGTTGGCACGGACGGTTGAGGTAGCTGCACCGGTTGCATTGACGGTGGTGCGCGGTGGGCCGTACGCGGTGTTACGACACAAAGGACCCTACGCCGACATGGCCGGCGCCTACCAATGGCTATATGGGGAATGGCTGGTGCAGTCGGGACGGGAGGCCGCCGATGCGCCGGTCTTCGAAGAGTATCTGAACAACCCTAAAGACACGGCCCCGTCTGAGTTGGTGACGGAGATCTGCCTACCGTTGGTCTGAGGTCTTTGTCTTGAAGAGCTCGTTCGCGTCTTGCCAAGCATTTGCGCGCTCTGGCCGCAGCGTAGTGCTGGCCCTGTCTTTGTCTTTCACTGTATACATATATATACGTAGTAATAGTTAACAAGGGTCGCCTCTTTCTGTGGATAACTCCGATCTTCACTGACGGATCAAGGCTCTACGGATTCGATAACCCTAGGTGCCGTTCGTGCACAGCCGTCTTGAGCCAGGGACAACTTTTGACGCGCGTGAACGGCTCGACGTTTTATCAAAGTTCGGCCCACAGGAAGTTAGAGGCTTTATCCCGGAGTTGTCCAGATGCGCGTGTGGATAACTCGCTACTTGCCCTTGCCTTTCCTCGTGCCTTCGAGCGCGGGCGCAAGCGCAGTCACGAACGCTTCCGTCACCGGCGGCAAGGTTCTGCCTCGCTTCTTGATCAGCGCAATGCGCCGTACGAAACGGGGATCGTCGATGACGCGCGCCACCACGCTCGGCTCGGCATGAATCTCACGCGACGAGCCGGGCAGTATCGTCAGGCCTAAACCGGCGCGCACCATCGCGACAGCGGTCATCATGTACATGGGTTCGCAAGTGAGGACGGGCGCCACGCCAGCCTGTTCGAATGCCGCGTCGACGACTGCCCGCACGCTCGTGCCCGCAGCGGTGAGCACCAGTGGGTACCCCACCAGGTTTTCCAGCCTGATGCGGCGTTTCCTTGCGAGCGGATGGTCGACGGGGCACACGACGCAAAGCCGGTCCTCGCCCGCATGAAGCACCTCGAGCGACGGGTCGACCACCTCGCCGCCGGTGAGCCCCAGATCGGCCTCTTCACTGCGGACAAGCCGATTGACGACGCTCGCCACCACATCGCGAATGTCGAAGACCGCGCCCGGCACCTGTTGTCGAAAGTCACGTACGAGGTCCGGCAGCAGGCTCGCCGCGAACGACGGCAAGCAGGCAATTCGCACCGTGCCCGTCGAGCCGTCGCTTAACGCACGGGCGTCGAGCAGCACATGCTCCATCTCCCGCAGCGACTTCTGCAGGACCGGCAGCAGTTCCCTGCCGACCGGCGTCAACGCGACGTTGCGGCTGTTGCGATCAAAAAGGCGCGCGCCCAGCGTCTCCTCGAGCCGGCGAATCTGCACCGTCAGCGCCGGTTGGGACAAATGCAGCCGCAGCGCCGCCCGGGTAAAGCTGCCGGCTTCGGCGACTGCGATAAAAGCGCGGATTTCGCGGAGATTCAGATCCATTACGTAGTGTGATTGCTGCGATCAAATCATTTCAATTGCTCTATTCATGCGTGGAACCTACGCTTGTCGACACTAAAAGACAAGATCGGAGACAAACACGTGCTGCCACTATTGGGTCTGTTGACCATCGTCGTCCTGCTTGCGGCGATCCTTTCCAAACGGATGTCGCCGCTCGTCGCGCTGATCATCGTGCCGATCGCCGCTTCGCTGATCGGCGGCTTCGGGCTGCAAACCAGCAAGTTCGTGATCGACGGCCTGAAGAGCCTCGCGCCGGTGGTCGGCATGTTCGTGTTCGCGATTCTCTACTTCGGTACGATCACCGATGCCGGGACGCTCGACCCGATCATCGACCGCATCCTGCGCACCGTCGGCACGCGGCCGACGCGCATCGTGATGGGCACGACGCTGCTGGCGTTGCTGATCCACCTCGACGGCTCCGGCGCGGTGTGCTTTCTGGTGACGATTCCCGCCATGCTGCCGCTTTACGACCGTTTGAACATGGACCGGCGCGTGCTGGCCGCGGCGGCGTCGATGGCGGCCGGCATCAATTTTCTGCCGTGGACCGGGCCGATGATTCGCGCGTCCGCTTCACTGCATCTGCCGATCTCGGCGCTCTTCAATCCGCTGATTCCCGTGCAGATCGTCGGTTTGGTGTTTGTCTTCGGCATGGCGTTCTGGCTGGGTCGGCGTGAGGAACGTCGGTTAGGCCTAACGGCCGCGGCGGGCAGCGTTCCGATGCCGCAGCGCGAACTCACCGAGGAGCAAAAGGCGCTGCGCCGCCCGCGCAACTTCTGGTTCAACATTGTGCTGACCGTCATCGTGTTGGGATCGATGGTGGTGATGGGTGAGAAAGTGCCGCCCGCGCTCGTGTTCATGGTGGGGCTGTGCGTGGCGTTGCTGGTGAACTATCCGAACGTCGACATGCAGCGCCAGCGCATCGATGCGCATGCCCGCGCTGCGTTGATGATGGCGGGCATTCTGCTCGCCGCCGGCGTGTTCACCGGTGTCATGCAGGGCAGCGGCATGCTCAAGGCGATGGCGCAAACCGCCGTGGGTTTTGTACCGGCGACGATGGCCTCGCATATTCCGGTTGTGCTCGGCCTCGTGTCGATGCCGCTGAGCCTGCTGTTCGACCCGGACTCGTTCTACTTCGGTGTACTGCCTGTGATTGCAGAAGTAGCCGGTCAGCTCGGCGTGCCGGCGGTGAAGATCGGTCAGGCGGCATTGCTGGGACAGATGACCACCGGTTTTCCGATCAGTCCGTTGACGCCCGCGACGTTTCTCGTCTGCGGGCTGACCGGCATCGATCTGGCCGATCACCAGAAATTCACCTTTCCCCTCCTGTTCGGTGCGTCGATCGTGATGACGATCGCCTGCGTCGTGCTGGGCATTTTTCCTCTTTGATCGGGTTGAGCCGCGATGAATTCAGCGCATCCTCCTCGTGTGGTCCGGCTCGGTGCCGGCGCCGGTTATTCGGGCGACCGCATCGAGCCCGCAGTAGAACTCGCGATGCACGGCGCGCTCGACTATCTCGTCTTCGAATGCCTGGCAGAGCGCACCATTGCGTTGGCGCAGCAGGCGCGCCGCCTTGATCCCGAGAGCGGGTATGACCCGCTGCTTGAAGCGCGGATGCGGGCAGTGTTGCCGGTGGCGAAGCGCAATGGTGTGCGGATTGTCTCCAACATGGGGGCGGCGAATCCGTTGGCCGCAGCGCGCAAGACGGCGGCGATTGCTCGCGAGCTTGGGCTTGCCGGTCTCAAGATCGCAGCGGTAACGGGTGACGATGTGCTCGACGTGGTGCGGCAGGGTGATTACCGCTTTGAAGAATCCGGTGATCTTGTGGCCGCGTTCGATGAGCGGATCGTATCGGCCAACGCGTATCTCGGTGCCGCGCCGATCGTTGCGGCGCTGCAGGCGGGCGCGGATGTCGTGTTGACCGGACGTGCTGCTGATCCTTCGTTGTTCACCGCGCCGTTGATTCACGAGTTCGGTTGGAGCTTCGACGATTGGGAACGGCTCGGGCAAGCCACCGTGGTCGGGCATCTGATGGAATGCGCCGGACAGATCACCGGCGGATACTTTGCCGATCCGGGCTTCAAGGACGTCGCCGGTCTCGCGCGGTTGGGTTTTCCGATTGCTGAAGTTGCAGAGGATGGCGCGGTGGTGATCACCAAGGTTCCGCACGCGGGTGGCTTCGTGACGGCGGCGACCTGCAAGGAACAACTGCTCTACGAGATCCACGATCCGCAGCGCTATCTGCAGCCCGATGTCGTGGCCGACTTCACGCAGGTGCGAATCGCAGAGGAAGCGAAGGATCGTGTGCGGGTGTCCGGCGGACGAGGCACGGCGCGCACGGCGACGCTCAAGGTCTCCGTCGCTTACGTTGATGGGTATATCGGCGAAGGACAGATTTCCTATGGCGGACCCGGCGCAGTGGCACGCGGACGACTCGCGTTGGAGATTGTGCGGGAGCGGCTGGTGATCACTGGCGTGGATGCCAGCGAGTTGCGCTTCGATTTGATCGGCGTGGATTCACTGTATGGATCGACACTCGGCAGCAGCAGCGGCGCGGAACCCTATGAAGTGCGAGTACGAGTAACCGGCAGGACGGCGTCGAAGGCTGAAGCGGTTCGGCTCGGCAATGAAGTGGAAACGCTTTATACGAACGGTCCTGCGGGCGGCGGCGGCGTGACTAAAAATACGCGCGAGGTTGTGGCGGTGCAATCGGTTCTGCTGCCACGTGACCAGGTGAAGCCGACGTTCGAGATCGTGGAGGTTTGAGATGAAGTTGCGAGAATTCGCGCATTCGCGAACTGGGGATAAGGGCAATACGCTGAACGTATCGGTGATCTGTTACGACGAGCGGGACTACGCCCACTTGCTAATGCATGTCACTGAGGAACGGGTGAAGGCTCACCTTAGCGACGTCGTGCACGGTGACGTCACGCGCTATACATTGCCGCTGATCAGTGCGATGAACTTTGTTCTGAGAGATGCGCTAGGTGGTGGTGTGACGCGTTCCCTTGCGCTCGATGCGCATGGCAAGTCGCTTAGTTCGGCGTTACTGGATCTGGAGATACCCGAGCGGGAATAAACCCCTGCGGCCGTCCTCATGCGCGCTTCCCTATTTCCGTGAAGCACGCGTGCGCGGCGCCGGTTCCCTGACCCTCGTGTTGCCGCGCGTCGTGGCCGCGACCTTCGGTTTCCCGCGCAACAAAGACCAGGCGAGCGCGCCCAGCCCCACTCCCATCAGCACGCAAACCACGCCACCACCCAGGTCCCCCTTCCAGTCACCGTTGTCGACCGCCTCGCTTCTGCGTGCCCGCGTTGCATCGCTGGGCGACACGCGCAAGGTAGCCGCTACCTGCCGGTCGCAGAAGCGCTTGATGAGGGCCGACGCTTCGCTCGCACTCATGAGATCGACTTGCGAGCGGGTGTAGGTCGGCGAGTCGTCGGGCGACCAGATGTCTTCGAAGTGTTGCGCGAGTCCCGCCCCGTAACTGAAGTCTGCCGTCATCTGCCACGATGCATCGTTCTTGCTATAGCGAAGCTGAGCGGTGCATCGGTCCAGATGGGCGGCCACCATAGGCCAATTGCGCGCCTGTAGCAGCGTGACTGCGTCGTGGAAGACAAACACACCGATCAGCAGAAACATCAGTCCGAACAGACTCAGGATCGCGGAGCGCAGGCAAGAAAACAGGAATTTCATTGTTGCAGGTGTAGTGACGGATTGGCTGGCGCGTCAAAGGATATCCCGAAATTGCTCGACACCCCTAAGCATTGACACAGGTTCCTCGCTCGACTATCGTCAGCTCGCGGGACAGCGGGTCAAGCTCGCCAAGGGACAGGCAGTCGATGTTCCCGGCACTACGGGGTTACCCCGTGGATCAGCATGATCTCCGCAGTTCGTCGCATGAGCCCGCGTTGCGCGGTGCGCAAATCAGCTCACGCAGCACCAGACGCGTTGACTCGCTGGCCCGCCTCCTCTAACGCTATGCGCTTATCGTCGCTCCAACACGTTACCTACGCCATCGCCGACGCCATGCTTGCCGGGCCGGCGGAACCTGACTCGATTGTCGAGCGCATGACCCGTTGTTTAGGCGGTCGTTCGGAATGGATGCGGGGATTGGCACGCAAGGTTGCGAAGCGTTTCGGCGCGCGCTGGGATAGTGTCGATCGTAAAGAAGTGTCGATGGTTATTGCAGGCACAGCGGGGTTTGTTGCCGCTTGGCAAAGCGATATACGACCTGTGATCGCGCAGGTGCTGCGCCGGCCTCCCACGCAACAACCGCCGCCACCGAGTTTGCGCGAGGTCGCGCTGCCGCAGTTGCCGACGCTTGGCGATCTGGCTTCCTGGCTGGAAGTAGAGCCGGCTGATCTCGAGTGGTTTGCGGATCGCTGGCGTGTCATGCCGCAGAGTGCAGGCACGCCGCTTCATCACTATTCGTACAAGGCAATCGAAAAACGCGACGGCCGATGCCGGCTGATCGAAATGCCGAAGTCGCGCTTGCGGAGCATGCAGCGCAAGATTCTTCATGGTCTGCTTGAACGGGTGCCGCCGCACGATTGCGTGCATGGGTTTCGCAAGGGCCGCAATACCGTGACGTATGCGGCGCCGCATGCGGGTAAGGCCGTAGTGGTTCGATTCGATCTTGCGGATTTCTTTGCGTCCGTGCATGCCCCGCGCGTTCATGCGTTGTTGCGAACGCTGGGATATCCGCAGGAGGTCGCGCGGGCGTTGACTGCGGTGTGTACGAATCGGGTGCCGAGTGCGCGTCTGCTGGCGGCGGATGTGCGGGGCAAGATGGAATGGCAGGAGCGGCAGCGGTATCGCACGAGGCATTTACCGCAAGGCGCGCCCACGTCACCGGCGTTCGCCAATCTCTGCGCGTTTCGGCTCGACCTTCGGCTCGCGGGTCTCGCACGTGCGCTCGGGGCCACTTACACACGCTATGCGGACGACCTGGCGTTTTCAGGTGATGAGGATCTGGCGCGGGTCGTCGAGCGTCTGTCGATTCGTGTCGCGGCGATTGCGCTTGAGGAGGGATTCTCGATCCAGTTCCGCAAGACACGCGTGATGCGGCGCGGTGCCAGGCAGCACCTGGCAGGGGTTGTGGTGAACCAGCATCCGAACCTGGCACGGAGCGAGTTCGATACGCTCAAGGCGATTCTGACGAACTGCGTTCGACATGGCGCCGCTTCGCAGAACCGCGCGGGTCACGCGGATTTTCGCGCCCACTTGCAGGGACGGGTTGCGCAGGCGGTGATGTTGAATGCCGCGCGGGGGGCGAAGTTGAAGGCGATTTTTGAGCGGATCGGGTGGTCGGAATAAAGTGCGTCGACGCTCTCGCGATGCATAGAGCATCACGTCATGACCCGGATTTCTCATTCGATCTTTTTGCTGGCATGATGCCCGACAGATCAATGACGCCCTCCAGGTTCATGCTTCTCAAACAACATCAACGATTCGCGCAACTGATATTCGGGGCTGTCGTGCTAGTGGGCCTGTGCGATGCGCCATGCGCGAGCGCAGCGGCCGCTACGTTGCCCGCGCAAGCCCGAGACCTCCCAGCCGCCGGCACGACCTGGTGCTACAGCATCGGCGCAGGGCGCGTAACGCCCATGACGCTCACAGGCGTGACATCCAACATTGCGAGCTACGAAGCCGGCGGCGGTAGTGCGCCGATCAAGATCGACGAACAGGTCGACACCTACTCCACGCTCAACGCCACTCGCCACGGTCAGCGCAGACTCCTGGACTTTCCGGTCGTGAAGGACAAGCGATGGTCGGACGAGTTCGACGAAACCGTGACTTCGCAACTCGGCCACGACGCGTCATGGCAATACCACTACCATGCAGTCGCGCTAAGCCAGGTCGGCGCGACACAGAAACTGAAAGTGGGTGCGGGCACCTTCGATACGTTCGTGATCGAGCGGACGACTGCGTGGACCAAAAGCGATCCTCACTCGTCGAGTGCGATGCTGCACGCGCAACATTGCGACGATGCATCGTGCTCGGTTTCCGGATTCAGCAAGGAAGTGTTCTGGTATGCGCCTTCGATCGGGCGAGCCGTGTTGCGTGCGTATACGCAAAGCGGTGATTCCAGCTATGTCGCCAATCAAACGCCCGACGACATGCTGCACGACGCCGGGACACTCGTGACCGAGCTGGTCGGCTATGGCGACAATGCAACGTGTGCGGCGCCCCATGCGTCATTGCAGGCAAGAACGCCATCGAGTCCGTGGTATGGCTTTGCGCTCTGGTCCAACGATACGTGGGAGTTTCTGATGACGCGGGATATGGCGCGGGAGTGAGTCTTTTGAGTTCGGCGGCGCGATGCTGGGCACAGGTCTCCAACGAGGGGTTCAATACATCCGTTGTACTGAACGCTCGCTTTCCTAGTCATCCCCGTTGGTAAATAGCTGCTCGCAACCATCCGGTCGCACGACTTTCTTCCTCGTCTGCAGATCCCAGATGCCCGGGTACGAGTCATCCGTACAGTCCATTGATCCGTTGGCGCTCACGTATCGTCCATCAGGAGAGATTCGCCCGGGCATTGAATCGTCGTAGTCAAAGCCCTCTTCCTGAATCTTTTCGAAGCGCTTCCCCGGCATATACATACCCTGGAAATCCGCAAGCGGAGTCGTCTTGCCGAGTCGCGCCACGGTCGCCGCGAAGGTGAGAGGACCGGCGCTGACTGCGTCGAGGGACAGGTAAATATTCTTCTTGAGATTCACGTCGACGACAAAGCCCACGCGGGCTGGAATCCGCGAGGCGGAGACCTTCCCACCGCGGCATGCGAGGACGTCGGCGACGCTCACGTAATCAACGTCCGAAAGCAGAATGACCTGCTTGTTCCAGTTCAGGTGCGGCGAGATGTTCTTGATTTGCCGGTCAAGTGCGCATTGCGTGGCGCCGTTGTTCGCGTCGACGAGCGCGACGGAATGACTCGACTCCACGTACTTGACTGAGGCCAGTTGGTCCGCGTGAGCGCCAATCGACGATGCGCATGCGAGGAGGGAGAACAGGGAAGCTGCTAATGGTAGGAAGAGGGTTTGCATGTCGTCGCTCATTTCTCTGAGCCGTGTGGTCCATAAGACTTTCCATCGAAGGTGTAACGCTTCGAGGCGTTGCCGGACGCAGTGCCCGCCAGAATGATCACGTCCGCCAAACCGTTGTGAGACTTCGCGGAAGGTGACAGGGCGTAGCCGCCGGTCGAGAGGATCACCGTCGCGCCCAGGCCTATCCTGTCTTCGACGAGCCATATCGGTCCCAAGGCGGCGCCCCAACCGCAGGCATCGGCGGTCGTGACGAACCATGTTGTCGTTGATTGATCGGTGGAGAGCGAAACCGCTTTCCCCTTGATCTTGCACGCCAGGCTTTTGAAGGCCCCGAATGACTTGTCGACCGTCACCTTGGCGGCGACTTCCTGAGGAACGGGCCCGAGATCCCCGCTCTCGATCGAGGTGGCCGATTCAGCACAGTAAACCGAACGGGTCAGCAACATCGTTGCCAGAAATACCAGTGCAAGTCGCATGAGATGAGTTCGCGTGATGGTTTGTCGGGGCTGGGTCATGCTACGTTAATTCATCTCCTTCGCGTGTGCCCGTATTTGCCCTTCCAGCCAGAACGGCGGAATGTCCTTGATAAGAGGATCGCCCCACTTCAACGGCGCCCAGCTCTTTCCGCCGTCCTCGGAATGGACGATCAAGGGGCCGTCGTCGAGCGCGAGCGTGCTGTCGACCGCGGCAAGCCAGATATGCTGATCGTCGGCCACATAGGCACTCACGAGTTCAGAGATCTGTTCGGGTAGTTTCACGACCGACCAACGCGCGCCGTCGTTCGAACGCAGCAGCGTGGTCTCGGTCGATCCCACGATCCACCAGTGCCCTTGCGGGGACCATCCAAGCTCGACGAGGTTGTCGGGATTTCCCAAGTCGGTCGATGCCACGATTCGGCAGGACTCCGGTTCAATCTTCACCGTCCGATAGCGGGTGTCCGATGGCTCATTGCTCACGAAGGTAAGCAGACCGATCAGCGGTCCGCTTGAATCGACAAAGCGGATACTCGTGCTCTTCAACAACTCGAGCGCGCGAGCATCTTTCGCCTGGAACCCCAGGCTTTTCAGCGTGAGCGTGCACGTCTCTTTGCCTTCAGCGATGCGAAACGCCCTTCCCGAAACGTCGGGCTCGATCCGGTAGTGAGGGCCCAGGATCACCCGCTCGAGCTTGTGGTCGTCTGCGATGAGGCGTCCAGTGTCAGCGGAGAGAATCTTGTCGCCGATATAGAACCTGCCGTGACTGTCCGTCGCGATCTGCGGCCAAAAGGCACCGCCGCGATCGTCGACACGAATCGACTTGCCGTCTTTCAGATCGAACTGGATGTATGAGCCGGACTGCTGCTCGATCTTGAGGCGCCCGATATCCAACTGTTCGACCGGATTGGCGAGCGCCGAGGACTGAGCCAGCGGCGACACGAGAGCCGCCATGAGACAGGCGACGATCATAGGCTTGCGGAATTGCATCATGCGGATCTTTGCCGATGCTCAACTGCCAGCATGGCGGGCAAGAATCGATCTCATCGTGTGAACCACTTAAAGATCGCAGCAAGAATGACCGCGACGACGAACAGCAAAGCCATCATCCTGTAACGCGCCTTCGGACTGAGCGGCGCAGCTTTACCGCTCGCGCCGGCTGCATCACGAACAGCCGTCGGTACACTCACAATGGTTGCGATCAGAAAGACCAGCAGCACGTCTGAGAACTGCCACTCCACCGTCCCAGCGGACATGTTCAGGTTGCCACGGAAAACCATGTTCACGATGCAGACGATCGCGCCAGCAGCGGAGAATTTGGCCAGGGAGAGCAGCCATTTGCTGCTGGGGATGTCTTTCTTTGTCGCTTCTATTCCTTGGGGCATGCAGCGGGGTCTCCGTTAGAAGTTGATTGTGTCAAACAAGGGTGCCGTTTTCGGCTTCGACGTGCCACTGCACGATCACGGCTGCCCGATGATCAGTCGCAGTGATCCATCAAACAAGGGCTGCGTGCGAAGCGACCCATACTGCGCATCCCACGCCCCATCCTTGAGGTCGCGGCTCAGTCGATCGACAAAGCGCTCCTCGACGCCCGCCTCGACGAAACTCCACGCGGAGTTGGCGCGTCGTGCGCCGGGTTCGAGCAGTCTCTCCGGTCTGCCGTAATAGGCTTCGCTGAATCCATCCGTACAGTTCAGCGAAATCTCCACCGGCTGAACGATCGTCTGCCCTCCCAAGCCCTCAACGATTGCAGAGATGGGTGGATATCGCCGTGCCTCGACCGCAATCATCTCGGGCGCGTACGTCGCCAGCCACGAGCAATCCAGTCGAGCGGGATCGCAGGTTAGAATCAGAACGGCGCCACGTGTGACACGCCGCATTTCGGCGAGCCCGGCCTTAAGGTCCGGCCATTGATGAACCGTGAACGTGGCCATGCTTGCATCGAAGCTGGCGTCGGCGAAGGGCAGGCTTTGCGCTACCCCGTCGATTGCAACGGGCAGGTGTGCCGGCCGTTGCGCGCGCATGGAAGCCGACGGTTCGACCGCCACGACATTGCGGTCCACAGGCTCATACGATCCGGCGCCGGCACCGACGTTGAGAACCGAACGGGCATCGCCGAGTGCGTTCCGGATGAACCCCTCAATGTGGGGATCAGGTTGCCGGTATGAGGTGTAACCAATCCCTATCGTGCCGTAGTTGGCATCACCTGCGCTGCCGTCGTTAAATCTGTTATTCACGTGACTAGTCCTTTTCTTTCGTTAGACGAAGGGATCCGTCAGAAATTGTCGATGCCGGAGCATCGCTTGACGCCGGGGGTGATGGTCAGATGCGTCGCCATCGTCGACGACTGTCCGCAAAAGTCGCTCAACGATACCTTCGAGAAATCGAACACAAATTGCTTGCCTTTCTTCGACACGGTGACTGTATCGTCGTTTGGCAACGCGAACACCTGAGCCCCGTTGGATGACTGGGTCACCTTCGCCCCGTTTGAAGCCACCAGGCAGTTGTTCACGCTACCGGCTACCGGTGTCGAGCTGGAGTAGTCGAACGTGCTGATCGTCCCGTTTTGAATCGTCACTTCCATGAAGTGGTCCACGGTGTTCCTGGTGGCGTGACAGGAAAATGTCTCGGCCTGGGCGACGCTGACGTTGCACGTGAGCAGTCCAGCGGAGATAGACAAGGCAATAAGAGGCTTGAGCATTATGTTCAGGTTTGCGTGAGTTGTTTGGATCCCAGTTGCCGTGGCAACTGCCGTGGTGTTCGCAATGGTCTTGTCGCCGGTGCCGGTGCCGGTGCCGGGAAAATTTCACCCTTTTCCAGCATTCCAATCATAGAAATCCCATCCCACGCCTGGTTTGGTGATGCATCCACCTACGTGAGCATTTTCTATATCCACTCCGGCATATCTCGGCCGTCCGGCAGTGTCCACCGTAATGGTCACCTGACCATTTGCACCATTGTCCTTGAAGACGTTTATATCCACCCCCTCGCCGTCCGGCAGGAACGTCGAGTCATCCCCCGCCGCGTCCTTCTCGGAGTAGAACTTTGCCACCCCTGAGATCGCCGACTTACACGTTTTCGACGCAAGGCTAATTTGGTAAGAAAAGATCCTCTTGCCCGCTGTGTCTTTGCCTACATCCTTCAACGTGATCGTCGCTGGATAGGGCAAGTCATGCGACGTCAGCGTTACACCGCGATCGTCCGCCCAGGAAGGCAGCATGAATGTCGAAATGATGAATATAAAGCTCGTTTGTTTCAGGAATTTCACGCGTACCCCCGATCGCCCGAAATCTTTAAGAACGTACCATCACCAAGTCGATGCGTCAGACGGGCACTCATTCCGAACCACGCTGAAACTCCGGTCTGGCCTTTGCTCAGCTTTGTGCACCAGATGCCGTCTTCGGGACAGGGGTCACCTGTGGCGGCGATGGTGCCTATCGGCAGGCGTGTAGCACCGGTCGCGGGTTGTTCTGCCGCAGACGTCTTGCTGGACAAACCCGCCAGCGGCAGGCCGGTCACCGGGTCGAGATTCTTCGCTTTCGCAAGCTGATTGATCAGTTCGTCGGAGGGTTGCTGCGGCGGCGCCATCGCATCCTGTTCCTTCTGCCACTGGAACGTGCCATCCCACGGGGGCAACTTCGCGGGCGGCAACGGTACGATTTTTTCGATGTCCGGAACCTTGGGATTGAGACCGTCGTTGGCGCGAATAAATAACTGAATCGCACGGTAACGTCGCGAACGTTCAGGATCGTTTGGTAAAGCAAGATATGAGAGGCGGTCAGAACTTGGTGGGGCTTTGAACCCATCCTCCAGAGCCAGAGCGGAGAGGGTATCGCCGGCCTCCACCCCCTTTTGATACACGCTGACGGCCTCGGGATAAAAACCGTTATTTTTCAGGTTAATCCCCAACGAGTTCGCCGCGTCGCCATACCCCTGGTCTGCCGCGCATTGGCGCATCTGCCTCGCAATTTCAGGAGCCCTGTCGTGAGGGGCGAGTTGCTCGGCCACGTAAGCCTGTGCTTGCGGGCTACCCAGGTCGGCCGCCTTGCGGAAATAACCCAATGCAGCGTCGATGTCTGGCTTCAAGCCGTAGCCCGTTTCAAGGTAGTGACCGATATCGTAGTAGCCGCCCGGTACGCCTTCCTGAATCAACCGCATAGCAAGATCAACCGACTCAGTAGGGGCGTCGGGCGAGTCGGCAAGACCTTGCGCAATCAACGACTGCTGGTTCTGGTTCGCCTTATAGTGCCCGTACGCGGCTGCAATCCGGTAGTAGCGCGCGATGTCGTTGAAGTCTTTCGGAGCGTCCTTTTTCTCCAGATAGCGGGCATAGAGGAAAAGGCGGTTCGCCTGTGGATCGAGCGCCGGCAGGTGATCTTCCTCGTGCACGCAGGTAAACGCGAGATCGGTGCGTACGGCGCTCATGTCAGGCAACTGGGCCGTTGGTGTTTCCTTTTTCGTACAGGCGCAGAACAGAAGGGCCAGCGCAATGGCCAGAATATGTCTGCTCATGGGTCAATCGAAAATGGTGACTTTCGGGGAAGTTCGCATGAATCCGACGAGTGAGGCAGCGGGCGGCTGCTTGCTTTTGCGGAGATTTGCATTGTTCTGGATCACGTCGATCCAGGCGCTAAAGGCTTTCTGCAGGTCCTTATCGGCGCCCTGCTTCAGTAGCGCGAAACCGGCGGCCGCAAGGTAGTCGCGAATCGCTACGATACGGTCATCACTGGTTGCCATGCAGACTGTGCGTCGTCATCAAGTACATCGAGAATGGAACGTCACGCGTCAACCGACATTGCCTGCTGGGAGGCCACAAGTTTCGGCGGTGGATCACAGTTGCAGATGCAGAGGTCATCGCTGAGCGCCACGCGTCGGCCGTCCGGACCCGTCATCGGCACGCGAGGCCCGTTGCACTGAATCTTGCCCGTCGAGTTGCACGCGGGACACGACACGTCATCGTTTTCGTGCGCGATGCTGCGGGCATTTAGCCCGAGCGTGGTCGAGCGGGCGAGCACCGTGCCATTCGCCGTGGTCTTGTCGCCGGTCTGGATGATGTAGCGGGTCATGGAGGTGAGTGGTTCCGTTCTGTCCGCTAGATCAGGCTTGGTCGATGTATCCGACCAGCTCCCATTGCACCTTCGCCATCTGCTGGCGCAGGCCCATTACCTGATCCAGCAAAGCTACTTTGCGCGGTTCACGCACGACGAGCGACGGCAGCACGTCGCCCTTCAGGAAGCGGCGCTGCGCGTCGCCAGTCTGACCTTTGCTCAGCTTTGCACACCAGACGCCGTCTTCAGGACAAGGTTCGCCTGTCGTAGCGAGCGTCCCGATCGGCAGACGCGCCGCGACGGTCGCGGGTTGGTCCACCGCCGATGTCTTGCTGGTCGTACCACCCAGCGGCAAGCCAGTCGCCGGGTCGAGGTTCTTCGCCTTCGCGAGCTCATCGATGAGTTCTTCCGAGGGTTTCTGCGGCGGCACCGCTGCGTCCTGCTGCTTCTGCCACTGGAACGTGCCGTCCCAGGGCGGCAGCTTCGCCGGAGGCAACGGCACGATCTTGTCGATGTCAGGGACCTTGGGGCTGCGACCGTCGTTGCGATCTATGAAGACACCGATTAGCTTATAACGCCGCGAACGCTCCGGGTCATTGGGCAGTGCGAGGTAATACAATCGATTGCTCTCTGGAGGACCCTTAAATCCGTTTTCAAGGAGGTAGGCAGATTTTGTATCCCCTGCCTCGACAGCCTTCTGGAGGAATTTGACCGCGTCTGGAAATAATCTGTCGGTGGTCAAGTCCAGCGCGAGATTGTAGGCCGCGTCGGCATAGCCCTGAGCCGCCGCGCATTCCCACATTTGTCGAGCGATGACTGGTGCCTTGTCGGGCGGCATCAATTGCTCGGCGACGTAAGCTTGTGCTTCGGGACTTCCAAGATCAGCGGCCTTGCGGAAATAACGCAGCGACGTTTCCGCATCCTGCTTCAGGCCGTAACCTATTTCGAGGTAGTGACCAATGTCGAAGTATCCGCCGGGCACGCCCTGCTCGACCAGTTGCGTGGCAAGGTCTACCGCTTCTTTCGACCCGTCAGGAGAAAGCGCCAAGCCCTGTGAGATCAATAACTGAGCGTTATGGTTGGCCTTGTAGTGACCATGTGCCGCTGCGATCCGATAGTAGCGGAGCATCTCGTCAAAATTTTTGGGTCCGTCCTTTTTCTGCAGATACCGCGCGTACTGGAAGAGGCTGTCTGCCTTCGGGTCGAGTGGCGGCAGGTGATCGGATTCATGCGTACAGGTGAACGCGAGTTTGGCGCGCACAGCGCTCATGTCAGGTAACTGGGCCACTGGAGCTTCCCTTTTTGTACAGGCGCAGACAAGAAGAACGAGCGAAATGATCAGGAAATGTCTGTTCATCGGTCAGTCGCTGAAAGAGCGATCTTTCGACGTTCGCACGAAAGCGATCAGCGAAGCGACAGGCGGCTGCTTCCCCCGACCGTGTCTATTTCTGTCCGTGATTGCACCCCACGCCTTGAACGCCTCTGCCGGGTCTGCCTGATCTGGAGAATGTCCACCTGCGTCAGTGGTATGCAGTCCCCACAACTTGATTCGCAACGCCCTTGCGACATCGCCATTGTCGCTGCAGAAGTTCAGTTCACTGTCCACCTTCATACTCCGGGTGTTGATGTTTGCAGAGCCTTGGGTCACGAAAGCGTCGTCGATGGTCATGACCTTCGCGTGTACATACACATCGGTCCATTGACCCGCTGGCGAATCCGGTGCAACCAGCGTGCAGATCTGAATTTTCAGGCCCGGCACTTCGGTCGGAGGAGTGTCCGGACTGATCTGCTTATTGAGCTCCTTCTTTTTCTTTACGGCGTCGAGCGCTGCTTGCGTGTCCTGCTGGTCCCACTGGTTCTGCTGGACAGCTTGCGGGAGTCCCCCCGCCGAACCACTCGATAGATCCACGGACATATGCTGGAATTGCTGCCCTACTGCCTGCTGCTTTACAAGCTGGGCTTCCAGTGCCTTTTGCTGCGCATCCAGGTCTTCTCCCCGTTGCAGGTTAGCTACGCCGGGCATCGAATTACCGGAGCCCAATGAATCAAGCATCATGTATGTGCTGGCGCTGCCGTTGCCTATCGCCGCCTCACTGGCGTTCGTGATGACGAACAAATAAATTGGGCCGTGTTGGCCTGTATCCCGTCCACCTCCAGTGTGTTTGTTCGCGACGTCCTTGATCTTGTCCGCAAGCTCCAGCCAGCGGAAATACTGGTTCTGGAAAAAGATGTACTGCGTCGCATTGTTCACCGCCTGCAGATACATCTTTCCAATGTCTTCCTTGCCCTTCTGCGACTGCGTGCGCAGCACCTGCGCCATGACCTTTACGTTGTCCTTGTCATCGTGCAGCTTTAGGCTACACCCGTCGACGTGCGCCCTGGCTTTGGTCAGACTCTGGCCTGTGGCATCGTCCCACGCCTCACAAAAGTTTGAGTTCAGATACTGCAGGACGGGTCCGGTGACACGGCCGGAGATGTCCTGCCACGGCGACGGACCATTGCGTCCGTCTTCGGGTTTGTTGACCTTGTAGCTGTGCTGGTCCGTATCCCAATACTGGTCGAGCATGTTATGGCCCATCACGAAGCCGACGGCCAGATCGGGGACTTCGTAGTCAATTAGCACCATCTTCTGATGATGCGTGGGTTCGCTCGCAAACCCGGTTTTATTTCCACTTATCAATCGAGGGTCCCACTTCTGCGCTTCTTCATAGCGCTCGACCCGGCCAACGATTTCAGAGCGTTCCGGGTAGCTAAAAGTCCGGGTAGCAAACTCAAGATTCTTGAAGGCGTCCTCCTTATGGAAATGCCTGTTGTAGGCACCACTCAGGCTATCCCATCCACCTATCACCGTGGTGCCCTTAATCTTGTCGGCCGTCGTGACCTTCGTGACATTTCTCATTTCCGCACCGCGATACCAGGCGTTATCGAAATCCAGCTCCTCCTTTGTCTGATAGTCCGCCGAGTACAGTGTTGTTTTCTTGGACACCCAGTTGGAAACACGGTCTGGAATAGTCCTCTTGACATCTGTCACGCCGTCGTAGCCCGGCATGTTGTTTTCGCTCAACGCGGCTACATAAAGAGGATCGTGCCAGCACAACAGCCGCACCTTGACCTTGCCTCCATTATCCAGATCCCTGAGCAACTCTCCGATCCGCTTCGCACGCTCTGTGCCGCGCTTGAAGTACATCGATGGCTGGAAACCCCAGCAGATAATGTCGACGGTCTTCGTCGCCTTGCTGATGGCTTCGTACACGGCGCCGAATGCATCGTGGCCGTTCACGAGGAACCGGTATGTTCCGTAAGTAGGACTGTATTCGGTTTTATCCACAAACCACTTCATGGCAACCCTGCCGGTGCACGTCTGGTTCAAGGCGATCGGTGTAGTGCTCGTCGTAGTCGATGCGGCCATGACTTATGCGTCCGAAGGAGGATTGAGAAGATCACTGTAGTACTGCCGGTGCACGGCGCGATCGGGAGCAGGCGTATCACCATCGGGCAGAGCTTCATGAAACTGGAATCCCTGATTCGCGAGCGCCCCGTTCGCCGGGTCCTTGTACTCGCCAGGCACCGGAATCTCATGCTTGTCGCCGTTGGCTAGCTCCAGCGTGTACTTCTGCGTCGTTACCTGATGATCGATCGGCAACTGGCCCGTCTTGTCGAACACACCCTGCTTCACCAGCGCACCGTCCGCAAACAGCTTGTACGGCATGCCGGCAGGAACGACGCTGGTGGCCGACGGTGACGCCATGGTGTTCAACGTCAACCGGCGCGTCGGCATGTCCTTGAACGCGGGGTTCGTGACATCCATCCGCGTCGGCCCGCTGAACGCGTGATCGGCGCCTTTGAAGTCGAGCTTCCCGGGTGCGTGGATCTCGATGTTGCCATCCTTGATGCGGATATACGCGCCTCCAGACGTCAGCAGGATTTCCTGCTGCGCGGCCGCCTGAACCTTCTCCGTCACCGAGGTCAGCAGCAGCGACTTCTGCGCGGTCAGCTCGACGTTATCCGCATGCGCCTGCACCTCCACCTTCCCCTTCGCTGCAAACAGCTTCATCCCCGCGTTCTGCACGAACAGGCTCAACCGGTTCGTGATGCTTGCGACCAGCGATTTGCCCGTCGCAATGTGCGTGCTCTGGCCGCTGACCAGGTTGATGTGCTGGTCCGTCGCAATGTGCGCCGACTTCTGCGTCGACAGTGCGATGCCCGCCGGCGCAGCAAACAGCATCACTGGTTGCGAGAACGCATTGGCATTGCCCGTGCCGCCGCCGGCCGTGACTCCGCCTCCACCCGCTGTGCCCGAAGTACTGTGTTGCGTCGCATCGGTGAAGCTCTTCAGCGCATCGTGCCCGTCCTTCAAGCTCTCGGCCTGCGAGGCTTCGCTCGCCTGCGACGATGCCTCCAGCACGCCCTCCGAACCGACGAGCTGGTTGCTGGCCTCACGCGCATCGAGCGGCTGGCTGGTGACCGGATGCGTCGTCACGTACAGCCCCTGGCCAGCGCGAAGTGCACCATATGCGTCCGAACTCAGGTCGAAGCCGCTGCCGAGAAAGTTGCCACGGCTGTTGCCGCTCTGGTTGATCAGGTATCCCAGGTGCAGCTGCGCATTCGCACTGCTCGAGTAAAGATGCACACGGTTCTGGCCCGTTGAGTCATCCATGACCATCTGGTTAAAGCCATCGCCCGAGAACTCCTTCGACCGGAAGCCCGAGAGCAGGCCGTTCGAATGCCATTGTGGCGTCGCTGCGCCGTTATAGACGCGATGAAGGGCGATTGGCCTGTCGATGTCATTTCCGACGTAGCCGATCAGCAACTCTTCGCCTGCGCGCGGCATGTGCACCGAGCCGTAACCATCACCGGTATCCGACTGCGCCACGCGCACCCAGCATGACGCGCGCTCATCGCCCTGGTTGATGCGGTCCCACACGAACATGACCTTGATCCGGTTTAGCTCGTCGGTGTACGCCTCGGCCCCCTGCGGTCCGACCACGATCGCCGTTTCCAGTTTCGCGTCCGGCTTGTGATGTTCGAACGGGCTACGGTACGGCACCGTCGTACGCTGAGCCTCGATCTCGACCCGATAGAAACCCGTCGAACCGTCGGCATTGGCCACCTTGAACGTACCGCCTGCGTCGTCGGCTTGAGCCTGTTTCAGTTCGAGGGACAGGCTGTGCGAAAAACTGGCTTCATGCCCGGACAGCGACAGGTTGTTCCCGATGGTCCAGACCACCTCGATGGCCGCGAACTCACGCTGGCCTGCCGGGTCGTTATCATGTTCCGGATGTCCTTCAACGGTGAAGCGCAACCCCGCATCGATCGCGCGAAGCCCGCCCTCACCGTGAAAGCGCTTGGCCTCCGACTCCCATTCCTCCATGCGGATTCGTGAAAGATCATCGCCGCGTGTCTGCTCCGCATAGGTGTAGCCGCCCGTGTATTCGTACACCTCCATCTGGGACGGCAATGAACCCTGGTTTGCCATGGTCGGAACGCTCGTCGCCTTCGGATTAAATGACGTCGACGGGTTTTTATAATCGAAGGTGCGCGTCGTCAGTAATGCCGATTGCAACGTGCGCGTACCCGACCACTGCACCAGCGCATCCGTTTCGCTGCCAGTTCCCGCGCGGTAGAACTTCACCTGTTCCGGCGAGAGCGCCGGCAGGGTCTCGAGACGGTCGGTGATCACCAGTGTGTGCGACTTGCCATCATCGGCCTGCTGCCAGAAACCGTACAGGCCCTCCGACTCTAGCAACCGGTGAACGAAGTTCCAGTCGGTCTCGTCCTGACGGCAGTACGAGCGCGACGGCAGCGGCTTCGAGAGCGCGAAGCGGAACATCCCCTGCGCCTGCGGATGCTGGTTGAAAACGTCCGAGATGATCTGGTCGGCCGGCTTGTCCTGCCAGTACTTCTGGTCGCGGCGGAAATGCAGGAAGTGCATCCATGAGGCGCACGTGAGCTGGTATGAAGTCAAACCACCATCGGCGCCAAGCCGGCGCGCGGTGTGCACGTAAGCATGGTGCGGGTGATAGGAGTGGTCCGTTTGCTGGACCCAGAGCGTGACCGGCTGGGCGATCAGCGTCTTCAGCTGGACATCGCCGGACGTGGACACCACGTCGATCGTCCACGTGAAATCGCGCCCGATCCGCGAGCGGCCAATGGCCCGCTGCGGGAGCAGGACATTATTTCCTGCCGGGGTGTCCAGTTTAAGCAGGCGGTCCTGCTGTGAAAGACCTCCGCCTGTCACCCCGATTATGTTCTGGGTATCCATGCCGCCTCTGACTTTATTTTCAGTCCGTGTCGCGTAATTCTACCCGCCAGTCATCGTTTCGTAATAGTGAAAATCCAAATGGAATGTTAAATCTGGATTGCCACAGGAAATCATTTATTCAAATCGGCTCAATAAACAGGCCTGCAAATAATGGATATGCGTTTTACATCGATTCCGGTTGCGAGGCGCCTGACTTCCAGAACCAGAAGACAAAGCCCAGCCCCGTAGCGTTTGCGTGAATACCTCTTAACGCCGCGGTATGGATTTTCTGCTGGGTACGCTCACGGCACGGCTGGCGGTGATGGCAATTCGCCCTGTGCATCCGGGAGCGCAAAAACGAATACGTCGAACGCCTTTTTGTCGCCATCACTCCCTGACGAGCCTCAAATACAGGCCTTCGTCCGGGTCCGAGAAGCCGTACAGCGGGGCTGTATCAAACAGAATGCTTACCGGACTGCCATCGGATGCCCGAGATGAGGTCCAGTAAGCTCGGTCCGGGATGCCCGGAAACGCGGTGTACGCCACTCCCGTGCCGACGGGCTGAGTGTGACAGCCTTCCTGTACGATCTCCGCCTCGTGAAAGCAGATGAGCAACCCTCCCAGCTCATCACGACTCGGCACGCGCCAGTTCGTGTCTCCAGCGTAGCCCTTTCCGCTATTGAAATCCGCCACGCGCTTCATTGCGTCAGACAGCGTGAGCCTCTCCGGTGCACCCTGGCAGTCCGCACCGTCCCATTTTTGGCCAACGCTACAACGCATCCACGTCAACCCCGTTCGAGCATCCTTGACTGTCGCGCCGCTACTCTGAATCAGATAGCGTCCATCGACCAGATTGTTCGTTAATTGGGCAAAGCTGCGGAACGTCAGCGTCAAAGCGCTTGCGAGCAGCAACATGCGGAGCCACACGACTCGTCGATTTATAGCTGCTGGTCCAGCGGAGGGATTAGCGATCGGCATGGTTGGGCGGTAAGCGTTAGGCGCGGCTAACCTGCCACATTGAACAAGCCCCCTAATCTTGAGCGGGGGACCATTGCCAGTTCGTAGCGCCCCACGAACTCTCCTGAATCACGGGCATGATTTCACCCGCCTTGAAGTAGCGACGGCTTCCCTCTTTCGCAGGAGTTTGCCACCAGCCCGCCTCGGGGCAGGGACTACCACCTGGCACGTTATGTCGGGCCTGCTCATGTTTCGCGGGCTGCGGGACAATCTCGGGCGGTTCCGGTATCGGCGGCGCGTCAGGCAAGTCAAAGCGGGCCACCCACGCGCGCGCATTCCTGGTATCCGCACTCGGAAGATCGGGGATATATGTGTGCAAGGCGTCCGGATTCGGAGAGCGCAGCGCGCGCAACACGTTATTCACGAACACATACGGCTCAGGCAATCCTTCTTCGGGCGCACCGAGACGCGGGAAATCTCCCGCACGGATCATCAAACACGCGTTGGCGCGTTCGATGTGAATGTCGGGGCGGTCCAGTTTTTCGCGTATCGCCGCCTCTCCGCCCAATCGTTCGATGAACAGTTCGCCAAGTATCGTGTACCAGTTCACACCCTTGATGAAACCCCACCGATGAATCTTTGATCCAGGATGCAGATAGTCATAATGCGCGGTCATTTCTTCCGTAGACTCGCCGTCATACGTACTGGTGCCGTAATCTGCGCTTTGTAGATGCGCAGTGCTATCAATCTCCAATCCGCTGAAGCGTTCTGCAAGCGCCCATTCCTGCGGCATATAGCGGTGGTAGTTGAACGCCAGGACTGGGGCAAGTCCTCCGTAGCCACCTCGTACCACTAGCTTGTTGCACACATAACGCAAGAATTCCTCATACTGCCTTATGCCCTCGTTGGTGGTAACTAGATCCATCGGGACATTGAATTTCAGGTGCGACAGCCCGGATTCCTTTCCTTTAGTCACGCGCAGTAGTCCGTTGGGGTGGACATAGTCCTGCGCAAGTGCCGATCCGGTTAGTGTCTGGATGTTGTACTCCCCCGCTGTATCTTGATCGGTCACACTGGAACGAACAACGCTGACTTCAAGGTGCGATGGTGTATCGGCAATCGCATTTCGAATCTTCTCCACACCCTTTGCGTTCCGTTTCGTGAATTTCCCCAGATCAGCATCCTTGCCCCCTTTCAGATGCTCGCCGAACATTTCATCAAACCGGTCGAAGCAATCGAGAATCGCCTGTCGCACTTCCGGCTGCGAGCCTCGCTCAAAGAATACCGTGCCGATCACACCCGGCAACACGCCCATCGTGTTATTGGCAAGCCGCACGCTCAAATCTTCCTGATAGCGCGCAAGCGCCTGACGCGGTGTCAGGACAGGTTTCGAATCACTCAAAGCCATAGTTGGGTTACCTGTTTATCTATCGGGTATGGAGCCAGTCAACCGCCAGCCGCAGTAAGAACGCCTCCGGTTGCTCCCGTCTCTCCGAGCGCAGCGGCTAGCGCGGCAACGGCGTCTGCGCCAGCTTCAATCACCACGCCGAGCGCCACGGCGAGTGCGGCAGCAGCCTCTACGCCGGCTGCGATAATCGCACACAGGGCGGCGAGAATCGCAATCAGTTCGGGAAGCAACAGGATCACGATGACGACGCCCACGACCACGGCCACCGCAATTGCCACCCCTTTCAGTAGCGTCATACCGACCTGCGCCCAGTCGATGTGCTTGAGCACTTCCCACGTCATATCGGTCATTCGTACAATCGAGTCCCACCCGGCTTTTAGCTGCGCGGAGGTATAGGCGTAAATCTTCTCTCCTTCCTCACTGACGTATGTCCACGTATCACTCGCCTTGTCGCGCACCCATTGACCCGCAGTGAACATCCACGCCGCATGCTGGTGAAGATAAGCGCTAGTTTCGGCGGACACATAGGCATAGCCACGCTGAACCGCATCCCATATCGGCGCAACGGCCTTTTCAGCTTCTTCCCCATACTCGTGTGCTTTTTGCCACCAGTCCTCATACCAGACGTAATGCGGGATAGCGGGTACGGTACGAATAGGAGCGGTCTGTCGCTGCTTTTCATCTTCAGTTTTCGGTGCGGGGATGGGTGCAGGTTTAATTTTTTTTGCTAGTTCGCCATTGCAATCGCTCACATCGATTACCGTCATGCGTGTTTTGAAGTCACCCGAGATCATCTGATAGGCGCGTTCTTGTCCCACCCCCCAATCGTCACCCGGAAACTTGACCTCAACCAGTCTCAACAGATTGTCGACATGCGCACCGCCTTCACGGTCGATATTGCCGCGACCGGGCCAGAGCACCTCCGGGTTTTTCACGATAATCACATCGGGACGTCGCAGCTTTCCAGGTGTCGCACCTTTCGGAAATGGGTTCAGACTGCGGCGACGCTCCGATCCTTGAGGCTTAGCGTCACTCAGGAAAGGAGTGGGGGCGAGGGCACCGGAAGTTGCATCAGCCGGTGTCATATCGAAACTCACTTCGGCCTTGTACTGGAACAGCCAGTTCCAAAGCTTCTCCTCGGCAATCATCGGGACGCTCATCCCAGCCTGACAGATCAATCGGTGGATTATCGAACCGTCACGTAACTTGACCGGGATGTATCTCGCTGTCTTTAGCGCTGTTTCCACTTTCTCCTGCAAATACCCCTTGGTTCCCGGTGGCAAGTACGCGTACTTTGCCTGACGCTCCTTGATTGTCTCGCACGATCCTGCGGGTTGAAGTGTTCCGCCCATCTTCTTCTCCTGATGTCGTCAGCGCTTACGCGTGTCCGTCACCGACATCTTTCAGATAATCGGCCCATATGTCGGGTTGCCCACCGCCAGCATATTTCCACGGCTTTACGTCCTGTTTATCCTGCTCAAACGCTTTCAGATTCACGCCCTGCGCGTTCGGCGTATACACCGGCACCGTTTCACCCAGATCGTTTGTGTGGCCGGACAAGGTGCGTCCAGAAGCCAGTTTCAGCTGGTACGCGTGCTGGATCATCGGTGCACCGTCCTTTTCACTTTTCAGGACGTACTGCCTCTGGTACGGCGGTTCGAATGGCGTCAGCGGATACGGTTCACTGACAGGGCCAGCGAAGCTGTGTTGACTTCCCTTGAAGTCAAGCTTGCCCGGTGCGTGGATCTCGATGTTGCCATCCTTGATGCGGATATAGCCGCCCCCCGACGTCAGCAAGACTTCATCCTTGGCCGCCATCACGACTTTCTCCGTCACCGAAGCCAGCAGCAGCGACTTCTGCGCACTCAGTTCGACGTTGTCCGCACGCGCCTGCACTTCGACCTTGCCCTTCGCCGCAAAGAGTTTCATCCCGGCGTTCTGCACGAACAGACTGAGTTTCTGGCCAGCGCTCGCGATCAGCGATTTACCGGTCGCGATATGCGTGCTCTGGCCACTGACCAGGTTGATGTGCTGGTCCGTGCCAATGTGAGCCGACTTCTGTGTCGACAGCGCTATGCCCGCGGGTGCGGCAAACAGCATTACCGGCTGCGAGAACGCATTGGCGTTGCCGGTACCGCCGCCGGCGGTCACACCGCCGCTACCCGTGGCGCCGGACGCGCTGTACTGTGTTGCATCGGTGAAGCTCTTCAACGAGTCGTACCCATCCTTCAGACTTTCGGCCTGCGAGGCTTCGCTTGCCTGCGACGACGCATCGAGCATGCCCTCGGAACCGACGAGCTGGCTGCTGGCCTGGCGCGCATCGAGTGGTTGACTCGATAATGGATGGGTTGACACGTACAGCCCTTGGCCAGCGCGAAGTGCCCCATACGCGTCCGAACTCAGGTCGAAGCCGCTGCCGAGAAAGTTGCCACGGCTGTTGCCGCTCTGGTTGATCAGATATCCGAGGTGGAGCTGGGAATTCGCACTGCTGCTGTAAAGCTGCATACGGTTCTGGCCGGTTGAATCATCCAGTGCGAGGTGATTGAAACCGTCGCCCGAGAACTCCTTCGACCGGAAGCCCGAGAGCAGGCCGTTCGAATGCCATTGCGGCTGCGCTGCGCCGTTGTAGACGCGATAAAGCGCAATCGGCCGGTCGATATCGTTTCCGACATAACCGATCAGCAGCTCCTCCCCCGCGCGCGGCATGTGCACCGAGCCGTAACCATCACCCGTATCCGACTGCGCTACGCGCACCCAGCATGACGCCCGCTCATCGCCCTGGTTGATCCGGTCCCACACAAACATGACCTTGATCCGGTTCAGCTCGTCGGTATATGCCTCGGCTCCCTTCGGACCGACCACAATCGCCGTTTCCAGTTTCGCGTCCGGCTTGTGGTGTTCGAACGGGCTGCGGTACGGCACCGTCGTGCGCTGCGCCTCGATCTCGACCCGATAGAAACCCGTCGAGCCGTCGGCATTTGCCACCTTAAACGTACCGCCTGAGTCGGCAGCCTGAGCCTGTTTCAGTTCGCGGGACAGGCTGTGCGGATAGTTAGTCTCATGCCCGGAAAGCGGCAGGTTGTTCAGGATCGTCCACACGACCTCGATGGTCGCGAACTCGCGCTCAGCCGCCGCATCCTGATCGTGTTCCGGATGATCGGTAATCGTGAAGCGCATCCCCGCGTCGATCGCGCGAAGCCCGCCTTCACCTTCAAAGCGTTTGGCCTGCGATTCCCACTCTTCCATGCGGATCTTCGAAAGATGGTCACCGCGAGTCTGTTCCGGATAGGTATAGCCGCCCGTGTATTCGTACACCTCCATCTGGGACGGCAGCTCACCCTGATTCGCCATCGTCGGAATATTCGTCGCCTTCGGATTGGATGGCGTCGACGGGTTTTTATAATCGAAGGTGCGCGTCGTCAGTAGCGCCGATTGCAGCGTGCGCGTGCCCGCCCATTGAACCAGCGCATCCGTTTCACTGCCTGTTCCCGCGCGATAGAACTTCACCTGTTCCGGCGACAGCGCTGGTAGGGTCTGGAGACGGTCGGTGATCATCAGTGTGTGCGACTTGCCATCATCGGCCTGCTGCCAGAAGCCGTACAGGCCCTCCGACTCTAACAACCGGTGCACGAAGTTCCAGTCGGTCTCATCCTGACGGCAGTACGAGCGTGAGGGTAATGGCTGGGAGAGGACGAAGCGGAACATCCCCTGCGCCTGCGGGTGCTGGTTGAAAACATCCGCGATGATCTGGTCGGCCGGCTTGTCCTGCCAGTACTTCTGGTCGCGTCGGAAGTGCAGGAAGTGCATCCATGAGGCGCAAGAGAGCTGGTATGAAGTCAAACCACCATCGGTGCCAAGCCGGCGCGCCGTGTGCGTATAAGCATGGTGCGGGTGATAGGAGCGGTCCGCCTGCTGGACCCAGAGCGTGACCGGCTGGGCGATCAGCGTTTTCAGCTGGACGTCGCCGGACGTGGACACGACATCGATCGTCCACGTGAAGTCGCGCCCGATGCGCGAGCGTCCGATGGCCCGCTGTGGCAGCAGGACATTATTGCCCGCCGGCGTATCCAGTTTAAGCAGGCGGTCCTGTTGTGAAAGACCTCCCCTGATTGCTCCGATTATGTTCTGGGTATCCATGCCGCCCCTGACTTTATTTCCGGTCCGTATTCTGTAATTCTAACCGCCAGTCATCGGTCCGTAACAGTGAAAATCCCCGAGAATGTTAAATCTGGATTGCCGCTGGAAATCATTTATTGAAAGCGGTTCAATAAACAGGTCTGTAAATTATATGTTAAGCATTTCGCATAGATTCTGGTTACGCCAACGGCGAGTCGATTGCGCCGACGCGATATGATCACTGGGTGCAGGCCCTTGGAATGCGATCTTGAAAAACACGACTTCAAAATTTATACGGGCAAACGTTCCGCCGTTTCGAATCGGCTTGCCTCGCGTCCGTGCTGTCCGTATCGGTGCAGTGATCGCCACGGTCTTGCTGCTGACCGGCGGCGCTGCCAAGCCAGCACTTGCCGCCGCGTCGTCGTCCACGTTCCAGTTCGCTTTGCCGGGTGGGGCGGCAATTTTCTATGGGAAGGCCTTGAACCCTCAAGCACCGCTGACCCAGCGCGCATGGCGACAAGCTGTATTCCATTTCCCGAACGGCGCAACGTTCAGCCTGCTGCCAAGAGCTGGCGAGACGGACGCGGCCGGTACAGAAATGGAGCAGCCGAGCGACAGCAATATCTCGCCGTCCGGTGAATACGTGGTCATCGGGCGAGTCGAATCGGGGATGGTATCGACGGGGCCAGGGCAGGCGGAGATCGAATCCAGCCGGGAATACTGTTCCGCCATCGAGATTCGCACGGGGTGTATCACCTCCGATCAGACTGGTGAGATATGCGGAGAGAGCTGGCAGGCTGGCCAGGATGCGCTTTGGGGAACAGACGATCAGACGAACGTGATGCTAAAGCGCGACCGTCCATCGGCAAGCCGGCTCCTGCGCTTTATCAGCGCCGGTCAGCCGCCAGGGCCGGTAATCGGCGACGATGCCGGTGCCGACAATCTCCTGCGTTGCGATCCGCCGTCGTCCGTCAATCGCGCTACCTATGGGAAGATTGCGGCCGCCTTGCATGCGGCAGGTGCGCACAAAGATGCGCGGCTGATCGACGCCGCGTTTTCGAATGCGAACGGTGGCGGTGTGGGTACACCGGCGCCGGCAGCAGTGGAAAGCGAGCATCGTGCGGCGACCATATTGGCGCAAAGAGCGACGCTTTATACGGCACCTGATGATGCCCACGCGAGCCGGGCCTATCTGGTCCAGAACGATGCGGTGACGGTGTTGAAGCAGTCGCCCGCCGGCTGGGCTTATGTGGACTATGTCAATGCTTCTGGCAAACATCTGCTTCGATGGATCAAAGCCGATCAACTGGCGATCAAGTCGTGATGTCGTCGGCTATTTGCGTGGAGGTGATGCGATTTCGCTCCTCGGGGCACGCCATGGGTAAGTTAGCCGGGATACGGCCCAAAGCACTCTGCCTTTTGTGAAACGCTATCTAATCCTTAACGGCGACAAGACCACCGATAACGGAACGGTAAGGCGCACTGCCGCTCCTCTGGCTAGCGGCGTCAGTAAAATTCCTTCGGGTTCGTTGTTAAGATCCTCCGCAAGTAACGCAAGAGGCGGCCGGCAAAGTCGCGGCTCAAATTGCACGTCAACCGTTCACGGGTATTTTTGATGAAAAAGCACGAAGACCTGGACGAGATTTACGCAGATACATGGGGGCGGCGTACCGAACGGCTAGATGGGCGCACCTACCAGGAGTTTCTGGATTCCGAGCATTGGGCACATTTCAAAAAAGTTGCGAGCGAGCGCCCGAACTACCAGAAGTGCGAGTTTTGTGACTGCACCGAGGTGGAGTTGCATCACACGAGTTATAAGTGGATCTGGACAAGCAATGAACTCCGTTGTGTCATCAGCCTGTGCAGACAGCATCATCAGGAAGTACATGACCTGGCCAGGGCACAAGGTATTTCGGTAAGACGGGCTACTAATGAGCTACGTAAGCGATATAAGCCCGACTATTCGCAGAAGAATCGCGTCTCCGGTTGATCGGCTTTTGTTGACGATGCGAACGCGGGTGTAATTTGTGTTTTTCGTTCCACATGTTTCCAAGGCGCGAGTTCTGGTCGAAGCGCCTGGCCAGTTTCGAAGGTCGGTTAGTAGGTCCGAGCGAGTCTCGATCGATTAACGCGTCCGTGTCAGTTCTCTAATTCATAGGACGTACTTCGTCCGCCCGCAGAGGACTTGCGCAGTATTCCGAGTGCGACCAGTTCGCCGATGTCCCGCAAGGCGGTGTCCGGTGAACACTTCGCAATTGATGCCCATTTGCTGCTGGTCAGTTTGCCTTCGAATCCATCAAGGAGACGATTAAGCAGTTTGGCCTGGCGCTCATTCAACGGCGTGGTCGCCCAACGCTGCCAGAAACGCGTCTTGGCGAGCACGGCGTCGAGGGTGTGTTGGGCGCTGTCAACCGCGCGGTGGAGCGCGGCGAGGAACCAGGCGAGCCAGGACGTCACGTCGAGTGTCCCTTTCTGCGTCTTTTCGAGGATGTCGTAGTAGTCCTTGCGCTCTCGTTGAATCGTAAGCGCGCAGCAAACCCGCCTTGACGGATTGCGCTAGTTGACTATCACAGGCGGACGCCAGCGATGCGGCAGCAATGCCGAGATGTCGCTGGCCTTGTGGGTCGGCAGCCGCGTGAGGATGTCTTTCAGATAGGCGTGCGGGTCGTGGCCGTTGAGTTGGGCCGAGCGTATCAGGCTCATGATGGCGGCAGCACGTTGGCCTGCTCGTAGCGAGCCGGCGAACAACCAGTTGGCCCTTCCGATGGCCCATGGGCGGATCTGGTTTTCGACCCAATTGTTACCTGGCATGCTATTCGTGCGCGCCGCCCGGCGCGCACGGCGCCGAGATGCGGCGTATCGTGCAGGTTCCGGGATAGGGGCGTCGGGAGCATGTCTTTCGGGCAGGCCGGCATTAGACAATGAGCTGCGAGCTCGGGTTGTTAACTGGCCACCCCTTCGACTTGCCCGGATGCGCTGCGAGCGCGAATCCGTAGTTGTCGTGTTGCCCGCGAGCTTCCGGCGTTTTGCAAACACGGAGGTCGCTTATGAGAGTAATTGGACTTGATATCCATCGCACATTCGCACAGGTAGCCATTCTTGAGGACGGCAAGCCACAGGATCATGGCCGCTTCAACATGGACCGCGAAGCGGTGCTTGGTTTTGCCACGAAGGTATTGCGCCGGGATGATGACGTCGTCGTTGAAGCCACCGGCAACACCGCGGCTATCGTCCGTCTGCTGCTGCCCTACGTACATCGGGTTGTAATCGCGAATCCACTCCAGGTCCGTGCCATTGCGTGGGCGAAGGTTAAGACAGACAAGATCGATGCCGCCACCCTCGCACGCCTGCACGCTGCCGGGTTCCTGCCCGAGGTGTGGATGCCAACGGAGGAAGTAGAACTGCAGAGGCGCGTCATCGCGGAACGCACGCAACTCGTCTCACAAATGACGCGACTGAAGAATCGCATCCAGTCGATTCTCCATGCAAATCTTCTGCCCAGAGAGACTGGGCGCATCTACAGTGCAAATGGACGGACGCGCCTCAAGTTGAACTGACCCCGCAAAGTTAGACACTTTTGCAGGGAGTCTTGTGGGCAAGTATTCGGAAGAGACGAAGCTCGCGGTCGTCGAGGATTATTGTTCGGGAACGGCGGGGCTCAAAGTCGTTGCTCGCCGCCACGACGTGAATGTTGCGTCACTACGCAAATGGGTGGCTGGTTATCGTTCGCATGGTGCTGCAGGCGTCAGGGAAAAGGTGCGGGCTACCTATAGCTTAAAATTCAAGCTGTCGGTGTTGCGACGCATGCGTGACGAGCGCCTTTCCTATCGGCAGACCGCCGCGCTGTTTGACATTCGCAACTTCAATATTATCGCTACATGGGAGCGCAACTACGATCAGGGCGGACTGGAGGCCTTGTCTCCGCACGCTTCCTTACGCCGCAAGAAGATGACAAAGCATCAGACCACAGAATCCCGGGGATCATCAAAGGGCGACGCCAGGCGCACTCGCGACGAATTGATAAAGGAACTGGACAATCTCCGCATGGAGAATGCCTATCTAAAAAAGCTCAATGCCTTGGTTCAAACGACCGCGCAGCAAGCGCAGCGCAAAAAACACAAATCGTGATCGAGCTAAGGCACCAATACCCTCTTGCCGGTCTGCTCAAGCTAGCAGGCTTGGCGCGCAGCACTTTCTATTATCAACAGAAGGCGCTGCAGGTGGCCGACAAGTATGCTGACCTCAAGGCCCGGATCAAGACGATCTTCGACAGGCATAAAGGGCGATATGGCTACCGTCGCATCACCGCTACGATTCGGCAAGAGGGCCTCGCCGTCAACCACAAGACGATCCAGCGTCTAATGGTTGATTTGCGACTGAAGTCCTGCGTGCGAGTCAAGAAGTATCGCGCCTACAAGGGCGAGGTAGGAAAGATTGCGCCAAATGTTCTCGAACGTCAGTTCGATGCAGAATCGCCGAACCAGAAGTGGGTAACAGACGTGACCGAATTCAACGTTCGTGGGGAGAAGCTCTATCTCTCTCCAGTCCTTGACCTTTACAACGGTGAGATCGTTGCATACCAAATGGCACGACGTCCTTTGTTTGACATGGTAGGCACTATGCTGGAAAAAGCATTCGGGCGGCTCAAGCAGAGTGACAAGCCAATCTTACATTCCGACCAAGGCTGGCAATATCAGATGGCGGTGTACCGGCGCCTTCTTGAGAACCGTTCGATCACACAAAGCATGTCGCGCAAGGGCAACTGCTATGACAATGCCGCCATGGAGAGCTTCTTCGGCACCCTCAAAGCGGAGTTCTTTTACCTCAACAAATTTGATAGTCTTGACGAACTGGAGGTCGGCATAAAGGACTATATCCGGTACTACAACAATGACCGTATCAAGCTAAAACTGCAGGGCATGAGTCCCGTAAAATATCGAACTCAATTCGGTCAGGCGTAGCCATCTAACCGCCCAACTTCTGGGGGTCAGTCCAATTTTAGTGGATACGATGCTCCCAAGACCTTCAATGCAACTCAAGACGGGATGGCTAGGCGCTTACGTTGAATCTGCGCCGACAGGCTATAGAAGCGGTGCGGACTTTCGGCTGCGCGTGTGAGCGGCAAATGTCCTAAGGCCCTGGCGATTCGGCGACAGCCGTCGACGAAGAGACGCAAGTCGGTGGCCGTCGTTGCAACGGTGATTTATTCACCGCAGAAAATGCAGAGAATACACTGGCTATTCGCCGCATGCGGCTCGTTCTCATGCGACGTCTGTCAGGCCGCGTTCGCCTCAATGTAGGGACGAGATGTGTGCAATGTTTTATTGTTCATCGAACGTCGCATGCTGTTGCACAAGCCCTAACAATGCGAGAAAATATATCGGATACCTAACAACATTATCGGTGACCGAAGCACCTTGCGCTTGGATCGTATAACAGAGCGACTAGCTGATTCGAAGTTAAACAAGGACGCGAAGGCGCCGAGCCGAGCATCAAGGAGAACGAGGAAGGAGACGAAGCGCGGGACGCATGGGCTGCCACCCATACGATCCGCTGACCGCAACCAGCTCATACTAGGAGTTGATCATGGCTGACGCCAATCATAAAGCAGTTGCGCCTGTTACCCAACGCGTCTTGACCATTTCGTCACAAAGACGCCCACGATCGATGAAAATTTTCGCACCGTCTCATATCGAGTTTTATGAAGACTTGCCGCCAGCGCCTTGGATTCGGTTTTCGGGGCATTGGCTTGAACACGCCGGATTCGAAATTAATAAACGAATCTTGGTGGATGCGCAAAGAGGTCGGTTAGTCATAACGCCGTTCAAATGAGATGGCAGGACACTTGCCGGACTAACACGAGTCAAGTGTCCCACCAACGTCGCAGTTCGGCTCCGCGGCAAATCCACAATAGTCCATCCGCAAGGCCTAGATGAATCGCAACCTTGGATGGTCGGCGCTGGCTTTCGGACGGGCTTTGCGTCGATCGCCTGTTTTATAACCAGTCGTAACGATCAGCAAAAAACTCGTATCTTGCCTCTAGCATGGCGCGCCGCGGTGACTGTTGTGGTAGCGCAGGCTCCGCCAACACCGGGAACGTTTTATCCAAGAAGGCACCTAAAGCGGGATCTTCCTCAAGGCCTCTTGCGATTTCCTCATTGAAGACGATATTCCGAGTTTCTGGATCCACCCAAATGTGGTGTGCATCGAAAGCGGCATGATGATTATGGCAAAGCGCCAAACCATTCCACACGGCATCCGGTGCCCCCTCGGCTGCAACCGGGTTGATGTGAGCGCCAACGACCAGTCCCGCACCAATCCCGCACATCGCGCAGCGGTGCCCATACGCATTCAGAACGTTCCGAGAAAACGCGTAGTGCCTAACCAACACAGCGGCCGCCCTGCGGACGCGCGTCGCGGAAGCATCGTTTTCGTCATCGATTAAGCCGGAGGCAATGGCTGCACTAGATATTGCGTCGTCAATGCTAGAACCCAAGTCTGGTGCTTCCAAGCCATTGGCTAGCACGGCGATGAAAATCGGAAACATGCTCGGTCGAAAAGCATATATTTTCTCCCCACTCCCCGACTGATAGACTGCCCACCCGGTTGTTCGAGCTTGACCGGCCACTCGAGTGTCAAATAAAACCGAAAAGCGAGCTTCTCGTCCAATTCGACTCGTGCCATCCGTTGCGACCAGCAGTGTCGGATGGCCATCTTCCTCCCAGAGACCAAGCAGAATTGGAATAGCGCCGGCACGAGCCGCTACAGGTGAGCGATTTGCGGGGTTTTGAAAGCGAAATTCCCATTCCCTACGGTTGTGTGGACTAACCGTTGAAACATGCAACGCGATTTGGCGGATCTCCCCGTCCGGCAGCGCTACCGTGACGTCCCCCGGCCATCCGTCACCAAGTGCCGTAGGCACCGCCGCGCTACCAATAAGTCGACAAATTTTTACTAGCAACTGTACTCGCGTCATCTCTGGTCCATTTTTCTAATTGCCCGATGCAAGTATATCGCGCCTCATGCGACTATGCTGTCCGTAACGCGACGTTCCAGTTGCGCTTTGTCCGAGAGCAGAGGAAACGGATATGTGCAGAGAACGCCCAATTGTCGAATCGTATTATGCGTATCCGGCGTTCTAACATCCCAGCGATGAGACCGCATATCGAGAATTACCTCAGTCACTTCCTCTTTCTTCACATTGAGCGCCGCAGCAGCGAATTCCACTGTAACAAATTCACCACAGTTTTCGGAGCAACCAAAAAACTCAATGGCACGCTCTAACTTCGATTTTCTAGTTGAATTTATTTCAGTAGCTATCTTTACGGTATCACCTCGATTCGCATAATGACCGTAAATATCGATCAAACTAAAAAACTGGCTGTTTGCTTTAAGCGCCTCTTCAATTACAGCCCAAATTCTGAAAACATCATCCAGATCGGAGAATTTGGCATCCACTGTTACCGAATCGATGTGCAACAAGTATTTTGACAATCCGAGCAAAGATATTTTGAGGTCACGAGATCTACGTGTGACGGCGCTAACCGGGGTAATCTTCAACGAAATAGCATCTCTTTTCTGCGAAAATACAACGCTGTAATAATTCCGATCTAGCTCGAATTGAGACAGATTTTCGGCCCGTTGACGTGAAAAAAGCCCCTTAAAACCTACGAAGTAAGAGCTTGACCGTTCAAGTATATTTTCGTCCAAGATTTGTACGTTCGGAAAGCGAGCAGCAACTTCCTCAGCAGCACGCTCTTTGAAGAGTACCGTTCTTTCGCGCTGCCGCTGACGAAAGGTCGATTTGAATTCGGCGCCTCGCTTCACATATGTAAGTTTCCGCGAAGGGCGAAGTAATTGCTCACGCACGGATGTCGCAATTGTCTCGGCCAGTCGAGGAGGGACGGAATTCCCTACCTGTTCCATTATTTTCGCGTATGTTCCGACTATTTCATAATCGTCGGGAAACGTTTGCAACCGCTTTAATTCATCAACCTTGAAATGACGATTCTTCCAATGAAATGGGCCGGTAAACTTTCCGGGCTGAGCCTTAATGGTCCGACTAGGCGTGCGTCGATCCACCTTATAGAGGAAATCGTGAAATTTAGAACGCCAAGCGAAATAAGGTTTCGGGTAACCCATTTCGCGAGTAAAAAAGGCGTAATTCAGCCCCTCGGGAACCAAGGATAAAAGGTGCCCATAGAGGCCATCCAACTCGTGATACGGCTCTTCGTCGTCTTGAAGATCGTCGATTGCGTTGAACACACTTACCAGGGGTTGACCGTCAGTAGAGTCAGGCCCATGAGTCGGCATAGGAAATTCAAAATTTCCCTCTCCTTCCTTGTACCCGACAATGATCAAGCGCTCCCGGTGCTGTGGAACGCCGTAATCGGCGGCGTCCAACACTTCTGCTCTCAATTCATAGCCTAATTTATGAAACGCTTCGCGTATTTCTTTCCATGGGCCGCCATCGTTCGCGCCCGGGAGCCCATACACGTTCTCGAAAACAAACACCTTTGGTTGGATCGCCTTAAGAATCTTGCAATACGACTCGAATAGCCGCCCTCTCGCGTCTGAGGTTCCTAACACTCCTCCTGAACGCCGACCAGCAGCGGAGAACGTCTGGCAAGGAGGCCCGCCGATGACGCACTCGATTCCTTGATCGACATAGATAGCCGGATCAAATTCCCGAATATCTAAATTATGGACTTTTGTCGTTGTGGAAATATATTTGCCGATTTTTTTATTTGCGTCCAACGATTTTGAATATGCTGCTTCAATTTCGACACAAGCAACAACGTTAAATCCTGCCTGGTGAAATCCAATATCCAAGCCACCCGCACCAGTAAAAAGGCTTAAGGTTTTAATTCCCTCATTATTTTTACGCACTTTATTCATTTCCATTCCTTTGTCGCGACTGTGCCAGCATCCGATTCGTCGAAAAAACTTGTTTGCAAGCTGTCGCCGTGACTCGCAACGAAGTCGCGCATAAAATCGCGCAGCACCTGTGCCGCAGTCCTGTCCTGCGCTTTGCACGCAGATAAAAATTCTTGCCGCAATCGCGGATCAAGACGGATACGCAGTCCGCATGAATTGCTCTCCATGATCACCTCGGATACACCATGTGTATCCAATTATACGCGCCCCAAATGAGAACGGTAGTTCAGTGCCAAAGAATGTTAGAAGGGCAAGCGGACGCACCTCGCACCGGGGCGTCGCTGAGCTACAGCGTGGTACAGCCCCCCAAAAAAAAGGCTGGGCAGCTAAGCTGCCCAGCCTTTTCAATAGAGCTTATCCTTTGTCTCAACCGCGCCGCTATTCTGCGCGGAAGTTCGGAGGCTCAAACATCAATATTCCCCGCCCTCAAAGCATTCGACTCAATGAACGCCCTCCGCGGCTCGACATCATCCCCCATGAGCGTGGTGAAAATGCCATCAGCCGCAATAGCATCCTCAATCTGCACACGAAGCAAGCGCCGCACAGCCGGATCCATCGTAGTCTCCCAAAGCTGCCCAGGATTCATCTCGCCGAGGCCTTTATAGCGTTGCTTGGAAACATTGCGCTCAGCATCGGCGATGAGCCACTTCATAGCACTCTTGAAGTCATTGACGGCCATACTCCGCTCACCGCGCTTGATCACAGCGCCCGGCCCAATCAACCCCTTAAACGTCAGCGCCGTATTCAGCAACTGCTGATAGTCCGCGGTCAACTGAAACTCTTCATCCAGCACAGAAACCTTCTGATTCCCGTGATGCGTCCGCGACACTTTCAATGAGCGGAGCTCCCGCACCTGGTCATACATAGTCGTAACGCGCACTTCGGGCTTCAGCGGATCGTCCCTGAGCTTAGCCTCAAACGCCTTAGCCGACGCCTCAGCAGCCTCTTCACTAGACAGATCGAGCACAACCCCATCCATCACAGCCTCGAGCGCCCCCGCGTCGTACAACCGGCTCAACCGATCGACAACACCCTGCGCGAGCAGATACGACCGAGCGAGCTCACCCAAAGCATCGCCAGCGATCGGCGTAGCACCCTCAGCCGTCACAAGCTCAGACCCATTAAGCGCGAGCTTGAGCATATGAGCATTCAACTCAGCCGCATCCTTGAGATACCGCTCATCCTTCCCCGCCTTGATCTTGTAAAGCGGCGGCTGCGCGATATAAATAAACCCACGCTCGATCATGTCCGGCATCTGCCGATAGAAGAACGTAAGCAGCAGCGTCCGAATGTGCGCACCGTCGACGTCAGCATCGGTCATGATGATGATGCGGTGATAACGGAGCTTCTCGAGGTTGTAGTCTTCCTTGCCGATGCCGCAACCGAGAGCCGTAATCAAAGTAACAATCTGCTCCGAAGAAAGCAGCTTGTCGTACCGAGCCTTCTCAACATTAAGCACCTTGCCGCGCAGCGGCAAAATAGCCTGAAACTTCCGATCACGCCCCTGCTTAGCCGACCCACCAGCCGAGTCACCCTCGACGATATAGATTTCAGACTTAGCCGGATCCTTCTCCTGGCAATCCGCCAGCTTCCCGGGCAGACCAACGCCGTCCAAAACACCCTTCCGCCGCGTCATCTCCCGCGCCTTCCGCGCCGCATCCCGCGCCCGCGCAGCATCCACAACCTTCCCGCAAATAATCTTCGCGTCGTTCGGCGTCTCCTGCAGAAACTCCTCAAGCGCCTTAGCCACAACTTCCTCAACCGGCGCCCGCACTTCAGAAGAAACCAACTTATCCTTAGTCTGCGCGGAGAACTTCGGCTCCGGCACCTTCACCGACAACACACACGACAACCCCTCACGCATGTCATCACCCGAAGTCTCAACCTTCGCCTTCTTGGCAATCTCGTGATCGGCAATGTACTTGTTCATCACGCGCGTCATCGCCGCACGCAAACCGGTCAAGTGCGTCCCGCCATCGCGCTGCGGAATGTTGTTCGTAAAACAGAGCACATTCTCGTTATAGCTATCGTTCCACTGCATAGCCACTTCAACGCCAACACCATCCTTCTCACCACTCACGTGGAAAATATTCGGATGCAGCACGGCCTTGTTCTTGTTGATGTACTCAACAAAACCCTTCACGCCGCCCACAAACGCGAAATCCTCTTCCTTCCCCGTGCGCTGATCCGTCAAACGAATCCGCACGCCGTTATTCAGGAACGACAGTTCGCGAATCCGCTTGGCCAGAATGTCGTAGTGATATTCGATGCTGCCGAAGATCGTCTCGTCGGCGAGGAAATGCACTTCGGTGCCGCGGTTTTCAGTGTCGCCGGTCACGAGGATCGGCGAGACGGCCACGCCGTCAATCTCTTCGATGATGCGGTTCTGCGGCACGCCACGGTGGAACTCCATGAAGTGCTTCTTGCCGTCGCGGCGAATGGTCAGACGCAGCCATGCCGACAGCGCGTTCACGCACGACACGCCCACGCCGTGCAGGCCGCCCGACACCTTGTAGCTGTTCTGGTCGAACTTGCCGCCGGCGTGCAGCTCGGTCATCACGATTTCAGCGGCGCTGCGCTTCGGGTCGTGCTTGTCGTCCATCTTCAGACCGGTCGGCACACCACGGCCGTTGTCCGTGACGGAGACCGAGTTGTCCGCGTGGATGATCACCTGAATGTCGTTGCAATGCCCGGCCAACGCTTCGTCGATGGCGTTGTCCAGCACTTCGAATACCAGGTGGTGCAAACCGGTGCCGTCCGATGTATCCCCGATGTACATACCCGGCCGCTTGCGCACTGCTTCCAGACCTTCGAGGATCTGAATCGAAGAGGCGCCGTAGCTGTTATCGGGTTGCGAATTGTTCGTGTCAGTCATGGATTTTTTCCGGTTCTGCGTTGCTGCTTGGTTGCTGCTCGGGACTTTTCAAAACACCATAAAAACGCCAAAGGGGCGCTGCGCCCCTTGGTGTTCTTCTTGATGTTGGACGCGTTAGATGCGCATCGGCATCACCACGTATTTGAATTCGTCGTTCTCGGGAATCGTGATCAACGCGCTGGAGCTGGCATCACCCAGGCTCACTTGCAACATGTCGACCTTCAGGTTTGCCAGCACGTCGAGCAGATACGTGACGTTAAACCCGATATCGACGCTGTCGCCGGTATACGCAATTTCCAGTTCTTCCTGCGCTTCTTCCTGGTCCGCGTTGGTGGACATGATCTTCAACTGGCCCGGCTCGATGATGCAGCGCACGCCCTTGAATTTGTCCGAGGTCAGAATGGCCGCACGTTGCAGCGAACGCTGCAGTTCTTCGCGGCCAATCAGGAACTGGTTCTTGTGCGACTTCGGAATCACGCGCTGGAAGTCCGGGAATTTCCCTTCCACCAGCTTCGACACCAGTTCCACCTGACCGAAGGTGAACTTCACCTGGCTCGGCGCGATGTCGATCTTCAGCGTGTCGTCGATGTCTTCCAGCAAACGCTGGAGTTCCAGAATCGTCTTGCGCGGGATGATCACTTCCTGGCGCGCAAACGAGCCTTCAATCTTCATGGACGAGAACGCCAGACGATGACCGTCCGTCGCGACCGCCATCAACTGGTCGCCGTCCACCACCAGCAGCATGCCGTTCAGGTAGTAGCGAATGTCCTGCTGGGCCATCGAGAAATGGACCATGCCGAGCAGTTGGCGGAACGTCTTCTGGGGAACCACCAGGTTCGCGCCGAAGTCTTTAGCTTGAGCGACCGTGGGGAATTCGTCCGCGGCCAGCGTCTGCAGCGCAAAGCGGCTCTTGCCGGATTGCACGGTGAGGCGCTTGTCGTTCAGCGTCAGCGTGACCTGGCCGTCAGGCATGGCACGCAGGATGTCCAGCAGCTTACGCGCCGCTACCGTTGTCGCAACCGAATCGCCGCCCACGCCGAAGTCGCCGTGCGTGGTGATCTGAAGCTCGAGGTCGGTGGACAGGAACGACACGTCAGGGCCGTTCTTGGTAATCAGCAAGTTGGCGAGGATCGGCAACGTATGGCGGCGTTCGACGATGCCGCTCACGGTTTGCAGCGGCCTGAGGAGGTTATCGCGTTCGGTCTTGACCAGTTGCATAGAGTTCCTTCGTTGATGTGACGGCCTGCGCGCCTCGCTCGGCATCCTGCACGCGGCCCCGGCCCCCGCCGGCGCTACGCTGCGCCAGTCACGGCGTACATCCGCCCCAAGCCGCCGGGCGGTTAAACCTGTATTGTGCCTGAAAACAGAACCGCTCCCCTAAAATGGGGGCGAGTTCCGAAATAAACAGGTCGATTTTCCCCGCTTTTTGCCCAAACTTTAGGCAACACCGCCGCGACCGCGCGGTTATCCCGCAAATACCCTGCACTCACCCCGAATTCGCCTGAGGGCGTCGCCTCGAGGCCAGCCCAGGATCAGCCCTTCAACGTCTGTTCAAGCACGTGCAGTTCGTGGTTCAACTGCGCATCCGTGCCGCGTTCGGCGGCGATCTTACGCACCGCGTGCAGCACGGTCGTGTGATCGCGCCCGCCAAACAGCTCGCCGATTTCCGGCAAGCTTTTCTGCGTCAGTTCCTTCGCCAGATACATCGCAATCTGACGCGGCCGCGCAATGTTCGCCGGCCGCTTCTTCGAATACATGTCCGCGACCTTGATGCTGTAGAAATCAGCCACCGTCTTCTGGATGTTTTCCACCGAAATCTGGCGGTTTTGCACCGTCAGCAGGTCTTTCAGCGCTTCTTTCGTCAGTTCGATGGAAATTTCGCGGCCGTGGAACTTCGAATACGCGAGGATCTTGCGCAGCGCGCCTTCCAGCTCACGCACGTTCGAGCGCAGATGCTTGGCGACGAAAAACGCCACGTCCTCATTCAGGCTCACGCCTTCGGACTGCGCCTTGCGCATCAGGATCGCGACGCGCATTTCCAGCTCGGGCGGCTCGATCGCCACCGTCAGGCCGGAGTCGAAGCGCGAGATCAGCCGGTCGTCGATGCCCGAAATTTCCTTCGGGTACGTATCGCTCGTGATGATCACCTGCGCCTTGTTCGCCACCAGCGCTTCGAACGCGTAGAAGAACTCTTCCTGCGTACGCGACTTGCCCGAGAAGAACTGAATATCGTCGATCAGCAGCAGGTCGAGCGAGTGGTAGTAGCGCTTAAAGTCGTCGAACGCCTTGCGCTGGTACGCCTTCACCACGTCGGACACATACTGTTCCGCGTGGATGTAGCGGATCCGCGCGCCGGCCTTGTCCATCAGCAACTGATTGCCGATCGCATGGATCAGGTGAGTCTTGCCGAGGCCCACGCCGCCATACAGAAACAGCGGGTTGTACGAGATGCCGGGGTTGTCCGCCACCTGGATCGCGGCGGCGCGCGCCAGCTGGTTGGCCTTACCGGTCACGAAATTGTCGAAGGTCAGCACCGGGTTGAGCTTCGAGCGCTCGTACATCGAATCGCTCTCGGCGTTGCCTTGCTGCGCGGCGCTCTGGCCCGGCCGCCAAGTACGGCGCGCCGCAGCGGCTTCGTTGGCGTCGAGGCTGGGCAGATCGAGGTCGCCGCCGTCGTCATGATTGTGCTGTTGCGCGCCATGACCGGCGTTCGCGCCCTGCCCCGCGCCATTCGCGCCGTGGGTCCGGGCGGCGTGTGCGGCCTGCACCGCGCCGACGGCCGCGTCCACCGCAGCCGTGCCGCCGTTGCCGGCGAATTGCGACGGACGTTGCGGCGCCGGCGCAGAAGCCGCCGCGCCGCGCATGCCGGCCTTGGGATCGAGGACAAACTGGACGTCGACCGGCACGTGCCAAAAGTCGCGTGCCATATCGGAAATGCGGCCGGAAAACTGGCTCTTGACCCAGTCAAGCTTGAAGCGGTTGGGCGCAGCGATGCTCAGCGTGTTCGCCGCCGCATCGAAGGCAACCGGGGCCAACGGTTTGATCCACGTCACGTACTGCTGGGGCGTTAGCTCACGCTCTAGCAGTGCGGAACAGTGTTGCCAGAATTCGTTCATCAAGTTGCTGTCGTTATGTTTGCACGGCGAGCCGCCGACGCCCCTGTTGCAGATACACAACAAGGCCCTGAGCGGCCAGGCGGAACGGCTCCAGGCGCTTGTGCCACAAGGGTTTGCGGGGCAAGCGGGCCGGAGCGGCGTGCAGGATTTTTGGGAAGTAGGACGAGATTCTACCGCCAAAACAACCAGGAAAGGGAGTTATCCACAGGGACCGATCAAACCTCCGCCATGAGCCCAGCCTGTGGAATACGTCGCTAAACTATTGACGACCAAAAGAAAACCGGTTTAAATAGCGGGTTCCGCGAAAACCAATTTTTGAACCACCGGCCATTGCACTTTCCGCGATGCTCGCGCGGTTAATTCTCTGCCAAGTGAGAGCAACATGAAACGTACTTACCAACCTTCCGTTACCCGTCGCAAGCGCACCCACGGCTTCCGCGTTCGCATGAAGACCGCTGGTGGCCGTAAGGTCATCAACGCACGTCGCGCGAAGGGCCGCAAGCGCCTCGCCATCTAAGGCTGGCGAGCGGATTGCGCGCTATGTCCGATGCCCGCGGCAGCGCGGGAACGGCAGGAGCGCCGCAACAGGGCTCGGTTCCGTTGCGAGCGCAAGCCGCCTTCCCCAAAGCCGCAAGGCTGCTAAAAACGGATGAATTTTCATCCGTTTTTCGTTTGCGCCCGTGGCGCCGCACCGCACACTTCGTCGTGTACGCCCGGCCCACCGGCAATGACGCGCGCTTGGGCCTCGTGATCGGCAAGAAGTATGCGCCGCGCGCGGTCACGCGTAATCTGGTGCGCCGTCTCGCGCGTGAAGCCTTCCGGCTGCGCCGCGCGGAGTTCGGCGGTTGGGACGTGCTGCTGCGTTTGCACACGCGCTTCGACAAGAAGGCTATGCCGGGCGCCTCGTCGCCGCCGTTAAAGGCGTTGTGCCGTAGCGAAATAGAGGAGCTGCTCAACAAGGCAGCACGCGAAATTGCCCGTCGTGAGGCGCCGCCCGCGGATGCGCCTGCGACCCAATGACGCTCATGGAGAGGCCCGTGCGGCCGCACACGTGGACGATGCCACGGTTCGGTCCCGCTAGCCTCCCCCGGTATCCCTTCTTGGGCGGCGCCGGTTGGCCGCACTAGTCATGCAAACGGTACTTTTCGCTTTATTGCGTTTCTACAAGGTTGCCGTGAGTCCCCTGCTCGGCAACCGGTGCCGTTTTTACCCTTCCTGCTCTGATTACGCGCGCGAAGCAATCCAGTATCATGGCGCCGCGCGCGGGACTTATCTCGCCGCCAGGCGTATTTGCCGCTGCCACCCGTTTTCGGCGGGCGGCATCGATCTTGTCCCGCCTCCCACTTCTGAAAAGCGCTGACGCGCCGTTCCATCGACACTGAGACAACGCATGGATATCAAACGCACCGTCCTATGGGTCATATTTTTCATGTCGGCGGTCATGCTGTTCGACAACTGGCAGCGCGACCACGGACGCCCGTCGATGTTCTTCCCGAGCGCCACGCAGACGCAGACCGCGGCTAGCGCAGCACCGGGCACCACGACGCCGGGAACCCAACCCGCCGACCTGCCGGCGACGAACACCGCCGCTCCGGGCGCCGCGCCCGCAGCCCAGGCCCAACTGATCCCGTTCACGACCGACGTCTACAGCGGCGAGATCGACACGCGCGGCGGTACGCTGTCGAAGCTGTCGCTGATCAACAAGGGCAACGGTAACCAGCCGGATCTCGTCATCACCCTGTTCGACCACACCGCCGATCATACGTATCTGGCGCGCACGGGTCTGCTGGGCGGCGATTTCCCGAACCACACGGACATCTACACGCCGGTTGCCGGCCAGCCGCACGATCTGACGGGCGACGCCAAGTCGTTCTCGCTCAGCTTCGAGTCGCCGGTCAAGGGTGGCGTGAAGGTCGTGAAGACGTACACGTTCACGCGCGGCAGCTACGTGATCGGCGTCAATACGAAGATCGAAAACGTGGGTTCGACGCCGGTGACGCCGACCGTCTATATGGAACTGGTGCGCGATAGCCAGCCGGTGGAAACGCCGCGCTTCTCGCACACGTTCATCGGACCGGCTGTCTACACGGATCAGCACCACTTCCAGAAGATGACGTTCAGCGACGTCGACAAGAACAAGCAGGACTATGCGACCTCGGCCGACAACGGCTGGATCGCGATGGTCCAGCATTACTTCGCGACGGCGTGGATTCCGCAGCAAGGCGTCAAGCGCGATATCTATGTCGAGAAGCTTGATCCGACGCTGTATCGCGTGGGTGTGAAGGAGCCGGTGCCGACCATCGCCCCGGGTCAATCGGCTGACGTGTCGGCGAAGCTGTTCGCCGGTCCGGAAGAAGAACGCATGCTGGAAGGCATCGCGCCGGGCCTGGAACTGGTGAAGGACTACGGCTGGGTGACGATCATCGCCAAGCCGCTGTTCTGGCTGCTTGAGAAGATCCACAGCTATGTCGGCAACTGGGGCTGGTCGATCGTACTGCTCACGCTGCTGATCAAGGCCGTGTTCTTCCCGCTGTCGGCGGCCAGCTACAAGTCCATGGCACGCATGAAGGCGATCACGCCGCGCATGCAAGCCCTGCGCGAACGCTTCAAGGGCGATCCGCAGAAGATGAACGCAGCGCTGATGGAGCTGTACAAGACCGAGAAGGTCAATCCGTTCGGCGGCTGTCTGCCGGTCGTGATCCAGATCCCGGTGTTCATCTCGCTGTACTGGGTGCTGCTGTCGTCGGTGGAAATGCGCGGCGCGCCGTGGATTCTGTGGATTCACGATCTGTCGCAGCAAGACCCGTTCTTCATCCTGCCGGTGTTGATGGCCGTCTCGATGTTCCTGCAGACGCGTCTGAACCCGACGCCGCCGGACCCGGTTCAAGCCAAGATGATGATGTTCATGCCCATCGCGTTCTCGGTCATGTTCTTCTTCTTCCCGGCCGGTCTGGTGCTGTACTACGTGGTCAACAACGTGCTGTCGATCGCCCAGCAGTACTACATCACGCGGATGATGGGCAAGCCGAAGACCAAGGCTACGGCCTGATCGGACGGGCGGGTGCTGAGTCACCCGCCAACGCATCCTCATCGCAGCAAGCTGTAAAAAAGCCGCCCGGTTTGCACCGGGCGGCTTTTTAATGGGCAATTAGAAAGCGGTTGAAGGCGACGCGCGAGGGGCTATTCCTTGCCGGTGTCGTACAGACGGTCGACAAACTCCTCGAGGAAATGACGGTCTTTCGGGTCCAGCGCCTCGATCTTCGAAGCGAGCTCGATCGCCTCCGGCGTCAACGGGTATTTTTCGCCCGGCGCCAGCGGCTTGGCTTTGACGCCCACCGGCGGCGGCGGTCCATAATGGAGCCAGTGCATGCCCACACCCAGCCAGTCGGCGAGTGTCTGCAATTTGTCCGGCGTGGGAATGGTTCGGCCCGTCAGCCACTTGTGCGCGGTCTGCGGCGACACGGGCGCTTCGCCCCGATGCAGCAGATTGAATTCTTTGGCGAGCTGAGTCCCGCCCTTGACGTTCTTCCGGGCAATCTGGTCCTGCAGCCTCTTGGCGAACGCTAGTTTTTCTTTGGATGTCGGCATGGGCCAAATTGTGCAATCCGGCGCTCCAACAGTGGTCAACCGTTTAGGCGATAATTTCACGCATTTAAGCTACTTTTAGCCCAAGATGAGCGCCAGATAAAGCGTCGCGCCATTTCGTCAATATGCGCTTTTTTCCTTTTGTGGTGGGCATCTCACGCATCGCGGCCGCATCGGCAGTCGTATTCACTCCTAGAGTTATCTTATCGTAGTTGAGATAAATCTTTATTTGTCTGAGAAAACGTCCCAAAGTCTGATTCGCCGGCCACGCGGGAGCCAGCCGGACCGCTCGCGTTACAATGCCTCGCGCCCCTAGCGGGGTCTTCCGTTCTTACTGCTCTCTCTGTTCTCGCGCCCAATTCCATGCTCGCCACCGACTCCGATCCCATTGTCGCCATTGCCACTGCGCCCGGTCGTGGCGGAATCGGCGTGGTCCGGATTTCGTTCGGGCGGGCCGGCGCGGCAGCAGCGGAGCCATTGATGCAGGCGCTCACCGGTCAAACTCTGACGCCGCGTCATGCGAGTTATGTGCCCTTCCTCGATGCGGCCGGTAACGCGCTCGACCGCGGCATCGCCCTGTACTTTCCGGCGCCGAATTCGTACACCGGCGAGCACGTGCTCGAACTGCAAGGCCACGGCGGGCCGATCGTGCTGCAACTGGTTCTGCAGCGCTGCATCGACGCGGGCCGCGCGGTTGGACTGCGGCTCGCGGAACCCGGCGAATTCACTCGCCGCGCGTTCCTCAACGACAAGCTCGATCTGGCTCAGGCCGAGGCGGTGGCCGATCTGATCGAAGCCAGCACCGAGGCCGCCGCGCGCTCGGCGGGCCGCTCGCTGGAGGGCGCGTTTTCGCGCGACATTCACGCCATGGTCGAAGAGGTCATCACGTTGCGGATGCTGGTCGAAGCTACGCTCGACTTCCCTGAAGAGGAAATCGACTTCCTCGAAGCCGCCGATGCGCGCGGCAAGCTCGCTCGGATTCGCGAGCAGCTCGCTCATGTGCTGAACGAGGCGCGTCAGGGCGCGTTGCTGCGCGAGGGGCTGTCGGTGGTGCTGGCGGGGCAGCCCAACGTCGGCAAGTCGTCGCTGCTGAATGCGCTCGCGGGCGCCGAGCTGGCCATCGTTACGCCGATCGCCGGCACGACGCGCGACAAGGTCGCGCAGACCATCCAGATCGAAGGGATCCCCTTGCATGTGATCGACACCGCCGGTCTGCGGGAAACCGAGGACGAGGTGGAAAAGATCGGCATTGAGCGCACGTGGAACGAGATTGAGCGCGCGGACGTGGTGTTGCATCTGCTCGACGCCCGCACGGGAATGAACGCTGAGGATGATGTGATTGCGGCGCGTTTTCCTGCTGGTGTGCCGGTGGTGCGTGTGATGAACAAGACGGATTTGACGGACATCGCGCCAGCCGTGCGCGCGTTGGATGAAGCCAAGGAAGTGGATCTGCGCGAAGTGCGGCTGTCGGCAAAGAAGGGCGATGGTATCGCGTTGCTGCGGGCGGAATTGCTGCGAATTGCTGGTTGGCAGGCCGGTGCGGAAAGCGTGTACCTCGCACGCGAGCGGCATCTGATTGCGCTGCGCGCAGCGCAGGAGCATCTTGCGACGGCCGCGCAACACGCCGATCAGAATGCCCAGGCGCTTGATCTGTTCGCGGAAGAACTGCGGCTTGCCCAGGAGCAGCTGAACTCGATTACGGGGGAGTTCACGTCGGATGATCTTTTGGGGGTGATTTTTAGCCGTTTTTGTATTGGGAAGTGACGGAACGCGCAACGGCCACAGACAAAAATCTACAATAGGCCTTTGCTGTCGGCAAAAGAAGACGAATTGGCACCTCGTACAGAGGGTCTAAACGACCTGCTCTATTTGGTACACAAAATGGTATTTCGGCCATTCTCCATGTCCTGTGTACCAAAATTTTCAGTGTTTCCGAAAATACTCCTCTGATCAGGGTCCGCTGGACAGCAAGCCGTTCGGATCGACAGGTTTCGAGAAGTCGTAGTCCGTAAATTCAGGAATGCTATCTGATCTGGACCGCGTCCGCCGAACCGACCGATTTACCATCGGTGATGGCGCCGATCCTGGATCTGACGTTCGACCACCTGGCATGCTCCCAAGATCGATCAACTGGGAGTGATTTTGATCCGTTTCTGAGCCGGTGCGTGACTTCTCGCAATATACTAGGCGCACAGATCAGCAATAAGGCTGAAATTACGGAATAAAATAACAAATTCCGCTATACTTTGACGCTTGAATAAGCCTCAATTTTCGGTACACAGATTTGAATTTTCACCATTTCACACACCCTGTGTACCAACATCGCCAGCATGCCCAAAACCGTCCCTCCCCTCAGCGAAGCCCAAATCCGCGCGATGGAGCCCCGCGCAACCCGCTACTCCATCGCCGACGGCAACGGTCTGGTGCTGGAGATCATGCCAACCGGCAACAAGATATGGCGCTTTCGCTACACGCTCGACGGCAAACGCCAGCCGCTCACCACCATCGGCGACTACAAACGGATTTCGCTGCGCGTCGCGCGTGAGCGGGCGCGGAAATACGCCGAAATGGTCGCGACCGGTGTGTCGCCGGCGGCCACTGCGCGGCGAGATCGCGGCGCGGAAAAGCGCATCGACCTTCTGCGCGACGCCGCCGAGCTCTACATGACGGTGGCGATGGCGAGCAAGTCCGAAGAGTATCAACGGACCACCCGGCGCGCGCTCGACAAGGACGTGCTACGAGCCATCGGTAACAAGCCGATTAGCGGCGTGACGTCGGAAGATATCGTCGCGATCTGCGACCGGATCAAGAAGCGCGGCTCCCCGAAGATGGCGCTCCACACGCGCAACGTCATCAAGCGACTCTACGAATTCCTGATCGGCCGGCAACTCGCCACCAGCAACCCGGCGGCGGTCGTGCCGGCGCGCTTCATCGCGACGCAGGACAGCCGGACCCGCGTGCTCACGCCCGGCGAAATCGGCACCACGTTACGTGCGATTGGCGCATCGGGCATCCGCCGACCGCTCAAGCTCGCATTGCATCTGCTCGTGCTGACGATGGTCCGCAAGTCCGAGCTGATCGAAGCCACGTGGGCCGAGTTCGACCTCAGGTCTGCGCTATGGAAGATCCCTGCGACGCGCATGAAAAGCGACCGCGAGCATTGGGTGTATTTGCCGCAGCAGGCGGTTGCGATGCTGCGCGAGTTGCGAGAGATGAAGAGCAGCCGGACCTTCGTGTTTCCGACCGTCAGAGGCGAGGATCGTCCTATCGCGAAGAGCACGCTGAACCAGGCGGTCAAGGCGCTCGGGCTGGAAGTGGAACACTTCGTTCTGCACGACTTTCGCCGTACCGCGGCAACTCATCTGCTGGAGATGGGTCAAGCGGCCGAGGCAATCGAAATGGCCCTTGCGCGCGCCGGCAAAGAGACCGCGCATACGACCGAGCAAGCGGACTGCGCCGACAAACAGCGCAGCGTATTGCAACGATGGGCGGATTTCGTCGATGCGCAAATCGCAGCGGTTCCGCCGGAGAGTCCATCCGTAGAACCCGAACGGCGACGACGCAGAGTTTGAAGGCGCCTCGCTTCGCACGATGCCTGGCCGAATCACAGGCATCGTGCAGAATCCCGCTTTTGGTACACAGATATTCTCAATCAACCAGCGAAACGTCTCCAGTAAATGAAATGAGACGTTTTCGCTAGGTTATGCTTCACTCATACCCGGGCATCCGTTAAAGCCAGTTACGGACGGCTATACATGGCATTCCAGTCCGCGGCCGACACCCGGCTGCCGCCCGACTGTGACACACCGTTCGCCACCCCGCCGTAACCGCTCGCGGCGCCATTCTGTGCGGCCACGCGGGCTTCTGCGGCCTGCACGGCTGCTGGGTAATGGATGTCATCGCCGCCCGGGCGATAGCCGGCCTTTTCGAGCTGGACGAGATCGGTGCGTACCTGAGCACGGGTGACAGGCGCATTCGATTGGGCAAACGACAGGACCGGAGCGGCCAATGCGGCAGCAACGACAACAGCTTGGATCAGCGATTTCATGATGACTTACCTCGAGATTCTGTTCTTGTCCCGCTACGAGCACCCTTGTTCGTAGCCAGTAAGGACAGTCTAGGTAAGTGAGCGCTTAAGATTAAGCACCTTGCCTGGAAGGTATTGTTCTTAAACTAGGTATAAACCCTAGAATTCCTTGATGGCATCCATAGCGCAGGTCAGTCGAGCGGTGCCGACCGGCCCCATCGAAAGCACCGTTCCGTCGTAGACCAACCAGGTTGAAGCCCACAAGAAAGCAGTCCGAGACCTTTCGTCAGACGCTTTGCGAAGCATGTGATCTTCGCGCAACCGTTAGACATCCCAAATAATCCGTCTCACGCTAGCGTGGCCGATTCAGGGGTGCGACTCGTAAAACCAATGCAGTCTGAATCCGACAAATCTCAGACCGATGCGGCGCACAAGCCGCCACCGCATTGGGTATGGCTTAGAGTCTGTCCCGTGCGTGATCCCCCGCGCATGTAGTACCATTTTCTGGCCGCCGATTTGGCGGCCTTTTTGTTTCCCGTTCGCCAACGCGAAACGGCAGCGCGAAATTCGACGGCTTGAGGCTCTCTCACCGGTTTATGGACGCCTAAACTGCAAGCAAGGTTGCATGCTTGGGGAGGCAGCCATGACCGAGTCAATGCTGGCCATTTCGATGGCGACCATCCTGATCGTCTTCGGCACGGCGATACGGGCGACCCATCTGAACCGCGATCGACTGATCAAGTGGTTCGAGAAGCACAACATCCGGTGATGGCGTTGGCCGGCTACGCGCCTGCGCTGACAAATCCCGTCAATGCCGCGGGCGAGTGAAATCGTGCAAGCGACGCCCATGCATCGCCCGAATCATGCGTTGCCGAAGATGCTCGCGCCGGTAATGCCCGACGACCAGCAAGGTGGCAATCAGCAGCACGGAGAATCCCATTGCGACGCCCACCATTGTCTCGTCCATGGCTGCCCCTCGTCAGTATGCCTTGAGATTCATCTTAGATCGCAGCCGGGGCTTTTGACAGGCGAGTGTCCAATTACCAGGACGGCAATCCTGCTGCCTGCAGCAAAGGCAAGTCCACACGTCTTCACCGCACAAAAGAAAGCCCGCGCAAGGCGGGCGAAGGGTTTCGGCGTATCACTCACACGCGCTATCCGGGGACCGGCGTCGCGCACACGCATCCTGCCGCAGGCCGGCGCACGCGAATGTGCGAAGGCAAACCAAGAATCCGCTTAACTTTGGCGGTTCGATGCTGGAAGACCGACCCCACACACGCGAATGCCCTCGCGCTAAAGCACCCGTTTACCCTCGGCTATCGCCTAAAATACAGCCATCGTCTGTGATAGCGGTCGCGACCTCGACGGAGGGTCTCATGACTGAATCGGTAATGGCTTATTTGCTGGGGCCACTCGTAATGGCTGTGGTGGGCGTCGCGCTGTGGGCTGTCGCTCACTACCATCATCGTGACGGCGATCAGGAAGGGCGCCGGGAGCGCTGGCTCGATACGCATCACGTCGACTGGATGCGTCACCGGCATTGATGGCACGCGCAAACGTTGGCGCGCGCAAAGCGGGCGGCACGCGTGCCCCCGCTGTGCGGCAATGGTCGGCGGCTTATCGGCCGCCGAGTATGCGCAAAACGTCGCGCGCGAAGTCTTCGTCCGCAGTTTCCCAGTCGGGTGAGCCCACCGCGTAATCGACCGGATTCCTCTTGCCCTGAGCTTTGCGGATTGCCGCGATGCTCAGTGCGAGGGCTCGCGCCTCGAGATACTGCGGATGTCCCGGCCCGAAGGGGATGGAATGTTCGTCGTTCATTGCCAGGATGTCGGCCTGTTCTGCGCAAACTTTAGTGCCCGTGCACCGCACCCGGGCATATCCCATGGAGTGAAACCACTAGCGCGGACGCTTTACGCGCCCAGACGCTTACCAACCCGGTTGCGGCGGCGGCGCATAGCCGTAGGGCCCCGCCGGTGCCGGACCGCATGCGACGTACCCGCCTTGATACTGGTCATAGCAGTATCCGGGCGGGGGCCCTGCATAGACGGGTGCCTGTTGGTACACCGGTGCATAAACCGGCGCCTGGTAGACAGGCGCGTAAGCCGGCGCCTGATACACGACCGGCGGCGCGGGGTTCAACGCCGAACCGACCACCGCACCCAGCACCGCGCCGCCCAGCAGCGCGCCGACAATGGCGCCGCCGTCATGAGCCGAAGCCTGACCCGCGACGGCCAGGCCGCCGACCATCAACACTGCTGCCGCAATTTTTCGCATTTTATTTTTCCGCCATCAGGTCATGTAAGTACATGCGGCGGATTGTGAGCGCGAAGCGCAGAAACAGATGCTGCAAGTGGTAACGAGGTATTACCGGCGTAAGCGGCGGCGAGGCGCGCCATCGGATACGGTGAGGCTGCCGCGCCCGTCTGCTTGCGCCGGACGCGGACTCGCATCATGATGCGGCGGTGAAAAATCCCGTTTGCGCTGATACAAACGCCACAAAAACGGACAAATCAGAACCCGGAGGAACGCCATGAAGTACGACGAGAGCAACCCGTTCGCCAGAATTTTGCGCGGCGAACTACCGTGCATCAAGGTCGCCGAGACGGATGCCACGCTGGCTTTCATGGATCTGATGCCGCAGTCGGACGGGCATGTGCTGGTGGTGCCGAAAGAAGCCGCTGCGGAGATCTTCGAACTCTCCGATGCCGCGACGGTGGCCTGCATGCGGATGACGCAGAAAATCGCCGTGGCGCTACGCGCGGCGCTGCAACCGGATGGAATGTTTATCGGCCAGTTCAACGGTGCGGCAGCGGGCCAGACAGTCGCGCATGTGCACTTTCACGTGATCCCGCGTTGGGAAGGTCAGGCGCTGCGCATGCATGCACGCGAAATGGCCCCGCAGGCGACGCTCGAAGCCCTCGCGCAACGCATCCGTGCGCAGCTTGGCGACGAGCCGGCGCGCCGCTTATGACCGTGACGTACGTCGAAAGACCTCAATGACGATGCAGCAGACTGCGCAACGGATGATGCCAATCGATATGCCGCGGGTGGTCTTTCTGCGCGCGCTGGAGATGTTCCTGCCACAGTTCATCGGAGAACAGGAACGCGACTATCAGCAGCGGCACGACCAGAAACGCGCCTAGTATCAGGTGCTCCATCACAGCATCCTCCTATCGGCCAGTCCTTGATTGCATTGTAGGCGCACTCCTCGTGCCCGGTGTGTGCCCGCGCGCGCATAAGCATCCGGCCCCGGTCTGCGACAAAGCGACGCCCTGACCCTGCAAGACCCTTGCCACACCTCACCGGGCGGGCGCTGCGCCGCTGTGTCGGCCCCCTGGTTGCTGAACCCCAGGGCCCGCGCCAGGACTAACCCTGACTCGCCGGACATCATGGGCCATGTCGTGGGCCCCGCCGTTTTCGACACAACACGGTCAATCCGGCGCAATCTAAAACCAATCAATTCCAAGGGGAATCTCATGACCGTTGAACGCGATGCCAAGCTCACCTTAAGGCCGTTGGAGCGCGACGATCTGCGCTTCGTGCACGCAGTGAACAACAACGCGAAGATCATGCGTTACTGGTTCGAAGAGCCCTATGAAACGTTTTCGGAACTGTCGCAGCTCTACGACCAGCACGTACACGATCAGCGCGAACGCCGTTTTGTCGCCGTCGATAACGCCGGCGAAACAATGGGCCTGGTCGAGCTGATCGAGCTCGACTACATCCACCGGCGCGGCGAATTCCAGATCATCATCGCCCCGCAGGCGCAGGGTCGTGGCTACGCGACCATCGCGACGCGCCTCGCAATCGACTACGCGTTTTCAGTGCTCAATCTGCGCAAGATCTACCTGATCGTCGACACGTCGAACGCCGCCGCGATCCACGTCTACGAGAAATGCGGCTTCAAGCACGAAGCGGAACTGATCGAGGAGTTCTTTGGCAACGGCAAGTATCACAACGCCTTGCGCATGTGCCTGTTCCAGCAAGAGTTCTTCGCGACCTACAAGCGCGGCGACTGACGCGGCGCCCGGCTCACGCGCCTTCACGTCACGCTTGGCTGCGCCGCTCGCAAAGCCGCTGCCCAACCAACCGCGAGCGATGCTCAGGCCGACGCCTTCTTCCAGGTCGCAGCGAAAATACCCGCGCCGATCAGCAGGGTGCCGCCGGTCCGATTCACGACGCGCTGCACCCGCGGACTGCGGATCGCACGGCGTGCAGCCGAGGCCAGCATCGCGTAGCAGAACGCATTCAGGGTGCCGAGCAGCACAAACGTCGCCTCGAAAGCCACGATCTGCGATGTGGCGGCCACGTGCGGATCAATGAACTGCGGCACGAACGCGACGAAGAAAATGATGCTCTTCGGGTTGAGCGCGGTCACCGCGAACGCGTGCGCGAAGATCCGGCTGGTGCGCGTCTCGGCCGTATCCGGCGTATCCGGCGCCTGCGCAGGCGCGCGCCACAGCTTGATGCCGAGATAGATCAGATAGGCCGCGCCGACCCACTTCAGCGCCGTAAACAGCGCCGCGGATGCCGCGAGGATCACGCCGAGCCCGAGCATCGAGGCCGTCATCGAGGTCAGGTCGCCAAGCGCCACACCGGCGGTCGTGACCAGCGCAAAGCGGCGGCCGTGGCCGAGCGCGTACGAAATGACCAGCAGCACGGTCGGGCCGGGGATTGCAACCAGAATCGCCGAAGCGATCGCAAAGGGAAGCCAATGGGCAAGCGTCATGAGGAAGTCTCCAGAAAGTCGCCTGATTTATCCACGAACTTTCGGCGACTGCAAGCAACTTTTCTTGCGACGCGGCGGCCTCGTCCGAACGACGCCAACAAGACCTGGCACCGTTTTTATTCTGCAACTAGCCCCATATCTGCTGCTTTTTCAATTATCTGTTGAATGACTTTGTGTGCGGCGCATCAAGCCGTTTTAAATTCGTATTAAGTCGCTTAATTAGATGTACTCGTTTACGCGCATGAATGTCGCGAAGCTTTGACTGTTAAAGCGAAGCGCCCTTTGCGACTTTAAGGAATCCGTCATAAAACGGCTGTTTCCCGTCGCGTCAAGGCCTTTAAAGCGCTGTCATCTCAGGTGCGACAATTCGCCACTGTTGCGAGCGCACACAAGATGTGCTTGTCGTCGGCTCAGCTTCTTCTAAAGTGCAAGATGCGGGTTCAACCTAGAAGTTAAATACATAGCTAACCTGAGTAATAACCCGCACGGAGGCAAATATGAAAAAGCAGGTCGCTCTTCTTTTCGCCGTGGCGGCATTGGCCGCCGCGTCTGCGGTGCAGGCCCAGGATAGCGTGATCAAGCCGGCGCAAACCATCCAGTTCAAGCCGAACGCGTATGGTTGCCTGTCGAAGGATAAACTCGACGCCGCCGATCAGCACGCCCAGGCCGGCGAACAGCAGCAGATGCAGGAATTCTTCTCCGGCTATCAGTGCCTCTCGACTCCGGAGAATTCGAGTTTCCGCGTCGTGCGCGTGGTCGGACATGATGTCGAATTCGTCAATGCCGGCAATAGCGACACGCAAGGCCTTTGGGCTAACGATCGCTTCATCAAGCAGTAGCGAGGCTACGACGAGGTTTTAAAACCTCGTCCGATTGAACGCTACGCCAGGCGCCTTAAAGACGTCCGGTGATGAATACGCGTGGTTAAAATCCTGCGTCATCCATCGACGTAAATGAAAACGGCTGGGCAATTGCCCGGCCGTTTTATTTTTACTCAGTCCGCGAGACGAAAAAGCGCTGATACGGACTGCCTTATATCTGCTTCGCTTCCTGTTTATCTCCCAGCAACAATCCCCGTCGTAGCAAATGGCGACCGGCACCCACACGCCGCACGAATGCCATTCTGCCGCCGAGATAACACTCCACCCCGTTTTCCCTTATTCCGGATATCAATTCGGGTATGGCATCATCGAATCCGCTGCACGCAGACGGCAATGAGCCGCGATCTCGGGACACCCATGACACGTAGTAATTCCAACTGGTTCGTGCGCGCGCGGCTCAAGACGCGTCAATTGCTGCTGCTGGCGGCAATGGAGGAGGAGGGCAACGTCCGGCGCGCCGCCGACTCGCTCGGCATCACCCAACCCGCCGCGTCGCGCCTGCTGAAAGAGCTCGAAGACATGCTCGGCGTGAGCCTGTTCGACCGCACGCCGCACGGCATGCGCGCCACGCTCTACGGCGAAGTGATGATTCGCCACGCGCGCATGGTGCTGTCGAACCTCAGTCATGCGCATGACGAGATATCGGCGTTGCGCGCAGGCCTGACCGGGCAGGTGCGGATCGGCGTGATCGCCGCGGCGGCCGCGACCATGGTGCCGCGCGCCATCGCCAGCGTGAAAGAGCGTTATCCGCAATTGCAGATCTGGCTACAGGTCGAGACCTCCGACGTCATGCTCGCGCAGGTCGCGGAGGGCGAACTCGACATCATGATCGGCCGCGTGCTTGAGCGGCAGGATCCGCTGAAAACCGAAGTCCGCTACGAACCGCTCGCGGACGAACCGTTATGCGTGGTCGCCCGGACCGGACATCCTCTCGAAAATGAAACAGATTTGACGCTGCGCGAAGTCGTGGACGCGAGCTGGGTATTGCACCCGCCCGGCAGCGTATTGCGCCACCGTTTTGATCTGATGTTTTCGCAGATTGGGCTCAATCCACCGCAAAATGTCGTCAATACGAACAACTTTTTGGCTATTTCGAGCCTTTTGCTCCACAGCGACATGCTCGCCGTCCTGCCCGACGAAGTGGCGCGCGAGTACCAGCAGTACGGCTTGCTGAAGCGAATGCCGGTGGATCTACCGTGCAGAATGGATACATTCGGTATCATCACGCGCCAGGCGCAATTGCTGTCGCCGGCGGCGTCGATGGTGCTGGAAGCCTTGCGCTCGGCGGCCGTCGGCGTGTATGGTGCGGCCTTCGACCCAGCGGTGGCACGTTAAATGCTCATTCGTGGCTGCAGAAGCAGCCACGCTAGCGCAGGCGTCCATCGTGCGTGATCCGACCTCGCTACCTCGCGGCTGCAATCCGGCCGGCGCCGTTTCGCTGCCTTGTTCCCAAGGCTGCCTCACGCCGCCGCCCGCAGCCCAGTGCAGGAGCGAGCAATGTACAAACAACATGGTAAGCGGCAGCGAGCTGCCGACGATTCCTTCTCTGTCCGGTCCGCAGGCGCGGGCCCCTGGATTGGCATGGCTCTCAAATCGACGATTTACAAGGCAGAACTGCAGATTGCGGACATGGACCGGCATTACTACGCCGATCATGCGCTGACGATCGCGCGCCATCCGTCGGAAACCGACGAACGCATGATGGTGCGCGTGGCCGCGTTCGCGCTGTTCGCCCAGGAACGCCTCGAGTTCTGCAAAGGCCTGTCGGACGCCGACGAGCCGGATCTGTGGCAAAAGGATCTGACCGGCGCGATCGAAACGTGGATCGAAGTCGGCCAGCCCGACGAACGGCGCATCGCGAAGGCGAGCGGCCGCTCCAACGAAGTCGTGGTGATCGCCTACGGCGGCCGCACGTCCGAGATCTGGTGGCAGGGGATTCGCAACAAGGTGGATCGGCTGCGTAACGTGACGGTCTGGACGCTCGGCGAAGACGTCGGCGCCGCGCTCGGCAAGCTGGCCGAACGAACCATGCGTCTGCAATGCACCGTGCAGGACGGCGCCGCGTGGCTCGGCAGTGCCGACGCAGATCCGGTACCGATCGAATGGACTGTTTTGAAGGCGCCGGCGAACGCCTAGTTGACGGAGAGGCGAAACGGTCAGGACACCGCCCGCACCGGTTCAAGCCCCCTCACACGCAATTCCGGCTAGCCAGGCCGTTCAGACGGCCCCCTCCGGCGGCCCTTTCAGTTCGACCATATTGCCCTCGGGGTCGAACAGATACAGCGACGGTCCAAAGCCATCCGCGCCGTAACGCACGCCCAGCTCGCCGATCCGCGCGCCACGCTCCTGCAAATGCGCCTTGAGCGCTTCGCCGTCGAACCCTTCGACGCGCAGGCACAGATGATCCATATTTCGACCCTCGCCGGGTGTGCAGCTGTCGGGCCGGTCGATTTTCGCGCCCACCTTGAGCAGATCGATCAACGAGCGCCCCGCACGCAACTGGATCAGCCCGAGGTCGCGCTGCTCTTTTTCGACGCTGCAGCCGAGCACATCGCAGTAGAAACGAGTGATGGATTCGAGATCGGCGACCCGGATGACAACATGGTCGATCTCGCGAATGTGGATCTTCATGGAAGGCGCCTCTTGGACGGTTCTCTACCGGTCAATGGCAGTGTAGGAGAAAGGCGGGGTGCCTGGAGACCTCGAAGAGCGAGGCGGGCGGCGGAAGAAGCGCGGACCCGGTCAGCGGCGGTCTGGAACAAAACCGACAGGCAAAAAAAAGCCCGCTCTCAGGGAGCAGGCTGAATCCATATCAGGAGGAGACATGGAGGAGACAGGAACTACTATACACACGGGGTTGGTGCGACGCAATAACTTTTTAAGGGAAAACCCGATGCGGTGGCGTTTTGTCGCAGCCGGCCGGGAAGCTGGGCTGAACCGGCCCTAAACTGGCGCTGGACAGGCCCCAGAACCCCTGTCGCCGCACGGGCCGCACAATGACAGAGCAAGAACCGGAGCGTAGTGTGTCGGCATGCAAACTACATTGGTGACCATCGAAACCGTCTTTTCGAGGACATCATGAACCGTACCGTGACACCTGCCTGGTCTACCGACGCCGAACGCTGGGACGCCTTGACCCAGCGCGACCCGCACGCCGATGGCGCTTTCTTCTACGGCGTCAAAACCACCGGCGTGTTCTGCCGCCCGTCGTGCGCGTCGCGCCAGCCGCGTCGTGAGAACGTTGATTTCTTCGCTACGGCAGACGCCGCCCGCACTGCGGGCTATCGCGAATGCAAGCGCTGCCAGCCCGGCGGCCTGCCGCGCGAGCTCGAGATCGTGAATCGCGCCTGCGCCGCGCTCGACGCCGATCCGCAGCAGCGCCTCACGCTTGCCCAGTTGAGCGACGCCGTGCATGTCAGCCCGTTTCACCTGCAAAGGCTGTTCAAACGCGTCGTGGGCGTGTCGCCGCGCCAGTATCAGGCGGCCCAGCGCGGCGCGGCGCTGCGCGAGGCGCTCCACCGCGGCACGGACGTGACGCGCGCCACTGTCGACGCCGGCTTCGGCTCGCCGTCGCGCATGTACGAAAGCGCACCGACCGAGCTGGGGATGGCGCCGTCGGCCTACCGGCGCAAGGGTGCTGGCCTGACCGTGCATTACGCCAGCGCGCCGACCGCGCTCGGCTTCGTGCTGGTGGCCGCCACTGCCAAGGGCATCTGCAAGATCGGCTTCGGTGACGACGCCGCGGCGCTCGCCACCGAGTTGCGCGGCGAGTTCGCCAACGCCGAGCTGGTCGAGGACGCCGCCCGGCTCGCGCCGTTTATCGCGCAGGTGGACGCCTATCTGCACGGCACCCGCCAGCGCTTCGACCTGCCGCTCGATATCGACGCCACGGCGTTCCGCCAGCGTGTCTGGGACGCACTGCGGCGTATCCCGTACGGCGAGACGCGCAGCTATTCGGATATCGCCGAGGCCGTCGGTTCGCCGCGCGCGGTGCGGGCGGTCGCGAGCGCCTGCGCGTCGAACCCGGTCGCGCTGGCGATTCCGTGTCATCGCGTGGTGCAAAAGGGTGGGGCGCTTGCCGGCTATCGCTGGGGACTGCCGCGTAAGGCGGCGCTGCTCGATGCCGAGGCTCATCGCGCGGGTGTGGAAGGTGTGGACGCGAGTGCCGCGCATACGGCCGCACCGCTGCGGGTTCAGGCCAATGCTGTCGTCACGGCCACCGCAGCCACCGGTAAAAGCAAGGCAAAATCATCCACACCGCCCACCCCCAATCTGGATCACGCCGCGTGAGCACTGCCACTGACCTCGCCGTCCTCGAACTGCCGTTCAAGGCGCCCTTCGACTGGCCGCGCATCCTGCGCTTCTTCGCCGGGCGCGCCACCCCCGGCGTCGAAGCGGTCGAGGAGGGCGCGTACCGCCGCGCCATCGACTGGGCCGGCGACAGCGGCACGCTGACGGTCCGCCCGCACCCGCGCAAGCGTTGTATCGTCGCCACCATCGACGGCCCCGCCGGCCGTCATGCCGAGGCGCTCGCCGCACCGATTGCGCGGATGTTCGACCTGCACGCGGATCCGAAAGCCATCGGCGCGCATTTCGCCGCCGATCCGTGGCTCGCGCCGCTGATCGAAGCCGCGCCGGGCCTGCGCGTGCCGGGGGCGTGGTCGGCCTTCGAACTGGTGGTGCGGGCAATCGTCGGCCAGCAGGTCAGCGTGAAGGCGGCCACGACGATCATCGGCCGGCTGGTGCAGCGCGCCGGGCAACGCATCGAGGACCACCCGCACGAACGCACCGCCTGGCGCTTTCCGACGCCGGCCGCCCTGGCCGCCGCGGACATGGCGCAGATCGGCATGCCGGGCAAGCGCGTGGCGGCGCTGCAGGGCATGGCGGCGGCGGTCGCAAGCGGCGCCGTGCCGCTCGACCGCCATGCCGCCGTCGACACCGCCGCCTTGCGCGCCGCGCTGCTGGCGCTGCCCGGCATCGGCCCGTGGACCGTCGAATACGTGGCGATGCGCGCCTGGCGCGACGCCGACGCCTGGCCCGCGTGGGACCTGGTGCTGATGCAGTCGATCGCCGCCCGCGACCCAACCCTGCAGCGGCCGACCCAGCAGCGAGCGCGTACCGACGCCTGGCGTCCATGGCGAGCCTACGCGGCCATGCATCTGTGGAACGAGGTGGCGGACCGCGCGGGCGCGGCACGCGGCGGCTAGCGCAAACGCGCTAGTGGGGCGAGCGCGGATCGCGGGCAAGGCGCTTGCGGCGTAGAGTAAGCGGGGCTCGCAGCATCCCGAAGCAACCTGACAAAAGCCGCCCGGGAGGTGGTCAAGGTGGCCTCAAGCAGGGGTCGTGGCTAGATGTTAAAGTGCCCGCTACTGAAAATTCCGCCGGATGTTGTCGACCGCACATAGCTTCAATTGAGCGGCACATGGCGGCCGACAACGTCCGACTCGCATCAATGCCAAACACCACACCTTCCCGCACGACCGACCTGCTTTCGCACCGCCTGTCCGTGCTCGCCTCCGGCCCACAGCGCGACGCGCTGACGACCGGCCTGCGCGGCATCGAACGGGAAAGCCTGCGCGTGACGCCCGACGGCGCACTCGCGATGACACCGCATCCGCACGCGCTCGGCTCGGCGCTCACGCATCCGTCGCTGACCACCGACTATTCGGAAGCGCTGATCGAACTGATCACGCCAGCGGAACACGACGCCTCGATCACGCTCGACAAGCTCGATGAGCTGCATCGTTTCGTCTACGCCAGGCTCGACGGCGAGATCCTGTGGAACAACTCCATGCCGGGCCTGCTGCCCGCCACCGACGACGGCATTCCGATCGCGCAATACGGCTCGTCGAACATCGGCAAGCTGAAGTACGTGTACCGCGTAGGCCTCGCGCTGCGCTACGGCCGCACGATGCAAACCATCGCCGGCATCCACTACAACTATTCGCTGAACGAAGAAGTGTGGCGTCTGCTGCATGCGGACCAGCAATCCACGGCGAGCGCGGTGGACTTCCAGTCCGAGCGCTATCTCGCGCTGATCCGCAATTTCCGCCGCACCAACTGGCTGCTGATGTACCTGTTCGGCGCGTCGCCGGCGCTGGATCGCCGTTTCCTGCGCGAGCGTAACCATACGCTCGAGACCTTCGACGCCGACACGCTGTATCGCCCGTATGCGACCAGCTTGCGGATGAGCGATCTCGGCTACTCGAACACCACCGCGCAGGCCGCGCTGCACGCGGACTACGACACGCTGCACGGCTACCTCGATGCGTTGGCCAAGGCGGTCAGCCAGCCGTATCCGCCGTACGAAAAAATCGGCACGCAACGCGACGGCGAGTGGGTGCAGATCAACACCAACGTGCTGCAGATCGAAAACGAGTTCTACTCGACAATTCGCCCCAAGCGCGTGACGTATCCTGGCGAGCGTCCGCTGCATGCGCTTGCCGCGCGCGGCGTGCAGTACGTCGAAGTGCGCTGCATGGATATCGATCCGTTCGAGCCGACCGGCATCGCACTGGAAACCGCGCGCTTTCTCGATGCGTACCTGCTGGTCTGCGCACTCGAAGAAAGCCCGTTGCTGCCGCCGGGTGCGTATTGCGAAGCCAATCAGAACTTCGGGCGCGTCACCCAGGAAGGACGCAAACCCGGCCTCGAACTCACGCGCGATGGCCAGCCGATCGCCATGCGCGAGTGGGCCGACGAACTGTTCGCGAAGATCGAGATTGCCGCCAAGGCGCTCGACGCATTGCGCGGCGACGACTCGCACGCACGCGCACTCGCCGCGCAGCGTGCGAAGCTTGCCGATGCGTCGCTGACGCCGTCCGCGCGCGTGCTGCAGACCATGCGCGACAAGCAGCAGAGTTTTCTCGCCTTCGCCCTTGAACAGAGCGAGGCGCACGCCGCGTATTTCCGCGCACGGCCGCTCGACGCCGGCGCCACGCAAGCGTTCGCGGATCTCGCCACGCAATCGCTCGAACAGCAGGCCAAGCTCGAGCACGATGAAGTCGGTTCGTTCGACGCCTTCGTCGCCGCTTATCGTGCCTATACGTTGAATCGCTTTAGCGTGTAGACGACGCTCGGGTCGTGCGCACGCCGCGCCGCGGCGCGTGTCACGTAAGCGGAATAGGGCAGCCTCGAAACAGGCTGCCCTTTATGTTTGCAGCGACGCTTCATCAAACGAGCGCTTCAACCGAGGCCGGTAACGGCTACGCATACGGCGCGTGCGACACCTGCCGTTTCGGCAAGAAGTGCTAGCCGCCAGGCTTTCGGCGAAGCGTATGAAACACCTTCGAATCGCAGCGGTCCAACCTTTACACTGAATGACCTTCCGCGCGCCGCTTGCGCGCGTCCGGTTGTCTCCACGCAAAGAGGAAGCAAGGCGATGAAGAAAGCTCTGTTGGCAACATTGTGCGTGCTGGCCGCGGGCTGCTCGACGCGCGGGCAGGTGAACCCCGACGTCATGCAGGTCGCCACCACGCCGCTGACGTGTTCGAACGCAACCGAATGCAATCTCTGGTGGCAACGCGCCCAGGCCTGGGTGACCAGTCATTCGACCTACAAGATCGAGGCCGCCAGCGATTCGCTGATCCAGACCGCCGGCCCGCTGGGCGGCAAACGCGCGCTGGCGTATCAGATCACAAAGACACCCAACAACGACGGCACCGCGACGATCGGCTTCGCCGCGCATTGCGACAGTTCGCTGGGATGCAAACCGAATCCATGGGAAGCCGGCGCCGACTTCAAGGAGTTCGTGCGTAGCGGCGTGGCGGGCAGTCCGGCGCCGCAAACCAATGGTGCGACCGCGCCGGCCGGAGCTACGCCGTCGCTCGAGGCCGCGCCGGCGCAATCCGTGGCGACGCCTGGCGACGTGCCGGTGAGTCAGTAAGACGGAAGCGCCGCCGTAGCGGGCGGCGCTGCCTGTCCGTTGCCCCTCAATGCCCCAGCGAAGGACCCGCGCCCTTGCGCGGCTTCGTGATCCAGACCAGCGCGGCCAGCACGATAAAGGCCACGCACGAGATGCGGAAGAAATCGTTGGTCGCCATCATGTACGCCTGCTGCGTGACGATCTGATTCAATTGCGCCGTCGTGCTTTGTCCAGCGAAGCCGAGGGCCGTGAGGGAATCGCTATAGGCGGTGGTATTCGGCGCATAGGTACTGACCGATTCCGTCAGCACTGCGTGATGGTAGATCGTGTCGTTTTCCCAGTACGTCGTACTGATCGCGGTGCCGATCGCGCCCGACAAGGTACGGAAAAAGTTCGACAGACCCGAGGCGCTCGCAAGCCGCTCGTCGGACACGCTGGACAGCGTGATGGTGGTCATCGGCACGAAGAAGCACGCCACGCCGATCCCCTGCACGATACGCGGCCAGATCACGTGATTGAACGGCACGTCGAGCGTGAAGGTCGAGTTCCAGAACGACACGAACGCAAACACGACGAACGCGAAGCTCGCCACCATCCGCAGATTGAGCCGGTGCATGTTGCGGCCGATCATCGGCGAGAGTACCAGCGCGAGCAGTCCGACGGGCGCGGTCGCCAGCCCGGCGAGCCCGGCCGTGTAACCCATCACCGTCTGCAGCCAGAGCGGGAAGATCACCACCGAGCCGAAGAACGCCATGAAGCCGAACGAGATGATCAGCACGCCGAGCGCAAAGTTGCGGTCCTTGAAGAGCGACAGGTCGATCACCGGTTCCTTCTCGGTCATCTCCCAGACCAGCAGGAAGGCAATCGAGACCACGGCAATGATCGCCAGCGCGACGATGAAGTTCGAGTTGAACCAGTCGCGATCCTTGCCGAGGTCGAGCATCATCTGCAGGCACGACACGCCGCTCACCAGCAGCGCGAGGCCAACTGCATCGATCCGTTGCTTCGTCGTCTTCGTTTCGCGGCCGCGCAGCAGCACGTACGCACATGCGGCGGAAAACAGGCCGATCGGCACGTTGATGTAGAAGATCCACGGCCACGTGTAGTTGTCGGTGATCCAGCCGCCCATCACCGGTCCGAAGATCGGCGCGACGATCACCGTCATCGCCCATAGGCCGAGCGCCAGGCCGCGCTTTTCGGGCGGATACGAGCGCATCAGGATGGTCTGCGAGAGCGGCACCATCGGCCCGGACACGAGCCCCTGCAGCAGCCGGAACGCAATCAGCGACTCGAAGTTCTGCGCGAAGCCGCACAAGGCCGACGCGATGGAGAACAGCAGCACCGACAGCGTGAACAGGCGCACTTCGCCGACCCGGCGCGCGAGCCAGCCGGTCAGCGGCACCGCGATCGCCGAGGCGACCGAATACGACGAGATCACCCAGGTGCCCTGGCTAGTGGCGACGCCGAGACTGCCGGAAATGGTCGGCACGGCGACGTTGGCAATCGACGTATCGAGCACTTCCATGAACGTGCCGAGCGCCAGCCCAATGGTGAGCAACGCCAGTGTGCCGCCGGCTAGCGGGGCAGGTTCAGCGGCGGGTGCGGCAACTGCGGGAGCCGTAGCGGCCATGATCGAATCTCCTCAGTCGGCAGAAGCTTGATCCGACATGCATATTTTGCCGTCGGCCAGGATGTCTTACATGTTCCGTCATCTTCTGCCCAGACAGATATTTGCTGGGACATCGACGCGCTGAGGCACGTCTCCTGACTACAGTTCGCCGTCTTCCGGCAACGGTGAGTTTTGCGCGGCCGGGCAGCCCTGGAACCCGCTGTCCTCGCCGCTACCCGAGCCATTTGCGATCAGGCGGCCCAACAGGCCCGTCAGCGTCGCGACATCGTCGGCGGTGAAACCTTGCAGCTGTTCGTTCAGCACCGCCGAGCCCAGCCGTGGCAGTTGCTGGGCCACATCGCGTCCGTGCGGCGTCAGTTCGAGCTTGACCATGCGACGGTCGGCATCGCTCCGCGAACGGACAATAAAGCCTTTCTTTTCAAGGCGATCGAGCATGCGCGTCATCGAGCCGCTGTCGTACGACATGGCGCGGGACAGCTCATACGGCGTATGAGCCCGGTTGCAAGACAACATCAGGATCACGCCGATCTGCTGCGCCGTGAGCCCCAACGGCTTGACCGCGCGGTCCATCCGCTCGACCAGCACATTGCGCGCTTTCGACAGGTAATAGCCCAGACTCGATTCGAGGTGAATCTCGTCGGCGTTGTAGGGACCGTCGGTCATCGAAGATTCGCTGTTAATCGTCATGAAGCAGACGGGATTTTAGCTGCCTAAGCAGACAAGTCAACCTCGGCATCCCTCGTCATGCTCGCGAAAAAACAACAGGGCAAGCTGACGTGACGCAAAGTATCTTGAAATTTAATTGCATAGTCAATATTATTACAGGCAACGAGTTACGCGCGATCCGCGCCACCCGAGACCATGTTCTGACCGCTTTGCCGCGCACCCTACCCTGACGGTGCGTAGAGGATTCTCATCATGCTGTACCTGAAAAACACCCTGGGTGGCCTGAGCCGCTCCCTTCACGACACCGCCCTGCAAACCTTCCAGGGACCGTACCGCTGGTTGAAACTGGCGCTGTACGTGGTGATGTTTGTGCTGCCGGGGGGATCGCTCGGGGTGATGTTCTTTGCGTGGCTCGACCACCGTCGCAATGGCCGTGCAGCAAAGGCCGCAGCGCTCGTCGCTCCGGTGGCGCTGCTCGGAAACGCGGGTGCCATCAAGCCCGCCACCGCCGTGAAGCCCGTCGCACCGGCTCTGGCGCAGGGCATTGCCACCGCCTGCCAGCCGCGCGCCGAAGCGCCGGCTTGCCGGGCAGCAGCCGGCAAACAAGCCCGGCAAACCACAGCGGATTTGCGCTGCTAAGACAGGGGCGCGCCGCCCGGCTGCCCCCTCCCGTTTCCGTTTCCGCCTCGGGGCTTCTTGCCTCATGCCGCTGCGCAGCCCCCCTTCCGCCGGCGCACCCGGCCGGCCGTAACGGCACGTAACCGTCGCCACCGCGCGAGTTACACACCCACAGCACGCCCTGCATTAACCTTTCGGTTTTCTGCCCCATCGGCATCGCGTGCGCTACCATTCCAGATCGTCGCGACGTCCCGCTTCCCGTGCCATTCCGGCGGTCATGGGAGCGGTCGCCCGCCGATCTTCCCAGCCTTCGTGGACCGCTGACCGGGAACTTGCCTCGGCCGAATCGACAGGAATCCATTGCATGCAGTTTGACCGAAGCTCGCACGCGCGGGCCGTTGCGCCGCGCGCCCTGACCCTCGCCGTTGCGGCGGCGCTCGGCACCTTGCTGGCCGGCTGCGCGGTCGGCCCGGACTATAAGACGCCCACCACCCAGGTGCCGGCCTCCTACAAGGAAGCCGCGCCGGGCTGGAAGGTTGCCCAACCGTCCGATCAACACGACCGCGGCCAGTGGTGGACGATCTACGACGACGCGTCGCTCAACGCGCTCGAAGACAAGCTCAACACCTCGAACCAGACCGTCGCGCAATATGCCGCCGCTTACCGGCAGGCGCGCGCGCTGGTCGGCGAGGCGCGCGCCGCGTACTTCCCGGTGATTAGCGGCTCGGCAGGCCTGACCCGTTCAGGCAACGGATCGTCGGCCAGCGCGGGCAGCACCTCGGGCGCGCGCGCCAGCGTCAGCAATAGCTACAACCTGTCGCTCGACGCAAGCTGGGAGCCGGACCTGTGGGGCAAGGTCAGCCGCACCGTCAGCGCGCAGGAGGCGAGCCAGCAGGGCGCCGCCGCCACGCTCGCCAACGCCCGGCTGTCCGCGCAAGGCACGCTCGCCCAGACCTATTTCACGCTGCGCTCGCTCGATGCGATGCAGAAGCTGCTCGACGACACGGTGCTCGCCTACGAGAGGTCGCTCAAGCTCACGCAGAACCAGTACGCGCAGGGCGTGGCCGGCCGCTCCGATGTGATTCAGGCGCAGGCGCAATTGCAATCGGCGCAGGCTGCCGCGATCGACAACGGCATCGCCCGCGCCCAGGACGAGCACGCGATTGCCGTGCTGGTCGGCGAGCCCGCCTCGACGTTCTCGATTCCGCCGTCGCCGCTCACCGCGACGCCGCCCGCCGTGCCGGCGCAGATGCCGTCCGCGCTACTCGAGCGCCGCCCCGACATCGCCGCGGCCGAGCGCGCCGCGAAGGCGGCGAACGAACAGATCGGCGTCGCCATCGCGGCGTTCTTCCCGTCGCTGACGCTGTCGGCGAGCGGCGGCTTCCAGAGCTCGGTGCTGTCGCAATTGCTGACGGCGCCGGCGCGCTTCTGGACCCTCGGCCCGCAACTGGCCGGTACGATCTTCGACGGCGGCTTGCGCTCGGCGCAGACCGAGGCGGCCCGCGCAGCCTACGATCAGGATGTGGCGGTCTACCGTCAAACGGTGCTGGCGGCGTTTCAGGACGTCGAGGACAACCTCGCGTCGCAGCGCATTCTCGAACAGGAAATCGGCGTGCAGCAGCAGGCCGTCACCTCGGCCCAACAGGCGCTGGATATCGTCACGAACCAGTACAAGTCGGGCACGGTCGCCTACCTCAGTGTGCTGACCGCGCAGACCACCGCCTTCACCGCCGAGCAGAAGCTCGCCAGCCTGGCGGGCGAGCGGATGGTGTCGTCGGTGGGTCTGGTGAAGGCGCTCGGCGGCGGCTGGGACGCCTCGCAGATGGCGCGCGAAACCGGCACCGTAGCCGCGCCGGCGGCATCGGCATCGGGCGTGCCTGCCGCGGCCGTTGCGCCTGCGGCATCGGCATCGGCCGCGCCCGTCGCGCAGAAAGCGGTCGCCGTCGAGTAGCCGCAAGTTCGTCAGAACAACTGAGCATCTCGCTCGCAGACTAAACCGTTCAACGGACTGACAGACAAAAGGGGCATGGCCGCAACGCGGTCATGCCCCTTGGTCATTGGGTTCGACATACGCCGTATGTCGCGCCATGCATCACGCCTTCTTGCCCGGCACCGTCAGTGAACGAAGGTGAGCGCCACCGTATCCGGCCCGCTCGGCCGTCCGAGCAGATTCAGCAGACCCGCGAGATTGTCGCGCGCTTCGGGGGCCGCGCTCGCCGTGCCGTTGAACGACGTCGCGCCGGCGCCCAGCACGCCGTGACCGTTCAGCATCAAGGGCCCTTTCAGCGTCGAGAGGTCGATCGTCGAGCTGCTGCCTTGCGCCTGAACCACCACGCGGTACGAACCCAGCGGCTTGACCAGCGAGACCCGCGAACTCGCATCGGCGAACGTGACCGTCAGTTGTCCGAACGCTTCGTTGCCGAAGCTGCGCCAGTCGCTCCATGCGAGCTGCACGTTGCCTTGCAGATCGAGCGTGTTGAACGGCGCCCCCAAACCGGTGAGCAACGACGCCGGCACCGCAATCGCACCCTGCGACAGGATCGCGCCGCGCCGGGTGGCGTCGACGGTGATCGGGTCGGGCATTGCTTCGCTTTGCAGCATGGTCATCCGCAGACGGCCGGTGAAGAGCGGCCAGAAGGCGGTATGCCATTCGATGCGGCCCGGCAGCAGCGTCGCCGCACTGGTGTCCGATCCGGCGGCCAGCATCAGCGTGGCCGAGCCATGCCACAGCGAGCCCGCCGGAGCGACGAGATTGACGTGACCGCCAGTGGCTCTGGCGAACTGCGGCGTGATCCACGCCGCGGGTAACAGCACCAGCAACACGGTACCGCTCGATAACACCGCGACCAGCAGCCACGGCAGGGCGGCGCGCAGGCGCCGCATCCAGAAATTCATGCGAGATCCTGTGACTGCAGCGTCATTTAGCGGTCGACGGCTGCAGCGACGCCGTCAGGTCGACCTGCCCGTCGTCCTTGAGCGCCGTCACGTGCGCTTCGGCGACCTGCACCTTGAACTGGCGCCGCACGTCGTCCACCCACGTAGTCCACGCGGGAAACGACGCGTTCTTCAACTGGATCTGCACCGCATTGCCGAGCAACTGCACCTGCAGCGGCACGATGCCGTGGTCCGTGAGCGACGCGGTGAGGGCGTCCTTGAGCGCGCCACCTGTGGGCGCCACGCCCTGGGCAGCGGCCGACAGCCGGCGCGCCTCTTCAGCCTGCGCATTCATCTGCGCGAGCTGACGCTGCGCGGCCGGCAGCGATTCACGCAGATGCGCGCGACCGTCCTCAGCCGGCGCCCACAGGATCGACCACGCAATCAGCACACCGAGGATAGCGCCACCCCAAAGCAGCAGGGTTTTCTCGCGCTCGGTGCGTCCTCCCCAGAAACCGGCCCACGCTTGAGCAAGTTCATTTTTCATTGTCCGCTCCTGATCGTCCACTTGCCGGTATTGCTGTCGATCCCGCCGGACAGGCCGTTACCCGAAAGACGTTGGGCGAGGCCGGGGTCGACCTTGATCTCCGGCTTGAACGTGACGTCGAGACGCCGGTCGTGATAGTCGAGCGCCGCGATCCCATTGACGGGCACCGGGCCAAGCGAGCGTGCAAGACCGGCTGCGAGGGAGAGGAAATCGTCCGGCGACAGTTCACCCGCCGCCGTGCGCAACTGCTGCATCTGGCGCGACATCTGATCGGGGGCGTCGAGTACGACCGTGGTCTTCGGGAACGTGTTGAGCAGCAACTCGGTCATCTGCGTGTTGATCGCGTCGCGCTGATGCGCGAGCATCATCCACTGCACATTCGCGCCAATGATGGCGACCACCAGCGCGCCCGCGGCCAGCAGCGCGGGCAGGCGCAGACGCCGCAGCGTCGCGCGGTCGAGGCGCCACGGCTGGGTGGCGAACTCGAACTGACACAGGTCGAAACGGCACTCGAGCGCCCGGCGCGCGAGCTGCTCGAACGGCAACGGCCGCGCGCCCGGCACCTGGGCGGCGAGCTTCGCTTGTGCGCTCGAACCCATGCTGGGTTCGTTGCCCGACACTTCGGTGAGCAGATAGAGCGAGACCGGTGCGTCGCCCGAGAGTGCGGCGAGCGTCGCATTCACCGAGGTGGCGGGCACGGCGAGCCCTTCACCCTGATTGCCGCGCGCGATGGCGAGCTCCACGCGGGTGGTGCTGGCGTCCGGCGCAATCTCGGCGAGCAGCGCGGGGGCGGTGGACACCACGGTGCCGAGCACGGCCGCGACGACCGGCGACGGCGGCGCGATCGGCAGACCGGCGGCGAGTTTCGCCGCCACGGCGGGCTGCAGGATGGCGGGTTCGAGCTCGGCCTCCTCGACGGGGACGGCGGGCGCGGGCGGGAGCGGCAGACAGCGCGTGACCGGCACGGCGCGCACGCTGCGATGACCGGCTGCGGCGAAGGCTTCGCAGATAAAGCGGAACCAGCCGCGATCGACGATGGCAAGCAGATGCCGGCCTTTGCCGAGCGGCTGCGGGTCGAGGGCGATGTGACAGGTCTGGGGATCCTGAATCAGTTGATCCTCGACGATGTTTGGCAAAGCCTGGCGCAGACGTGGGCCCTTTAGTGGGGGCAGCGTGGCGGGCATCATGAGGAGGTCGCGCGCGGCGACCATCAGGACCGTCGACGACGGGCGGGGCAGCAGTGCGAGTGCGGCGCGACCGGCGCGCTGGGTGCGGCCCGACTTGTCGAGCAGCACGAACGGCAACTCCGGCAGTTGCCATTCTTGCGATGGCACTGCTGGGTCGCGCGGCGGCAATAGGACGATCAGCGTGCTCAAAGGCCACTCTCTCCGGGAAAAGCGTTATTCATAGTTGATCTTGTACGCGCACGATGCGGGTGGTGTGTGTCAGCGGATCGCGATAGACGAGGGTGGTGCGGTCCACTTCCGCGCGTTCGTGATCGACGCGGCCGTGGATATAAAAGTAACTGGTCGTGACATCGAAGAGGCTGGGGTCGATGGCGATTTGCTGGACACCTGCGCCTTGCAAGGCTAACTGTACATCGCCGACGTTATGAAAGAACACGGTCTGGCGACGCGCGACGAAGGCTTGGGCGTTCGAGAGACTCATGCCGGGCACGACGGCGGCGATCACTTCGGCGGGCGCGGTGTTCATGTTGACGGCGGTGTTGGTGGGCAGATACGTCACGAACGGGCGCAGTCGCTCGATCATCTCGGGCGTGAAGCCGGGGATATCGAGGAGCGATTCGACGCTGGTCATCTGCAGCGGCGCGACGCCGGAGTTGTCGTTATCGTCGTCGAGGCCGGGTTTATCGGTGAAGTTGCTGCCGCCGGTGGCGCCGGGTACGGGCGTGGCGGAACCGCCGGCTGTTGTCGTTTGGGACTGGAAGCGGGTGGCGGAGTGGTTGAGGCCATTGCGGAGTTGCACGGCGGTGGTTTGCGCCAGCTGGCCGCTGAGGCCGAGTTCGACAAGCAGGCGCTGGAATGCCGCGATCTGTTCCACGTTCAGTTGCAGCAGGCCCGGGACGGGGCTCGAGACGAGATTACGGAGGTTGAATTTGCTTTGTGCGTCTTCTATCGAACCTGATAGGTATGTGGCTGCGCCTTCTGAGGCTCTTACTTCGCCTATCTGGCCTAAGAAATCGGATAGGCGTGTTTTGGCTATGGGGACGCCCCAGACCCCGCCCAGGTACGTTATGCCTGCAGAGGTGTCGCCTTCGGATCGCAGGATTAGCCTTGTCCAGTCTAAGGCGCCTCTTGAGATCCATTGGGCCTGGGATAGGAGGCGTTGGTTTTCTATCCTGCGGATCTGGACTTGCTGGCGCCATAAGATGCCCGATACCAGGATTGCTGATAGGGCTACCACCAGGAGTGCGCTGATTATGGCTACGCCGGTTTGCTTTTTTGGTTTGGCTATGCCGTTTGGCTGTGTTCCTATGGTGTTGGCCTTTCCTTGCTTTCTTATCGGTCTATTAGCTTCGCCCCTGTGCGGGGCAGCACTTACTTTCTTTGCCGCCGCAAAGAAAGTAAGCAAAGAAAGCGGGCTCACACCGCCAGCCTGTAGGTGTCCACCTCGCAACGCTTCTCGGAGTGGTCCGAAGACAAGACCGTCCCTCGCACTTCCCATGTTCGTGACACAGGACTCATTCATCCCGCCCACGCACTCCGTGCGTGACGGTTGGGTATAACCAATACCCCCCACCGGGCGTACAAGGTGTTGTGCCCGACGGCGGGGCGCGAAGCGCGACGCTGGAATGAATGACTGCTGTGTCAGTAGGGGATGATGGTGCGAGGGCACATCTCGTGTTGGGCCGTTCCCGGCTGCGGACCGGGATGGCTCACTACAAGCTAGCGGTTGCAGCCCGCTTTCTTTGCTTACTTTCTTTGCGGCGGCAAAGAAAGTAAGTGCTGCCCCGCACAGGGGCGAAGCTAATAGACCGATAAGAAAGCAAGGAAAGGCCAACACCATAAGAACAACAACAAACCAAGGCGCCGCAGGCAAAACCCCACCCCCCTGCGCAGCAAAAACTGCAGGCCCCTCAAAACCCGGCGGTAGCAAAAAACCCAAAACCACCAAATCACTCTCCGACGAGAAAAACCCGCGTAACAGGCCGCGCGAGCGAAGTAGCCCCAATCACAACCTCAAGCCCGGTGACAGACCGCGGCAGCGGAGCCCCGCCCAGCTGCGGCACTTTCAGGTTGTTATCAGCCTCGGTAATCGCCCCTTGCACATCCTTCATCTGCGTGGTCCACCCCACCTTCGGGACAAACAGCCGCGCATCGATCGACCCCACTCCACCCATCAAAGGCACCGCGCTCCACCCATCACCCTCGCCACCCCGCAACGCACCCTGCAACTCGCCCACATTACCCAGCGGCGGCGATGCATACCGAATCACGCGTCCATCGGACACCCGATACCTCACCACCTGCAACCGCGGCGCCGTATCCGGCAAATCCAGCTCGCGCACAATCTGCAACACACTCCCGCTCACCGACACCGCCGCCTGCCCCGACTCGTCATCCGTCGCCGCATGGCGCGCATCAATACGCATCTGGTCGAACAACTGCGCAAACACCCGCTCGTCTTCCATCGCGTTCGTAATCGTCTGCCGTCCGCGAATGATCTGGTCCAGTCCCCGCCACGACAACACCGCGATCACCGCCAGTATCGCGATCGCAACCATCAGCTCAATCAGCGTAAAACCACGCGTCGGCCCGCGGCCGCGGCGCTCAGAGCGAACGGTTCGTTTCATTCGCCACCACCGTCACCATCTGGGCAAGATTGCCGGCGCGGCCCGGTGTCGTCACCAACACTTCGACGCGACGGAACACCGGATTCGGCGTCGCCGTCACGCGCTCCGTACAAAGCATCTGCAAATTCCCCTGCGAACAGTCAAAACTGCTCGACCCCACCTCCGGCCAGCTATGCGCCAGCTTCAACTGCGCCAGCGTATTGTCGGCACTCCACCCCGCCAGCAAACGCTGATGCAGCTCCACCTCGCTACTCGCCAGATTGCCCACCGCACGCAGCGACGCCGCCAGCGCCACCGCGATAATCGCCAGCGCCACCAGCACTTCGATCATCGTGAAGCCGCCCTGCATGCGCCGCCGTGCCGGCGCGCCCACACCCTTCTTCCTCATCCGGCCGCCCATCTCAACGTACCTCATAGCGGCCATTGCCCATGCCGACGATCCGCGCCGAACCCCCGGCGGAATACAGTGTGACCTGCACCGGCGCATCGATGCTCTCCGTGCCGAACACCACCCGCGACGGATGCACGTCCGAACCCGGATAGTCGATCGTCACGCTCGTCACGCCACCCTCCCAGCGACGCGGCCCCAGCAGGTCGTCGCGCAGCGGACGCCAGCCGTCGTCGGTATGCATGTCGAAGCGAAAACCGCCGTCGAACGGCTGCCACGCGATAGGCCGTGCCCGCACCTGCGCTTCATCTCCCGCCGATTCGAACAGCAGCGCCAAACGTTGTGCCTCTTCGTTGAGGTCCGTGCGCGGATTGCGCGTCATCGCCACCGACGCCAGCGACACCAGCAGCCCGGCTATCACCAGCACCACCAGCATCTCCAGCAAGGTAAAGCCCATCTGCTTTCCCACACGCCGGCTGCCGTCGCGCGTGAGCGCGACCGCTTGCCGCCGCGCGCCGTTGCCCACGACGCATGGCATCGGCATCGGCACCGCATGAGCAACAGCGGCCACACGAGACTGGCTAGCGGACGACGACATAGTGCCGGCGTTAAGCGAGAGGGCGCGCAAAAAACTCAACCGGCTATTCCCACGAACCTATGTCGGCGTCGTTACCTTCGCCGCCCGGTTTGCCGTCGGCGCCGTAACTGAAGACGTCGATCTCACCGTGCACGCCCGGATTCAGATACTGGTACGCATTGCCCCACGGATCGTTCGGCAAACGCTCGAGATAACCGCCGTCCTTCCAGTTGTTCGGCACCGGATCCGTGGTCGGTTTTTCGACCAGCGCACGCAGCCCCTGGTCCTGGGTCGGATAGCGGCCGTTGTCGAGCCGGTACAGCTTCATGGCCTGCATGATCGTGCCGATGTCCTGCTTCGCGGCGACACGCCGTGCCTCATCCGGACGGCTCATGATCTTCGGGACGATCAACGCGGCCAGAATGCCGAGAATCGCGATCACCACCATGATTTCGATCAGCGTAAAGCCGCGTTGGCGACGGTTACCTGGACCCGCGATTGCTGCGCGGCGAGTGGTCCACATTTGCATAGCTTGCTACCTCATTTCAGGAAGATTGTCGTCTCTGGCGGGCGTCGCGCGGGCTCAAGCCAGTGCGCGATTTAACACGCCCGTTTTGTCATTTTAATGTCATGCACTTGAAGGGTTGTGAGAAAACGCCAGGCGGTCCCAAGTTCCTCGCCTCCCCTCGGGGAAACCCGGCGCGAGGCGCCGGATCAGGGGCACTTTCCCCCCACGCAAATTTCACAATACTCCGTACAATGATGCGCATGAACGCCATCCAAATCCGCCTTCTGTCGCTCGCGCTGTTCGCCGTGTTCTGCGCGACGCTTACCTACTGGCTCGTCACGCTCACCGCGCTGCGCGGCGAACCGTCGCCGGCTGCGGCCGTACGCGCGCCGGTCTCGGTCGAACAGGCCGCCACACTGTTCGGCGGCCAGCTCCAGCGCAGCGCCAACCAGGACGTGCGCCTGTTCGGCATCCTCTCGCTCCAGGAAGGCGGCGCCGCCATCATCAGCGCGGGCGGCGAACCGGCGCGGGCCGTGTCGCTCGGCAGCGCCATCATGCAAGGCGCCAAGCTCTACGAAGTGCGCCCCCGTTCAATCATCATCGACCGCAACGGCGTCCGTTCCGAAGTGTTCCTGCCCACTAACCCGGCCGGCCCCACCATCTACGTGCGCTGAGCAGAAGCGCCGCGACTGCTCGTGAGGCCGCGGCGTCGCCATCGCATCGTTGAAGCGCGCGCCCTTCGTGGCCGCGCGCTGTCTCGACACTCAAGCGCCTGTTCAAGCGCGCGTCATTGCACCAGGTTGTTCAACTCGATGATCGGCAGCATCACCGCCAGCACGATCACCAGCACCACACCGCCCATCGCCAGAATCAGCAACGGCTCCAGCAGGCTTGTCAGGAACATCGTGCGCCGTTCCAGTTCGTTGGCTTCGCCTTCGGCCGCGCGATCGAGCATCGTCGTCACGTCGCCGGTCGCTTCGCCCGAGCGGATCAAATGCACCAGCACCGGCGGAAACGTCTTCGTATTGCCCAACGCGCGCGATAACGACGTGCCTTCGCGCACCCGCACGATCGCATCGTCGATGTTGTCGCGCATCGCGCGGTTGCTCAGCGTTTCGCTCGCTGCCTGCAGCGCGCGCAGAATCGGCACGCCGGCCGCCGTCAGAATACCGAGCGTGCTGGCAAAACGCACCGTGTTATAACCGCGCACCAGCTTGCCGAGCAGCGGGGCGGTCAACAGCCAGCGGTCGAAGGCGAGACGCGGGCCGGGCTGCGCCAGAATCGACCTGACGATATACGCCAGCAGCGCGACCCCGATCAGCATCGCCCACCACCATTGCCTCACGAAGCCGGACAGCGCCATCATCATGATGGTGAGGAACGGCAGTTGCTGCTTGGTGCTCGCGAACACGTTGACGACCTGCGGCACCACATAGCTCAGCAGGAACGTGACGATGCCGAACGCGATGATCGTGACGATGGTCGGATACGTGAACGCCAGCACGATCTTCTGCTTGAGCGCGTTGCGCTGTTCGATGTAGTCGGCCAGACGCGAGAGCACGAGACCGAGCTTGCCGGTGTGTTCGCCCGCGGCAACCAGCGCGCGGTAGATCTCCGGAAAGTCTTTCGGATGCTGCTGCAGCGCATTGGCGAGCGAATGACCGCCCAGCACCTCGGCACGAATCGACGCCATCAGTTCGCGGATGTAGTCGCGCTCCGACTGTTCGGTCAGCACCGAGAGCGCTTCGTCGAGCGGCAGGCCGGCAATCAGCAGGCTCGCCAGTTGGCGCGTGAGAATAGCCTGCTCGCGTTGCGACAGACGCCGCCCGAGCGAGAGCCGCTGGTTGCGCTCGCCGCGCGTGCGGCTCGAGGCCGGTTCGACGACGAGCGGCGTCAGCCCCTGGCCACGCAGATGCGTGCGTGCACCGCGTGCACTGTCGGCGTCGAGCACGCCTTTTTGCGCCTTGCCGGTCGCGTCGATTGCTTCGAAACGAAATGCCGGCATGGACTTATGCTCCGCCCGTCACGCGGATCACTTCTTCGAGCGAAGTCAGCCCCGAGTCGAGCCAGCGGTCGGCGTCTTCGCGCAGCGTGCGCATGCCCTGGGCACGACCCGCGGTGAGGATCTCCGAATCCGCCGCATTGCGGTGAACCAGGGTGCGGATCTCATCGTCGATCAGCAGCAACTCGTACACGCCGCGTCGTCCTGCGTAGCCGGATTGGCCGCATTTGTCGCAACCGACCGGATGCCATTGCACGCGGCCGTCTGCGTCGGTCCGCTCTTCGCGGCACACCGGACACAATCTGCGGACCAGCCGCTGCGCCAGCACGCCCAGCAACGACGAAGCCAGCAGATAGGGTTCCACGCCCATATCCGTCAGACGCGTTACGGCCGATGCCGCATCGTTCGTGTGCAGCGTCGCCAGCACGAGGTGACCCGTGAGCGATGCCTGCACGGCGATCTGCGCCGTTTCGAGATCGCGGATTTCACCGATCATGATGATGTCCGGGTCCTGCCGCAGAATCGAGCGCAGCGCCCGTGCGAAGGTCATGCCGATGCGCTCGTTGACCTGCGTCTGGCCGATGCCCGACAGATCGTATTCGATCGGGTCTTCGACGGTCATGATGTTGCTCGTCGTGGTTTCGAGTCGCGACATCGACGCATACAGCGTGGTCGTTTTGCCCGAACCTGTCGGCCCGGTCACCAGCACGATGCCGTGCGGGCGCCCGATCAGCTTGTCGAATTTAACGAGCGTGTCCGCGCCCATGCCAAGCGCTTCGAGATTCAGCCGCGAGGCGTCCTTCTCGAGCAGACGCAGCACGGCGCGTTCGCCGTGGCCGGTCGGCAGGGTTGACACGCGTACGTCCACTGGCCGCCCGCCCACCCGCAGCGTGATCCGGCCATCCTGCGGCAAACGCTTTTCGGCGATGTCGAGCTGCGCCATGATCTTGATCCGCGAGATCAGTGCGCCGTGCAGCGCCTTCTTCGGCCGCACCACGTCGCGCAGCGTGCCGTCGACGCGAAATCGCACCACCGAGGCATTCTCGAACGGCTCGATGTGAATGTCCGACGCCTGTTCGCGCGCCGCCTGCGTGAGCAGCGCGTTGATCATGCGGATGATCGGCGCGTCGTCTTCCGATTCGAGCAGATCCTCGACCTCGGGAATCTCCTGCATCAGGCGCGAGAGATCGACTTCGCCTTCCACCTCACCGACCACCTGCGCCGCGCTGCCATCCTGGCGCGCATAGGCCTGGTTGATCGCCAGCGCGAGTTCGTCGGCCGGCAGACGCACCACGGAAAGCGCGCCAAAATTGCGTGCGACTTCGGCGAGCGCGGCATCGCTGGTGCGCTCGCTGATCCAGACTTCGAGGCCGTCGGCATGCTGGTGCGCCACCAGAATCTGGCCGGCGCGCGCAAAGCCGTAAGGCACGAGACGCGCCGCGACCGCCGATGGCGCAATGCGCTCCGCCGCAGCCGCGGACGGCGACGCCGTCGCACCGGTCCGGCTCGCTGCCGACGACGCAGAACCTGACGGCGGCGTGGACGGCGTAGACGGCGTGCTCACGGCTGCGCTCCAGACGTGCTGTTAGCCGGTGCGACAGTGACCGGGTTGGTCTGCACAGCCGCGCCGTTCGTTGCCGGTACCGGCGAAGCGGTAGAAGGCCCAACGGTGACCGGATTGGTCTGAACCGCGCCACCGTTGGTCACCGGTACGGGAGAACTGGGCTTCTGCGGCGGCGCAGCCTGCTGACGACGCATCTGATCCAGATTGAACAGGTTCATCGCGGGCGAACCGCCCTCGGCCGGGCCGAGCGGCATCGGCGGCACCACCGGATCGTCCTTGTCCTTGATCAGGTTGTTATCCGACTTGTATGCGCCCTGCACGCCCTGGATGTAGTCGTAACGGTTCGACGTCACGGCCTGCGCGGTATCGCGATCATTGATGATCACCGGGCGCAGGAACACCATCAGGTTGGTCTTGACACGGCTCTTCGATTCCGAGCGGAACAGCTGGCCGATCCACGGAATATCGCCGAGCAGCGGCACCTTGCTATTGCTGACCTGGTAGTTGTCCTGCATCAGGCCGCCCAGCACGATGATCTCGCCGTTATCGGCGAGCACGGTCGACTGGATCGAACGCTTGGTGAACTCCGGGCCGGCCGGGTTGGTCGTCGCGTTGGTCGTGCCGTTCACGATCGCCGAGTCTTCGGTGTAAAGCTGCAGCTTGAGAATGCCGCCGTCGGTAATCTGCGGCTTGACGTGCAGCGTCAGACCGACGTCGACGCGGTCGTAGGTATTGAACGCCGAGCTCGTGGTGCCGCTCGTGAGGTTCGAATACGAGCCCGTCTGGATCGGCACGTTGGTACCGACAACGATCTTGGCATCCTCGTTGTCGAGCGTGATGAGGTTAGGCGTCGACAGCACGTTCGCATCGGCAGTTTGCGAGAGCGCCTGCAGCAACGCGCCAAGGCCCTGCACGCCGAAAAGGTTGTGCACCCAGCCAATATTGAGACCCTGCTGGAGATTGCCGGCCGCGAGCGCGCCCGCGAGACCGCCGGTCGTCCCGGCCGTCAGGTTGATGATGCTGTTGCCGGTGCCGGTCGCCAGGTTGGTGCCGGCCAGCAGCGCACCGCTCGCAACCTGCCATTGAATGCCGAGATTGGCGTTGGTGTTCGAGTTCAGCTCGACGATCAGCGCCTCGATATACACCTGCGCACGGCGCGCATCGAGCTGGTCGATCACGGCTCGCAGATTGCGGTACACGGGCTCGGCCGCCGTGATGATCAGCGAGTTGGTCGCCGCGTCCGCCTGGATCATGCCGCCCGGCTGGTTGTCGTCGCTGCTCTTGTCCTTGTCGCTGCCGATCGTGTCGCCGGAAGCGCCGCTCGAGCCCGACGCGCCCCCGCCGCCCAACGGCGACGACGTCGAGCTGCTGCCGAGTCCACCCGAAGGCAAGGGCGGCGTGCCCGAGGTGCCGGTCGAACCACTGCCCGACGAGCCGTTCTGGTTGAACGAATTCGCGCTGTTCGAACCGCTCGACGAACCCGAGTCGCCGCCTTTGCCGAGCATCCCGCGCAGGGTCTTGGCGAGCGTCGTCGCATCCGCGTTGCGCAGCGGCACGACGTGCATGTTGCCGGGTATGGCGGTCGGCCCGTCGAGTTGCTTCGCCAGCTCCTTCGCCGCCGCGAGCCGCGCGCCGTTCGTCGCGCGAATCAGGAGCGAGTTGGTGCGCGGGTCCGCGGTGATCGACACCTTCAGCGTCGCATCGGTACTGCCGATCGCGCCGGGGTCGAGCATCTTGCTCAGTTGCGGAGCGATGTCGAGCGCATTCGCGTTCTTCAGCGGCACCACCACCACCGACTGACCCGCGGCCGTATCGACGCCCGCGATGATCTGCGCGATGCGCCGCACGTTGTCGGCGTAGTCGGTCACGACGATCGTATTGTTGGCGGGGTAGGCCGCCACTGTGTTGTTCGGCGAGATCAGCGGACGCAGCACCGGCAGCAGGTTATTCGCGGACTCGTTCCTGAGCTGGAACACCTGCGTGATGACCTGGTCGCCGCGCGCCACCGGCTCGTTGCCGACGTAGGTCGGCACGCCTTGCAGCTTCGCATCGGCCTCCGGCACCACCTTCAGCACGCCGTGATCCTGCACGAGTGCGAAGCCCTGCATCCGCAAGGCGGACTGCAAGGTCTTGAGCGCCTGGTCTTCGGGCACCGGGTTTTCGGAGACGAGATTCAGCTGACCCTTGACGCGCGGGTCCACGATGATGGTTTTGCCGGTTGCCGCGCCAATCGCCTTGGCCACCTGATCGATGTCGGCGTTGACGAAGTTGAGTGTCACCTGAGCGTGTGCGGTCTGCGCAGTGATCAGTCCAGCCACCAGCAGCGCCGTTGCGACGCGACGCAATGCCATACGATTTCTTCTCATGGATTTTGATGTCGATGCCGACCGCCGAAGCAATCGGCTGTCATGCGCAGCAAACATAGGTACGGTCCAGCGAACCCCTCGGTCCACACACACCCCCGCGGGCGCAGGCAACCCCGACAGCCTTCCGGCCTATGTCCGAAAAAAATGAACAGTAACAGTTTTTCATGTCGGATTTGTCACAAAAGAACGGCTCCGGTGCGATTACTCTAAATAGGCTCGCCGACTGTCAATATTTTGAAAGCTTAGGTAAGAACTCGAGAACCGGGGACCGGTTTGCGGCCTTCGCTTTTTGCGCGCTTATGTCGGGTAGCCAACTTGACGCTCATATGCCTGCCGGTATCATACGGGCCGATGACCCTGCCGGACGCAGGTCGCCGGCGCGGGTTTTCCCCGATGTCCGCCACGCGCTCGGTGTTGGCGGGTCTGGAGCGGTTCGCGGGCGCATCCTACCCCGAGCCCAGTGCCTTACCGAATCTTACTTTCGCCAATTACTTAGTCGTCTTGACCGATGAAACAGGCCCTTCTGACTGCCGTCGCGGTACTCGGAACGCTGCTCGCAGCGGGGCCGGCGCATGCCGACTGTTTCGACGAAGCGGCCCGCTATCAGAAGGTCAACCCGCTGATTCTGCGGGCCATTGCCTGGCAGGAATCGCACAACCGGCCCGACGCCCTGCATAAGAATGCGAACGGCTCGACCGACTACGGCTTGATGCAGATCAACTCGATCCATCTGCCCACGCTCGCTCAGTACGGCATCTCCAGCAACACCTTGATGGAGCCGTGCAAGAACGTCTATATCGCCGCCTGGCATCTGCGCCAGCAGATGAACAAGTATGGCAATACCTGGCAGGCGGTCGGCGCCTATCACTCGGAAACGCCGACTTTGCGCGACCAGTATGCGCAACAGATCGTCGCGATCCTGCAAAAGTGGAATCTGATCAAGACCGCTCGCTGAGGATTGGCCTCGCGGCCCCGGCGTCCGCCTGACGGGCGTTTGCGCGGGCGGCGCGGGTTTGATGCACAATGCGGCTTCGTGCTGCCGCGGTTTCAGCGTCTCGCTATGCGCCCGGTACGCCTCCTAATTCTCTCCGTTTCCGTACTGCGATGAACCAGCCGACTTTGCCCGTCACCGTGCTCTCCGGTTTTCTGGGCGCCGGCAAGACCACGCTCCTGAACCATATTCTGGCCAACCGCGCGGGCCTGCGCGTGGCCGTGATCGTCAACGATCTGGCCGCCGTCAACATCGATGCCACCCTCGTGCGCGATGCCGCGGCACTTTCCCATATGGAAGAGAAGCTGGTCGAGATGACCAACGGCTGCATCTGCTGCACGCTGCGCGACGACCTGTTGAGCGAGATTCGCCGCCTCGCGGCCGAACAGCGCTTCGATGCCATTCTGATCGAATCGACCGGCATCGCCGAGCCCATGCCGATCGCCGAAACCTTCACCTTCGTCGACGACGACGGCACCTCGCTCTCCGATGTGGCCCGCCTCGACACGATGGTGACGGTGGTCGATGCGTTCAACTTCCTGCGCGACTACGGTTCGGCCGACGCGCTCGCTGAACGCGGCATTGCCGCGAGCGAAGAGGACGACCGCACGCTGGTCGAACTGCTGATCGAACAGATTGAATTCTGCGACGTCCTCGTCGTGAACAAGGCGGATCTCGTCAGCGCGGACGATCTCACGCGTCTGCAACGCATCCTCGCACGCATCAATCCGCGTGCGGTGCAGGTCGTGAGCCGCTTCGGCGTCGTGCCGCTCGACGAGGTGCTCGACACCAACCGCTTCGATTTCGACGAAGCGTCGAGCGCGCCCGGCTGGCTCGCGTCGCTGCATCACGAGCACGATCACAGCGGTGAGGCGGACGAATTCGGCATCGGCAATTTCGTGTATCGCGCGCGCCGGCCGTTTCATCCGGAACGCCTGTGGACGCTGCTGCATCAAGAATGGCAGGGCGTGCTGCGCAGCAAGGGCTTCTTCTGGCTCGCGACGCGCAATGACATTGCCGGCTCGCTATCGCAAGCGGGCGGTGCTTGCCGGCATGGTCCGGCAGGGATGTGGTGGGCTGCCCAGGCGCGCAGCGAATGGCCCGATGGCGACGACGAGCTCGCCGCGGAAATCGCCGCCGACTGGTATGGCGACGCCAACGACTTCAGCATCGGCGACCGTCGTCAGGAACTGGTGATGATCGGCGTGGGCATCGAGCCTGCCGTGTGGCAAGCGAAGTTCGATGCCTGCCTGTTGAGCGACGCCGAATACGCCCTAGGACCGCAGGGCTGGCTGCAATTTAACGATCCGTTCCCGGCATGGGACTTCGAATCCGAAGACGATCATGATCACGACCACGATCATGGCAACGGCGAAATCATCCATCACCATCACTGATTGGCGCGGCATCCGTTGGGTTGATTGCTTATTGTGACGCCCGCTTGCCGCGCACCCAAAACGCGCATGCGCAGCAGCGCGCGGCAAAAAACGCGGGCGAAAAAAAACCCGCCTGAGGCGGGTGTCAACCACGCAGCACGAGGGTGCTTAGCGCTTGTTGACTGCGTCCTTGAACGCCTTGCCAGCCGTGAACTTGACGGTCTTGGCGGCCGGGATCTTGATGGTTTCGCCAGTCTTCGGGTTGCGGCCCGTACGTGCTGCGCGCTTGCCCGAGCCAAAGCTACCAAAACCGATCAACTGGACCGCATCACCCTTCGACACAGCCTTCTTGATCACTTCGAGCAACGTGTCCAGCGTTTCGCCGGTTTGAGCCTTGCTGGCGCCCGTCTGACCTGCGACGGCGTCGATCAGTTCCTGTTTGTTCATTAAGGTTCCTTTCTGGTTTAGGTTGACACGAACAGCGCGAACGCGCCGATTATACGTGCGCGCGCCGCGCCGTCGAGCAGCTACGGCTCCGGAGCACTCCGGACAAACACGTCGGGCAGGTTTCTGAACGACGGCCGTGCTGCCGCTTCCCTTCGCGGCGCTTGCTATGATAGCGCAGCGCAAACCCAATCTGGACAAGGGTTTCGAAGAAATACAAGGTTGTTTGCCTCGCCCAGTCAGGAAATTACCATTTTTGTTATTCCTGGAATCGAAACAGCCGCCCAACCAGGGCTTTACATGAGGCTGGCGTTGGTTTTTGCCAACGTTCCAGGCTGCGTTTAGCCCGTTGCGCGACGGCCGGCGCGCCCCGTCCGGCAACGGCTTGACCCGCTCGTCCATCGATTTTCTGCTCCGCATGACCGAACCGCTGATCCCCGCCATCCTGGCGTTTCGCGACAACGGCACGCCGTTCTCGCCGCGCCACGACGACATCTATCACAGCGCCGTGGGTGGTCTCGCCCAGGCGCAATACGTCTTCCTGCAAGGCAACGGCCTGCCCGGGCGCTGGCAGGGCAGGCGCGTTTTCACCGTGCTCGAGACCGGCTTCGGCATGGGCATCAACTTCCTGATGACGTGGGCCGCATGGCGCGCGGATCCCGCACGCTGCGAGCGGCTGCATTTCGTCTCGACAGAAAAACACCCGTTTACAAGGGACGATCTGCTGAGCGCGTATGCCGCGACGGTTGCGGACGCATCGATTGCCGGCCTCGGCCAGACACTCGCCGAGGCGTGGCCGATGCTTGTCCCCGGTTCGCACCGACTCGAATTCGAAGGCGGCCGTGTCACGCTGACACTCGTCTTCGGCGACGCCGCCGAGACGTTGCCGACACTCTGGCTGCGCGCCGACGCGTTCTATCTGGACGGTTTTGCACCGGCGAAAAATCCGGAACTGTGGACGCCGGCCATCTTCAAGACGCTCGCGCGCCTCGCGGGCGATGACGCCACGTTTTCGACCTACACCAGCGCCGGCGACGTCAAACGCGCCCTCACGCAAAGCGGCTTCGAATACCGCAAGGTGGAAGGCTTCGGCTGGAAACGCGCCATGCTGATGGGCCGCTTCGCACCGCGCTGGCGGGTGCGCCGGCACGAGCCGCCTGCGCCGCTCGAGGTGCAGGAGCGGCACGCTGTGGTGATCGGAACCGGGCTTGCCGGTTGCGCGGTGATCGAGCGGCTCGCGGCGCGCGGTTGGCGCGTGACATCGCTCGAACGGCATGCTGCGCTCGCGCGCGATGCGTCGGGGAATCCAGCGGGTGTGTTTCATCCGATGCTGTGGCGCGACGACGGTGTCGCTTCACGCATCACACGTGCTGGTTTTCTGTATGCATTGCGACGCTGGACAATGCTCGAGGAGGCTGGACATCGCCTCGTACGCGGTTCGGAAGGACTCCTACAACTTGCGTCAACCGAAGAGGAGTCCAACATGATGGCCGCTGCGTTGGCCAGCTTCGGCTATCCGTCTGAATACGTGACACTGCTTGAGCGTGCCGAAGCAGAGAGGATTGCGAAATTACCGCTCGCGCAGGGCGGCTGGCTGTTTCCGCACGGCGGCTGGATCGATCCGGCCACGCTCTGCGCGGCACAGTGCGCGACCGCCGGCGAACGGCTCGAACGGCGCTTCGGTGTCGAAGCGGCGCGCGTCGAACGTGTGGGCGACGAATGGAACGTATTCGACGCCGAAGGACACCTGCTTGCACGGGCGAGCGCGGTGATTTTTGCCAACGCGCATGAGGCCGCACGCGTCGCCGGCTTGCGCTACGCACCCACGCGCAGCGTACGCGGTCAGTTGACACTGCTGCCGGCCGGCAGCGCGCCGTCGCTTGCATCGCTCCCGTTGCCCGTGATCGGCGATGGTTACGCCGTGCCGCTTCCCGAAGGCGTCACGCTAACCGGCGCGACTTACGATATCGACGACCCGGAGCGCGCCGTGCAAACCGCTGGGCACGTCGAAAACCTGCAACGCCTCGCACAGATGCTGCCCACGCTAGCCGGCACCCTCGACGCGCAGGACGCCGCCTCGCTGCCGGGCCGCGTCGCGTTTCGCTGCGTGACGAGCGATCGTCTGCCGATGATCGGCGCACTCGCCGACGAAGCCGCCGCCATCCACGACAGCGAACGCTTGCGCGGCGCATGGCCGCTCGATCTGCCGCGCACAGACGGTCTGTATGGCGCCTTCGCATACGGCTCACGCGGTCTCGTGTGGGCGGCGTTGGGCGCGGAGTTGATCGCTTCGCAAATCGAAGGCGAACCGTGGCCTATCCAGCGCGACCTGGCCGAGGATCTCGACCCGGCCCGCTTTCTATTACGCGCATTACGCCAGGGCACGGCTCGCTGACCTTCGCGGCAGACTCGTCACACCCTCATATCCCCTCCTGCCAAACCAAAAGTTATCCACGGCATGCTGTGGATAACCTAGCTGATTGCGGGCGCAACTCATGTGGACCGGATGTGGACGTAAACGGGGTAACTTCGTCGCGCGTCAAAACCGCCAAAAGTTACCCACCAGTCCTGGCCGCAGCCGCACATTCTGTGCAGCCGGTTGTGCGTTCGGTAAGGCACTGATACCACTAGGTAAACCAGAGTTATCCACAGAAATGGGCGACACTTGTTAACTGCTACTACGTATACATACGAGTAAACCAATAAACAGAAAGACCGTCGCGCAACGACGCTGATCGACGCAGCAAACGTCCCATTCAAGAGACCTCCTTGACGCTCGGCAACAATAAAAAATCCCTGGCGATGGATTCGCCGCATGCCCATAGCGAATCCATCAACCGGTCGATTTTTCTTGTTCTTCGGCGAAACGGGCGCATTTTTACCGCTTCGCGTCCGCATTCGAGCGTTTCCGATCGACCCGGAAAACCTATGGCACAATCGCCGTTCTTTCCGCGTCATGCCTTTCGACAAACGGCAGACGCACTCATGGAACGGTGCCGGTCCATCAGACTCTGATTCAAGTCGACGGCGTTCTTTTCACCCGTGCCGGGACCCATCGCTGGGGCAGCCCGTGCTGCAGCAGCACACCCGGGTTCACTGCCTGCAGGTTGGCAGGTCCGGCGCGTTCAGATTTCACCCGATCGTTGACGATTCGCAACGCTGGTCGGCACAAAGCAAACGCAGCCATCAAGACATTGCGCGTTGACGGGCTTGCCGGTGTTTCCGCCGGTTCGTGTCGCTTGCCGTTGCTGATAGCAACTATGCATGGGACCGGAGTAAGCGCTAAAGCGCTAACTCTGGTCGACCGCAGATACTGCATGGGACCAGAGTAAGCGCTGAAGCGCTAACTCTGGTCGACAAAGGAGAACCTCCCACGATGAAGTCGGCGTTTTCATTCTTCCCTGGCTGGCCGCTTTCACCTGATGCCATTTTTTGGGCAGGGCTGGCGCTGCTCGCCGCCGGTCTGTGCGGCGAACTTTGCTATCGCGCCTGGCGGCTGCCACGTATTTCCGGTTATGCCGTGATCGGCCTGGTGGCCGGCGCGGCCGGTTTCGGCGTGATCGATTCGGTGTCGGCGAAAGCGGCGCGGCCGCTACTCGATGTCGCGCTCGGCCTGTTGCTGTTCGAACTCGGCAGCCGGCTCGACCTGCGCTGGATCCGGCGCAACCCCTGGTTGATCCTGTCGAGCATCGCCGAGTCGACGCTGACGTTCGTGCTCGTCTTGCCGGTGCTGTTGTTCCTGCATGTTCCGACTATCGTTGCCCTCGTACTCTCCGCCATCGCCATGGCCACCTCGCCCGCGATGGTGATCCAGTTGAAAACGGAATTGCGCGCGGAAGGCCAGGTCACGCAACGTCTGCTCACACTGACTGCGCTCAACAGCATGTACGCGGTGGTGGTCGAAAAACTCGTGTCGGGCTGGTTGCATCAGGAAGCCTACGGCAACGTGTTCGCCACCATCCTGCAGCCGCTTTATTTGCTGATCGGATCGCTGGTGCTCGCGTTCGCGCTCGCCCGCACCTGCATCTTTTTCTATCGCCGCATGAACATGCAGGACGAGCATTCGTTCGTCGCGCTCTTCGGCCTCGTGCTGCTGGCCATCGCGATTGCGCATCTGTTCAAGCTCTCGACGATTCTCAGCCTGCTCGCCGCCGGCATCATCGTGAAAAACATGGAAGCGCGGCCGCAATTGTGGCCGCAGCACTTCGGCACGGCCGGCTGGCTGCTCACTGTGATTCTGTTCGTGCTCACGCTGACTTCGTTCGAATGGAAGGACATCGGCATCGGCGGACTGGCTGCGCTGGGACTGATCGTTGCGCGGCTCGTCGGCAAACTCGTCGGTGTGCTGGCGTTTGCGAAACCGAGCGGATTGAACTGGAAGCAGGGGGTGGCGCTCGGCCTCTCGCTTTCGCCGATGTCGGCGCTCGCGTATCTGCTGGTCGACGATACCTACACGCTGTATCCGAATCTGGATCCGAGCCTGCGCGCGATCATGATGTGCTCGATCGTGGTCCTGCAGATTGTCGGACCCTGGCTGGTCTATCGTTCGCTCGCGTTGGCCGGCGAACGCCGCGAAGAATAGTTGCGGAGAACGGAAGAAAACGCGCTTTCGCGCCGCACATACTTTCGACATTGAAAACGGCGGGGCCGGCAGCGCCAGTCCCGCCGACTTGAATCAGGGGACGCCATGTCACTCGAACGCTTCGTCGATTCGCAACCGTTCACCTTCGGTATCGAACTCGAGATGCAGATCGTCAACACCCATGACTATGATCTGACCAAAGCCGCCTCCGATCTGCTGCGGCTCATCAAGGATGAAAAGATTCCCGGCAACATTACGCCGGAGATTACGGAAAGCATGATCGAACTGTCGACCGGCATCTGCACCTCGCACGAGCAGGCGCTGGCCGATCTGCGCACGATTCGCGACACGCTGGTGTCGGCGGCGGACCACCTGAACGTGGGCTTGTGCGGCGGCGGCACGCACGCCTTCCAGCAATGGAGCGACCGGCAGATTGTCGATACGCCGCGCTTTCAGTACCTCTCGGAGCTGTACGGCTACCTCGCCAAGCAGTTCACGGTGTTCGGCCAGCACGTGCATATCGGCTGTCCGGATTCGGACAGCGCGCTGTACCTGCTGCATTCCATGTCGCGTTTCATCCCGCACTTCATCGCGCTGTCGGCGTCGTCGCCGTTCGTGCAAGGGGTGGACACCGGCTTTCATTCGGCGCGTCTGAATTCGGTGTTCGCCTTCCCACTCTCCGGGCGCGCGCCGTTCATGCTGACCTGGGACAGCTTCGAGGAATACTTTTCGAAGATGGTTCACACGGGTGTCGTGAACAGCATGAAAGATTTCTACTGGGACATTCGTCCGAAGCCGGGCTTCGGGACCATCGAAGTGCGCGTGATGGATACGCCGCTGTCGGTCGACCGCGCGGCGGCGATTGCCTGCTACATCCAGACGCTGGCGCGTCATCTGTTGCTCGATAAACCGTTGACGCCGCGGGAAGACGACTACCTCGTCTACACCTTCAACCGTTTCGAAGCCTGCCGCTTCGGACTGGCCGGCACCTGTATCGATCCGCAGACGGGCGAGCGCAAGACGATTTCAGAAGACATCCTCGAAACGCTCGAACGCATCGCGCCGCATGCCGACGCATTGGGTTCGGGGAAGGCGCTGGCGGAAGTGGCGTCGATCGCACGTGGTCAGGTCAACGATGCAACCTGGCTGCGGACCGTTTTTGAACATGAAAAGTCGTTGCACGAAGCGGTGCGGCAGCAGTGTCTGCAGTGGCGTGCGTGACGACGGGGTAGACGTGAAGGTTTGGAAAGAAGGCCGGTGGATCCGGCTGGAACCCGCAGAAAACAGATTTTTGCGGGTTTTTTTTCGTGATCCTGATTCCAGCTCGGGCTTCCTTAGAGGTTTCCAAAGTTTACGTATACAAACGTAGTAGTAGTTAACAAGCATTGCATCAGCCTGTGGACAACTGAATAATTCCTTGCAAAGTCAAAGCGATGCGTCAATGATAACCATGCTGTTCGGGCGCGCGTCCCGGCCGGGAAGTACGGATAACTTCGGCGGCGGCGAAGGGCTCAAAAGGCTTGTCAAGAATCGATGCACAGCCAGTCCCGGGCGTTTTCCCGTGGTTATCCACAGGGTTCGGTGAATAAGTTAGCTGTACGATTCGCCGCTCTCGCATAGAATGTCGTTTTCGCAGCTTCGATCACGTTGCGCTGCTGGCCGGCTTGGTGGTCGGCAGGGGGTCGAAGATGGCAAAACAGTGTTGTAGTAGGGTGCGCCAGAAATGGCGTGCGTGGCGGTACATTTTCGAGATAGTAGATTCAGTCCGTCCGTGGTTCGGGCGAGGCTGCCCCCATACAGGCTGCCGGCGTGTTTGGCACCCGACGGCCAGCTAACAGCGACATGCTGTCAATAACCAACGAAAGATTATGAGCGAAGGCGTATACGGAGAGCAGGCAACCGGGCGAGTTACCCACAGCCTATTGCGACTGAGCACGGCCATGCGAAGCCAGGCATGGGAGTGGGCCGAAGGCGCGGGTTTGACGCCCACTCAAGGCGAGATCCTGGTGTTGCTGATGCAACGCAAGGGTCCGATGCGCCTGGGCGAAATCGCACGTGAGACGGCGTTGACCGCCGCGACCACGAGCGATGCGGTCAGCACCCTGGAAAGCAAGGGGCTGGTCGAAAAGCGCCGTGCCCTCGACGACGGCCGCGCCCTCGCGGTGCGTCTGACGGCGCGTGGCCGTACGGCAGCCAAGCGCGCGGCGCAATGGCCGGACTTCCTCTCCAAGGCGGTGGGTACGCTGCGCGAGGACGAACAGGCATTGTTCTACCGCACGCTGCTGAAGACGGTTCATCAGCTCGAAACGCAGGAAGACATTCCGCCGCACCGCATGTGTCTGACCTGCGTGCATTTCGAGCCGAGCAAGAATGCGAAGAAGACACCGCATCAATGCAAGCTGCTCCATCTGAAGATGTCGGACACGGACGTGCGTCTCGACTGCTCGGTGTACGAAGCTGCTGACGCTGCGACCCAGAAGAAGACCTGGAAGATCTACGCGCAGTAACGCGGGTCCGCCACACTGCGAAGCCGGTCATCGGCAGCCGCTCCATGCGGCCTGCCTGACCGGCGTTGCGTCGTATTGTTTTGTCCAACTGATGATGGGATCTGCGGATGATTCACGAAGTTCTGGCCATTCGCCATGTCCACTTCGAAGATCTGGGCAGTCTCGAGCTGGTGCTGGGCGAGCGTAGCCGGCCAGTACGCTACCTCGATGTCGGGTTAGGCCGCATCGAGGCGCCGGACCCTGTCGCGCCTTCGCTGATGGTGGTGCTGGGCGGGCCGATCAGTGCTGGCGACGACGTGCATTACCCGACGCTCGTACCGCTGTTGTCGATGCTCGAAAAGCGCATCGCAGCCGGTCTGCCTACGCTTGGCATCTGCCTTGGCGCGCAACTGATAGCGCGGGCGCTCGGCGCCCGGGTCTACCCGGCAGGCCGCACGGAACTCGGCTGGACCCCGCTCACGCTGACCGACGCCGGACGCGCGTCGCCGCTTCGTCATCTGGACGGGGCGCTTACCTCCATGCTGCATTGGCACGGCGACACCTTCGACTTGCCGGCCGGTGCGACTCATCTTGCTTCGACTCCCGCTTGCCGGAACCAGGCGTTCGCGTGGGGCCAGCACGTGCTGGGTTTGCAATGCCACCCGGAAATCCGCGCTGACCGCTTCGAGCCCTGGCTGATCGGTAACGCTGGAGAAATCGTGGCTGAAGGCATCGACGTGCGCCAACTGCGCGCCGAGACCGCCCGTTTCGGCCCCGGCCTCGAAGAAGCGGCGCGGCGGATGTTCGGCGAATGGCTCGACCAGGTCGAGCAGGGCACCGCGAAACCGTAAGCCATCAGCCGTTAGCCGTTAGCCATCATCCGAAAACGGCACGCGCTAACCGTACGCACTGCCAGGCGCAGTTGCGCCGGACTTCGTCACTTCACAGATGCGTGGCAGGCCAGGGCGCATCCTGGCCGACCGCGATGCGCCCCTGTCCAGCAGCGAATCACACGCGGTGCTATGCTCGTTCGCTCCTCCGCTTCCCTTGGGCGTAATCCATGAGCGCGCTTTTTTCTCCGCTCACGCTGCGTAGCGTGACGCTTGCCAATCGCATTGTCGTGTCGCCGATGTGTCAATATTCCGCCGAGCGCGGCGAAGCCACCGCATGGCACATGATCCACCTGGGTGGCCTGGCGTTATCGGGCGCGGGCCTGCTCTGCATCGAGGCGACCGCGGTCGAACCCGACGGCCGCATCACCCCCGGCGATCTGGGCCTGTGGGACGACGTCACCGAAGCCGCACTCGTGCCGGTGCTGGCCGCGATCCGCAAACATGCTTCGATTCCGGTGGCGATGCAGCTCTCGCATGCGGGCCGCAAGGCGTCGAGCCATACGCCATGGGATGGCGGTCAGCTGATTCCGGTCGCCGAGGGCGGCTGGTTGCCGCATGCGCCGTCCGCGCTGCCGCACAAGGCCGGCGAAGAGCCGCCGCTGGCACTCGATACCGCCGGCCTCAACCGGATTCGCGAGGCGTTCGCAGCGTCGGCGCGGCGTGCCGCGCGGCTCGGTATCGACGCGCTCGAAGTCCACGCGGCACACGGTTACCTGCTGCATCAGTTCCTCTCGCCGATTGCCAATCAGCGCACTGACGAATACGGCGGCTCGCGCGAAAACCGCATGCGCTTTCCGCTGGAGATCTTCGATATCGTGCGCGCCGCGTTTCCGGCCGACAAACCGGTGGGCGTGCGCGTGTCGGCGACCGACTGGGTCGAAGGCGGCTGGAGCCTGGACGATACGATTGCCTTCGCGCAGGAGTTGAAAAAGCGCGGCTGCGACTGGATCGATGTGTCGTCCGGCGGTGTTTCGCCGTTGCAAAAGATCCCGCTCGAGCCTGGCTACCAGGTGCCGTTCGCACGCGCGGTGAAGCAGGCGACGGGGCTCACGACAATTGCCGTGGGTCTCATCACCGATCCGCTGCACGCCGATCAACTGATCGAAGAGGGCGACGCCGACCTCATCGCGTTGGCTCGCGGACTGCTCTACAACCCACGCTGGCCGTGGCACGCCGCCGCGCAACTGGGCGCGACGGTGGAGGCGCCGCCGCAGTACTGGCGCTCGCAACCGCGCGATCAAAAGGCACTGTTCGGCGATATTTCGTTCGGACAGCGTTAGGTCTGCGACGCGCGGAACACGCTGATACCGGTTTGACGGTTGAAGGAAGCCATATCAAGCGTGTACGATGCCGGATGTGACGCACGTGCGTTGCAAGTCGACGCGGCGCCCGCAAGGCGCCGCGTTTGCTATTCGAGTCAGAAAATCCGGCCGCCAGCATGCAGCCGGTGCTGACGACAGTCCAGATGTTCATCCCCAGTTCTTCACAAGGATTCATTCAATGAGTTCACGCAGGATCGTCGTGCGCCGTTCGGGAGTGCATGGCAAAGGCGTGTTTGCCCTCGAACCGATTGCGGCCGGCGAGCGCCTGATCGAATACAAGGGCGAGCGGATCTCGTGGAAGGAAGCTTTGCGACGTCATCCACACAATCCGAAAGAACCGAATCACACGTTTTACTTCGCGCTGGATGACGGCGGGGTGATCGACGGCAAAGTGGACGGCAACAGCGCTCGCTGGATCAACCATTCGTGCGCGCCGAATTGCGAAGCGGAAGAGATCGACGGGCACGTTTACGTGCACGCGCTGCGCGATATCGCGGCTGACGAAGAACTGTTCTACGACTACGGCCTCGTGATCGACGCGCGCCAGACCAAGAAACTGCAGAAGGAATACGAGTGCCGGTGCGGCGCGCGCAAATGCCGCGGCACGATGCTGGCGCCGCCGGAAAAGGCAGGCAAGAAGGCCAGGAAGAAAAAGAAGTGAGGTGCGGGCTGCGTAAGCGCAGCCCCGCTTGGCTTTCGCCGGGCCGCCAGTCAGTGCGACAACGACTGACCAGATAGCGACTGCGGAATTACAGATCGATCGGCGCCTTGTGCGCCGATTTTTTTGGCAAGCGCCGGCCCTCGGGTTCGCGCGGCACATTGCTGGCCGTCAGCGGAATCCGCACGATAAAGCGTGCGCCGCCATCGGGCGCGTCTTCGTAATGCACGCTGCCGTGATGCAGCACCATGATGTCGTGAACGATCGCGAGGCCGAGGCCCGCGCCGCTGTCTACGCCGCTTTCGCTCTGGCCGTCGCCGCGGAAGAAGCGCTTGAACAGATCGGCCTGCTGGTTCACCGGCACACCTGGTCCGTTATCCTCAACGATGATCTCCGCCATCGCCACTTCGTCGATGCGGCTCTGCGAGACGGTAACCGTGATGCGTCCGCCGTCGAAACGCGAGGGTGGCACATACTTCAGCGCGTTGTCGAGCAGGTTGGCAATCACCTCGTGCAACAGCACCGGGTTGCCGCGCGCGGTGAGCGGACGATCGTTGGCCGGGTCGTCGAGGCGCTGGAAGCCCAGGTCCACGTGGACCGCAAGCGCCCGCGGCACCCATTCCGCGCCGGTTTCGAAGGCCAGCGCGGCCATGTCGACGTTGACGAAGCGTGCAGCCTGCTCGCCCGGCTCGGCGCGCGCGAGCGAGAGCAACTGGTTGGACAGGCGCACCGCGCGATCGGCGGCGGCGCGCAGTTCGCGCACGGCGGCGAGCGTATGTTGCGGGTCGCGGGCCACGGCGGCCTGTTCCGCGTGCAGCTTGACGGCGGTGAGCGGCGTGCGCAGTTGGTGCGCGGCGTCGGCGATAAACTTGCGCTGCGCGTCGAGCGCAGCTTTCAGACGATCGAGCAGAGCGTTCAGTGCGCCCGTCAGCGGACGGATTTCGACCGGCACGTAGGTCTCGTCGACTGGCTCCAGCGACGTGTGAGTCTGCCGGTTCAGCGAGTCGGCCAGATCGGTCAACGGATTGAGCTGCTGATTGACCACGCGCCAGACGATTACCCAGCCGGCAAGCAGCAACAGCAGCAGCGGCATCATGATCGCCACGAGGAACTCGGCGGCGATTTCAATGCGGTGCTCGACCGGCTGTCCCACCTCGACGACGATCGGATTGCCTTTGGGCTGGTCGACTCGCACTTGCGCGACGCGCATGGTGACGCCCGCGTGCTGCGTCTCGAACACGTAGGCGTAGTGCATGATGCGCACGTTCTTGCCCTGCAGCGGCAGCGACGGGTCGCCGGCGATTTCGGTTTCGCCGTCGCTGATCCGGTAGATGAGATGTTCGACCGGATCGGAGAACATGGCCTGGGCGAGCGGCCGCACGCTGCTCGACGCACTCGGGCCGGCAATCTGGATCTGCCGGGAAATGGCGGTGGCGAGGTCGGCCAGCGACCGGTCGACCACATGCTGCGTGTATTGCCACGCGAGCCAGTAGGCGATCAGGCCGCTCATCAACGCGAGCAGGGAAAGGGGGGCGGCCAGGCGGCGCAGCAGCGTGCGGCGCAGGCTATTCGCGGCCGGGTGGGGCATGGTCGAACGCGATCAAAGAGGCAAAGCGAGAGCGGCAATGGCGCCGCTAAAAGCCGCTGGATGACGGCACACGGCGCATCCATGCGATGAATGTGCGGTGCCGGCCCAGCGCCGTCAGGTCATCGGGCCGTCAGCGCGGCCCGAGCCTTCATGGCCATTATGCGGCCTGACGGATTTCCTGCAACAGGTAGCCGAAACCGCGCACCGTGACGATTTCGACGCGGCAGTTTTCGAGCTTTTTGCGTACGCGGTGCACGTAGACTTCGATCGCGGTGTCGCCGAGGTCGCCGCCGAAGTGCGTCAGGTGGTCCTGCAGTTGGGCCTTGCTGACCACGCGGCCGTGGCGCAGCAGCAGCATTTCGAGCACGGCGAATTCGCGCGGCGACAGTTCGAGCGGCTTGTCGTCATTGAAGATGCGGCGATCGACGCCCGACAGACGCACGCCGCCCAACGACACTTCCGGGCGCGGCATGTCGCCGTGCGGGCCGCTACGGCGCATCACGGCACGGATGCGCGCTTCGAGTTCAGCCGGTTCGAAGGGCTTCAGCATGTAGTCGTCGGCGCCGGAATTCAGGCCCTGGACGCGGTCGTTCAGTTCGTCGCGCGCGGTCAGCACGATCACAGGCGTGTGCCGGTTGCTCTGACGAAAGCGCGAGAGCAGCGTCATGCCGTCGATGCCGGGCAGACCCAGATCGAGGATCACGAGTTCGTGGCGGTTTTGCGTGAGGGCCTGTTCGGCGAAAATGCCGTCGTGGACCATGTCGACCGTGAAGCCGGCTTGTTCGAGACTGCTTTGGATGCCGCGTGCGATGGGGCGGTCATCTTCGATCAGAAGGAGTCGCATGGGTTTCGCTCAAGTACAATGGGTTTAGACGTTCGGGCTCGCGGTTCGCCGGGGCGCCTGCTGCACAGGATGCCGGGTGGCGTCGCCGTGGCTGCGCGACAGGGAGCAATCACGAAAGTCATGTCCGATATTTCGATCCACGAACTGGAAGCCGCGATCAACTTCTGGCGCGCCCGCTCACCTTCGAGCGGCGACGAACTCGTTCTGTGCAAGGAGGCAAGCGCGCTCTCCAAGCCGTATGCGCTGATGATTGTACAGCGTCAGACCGCGCTACCACCGGAAGGTTTGGATGCGACCGCACGGGAAGCGTGGAATTCTTACGTTCGCCTTAAGAATGGCCTGTAGAAGTGAAGGTTAGCGCCCTCCAATACCTGCAAAGCCCTTTCATGGTACTGCAAAGACAGTTTCCAGCGCACTTTGATACCTAGCCCTTCTGAGCGTCCTTGCCGGCCTGATCGATAAAACGGGCCAGTTTGATATCGCGTTCGGTGAGGCCGTTCGCCTCGTGCGTCGAGAGCGTGATTTCCACCTTGTTGTAGACGTTGAACCACTCCGGGTGATGGTCCATTTCCTGGGCCTTGATCGCGACCCGCGTCATGAAACCGAACGCCTCGTTGAAATCGGCAAACTTGAAATGCCGCTGGATCGCATCGCGGCCGGCGACGGCAACCCAGCCGTGAAGCTGCGCCAATTGCGTCGAACGTTCTTCGGAAGTCAGTTTGTGAATCATGGAAGTGCCTCGCTTGTCTGCTCGCTTGGATCGGCGCGCCGGGGTGCGTCCGTCTGGTTGACCGGCCGGCGCGTGCGGAGTGAAACGGCGCGCAAGGCGCGGACATGTGGCTATTTTTTCACGGATCGGGTCGCGCCGCTGCCGGGCGCGGCCTGACCCGAATCCGCCGGATCCGCCGGTTCAGACGTCGCCGTCGGTTTGCCAGCCTTGCTGGGTGCCGCGATTGATCACGCGATCGGACGCAAGCACGGCGCCTGCCGCGAACGGCGCGGCGTCGGCGAGTGTCGCGAGGAGCGGGCCGAGATCGGTGCGGGCCAGCTCGAACAGTTGCGCGAAATCGTCGAGCACGAAGTACGTCTTCTGAAACGTGTCGATCCGGTAGCGGGTCTGCATGACGCGCGCGAGGTCGAAGCCGAGCCGGTTGGGCGCCGCGCTTTCGAGGCTGTAGAGCGTCTCGCTCTTGCTCGACACAATCCCCGCCCCGTAGATCTGCACGCCGCTCGGGCTGGCCGCATCGCGGATCAGGCCGAACTCGACGGTGTACCAGTAGAGCCGCGCGAGCAGCGGCAGGGCGCCGACGTTATCCGCCGCCAGCGCCGCGCGGCCATAGGCCTGCATGTAGTCCGCGAATACCGGGTTGATCAGCAGCGGCACGTGGCCGAACAGGTCGTGGAAGCAGTCCGGTTCCTGCAGGTAATCGAGCTGGTCGGGACGGCGCATCCACCACGTGACCGGAAAGCGGCGGTTCGCCAGATGCTCGAAGAACACCTGCTCCGGCACCAGTCCCGGCACCGCGACGATCTCCCAGCCGGTTGCGGGCGTAAGCTGTGTGTTGATGGCGGCAAACGACGGCACATGCTCGCTCGAGAGATTCAGCCGCGCCACGCCGTCCAGAAACGCCTCGCAGACCCGGCCCTTCAGCAAAGCCGTCTGGCGTGTGTAGAGCTGCTTCCAGACTGCATGATCGACGGCGCCGTAAAGATGCAGCGGCTGGTCGAGGGTGAAGTCGGCGCGGGTGGCGAGGCCGGCGTCGAAGGGTTCCTGCAGGTTGACGGGGTTCGGACTGGACATGATGCTGCGCTCGTATGCGGTGTGTCGGTCCAGTCAGTGTAGAGCGGGTAAGCTGCGGAAAGGGCGCAAAGAGCGCGCCGATATACCGACATATGCAATAATCGTGCATCACAACGTAAATTGGTGCGGGGATCAATCATGCTGGAACTCGATCACTTCGATCTCGCGCTGCTGGAGGTGTTGCAGCGCTTCGGCCGGGCGACGCATCAGCAGCTCGGCGAGCAGGTGCCGCTCTCGCCGTCGCAGATCGGCCGGCGGCTGCAGCGGCTCGAACAGGTGGGCGTGGTGGACGGCTATCGGGTCGTGTTGCGCCCGGAGAAGCTCGGGCTTGGCGTGACCGCGTTCACCAGTCTCAAGCTCAAGCATCACGGCGACTCGATTATCGAACAGTTCCAGCAGCAGATCGACGTGCTGCCCGAGGTGCTGGAGTGCCACGCGGTGGTGGGGGATGCGGATTATCTGCTGCGCATTGTGGCGCCGGATCTGAATGCGCTGTCGTCGTTCGTGATGAAGAAGTTGATGCGGGTGCCGGGGGTGGACAGTGTGCGCTCGAACATCGTGTTGACCACGTTCAAGCGCAATGGGCCGTTGCCGTTGGGGCACCTCGCGCCCGGCGCCGCCGCTACCTGAAGCGGCGCCGATACATTTCACTCACGCCGCTTGCCGCGGCTCGCTGTCCGGGCTGAGCAGGTCCACATACGCAACGGCGACCAGATCCGTTTCCGGCACGCCCAGCTTCGCAAACATCGCGTGCGCTTCGGCGTGACCGCCTTCCTCGTCGTCGTCCTGGGCGAGGAGCACTTCCAGTTCGATAAAGTCACCGAGACCGTCCACCCGGTCGAGGTGAATCCGCGTGCGTCCGGTCGTGTAGACGTGGCGTTCCTTGGTGACGATGCCGCGCGTGGTCAGCGCGGTGGCGAGTAGCGCGTGCATGGCTTCCGGGTTGGTCACGGGGCTGCGCGTGTAGTAGGACGCCTTGGGGCCGTCGCGATCGTCGCGTTGATAGAAGATCAGTTCGGCCGGGGTACCGTCGTCGAACTGACGCAGCTTGAGGCGTCCGCGCGGCACATCGTAGAAGAAGTCCTGCTGGCGGAAGATCAGCGGAGCCTCGGGCGAAAGTTCGGCGGCGCGTTCGCGGAGTTGCTCGAATTGCTGTGCGCGGGCTTTGATTTCGATGTTGCGTGCCATGTCAGGCTCCTCGGGAAGGATGGATTGTCGGCGGCTTCAGAGGCATGTGACAGGGGCGAAGCGCGCCAGGAAGGACAAACTCGAACGAAACTCAAACAAAGGCGGGCGCAAACCAGACGCGCGAACCTCGAATCTAGCAAAAAGCGCGTGACGGTGGTGTTAAGCCGCCTGTGATTGTTTGCCGCGTGCGGCGGCGCTGTCATGAGTGCGGCTCATATCGCCCACTGCTGCTCGATGAGCCTGAGGGCCGCGGCGATTGCCGGATCGTTCTGGCGAGCGGCCAGCGTGACGAAGCTCAACTGGGTCGGCACGGTGACGCCTTCGACGATGGTGAGCGCGTGGGCGTGGGCTTCGGCGATGGCGGTGGCGTCGCGCGCGAGGGTGAGGCCGACACCGGATTTGACCAGATCGAGCATGGACGGCTCCTGATCGACCTCGGCCACTTTGACGGGCTTGACGCCGGCTTCGGCGAAGCGCCGCGACAGCAGCCGATGATGCGCGGAGGCGGGCGGCGTCCAGATCCAGGGCAGGGCGGCGAGGGAGCGCCAGTCGCGCGCGCCTTTGACGCGGTCTTTCCAGCCGGCGGGCGCGAGCACGCGGTACTGGAAGTGGGTCAGCGTGAGCGCGTGAAAGGCGGCGCCGTCACGGGTATCGTCTTCTGATGGCTGGCCGATGTAGTAACCCACGTCGAGTTCGCCGGCGCGGATCTGCTCGAGGACCCAGCCGGACATGCCGTGGCGCAAGGCGGTTTCGATATGCGGCCAGGTTTCGACGAGTTGTTTGAGGAAGCCGCCGAGGCGGAGGAATTCCGGATCGAGGATGGTGCCGATGCGCAGCGTGCCGCGGACCTCGTGGCGCAGCGATGCGGCGGCGCGGTGGACGTCGTTGGCGGCGCTGAGCGCGCGTTCGGCATGTGGGAGGAGCGCCTGGCCGTCGCGCGTTAGGGTTAGTCCGTGGGAGGTTCGTGTGAATAGGGTTAGGACCAGGGTTTCCTGCAGGTGCTTGATTTGTAGGCTGACCGCCGGTTGGGTCAGGTGTAGTTGCGCCGCCGCGCGGGTGAGGTTGCCCTCTTTGGCGACTGTGACGAAGGCTCGGAGCAGGGTTAGGTCCATCTTCTGATATTAGCGCGGCTTATGGGGTGGTTGAGCATTACTCATTGGATTTGGGTGGTGTTGGAGCTTAGGCTTGGGTTTTTGCCTGCGGCGCTTTTTGGTTGTTGTTCTTGGGGGGTTGGCCTTTCCTTGCATTCTTAGTGGTCTATTAGTGTCGCCCCTGTGCGGGGCGGCACTTACTTTCTTTGCCGCCGCAAAGAAAGTAAGCAAAGAAAGCGGGCTCACACCGCCAGCCCATAGTGAGCCACCCCCCCGTGTGATCACGAAGTGGTCCGAGACAAGATGGTCTCTCGCATCACCCGCGAAAGTGACACAGCAGTCATTCATCCCGCCCGCGCACTGCGTGCGCGGCGGAAGGGTCTGCTAGTGGTGGGATGCGGGTGTGAACGCCTGGAGTATGTGTAAAGAATGTTTGGATGCCTAATCATGCAAGACGCGGGACGAGCGAGCTGAAGATCCGTTATGCCTGACGGCGGGGCGCGAAGCGCGACGCTGGAGCGGATGACGGCTTTGTCACGAACGGGTGTGGTGCGAGGGCGGGTCTTGTGTTGGGCCGTTTCCCGAAGCATGTTGAGATGTCTCACTACGGGCTAGCGGTGTGAGCCCGCTTTCTTTGCTTACTTTCTTTGCGGCGGCAAAGAAAGTAAGTGCCGCCCCGCACAGGGGCGAAGCTAATAGACCGCTAAGAATGCAAGGAAAGGCCAACACCCCAAGAGCAACAACCAAAGCGCCGCAGGCAAAAACCCAAAGCCCCCGCCGCAGGCAAACAGACGAAGGAGACAAACCAAATGAACAAAAACAGCAACGAAACCCAGCGAACGCTGGAAGGCGAATTCGACTACATAGTAGTGGGCGCGGGCACAGCAGGCTGCGTACTAGCCAACCGCCTGACGGAGGACCCCGAAGTCACCGTACTTCTACTGGAAGCCGGCGGCAAGGACGACTACCACTGGATCCACGTCCCGGTAGGGTATTTATACTGCATCGGCAACCCCCGCACAGACTGGCTCTACAAAACGCGAGAAGAACCCGGCCTGAACGGCCGCTCCCTCTCATATCCGCGCGGCAAAGTGCTAGGCGGCAGCTCATCCATCAACGGCATGATCTACATGCGCGGCCAGCGCGAAGACTACGACGAATGGGCCCGCGTCACCAATGACACCGCCTGGTCCTGGAACAACGTCCTCCCCATCTTCAAACGCAGCGAGGACTACCACGGCGGCGCCAACGAATCGCACGGCGCAGGCGGTCCCTGGCGCGTCGAAAAACAACGCCTCAAATGGAAAATCCTCGAAACCTTCGCACAAGCCGCGCAGCAAACCGGCATCCCCGCCACCGACGACTTCAATCGCGGTAACAACAGCGGCGTCGGCTACTTCGACGTCAACCAGAAACGCGGCATCCGCTGGAATGCCTCCAAAGCCTTTCTGCGTCCCGCGCTCAATCGCCCCAATCTCACCATCATCACCGGCGCCGTCACGCAGCGCGTCGTGTTCGACGGCCGCCGTTGCTCTGGGGTCGAATATCGCGGCAATGACACCGATTATTTCGCCAAAGCCCGTTGTGAAGTTATCCTCAGTTCCGGTGCGGTCAACTCGCCGCAACTACTCGAGCTCTCCGGTATCGGCAACGGCGCGCATCTGCAAAACCTTGGCATACCGGTCGTGCAGGATCTGCGCGGCGTCGGTGAGAATCTCCAGGACCATCTGCAGTTGCGCATGGCGTACAAGGTCGAGGGCGTCCGCACCCTCAACACCGCCTCCGCGCACTGGTGGGGCAAGCTCATGATCGGTCTGCAGTACGCGCTGTTCCAGAGCGGACCGATGTCGATGGCGCCCTCCCAACTCGGCGCGTTTGCGAAATCGGATCCCGATGATCGCTCGCTCACCCGCCCCGATCTCGAGTATCACGTGCAACCGCTTTCGCTCGATCGCTTCGGCGAGCCGTTGCATCGCTTCAACGCGTTCACGGCGTCGGTGTGCCAGTTGCGTCCCACCTCGCGCGGCAGCATCCACATCGTCTCCCCCGAGCCGCACGTGGCGCCGCTGATCGCACCCAACTATCTGTCCACCGATTACGACCGCCACGTCGCAGCCAATGCGATGCGCTTGACACGGAGCATTGCCGCCGCGCCCGCACTGGCCCCGTATCGGCCGCAGGAGATTCTGCCAGGCATCGAGTTTCAGACCGAAGAAGAACTGCAGCAGGCAGCCGGCAAAGTCGGCACCACCATCTTCCATCCCGTCGGCACCTGCCGGATGGGCACCGCGGACGATCCCGCCGCCGTCGTCGATCACCGTCTGCGCGTGATCGGTGTCGAGGGTTTGCGCGTAGTCGATGCGTCGGTGATGCCCACCATCACCTCGGGCAACACCAACTCCCCCACGCTGATGATCGCCGAGCGCGCAAGCGACATGATTCGCGAGGATCGCCGCGCACGTCTTGCGGGTCAGGCGTCGCAGGTACGTCCGGCGTCGTCGATGTCCATTGCGTGACACGCAGGCCCGATGCGCGCCGCAGCCCGCCGGCGCGCATCGCAGACTAAGTGCAAATCCCAATGAATGCGCTGCATCATTGGCGCGACAATGGCGCGATGCTGCGTGGCTCGCCCTGGATTACCGTCCGTAATGGGTGCACCACGCCAACGATCGGCACGGGGGTGTCGTCGCCATCACACGTCGCGCAGCCTCTGGCGCGGAAGATCGTAGTGCTTCGCCTCACTTCGCATGGAAGGGAACATGATTCTCGGCGACACGATTCTCGAAACGCGCGGACTAACGAGAGAGTTCAAGGGCTTTGTCGCCGTCAACGGCGTCAACCTGCGCGTACGCCGTGGCTCGATTCATGCGCTGATCGGCCCGAACGGCGCCGGTAAAACCACCTGCTTCAATCTGCTGACCAAATTCCTCGTGCCCACCGCAGGGCAGATCGTCTACAACGGCATCGACATTACCCGCGAACGGCCGGCACAAATCGCCCGGCGCGGCATCATCCGCTCGTTTCAGATTTCCGCCGTGTTTCCGCATCTGACGGCATTGCAGAACGTGCGCATCGGTTTGCAGCGCGCGTTGGGCACCGCTTTTCATTTCTGGAAAAGCGAGCGTTCGCTGCATCAACTCGATGACCGCGCCATGGATCTGCTCACGCAGGTCGGTTTGACCGATTTCGCCGACGTGCTGACGGTCGAACTGTCCTATGGCCGCAAGCGCGCCCTCGAAATTGCCACCACGCTCGCGATGGAGCCCGAACTGATGCTGCTCGACGAGCCCACCCAGGGCATGGGCCACGAAGACGTGGATCGCGTGACCGCGCTGATCAAGAAGGTCTCGAGCGGCCGCACCATCCTGATGGTCGAGCACAACATGAATGTGATTGCCGGCATCTCCGACACGATCACGGTCCTGCAACGCGGCGAGGTGCTCGCCGAAGGTACGTACGGCGAAGTATCGAAAAGCCCGCTCGTGATGCAGGCCTATATGGGCAGTGCCGATGCCGCGCTCAGCGGAGCGCACGCATGAACACGATTGCGGAGCGCGAGAATGTCGAGGTCAGCGGTGTGGCCGGCGCGGAGCCCGCGCTGGAGATCGCGGGCCTGCAGGCGTGGTACGGCGAATCCCATATATTGCATGGCGTCGACCTGACCGTGAACCGCGGCGAAGTGGTCACCTTGCTGGGCCGCAACGGCGCCGGCAGGACCACCACACTGCGCGCCATCATGGGGCTCACCGGGCGGCGCACCGGCTCGATTCGCGTCGGCGGCCGCGAGACCATCGACATGCCGACCCATCGCATCGCGCATTGCGGCATTGGCTACTGTCCCGAGGAGCGCGGTATTTTTTCGAGCCTCTCATGTGAGGAGAACCTTCTGCTGCCGCCGCCGGTCGGTGACGCCGCGCACATGATGTCGCTGGAGGAGATCTACTCGATGTTCCCGAATCTGCAGGAGCGCCGGGCGAGCCAGGGCACGCGGCTGTCGGGGGGCGAGCAACAGATGCTCGCCGTGGCGCGCATCCTGCGCACCGGCGCCAGCCTGTTGCTGCTCGACGAAATCTCCGAGGGCCTGGCACCGGTCATCGTGCAGGCGCTCGCGCGCATGATCATGACGCTCAAGACGCGCGGCTACACGATCGTGATGGTCGAACAGAATTTCCGCTTCGCCGCGCCGCTGGCCGACCGCTTCTATGTGATGGAGCATGGCGGCATCGTCGAACACTTCTGCGCGGGCGAACTCGCAAGCAAGATGCCGACGCTGCACGACCTGCTCGGCGTATAAATGCCCGATTGCCTCTGATAACCACAAGCCAGGAAACAAGGAGACCGCAATGAAAATCAAAACACTCGCGCGACTGTCGGCATTCTGCTTTGCAGCCGCGGCCAGCGCCGCGCTGACGATGGGCAGCGCGCGGGCCGACGACAGCACGGTCAAGATCGGCTATATCACCGACATGTCCGGCCTCTACGCCGATATCGACGGTCCTGGCGGCCTCGAAGCCATCCGCATGGCGATCGCCGACTTCGGCGGCAAGGTCAACGGCAAGCCGATCGAGCTGGTCTACGCCGACCACCAGAACAAGGCGGACATCGCCGCATCGCGAGCGCGCGAATGGTTCGACCGCGATGGTGTCGAGGTGCTGATCGGCGGCACCAATTCGGCGACGGGTCTGTCGATGAGCCAGGTGGCGGGCGAAAAGCACAAGGTCTATATCAACGTCGGCGCCGGCGCAGATACCTTGACCAACGAGCAATGCACGCCCTACACGATCCACTATGCGTACGACACGACGGCGCTCGCGAAGGGCACGGGCGCGGAGGTGACGAAGCAGGGCGGCAAAACGTGGTACTTCCTGACGGCTGATTACGCGTTCGGCAAGGCGCTGGAGACGGCGACCGCGAACGTGGTGAAGGCCAACGGCGGCCAGGTGCTCGGCGACGTGCATCATCCGCTGTCGGCTTCGGATTTCTCCTCGTTCCTGCTACAGGCGCAGGCGTCGAAGGCGCAGGTGCTGGGCCTCGCGAACGCCGGTGGCGACACCATCAACTCGATCAAGGCGGCGAAGGAATTCGGCATTACGAAGACCATGAAGCTCGCGGCGCTGCTGATCTTTATCGACGACATCCACAGCCTCGGGCTCGAAACGACGCAAGGCCTGGTGCTGACCGATAGCTGGTACTGGAACAGGAACGAGACTACGCGCAAGTGGGCTGAGCGTTACTTCGACAAGACGAGGAAGATGCCGTCGAGCCTGCAGGCAGCCGACTACTCGGCTGTCACGACCTATCTGAAGGCGGTGCAGGCGGTCGGCTCGACGGATCCGGACAAGGTCATGGCCCAGTTGAAGAAGACCAGGATCGACGACTTCTATGCCAAGGGCTACATCCGCGCGGACGGCAGCATGATTCACGACATGTATCTGATGCAGGTGAAGACGCCGGCTGAATCGAAAGAACCGTGGGACTACTACAAGATCACGGCGACCATTCCGGGCGAGCAGGCGTTCACGACCAAGGCGGAAACCCGCTGCGCGCTGTGGAAATAAGCGCGGGCTGATATCCCGTCTGTCTGCGGCCGGTGCCGCAGACAGAGAGCCGGGTCACCACGCTGTGCGCGGGCCGAATTGGGGGGCCGCACGCAGCCGGACAGTGCGCATGTCGATCTCACCTTGACGATGGGTTAAGGGCTAAGGCGTTCAATGGAAATCTTTGGCATTCCGCTCTCGGCGATGCTGAGCCAGTTGCTGTTGGGACTCGTGAACGGCTCGTTCTACGCGACCCTGAGCCTGGGTCTCGCGATCATCTTCGGTCTCCTCAACGTGATCAACTTCGCGCACGGCGCGTTGTTCATGCTGGGCGCGATGCTGACGTGGATGGGGCTGTCGTATTTCAATCTGCCGTACTGGGTGATGCTGGTGCTCGCGCCGTTGATTGTCGGCGTGTTCGGCATTCTTATCGAGCGTTCGATGCTGCGCTGGCTCTACAAGCTCGATCATCTGTATGGCCTGTTGCTGACCTTCGGTCTGACGCTGGTCGTCGAAGGCGTGTTTCGCTCCATCTACGGTTCGTCGGGGCAGCCCTACGACGTACCCGAGGCGCTGTCCGGCGCCACCAATCTCGGCTTCATGTTCCTGCCGAACTACCGTGCGTGGGTGGTGGTGGCATCGCTCGTGGTTTGCTTCGCCACCTGGTTCGTGATCGAGAAGACACGCCTTGGCGCCTATCTGCGCGCCGGTACGGAGAACCCGAAACTGGTGGAGGCGTTCGGCGTCAACGTGCCGTTGATGATTACGCTCACCTACGGCTTCGGCGTCGCCCTGGCCGCTTTTGCGGGTGTGCTGGCGGCGCCCGTGATCCAGGTCTCGCCGCTGATGGGGCAGCCGATGATCATCACCGTGTTCGCGGTGGTCGTGATCGGCGGGATGGGCTCGATCATGGGTTCGATTCTGACCGGACTGATGCTCGGCGTGGTCGAAGGCTTCACGCGGGTGTTCTACCCCGAAGCCTCGGCGACGGTCGTCTTTGTCATCATGGCGCTGGTGCTGCTGGTGCGCCCGGCGGGTCTTTTCGGCAAGGAAAAATGATGCAAAGGAAAGCGCTTTACGGCCTGCTGCTGCTCCTGCTGATCGCGGTGCCGTTCATCGGCATCTATCCGCTGTTCGTCATGAAGGTGCTGTGCTTCGCGCTGTTTGCGGCGGCCTTCAACCTGCTGATCGGCTATACCGGACTGTTGTCGTTCGGTCATGCGATGTTTCTGGGCATGGCCGGTTACACCACCGGCTACGCCATCCAGACCTTCGGCTACTCACCGGAACTGGGCGTGCTGGCGGGCACCGCTGCGGCGACGCTGCTCGGGCTGGTGGTCGGCCTGTTCGCGATCCGGCGCCAGGGCATCTACTTCGCCATGGTGACGCTCGCGCTCGCGCAGATGGTCTACTTCGTGTTTCTGCAGGCGCCGTTCACGCATGGCGAGGATGGCCTGCAAGGCGTGCCGCGCGGCAAGCTGTTCGGCATGCTCGATCTCTCGTCGGACCTCACGCTGTACTACGTCGTGCTGGTGGTGATGGTGCTGATGTTCCTGCTGATCGTGCGCATCGTTCATTCGCCGTTCGGGCAGGTGCTGGTGGCGATCAAGGAGAACGGGCCGCGGGCGGTGTCGCTCGGCTATGACACCGATCGCTTCAAGTTGCTGGCCTTCGTGTTGTCGGCGGGGATTGCCGGCCTGGCGGGGTCGCTGAAGGTGCTGGTGCTGGGCTTCGAAACCTTGAGCGACGCGTACTGGACCATGTCGGGGCTGGTGATCCTGATGACGCTCGTCGGCGGCATGGGCACCTTGTTTGGCCCGCTGCTCGGCGCGGCGCTGATCGTCGCACTCGAGGACCGGCTGGGCGATATCGGCGGTGCGCTCGCGTCGGCAACCGGGCTGCAGTGGTTCAACTCGCTGGGCGAATCGGCCACCATCGTCACGGGGCTGATCTTTATCGCGTGCGTGCTGGCGTTTCGGCGCGGCATTGTCGGCGAGATCGTGGCGCGAGTCCGGCCGTTGCGCGCATAGCGGGCACGCAGTCTGAAAGTACTTCGGTGTCCGATATAAATGGACGAGGGAAAGCCGTCGCGGCTTCGCTCAGAGGGCTGCATCGCGATGTTTCAAACGTGCCCCAATTCAGTGCTGCGATGCACCACTAGGGTAAATGCTAGTTGTCCAGAAAGGAGCGGTTGTTTAATCTTCACCCAGTTCTGATGAACACCGAATTTGCAGGTGGAGAACGAGGAGACAATGAGGCACTCAGTGCCCAGACGAAAGCGCTGTTGGATATGGATCCAACAGCGCTTTTTATTTGTACTTTCATAAAGTCGTCTTCTCTCTTTTCGCGCTTTTTTCTTCACCTTTTCCAGTGGCTTTTCAGCCGCTTTTCTTCTGCAGACCGATCCTCATTTTCTGGCGCCGGCCGGCGCGTTTTGGCCCCTGCCGGGGCTTGCAAAACGCTTGCCGCAGGCCGCTGGCGTCCGCTACACTCGCCGTTCACCGACCGCTGGGTCGGGGTTTTAAATCAGCAGATTTAATTCAAACGCGTAACGGGGCAGCAAGAGGAGCGGGATGAATTCGGCATTGCGTTGGATGAGTGCGGCATTGATTGCGACGGGCGTATCGGCGGTGTGGAGCGGCCATGCGTTTGCAGACGTGAAAATCGGCGTAACGGTGTCGGCGACAGGGCCGGCCGCATCGCTCGGCATTCCGGAAAAGAACACCATCGCATTGCTGCCGAAAGAAGTGGCAGGGCAGAAAATCGATTACATCGTACTCGACGACGCCACGGATTCCACCCAGGCCGTCAAGAACGCCCGCAAGCTCACCAGCGAAGACCACGTCGACGCGCTGCTCGGCTCGACCGTCGTGCCGAATTCGCTCGCCATGATCGACGTGGCCGCCGAAACCTCGACGCCGATGATCTCCATGGCCGCGGCCGCCTCGATCGTCGAACCGATGGACGCGAAGCGCGCCTGGGTCTTCAAGACGCCGCAGAACGACATCCTGATGGCCACTGCAATCGCCCAGCACATGGCCGATCACGGCGTGAAGACGGTGGCCTTTATCGGCTTCGCGGACGCATACGGTGAGAGCTGGTTCAAGGAATTCGGCAAGGCCGCCGATCTGGCGAAGATCAGGATTGTCGCCAACGAGCGCTTCGCGCGCACCGATGCGTCTGTCACGGGCCAGGTGTTGAAGATGATGTCGCAGAACCCGGATGCGGTGCTGATCGCGGGTGCCGGTACACCGGCGGCGCTGCCGCAGAAGACGCTGAAAGAGCGCGGCTACAAGGGCAAGTATTATCAGACGCACGGCGTCGCGAACAACGACTTCCTGCGCGTGTGCGGCAAGGATTGCGACGGTACCTATTTGCCGGCGGGGCCGCTGCTGGTGGCTGATCAACTGCCTGACTCGAACCCGGTGAAGAAGAGTGCGCTCGCCTATAAGCACGCGTACGAGGCGGCGTATGGTGTCGGCTCGATATCGACCTTCGGCGGTCACGCGTGGGATGCGGGCCTGTTGCTGCAGAAGGCGATTCCTTTGGCACTGCAAAAAGGCCAGCCTGGCACCCAGGCGTTTCGCGAAGCGCTGCGCGCCGCACTCGAAGGCACCAAGGATTTACCGGCTTCGCACGGTATCTTCAACATGAGCGCGAACGACCACTCCGGTCTCGATCAGCGGGCGCGCGTGATGGTGGAGATTGTCGACGGCAAGTGGAAGCTGGCCGGCGACTGAGCCAAGGGCGCATAGCGAAACGGATCCGGACAAAGGCGCGTGCAGTTGACGCGCCTTTTTTGTTGCTTGCGCGGCAGTGCAGATTGACGTGACAGGTAGACGTGCCGGGCCGGCAGGGAAAACCATGCTTGGCACACCTGAACCTGGTCAATAGATTCAGACACTCGGCCCGCGAGCCGGATAATCGATAAACAGATCAAGCGTTTGGAGACAGGCAATGAAAAAGACAAGGCAGTGGATCGGCACGGCTCTCGCATTGACGTTGGCATGCGGCGCGAGCGCGGCGCTGGCGCAGGTGAAGATCGGCGTGACGTTGTCGACGACGGGACCGGCCGCATCGCTCGGGATTCCTGAGAAGAACACCATCGCGTTGCTGCCGCAGGAGATCGGCGGCAAGAGCGTGCAATACATCGTGCTCGATGACGCCTCCGACACCAGCAAGGCCGTGCAGAACACGCACAAGCTGATCGACGAAGACCACGTCGACGCGATCATTGGTTCGACCGTCACGCCGAATTCACTGGCGATGCTCGACGTGATCTCGGAGGGCAAGACGCCGATGATTTCGCTGGCCGCGTCGGCCGCGATCATCGCGCCGATGGATGCGAAGCGCGCATGGGCCTTCAAGACGCCGCAAAACGACAGCCTGATGGCCGACGCGATTGCGGGTTCCATGGAGAAGCACGGCATCAAGACGGTCGGCTTCATCGGTTTCGCGGATGCTTATGGCGAGAACTGGTACAGCGTCTTCAATGCCGCGGCGGCGGCGCATCATCTGAAGCTGGTCGCCAATGAGCGCTACGCCCGCACGGATGCCTCGGTCACGGGCCAGGTGCTGAAGACGATGGCGGCGAACCCGGACGCGGTGCTGATTGCCGGCTCGGGGACGCCCGCGGCGCTGCCGGCCAAATCGCTGAAAGAGCGTGGCTACAAGGGCGCGATCTATCAGACCCATGGCGTGGCGAACAACGATTTCCTGCGCGTGTGCGGCAAGGATTGCGAAGGCGAGTTGCTGCCGGCCGGCCCGATTCTCGTAGCGGACCAGTTGCCGGATTCGAACCCGGTGAAGCAGTCGTCCGAGGCCTACAAGAACGCGTATGAGAAGGCGTATGGCGTGGGCTCGGTGGCGACCTTCGGCGGTCATGCATGGGATGCCGGCCAGATGCTGCAGCGGGCGATTCCGGAGGCGCTCAAGAAGGCTCAGCCGGGCACCCCGGCGTTCCGTGAAGCGCTGCGTGACGCGCTTGCCAACATCAAGGAGTTGCCGCTTTCGCACGGCATCATGAACACCTCCGCGACCGACCACAACGGCCTCGATCAGCGCGCTCGCGTGATCGTGCAGATCGTCGACGGCAAGTGGAAGCTGCAGAACGAATAACGCAGGAAAGCGGACGGTACGCGCCTCTCGCGCATCCAGCGTGCGGTGGCTGACGCCGCGCCGCCATTCTGGTCGATGACAATGCCTGTATCCGCCGCGCCGGGCTCCGGCGCGGCGCTTGTGTTTGGCAGTCGGTTTCCCGGTTTCAGTTTCGATTTTCGACGTTTCAGGACGAGGAAGTATGGATCTATCTATTGCGGCGATCCTCGCGCAGGACGGCATCACCACCGGAGCGATTTACGCGCTGCTCGCGCTGGCGCTGGTGTTGGTGTTTTCCGTGACGCGGGTCATCTTTATCCCGCAGGGCGAGTTTGTCTCCTACGGTGCGCTGACGCTGGCAGCCCTGCAGTCGCAGAAATTTCCGGCGACCTGCTGGCTGCTGATGGCGATGGGGGTGGCGTGTTTCGTGGTCGAGACAGCGGGCCTCGTGCGGCATCCGGAACGGCGCGCGCATGCGGCGCGCACGCTGGCGGTACTGGCGGGGAAGTATCTGCTGTTTCCGGGCGCGGTGTATGTCGTGACGCATGGGCTGTTCGCGCATCCCCTGCCAATGCTGGCGCAGATTGCGCTGACGCTGCTGATCGTGATTCCGATGGGCCCGTTCGTGTACCGGCTGGCCTTCGAGCCGATCGCCGAAGGCACGACGCTCCTGCTGCTGATCGTCGCGGTCGCAGTGCATTTCGCGATGGTCGGCCTCGGACTGGTGATGTTCGGCGCGGAGGGCTCGCGCACCAACGCGTTCTCCGACGCGACCTTCAACCTCGGCAGCCTGTCCATCTCCGGGCAGAGCCTGTGGGTGCTGGGGACGGCTGTGGTGCTGATCGCGGCGCTCTATCTGTATTTCGACCGCTCGATTTCGGGCAAGGCGTTGCGCGCGACCTCGGTCAACCGGGTTGGAGCACGGCTGGTCGGCATCGGCACGACCCAGGCCGGCAGGCTCGCGTTCACGCTGGCTGCGGGGCTCGGCGCGCTGTGCGGCATCCTCGTCGCACCCCTGACCACCATCTACTACGACTCGGGCTTCCTGATCGGTTTAAAGGGCTTCGTGGGGGCCATCATCGGCGGTCTGGTCAGTTACCCGCTGGCGGCAGCGGGTTCGATACTGGTAGGCCTGCTGGAGTCGTATTCGTCGTTCTGGGCGAGTGCCTATAAGGAAGTGATCGTGTTCACGCTGATCATCCCGGTGCTGCTGTGGCGTAGTCTCGCCAGCCCGCATGCGGAAGAGGACGAGGAGTGACACGATGAAACGCATCCTGCAAAGCAAGTTCTTCTGGCTGTTCCTCGTCGTGATGTTCGCGCTGCCGGTGTTGCCGCAGCCGCTTCACGTGCCCGAGTACTGGGTGACGCTGCTCAATTACATCGGCCTGTACGCGATCGTGGCGATCGGCCTGGTCCTGCTGACCGGCATCGGCGGCATGACGAGCTTTGGTCAGGCGGCGTTCGTCGGCGTGGGCGCCTATACGACCGCCTTCCTGACGACGCAGTACGGCGTGTCGCCGTGGCTCGCGCTGATAGTCGGGGTGGTGCTGACAGCGCTGATTGCGCTGATGCTCGGCGCCGTGACGATGCGTCTGTCAGGGCACTTCCTGCCGCTCGGCACTATCGCCTGGGGGCTGGCGCTGTTCTATCTGTTCGGCAACCTCGACATCCTCGGCAAGTACGACGGCATCAACGGCATCCCGGTGCTTAACGTGTTCGGCATCAATCTGGAATCGGGCCGCCATATCTATTACCTGATCTGGGTGGTGGTGATCGGGGCGGTGGTGTCCGTTCAGAATCTGCTTAATAGTCGGCCGGGGCGGGCGATCCGTGCCTTGCGCGGCGGCGGCGCGATGGCGGAAGCCATGGGTGTCAATACGGCGTGGATGCGTGTGGTGATCTTTATCTACGCGGCCGTGCTGGCGTCGATCTCCGGCTTCCTTTACGCGCATCTGCAACGCTCGGTGAATCCGACGCCGTTCGGTCTGAACCACGGCATCGAATTCCTGTTCATGGCGGTGGTGGGCGGGGTCTCGCATGTGTGGGGCGCGGTGCTCGGGGCGGCGATCCTGACTATCCTGCAGGACTATCTGCAGACGCTACTGCCCAAACTGCTAGGGGAGAGCGGCAACTTTGAAGTGATTGTGTTCGGCGTGCTGATGGTCTTGTTGCTGCAGTACGCGCGCCAGGGCGTGTGGCCGTTCGTGGCGCGCTTCTTTCCGCGCGGGCCGCGTGCCCACGTGCCGGAGCAGGCGGAGCCGTTGCCGCAGCGCAGCAAGCCCGCAGCCGGTGAAACGCTTCTGACCGTGGATAAGGCGCGCAAGCAGTTCGGCGGCCTGGTGGCCGTGAACGACGTCAGCTTCGAGGTGAAGGCGGGGCAGATCATCGGGCTGATCGGACCGAACGGCGCCGGTAAATCGACCACCTTCAATCTGGTCACGGGTGTGCTGCGGGCGACCAGCGGCGAGATCGCGTTTCGCGGCGAGCGGATCGATGCGCTCACTTCACGTGAAATCGTCAAACGCGGGATTGGCCGCACGTTCCAGCACGTCAAGCTGCTGCCGGGCATGAGCGTGCTGGAAAACGTCGCGATCGGCGCGCATTTGCGCGGGCACGCGGGCGTGTGGCGTAGCGTGGCAAGGCTGAACGGCGCGGAAGAAGGGCGCCTGATGGCGGAAGCCGCCCGGCAGATCCGTCGCGTGGGGCTGGAAGAGCATATGTACGACGAGGCCGGAAGCCTCGCGCTGGGCAAGCAGCGGATTCTCGAAATCGCGCGGGCGCTGTGCTGCGATCCGACGCTGCTGCTGCTCGACGAGCCGGCTGCGGGTCTGCGTTATCAGGAGAAGCAGCAGCTCGCCGATCTGCTGCGCAAGCTCAAGGAAGAGGGGATGAGCGTGCTGCTGGTCGAGCACGACATGGATTTCGTGATGAACCTGACCGACCGGCTGGTGGTGATGGAGTTTGGCACGCGGATCGCGGAAGGTTTGCCGCAGGACGTACAGCAGGATCCGGCGGTGCTCGAGGCGTATCTGGGTGGGGTGGACTGATGAGAACGATGATGAATTCCGCAATGCCGATCCTCGACGTGGAGGGCCTGTCGGTCCGCTACGGCAAGGTCGAGGCGCTGCACGGCGCCAGTATCAAGGTGCGGCCGGGGCAGATCGTGTCTGTGATCGGTCCGAACGGCGCGGGCAAGTCCACGCTACTCAACGCCATCATGGGCGCGTTGCCGGTGAGCGGCCATGCGAAGGGCGCGATTGTCTATCAGAGCGAGGATGTCAGCGCGGTGCCGGTGGAAAAGCGGGTGGCGCTAGGCATGTGTCTCGTCCCCGAGAAGCGGGAGTTGTTTGCGACGATGAGCGTCGAAGACAACCTGGTGCTCGGCGCCTACCGACGCAAGCGGGCAGGGGAGCGCAACTTCCTGGACCAGCTTGAACCGGTGTTCACTTTGTTTCCGCGCCTGAAGGAGCGTCGCAAGCAGGCGGCAGGGACGCTATCCGGCGGCGAGCGGCAAATGCTGGCGGTGGGGCGGGCGCTGATGGGCAAGCCCGAATTGCTGATGTTGGACGAGCCGAGCCTGGGCCTCGCGCCGCTGATCGTGAAAGAGATTTTTCACATCATCAGCGCGCTGCGTCAGACAGGTGTCGCGACCTTGCTGATCGAGCAAAATGCCCGCGCGGCCCTGCAGATTTCGGACTATGGCTACGTGCTGGAGACCGGCGAGCTGGCGCTGGAGGGTCCGGCCGTGGAGTTGGCGCAGAATCCTCGCGTGATCGAAACGTATCTCGGTTTGACGAAGAAGGTGGCGTAAAGCCTTTGGCCTCAAGGGTTTGCGAGTGATCGAGCGGTGTGTTTCACGTGAAACACACCGCTTTTTTTATCGCCTTGGCCAAACGGACGAATTCGGGCCAAAACCGAACCCGCTATAATTCGCCCATACATTTTCCTTAGAAGGTTCACGCGGTGTCCCGGCGTGAGATCCGCGATGCTTTATCCCACTGAATTTGACGTAATCGTCGTCGGCGGCGGCCACGCCGGCACCGAAGCCGCTTTGGCTTCCGCGCGCATGGGCAACAAGACGCTCCTGCTGACGCACAACATCGAAACCCTCGGCCAGATGAGCTGCAATCCGTCGATCGGCGGTATTGGCAAAGGCCATCTGGTGAAGGAAGTCGATGCGCTGGGCGGCGCGATGGCGGCGGCCACGGACGAGGGCGGCATCCAGTTTCGCATCCTGAATTCGTCGAAAGGCCCAGCCGTGCGGGCGACCCGCGCGCAGGCCGACCGCCTGCTGTACAAGCAGGCCATCCGGCACCGTCTCGAAAATCAGCCAAATCTCTGGCTGTTCCAGCAGGCGGTGGACGACCTGATGGTGGAGGGCGATCGGGTAGTGGGCGCGGTGACGCAGGTGGGAATTCGCTTCCGCTCGCGTGCTGTCGTGCTGACGGCCGGGACCTTCCTGGACGGCAAGATTCACGTGGGTCTGAACAACTACACGGGTGGTCGCGCAGGCGATCCGGCTGCGGTGTCGCTGTCGGCACGCCTCAAGGAACTGAAGCTGCCGCAAGGCCGGCTGAAGACCGGCACGCCGCCTCGAATCGACGGCCGCACGATCGATTTCTCCAAGCTCGAAGAGCAGCCGGGCGATCTGGACCCGGTGCCGGTGTTCTCGTTCCTCGGTCGCGTCGAGCAGCATCCACGTCAGGTGCCGTGCTGGGTCACGCATACCAACGAGCGCACGCACGACATCATCCGCGGCGGACTCGACCGGTCGCCGATGTATACGGGCGTCATCGAAGGGGTGGGGCCGCGCTATTGCCCGTCGATTGAGGACAAGATTCACCGCTTTGCGTCGAAGGAGTCACATCAGATCTTCCTTGAACCCGAAGGCCTGACCACGAACGAGTTCTACCCGAACGGGATTTCCACGAGCCTGCCATTCGACGTGCAATTGGAATTGGTGCGCTCGATGGTGGGTCTTGAGCATGCGCACATCCTGCGTCCGGGGTATGCGATCGAGTACGACTATTTCGATCCGCGTGGACTGAAAGCGTCGCTGGAAACCAAGGTGATCAACGGGCTGTTCTTTGCCGGCCAGATCAACGGTACGACCGGTTACGAAGAGGCTGCGGCGCAAGGGCTGCTGGCCGGGATCAACGCGGGTCTGCATGTGCAGGGCCGCGAAGCATGGTGCCCGCGCCGCGATCAGGCTTACCTCGGCGTGCTGGTCGACGATCTGGTGACGCGTGGTGTCTCCGAGCCGTATCGCATGTTTACCAGCCGGGCAGAATATCGCCTGAGCCTGCGCGAAGACAACGCGGATATGCGTCTGACGGAAGTTGGGCGCGAGCTCGGCGTCGTGGACGACGTGCGTTGGGAAGCCTTTAGCCGTAAGCGCGAGGCTGTTTCACGTGAAACAGAGCGCCTCCGCACGACGTGGGTGAATCCGAAGACGTTGCCCGCTGAAGAGGCGACGGCATTGCTCGGTAAGGCGATCGATCACGAGTACAGCCTCGCCGATCTGCTGCGTCGTCCGGGTGTGACGTACGACGGCGTGTGCGGTTTGCGCGACGGCGCCTGCGCACCGGCCGAAGCCTTGGCTGAAGACGACGTTCTGCTGGCTCAGATCAAGGAGCAGATCGAGATCGGCATCAAGTATCAGGGCTATATCGAGCGTCAGGCCGGGGAAATCGAGCGCAACGAATCCCACGAGAACACACGCCTGCCCGAAGGACTGGACTATGCCGAAGTACGCGGACTGTCGTTCGAGGCCCGCCAGAAGCTGACCCAGTTCCGGCCGGAAACGATCGGCCAGGCATCGCGCATCTCCGGGATCACGCCGGCGGCGATTTCGCTGCTGATGGTTCACCTGAAGCGTGGCCTTGGCCGGCGCTCGAGCAAACCCGCCGGTGCGGCCGACAGCGGCACCGACTCCACGCCGGTGACGCAATGACGGCACGGCAGAAGGGATTTGGCGGCGCGGATAGCAGGGAAGCGCTGGGTGCATTGCTCAATGAGGGCGTCGAGGAGTTGGGCCTCGATCTGAGCGACGCCCAACTCGACAAACTGCTCGACTACGTCGCATTGCTCGCCAAGTGGAATGCCGTATACAACCTCACGGCGATCCGCGACCCGCGGCAAATGCTGATCCAGCACATTCTCGATTCGCTTTCGATCGTGCCGCATCTCGCGAGCCTGGGGCCGTCGTCGGCGCTCGACGTCGGCTCGGGTGGCGGCCTGCCCGGCATCGTGCTGGCGATCGTCTTGCCGGACTGGACGGTCACGCTCAACGACATCGTCCACAAAAAGACGGCGTTCCAGGCGCAGGCCAAAGCGGAACTCGGTCTCACCAATCTCTCGGTAGTGACCGGCCGCGTCGAAACACTGAAGCCTGGCGTGGAAGTGCCGGCAAAGTTTGATGTAATCGTCTCGCGTGCATTCGCAGAGCTCGCGGATTTCGTTACACTGGCCCGTCATCTGGTTGCCGGGCAGGGCGCGATCTGGGCCATGAAGGGCGTGCGCCCCGATGGCGAGATCGAACGCCTGCCTGCGGGCTCCCACGCGAAACAGATCATCCGGCTCAAGGTGCCGTCGCTCGAGGCTGAGCGCCACCTGGTTGAGGTGGTGCTGGACGCCGGCAGCTAAGCCCCACGAAGCACAGCAGACACCAGACACAAGCGCATTCCAACTCATCCAGGCAGCAAAAAGGGACACACCAACGATGGCAAAAATCTTCTGCGTTGCGAACCAGAAGGGCGGCGTCGGGAAGACGACGACAGCAGTCAATCTTGCCGCGAGCCTCGCATCGCAGGGACAGCGTGTCCTTCTCATCGATCTGGATCCGCAGGGTAACGCCACCATGGGCAGCGGCGTCGACAAGGCCGCCTGCGCGAATACCATCTATGAAGTGCTGGTGGACGGCGTGGCGGTGGCGGATGCGCGTGTGCGGCCTGAGGCGGTTTCGTACGATGTCGTGCCGGCCAACCGCGAACTGGCGGGCGCTGAGGTCGAGCTGGTGAACGTGCAGAATCGCGAGCGTCAGTTGAAGGATGCGCTGGCGCTGGTGGAGGGCGAGTACGACTTCGTACTGATCGACTGTCCGCCGGCTCTGTCGTTGCTGACACTCAATGGTCTGTGTGCCGCCCATGGCGTGGTGATCCCGATGCAGTGCGAGTACTTCGCGCTCGAAGGGCTGTCGGACCTGGTCAACACCATCAAGCAGGTGCACGCGAACCTGAATCGCGATCTGAAGGTCATCGGGCTGCTGCGCGTCATGTTCGATCCGCGCATCACGCTGCAACAGCAGGTGTCCGACCAGTTGAAAGAGCATTTCGGCGACAAGGTATTTGACGTCGTCATTCCGCGCAATGTGCGCCTTGCCGAGGCGCCTAGCTATGGATTGCCGGGCGTGGTGTTCGACCGTGCGTCGCGCGGCGCGCAGGCGTACGTGCAATTTGGCGCGGAAATGATTGAGCGAGTGCGCGCGATCATCTGACGCGTGGCGAGGCACCCCAAGCTGATCGAGGAAGCACGATGAATGCAGTAGCACGAAAGAAGGGATTGGGCCGGGGGCTGGAAGCCTTGCTCGGCGGCAGCGCGGATATCACCGAGGCGGTGAAGATCGAAGGCGCGCCGAACGTCTTGCCGCTCGGCAAGCTGCAGGCCGGCAAGTACCAGCCGCGCACGCGTATGGACGAAGGCGCGCTGCAGGAGCTGGCGGCCAGCATTCGCGCGCAAGGGCTGATGCAACCGATCCTCGTGCGGCCGGTTTCGGCGGACAAGTACGAAATCATCGCCGGCGAGCGGCGTTTCCGCGCCGCGCGTCTGGCCGGTCTGGACGAGGTGCCGGTGCTGGTGCGGGATGTGCCCGACCAGGCCGCTGCCGCGATGGCGCTGATCGAGAACATCCAGCGCGAAGATCTGAATCCGCTGGAAGAAGCGCAGGGCATCCAGCGTCTGCTCGACGAATTCAGCTTTACGCACGAGCAGGCGGCGGAATCGGTGGGGCGCTCGCGCAGTGCCGTGTCGAACCTGCTGCGTCTGTTGAATCTGGCAGCGCCGGTGCAGACGATGCTGCTCGCGGGCGATCTCGACATGGGGCATGCCCGTGCACTGCTGGCGGTCGACCCCGCCACGCAGATCACGCTTGCCAACCAGGTGGTCAACAAGCGGATGTCGGTGCGCGAAACCGAAAAACTGGTGACCACGACCACCAAGGTGGCGCCGGCGGTGAAGGCGAAGGCAAACAACGACGGTGGCCGCGATACCCGGCGCCTCGAAGAGGAACTGTCGGATCTGCTGGCTGCCACGGTCAGGATCAAGCTCGGCCGCCGCGGGCGCGGCCAGGTGCTGGTGGACTTCGGCGACCTCGACGCGCTCGAAGGTATCCTCGCGCGGCTGCGCGGCAACGCCACAGCCTGATCGACGCTTCCCAGTGACGGTTGCCGAGCGCGAGTCCCACACCGCCAAAAGAAGTCCGCTGCGCAAGCTGATCGCCTTTGCGACGAACGAGCCTGTTCTCTCGGTCCTCGTCGTCGCGCTGATCGCGCTGCAGTGTCTGCACCCGCGCCCGTGGCTCACGCTGCCGGGCCTCGTCGACTGGCAGACCGTCCTGACACTGGCAGGACTCCTGATCTTGACGAAGGCCATCGAATTGTCAGGATTCCTGATATGGCTGGCGCACCGCGTGATTCATTCCATCCACTCGGAACGGGCCCTCGCATTTTTGCTGATCGGCCTGGCGGCGGTGTTGTCGATGCTGCTGACCAACGACGTCGCGCTGTTCGTGGTCGTGCCACTCGCGTTGTCCCTGCACGAACTCACACCGCTGCCGCTCAAGCGCCTTGTGATTTTCATCGCGCTGTCGGTGAACGCCGGCTCGATCCTCACGCCGCTCGGCAATCCGCAAAACCTGTTTCTCTGGCAGACCAGCGGTGTGTCTTTTGGCGGTTTCGTCTGGGGGCTGGCGCCACTGTGCGCCGCGTTGATGGCGATGCTCTACGTCATGGCGGCGGCCAGCTTCCGCGCGAAGCCGCTCGATCTGTCCAAAGACACGGAGGCGCACCGCGTCGACCGCGTGCTGGTTGGCGTCGCGGTGCTGTTGTTCGTGGCGTTCGTGCTGCTCGCCGATTCGCACCATGCCGGCATCGGACTCGCGGGCGTCATGGCGGGCTTCCTGATCTGGCGCCGCGAGATCGTGTTGAAGATCGACTGGTTGCTGCTGCTGATCTTCGTCTTCATGTTCATCGTGTTGCGCAGCGTCGCGGCCCTGCCGTGGGTGCACGCGACGGTCGGCCAACTGGGGTTGGCGACCCCGCTGCGCGCTTTTGCCGCAGGGGCGATTCTTTCGCAAGGCATCAGCAATGTTCCGGCTGCAATCATGCTCGCGGAGTTCACCAAAGACTGGCGCGCGCTCGCCTATGGTGTGAGCGTGGGGGGCTTCGGCATCGCCATCGGCTCGCTGGCGAATCTGATCGCGGTGCGTCTCTCAAAAGAGCGCGGCATGTGGCTGCCGTTTCACCTTTACGCCGTGCCGTTCTGGCTGATCGGCGGGGCCGTTGGCGGCTGGCTGCTGTTGCATATTTGATACGGACGCCGCAGCATCCGCGTGCTAGTGTTCCGGCCCGGATCGGGTCAATTCAAGAGGCATTTTTCGCGATCCCCCGGCAGCCTTACAGTTGACGTCCATTGGGGTCGGAAAGCGGCTTTCCCGCATCATGGAGCGCCTTTTCACGCGGGTTATTGAACGGCCTAAAGTCTTGAATTGCCTGCAACTATCGCTTACAATCGCCCGGATTTAATTGCACGGCAACCCCGTAAGCGTCGCGTAAGCTGGCGGACGGAACTAGACTTTCGGAACACAGCGATGGCGGTCAAAACGTCGAATCAGGCGCCGAAGAATGGGCACGACGAAGACCGCGCAGAACGCCCGTTTTCCGCTGCGTCCGGTCGGCCCGTTACACCGGACCCTGAGTGGGATGCCGAGCAACACGATAACAATATCGTTCCGCTCACGCGGGCTGAGGCAGAAAAACTGTTCGGTCCGAATGTGAGTCGTCCATCGCGGGTCACGCCTTTCAAGGTCGTGGCGGCGCAAATGGTTTTGTCCCTGGGTGCGACGCTGGTGTGGTGGCTGTTCTACAAGCCGCCGGGCGCTGCTGCGCTGTCCGCGTTCCTGGGGGGAGCGATTTGCTGGGTGCCGGGCGCATTGTTCGCGGCACGCCTAAGAACACTGAGCGGCGCCGAAACAGTCATGAGCTGGATGATCGGCGAAGCGCTCAAGATGGGGACAACGATCGCGATGTTTGTAGCCATCGCTTTCTGGTATCACGACGTACGCTGGGTGCCGCTGCTCGTGACCTACCTCGTTGCATTGAAGACGTACTGGATCGCGCTCGCCTGGCGGTGAGCGGTGAAGTAACGCAAAAAATACTGGCTGGCGCGCGGCGTCGGCAAAAAGGCGCGCGGGTAAGACATCACTCGCGCCGGCGTGTTCCCGCAATAGACTATTGCGGCGGGAACGGCCCGGACTGATTTTCGACAATTTGGGTGGCATTAACGATATGGCAGCTAGCGAAGGAACGCGCGCGATGGATCCGTCCGAGTACATCGCGCACCACTTGCAGAACTTTTCTACCGCGCACCAGACGTCGATTTTCGATATCCACGTCTGGAATCTGGACACCCTGTTCTGGTCGATCGTTTGCGGCCTGCTCACCATCTTCATCCTGCATCTCGCTGCCCGTAAAGCGACCTCCGGCGTGCCGGGCCGCTTCCAGTGCGCGATCGAAATGCTGGTCGAGATGGTCGAAGATCAATCGAAGTCGATGATCCACGGCAGCCGTACCTTCATTGCTCCGCTCGCCCTGTTCGTGTTCGTCTGGGTTGCCCTGATGAACTCGCTCGACTTCATCCCCGTCGACCTGCCGGGTCGCGTGATCGGCTGGCTGGGCCTCTCGGAAGTCATCCCGCACCACCGCATCGTTCCGACGGCCGACCTCAACGGCACGATCGGCATCGCGCTCGGCGTGTTCGTGCTGATGATTTACTACAACTTCAAGATCAAGGGCGTCGGCGGTTTCGTGCATGAACTGCTGTCCGCTCCGTTCGGCGCGCATCCGCTGCTGTGGATCCCGAACCTGGCACTGAACATCATCGAGTTCGTCGCGAAAACGGTTTCCCTCGGCATGCGGCTGTTCGGCAACATGTATGCGGGCGAACTGCTGTTCCTGCTGATTGCCCTCCTGGGCAGCATCTGGAGCTTCGGCGCGGACACGACGGTGCTTGGCTTCATCGGCCACGTGATCGCCGGCAGCGTGTGGGCCATCTTCCACATTCTGATCGTGCTGCTGCAGGCGTTCATTTTCATGATGCTGACGCTGGTGTACCTCGGCCAGGCACACGACAAGCACTAACCTGCGCTGTCGAACCACGAATTGCTTTAGCTTTTTAGTTTTTTAAATCCTAGTTCCAACCAGTTCCAAAAAGACTTTTCACAAAGGAGTGATCATGCAAGCTTTCATCGCCAACATCCAGGGTCTGACCGCCATCGGTATCGGCATCATCATCGGCCTGGGTGCAATCGGCGCCTGTATCGGTATCGGCCTGATGGGCGGCAAGTACATTGAGGCATGCGCTCGTCAGCCGGAACTGATGAACCCGCTGCAAACCAAGATGTTCCTGCTGGCTGGTCTGATCGATGCGGCGTTCCTGATTGGCGTTGGTGTGGCAATGCTGTTTGCGTTCGCGAACCCGCTGCTGTCGAAGCTGGCAGGCTGAGGTTCCTCGGAAGTTTGCGCCTGAGCTATAACTGGTAAAGGCGCAGGGCGGAACGGGCACTTAGGCGCTGATCGAATACAGAATCGATGAGCGCCTTGCCGTTTCACTTTCCGAACTAGCAACGTTTAAGGAAACACCGTGAATCTCAACGCAACCCTGTTTGCGCAAATGGTCGTGTTCCTGATCCTCGCGTGGTTCACGATGAAGTTCGTGTGGCCTCCGTTGATCAACGCTCTCGACGAGCGCGCGAAGAAGATCGCCGACGGTCTGTCTGCTGCTGAAAAGGGCAAGGCGGAACTGGAAGCCGCGCACAAGCGCGTCGACCAGGAACTGGCACAGGCACGCAACGACGGCCAGCAACGCATTGCTGACGCCGAAAAGCGCGCAGTGACCCTCGCTGACGAAATCAAGGCTCAGGCGCAAGCTGAAGCCGCCCGCATTCTCGCGCAAGCGAAGGCCGACGCCGAGCAACAAGTCGTCAAGGCGCGTGAAGCGCTGCGCGGCGAAGTCGCCGTCCTCGCCGTCAAGGGCGCCGAACAGATCCTGAAGCGCGAAGTCGACCAGGCAGCTCACGCTGACCTGCTGAATCAACTGAAAGCCGAGCTCTGATCATGGCCGAACTTGCAACCATCGCCCGTCCGTACGCAGAAGCGCTGTTTGGCGTGGCCGAAGCTGGTGACATCGCCGCCTGGTCCACGCTCGTGCAGGAGCTGGCACAGGTTGCGCGTCTGCCCGAAGTGCTGTCGATCGCTACGAGCCCAAAAGTAAGCCGCGCCCAGGTCAGCGAACTGCTGCTGGCCGCGGTCAAGTCGCCGCTCAAGGACAATGCGCAAGCGAAGAATCTGGTGCATATGCTGGTGGACAACCACCGTCTGCCACTGCTGCCGGAAATCGCTACGCAGTTCGAAGAGCTGAAGAACGCCCGCGAAGGGGCGGCCGATGCGCTGATCGTCAGCGCATTCCCGCTCGAAGGCGAGCAGTTGAACGAACTCGTCGCAAGTCTCGAACACAAGTTCAAGCGCAAGCTGAAGCCGGTGATCGAGGTCGACTCGTCGCTGATCGGCGGCGTGCGCGTGACGGTCGGCGATGAAGTGCTCGATACCTCGGTCCGCGCGCGGCTTGCCAGCATGCAGACGGCTCTGACGGCCTGAAGCGCCGAAAGCGCTGAAGCGGCTGGCACGCAACAGAATTGACTATCAGGAGCGAATAATGCAACTCAATCCCTCTGAGATCAGCGAGCTGATCAAGAGCCGGATCCAGGGCCTTGAAGCGAGCGCAGACGTTCGCAACCAGGGCACCGTGATCTCCGTGACCGACGGTATCGTGCGTATCCACGGCCTGTCGGAAGTGATGCAGGGCGAAATGCTCGAATTCCCGGGCAACACCTACGGTCTCGCGCTGAACCTCGAGCGCGACTCGGTCGGCGCCGTGATTCTGGGCGAATACGAACACATTTCGGAAGGCGACATCGTCAAGACGACGGGCCGCATCCTCGAAGTGCCGGTGGGTCCGGAACTGCTCGGCCGCGTGGTCGACGCACTCGGCAACCCGATCGACGGCAAAGGCCCGATCAACGCGAAGCACACCGACGCAATCGAAAAGATCGCACCGGGCGTGATCTGGCGTAAGTCGGTGTCGGAGCCGGTCCAGACCGGCCTGAAGTCGATCGACGCGATGGTGCCGGTCGGCCGCGGCCAGCGCGAGCTGATCATTGGCGACCGCCAGTGCGGCAAGACGGCCGTGGCTGTCGACACGATCATCAACCAGAAGGGCAAGAACCTCTTCTGTATCTACGTCGCGATCGGCCAGAAGGCTTCGTCGATCATGAACGTGGTGCGCAAGCTGGAAGAAACCGGCGCGCTGGAATACACGATCGTCGTGGCCGCTTCGGCTTCGGAATCGGCTGCGATGCAATACCTCGCACCGTACGCCGGCTGCTCGATGGGCGAATACTTCCGCGACCGTGGCCAAGATGCACTGATCGTTTATGACGACTTGACCAAGCAGGCCTGGGCATACCGTCAGATCTCGCTGCTGCTGCGCCGCCCGCCGGGCCGTGAAGCTTACCCGGGCGACGTGTTCTATCTGCACTCGCGTCTGCTGGAACGTGCGGCTCGCGTCTCGGAAGAGTACGTCGAGAAGTTCACGAACGGCGAAGTGAAGGGCAAGAGCGGTTCGCTGACGGCACTGCCGGTCATTGAAACGCAAGCGGGCGACGTGACCGCATTCGTTCCGACGAACGTGATCTCGATTACCGACGGCCAGATCTTCCTGGAAACCGACCTCTTCAACGCAGGTATCCGCCCGGCAATTAACGCCGGCGTGTCGGTGTCGCGTGTGGGCGGTGCGGCTCAGACCAAGGTGGTGAAGAAGCTGTCGGGCGGTATCCGTACCGACCTCGCGCAGTACCGTGAACTGGCTGCATTCGCCCAGTTCGCCTCGGACCTCGACGAAGCCACCCGCAAGCAGCTCGAACGCGGCCGCCGCGTGACGGAACTGCTGAAGCAGCCGCAGTATCAACCGCTGCAAGTATGGGAACTGGCCGTTGCGCTGTTCGCTGCGAACAACGGTTACCTCGACGACCTCGAAGTCGCACAAGTGCTGCCGTTCGAAAAGGGCCTGCGTGACTACCTGAAGTCGAAGCACGCTGACCTGATCAAGCGCATCGAAGATACCAAGGAACTCTCGAAGGACGACGACGGCCTGCTGCATACGGCTATCAAAGACTTCAAGAAGTCCGGCGCTTATTGATCCGCGAGTGACCCGCAAGGCATAAACGGACCTTGAAGCGGCGCGGGCCGCATGTGAATGCCCCCGCGCTGCTTCGATCGCTTTGCATGGGACCCGAGTCACCGCTAAAGCGGTCACTCGGGCCGACAAAGGAGCAAGCAATGGCTGGAATGAAGGAAATTCGCGGCAAGATCAAGAGCGTGCAAAACACGCGCAAGATCACGAAAGCGATGGAGATGGTGGCCGCATCGAAGATGCGCCGCGCTCAGGAGCGCATGCGCGCTGCTCGCCCGTATGCCGACAAGGTCCGCGACATCGCTGCACACATGAGCCGTTCAAACCCTGAGTATCGTCACCCGTTCATGGTGTCGAACGAAGGCGCGAAGACGGCCGGCATGATCCTCGTCACGACCGACAAGGGTCTGTGCGGCGGCATGAATACGAACGTACTGCGCGCGGCGCTGCAGAAGTTCAAGGAGCTGGAAGGCCAGGGCAAGACCGTCGAAGCAACGGCGATCGGCACCAAGGGTCTCGGTTTTCTGAACCGCCTGCGCGCGAAGGTTGCGTCGAACGTCGTGCATCTGGGCGACACGCCGCACCTCGAGAAGTTGATCGGCGCGGTGAAAGTGCAGCTCGACATGTACTCGGAAGGCAAGATTTCCGCGGTGTACCTGGCGTACACGCGCTTCGTCAATACGATGAAGCAGGAAGCGGTGATCGAGCAACTGCTGCCGCTGTCGGCAGACCAGTTCGAGCGCAAGGAAGACGAGGGCACGACCCCGAGCACGTCGTGGGACTACATCTACGAGCCGGATGCCCAGGCGGTGGTGGACGAGTTGCTCGTGCGTTATGTGGAAGCGCTGGTTTATCAGGCCGTCGCGGAAAACATGGCGTCGGAGCAGTCGGCACGGATGGTCGCGATGAAGGCCGCTTCGGACAACGCGAAGACGGTCATCAACGAACTGCAGCTCGTGTACAACAAGAGCCGCCAGGCCGCGATCACGAAAGAACTGTCGGAAATCGTCGGTGGCGCTGCGGCGGTCTGACCATCATGGTCAGGCGCGCCTTTGGGCAAGCGCTACGAAACTGCGCCTTTGCGCGAGTGAAGAATTGAGTATCTAAAGGAAAAGCGATGAGTACTACTGCTTTGGTAGAAGGCAAGATCGTACAGTGCATCGGCGCGGTGATCGACGTGGAATTCCCGCGTGAACACATGCCGAAGATTTACGACGCGCTCATTCTCGACGGTTCGGAACTGACCCTCGAAGTTCAGCAGCAGCTGGGCGACGGCGTCGTGCGGACCATCTGTCTGGGTGCATCCGACGGCCTGCGCCGCGGCACGACGGTGAAGAACACCGGCAAGCCGATCAGCGTGCCGGTTGGCAAGCCGACGCTCGGCCGGATCATGGACGTGCTGGGTCGCCCGATCGACGAAGCCGGCCCGATCAACTCGGACGTGACGCGCGGTATTCACCAGAAGGCGCCGGCGTTCGACGAACTGTCGCCGTCGACCGAACTGCTCGAAACGGGTATCAAGGTGATCGACCTGATCTGCCCGTTCGCAAAGGGCGGTAAGGTTGGCCTGTTCGGTGGCGCCGGTGTGGGCAAGACCGTGAACATGATGGAACTGATCAACAACATCGCCAAGGAACACGGTGGCTATTCCGTGTTCGCCGGTGTTGGCGAGCGTACCCGCGAAGGGAACGACTTCTATCATGAAATGAAGGACTCGAACGTTCTCGACAAGGTCGCGCTGGTGTACGGCCAGATGAACGAGCCGCCGGGCAACCGTCTGCGCGTCGCGCTGACTGGTCTGACGATGGCTGAGCACTTCCGTGACGAAGGCCTCGACGTGCTGTTCTTCGTCGACAACATCTACCGTTTCACGCTGGCAGGCACGGAAGTGTCGGCACTGCTCGGCCGTATGCCGTCGGCAGTGGGCTATCAGCCGACGTTGGCTGAAGAAATGGGCAAGCTGCAAGAGCGGATTACGTCGACCAAGACCGGCTCGATCACGTCGGTGCAGGCCGTGTACGTCCCTGCGGATGACTTGACCGACCCGTCGCCGGCTACGACCTTCGGCCACCTTGACGCAACCGTCGTGTTGTCGCGTGACATCGCCTCGCTGGGGATCTACCCGGCGGTCGACCCGCTCGATTCGACCTCGCGTCAGATCGACCCGAACGTGATCGGCGAAGAGCACTACGCCATCACGCGCGGCGTGCAGCAAACGCTGCAGCGCTACAAGGAACTGCGCGACATTATCGCGATTCTGGGCATGGACGAACTGGCGCCGGAAGACAAGCTCGCCGTGGCGCGCGCTCGTAAGATCCAGCGTTTCCTGTCGCAGCCGTTCCACGTCGCTGAAGTGTTCACGGGCTCGCCGGGCAAGTACGTGCCGCTGAAGGAAACGATCCGTGGCTTCAAGATGATCGTGGGCGGTGAGTGCGATCATCTGCCGGAGCAGGCGTTCTACATGGTCGGCACGATCGACGAAGCCTTCGAAAAGGCCAAGAAGATCCAGTAAAGGTCGGGTGTAGGCAATCAGGCGCGGCGAGTCGCACCGCTGAATATGTAACACGTGATTTATCGCGCCTCTCACTACGCTCAACCGAGCCTTGCATGGGACGAGAGTAACCGCTAAAGCGCTAACTCTCGTCGAGCTTTGCATGGGACCCGGGTAAGCGCTAAAGCGCTAATTCGGGTCGACACAGGAGTCGATATGGCAACCATTAAAGTAGACGTCGTCAGCGCGGAAGAGCAGATATTCTCGGGTCAGGCGAAATTCGTGGCGCTGCCGGGCGAAGCGGGCGAGCTCGGCATTCTGCCGGGTCACACGCCGCTCATTACGCGGATTCGTCCGGGTGCGGTGCGTATCGAAGCTGAAAACGGCGAAGAAGAGTTTGTGTTCGTCGCCGGCGGCATTCTCGAAATCCAGCCGGGCGCAGTGACGGTTCTCGCCGACACGGCAATCCGCGGTAAGGATCTCGACGAAGCCAAGGCCGAAGACGCACGCAAGCGCGCGGAAGAAGCGCTGCAGAACACCGGTTCGAACCTCGAATACGCAACCGCTCAGGCGGAACTCGCGTATGCGACGGCTCAGCTCGCGGCGATTCAGCGTCTGCGCAAGCTGCGCGGTCAGAATTAAGCAGCAAGCAGCAAAGAAAAAGCAGCCTGACCGGCTGCTTTTTTGTCGACATTGCTTGACGTTTACGGAAAGGGAAACAGAATCATCGCCTTGATGTGGCCGAAGCAGTTGATGCAGCTGACGAGGTTGAAGCAGTCGAAGCAGGAAAGCACCTGCGGGTAAGACTTGATGCCTTGCCGTTATCCGCCGGGGCACAATCGGTTTCGAAGTCATTCCAACAGAGCACGCATTCGTTTCCGGAGACACCGCCATGGCAACGCAAGCGTCAGGTGAAGGCGCCCTCATTGAACCGAAGGACGGTCTGTCCTACGTGCGCGGCTCGACCGCTATCCCGTTGAGCGATGCGACCGTCGGACGATTCCTGTGCGATACCGCGCGACGTTTCGCCGACCGGCCCGCCGTGGTGTTCCGCGAGCAAGGGATTCGCTGGACGTGGCAGGTGTTTTTGCAGGAAGTCGACGTGCTCGCCACCGGTTTGCTGGCACAGGGTATCGGCAAGGGCGATCGTGTCGGCATCTGGTCGCCGAACCGGGTCGAGTGGCTGATGACGCAATTCGCCACCGCGCGCATCGGCGCCGTGCTGGTGAACATCAACCCGGCCTATCGGCTGGCCGAACTCGAGTACGCGCTGAACAAGGTGGCTTGCAAGGCCATCATTGCCGCCGAGCGCTTCAAGTCGTCGATGTACCTGGAGATGCTGCAAGAACTGGCGCCCGAGCTTGCCACAGCAACGCCCGGCGATCTGCACGCCGCTCGCCTGGCGGATCTGCGGGTCGTCATTCGCATGGGCGATACCGCGACGCCGGGCATGTTGAGCTTCTCCGATGTGATCGAGCAGGGCCGCACGACGCTTGACCCGGCGAAGCTCGAAGCGATCGGCGCCGCCCTGTCGGCCGACGATCCGATCAACATCCAGTTCACGAGCGGCACCACCGGCAATCCGAAGGGCGCCACGCTCACGCATCGCAACGTCGTCAACAACGCCCGCTATATCGCGATGGCGATGCGTCTCTCGGAACAGGATGGCCTCTGCATCCCCGTGCCGCTCTATCACTGCTTCGGGATGGTGCTCGCGGTGCTGGCCTGCGTATCGGTCGGTGCGAATATGGTGTTCCCGGGCGAGGCCTTCGACCCCGTTGCTACGCTGGCCGCGGTCGCCGAGGAAAAATGCACGGCATTGCATGGCGTACCGACCATGTTCATCGCCGAACTGGATCGCCCCGAGTTTGCGCGCTTCGATCTCACACGCCTGCGGACCGGCATCATGGCCGGCTCGCCATGCCCGATCGAGACGATGAAAAAGGTCGTATCGAAGATGCACCTGGCCGAAATCACGATTGCCTACGGCATGACGGAGACAAGCCCGGTGTCGTTCCAAAGCTCGACCACGGATCCTCTGGACAAGCGCACTTCAACGGTGGGGCGCGTCCAGCCGCATCTGGAAGTCAAGGTGATCGACGCGCTGGGCAATATCGTGCCGGTCGGCGAGACGGGCGAGCTGTGCACGAAGGGTTACTCGGTGATGCGGGGCTATTGGGGCGATGAAGCGAAAACGCGTGAAAGTATCGTGGATGGCTGGATGCACACCGGCGACCTCGCGACCATCGATGCCGATGGCTACTGCAACATCGTCGGCCGCCTCAAGGACATGCTGATTCGCGGCGGCGAGAACATCTATCCCCGCGAGATCGAGGAGTTTCTGTTCCGTCATCCGAAGATCCAGAGCGTGCAGGTGTTCGGCGTGCCGGACGCGAAATACGGCGAGGAAGTGTGCGCGTGGATCGTGCTGCGCGCCGGCGAACAGGCAAGCGCCGAAGAGGTGCAGGACTTCTGTCGCGGCCAGATCGCCCACTACAAAATCCCGAAGTACATCCGCTTCGTCGACGAACTGCCCATGACGGTCACCGGCAAGGTGCAGAAGTTCGTGATGCGCGAATGCATGATTCAGGAATTGAAGGTGAAGGAAGACAAGACGGCCTGATCGAGGTGGCCTGAAACGGCTGCGGGCGTCGCGTACCGTGTACGCGACGCCCGCAGGGGTTCGACCTTGGAGTAGCGAATCGTCTGCGAAGCCGGGTCTGGAAACAACCCTTGCGAGGCCCGTCTGGGCAGCGCGCAAACGTTTGGCTAAAGAAAAAAAAAGCGGGCCTGGAGCCCGCTAAAAACCACACGCTACGGGGTTAGCGCGAGGAGACCATTGGAGGAACCGACTGGGCAGACGCTTTACGCGTTGACCACGGCGCCAACAGGGATGCCCCTTTACAGGGCTTCGGCGTGCTGCCGACCGGCAAGTGCATCGTATCCGCTCACACCACGCACCCAGCCACATCCGTGTTGAAACCGTTGAAAGGCATTGTGGGCGAATAACTCAGGCAACGCGGTAACAAAGTGTTTCAGGTTGTAACGCCCGCCAGATAAGGCTCTTGGGGATTTTTTGCCATTGAAAGCTGTTTAAAACGTATTTCTTACCGATACTCCTGGCGATTGTTATACAGGTGCGATTGATGCTATCCGAGATGCATCGTGCACCGCTTCTGATTCAGTTTTCACTGCATGAAAACATGGTCTGCCCGCGCAATGGTCGTCGGATCGCCGTGTCTATAGGCCGATACGGCTCTAATAAGCTGAGCGATCGTGAGACGAACAGCCGCACGTCGCTGCAGCGCATCGTTGAGCGCAATCGCGTCGTCAGGGTGGTTGGCCTGTCAGACCAGCCGTCGCGAGCGCGCCGTTCTGTATCGGCTTACGTGCAGAGGGTCGGTTACATGATTGTCCCGACCCGCCCGCGTACCGCACCTGCCGTGCAACCCCCGGGCGTGCGGCCCTAAGCGATTACTTCAACCACTTGTCCGAGATCGCCTGGTATTCCCCCGTGGCCTGCGCGAGGTGCAACCACTGATCGACATACTGCTGGAACACCACGTCGCCGCGGGGTAGCAGCCATGCTTTCTCGCCGTATTGGAACGGCTTGTCGGGGTGGACGGAGCACAGCCCCGGGTTGAGCTTCTGCTGCAATAGCGTCTCCGAAGCGTCCGTCACCATCACATCCGCCTTGCCGGCCAGGATCTGCTTGAAGATGGTCACGTTGTCCGGATAGACGGTGAGGTTCGCGTGCGGGAAGTACTGCCTCGCGAAGCGCTCGTTCGTGCCGCCCGGGTTGACGATGACCCGGGTCGCGGGCTGGTCGATCTCGGCAACCGTCTGGTACTTGTTCACGTCATCGCAGCGAGCAATGGGCGTCTTGCCGTCGACCATGTAAGGCTGGGTAAAAAACGCGTGCTTCTGTCTCTCAAGGCTCGGTGAAACGCCGCCCACACCGATGTCGCACTTCGCCACGAAGTCGTTCATCAGGTTCGACCACGAGGTTTTCACGTACTCGACTTTCACGCCGAGCGACCGGGCGAGCGACTCGGTCATATCGATGTCGATGCCCTCGAACTGGCCGTCGCCCTTGTAGAACGAATACGGCTTGTAGTCGCCGGTCGTGCAGGCGCGCAGCGTGCCGCGCGCCAGAATCTCATCGAGCCGCGACGGGGCCATTGCGGCGGCGGCGCCGGCAGGGGCCGTTGGCGTTTGCGCGTTGGCCATGCCGGCAGCCGTGCACAACAGCGCCCCGACCAGGATCCATGCAGCTTTGTTCATCGGCTCTCCTCGAACACCGTAACTGTTTGGTAAGGCTGCTGATCATAGCCCGGCAACCGGCCGTTGAACATTAGCCGAAAGGCCTAGGCCAAGCGGCCGCCGCGCAACGCTATCGCCGGGATCAATGAAGATGCAGGATGGGTCCCGCTGCGTCCGGTAAAATGCCCCTTTGCCTTCAGTCGCAAGCAACGTGGCCCATAACCTCCTCAACGACACCTTCCTGCGCGCGCTGCTGCGCCAGCCGACCGACTACACGCCGATCTGGCTGATGCGTCAGGCGGGCCGCTACCTGCCCGAATACAACGCAACGCGCAGCCGTGCCGGCAGCTTCCTCAGCCTGGCGAAGAGTCCGGCCTATGCGACTGAAGTCACGCTGCAGCCGCTCGAGCGTTACCCGCTCGACGCGGCCATCCTGTTCTCAGACATTCTCACGGTGCCCGATGCAATGGGCCTTGGGCTGGATTTCGTGGCCGGCGAGGGGCCGCAGTTTGCCCGCCCGGTGCGCACCGAAGCGGACGTCGCACGCCTCGCTGTGCCCGACATCGACGCCACGCTGCGCTACGTCACCGACGCCGTGCGCGAAATCCGCAAGGCGCTCACCGACGCGCAAGGCCGCCAGCGCGTGCCGCTGATCGGCTTCTCGGGCAGTCCGTGGACGCTGGCCTGCTACATGGTCGAAGGCGCCGGTTCGTCCGATTTCCGCACGGTGAAGTCCATGCTGTATGCGCGCCCGGATCTGATGCAGTGCATTCTCGAGGTGAACGCGCAAAGCGTGGCGGCCTACCTGAACGCGCAGATCGAAGCCGGCGCGCAAGCCGTGATGATTTTCGACAGTTGGGGTGGCGCACTGGCCGACGGCATCTTCCAACGCTTTTCGCTGCACTACATCGAGCAGGTGGTGAGCCAGCTCAAGCGCACTCACGACGGGGAAAAGGTGCCGGTGATCACCTTCACGAAGGGGGGCGGCCCGTGGCTCGAAGACATCGCGGCTAGCGGTGTCGACGCGGTCGGGCTCGACTGGACGGTCAACCTCGCCAAGGCGCGCGAGCGCGTCGGCGACCGGGTGGCGCTGCAGGGCAACCTCGATCCGTCGGTGCTGTTCGCGCCGCCCTCGGCGATTCGCATGGAAGCGCGTGCCGTGCTCGACAGTTTCGGCAATCATCCCGGCCACATCTTCAATCTCGGCCATGGCATCTCGCAATTCACGCCGCCGGAACATGTCGCCGAACTGGTCGACGAAGTGCATCGGCACAGCCGTGCTATTCGCGCTGCTGGAGCAGGCGGAACCACGCTGGCTACGTGACGGTTTTGTTGCAGTGCGGCGAGCTGGGCTCTCGGGCTAAGGTAAAAATAGTGTTAACCGGGCCGTCAGATGGCGCTTCCGCCGTTGTCAAGACTTGACTTATGCACACTTATCACGCTGCGGCGCGGTAGAGGCTTTCATCGCAGCATTGTCCTTGCAAGTTGTGTGCGCATTTGATCAAGTCCTTGACTGGCAAGGGTTTCCACGGGGCGGAAGGAATTGTGCGAAAACCCACACAAGGCCGCAGTGGCGCGGTTTTCCGGCCTTCCGGGCGGAGTTCTCAACAAAGTTATCCACAGGACGCGCGGGTCAACAGCAATTGTTCAGTCGAATCCAAAACTTAGCGCGGAAAGTGAAGTTTTACTTTAACTTCGCCGCGTACGCCGCCGCTTCACGGCACGTCACGCCGCTCGCCGCGCCGCGTCTGCCGACCCCGATCGCGATTCCGAATCCAATTTGAGCCCCGTCTTCGTCCGCGTCGCGCTGGATCATCCACTGCCGACCCTGTTCGACTATCGCTGCGACGCGACCGAGCCGCCGCAGCCGGGTACGCTCGTCAGCGTGCCGTTCGGCAGGCGTCAGGTGGTGGGTCTCGTCTGCGAAGTGACCGCTCACAGTGACGTCCCCGCGGACAAGCTGCGCGCCGTGGATGCGATCTGCGAGGCCTGTCCACCGCTATCGGACGAATGGCTGGCGCTCGCCGCCTTTGCCGCGGACTACTACCAGCGGGGTCTCGGCGAAGTCGCCTTGCCGGCTTTGCCGCAAGCGCTGCGCGACCCATCGCGCTGGGCGCGGCTGCTGGCGCCGCAGGAGCGCTACAGTCTGCTGCCGGCCGGCCGCGCGGCGCTGCCCGACGCCTTGCCGGCACGCGCGAGCGCCTTGCGGCGCCTCGCTCAGGCGCTGATCGAAGCGGACGCGCTGCTGGCTGCCGACGCGCGCGTGATCCACCCGAAAGCCGTCGCGACACTCGATGCATGGCAGGCCGAAGGCTGGGTAGCGCTGGAGGTGACCGAAGCGGCCGCATTGGGCGCGGCACCGTCAGTGTGCGACGGCGCGCAAGCCGTCTCGCCCACCCTGCCGACTCTCACCGACGAACAGGCCGCCGCCGTCGAGGCGATCCGCGACGCCGACGGCTTCGCTCCCTTCCTGCTGCACGGCGTGACCGGCAGCGGCAAGACCGAGGTCTATTTGCGCGCGCTCGCCGCCATTCTCGCGGCGCGGCCCGATGCTCAGGCGCTCGTCCTCGTCCCCGAAATCAATCTCACGCCGCAATTCGAGGCTGCGTTTCGCGCACGTTTCGCGGCGCTCAACGGCACTTCGATCGTCACCTTGCACAGCGGTCTCGCGGAGGGCGAACGGGCGCGCAACTGGTTTGCAGCGCACAGCGGCCGTGCGCGGATCGTGCTCGGCACGCGGCTCGCGATACTCGCGTCGCTGCCGAAGCTGGCCATCATCGTGGTCGACGAGGAGCACGATCCCGCTTACAAGCAGCAGGAAGGGTTGCGCTACTCGGCGCGCGATCTGGCCATCTGGCGCGCCAAGCAACTGGGCTTGCCGGTGGTGCTCGGCTCGGCGACGCCGTCGCTCGAAAGCTGGTGGCAGGCCGACCAGGGGCGCTACACGCGCTTGACGCTGTCGCGCCGCGCGGTCGCCGAAGCGGTGTTGCCCACGGTCAAGCTGATCGATCTCGAAGAAGAGCGACGGCGTGGACGGGCTTCGGTGGAAGGCCTGTCGGGGCCGTTGATTGCCGCCTTGAAAACGCGCCTGGAAAAGGGCGAGCAGAGCCTCGTGTTTCTGAACCGCCGCGGCTACGCGCCGCAACTGGCCTGCGACGCCTGCGGCTGGGTGGCCGGTTGCCCGCGCTGCAGCGCCTACGTCGTGCTGCACAAGCCCGAGCGCGCGCTGCGTTGCCATCATTGCGGCTGGGAGGCGCGCATCCCGCGCTCGTGCCCGGATTGCGGCAACGTCGACATCGCGCCGCTCGGGCGCGGCACGCAGCGTGTCGAGGAAACGCTGGCAACCGCCGTGCCGGGTGCGCGTGTGCTGCGCATCGACGCCGACAGCACGCGCCGCAAAGGCAGCGCGCAGGCGCTGTTCTCCGATGTGCACGCGGGCGACGTCGACATCCTGGTGGGCACGCAGATGATCGCCAAGGGCCACGATTTTCAGCGCGTTTCGCTGGTGGGCGTGCTCAATGCGGATACCGCGCTGTTCTCGCACGACTTCCGCGCGAGCGAGCGCCTGTTCGCCCAGCTGATGCAGGTGAGCGGCCGTGCCGGACGCGCCGGACTGCCCGGCGAAGTGCTGGTGCAGACGCGTTATCCGCGGCATGCGCTGTATCACGCGCTGGCGCGGCACGACTACGTGGGTTTCGCCAACTCGACGCTCGCCGAGCGCCGCGACGCCCATCTGCCGCCGTTCGTCTATCAGGCCTTGCTGCGCGCCGAAGGGCGCACGCTCGAGGCGGCGCTCGCTTTCCTGCAGCAGGCCGCCGCGGCGCTGGCGGAGATGCCGTCCGCCGGGCGGGTCACCGTCTACGACGCCGTGCCGCTCACCATCGTCAAGGTGATGCATGTGCATCGCGCGCAACTGCTGATCGAGAGTGCGTCGCGTGGCGCGCTGCAAGCCACGCTGCGGGCGTGGCAGCCGATCTTGCGCACCTTGAAGGGCGTGTTGCGCTGGAATCTCGAAGTCGACCCGCTCGACATCTGAAGTCCCACCGCGGCCTGACTCTGGGCCCAGCCGCGCCCGCCGTCCCGGCCAGCGTGCAAATCCCTTTCAGTCATATTCATAGAGCGAAAGGTCGTTTCAGTTCTGAAAGCCGGTCGTCTATATTTCGCCGAATCGGCGCAGTTTTAACAACAATCCCAACTTCTCCCGCGCCGACGCACCTCAACTCTCGGGGCTTTTGCGATGAGCGATACCAATCACAGCCTGCCGGCGGGCGCAGCACCGGCCAAATCCGATCCTAAGCATGACACGGCCAGCCAACGTGGCGGCGGCCTGTTCGCCACCGAAGACTGGTGGGCCGTCTGGATCGGCCTGCTGGTGATCGTCGTCGCGTGGGCGTTGTTCGCCTCGGGCAGCAGCATCAAATGGCTCGCCGTTGCGCCGGCGAAATGGTCGGACCCGGGCGCAGTCGTCCAGGATCTGGTCAAGCATCTGTCGAACTATGCCGCGTTGTTCGTCGTGTTCGCGGTGCTGTTCGGCGTGAGCCTCGCCGCCTTGAAGCAGCGGCTCGCACATTTTCTGCCGTCGTTCCTGATCCTGTTCGTCGCGTCGATCCTGATTTTTGCGCTCGGCGCCTGGGTCAACGCCTCGAAGTACAACCTCGAGCCGCCGCTGGTTGCACTCGCGCTCGGCCTGGTGATCTCGAACGTGTTCCGTCTGCCTGAGTGGTTCTCCGCCGGGTTGCGCGTCGAGTTTTATATCAAGGTGGGTATCGTGCTGCTCGGCGCGACGCTGCCGTTCACCCTGCTGGTCTGGGCCGGTCCGGTTGCGGTCGGGCAGGCGAGCATCGTCTCGCTGGTGACGTTCTTCGTGATCTTCTTTGCCGGCAAGGCGTTTGGCCTCGACCGCCGGTTTGCCGCAGTGCTCGGCGTGGGCGGCGCGGTGTGCGGCGTCTCGGCGGCGATTGCGATTGCAGGCGCCGTGCGCGCTAAACGAGAGCAGGCTTCGGTGGCGATCACGCTGGTGATCCTGTGGGCCATTGTGATGATTTTCGTGTTGCCGTTCGCGTCGCGCTCGCTCGGGTTGTCGACGGCGGTGGCCGGCGCCTGGATCGGCACCTCGGAGTTCGCGGATGCCGCCGGTATCGCCGCCGCCCAGGCCTACGGCGACTTCGCCAAGCACGCAGGCGGTGCGATCGCCGGTGCGCCCGAAGCCTCGCTGCAGGCGTTCACGCTGATGAAAGTGGTGGGCCGCGATATCTGGATCGGCATCTGGGCCTTCGTGCTGGCGATCGTCGCAAGCACCCGCTGGGAGACCGAGGACAGCGGCGTCAAAGCCAAGACCAACGCAGGCGAGATCTGGGCGCGCTTTCCGAAATTCGTGATCGGCTTCGTGATCGCGTCGGCGCTCGTGACGTGGATCGCGAGCCACTATTCGCTGGCGGATTACCGCAAGGTGGTGACACCGGAGTTCGTCGCGCCGATTACCGCGCTGCGCACCTGGGCGTTCATTTTCTGCTTTCTGAGCATTGGTTTGACGACGCGGTTGCGCCTGCTGAGCGCCACCGGACTGAAGCCGTTCCTCGCGTTCACGGCCGGCGTGGTCGTCAATATCGCCATCGGCTACGCGCTGTCCGCGCACGTGTTCGCATCGTATTGGAATAGCTTGGGACAGGGATCGTGACTGCCCCGGCGGAACGCGCGGACGCGGCGAAGCAGGCACTGCGCGCGTGCCGGCCAAGCTGCGCCGGTTGCCGGTACCGCGCTGACGATCGACACACGCTGGAGCAGAGCATCCCGGGCCTCGTGGTGTTCAGTTCAGGGTTTGGCGCGAGCGTGGCGGCAAGCCGGCTCTGCCGCCTGCACGACCAGCTCGTCTCGCCGGACGACGCCTGCAGCCAGTTCGTGGCGCGGGCCTGAGCCCGCGCTTACTCCCGGACCGCGCCGCGTGCGCCGTTCGGCGAACGTCGCTCGTCCGCCGTTTCTCTTGCGACCGAACACGTCGCACCGCGAATGAAGAGGACTGCGCACATCGCGCACATCGTCCAGATTCCTGCCACTACCAGCCACTTTTCCATTTCCGCTACCCCGTAAGCCCCGTACTGTGCGCTAACGCGCATTCTTAACCTGTATAACGGCGCGATTCCGATTTCGATAAGGGTCGCCAGAAAAGAAATTCGTAGGGGAAAGTACTGATGCCACCGGGGTTTGCCCCGATGCGCCGCTACCCGCCGCAAACCCCGGTCATACAAGGCTTGAACAATGGTGCAACCATGCCTTTTGGATGGTTGCACCTTTTTATTGGGAGGCGTACGATTCGGCCAACTTTTTAGTCTTTGGCCGGCGCGGGTTGGCTGGCATATGAAGAAGGAAACATGGCTAGCACCACCCTCGGCGTCAAGGTTGACGACCTCCTGCGTTCCCGGCTGAAAGATGCCGCCACCCGTCTCGAACGCACTCCGCACTGGCTGATCAAGCAGGCGATCTTCGCGTATCTCGAACGAATCGAGCACGGTCAATTGCCGGCGGAGCTGTCCGGCGTGCATGGTTCGGCGGATATGGCCGACGGTGCAACCGTCGAGTCCGAAGAGGACGGTGCGTCGCACCCGTTCCTCGATTTTGCGCAGAACGTGCAACCGCAATCGGTGCTGCGCGCGGCGATCACTGCGGCATACCGCCGTCCCGAGCCGGAATGCGTGCCGTTCCTGCTCGGCCAGGCGCGTCTGCCGGCCAACCTCGCCAATGACGTGGACGCGATGGCGAGCAAGCTGGTCGAAACGCTGCGCGGCAAGAGCAAGGGTGGCGGCGTCGAAGGGTTGATCCACGAATTTTCGCTGTCGAGCCAGGAAGGCGTGGCGCTGATGTGTCTCGCCGAAGCGCTGCTGCGGATTCCCGATCGCGCCACCCGCGACGCGCTGATCCGCGACAAGATCAGCAAGGGCGACTGGAAATCGCACGTCGGCCAGGCGCCGTCGCTGTTCGTCAATGCCGCCACATGGGGGCTGATGATCACCGGCAAGCTGGTGACGACCAATAGCGAAACGAGTCTGTCGTCGGCGTTGACGCGCCTGATCGGCAAGGGCGGCGAGCCGCTGATCCGCAAGGGCGTCGATATGGCGATGCGCCTGATGGGCGAACAGTTCGTCACCGGCGAGAACATCTCCGAGGCGCTCGCCAACAGCCGCAAGTTCGAGGCGCGCGGCTTCCGCTACTCCTACGACATGCTCGGCGAAGCGGCCACCACCGAAGCGGATGCGCAGCGCTACTACGCGTCGTACGAGCAGGCGATCCACGCCATCGGCAAGGCCGCCGGCGGCCGCGGCATCTATGAAGGCCCAGGCATTTCGATCAAGCTCTCGGCGCTGCATGCACGCTATTCGCGCTCGCAGCAGGAACGCACGATGAGCGAGTTGCTGCCGCGCGTGCGTTCGCTTGCGATCCTTGCGCGCCGCTACGACATCGGCTTGAACATCGACGCCGAAGAGGCGGACCGCCTCGAAATCTCGCTGGATCTGCTCGAAGCGCTGTGCTTCGATCAGGATCTGGCGGGCTGGAACGGCATCGGCTTCGTGGTGCAGGCGTATCAGAAGCGCTGCCCGTTCGTGATCGACTACATCGTCGATCTGGCGCGCCGCAGCCGTCACCGCATCATGGTGCGCCTCGTGAAGGGCGCCTACTGGGACACCGAGATCAAGCGCGCCCAGGTGGACGGCCTCGAAGGCTATCCGGTCTACACGCGCAAGATCTACACGGACGTTTCGTACCTCGCCTGCGCGAAGAAGCTGCTCGGCGCGCCGGACGCGGTGTATCCGCAGTTCGCGACGCACAACGCGCATACGCTCTCGGCGATCTATCACCTCGCGGGTCAGAACTACTATCCCGGCCAGTACGAGTTCCAGTGTCTGCACGGCATGGGTGAACCGCTGTATGAAGAAGTCACCGGCCCGCTGTCTGCTGGAAAGCTGAACCGTCCGTGCCGCGTGTATGCGCCGGTCGGCACGCATGAGACGCTGCTGGCGTATCTGGTGCGGCGTCTGCTGGAAAACGGTGCGAATACGTCGTTCGTGAACCGCATCGCGGATGAAAACGTCGCGATCAAGGATCTGGTCGCCGACCCGGTCGAAGAAGCGTCGAAGATCGTGCCGCTCGGCGCGCCGCACGCGAAGATTCCGCTGCCGCGCAATCTGTACGGCGCGGAGCGCGTCAATTCGATGGGCCTCGATCTGTCGAACGAACATCGGCTGGCGTCGCTGTCGTCGGCCTTGCTGGCGAGCGCGCATCATCCGTGGCGCGCCGCGCCGATGCTCGAAGACAACGAAATCGCCGTGGGCACCTCGCGCGATGTGCGCAATCCGGCCGACCATCGCGACCTCGTCGGCACCGTCGTCGAAGCCACTTCGGAACACGTGAGCGCCGCGCTTTCGCACGCCGTAGCCGCTGCGCCGATCTGGCAAGCGACGCCGGTCGAAGCGCGCGCCGATTGCCTCGCCCGCGCCGCCGATCTGCTCGAAGCGCAGATGCATACGCTGATGGGCCTCGTGGTGCGCGAAGCGGGCAAGTCGCTACCGAACGCGGTGGCGGAAATCCGCGAAGCGATCGACTTTCTGCGCTACTACTCGGCGCAGATCCGCACCGAGTTCTCGAACGACACACATCGTCCGCTCGGTCCGGTGGTCTGTATCAGCCCGTGGAATTTCCCGCTGGCCATCTTCATGGGCCAGGTGGCGGCAGCGCTCGCGGCCGGCAACACGGTGCTGGCGAAGCCGGCGGAACAGACGCCGCTGATCGCCGCGCAAGCGGTGCGCATCCTGCGCGAAGCCGGCGTGCCGGCCGGCGCGGTGCAACTGCTGCCGGGCGACGGCGAAACCGTCGGTGCGGCGCTGGTGGCCGATGCCCGCACGCGGGCGGTGATGTTCACCGGCTCGACCGAAGTCGCGCGCCTCATCAACAAGACGCTCTCGAATCGTCTGGACGCCGACGGCAGGCCGATTCCGCTGATCGCCGAAACCGGCGGCCAGAACGCGATGATCGTCGATTCGTCGGCGCTCGCCGAGCAGGTGGTGGCGGACGTGCTGAACTCGGCGTTCGACTCGGCCGGTCAACGCTGTTCCGCGCTGCGCGTGCTGTGTCTGCAGGACGACGTCGCCGACCGCACGCTGGAAATGCTGACCGGCGCGATGCGCGAACTGGCGGTGGGCAACCCGGATCGCCTGTCGATCGACGTGGGCCCGGTGATCGACGTCGAAGCGAAGCGCGGTATCGACGCGCACATCGCGGCGATGCGCGAGAAGGGCCGCAAGGTCGAGCAACTGCCGATGCCGGAAGGGGGCGCCCAGGGCACCTTCGTGCCGCCGACGCTGATCGAGCTCGACAGCATCGACGAACTGAAGCGCGAAGTGTTCGGTCCGGTGCTGCACGTGGTGCGCTATCGCCGCAGCGCGCTCGACAAGCTGCTGGAACAGATCCGCGCGACGGGTTATGGCCTGACGCTCGGCATCCACACGCGGATCGACGAGACCATCGCGCATGTGATCAGCCGCGCGCACGTGGGCAATATCTATGTGAACCGCAATGTGGTGGGCGCGGTGGTGGGGGTGCAACCGTTCGGCGGCGAAGGCCTGTCCGGCACGGGTCCGAAGGCAGGCGGCGCGCTGTATCTGCAGCGGCTTCTCGCCACGCGTCCGGCGGGTCTGCCGAAAACGCTGGCGCAGTTGCTGGTGACGGATGCACCACAAGCGGGCCTAAACGGTGATAATCGCAGCGACAATCCGGCCTCGGCGCTGACGGTCTTGCGCGACTGGCTGATCGGCGAGCGTGAGGCGGCACTCGCGGCGCGTTGCGACGGCTACCTGTCGCAAGGCCTGGCGGGTGCGACGGCGGTGTTGCCCGGACCGACCGGCGAGCGCAACACCTACACGCTGGGCGCGCGCGGCACGGTGCTGTGCGTGGCGTCGACGGCGAGCGGTGCGCGCGTGCAGTTCGCCGCGGCGCTGGCTACCGGCAATCGCGCGTTGTTCGAAGGCGCGGCCGGCGAGCAACTGGTGTCGGCGCTGCCGGCAGCGCTCAAGACGTACGCGAGCGTGAAGAAGGGCGGCGACATGCCGTTCGACGCCGTGCTGTTCGAAGGCGATAGCGACGAGCTGCTGGCGCTGGTGAAGGAAGTGGCCAAGCGTGCGGGTCCCATCGTCTCGGTGCAGGGAGTGGCGGCGCGGGCGCTGGAAAGCGGCGACGAGGATTACGCGCTCGAACGTCTCCTGACGGAACGTTCGGTCAGCGTGAATACGGCAGCAGCGGGCGGCAATGCGAATTTGATGACGATCGGTTGAGCGAACCTTTAACGGTCGATTCAATAAAACGGAAGCGGTACGGCGACCCCGAAACCGCTCCACTCACACCTGGTACCAAGGAGAAGCTATGCAACACAAGATGAAACAGCTGGCTGGCGCGACGCTCGTCGCAGCCATGTCACTGGCGGGGGCGGCACACGCACAGCAGGTCGAAGACGTGAAGGTGGGTTTTGCTGGTCCGATGACGGGCGCACAGGCTCACTACGGCAAGGACTTCCAGAACGGCATCACGCTGGCTGTGGAAGAAATGAACGCCACGAAGCCGGTGATCGGCGGCAAGCCGGTGCGCTTCGTGCTGGACTCGGCGGACGACCAGGCTGACCCGCGCACCGGTACGACCGTTGCGCAGAAGCTGGTGGACGACGGCATCAAGGGCATGCTCGGCCACTTCAACTCGGGCACGACGATCCCGGCTTCGCGCATCTACGCGAACGCGGGCATCCCCGAAATCGCCATGGCGACGGCGCCTGAATACACGCAACAAGGCTTCAAGACCACGTTCCGGATGATGACGTCCGATACGCAGCAAGGTTCGGTCGCGGGCACGTTCGCGGTGAAGAGCCTGGGTATGAAGAAGATCGCGATTGTCGATGACCGTACGGCTTATGGCCAGGGTCTGGCTGATCAGTTTGAGAAGGCTGCCAAGGCTTCCGGCGCTACGATCGTCGATCGTGAATTCACTAACGATAAGGCTGTCGACTTTAAGTCGATTCTCACCAAGCTGAAGTCGGTGAATCCGGATCTGATCTATTACGGTGGTGCCGATTCGCAAGCCGCGCCGATGGTCAAGCAGATGAAGACGCTCGGCATCAAGGCTCCGCTGATGGGCGGCGAGATGGTGCATACGCCTACCTTCCTTTCGCTGGCGGGTGATGCGGCTAATGGGACGGTGGCTTCGCTTGCTGGCCTGCCGCTGGATCAGATGCCCGGTGGCGCTGACTACGTCGCCAAGTACAAGAAGCGCTTCAACGAAGATGTGCAGACGTACTCGCCTTATGCCTATGACGGCGCTATGGCTATGTTCGATGCTATGAAGAAAGCTAACTCCACCGATCCGGCCAAGTATCTGCCGCTGCTCGCCAAGACCGATATGCCCGCTGTTACTACCACTCATCTGGAGTATGACGGCAAGGGTGATCTTAAGAATGGTGGGATCACGCTTTATAAGGTTGTCGATGGGAAGTGGACTACTTTGCAGAGTGTTGGTGGGAAGTAAGTTGTTTTTTGCCTGACGGCGCCTGGTGGTGGCTCTTTTTGTCGCTCTTTGAGCCGTTGGCTGTTGGTTGATAACGCTCCGCGGGTTTTTTGGCTCGTGGGGCGTTTTCTTTTTTTCTGTTTTGGCTTTTCCTTGATTTCTTAGTGGTCTATTGGCGTCGCCCCTGTGCGGGGCGGCACTGTAGTGGTCCAATGACTCTGGACACCTCTAAAGGGGATAATTCTCCAACCGAGGTGAGAAATGAGCAGACGGAACATAACTGACGAATTCAAGGCAGAAGCGGTGCAGCTGGTGGTTGCGCAGGGCTACTCGTTCGCGAAGGCCAGCGAAGCGCTAGGTGTTGGCGATACGGCGTTGCGGCGGTGGGTGGCGCAGTGGCGCGCCGAGCAGGTCCAGCCGCCGCGCACGCAGGTGCAGGTCAAAGCTGACCAGCGGCGTATCCGGGAGCTTGAGGCGCGGGTGGTCGAGCTTGAACGTGAGCGCGACATACTAAAAAAGTCCACGGCCTTCTTCGTCAAGGAACTGGATCGCTCCTCGAAGTGATCCGTTCGCTGAAGAAGGCCTGGCCGGTGAGTCTGATGTGCAGGTTGCTGAAGGTGCCGCGAAGCAGCTACTACGCGTTCGCGGGACGGGTTTGCAAGCCGGCAGCTTCACCCGCGCTACTCAGAACTGTGCGCCAGATCCACAGCGAGAGCCGCAGCAGTTACGGCAGTCGCAGGATGGCGCGGGCGCTGCAGCAGCAAGGTCACGCGATCGGACGCTACCGGGCCCGTTCGCTGATGCGCGAGGCGCAACTGGCGGTGGCGCGACGGCGAACGCACCGCTATCGCAAGGCCGAAGGTGAAGCACTGGTGGCGCCCAACCTGCTGGAGCGCAAGTTCGAGCCGGGTGCGATCAACCGGGTATGGGCCGGTGACATTACGTATGTGAGAACGCGGCAGGGCTGGTCCTATCTGGCGATCGTGATGGATCTGCATTCGCGTCGCATCGTGGGCTGGGCGTTTGCCTTGCAGGCGGATACCGAGCTGGTGATCCAGGCGCTACAGCAGGCCCGCAGCAGCCGGCGCCCAGCCCCCGGACTGATGTTCCACTCCGACCAGGGCTGCCAGTACACCAGCGAACGCTTCGTGAGTGATCTGAAGGCAAACGGGATGGTGCAGAGCATGAGCCGAAAGGGAAACTGCTGGGACAACGCGGTGGTCGAGCGCTTCTTCAGAAGCCTGAAGAGTGAATGGATCGGAGAACAGGAGTACTGCAGTCACGAACAGGCCCAGCGCGATATCGCGGGTTACGTGGCTGACTTTTACAACTACCGGCGCATCCATTCGGCGGCCAATGATTCGCCACCGGCGCGTTATGAGGCTTCTATTTACTGAAAACCCCTTTGTGGGTGTCCAAAGGGGCTTGACCACTACACACTTACTTTCTTTGCCGCCGTGTACAGACTGGAGACATGGTTGACACATGTACGAGGACATCGTTGACACATCATGGTCAGCGTTTTGCTCCTCCGAGGTCAAGTTTTGCAACGCGATGATGGGCAAACCAGAACTCGATAACGCCGTCTTCGTCGGGTTTCGGACGTGCGGCGACCGGCAGGCCTTTAAGCGCGATTGACAGGCGCACAGCCTCCCCGCGGAAGCGGACCAGACCGTTTGAGTTGACCCGCAGGACCTCGTCGTGTGGACCGTATTGCGGCTCCGGCAAATGATCAGGCATCGTCCGTGGGCTGGGCCGGTAACGCGTGAGCGGTGTCGCCAGGTCAAGGGCTTCATGCGGGCGCTCGGTGTTGTACACACTGCGCCAGCGCTCCAGTTCCTGCTGCACGTGTGCGTGGGTGGTGAACGTGTAGCGCTGCAGCACCTCGGCCTTCAGCGAGCGGTGAAACCGTTCGTCCTTGCCGTTGGTCTGCGGATGATAGGGACGGCTGTAACTCACCCGTATGCCCAGCCTGATCATCCATACAGCGAGCTCGGTCACCTGTCCCGGCGCGCTGGGAGAGCCCCACGGCGCACCGTTGTCGACATTGATGCGTGCGGGTAGTCCATAGCACCGGAATGCCCTGTCCAGTTCGGCCTGCACGACCTGCGTGGTGGTGCGTGCGCAGGCGGCCAGCACGATGTTAAAGCGCGAATGATCGTCCAGCACCGTGAGCGGATAGCAGCGGCCTCCTTCGAGCGTCGGGAAATCGCCCTTGAAGTCCATCTGCCAGAGTGCATTCGGATGCTCGTGCTCGAAGCGCTGCCAGGGCTCGCGCTGCGCGGATTCGCGCGGATCGATCAAACCATGACGCCGGAGGATTTCCGTTACCGTGGCGGGCGCTGGAACGTCGGCAAAGCCCATGTCCTGCAGCCGTCGGGCGATCTTGCGCCCACCCCAGCCGTGCGCCTGACGCAAGGCGATCACGGCCTGGGCGACCTGATCCGATGAGCGGGCGGGGCTGCAATGCGGGCGACGGGAACGGTCGGCCAGACCGTCCTCGCCTTGCGTCTTGTGGCGTTCAAGCCATTTGTAGCCGGTCTGGCGGCTGATGTTGAAGCGCCGGCACAACTCGCTGAAAGGCACTGTCTGCACAGCGGCCAGACAAACGAATTCCTGTCTGAGACTCATGGTGTCTTTTACGTTCCAGGGCATGGATGGGTCCGGGCGTTCGATTGCCCGAAAGTGTCAACCATGTCCCCGTACACCTGTCAGCTATGTCTCCAGTCTGTACACCGCCGCAAAGAAAGTAAGCAAAGAAAGCGGGCTCACACCGCTAGCCCGTAGTGAGCCATCTTTGTTCGTTATCCTTAGTGGTACGAGACGAGATGCGTTCTCGCATCTCGTGCGTTCGTGACTCAGCGCTCATTCGTTCCAACGTCGCGCTTCGCGCTTCGTCGGGCGGCATAACCCTTTTTTCCGCCGCTGCACTTCGTGCGCGGCTGCCCCCCATTAGCCATTCGGATGACTCGTCGGTCCGTCAAAAGTCCTCAACCGATGTCAAAAACCTGCTGGCCTCGGGGAACGTGACGCCGGAGTTCGTCGAACGCGTCATCGTCAAAAGCGATGGGACCGAGCACGTATCGTCGCCGCATCACAGGTTTGCGGAGATCGACGTTCACGTGGTCGCGTCAAGTGGCTGGTACGTGAAGTTCTACTTCATCGGTAATCCAGACACCATGTTTGTTAGCGTTCGTCAGTGAGCAAAACCGTGAACACAAAACTGTATGAAGAAGGTGAGAAGAGCAAGGCAATCTGCTCCAGTTGCCAGCAGATCGTCACCTCCACCTTCGCCCGGCGCGATGTGCCGTTTAGCGACGGCAACGGCGAAGTGAAGAACATCCTCGTCTCTGTCTGCGACCTCTGCGATCAAGTCGTCGCCATCCCCGGGCAGTCCACGCCGGCAATTCGCGAAGCACGGCAGAAGGTTGTGAAGCCCATCGAGGCACAACTGCCCGCCATCTATCTGGATATGCTCGACCTCGCCGCGTTCACCGTCGACAGCACAAACTCAACCGAATTTCGCAAGGTTCTGATGGTCTTCTATCTGCATCGCTTCGCCTCCGGCGAGTACCCCAGGGAGCGCTTGCTGAAGGCACACCGTACGGCCGTCGAGCGCTTCAAGGAGGAGCGCGGTGCCGCGCGCAGGCGCCTCTCCATGAAGGTGTCGCTGCGTATCGCCGACGACATCAAGACGCTCGTCGACAATACGTCCATGAGTCAGACGGAAGTGATCAAGTCCGTGATCTATCAGATTCAGACAGACGTCGTCGAGGCCCGCAAGCCAGCTTTGCTGAAGGAACTCAGCGCCTTGTCCGCGATTTCCGCCTAGCAGCAGTTCGTCGTCAGCGCGTTGGGCGGTCCCGGCCAGCAAGACCACCCCGTCGTCGCCGGCTTCTATTCACCCCGCAGCTTGCGGCCCTGCTCCCGAATCTGCTCCAAGGTCGCACCAGGCGTACTCGCTTCCTGCGGCATGCGAATTTCGATCACCGCTGCGCGCTTCGCCGCGAGCGATCGCTCGAGCGCCGGCAGGAAATCCTCCGTGCGCTCCACCGTCTCGCCATGCGCGCCAAACGACCGCGCGAACGCCGCGAAATCCGGATTGGTCAGGCCCGTGCCATGCACACGGTTCGGATAGTGCCGCTCCTGGTGCATGCGGATCGTGCCGAAGTGGCTGTTGTTCACCACGATGAATAGCACATGCAGGTCGTACTGCATCGCCGTCGCCAGCTCCTGAGCAGACATCATGAAGCAGCCGTCGCCGGCCAGCGCCACCACCGCACGCTGTGGGTAAAGCGACTTCGCCGCAATCGCCGCCGGCACACCGTATCCCATCGCGCCGCTGGTCGGCGCAAGTTGCGAGCGGAAATGCCGATACGAGAAATGCCGGTGCAGCCACGTCGCGTAATTGCCCGCGCCGTTGGTCAGGATCGCGTCGTCGGGCAAGTGCGCGCGTAGTTGCTGGATCACTTCGCCCATCTGCACGTCGCCGGGAATCGGCCGCGGCGTGCGCCAGTCGAGATAGGCGCGGTGCGCCGCCTCCGCGCTTCCCGCCCATGCCGGTTTTCCAGTGGGAGGCTGCAACGCGGCCAGAAGCGAGGCGAGTTCGGGCATCCCCGAGACGATCGGCAGATCCGCCGAATACACGCGGCCCAATTCCTCCGCGCCTTGATGCACGTGGACCAAGGTCTGCTTCGTCTTCGGAATGTCGAGCAGCGTGTAGCCGCCGGTCGTCGCTTCGCCGAGACGCGGGCCCAATGCAAGCAGCAAGTCCGCATCGCGGATACGTTTCGCCAGCGCGGGGTTAATGCCGAGCCCGACATCGCCTGCGTAATTCGGGTGTTCGTTATCGAGCGTGTCCTGGAAGCGGAACGCGAGGCCAATCGGCAACTGCCAGTTCTCGATGAAGCGCTGCAGATCCGCGCAGGCTTCGGGTGTCCAGCCGCTGCCGCCGGCAATCACCATCGGCCGCTGGGCGCCTTCCAGCAGTTGCCGTAGTTGCGTCATCTGCGTGGCCGAGGGCGAGGCGGCCACACGGTGATACGCCGGCGCGCCCGGTACCACAGGGCACACGTCGCTCAGCACGTCTTCCGGCAACGACAACACAACCGGGCCCGGTCGTCCTGAGGTCGCGGTGTGGAACGCGTGGCTAAGATATTCGGGAATCCGCTTCGGATCGTCGATCTGCGCGACCCACTTGGCCATCTGGCCGAACATGCGTCGATAGTCGATTTCCTGGAAGGCCTCGCGGTCCAGATGCTCGCGTGCGCATTGGCCGATCAGCAGGATCATCGGCGTCGAGTCCTGGAATGCGGTGTGTACGCCAATCGAGGCATGCGTCGCGCCAGGTCCACGCGTGACGAGTGCCACGCCCGGGCGGCCGGTCAGCTTGCCGATCGCTTCGGCCATGTTGGCCGCGGCCGCTTCGTGCCGGCAGACGACGGTCTGGATACGCTCGGTCTCGTCGTGCAGCGAGTCGAGTACGGCAAGGAAACTCTCGCCGGGGACGCAGAAAACACGTTCGACACCATGGGTCAGCAGGGCATCGACTACAAGGCGCGCACCAGTGGTGGTGGCGGAATCATTCGGCAGCGGCATTGCGATGAAGCCTCCAGTCGGGTCGGTCGGCTGGTCGGCCATGGGGTGGCCGACGGGCTTCGACAGCTTACGCCGAGTGGGCGACTGGTGTCACGAGGACGGGCGATGCCGCAGCGCATCAACGGCGAGGCGCGGGAGGGCGTTGTTAGCCGCCCGCCCTCGCGCCACGCGACCTCAGCACTCGACGATATTCACCGCCAGGCCGCCGCGCGAAGTTTCCTTGTACTTGGTCTTCATATCGGCGCCCGTCTCGCGCATCGTCTTGATGACCGAGTCCAGAGAAACATAGTGACTGCCGTCGCCACGCAGCGCCATCCGCGCCGCATTGACCGCCTTCACCGAGGCCATCGCATTACGTTCGATGCACGGAATCTGCACCATGCCGCCCACCGGATCGCAGGTCAGCCCCAGGTTGTGTTCCATGCCGATTTCCGCGGCGTTCTCCACCTGCTCCGGTGTGCCGCCCATCACGGCAGCGAGCGCGCCCGCGGCCATCGAACAGGCCACGCCCACCTCGCCCTGGCAGCCCACTTCCGCGCCCGAAATCGAGGCATTCAGCTTGTACAGAATGCCGATGGCCGCCGCTGTCATCAGAAAATCGATCACGCCTTGCTGGTTCGAACCCGGCATGAAACGCGTGTAGTAATGCAGCACCGCAGGGATGATGCCGGCCGCGCCGTTGGTCGGCGCGGTGACCACCCGTCCACCGGCCGCATTCTCTTCATTGACGGCGATTGCGTAGAGATTGATCCAGTCCACCATCGACAGCGGATCGCGCAACGCCAGCTCCGGATTGCCGGACAAGGAGCGATACAACTGCGGTGCGCGCCGCTTCACCTGGAACGGCCCGGGCAGCGTGCCGTCCGCATCCGGATTGCCGATGCCGCAACCGCGCGCGACGCACGACTGCATCACGTCCCAGATTTTCAGGAGGCCGCTGCGCGTTTCCTCTTCGGTATGCCACACGCGCTCGTTTTCCCACATCAGTTGCGCGATGCTCTTGCCGGTCGCCTTGCACAGCGCAAGCAACTCGTTGCCGCTGCGAAACGGATGCGGCAACTGATCGACGGCGCTCAGCACCTTGGTATTCGGCGCGCCCGCTGTGACGACAAACCCGCCGCCTACCGACAGATACGTCGCCGCACGCAGCGTCTCACCCTGCGCGTCGAACGCGTGCAGCTTCAGTCCGTTCGGATGCTCGGCAAGCGCCTGACGATAAAACGAAATGTGATCCTTCTGCACGAACGGCACCGGGTGCGTGCCGAGCAGCGCCAGCGAGCGCGAGGTGCGCACCGTTTCCAGACGTTGCGCGATCGTCTCGGGATCGACGGTATCCGGCGCATCGCCCATCAGGCCGAGCATCACACCGCGATCCGTTCCGTGGCCCTTGCCGGTTGCGCCGAGCGAGCCGTACAGATCGACCTTCACGGAAGACGTGGCCGCCAGCAGTCCGTCGCGTTCGAGCCCCTGGACAAACATCAGCGCCGCGCGCATCGGCCCGACCGTATGCGAACTGGACGGACCAATGCCGATTTTGAAGAGGTCGAACACACTGACTGCCATTACTGCTCCTGCAAAAAGAAAATATCGGGTTTACCGCGCCGGCAGCGGCAGGCACACGGCCAGCCATGCGGGCGGGTTGGGCGCCAGATGCAGCGCGACTGGCGCATAGCGGCCATCCAGCCGCGCAGCCAGGTTAAACAGTTCCGTCGCGTTCTTCGGATCCCACTGACCCGAATAGCCCGGCAAGCCGGCTTCGCGACGTTTTGCATCGAACGGAACGTCCGAATGCACAAATTCGTCATGCGTCTTCGTGCCCAATGCGTAGGGCGTCAACCAGTTCAGCGCGGCGCCCAGCGTCGCACCGTTGGTGGCCTTCTCCGGCAACCAGTTGCGGTTGTGACGGCGAGCGGCCAGCGCCGCGGTCACGAGCGGCTGCAAGTCGTAGGTCACGTAATGCAGCGCATCGCGTTCCTTGAAATCGATCGTCGAACCATCTGGTTCGATGTTGTCGCCAATGTGCTCCACAAACAGACGCTGCGCCGCGTTGATCATCTTGCGGTTGTCGAGCGTGAAGGCAGCCATCGCAATCAGCTTGATGCGGTGACTCTGCCAGTTGTTGCGAAACGTGCCGGTCAAGGGGCGCGGCTGCGCGTCGATCTGCTCGATGTAACCGTTGCCAAGTTTCGTCAGAAACGCCATTGCCGCGTTGCGGGTCTTCACCGGCAAGGCGCTCGCCGTCATGTCGTAGGCGAGGATCAAACCTTCGAAGCGGGTTTCGTCGATCGGGTTGAAGCTCGGCTCGTAGATGGTGACCCATGCGTACAGCAGACGGTCGACCAGCTTCAGATAGCGATCGTCACTGGTGGCGCGCCAGGCGAGCGCGGCGTCGCGCAGCAGGTCGAGATCCTTTTCCGCTTCGACGCTCTGGTCGTAGATGCCCTCGTGCGGCAGCGTGCCTTCGGTATGCAACTTCGACACCGCGTGGGCCGGGTCGTTCAGATGCGCTTCCACATTGCTGACGAGCGCCTTGACGCCAGGATCGGCATTGGTGCGCTCGCTCGTTTGCAGCGCAGGCGCCGCACAGAAATTCATCGCGGCGCGGGCCTGCCGCGCCGGCAGCATGATGGCGCTGCATACCAGCAGCAGCGCCAGCGGGGTTCCCGCTGCCTGCCATGACGGCATGCGCCCTGAATGGCTCCGGCTTTGCATCATTAGCACCTTTCGCACCATGCGAAACTCCTTCGTTGGGCTGATTCGGTGTGTGATGTTAGCCGTTCCCGGGCACGAACGACAGGACCGCACACTGCCCTCAGGCGGTGCGCGGTTCAGGACAGCGGCTGAAGCGGCGTTACGCGTAATCCGCGATCGGCACGCAGGAGCAGAACAGATTGCGGTCGCCATACACGTTGTCCGCACGGCCGACCGGCGGCCAGTACTTCTTCGCGATCAGCGACGGCAGCGGATACGCCGCGGTTTCACGCGGGTAAGCATGCTTCCAGTCGTCGGCAATCACCACGGCTGCGGTGTGCGGCGCGTGCTTGAGCGGATTGTCTTCGCGGTCCAGACGGCCTTCCTCGACGGCGCGGATCTCCTCGCGGATCGCCGTCATCGCTTCAATGAAGCGGTCAAGTTCTTCCTTCGATTCCGATTCGGTCGGCTCGACCATCAGCGTGCCCGGCACCGGGAAGCTCATGGTCGGCGCGTGGAAGCCGTAGTCGGCGAGACGCTTGGCGACGTCGTCGACGGTGATGCCGCTGGTTTCCTTGATCGGACGCAGATCGAGAATGCACTCGTGCGCGACCAGTCCGCCCGGGCCCGAATACAGCACCGGATAGTGCGGCGCGAGCTTGTTGGCGACGTAGTTGGCGTTGAGGATCGCGGTTTCGGTCGCAGCGGTGAGATTCTTCGCGCCCATCATCGCGATGTACATCCACGAGATCGGCAGGATCGAAGCGGAGCCGTACGGCGCGGCGGACACTGCGCCAATGCCGTCAGCGGTGCGCTCGTAGCCCGACGACACCTGGTTCGGCAGGAACTTCGCGAGGTGCGCGCCCACCGCCACCGGACCGACGCCGGGGCCGCCACCGCCGTGCGGAATGCAGAACGTCTTGTGCAGGTTCAGGTGCGAGACGTCGCCGCCGAACTGGCCCGGCGCCGTGAGGCCGACCATCGCGTTCATGTTGGCGCCGTCCACGTAGACCTGGCCGCCGTGCGCATGCACGATCTCGCAGATTTCGCGCACGTTCGCTTCGAACACGCCGTGCGTGGACGGGTACGTGATCATGATGGCTGCGAGCTTGTCCGCGTGTTGCGCGGCCTTCGCCTTCAGGTCGTCAATATCGACGTTGCCTTGCGCGTCGCACGCCACCACCACGACCTGCATGCCGGCCATCTGCGCCGACGCCGGGTTCGTGCCGTGTGCCGAAGCGGGAATCAGGCAGACGTTACGATGCCCTTCGCCGCGCGAGGCGTGGTACGCGTGGATGATCAACAGACCGGCGTATTCACCTTGCGAGCCCGCGTTCGGTTGCAGCGAAACCGCCGCGTAACCGGTTGCCGCCACCAGCATCTGCTCGAGCTGATCGATCATTTCGCGGTAACCGACCGTTTGCTCGGCCGGCGCGAACGGGTGAATCTGACCGAACTCCGGCCACGTGACCGGCAGCATTTCCGAGGTCGCGTTCAGCTTCATCGTGCAGGAGCCGAGCGGGATCATCGAGCGGTCGAGCGCCAGATCCTTGTCCGACAGGCTGCGCAGATAGCGCAGCATTTCCGTTTCGGAATGGTGACGGTTGAAGACGTGGTGCGTGAGGTACGCGCTGGTGCGTTCGAGCGCGGGCGGCACGGTGCTCTCTGCGGGCAGTTCTGCGTCGAGCGCATCGATTTGCGGCACGTCGTTCACGAACGCCGCTTGGGCGAACACCGCCAGCAGATCGGCCAGATCGCTGCGCTTGGTGGTTTCGTCGATCGAAATGCCGACGCGCGTATCGCTCACGCGGCGCAGGTTGATGCGCTTGGCGGTCGCGGCGTCATGCAGTGCCTGGGTGCGGGCGCCGGTTTCGAACGTGAGCGTGTCGAAGAAGGTTTCGTTGACGAGCGTGTAGCCGAGCTTCTTCGCGCCGGCGGCGAGCAACGAGGCGATGCGGTTGACGCGTTGCGCGATCGTCTTCAGGCCTTGCGGGCCGTGATAGACCGCGTACATGCTGGCCATGATCGCGAGCAGCGCCTGCGCGGTGCAGACGTTCGAAGTCGCCTTTTCGCGGCGGATATGCTGTTCGCGCGTTTGCAGCGCAAGACGCAGGGCGGGCTTGCCTTGTGCGTCGACCGTGACGCCGACCAGACGCCCCGGCATTTGCCGCTTGAATTCGTCGCGCACGGCCAGATACGCCGCGTGCGGGCCGCCGAAGCCAACCGGCACGCCGAAACGCTGGGTGTTGCCGACGGCCACGTCCGCGCCCCATTCGCCCGGCGGCGTGAGCACGGTGAGCGCGAGCAGATCGGCGGCGACCACCACATGGCCGCCCGCTGCGTGGATCGCTTCAGCGAGTGCGCGGTAGTCGCGCACGTCGCCGTTCACGCCCGGGTATTGCAGCAGCACGCCGAACGCATTGGCGTTGGCGGCGTCCGCCGCCGGGCCGACCTTCACTTCGATGCCGACCGGCGTGGCGCGCGTCTTCACCACTTCGATGGTTTGCGGCAGCACGTCGTCGGCGACGTAGAAGACGTTCGACTTCGGCTTGCCCACGCGTTGCAGCAGCGTCATCGCTTCGGCGGCGGCGGTGGCCTCGTCGAGCAGCGACGCGTTGGAGATGGCGAGGCCGGTCAGGTCGATGATCATCTGCTGGAAGTTCAGCAGCGCTTCGAGACGGCCTTGCGAGATTTCCGGCTGATACGGCGTGTAAGCCGTGTACCACGCCGGATTTTCGAGCACGTTGCGCAGGATCACCGTGGGGGTGTGCGCGTTGTAATAGCCCTGCCCGATATACGAGCGGAACACCTGGTTCTTGTCCGCCAGTTCGCGCAGCGCGGCGAGCGCTTCGGCTTCGCTCTTCGGCTGCGTGAAGGGGCCGAGCGGCAGCGTTTCGCTGCGGCGGATCGTCTGCGGAATCACGGCGTCGATCAGCGCGGCGCGCGACGCGAAGCCGAGGGCTTCGAGCATCGCTTGCTGGTCGGCCGAGTCCGGGCCGATGTGCCGTTCAGCGAAGGCATCATGCACTTCGAGCGCGGCGAGCGAGAGAGGAGTGCGGTTCATCAGACGATCCGGGTGTTCGAGCTTCATGGGGTGTTCCTGGCGGTGCGGCCGTCCGCGTTCGTCGGACGCCGCACCTGACGGTTGATACGAGTGTTGAATGCCTCTTAGGCGCCGATGGACTTCGTATAAGCGGCGGCGTCGATCAGGCGGTCATGCGTGGCGTCGGCGGCCGGCTTGATCTTGAACAGCCAGCTTTCATACGGCGCGCTGTTGACGGAGTCCGGCGTGTCGGCCACGGCCGTGTTGGCTTCGATGATTTCGCCCGAGACCGGCGCGTAGATATCGGAAGCGGCTTTCACGGATTCGATGACCGCGACGGTGTCGCCGGCGGTCACGGTCTTGCCCAGTTCCTGGACTTCGAAGAAGACGATGTCGCCGAGCGCTTCTTGCGCGTGGTCGGTGATGCCGACCGTCAGCGTGCCGTCTGCTTCGGTGCGGACCCATTCGTGCGATTCGGTGTATTTCAGATCGGCCGGGATGCTCATCGGATGCTCCTATGCGGTGTGTTCGGGAATAGCTTAAAAGAGGGGGCGTACGCGACGGAGCCGCTTAAACCGCAAGCACCTTGCCGTTGCGCACGAACGGCAGTTTTACCACGCTTGCGGGAAGGGCTTTGTCACGGATTTGCACGTGGACGATATCGCCGGGTTTCACGTCCTTCGGCACGCGGGCGAAGGCGATGGATTCCTGCATGGTCGGCGAGAACGTGCCGCTGGTGATTTCACCGTCGCCGTGCGGCGTGACGACCTTCTGATGGGCGCGCAGCACGCCGCCCGCCTTGCCGTTTTCCTTCTGCAGGATCAGGCCGACGAAAGCGGCTTGCGAACCGTCGGCTTCGAGCTTCGACTTGCCGACGAAGTCGCGCGGCGAGGTCAGGTCCACTGTCCAGGCGAGACCGGCGTCCAGCGGCGAGACGTTGTCGTCCATGTCCTGGCCGTAGAGGTTCATGCCGGCTTCGAGACGCAGTGTGTCGCGCGCGCCGAGACCGGCCGGGCGCACGCCCTGGCGTTGCAGCGCGTCCCAGAACTCGCAGACGGAGGCGGCCGGCAGCACGATTTCGAAACCGTCTTCGCCGGTGTAGCCGGTGCGGGCAATCATCAACTCGCCGAACGGCGTGTTGTCGACAATGGCCGCGTTGAAGGGCTTGAGCAGTTCAGTGGAGGTGCGGCTGGACGGTGCGACTTGCCAGACTCTTTCGCGGGCGTTCGGTCCCTGCACGGCGACGATCGCCAGATCGCGGCGCGGCGTGATGGTGAGGCCGTAGTGGCCATCGGCGTTCAGCTTGCCGAACCAGGCGACGTCCTTCTCGGCCGTGCCGGCGTTGACGACCAGGCGGAAGTGATCTTCGCTGAAGAAATAGACGATCAGGTCGTCGATCACGCCGCCATTCGGGTTCAGCAGGCAGGAGTAGAGTGCGCGGCCCGGGGTTTGCAGCTTGCCGACGTTGTTGGCAAGGGCGTGTTCGAAGAAGGTGCGCACGCGCTCGCCCTGGAAATCGACGACGCACATGTGCGACACGTCGAACATGCCGGCGTCGGTGCGCACGGCGCGGTGTTCGTCGATCTGCGAGCCGTAGTTGACGGGCATGTCCCAGCCGCCGAAATCGACCATGCGGGCATTCAGCGCGCGATGGGTGGCGTTAAGCGGGGTGTGTTTGAGTTCGGTCATCAGGGCCTCAGGCAATCTCGACGGATACAAAAAGGCCATGCGGCTTGATCCCTCGCGGCCAAAATGCCTGCGAGCGATGCCATGCATGACCCCTCTGTCCTCGATACCTGAGAGATTGCGCTGCCGTGCGGGTTTGCAAGCCTTTGCAAGCCGTGACGGCGAAACGCGCGCCCCTTCGGTGGGCAGCCTGCCTGGCATCGACGATGTCCTATGCCGCTGGCTACTGCCGCTCTCCAGAGTGCGAAAAACCGGTGCCTGATGGAAGCCCGGACGATGCCGGTATCAGACGGGTTCTTCGACGCGGTCGGTCCTTTTGCCTGAGAGTTTGCGGGTGTGCCCCTTCGGCGGCGCGGCCTGCGAAAAACAATGCGGCCAGCGCGCTCTCCCGACGCGTGCGGCGAATGTACGCGAGGCCCGGAGGCTTGTCAAATGGAGGCTTGAGAGGACGGCGCGGTGGTGCGATGCACACGGCGCACGCCAAAAAAAAGCGCGGGGAATGATCCCCGCGCCTGTGCTTTCACAGCAGATTGCCGAGAGGCTTACTCGCCGATTGCGTGCGCTGCGCCGTCGAGTTCCTGGTTCAGCACGCGCTGTTCGTCGCCGGACAGGCCGCCGCCATGCTGCGCCGCCATGTCATGCGCTTCCTGACGGATCACGTCGAGGCGGTGATGCAATGCGCCGCCTTGCGGGGGCGGGTAGTAGCCTTGATTGACATGATTGTCGATGCGGTGGCTCAGGTTGTCGGCACGACCGTAAACCTGATTCAGGCGTTGAATGGCGATTTCATGCTGGTCGGGGTGCGGTGCCGGGGGCGGCGGCGCGACCACGCAGGCGGCCAGCGAAGAAACCAGCGCCACACCTGCCAGCGCACGGATGAAACGTTGCATACCTACTCTCCTAAGTCGTCGTCTTTTCGTGATCGATGCTCAGATCGATATCGTGTAGCAACGGCTAGCCGCTGCTACACGCTGACCTGAACTCAGCAATATATTGTAACGGAGCGTTCCTTTCGGAACTGTTGGCAGCGGTTACCGTCATGTAAGCCGCAACTTGCGATGACTTGCCACGACCTGCGCCGCGTTCTCAGCGAATCCGCTCGAATGGCAGGCGCTGGCCTTCCTCTTCGCTACGCGCGGCCAGTTCGATGATCGTCATGACGTCGACGGCGTCTTGCGGCCTGACCGGGAAGCGTTCGCCGTCGAGGATCGTGGCGGCCAGCGCCTGATAAAAACCGACGTAGTCGCCATCACGGGTGGGCAAAGTACGCTCCACTTCCTGATTGTTCGCGTCCAGCACGCGCAGCAACCCCGCCGCATTGCCGCCGCCGAAACCGGCGTCGCCAGGCCGCAGCCCCGCTTTCAACTGATCTTCCTGAGTGTCGAGTTCGCGTTTGACGTAGCTGCCGCGCGTGCCGTCGATGGCGAAACGCGGCGGCGCGAGAGCGTTGAGGGCGCTCGCGTGCAGCACGACTTCGAGGCCGGGGTAACCGAGTTGCAGATGCACGTAGTCGGGCGCGCCGCCGCCGTCACGATACGTCTTGACGGTGGCCGACACGGTCGCCGGCGCGCCGAACAGCGCAAGCGCCTGGTCGATCAGATGCGGCCCGAGATCGAACAGCAGACCGCCGCCGCGCGACGCCTCTTCGCGCCAGCGCGGCCGCACATCCGGACGAAAGCGGTCGAAGTGCGATTCGTAGTGCGTGACGCGGCCCAACTCGCCGCTCGCGAGCAGATCGCGAACGGTGAGGAAATCGCCGTCCCAGCGGCGATTGTGAAACGGCGCGAAGGTGAGGCCGCGCGCCAGCGCCAGATTGGCGAGCGTCATGGCCTCCGTGGCCGTCAGCGTGACCGGCTTGTCGACCACCACGTTTTTGCCGGCTTCGAGCGTGCGTTTGGCGAGGTCGAAGTGGGTATCGTTCGGCGTTGCGATCACGATGCACTGGAGGTCGTCGAGCGCGAGCAGTGCGTCGAGATCGGGCACGACGGTGGCGCGCGGATAGTCGGCGCGGGCCGGCTCGGGCTTGCTGGTGGCGATCGCCGCGACGGTGGCCCGGCCGCAGTGCTCGATCACCGGCGCGTGGAAGGTTGCGCCAGCAAAACCGTAACCCATCAATCCTGTTTTCAGCGGTGCAGACATGTGAGTTTCCTGCAAAAAAAGCGCGCCGCTTTGCCACCGCGGCGGCGGCGCGCGGCCTGTAATTGTGGCATGTCCCGCGTGCGGCCTGTTTCGGCGGCTCAGTTGGCAACCTGGTTGGCAACTGGGTTGGCTATTTCGCCGGCAACCGGGTTGGCAACCAAGTCGGCAACTGAGCGGACGGCACGCGGGGCGCGGCTCGCGGAGTGCGTGCGGGCTTCGTGTTAACATCGCTCCTCTCGCGCGAATCGGCTCAGCCGACCTGCCGCCGCAGTTCCCCCCTCAACCGTAAGACCCCATCCACACACGATGTCCGCAGGCCTGAATCCCGCCCAAAACGAAGCGGTGCGCTATCTCGACGGTCCCTGTCTCGTGCTTGCCGGCGCAGGCAGTGGCAAGACGCGCGTGATCACGCAGAAGATTGCGCACCTGATCGAAGTCAAAGGCTTCGAGCCGCGCCACATCGCCGCCGTGACCTTCACGAACAAGGCGGCGGCGGAAATGCGCGAGCGCGTCGGCAAGCTGCTCGAGGGCAAGACGCTGACGACGCCCGGCAAGGAAGGTCGCAAGGTGCCCGTCAATCAGTTGACGGTGTGTACCTTCCACTCGCTTGGCGTGCAGATCCTGCGTCAGGAGGCGGAACACGTCGGGCTGAAGCCGCAGTTCTCGATCATGGATTCGGACGACTGCTTCGGCATGATCCAGGAACAGGTCGGCTCGACGGACAAGGGGTTCATCCGCAAGATCCAGTCGATCATCTCGCTGTGGAAAAACGGCATGATCATGCCCGACGAGGCGATGGCGATTGCCGCGAACGAGGACGAACATCAGGCCGCGATCGTCTACCGCAATTACGTGGCGACGCTGCACGCGTACCAGGCCGTGGATTTCGACGATCTTATCCGCGTGCCCGCCGAGCTCTTTGCGAAGAACGAGCAGGTGCGCGAGCGCTGGCAGAACAAGCTGCGCTATCTGCTGATCGATGAGTACCAGGACACGAATGCCTGCCAGTACGAACTCGTGAAGCTGCTGGCCGGGCCGCGCGCGGCCTTCACGGCGGTGGGCGACGACGATCAGGCCATCTACGGCTGGCGCGGCGCGACGCTCGAGAACCTGGGGCAGCTCAGCAAGGATTTCCCGAAGCTGCATCTGATCAAGCTCGAGCAGAACTACCGTTCGACGGTGCGCATCCTGACCGCCGCGAACAACGTGATCGCGAATAACCCGAAGCTGTTCGAAAAGAAGCTGTGGTCCGAACACGGCATGGGCGACACCATCACCGTGACCGGCTGCAACGACGAAGAGCACGAAGCCGAATCCGTGGTGTTCCGTCTGTCCGCGCACAAGTTCGAGCGGCGCGCGCAGTTCCGCGATTACGCCATCCTCTACCGCGGCAATTTTCAGGCGCGCATCTTCGAACAGGTGCTGCGGCGCGAGCGGATTCCGTACGTGCTGTCGGGCGGGCAGTCGTTTTTCGACAAGGCCGAGATCAAGGATATCTGCGCGTATCTGCGCCTGATCGCCAACGCCGACGACGATCCCGCGTTCATCCGCGCGATCACCACACCGCGGCGTGGCGTGGGCAACACGACGCTCGAAGCGCTTGGGTCGTTCGCGGGCCAGGCGAAGGTGTCGCTGTTCGAGGCGGTGTATATGGGCGGCATCGAGGCGCGGCTGTCGGTGCGCCAGGTGGAACCGCTGCGCACCTTCTGCGATTTCATGCAGCGCCTGACCGACCGCGCGGACAAGGATCCGGCCTCCGAGGTGCTCAACGACCTGATGGACGCGATCCACTACGAGGCGTACCTGTACGACGCATTCGACGAGCGCCAGGCGCAGTCGAAATGGCAGAACGTGCTGGAGTTTATCGAGTGGTTGAAGCGCAAGGGCACCAAGCCGGAGCCTGCGGCGGGGTCCGAGGCCACCGGCTACGACAACGCCGACGGTCTCGCGGATACCGGCAAGAACCTGCTCGGCCTGATCCAGACGGTCGCGCTGATGTCGATGCTCGAAGGTAAAGAGGAAGATCCGGACGCGGTGCGGCTTTCGACGGTGCATGCGTCGAAGGGGCTCGAGTATCCGCACGTGTTTCTGGTGGGCGTCGAGGAAGGCATCATGCCGCACCGCGGCGGCTCGGACGACGCGCCGATCGACGAAGGACGCATTGAAGAAGAACGCCGGCTGATGTACGTGGCGATTACGCGTGCGCAGCGCAGTCTGCATCTGAACTGGTGCAAGAAGAGAAAGCGCGCGCGGGAGACGGTGGTGTGCGAGCCGTCGCGTTTCATTCCCGAAATGGGCCTCGACGAAGCGCCGCCGCCGACAGCGGATGAGGCGCCGATGTCGCCGAAGGACCGGCTCGCGAGTTTGAAGGCGCTGTTGCAGAAGCCTTGATTCGGGGGCCGCGGTGGGTCTTGTTGGCAAGACCCCGGGCGCGGCAGGTGCATCGGCGCTTTGCGGGCGGTGTCGCGCTACAGTGGCGCGGCCTGCTCAACGGAGACCCGCCCGCATGACCACCCCGCCGCTCGCGCGCTGCCGTAGCGCGCTCGAAACCTATCTCGACGCAAAGGACAACACGCGTGCCGAGCGCATCGCCGAAGTCTTCGCGCCCGATGCGGTACTCACCTTTTCCCTCGCCACCTCGAATATTGCGTTCCCGGCCCGCACGGTCGGGACGGCGGCGATCGCCAGGACGCTGGTCAGCGATTTCGGCGCGCAGTACGTGCAGTGCCGGACCTACTACGTGTGCGATGCGCTGACGGTGAGCGGCCACGAGATCGAAGCGTTGCCGTGGCTCGTGCTGATGCGCGAGCCGGCCGCGGACGCGCTGCGCGTCGGGCACGGCGTGTACCGATGGACGTTTGGTTTCGACGCAGCGACAGATGAATGGCGCGTGACGCACTTCCATATCCACATTGCACGGATGGACGTGGTGCCCGATCCGGATGGCGCCTTGCTCGCGGCGTTGCAGGACGGCTTGAGCTATCCGTGGCTGACGCCCGCCGCACTGCGCGAGCGCTTCGAGACGCTGGCACGGTCGACGCCTGCCCTGGCGTTCATTCATGCGTTTGCTGCGCCGGCTACTAGTCCGTCGCCCGATGTCAGCATGTAAAAAATCCCTGCCCGTATTGCTACGGGGCAGGGATTTTTGCTTTCCTGCTGCGACGACGCGCGAAACTCGCGCGCCGCTTATTTGGCCGCGCTGACCATGTAATCGACGGCGGCCTTCACGTCCGCATCCGACGCGTTCGATCCGCCCTTGGGCGGCATCGCACCCTTGCCGTGCAGGGCGTAGTTGTAGACCGTGTCCATCGGATCCTTGAGGCGCGGCGCCCAGGCGGTCTTGTCACCGAACTTCGGCGCATTGAGGACGCCGGCGGCGTGGCACGCCTGGCAAACCTGCTCGTAGAGCGCCTTGCCGGCCTGCGCGTTGTCGGCACTCTGCGTGGCGCCCGCGGGCGCGGCCGCCGGTGCGCTGGCAATGGCGGCGAGCGCGGCCGCCGCCTGGGACGCCGCCGCGCCTGCATCCGCCGTGGCGCCGGACGCGGGAGCTGCCGCTGCTGCGCCTGAAGCGGCTTGCGCCGCGGTCGGCACCGGCGGTTCGGCAAGGTTGCCACCCGAGTTGTTCGCCATATAGACGACGGCGCGGGCGATTTCGTAGTCGCTATAGTCGTCCGGGCTGGTGCCGCCGCGTGCGGGCATGGCGCCCTTGCCGGTCAAGGCGGTGTGCCAGAGCGTGTCGAAGCCCTGCGCGATGCGCGGCGCCCAGTCGGCGGAGTTGGTGAATTTCGGTGCGCCTGCCGCCCCGGTGGCGTGACAGGCCGAGCAGACCGCCTTGTAGACTTCCTCACCGGTCTTGTAGACGCGCGGCGCGTTGGCGTCGCGAATGTCGACCTGGGCGAGCGGCGCGATGCGCGCGCTGACCTCGGCGTCGGAGAGGCTGTCGGTACCGGCGCCCGTGCGGGTCCAGTTGTTCGCGTAGACCGCGAGCAGGATGATGACTACAACCGGGATAGCAAAACTGGCGATGATCGCCGCAATGAGCTGTCCAGGAGTTTTGATCGGGGCTTCGTGATTATTTGGTGCTTCGCTCATGCTTGTCTCGTCTCCCGTGGGTATTGTGAGCGGTACAGCGTGACGGCAACGACCTTATTCTTTATTTAGCCACGGACGATTATAGACGCAGAGTTTCGGCGGCGGCGAGCGGCGGCTGGGGGTCTTCAGCGGGCGTTTACCCGAATTGGGGCTGGCGCCCCCAGGCCGGGTGCGGGCGCTGGCGGGGCCTCTCCAGGGCGGTCGGTGGACGGGTCGACGGAAACCGGGTATCCTCTCGGTCTCGCTTTAGCGCCACTTCCCCAGTGCCGCTCTCGTGGTGAAGCGCCCGTAGCTCAATGGATAGAGTACTGCCCTCCGAAGGCAGGGGTTGCTGGTTCGATCCCAGCCGGGCGCACCAATAGCGATAAGGCTTTCAGCGATTTCTCTGCTTCGTCGTTTCCTCCCAGTACAGTGAAAATACAGTTGGTACAGTCAGCCGGCGGCCGTCTGCAGATCGACGACCTGGGTGTGCGGCTGAACCCAGCGCGCCAGATGATCGGCCGACAGGTGCGCGTAGCGTTGCACCATCTCCAGCGTTTCCCATCCTCCCAGCTCCTTCAAGACCTGTAACGGCGTGCCGCGCTGCACATGCCAGCTTGCCCACGTGTGGCGCAGATCGTGCCAGCGAAAATCGCGGATGCCGGCGCGTTTGCATGCTTCCCTCCACACCGTGTTCACCGTCTGCTAGACCGGCCTGCCGTGATACACGAACACGCTCTCTAGGTATTCCGGCCGCTTTTTCTTCGCCACCTGCCGCCGCAGCACCGCAACAGCCGTGTCCGACAGCGGCACCGTGATCGCCTTGCGGGCTTTCGCCTGGTCCGGATGAATCCAGGCGACCTTTCGCACCAGATCGACCTGTGACCATTGCAGCCCGGTCACGTTGGAGCGGCGCAGTCCGGTTTCGAGGCTGAACTGCGCCATGTCGGCCAGGTGCACAGGCAGCTCCGCCAGCAGGCGCCCAGCTTCCGCTAACGTCAACCAACGTATCCGGCGGGAGACAACTTTCGTCTTTTTCGTCCTGGGCACCCGGTCGATCCACTCCCATTCAGCCGCGGCGTTCAGCACGGTCTTGAGCACGCCGACAACCCGATTCACCGTTCACGCACTGACGTTGCGCCCGAGTTTCTTAGGCCCTTTGCGCGTCTGCACGACCCGCGGCTCCATCCGCTTCGCGTGCGCAATGGCATCAATCCGGTTGCGGTCGATATCGGCCAACTGCACGCCCGACAGGTGCTGATCGAGCCACCGGAGGTGTGTCTTGCTGGTTTCGAGACTCGCGATGCCCTCGCGTTCGCTGACGTAGCGGACCACTGCATCATTCCAGGTATAGCGCGGCTTGTGACCGAGCCTGGCCTGATTCCACGGATCCACCTTCAGGCGGTCGTAGAACTCCTGAGCCTGCTCCCTGTTGCTGGTGCCAGTGCTGCCTTGTATCACTGGACCGCCATCCAGCGGGGAAAGCCGGTAATACCAGTTTGGACTTCTACTCCGTTTGTAGAGCGACATGTTTTGACTTCCTCAACGTGCTCGCCCTGTACAACTCGCGGAATCCATTCTCCGATGAGATAACGCTGCGGGGCAACTACCGAAAACATCCAGCGCTACTGGCTGTGCTCAATACAGGAATATGTGACTGAGATTTTCTGGAATTGCGTCGGTCGGGAGGATTGGCAGTTGGAAAATCCCTGTGCCCCAGATACTTCTTTATTCGAAATGCATATTTGCAAGTGATGAGTTCGTATTGCGTGCAAGTTCAGAAAGTATTTGAGGATGCCCGGAGTGCATAACTCGTGACAGGTCTTACCTGCTGAATAGCGTTGCTGCGCAGTGTTCCTGCCTGAGCAAGTCACGTATGGCCAAAAGATACTTTCAAAGTATTTCTAAAGTTTTCCTGCGGCTTGCCGAAACAAGAAAGTAGGGACCGCATGTTTAAGGTTCCACGCGTGGCAGATAAATCACCAGCAAGCACGATCGCACGTCAGATACTGCTGCGGATTCGCATACCTGACAACATGGCCAATTATGAACGTTTGTAAAGTTGACACTCCTTGATCTTTGATGTTCGGCGTGTCCTTTAAAGTGTTGGCAAAGCAGTTCAATTAAAACGAATAACCTGACAACAAATGGGCCAATCGGGGCAACAAATCTCCCTGCGTCTGGGGCAACGGGACGCAGCACGTGAGGCGGCGCGCTTTGCAGTTAGCGTGTTGAGCGTTGATGCACGCCGGCCGTGGTGGATGCGTGCGACCGCGTCGGTCATGGCGGTCGTGATGTATCTGAGTCCGCTTCTGGTCCTGTTCGACGAGATCGCGCAGGCTGCGCCGATTGTGGACCCCCGTGCACCGATTCAGTTCCAGCCGACGATTACCCAGACGAGCACGGGCGTACCCGCCGTCAATATTGCCGCGCCCAATGCCAATGGCATCAGCATCAATAGCTATCAGACGTTCGATATCGACGGCACCGGACTGGTTCTGAACAACAGCCTCGTATCGGGCACACCTCTCCTCGGCGGCACACTGGCGCCCAATCCGAACCTCGCGGGGCGCACGGCGAGCGTGATCGTCAATCAGGTCACTTCCACGGGTCCGGCTTCGACACTGGTCGGGCCACTCGAGGTATTCGGCAGTCCCGCTTCGATCATTATCAGTAATCCGAATGGAATTTCAGTAAATGGACTTTCACTGACCAACTCTTCGAGCTTGGTGCTGACCACCGGGACTCCGCAGTTTCTCACGGCCGTAGGCGGTACCTCGACGAGTTTCACGAACGCCGGCGCACTTGCGTATAACGTTACGTCGGGAAACATCACGATCAACGGACCCGCAGGCACAAACGGCCCGGGTTCGGGGATCGAGGGCACGGTCGGCAATATCGATGTGATTGCGCAGACGATCAACCTTAACGCGCCGCTACTCGCGAGCCAGCGCATCAATCTGATTGCCGGCAACCAACTGGTGACGCCTGCCACCACCGACTCGTCGGGGACGAATTACGGCACCACAGCGAACGGTGTCACGAACACGGCGGCGTCGATCGGCAACAACGCGGTGGCGATCGATGCGAATCAGTACGGATCCGTCACAAGCGGGCAGATCTATATCGTGTCGACGGCCGCCGGCATGGGCGTGAACACCTCAGGCGCACTCTCTGCGACCGCGGGCAATCTCACGGTGACATCCAATGGCGACATTGCCGTCGCCTCGACCTACGCGCAGCAGAGCGCGACGCTCTCGGGCGCAGGCACGATAAGCATGGCTGGCGGGAGCCTGGCGAATCAGTACACCGTCAACGCGGCAGGCGACATCGCGGCTGCCACTGCGTCCGTACAGTCAGTGCAGGACCTGAACATGACGGCGGGCGGCAGTTTCAGCCTCGGCGCGGCGCAGTCCAACGGCAGCGTCAATCTGAAGTCTGGCGGCGATATGTCCGTGGGTTCGGTGGCGACCGGCAATAACCTGTCGTTGATCACCAGCGGCACCACCGGCAACGGCGACCTCACTGTGGGCGGCGCAGCTGCCGCACCGGGGACGATCACGATTACCTCCGCCCGCGACGCGACGGTGAATGGGTCGGTGACCGGTGGCAGCACAGTGCAGCTTGTAGCGCAGCGTAGCGCAACCGTGAACGGACGGGTCGCGGCGACCGGCGATCTTTCGCTGGTCGGACAGACGGGCAACGTGACCACGACCGGAGGGGTAGAGGCGAGCGGCAATCTGAACGCGAACGCCGGACAGACGATGACGCTTGGCGGCAACGTCAGCGCGACCGGTAACACGCTGTTGAATGCAGGTGCCGATCTGAACGTAGCGGGCGACGTGACGGGTAACGGCACGGGCGTGCTGAGCGCAGGGGGCAATCTCACCGCGAGCGGCACGGCAAGTTTCGGTCAGGACACCACGCTCAGCGCAGGGCAGAGCGTGAGCTTGCCCGGTGCCGTCAAGACGGGCGGTAACCTGGCGGTGACCGCAGGTACCAGCCTGACGGTCGGCTCCGCGAGCGCTGCGGGCAACGCGACGCTCACCGCGACGGCCGGTGCGGCCACGGTGAATGGCGCTCTCGCCAGCGGTGGCAATACGACGCTCACGGCCGGCACCGATGTGATCGTTTCAGGCACGCTTGCCGGGAACGGGACTGGCACGCTAAGCGCGGGGCGCAATCTGTCGGGTGGCGGTTCGGCACAGTTCGGATCCGATGCGACGCTGACGGCCGGGCAAAGTATCAACCTGTCCGGCTCATTGCAAACGGGCGGCAATCTCAATGCCACGGCCGGCACGAGCCTCGCAGTCGGTGCCGCAACTTCGGTGGGCAACGCAACGCTCAAGGCCAACGGCGGTGACGCAACGATCAACGGTGCGGTGCTGAGCGGTGGCACCCTATCGGGCCTGGCCACGGGCAACCTGACCGTGACGGGGAGCGTGACCAGCCTGGGCGCGACGACACTGACGGCGCAGACGGGGAACCTGCTGGCCCAGGGCGGGCTGAATTCAACCGGTGACGCGACCCTGTCAGCCGGGCAGACACTCGCGGTCACAGGCGCGACCCAGGTGGGCGGCGACGCGACGCTAACGGGTACCAACATCACGACCGGCGGCACCACGACGGTCTCGGGCAACCTCACTGCGAGCGCCCAGAACAGCGTCGATCTGTCCGCCGGTCAATTGAACGTCGTCGGCAATGCCACCGTGTCCGGCGCGAATGTGACGACTGGCGGCGCACTGATCGGCGGCAACCTGACGGCGACTGCATCGAACAAGGCAACGACGGCGGGCAGCCAGACCCTGGTGCAGGGTTCGGCGACGATCTCGGGGCAGAACGCCGTCACGAACACGGGCAACGTGCTGGCGGGGGGCGCGCTATCGGTCACCGGCGCGAATGTCACGAACGGTACGAACGCGAGCCTGATCTCAACCGCCGCGACCACCGTCAACGCGACGAACCTGAGCAACCAGGGGTCGATTGCCGGTCTGACGACGGGCGTCAGCGCCACCGGCTCGCTCACGAACAACAACGGCGCCATCATCGGCACCAACCTGCTGAACATCACGACGGGTAATCTGGCAGGCAATCAGAACGGCATCCTGTTCGCGGGCAACACGAGCTCGACGACACCCGGTGCGCCGGGCAACGCGACCGTGACGGTGATGGGCGGTAACGGCACGTTCAACAACACTGGTGGCCAGATACTTGCCCAGAACAATCTGACCTTGAATCTGCAGAACCAGGTATTCGATCCGTCGGCTGCAGCCAGCGGCACGCTCAACCTCGGCAACGTGCTGACGATCAATACGCTGCAACTGAACAATGCCGGTACGTGGGCGATGCCCGGCAATAGCGTGGCGATCAACGCGACGCAAGGCATCAGCAACAGCGGAACGATCAGCAAGGCCGGCGACATCACATTGTCGACAAACGGCACGCTGAACAATAGCGGCACGATCTCGGCGGGCAGCGACGTCAATCTCTCCGGTACGGTTGTCAACGAAGCGGGCGGGACGATTCACGCGAACGAGGACGTGAATCTGACCGGTGTCACGACCAACGCCGGCACGATCGCCGCGGTACGGGACGTCAATCTGAACGGGAGCAGCTTCGACAATAGTGGCGCGACGACAAAGGCCGGGCGGGACCTGAACGCGAATCTCTCAGGAAACCTGACCAATGTGGGCGGCATGATCTCCGCACAGAACAACATCACGATCAATGCCGCGAACGTGGATAACAGCCGGGCCGGTGCGAATGCCACGACGACCACGGTTACGACGACCACGGTCAACGCCGCCGGTCTTGGCGCAGCACTGTTGTCCTCACCGATAGGATCGCTGACTCTGAGCGATCCCATCACGACGCCCGATGGAACGACGACTGACTATACCGCGACCATTACGGGTCGGGTAGGCGATCTGCAGCCATCGACCGCGACGACTTCGACCGCGCCCGATCTGGGCGGCGGTACGTTCAATGGCATCGCGCTTCCGACGGTTGACCAGACAACTACGACCACACAACCATCGGGCGTGGGCGGCGTAATCGCCGCGGGACAGAATCTGTCGATCACCACGGGTGCCCTCAACAACCATGGGAGCACGATCTCGGCGGGCAACAACGTGTCGTTGACCGTCTCATCGCTCGACAATGGGGGCGATACCGGCGTCACCACAATTAGCGACAGCATCGACGCGGCCTCGTATGCGAGCTTCCTCACCCAGCTGAAGGCCGCCTATGGGGCGGGCTCACTGGTCGCGATGCCGGGACTGACCGATGCCGGACTTAACAACCCGGGCGGCAACCCGGTGAGCGTCTCGGCCAACATCATCACGAGTACCGCTCCACCCGCCGCGCAGATCTCCACATTGACGACCTATACCAGCGAAAGCGCGGGGCAGATCGTCGCGGGCAACAACCTGTCGTTGACCGGTACCGGTGGGAGCCTGACGAACGCTGGCAATCTGTACGCCGGGCAGGACCTCGTCATCACAGCAAACAGCTTTACGAATCAGGGCTATCACGCTTCCAGCCTGACCTCGAGCACCGGTTGTGTCGCAGGCGTCGCGGCAGTGGATTGCGGTTACTTCGGGACGACGCTGGGGTCTGCCAACGAGATGGTGATGTACGAGCGCCCGGGGCAGAATTTTACCGACGCATTGACCAACGCTGCGGCCGCACAGGAGCTTCTGCACTTTTACGCGATCTTTGGGCCCAACAACGATTCAGCCAGCATCTACGGCGACCAGACCAGTACCCAGACTTACAGCTACACGCAGACCAGCAACACGGTATTCGCAGGGCGCGATCTGATCATCGCTGCACCGACCGTCACCAACGTCGATGGCAATCTGACCGCTGGGCGCGACGTGGTGATCGGCGGAGCCGGGACGACCCGCAACAATACGGATCCGGACAATCCGCAGACGAACCTCACGCAAGCTTCAAACGTCACGAACACATCGGGCAACATCCAGGCGGGCCGCAACCTTGCGATCAGCACGGCAGCGCTGACCAACAGCCTGTCAGCCCCGGTTCAGATCTACCAGAACTACGGCACAACGGCCATGTATGGCTGTAGCGGTGCCTCGTACCACTATTGCGATGCCTTCGTCGATCAGCAGTCGGGCAATGCGTCGACGATTTCGGCGAACCAGAACGTCGCGATCACTGCCGGTACCGTGGTCAATACCGGCAGTCTGATCACCGCCGGAACCCAGGTGACGATCGCGGCTACGTCAACGGTGACCAATCAGAACCAGACGCTGAATGCGTACTGGCATGACGCTTTCTATGGCGGCGTGATCGGCGGTTCGGTGCCGCCGGACAATTTTGGCTGTGGGACCTCGTCCAATTGCGCGACGCTATTCGGCAGCGCGTACAACACGAGCGACGGAGTCCAGCCACCCACGCCGTACAGGAGCCTGCCTGGGACGATTCAGGCGCCGTCGCTGGCCGTGACCGCCGGCGGACAGGTGCAGAACTCCGGCAACGTCATGGGCCAGCAGGTTTCGGTCACCGGCGCCTCGATCGTCAACGGTCTGACGTCGCCGGGCACTTATACGCCGCAGTCAACGGGCTCGCAGCAGGTGATCTCGCTCGGGCCGGTCGGTACACCGGTCGTGGTGGCGAATGCCGTGAATCAGGCTGGTCTCATCGGGCAGGTCAGCGGTGGTCTGTCGGGCGCCTCGGGTATCGCGGGGGGCATCACAGTAGCGGCGAGCGGTTCGCTTGCCGCGGCAGGGAGTACGTCGGCAGGCCAGAGCCCGACATCGCTGAGCGTGCCGGCCATCACGGTCGCATCGATTTCCGTGCCCGCTTCGCCGGGTGTCGCGGTGTCGTCCAGCACGACGGCGCAGGCTGGAGCGAATGTCACTTACCTGATCAACAACCCGGCCTCCGCGGTGATAGGTGGCGTCGGGCCGGCCCAGTTGCTGGACAATTTGCCGGCGAACCTGCAACCGGCTACCACGCAGTTCTACTACGACCCGTTCACCGAGAACCAGTTGCTGCAGCAGGCGGCCCTGACGCAGACCGGCCAGGCGAGCTTTATTAGCGGCCTCAGCTACGACAGCAAGACGCAGGCCTCTGTGACGGATCAGGAGAAAGAGGATCTGTATGGCAATGCGATCCAGTATGCGAAGACGAATGGAATTGCGTTGGGGACGGCGCTCAGCCAGTCGCAGATCGCTTCGCTGGACGCGCCGATGTTGTGGTACGTCGAAGAGACGGTGCCTGAGCCAGGTTGCACGGCAACGGGTAACGCAACCTGCCCGACGGTGACGGCGCTGATGCCGCAGGTTTATCTGCCGCAGAACTACGCGGCGGTTCAGTACGACGGGACGATCAGCGGTCAGAACGTGACGCTGACCGCGTCGAACGGCGGCACGATCACGAACACGGGTTCGATCAGTGCGACCGGTACGTTGACGGTCAATGCGGGGACGCTGACGAACGAGCAGCGTTCGACCGACATCGGTACGCAGTACACGTATCTGCCCGATATCTACGGGTTGCTGACCACGACCGGGACGGTGGTGCAGGACGGCGGATTCATGTCGGCGGGCAACTACCAGATGAACGTCGACGCTGTGAACCAGATCGGTGGGGCGCTGCAGAAGCTCAACGCCGACGGGACTGTCGATACCACGGGAACCGAACAGCAGCTGGCTGCGCTCAAGGCGCAACTGGGTGACAGTTTTACCCAGAGCACGGTTCAGAATAATCTGCAGACGACGTTCAAATCGACGGCCGATAGCGAGGGGCTGTTCCAGGAAATCGGGATGCTGGCCGTCATGGTCGTCGCATCGGTCATGACGGCGGGCGCGGCATCTGCCGTGATCGGCGCCGCCGCACCCGCAGGCAGTACGTTTGCAGCCGCTACGGCGAGCACGACCGTCGGCGGTGTCGTAGTGCCGGGCGTTGCGGCCGGGTTGGGGAATATCGCGTTGTCAGCCGGTATTGCGGCAATGGCCAGCAGTGCGCTCGGTCAGGCGGCGGGCAACGGTCCGTTCAGCGTTGGTTCGATGTTCGAATCCGGCGGCGTCGCGATGCTGACCGCGGGACTGACCAACGGCATCACGTACAACAGCAACACCGGAGCACTGGGCTTCAGTCTGGGTGGCGCCAGTTCGCTGCCGGGCGGGGTGAGCACGCTGGGGCAACTGGCGGGTGTCACGCCGGGGCTGGGGACGGGGATTCCGCAGTCGACTGCAACGCTGGCGGGAAATGTGGCCGAGCAGGGCGTGGCGATTGCGGGTGAAGCGACCCTTCAGGCGGGTGTGCAGAGCGCGCTGGAGGGCGGGAGTTTCCTGAACAACCTGAAAAACGCTGCGGTCTCGGATGTGGCGGCGGCTGGGGCGTTCGATATCGGTAGCAGTACCGATCCGTTGACGTTTGAAAATGTAGCTGAGCACGCCATTCTCGGGTGTGCGGCGAGCGCGGCGGAAGGGAGTGGATGCGCCGGAGGTGCCATTGGCGGAGCCGTGTCGGCGGGATTGAACCCGATCATCAACAGCAGCGGTAACCTCTCGCCTGCTGCCTTGGCTGCGGTCGAAACGCTCGTCAGTGGCAGTGTCGCGGGCGCGCTTGGGCTCAATGTTCAGGGGGCGGTGACGGCGGCGCAGAACGAGACGCTGAACAATTTCTGCGAGCACAACTCCTGCGGGAAGTGGCTTACGGCGGTTGCGAACAACGTCAGCAATGCACTCAATGCAGGAGCCGACGTTCCGGCGATGGAGTCGGCGGCAGGTACCGACGTGCTCGCGGGTATCGGGAATACGGCGCTGAACGCGGCGACCTTCTCGCTGCCGGGGATGCCGGATTACGTGCCATATTTCCAATACAGCAATCCGGCGCTTGGTGCGCTGGGTGAGCTTTACGGCACGTTCGGGCTTGGCACTCTTGCTTCTTCGGCGTTCGCCGAATCAGTTGCCACAGACACCGCGGTGTCGGGCACAAGAGGCTTGGGGCAATATGGTGGGATTTTTTCTTCTTCGACGAACGCCGCAGGCGGGCAGGTATGGACGTCTGTTGGCGACATTTCGCAGAATGATTTTGCTAGTCTCGTAAATAGTGGCCTGTACACTGGAGAAGTCAATATTATTACTGGTGTTCATGGAATGGCGGATGGGACTACGATCGTTGATTCAAGTTTGTATCAGGCTGACATGAACGCATTTGGTCATATGTCGGGGGTCAACGTTTATAATTTCCCAGATTTGACCCCGGCGCAAATCAACTCCATTCTTAATAGCCGGGGGACGACAATTGGTGGATTCTGTAATAGTGGAGCATGCTTGGCTCCCTATAAGTGAGATGCTGATACTGAGTGTGAATTATGAAAACCTACCATGCAATAGTTTGGGTTGATGGTCCGGAGCAGCCCGGTAAGCGCGTCGTTTTGATTGCGGAAAACTTGGATGAGGCAAGAGAGAAGTTGGAGGCTGAATATGGAAAGAATTGCGAATACACGCTGAAAAACGAGGAGGATGCAGCAAAGCGGCGGTTATTTTAGGTGACACAATTCGAGCAATTTTAAGATGACGTGCCACAGATAGCGCTGCAACGCTCCGTGTCTCCAATGGTGTGACGCTTAATCCTGCATTGCCTACCCCACTGGCAGGTCTGGATTATGAGCCGACAATTTTGAATTCGACCAATCCCAATATTGCTAACTCTCAGCTCAACGGATACGTTGCAGAACTGAACTTGGCTAATCAGGTCGCAGAGCTGCCTGGGCAGACTGTAGTGGCATACGGTGACGCGGTGGGTACGCACGGTGCCGACGTGGTGTCGGTCGACGCGAGTGGTAATGTTACGCTTTGGGATAGCAAGTTCCGCAGCAGCAGTCAGTCGATACAGTCGTCCCCAACGTTTACACCGGGCTCGGATGCGGTGAATAATGCTGTTAATCAGGCGGTAAGCGCAATAGAAAATTCGAATTTGCCGCAGTCGACTATTAATAACGCACTTCAGAATTTGCAGGATGGGAACTTTACTGCCAATACGGTCGGATCAGGCAGTGTAAAAAATTCGGTTCAGGTGAAATTCTGTGGCGGAAAGCCGTGCTGAGGAAGAGATGAGATTTGATCCGGAAAAAACGAGAGAGGCTAAGCTGCGTCGGGATGGTGCGTTACTCCAGTTTTTATTGGATACCAAGTATGATCCGAATCGACCCATGGGGAACGTGGCTCAAAGCCAAATAGGAGACGTCATCAGCGCTTGGTTGGTCGGCCTTCATAAGGAAGTTTCGCTTGTGATTCATAGGTCAAATGAGTGGCTGGATCGGGCTATTGAGGAAGATGAGGGGTTTGGTGTTGATAAAAATCTTCATCGTAGAACTTTGCATTGGGCTAGGGCTATTGGTGAATGGCTTGAGACGGGGTGGAACGCGGAAGGCTGTTGGGACAATGCTCGTGTATTTGAAGAGGCGGCTTGGCGCTATGAAAAACGCCCTTGGTCAGCAAACGAAATCGTTAAGTCAGGCTTGGGCGATTACATGGCGTTTGCTTATCTCGGTGGAGAGCATAACGGTGGCTTCGATGCGGGAATTGACACATACGAACGCTGGGTCGGTGAGACAAAACCGTCGCTAAGAAAAACTCTGACGCCATATGAGTATGGTTACCTACTTTGCTTGCACCGAGAACGCCAACAGTTCGACGCAGCTGAGTTGTTTACTGCGGGACGAAGAATGCTACAGGCCAACCTAGAAGAAACGTGGTTGGGAGGGGGGCAGTACATAAGAGCGGCCACTTGGTTGAAGATTGTGTACTGTGATCATGACCCAAGTTTGACGCCGCTGCAGGTAGTACTCAGTGCCTATGACAATATGCCCAAGGTGGCTCGCCCCGAATTTTTGTGAATGGATAACAAGCCACAGACAGCGCAGGCGCGTTTGCTGCGGATGCGGGAAGTGTCAAGAATGTTAACCCCACGGGGTCGTTGCAGAACTGTACGAACTGCGTAGCGGTTGTCGACAACTTACTTACTACCGGGAATCCAGCTAGTGCATTGCCCAGAGCAACGCCCGTGCCCTTTAGTCAACTCGGTCAGATGTATGGGACTACATTTAGTGGCTGGACGACGCAAGAGAATATCGAGTCCGCGCTGCTCGCTGGTGGAAATGGTCACACGAGCTGTTGTGTACGGAACGGACGGGGTTACTGGGCACGTATGGAATGCTGTCGTGCAAAATGGCAGTGTGAACTACATCGATGGTCAAATTGGCGGTAGTGGCGCTGCTAACTTCCAGAACTTCTCGCACTTTCAATTTGGGATACTGCCATGACGCTGGATCTTGTCACTGCAAAGAGGATGGCGCTTGAGTATCTCGCGGAACAACAGACCAAACCTGGAGGAGTGCCCTATTCCATTGTTGATTCTCGAATCGTGGAAGATGACGAGGGATGGTACTTCCCTTACCAGTCGGTTGAGTTCTTGACGACCGGAGATATGAACGCTTCTCTCGTGGGAAACTGGCCGATATTTGTTCGTCGAGACGGTCTCCATGTTGGCCCGTGCCGACCTGAAAAATGGCTGCGTCGCAATTGACGTTATGAAGGTCGGTTCAACGTGCGGGCAGGATAGGCAAGCGCCGGTTTTTACCCGGCCACGGCGGTATCGATGAGCAGTGAACCAGACCCGGCTTCGGGCGGGTTCGTGCTTTATGGTCTCTGCGAGCATCGCGGCACCGTCGTCCGGTTTGAGCAATTCGCGGCGGTTGTGTGCGTACACCGGTTGGCTAGAAAAGCCGCTTTGCGACTTCGCGGCGGAAGTCTTCGTTGCGGTGCATTTCCTTCGAAGTCCGCATCGCGCTCTGGATCCACTCGGAGGCACAATCCCGCTTTGTGTCCTGCTGCGTGTCGGGCGGCAGTGCCGTGGAAATACCGGAATTGCCGCGCGGTGCCGGGCCGTCACCGGCCGGGTTAATTGCCGATTGGTCGTTGTGGTTCAACATCAAAACCTCCCCTGTTAGGAGCACACACATGACGCACGCGCACGTGCAACGTCAAGCGGTTTGTAACCTGATGATTCGTTGGAGCAAAGACGGATCAATATTCGTGGCACCGCCCCCTGAAGGCCCATACACTCCCGGAATTGTAATGTGGTGATGGCTTTGGGGCTGTACGAAATTCACGTACATGATGCCGGAGCAGCTGGATAACGAGGAGTGTCGAATGAAGAGCCGCTAGATCGAATTCGCTGCTCAGCGTAAGGGAAGTACAACCAATTGTTATTCGGCATCAAGAACCACAAGAAACAAGAATCGGGGAAGCATTTGAACACCACAAAACAAGCGACGATGCGCCTGCCGCATACGTCCCGCGCCATACTGTCTGTCGCCGTTCACGCATCGTTCGCACTCTCGGGCGCCCACGTCCTGGCCGCGGGCATTGTTCCTGACGGCGGCACGGCGACAGGCGTCAGCGCATCGTCGTCCGGCCGCCAGACGGTGACCCTCGCGCCCACGGTCGGCGGCGTCTCGAACAACACGTACTCCTCGTTCAACGTGACTTCGGCGGGCGCCGACCTGAACAACGTCGGCGTGAACGCACGCACCATCGTCAACCAGGTGACGAGCACCAATCCATCGCTGATCCAGGGGCCGATCAACGTCCTCGGTCCGCGCGCGAACGTGATCCTTGCCGACCCGAACGGCGTCACAATTGATGGTGGCAGCTTCTTCAACACCGGACACGTCGTCGTATCGACCGGCCAGGTAAGCTTCCAGGATTCGACGCAGGGAACCAGCGTAACGCAACGCAACGTTGTGCTAACGACCAACGGTGGAGCCATCACGATTGGCCCAGGCGGTCTCTCCGGAACCCTCGTCAACCTCGACCTGATCGCGAAGCAGCTCTCGGTGAACGGGCCGGTCACAAACAGCTTCACCAGTTCGGTTGGCGGCGTGCGTGCCATTGTGGGCGATAGTACGGACACCTACGACACAAGCTACTCCCCCGGTGACAATAGTCACGACTGGCTCGTCAGTTCCACCTCTCCCGGTGCGACCAGTTCGGCGCTGGCGGTGGACATCACGGCACTCGGCGGCATAACCGGCGGGCGGGTGCAACTGGTGATCACGGACAAGGGCGCGGGGGTTCGCAATCTCGGCGCGATTTACGCCAGCGCGGGCGATGTGGTGGTCTCGACCCAGGGCGACATCAGTGTGGCCGATGGCTCGATCAAGGCCGAGAACGATATCCAGATCACGACGCCTGGGGCATTCTCGATGCAAGGCTCGCAGGTATCCGCCACCCACAGCGTCACGGTCAATGCAAACGGCATCAGCCTGAGCGACGATGCGACCGGGCCGTCGATCCTGAGCGCGCTGACCGGTGCCGTCAGCCTGACCAGCACCGGCGATATTTCCAGCACAGGCAGCCTGATTCAGGCCGGTGCAATTGCGGCCAACGGGACGGCAAGCGGCGGTGACGTGACGCTGAGCGCGAGCGGCAGCATTACGAACCGCTCGACCGCCGCGAACCTTGGCATCATCTTCTCGGCTAATGGAGTGGCGTCATTGACGGCCAAGGGCGATATCACCAACGATAACGCGCGGATCCTGTCGAACGGCAACACGAGCCTCACTGCTCAGGGTGACGTGTTCAACGTGATCGACCACACCAGCGGTATCGACGGCGGCCAGCCCGTTGCCTACTCGGACAAGGGTGGCAGCTTCCTGTTTTTCACGCACAGCACGAACGGTTTCTACGTGGACTATGGGACCGTCGCTCAACCGGACCAGCTCGCCTACATCGCATCGACGGGCGGTTCGGTGACTATCGCCAGCCGCAACTTCACCAACTCCGGCGGCATCATCCAGTCGAACGACGGCAACGTCTCGATTACCGCGCAACAGGCATTCACCAACGAGGCAGTCTTCGCGGGTCAGGCGAGTTATTCGCAGGGTTGCTGGATTTTCTGTCATGCGAGCGCATCGAGTACGGTGATGCCGTACGGCGGCACGATCCAGTCCGGCAAGGACATCACCATCACGGCGGGGACGAGCGCCAGCAATATCGGCGGCAATGTCTTTGCCGCTGGCGATCTCAAAGTCTCGGCGCCGACGAGCTACGCAGAAGGTGTCACCGGATATTCGGCGATCAACCAGGAGCGTGGGTTCAAGGCATTCTTCGGCAGCACATGGGCGCAGATCATTGCCACGGACGTCGGCGGCGGCTTCACGGCCGATGGTTCGGTGACACTGGTGGGGCAGGCGTTCATCGATGGCGGCTACATCACCGGAGCGACGGGTGTTTCGGCAACGAATGGGATCACGACGCTTCGCGCCCCCACCACCACGCCGGTGCAGATTGGCCAGCATCTGGGCCTGACGACCTGGTGGTGGCGCTGATGCGGGACGCTGTGAAAGTGACGCGTGCAAAACGCGCTGCCCTGTTGCGTGCTGTCGCGATCGGTTGCATGCAGGGTATGACAGTTCACGCCCAGACGCCGCCCGGCGCTCCGCCCCCACCACCCTCGCCACCGCCCGTGCGTCCGATCCAGGACCCCGCGCAACTGATCATCGATCAGCAGCGCGCGCAGGCCACACAGCGTCAGCTTGCGCAGCCACCGGCATCGATATCGTTGCCGGCAGCGGCGCCGCAGACGTCGCTCGACATTCCGCCAGACACGCCGGTCGACCAGATTGTCGAAGCGGGGCCGACTTTTCCGGTCAGTCGAATCGACGTGGAAGGCAACACCGTGCTGCCGCAAAAACGCATTGACGCGATCATCGCGCCGTTCGTCGGTCACGCGCTCGGCTCGCATCGCCTCAATGTGCTGCTTAAAAGGCTGACCGACGCGTTTGTGAAGTCGGGCTACATCACGACACGCGCTTTTCTGGGCCCGCAGAATCTCGAATCGGGCACCCTGAAGATCCGGGTACAGGTTGGCCGCATTGCGGGCTACACGCTTAATGGCAAGCCGCTTGGCCCGCGTTTGAAGACGAATGAAAAGTCGGCAGGCGGCGGGCTCTTCACAGACGCGGGTTCGGAATGGGCGTTTCCCGCCGCGCCTGGCGACGTGCTGAATATTGCGGATATCGATCAGGGGGTATCCCAGATCAACCGTCTGCGACGTAACCAGGCGGAAATCCAGATTCTTCCGGGCCAGAGTCCGGGTGACTCGATTGTTGCGATCAACAACCGGCCGGGTGACCGCCTGTATTACACGTTTGGCGTCGACAATTACGGCAGTGAATCGACCGGCCTCACGCGGTATCGCGCGGGCGTCGAAGCCGATAACCTCATCGGCCTGCAGGAATCCGTCAACCTGAATTTCGTCGACAGTGCGGACAGCAATGCGTTCGTCGGCTCTTTCGCCATACCGTACGGTCGCCATACGTTCAGCTATACGCTCTCGGAGTCGGACTACCAGCAGGTGATCGGCACCTCGGCGCTCGAGTATGGCAATACGCTCAGCCACATTCTGGGCTGGAACTATGCACTGGACCGTACCCAGGCGGGAACGGCCGGTCTTGACGCGACGTTGTCGTGGCGCCGGACTGATCGCGAGGTGAACGATATCGATCTTGACCCGCAACATATCGCGGTGTTGCGATTTGGCGGCAACTGGCTGCGCAAGTTCGTGCTGAACGACGCGCCGGGCAACATCACGCTCGATGCGGGTCTGTCCGAGGGGCTTCCGTGGCTGGAGGCAGACCACGACGCGCATGGCATCGACCGTACCGATGCGCACAGCCAGTTCACCAAGCTCGATGCGACCGCCACCTTCACCGTGCCGCTGCCGAAACTGGGGCCGGTTTCGTCGGCTTACCGCGGCGCGCTTGGCGGTCAATACGTGAACGTCGCACTGTACGGCTCCGAGCAGCTCTATCTTGGTGGCATGGACACGATACGCGGCTTCCGGTCCGGTGAAATCGCGGGAGACCGCGGCTTCTATTCGCGCAACGAGATCGCCTGGGTGAACATGCCGGCCTGGCACGACGGCAGACTCGAGCCGTATGTATTCCTCGACGCAGGCAAGGCGAGCCTGATTGCTGTGCCCGGTTTTCCGACGCTGGCTGCAACCGGTGCCGGTCTGCGGGCGCAGTGGCAGTGGCGCCAGCAGATGCTCTCGGGCGAACTGACCGTCGGTCGTGCACTGGCCCAACCGGCGAGCCTCGGACCGAAGACGACGCTGGTACTTGCAACATTCAACTGGAACTTTTAGGCATGAAACTGATGAACTGCTCCTTGCGCACGATTGCGCTTACGACCCTGGCCTGGAATCTTGGTACGCCCGCGATGGCTCAGACCGATGCGGCTGCCCAACCAATGGCGGCACAGGTCGCGCTTCCCGCTGGAACAATTGCGGTCGTCAACGGGGTAAGTATCCCGGCCACGCAAATCGATGAAGCCTTGCAGGCATCACATCAGCCGGATACGCCACAGGTGCGCCAGGCGCTCAGGGCGCAACTGATTGCGCGCGAACTGTTCCGGCAGCGCGCGGAGAAACAGGGCTACGATACGAAACCCGAGGTGCTGCAGGCGATGAGCGCTGCGAAAGTGAATGCAGAAACGCAACTCTTCCTGAAGGACAGCATTAAACCTGAGGCGGTGACGGATGCACAGGTGAAGGCGCGTTATGACGAGATTGTCGCCGCGCTCGGCAAGGAGGAGTACAAGCCGCGCATCATCTCGGTGGCGGACGAGGCGACGGCGAACGCAGTGCTTGCGCAACTGAAGGTCGGTGTCGCGTTCGATGCGCTCGCCCGCCAGTACAGCGTGGCGCCAAGCAAGGCGGCCGGCGGTGAGATGTCGTGGTTAAGCTTCAGGACACCGGTCGAGGAGGGCAAGACGCAGGGCTTGCCATTCCCGGTTGCGCAGGCCATCACGCAATTGCCGGTCGGCGCAGTGACGCCTGCGGCGATCACGGTTGCGCAGGGGAACGGTGCGCTGTACGTGATTGTGAAGCTCGACGCGAAGCGGCCGACTCAAGTGCCACCGTTCGATCAGGCGAAGGACACGATCCGTCAGCAGTTGCAGGCGTTGGCGGTGCAGAAGGCGAGCGCACAGTTTGTTGCCGGTCAGCTAAGGGACGCAACGATCCAGCAATAGGCCCCGGCCCGTCCACGACGCGTGGCGAACACGCAAATCTGTTCGTGGACGACAAATCAGGAATCGCCGTGAAATCACCATGAAGCGATGTGGGTCCAATGCGGAGTTAGGATCGATTGATGAGATTCGGCGATCGGAGTGCTCGATTGGCAGGTCGCTCGTCCTAGGTCTCTCCAGTCGCTCGATGGCTTCTCGATGATGTGGAGCGGCGCCGTCCGCAGTTGCCTGTCGTGCCACGTGCTGAGCGCCCGGCATAGCTCTAGTGGGCGGCCGTGGAGATACCATTGATCCGTTTCCTGCCCCCGAAAAAAGGCTTCGTTGATACTCTGCTCCGCAGCGACGAGCGCTTCAGGTCAGATCTCATTCGATCGGGCGTCGTCAATAACGCTCGTCAACATGACCATTTGCAGGAGAATGGGCAAACGGGACGCTGAACCCTGATGGGCTTCCAGGGCGGAGAGCACGAGGTGATTCTGTAGCGAGAGGCGATCAGAATCCTGGCGAGGCATGGGCAAAAGCATTGGTTTGCTCATGCACTGGCGCGCAGCGGTTCGAGCTTGCTGATTTGATTGCGAGGTACGAGGAGGCATACGGCAGGTATCTTGAAACGTGCCGATTCGGCCAGTTTACCGCACGCAGGCTTGGCGCCGGCGTGCGACCCTTATGCCCCTTGCTTGATGTCCCGTGTTGGTTGGTACGCGCGAAAGCCGGGTATCGACGTATGGATCGACGCAAACCCCAAATGTCTGCACTGTGCCTACATGAACTCCAGAAAGCACTTAGCCCGGTCACTACGACCGGGCTAAGTGCTTGAGACTGTGGGTGTCCCTGTCTGATTCGAACAGGGCACCTCATGATTACAAGGCTCGATCAGTGTGCAGTCTCTTATCGCGGCGTTTTTTCTGCCTTTGTGCAGATTCGCTTGATGAGACTGATCATCGCTTTGGACAGATTTGCCACTCCCCATGCGTAGACTGCAAAGCCCAGCCGAATGCAAGGAGCATCGCATACTGGATCAACCTGGCCGTAATCTCGAACCCGGGGTAGCCTGGAATGGAAGGAAACCGCCCGCCGAGCGCTGTGCTTGGTTGCGTGACGTCTCCAATACCCGAAGGCAGTCCGATCAATTGAACGGCGAGGAAGTAGATGGGCAGTGAAAGCGCAGTTCCGGCGCAGAAGGCGCGGAACGAAAGTCGCCGGTTTGATCCCGCTAGTGCCACGCAGGCCGCGGTGATGGCCGGGACAGCTATCACGAGAAAGAGCGAGCCGATCAGGTATTTTTGAGCTTCGACATCGCCGATATCGGTGAAGAAGAGCATCTTTGCGTTCTCAAGCCGGTCAAGGCTGGTCAATTGGGTTACGAACGCAAGGCTGGTGAAGAGGAGCGCATAAACGCTAACTCCAGCAACCAGGAGTGCAGTGGCGGCGTCAGACTGCCTTCGCTGTGACAATACTGCAGCATCACCCGTTGTCGGAAGGTTCGTGGGTGCAGCGTGACGAAAGGATCCGGTTTCTACCCACGTTGTCAGAACCTGACCGAACGGGGCAGCGACAACGTTGGTAGAAAATGCTACCAGCAGGACGACCCTGACGTTAGTCGCCTCCGCACCGAGGTAAATGAAGATCGCAACGATCACGGCAATGACCCAGACTCTTTTGACGGCGCGTAAACTGCCAAGGTAATCACATATTTGCCCAGAGACATTGCATGCTGACGAACGACGCCGATCTGCGGGAATTGCGTGATCGATGGAACATCGGGAAGTACAAGGACCTGCTCGACGCGCTCAAGGGTGCGTTACCAGAGGACGAATGGGTGCCTTTGAGCGACTCCTTGCTACACCCGCTGGATGGGTCACCGGCTATCGACCTTCGCGGGCTGTCGTTGCCGGGCGGTAAGCTCGAAAACCTGGACCTAAGCTACAGCCATCTCGACTTTGCCGTGTTCGATGCGACAGAGTTCGATGAAGTCGGTTTTCAACATGCGATCCTGGACGGCGCCTCGTTCAAGGAATGCACGTTCCATCTGGCGCAGATGCTTCCGGTCTACGGTAGCGGCGCTGATTTTCGCCATGCGAGACTCCGGCAATCGTTCATCGAGTATGCGCGGTTGAGCAATAGCGATCTTTCCGGTGTGACGATGTCCGACGCAAGTGTGAATTCTTCTGAGCTCACTGCATGCAATTTTTCCGGCGTGCTGGCCGAGCGGAGCGAGTGGCGCTGGAACACGACGACGCGATGCGATTTCGTGGCGGCCCGTTTCGTCGAGTGCAGACTGACGGCAACCCGGTTCGAGGGCGCACGGCTGATCGATGCCACGTTCGAAAATTGCGATCTGAGCGGGGTTGACTTCAGGGGCGTGGACCTGACGGGTGTGCGGTTTCTTGGCGGCACGTTCGGTGACGTGCTGCAGGGCGAGACCACATACCGGACGCGGTTCGACGATACGCCGGAAGCCCGCCGGGCGGTTGCCGCGAGCAGTACGGAGAATCGGGACGCTGTCGCATGGTGCCCCGTCGTGTCTGGTTCGAGCGAATCCGTGCAGCCGGCCACCTCGTCGAGATTGAAGGGCAATCCCGGCGAGGTTGTACCGCAGAGCGGCTGGTGGATCAGCCCGGCGCTCGGCAGCGAGGAGGGGCGGCGCTATTTCAAGGCGGGGGAGAGGTTTCCTGAGATCAAGTCGACGAACTGGGGACTCGTGATCTGGAGTTACAACTCTGCCGATCAGGGCTGATCAGCCCACTGCACCTCTGCGGTGACTAAAGCGGCCCTATGAGCCGCCGTTATCGACCAGCGATCGACACCCCAACCAGCTACACTGAACGGGCGGCGAGCCGCAAAAACCCGCCTCGTCGAAATAGAACAGGCGACACCAGCCATCACGCGCGGCGACCTGAAGGAGTGGAAGGAAAGAAAGGATGAATCTACATTTTTTTAAGGATGGGGTCTCATACGTCGAGAACATGCTGCCAAAGGAGACTTGCCAGACGATCCTGTCGCTTTATGAAAAGGACGCTCGCAAGCAAACCGGGAGAGTGCTGCGCGGACTTGGCGAAAAAGAGGTGCAGGAAGACATCAAGGTCAGCACCGACCTGGTGATCCGCGACTCGGATGTCTGGCAGGAGGCCTACGCGGAAGTGAACGCGGCAGTCAAAGAAGCGTTGCGCCGGATCGTCGAGGAAGTGGAGGCCTTGCAATTGTGGCCGCTTTGCTGGACGGGCTACAAAATCCAGCACTACACGAAAGGCGAGGGGCAATTCAAATGGCACTTCGACGCTATCGGGCCCGGCACGTGGGCGCGGCAATTGTCGATGGTGCTCTATTTGAATACGGTGGAGGAGGGCGGGGAAACGAGCTTCCTGAGGCAGGGACTGAAATTGAAGCCCTTGGCCGGGGATGGGGTCTTCTTTCCTCCGTTCTGGACGCACGCCCACTGCGGCGAGATTCCACTTTCCGAAGACAAATTCATCATATCGACCTTCGTGAGCTTCGACATTCCCGGCGCGGGCCCGCCAGGCTGAATCGCGCGTGCGCGACTCAATGGGGGGCGAGTCGAGCGGTTCGTAGCCATGAGACGACGTGGCACGCGACGACTCGTCCAGCGCACGGGCACTCTCTGCACTCTCTGTCTACGCGGCGGTATTTTCCACTGCAACCCTCCGCGCCACCAACCCCTCAATAGCCCGCTCATCCGCTACCGATACCGGCGAAAACACCACCATACTCAACCCCTCCGCCCCGCTAACCGCAAAAGCGGAATACTCAAGCGTAAGCACCCCGGCAATCGGATGCCGAAAGTGCTTAACGCCACCCCAAAGGCTATGCACTTCGTTCTCGGCGTAGAGCCGCCGAAACTCCGCACTGGATTCCTGTAACTCCGCAGCAAGCGCCGCCGCTTCAGGATCCCCACCCACCCGCGCGACATCGATCCGAAACACCCCCACCGCAAGCCGCGCACTTTCCTCCCAATTCTCCTGCGACCCACGAGCGGTTTTATTGCCAAAGAGAAGCCGAAGCACATTCCGCTCACGAACGGGCAGCGCGGCATAATCGGTCAGCACGGCAGCCGCGGCAGCATTCCAGGCCACAACATCCCAGGTAGGTGTCTTCACAATTGCGGGACTGGTACGCAGCCCATCCAGCACGCGTTGCAGGACGGGCGTAACCGCAGGCGACACCTCCGGATAAAGCGGCAGCGGCGGCCGCCGCTGAGCAAGCAGAAACAGCATCTCCCGCCCAGCCGCATCCAGCTCCAGCGCCCGGGCCAGCCGCTCCAGCACCTCATCCGAAGGCGGCCCGCCACGTCCCTGTTCGAGCCACGTGTACCAGGCAACACTGACATTCGCCCGCATGGCCACTTCCTCACGCCTGAGCCCAGGCGTCCGACGCCGCCCTTGGGCATCCGCCCTAGGTTGCAGGCGCGACCGGCGATCGCGAAGGAAGCTGCCTAACGAGGCAACGGGATCGGGAAGGGTATTGACTGTCATAGCGGTGTACGCCTCCAGCTTTTACAGCCCGAAGGTACGCAAGGAAAAGTGCTGATTCGTTCCACGCGTTCACTGGCGAATCCATGGAACGGTCAGAACGCGTGAATTCGCAAAGGGAAACCCACAGGCTCGAATGATGGCAAAGCCATCCCAATCGAGATTATCACAGCAGAACCCGCGCCAGCATCCGCCGCCGGACCCCAGCAACCCGGCCAGCAACTCCGCCGCATTGCACAAAATCCGCCCGTCCAAGGCACACAGCATGGCAAACCAGATCACCCCAATTGAGCGACTTGGACATCGAACCCCGCTGGCAGATTGGCCTACACTCTTAAGAGACCAGCGCGCGCTACCAGCGCGCGCCGGCTTTGGCACCCACCCGGCTACCCCGGCAAGCTGCCTAACAGCGTGAGACACAATCAAGCGTGGAGACAACACAATGAGCTTGTATGAGCCGTTGCGTCTGCATGTGCCGGAGCCCACCGGGCGCCCAGGCTGCAGAACCGACTTTTCCTATCTACATCTATCCCCCGCCGGATCGGTGCGCAAACCGCCCATCGACGTCAGCGCCATCGACACCAGCGACCTCGCCCACAGCCTCGTCCGCGTTCTCGACGACGAAGGCCGCGCCGTCGGCCCCTGGGCCCCGGATCTCACTGACGAGCAATTGCTGGCCGGCATGCGGGCCATGCTCAAGACGCGCATCTTCGATGCGCGCATGCAGATCGCCCAGCGCCAGAAAAAGATCTCCTTCTACATGTTGAGCCTCGGTGAAGAGGCGATCGGCGCGGCCCAGGCCATGGCCCTGCGGCGCGACGACATGTGCTTTCCCACCTACCGCCAGCAGAGCATCCTGATGGCGCGCGAGGTGCCGCTGGTGGGCATGATGTGCCAGTTGATGTCCAACGAAGCCGATCCGCTCAAAGGCCGTCAGCTACCGGTGATGTATTCCGACCGCGAGGCCGGCTTCTTCTCGATCTCCGGCAACCTCGCGACGCAGTTCATCCAGGCGGTGGGCTGGGCGATGGCCTCGGCCATCAAGGGCGATACGAAGATCGCCTCGGCGTGGATCGGCGACGGCGCCACCGCCGAGTCCGACTTCCACACCGCGCTCACCTTCGCGCACGTCTACCGCGCCCCGGTCATCCTGAACGTGGTTAACAACCAGTGGGCAATCTCGACCTTCCAGGCCATCGCGGGTGGCGAGGGTGCGACCTTCGCGGGACGCGGCGTCGGCTGCGGCATCGCCTCGCTGCGCGTCGACGGTAACGACTATCTCGCGGTGTACGCGGCCTCGCAGTGGGCCGCGGAGCGCGCGCGCCGCAATCTCGGGCCGACGCTGATCGAATGGGTCACGTATCGCGCAGGCGCGCACTCGACTTCCGACGATCCGTCCAAATACCGTCCCGGCGACGACTGGACCGATTTCCCGCTCGGCGACCCGATCGCGCGCTTCCGGCAGTACCTCAACGTGAAGGGCATCTGGTCGGATCAGGCGCACGACGGGTTGGTGGCGTCGCTGGAAGCCGAGATCATCGCGGCCCAGAAGGAAGCCGAACAGCACGGCACGCTGAACGACGAGCGCATTCCGAGCGCCGCCAGCATGTTCGACGATGTCTACAAAGAGATGCCGGAACACCTGCGCCGTCAGCGGCAAGAACTAGGAGTGTGACCATGGCGGAATTCGATCCTATCCATGAGACGAGCACGGCCACCACGCCGATGACGATGATCCAGGCGCTGCGCTCGGCGATGGACGTGATGCTCGGACGCGACGACAACGTCGTGGTGTTCGGTCAGGACGTGGGCTATTTCGGCGGCGTATTTCGCTGCACCGAGGGCCTGCAGGCGAAATACGGCACCTCGCGCGTGTTCGACGCGCCGATCTCCGAAGGCGGTATTGTCGGCGCCGCAGTCGGGATGGGCGCGTACGGTCTGCGTCCGGTGTGCGAGATCCAGTTTGCCGACTACTTCTACCCGGCGTCGGACCAGATCGTGTCGGAAGGCGCGCGCTTGCGCTATCGCTCCGCGGGACAATTCATCGCACCCCTGACGATTCGCATGCCATGCGGCGGCGGCATCTACGGCGGCCAGACTCACAGTCAGAGCCCCGAGGCGATGTTCACGCAGGTCTGCGGACTGCGCACGGTGATGCCGTCGAATCCGTACGACGCCAAAGGACTCCTGATCGCCAGCATCGAGAACGACGATCCGGTGATCTTCCTCGAACCGAAGCGCCTCTATAACGGCCCGTTCGACGGCCATCACGAACGGCCGGTGACGTCATGGGCGAAGCATCCGTCGAACGCCGTGCCCGAGGGTTACTACACCGTACCGCTCGATTCGGCGGCGGTCGTGCGTCCGGGCAATGCGGTGACGGTGCTCACCTACGGGACCACCGTCCACGTGTCGCTCGCGGCGGCGGAAGAAACCGGCATCGATGCCGAAGTGATCGACCTGCGCACCCTCTGGCCGCTCGATCTCGAGACCATCGTCAAGTCGGTGCGCAAGACCCGGCGCTGCGTGGTCGTGCACGAGGCGACCCGCACCTGCGGTTACGGCGCGGAGTTGGTGTCGCTCGTGCAGGAGCATTGTTTCTATCACCTGGAAGCGCCGATCGAGCGGGTCACCGGCTGGGACACGCCGTATCCGCATGCGCAGGAATGGGCCTATTTCCCCGGCCCGCGCCGGGTTGGGGAAGCACTACGACGCGTGATGGAGGCCTGAAATGGGTGTGCATGTAATCAAAATGCCGGATATCGGTGAAGGCATTGCAGAAGTGGAACTCGGCGCCTGGCACGTGGAAGTGGGCCAGATCGTCAAGGAAGACGGGCCGCTCGCGGACGTGATGACGGACAAGGCCGCAGTCGAGATTCCATCGCCGGTCGCGGGCAAGGTGATTGCGCTTGGCGGCAAGGTCGGGGAAGTGCTGGCGGTGGGCAGCGAGTTGATCCGGCTGGAGGTGGAGGGCGAGGGGAATCTCAAGCCAGGTGTTGGCGGACACGCGCCGGCAGTCGCAAACGAAGGGCGCGGTACGAACGGCGTTAGTGGCGGCACGAACGGCCACAACGGAACGCATGCCGCAGCGCCGGCGAATGAAGGGGCAGCAGGTCTCGCGCCGCAAGCGTCTTCAGCAGCCCATACGTCGCGCAGCTCACCCACACCCGCTGCACGTCTGCCCTCGGCAGTGCGTCAGCCCGACGAACGCCCGCTCGCCTCACCCGCCGTCCGCCAGCGCGCCTGGGACATGGGCGTCGAGCTGCGCTTCGTCCACGGCTCCGGCGAGGCCGGCCGCATCACCCATGCAGACCTCGACGCGTACGCGCAGACTCGCGGCAACGCATCCTCCCCGACGACGCAAGCCCGCTCGGGTTACGTCGAACGTCTCGACGAAACAGCGGTGCCGGTGATCGGCATGCGCCGCGCTATCGCCCGCAAGATGCAGGAGGCGAAGCGCCGCATTCCGCATTTCAGCTACGTCGAAGAGATCGACGTCACCGAACTCGAAGACCTGCGCACGCAACTGAACCAGCGCTGGGCCGAAACGCGTGGCCGCCTGACGATGCTGCCGCTGCTGATCCGCGCCATGGTGATCGCGCTGCGCGATTTCCCGCAGATCAACGCGCGCTTCGACGACGAAGCCGGCGTGGTCACCCGCTATGGTGCGGTGCACGTGGGCGTCGCGACGCAGACCGACGCGGGTCTCACTGTGCCGGTGCTGCGCCATGCCGAAGCACGCGACGTCTGGTCGATGGCGGCCGAGATCGTGCGTCTCGCCGAAGCCGTGCGCAGCGGCAAGGCGAGCCGCGATGAACTGACGGGCTCGACCATTACGATTTCCAGCCTGGGTGCGCTCGGCGGGATCGTCTCGACGCCGGTCATCAATCATCCTGAAGTGGGCATTGTGGGCGTCAACCGGATGGTCGAACGTCCCATGATCCGTCAAGGCGCCGTGGTGGCGCGGAAGATGATGAACCTGTCGTCGTCGTTCGATCATCGGGTGGTCGACGGCATGGATGCCGCCGAATTCATCCAGGCGGTTCGAGTGCTGCTGGAGCAGCCCGCCCTGCTTTTCGTGGAGTGAGCATGAGCCAGATCGAACATACCAGCCTGCTGGTCATCGGCGGCGGGCCGGGCGGCTATGTCGCCGCGATTCGCGCGGGGCAGTTGGGCATTCCCACCGTGCTGGTCGAACGCGAGCAACTGGGCGGCACGTGCCTGAACATTGGCTGCATTCCGTCCAAGGCGCTGATTCACGTCGCCGAGGAATTCGACAAAACTCTCCAGTACGCCGAAGCATCGCCGCTCGGCATTCGGGTCGGCGCGCCGGAGATCGACATCGCGCGCACGGTGGCCTGGAAAGACGGCATCGTGCAGAAGCTGACCCGCGGCGTGGGGGCGCTTCTCAAGAAGCACGGCGTCAAGGTCGTGAAGGGCGACGCGCGCGTGATCGACGGCAAGACTGTCGAAGTCACCGCAAGCGGCCAAGGGCAGAACGAGGGCGAGCGTGTGCGCATCCACTGCGAACACCTGCTGCTGGCCGCCGGCTCCGAACCCACCGCCTTACCGTCGATGCCGTTCGGCGGCAAGGTGGTGTCGTCCACCGAGGCCTTGTCGCCGAAGACGCTGCCGAAGCGGCTCGTCGTGGTGGGGGCCGGCTATATCGGGCTGGAGCTGGGCACGGTGTATCGCAAGCTCGGTGCGGAGGTGACGGTCGTCGAGGCGCAGGACCGCATCCTGCCCGCCTACGATGCCGAACTCGTCAGACCGGTGGCGGATGCGCTGGCGAAAAAGGGCGTAGGGGTGCTGCTGGGGCACAAGGTGCTGGGTCTCAGCGCGGACGGTGAGGCCGTGCGTGTACAGGACCGCGACGGCAGCGAGAAAGCGCTACCGGCCGATCAGGTGCTGGTGGCGGTTGGCCGCCGTCCTCGCACTCAGGGATGGGGGCTTGAGACTCTCCAGCTCGACCGCAACGGTGCCGCGTTGCGTGTCGACGATCAATGCCGCACGTCGATGCGCGACGTGTGGGCGATCGGCGATCTGGCCGGCGAACCGATGCTTGCCCACCGGGCGATGGCGCAAGGCGAGATGGTCGCGGAAATCATTGCGGGCAAAGAGCGCCGCTTTGTGCCCGCGGCGATCCCGGCGGTGTGCTTCACCGATCCCGAGATCGTGACGGCTGGGATGTCGCCAATCGAAGCCGAAGCCGCGGACCTCGACTGCGTGAGCGCGTCGTTCCCGTTCGCTGCAAACGGCCGCGCGATGACGCTCGAGGCAACCGACGGCTTCGTTCGCGTCGTGGCGCGTCGCGACAATCATCTGATCGTCGGTTGGCAGGCGGTGGGTCGCGGAGTGTCGGAACTGGCCGCGGCGTTTTCGCAGTCCATGGAGATGGGCGCGCGTCTGGAGGACATCGCCGGGACCATTCACGCGCATCCGACCTTGGGCGAAGCGGTCCAGGAAGCGGCGCTGCGTGCACTGGGTCACGCGCTGCACATCTGAGCGGGTTTGCGATCCCAGGTGGCTAGAGGCATCCGGGCTGGGCGTGGCAAACTCCCGGCCCGGCTCGGCCCGCTCCATCGTCCATGTCGGGCAGGGAATCCTGTAGTCTGAAGGCCTGCCAACCTGATAGCGGACCACGAACCCATGAGCAGCCTGAAGCCCATCGAATACAAGGACGCCGCACCGGAAGTCAAAGCGGTGTACGACGACATCAAGAGCACGCGCGGCGTCCCCGACGTCAACAACTTCTGGAAGTTCATCGCCCAACACCCGCCGACCCTGGCGCGCACATGGGACAGTCTCAAGGACGTGATGTCGCCCGGCGCGCTCGACCCGCTCGTCAAGGAACTGCTGTATGTGGCGGTGAGCGTGACCAACAACTGCGGCTACTGTGTCGCGAGCCATACGGCCGCTGCCCGGCGCGCGGGCATGACCGATGAGATGTTCGGCGAACTGATGGCGGTGGTCGGGATGGCTAACGAGACCAACCGCCTGGCAGTGGGATACCGCGTGCCGATCGATCCGGCATTCGAGTAAGGCACGCTCGCCGAGACGAGACGAGACGAGACGAGACGAGCGGCCGCTTCCATGCCGCTGCGCCGCGCGGTTTATTTCCCCGCCGCCGCCGCCGCCGCCGCCGCCGCGCCGTCCGTTTCGCCCTTGAACACCGTGCGCCAATCGTCCTTCATGTCGACGATCAGCCAGCCCTTCACGTTCGCCTCTTCCAGTCCCTTATCCAGCTTGCCGCTGCGGGCGGTGCGGTCGTACGCATACTCGCGCTGCGCGTCGGTGTGATGCACGAGGGCGGCAAAGCGCGGGCCGTCACCGGAGGTGGTCCATTCGAGCATCGGCAGGTCGTCGTCCGAACTGCCGAACGCCATCAGCGGCCGCCGGCCGATCACCGCCTGGATGGTTTGCGGCTTCAGCGTGCCTTCGTTGATCGTATCGATCTGCGCGGTCCGGGTAAGCGAGGCCACGCCGTTCACCAGTCCATACTGATACCGGACCGTGCTGCCGATCACTTCATCAGACGGCACGCCATACATGCGCTGCGAAATCGCGCGGATGAATTCGACGCTCTCGGGCGCCACGATGTAGGTCTTGAAACCATTGGCGCGCAGATAGGCGAGCAGGTCGACCATCGGCTGATACGCGAGACTCGTGTACGGCCGGTTGAAGCGCGGGTCGCTCGCCGTGTCGAACCAGTCGTGCACGATCGACGCGAAGCTGTCCGTCGTCAGCCCGGCATGGGTCGCGGCGAGCAGTTTCATGGCGCCCGCATCGCCGCTGCTGGCGACGCCCTTCAGATTGCCGCGCAGGATGGAGCGGAACGGCTCCTGGCGTTTCCATTCCGGATGATGCGGCGCCAGCGTCTTCACCCGTTGCAGCGTGAAGACGAGTTGCACGGAGGCGGGCTGCTCGACCCACAGCGTGCCGTCCAGATTGAATACCGCAATCCGTTCGGCGCGCGGCACGAAGTCTTTCGATTCCGGCGTCGTGACGCGGGTGACGAAGTCGATAATCGAGCGCTCCGCCGGCGTGTCGTTCCACGACGCCATGGTTGAATTGCCGGACGGCGCGCGGGCCGGGCGGGCGGCTTGCGCCGAGCCCGCATGGGGTGTGCTTGTGCAGGCGCAGAGAACGACTACGGTCAACCCGGTCCAGCATCTGCGCATCCAGCCAATCATGAAAGCCTCGTTAGTGTGTGATGTGGTGCGGCCCGTCGTGCGCCGCCATTTCGATTCGCGCTTACTAGATATCACATTCGGCGCGTTTGTTTAACGGTTTGCGATGCGGATGGGAGATGGCGGGCACCCGCCGCGGCGTCCGGTTCGCATTGTGGTTCGTATTGCGGCGCCGGGATGCGCTGCGGGACCATCGCGCATCCACTCTGCGCCACGCAGCTCCGCGCTAACCACGCGCAATTGTTTATTTATCTGCATCAATTCGATAAAAAAACCATCGGCATTTCAAAAACAGATTTATCCGACAGAATGTCCGTTCAATAAGCATCGAAAAATCGGCTTTTCTGTCGTGTTACAAATTTATCTCTGTGATTTCAGAAAACGTTTGCTAGTATTTTGCAAGGATGACAGTGATTCACCGCGACCTTTAACTGCCGTACAGACATAGTCCTGTGCGGCGTCCTGTCCTATACGAGGAGCGTCCATGCCAGCCCCGGGGTTCTGCCGTCGAACTCCATAACAGCGCACTTCATACCCGGCGCCAATTGAGCCATCAATATTCGCGTTTCAGGATTTCCCCGCCACATTCGGTGATAGCGGGCAGTATGAATTCGCACCAGTATTAATCAACTGATTGCGTTATTAGACGATCTTCTGTTTGCGCTGTGCAAAGGAATGCGCTCGCCTATTAATAACGCGAGAACCTGGGAAATCTACATGGCCATGAAGCGATCCCTTGGAGCGAGTGCGGTGGCGTGCGCGGCGGTGTTCTCGTCAGCCGCTTATGCGCAGGCTTCGGCAGACGATGCCAACAAGAGCAATAACCCGCTGAATCTGGCGCCGTCGTTCAACCTCCAGGATTACTACACTCCGAGCCTGTTCGGCGTCAGCGGTCATACGAACGACCTGCTGCTGCGGCCGACCGTTCCGGTGGGGCCTATCGGCCCGATCGGCGTGCCGCAGATTTTCCGCGCCACCGTGCCGATCAGCACCCGCCCGGACCCGAGCGGCGGCTACAACACGGGGCTCGGCGACATCAACCTGTTCGACATCTTCCTGCTCTCGCAGTCGGAGGTGCAGATCGGCGTCGGCCCGTTGATCACCATGCCCACCGCCACCGACCCAAGTCTCGGCACCGGCAAATGGCAGGGCGGTCTGGCGGCGGTGGCCGTCAATGCCACCCCGGCGCATCTGCTCGGCGCGCTGGTGCAGTGGCAGCACTCGTTTGCCGGCCAAAGCGAGCGGCCGACCACCCAGTCGCTCACGGCCCAGCCGTTCGCCATCTTCAATCTGCCCGGCGGCTGGTACATCCGCTCCACCGGTATCTGGACCTTCGACCTGCAGCACGGCACCTACTACATCCCCGTCGGGCTCGGCGGGGGCAAGGCGTGGAAGAGCGGCTCGACCATCTACAACGCGTTCATCGAACCGCAGTATTCGGTCGCCCACTCGGGCGCCGGCGTACCGCAAGTCACCATTTTTGCCGGTCTGAACATGACGTTCGGCAAGTGACGAATCTAACCCGAGAGACCACCCTATGAATCTTTCTACGCTCCTGCGCCTTGGCGGGATATCACTAGGACTCACGCTCGCGATGCTGCCGCAACAGTACGCCGGCGCCCAGGCGAGTACGCCGGCGGCCACGGTGAGCGCCGCGCCGGACGAAGCCCGCGCCATCGCCAAAGACGCGTACATCTACGCCTATCCGATGCTGTTCAACTACAAGACGCTGTATGAGCAGGCGGAGGATCCCGGCTCGAAGTCGTACGTAGGCGGCTTCGGCAAATTCCGCAACTACTCGCATCCCTACGGTCCCGAGAACAAGGATATCGTCACGCCCAACAACGACACGCCGTACTCGTGGGCCTGGCTCGATCTGCGTCGCGAGCCGTGGGTGCTGACCGTGCCGGCGGTGAAGAACGACCGCTACTACGTGTTCCAGTGGATCGATCTGTTCACGTACAACTTCGCCTACGTCGGCTCGCGGACTACCGGCAACGGCGCGGGCCACTACCTGTTTGCCGGTCCCAACTGGCACGGCGATACGCCGAAGGGCATCGACAAGGTATTCCGCTCCGAGACCGACATCATCCTCACGCTGGGGCGCACCGCGCTCAGCGGCCCGTCCGATGTGAAGGACGTAGAGGCAATCCAGAAGCAGTACCGGCTCACGCCGCTGTCCGCGTTTGAACACAGCAGCGCGCCGCCGCCGGTCGCCAAGGTCGCGTTCCCGAAGTGGGACGAAGCGAAGGCCACCTCGATCGATTTCATCGCGTACCTGAACTTTCTGCTGCAGTTCACGCAGCCCACGGCGCCCTCCGAAACGGAGCTGATGCAGCGCTTCGCGAAGATCGGCATTGCGCCGGGTGCGGCCTTCGATCCCGCCGCGCTGCCGGCGGCGACGCGCGAGGCCATCGAACAGGGCGTCGCGGACGGCAAAGCGGCGCTTGCCGACGCGGAGAAGCACACCACCAGTTCTTACGACCTGTTCGGTAGCCGTCAGGATCTGAACGGCGATTACATGAAACGGGCAGTCGCCGCCGCGATGGGGATCTACGGCAACACCAAGGAAGAAGCGGTGTACGTCGGCACGCGAATCAACGCGGACCACGAGCAACTGGTGGGCTCGCAACCGTACGTCATCCACTTCGACAAGAAAGACCTGCCGCCCGCGAAGTTCTTCTGGTCGATGACGATGTACGACCTGCCGGCCCGTCATCTGGTGGCGAATCCGATCCATCGCTACTCGATCGGCGACCGCACCAAGGGTATCAAGTACGGCGCCGACGGCTCGCTGGATATCTACGTTCAGCACAACTCACCTGGCGCCGACAAGGAATCCAACTGGCTGCCCGCTCCGGAAGGCGCCTACGACGTGATTGCGCGCATTTACGGCCCGGACGCTTCGGTCTTCAACGGCAGTTGGACCTTCCCGGTGCCGCAAAAGCGATGACCCCCAATGGACGAGTCGGAGCCCGACATGAATAAGAAAACCGCAACGTGGGTCACGGCCGCTGTGCTCGCATCCCTCGCGAGCCCGATTCTGGCGAGGGCGCCCACGGCCCAGGTGGGCACAGCGACGGCGCAATCGATACCCGGCCCAGTGCCTGGCTACGCCGTCTCCGAAGCGTACGCCCGGCTGGTGGCGCGCCAGACCTATTTCTGGGCGTGGCCGATGGTCAACGTCTACAACCGCTTGCTGGCGATGAGGCAGGTGCCGCAGCCGGGCCTGAACGGCGGCATCGTGCCGGTGGCGCCGCCCAATCATCTCTCGATGCTGCACGACTATATCGAGCCGCAGGAGCGTTTCGTGGCGTGCCCGAACCAGGACGTGGTGTACGGCTCGGCCATCTTCGATCTGAACCAGACGCCAGTGGTCGTGCAGGTGCCGGATTTCGGCAACCGCTTCTGGGTCTACCAGGCCGTCGATCTGCGCACCGACGGGTTCGCCAGTCTCGGCAAGCTCTACGGAACCAGGCCGGGCTTCTATCTGTTCGTCGGGCCGGACTGGCATGGCCAGGTGCCGAAGGGCATTCGCCAGGTGTTCCGCTCGGCCACGGCGGTGGGCAGTTTCATTCCGCGCGTGTTCATGGACGACACGCCGGAAGACCGGGCGGCCGTGCAAACGGTCATTGGCAAGATCGGCCTGTATCCGTTGTCCGAGTTCGACGGCAAGGTGAAGGTGACCGACTGGTCGAAGCTGCCGAGTTTCGGTTCGGGTGAAACCAGCGCCGCCGAAATCAAATGGGTGGACCCCGACAAGTTCTGGGACGAGCTGCCTGCGGTGCTCGATCAGACGCCACCGCAGCCCGGCGAAGAGGCGCTGTACGCCCAGGCGCGCGCGCTGCTGGCCGCCGCGCAGAAAGATCCTGCGATCAAGGCCGCCATCGTGGACGAGGCGGCGCAAACCGATGCCCATCTGGTCACGCCGCTGTTCGACTTCAACACGTTCGGCAAGCCGTTGCCGGCCCACTGGAACACCATCAGCAACGGCGCGGAATTCGGCACCGACTACTTCACGCGTACAGCGGTGGCGAAGTCCAACATCTTCGTCAACAAGCCGAACGAGACGAAGTACTTCTATGCCGACGCCGACGCTTCGGGCCAGCGTCTCAACGGCGCGCAGCGCTATACGGTGACCTTTCCGAAGGGACAGTTGCCGCCGGTCAAGGGTTTCTGGTCCTTGACCCTGTACAACGCGCATCACTTCTTTTCGCCGAACGAGCAGAAGCGCTATTCGCTCGGCACCAAGAACAAGACGCTGAAGTACAACGACGACGGCTCGTTGACGCTCTATGTGCAGAGCGCGGCGCCCGACGCCGACAAGACCGACAACTGGTTGCCGGCGCCGGCCAACGAAGACTTTTCGCTCTACGTGCGGGCTTACTGGCCGGAACAACCTGCGCTGGACGGCACGTGGACGCCGCCGCCGGTCGTGCGGGACACACGGTAGTGGATAGCAAGGCGTATAACCTTCCTCGCCGCAACGGGCGAGGAATCAATTGGTGAGGATCGCTATGAATGAACTTCGCAGCTTGTTCCGAGGCCATTCCGTCGCGGCCCGGCTTTCCGCCGGCGCGTTCGTCGCGGCCACCGGCATGGCGCTCTCGCCGCATGCGCTGGCGACGGAAGGTGGCGTGGGGCGCCCGATTACCGGCATGCAGATCGCCCCGTATGCGGGCATTGTGCCGCCCACCGACGACTGGATCGTGTCGATCACCTCGATTTACTACGAGGGCTCGCTCGGCGCGAGCAAGACGCTGCCGATTGCCGGGAAAGTCACGGCGGGTCTCGATTACCACATCTCGTACAACATCGTGAACGCAATCAAGACATGGGGTATCACAGCGGGCGGCTGGAATTTTGCGTCGTCGTTTGGCGTGCCGCTGCAGTACACCGACGTGTCGTCGTTTCATGGCCGCCTGCCGGACGACCACGCCACGCAGTTCGCCGATATCTTCTTCACGCCGGTGGTGGCCGGCTACCACCTGACCAAGACCGACCATATCGCGTTGAGCGTGCAGATCTACGCGCCGACCGGCGCCTACAACACGGACCGCCTCGCCAATGCCGGACAGAACACGTGGACCTTCACGCCGACCTTCGCCTACACGAAGCTGCTGCCGAAGCAGAACATCGAACTGTCGCTGAACTACGGCGTCGAGTTCTACACCGCCAACAACCAGACGCAGTATCACAACGCGCCGCTCAGCGTGCTCGATCTGCTGGCGCTCAAACGCTTTGGCGAGGGTTGGGGCGCGGGTGTGGTGGGCGGCTATATCCAGCAACTCGGCCATGACAGCGGCGGTCTCGCGGACATTGTGGGCGGTGCTCAAGGGCACGCGGTGGGGATTGGTCCGATCGTCACGTGGAACGGCAAGATCAGCAAGACGCCGGTAGGCGCGACGTTGCGTTGGGTGAATGAATTCAACGTCAGCAACCGGCCGAAGGGGAATGCGGTCGAGTTGTCGGTCAATGCGACGTTCCAGTAATGGGACCTGGGGCATTGTTACGTCATCTGAAGGGAGCGCGGCGATGGACTGGACCGCAAGCGGCACGCGTGACGATGGGAATTGACGTCGCGCACGGGCCAGGGCAGAACGCGTTCTATGTGCAGGTGGGGAGTGCCTGGCGGTGACGGAGTCGGCACGATAAGGGACGCCCGGAGGGGTAAGCAGGGCAATGTGTCGCCCAGTGGGCGATCGCTGCGACCGGCGAATGCGAACCGAATAACGGTCATTTATCGAGCTTGATCGGCAAATTGAATACCGGCCACGCCGGTAGCATGACGCAATCACGATGTTCGTCCGTGGCTGCTCGAGTCTGAGCTTAAGAGCCCGAGGGAACTTCGTTGACTGCCATTTGGACCTCAGGCCAGCGCGGACTCCTCAGCAGACGAGGAATTTGTGCATCTAGTACTTATGTCGTCATGAAGCCAATTCGAATCGTTTGCGGCACACGCGCTTCACGCGACGAGTTTCTGCAAAAGACCGCCTTGGGGCGGTCGCTTTCCCTGGTCCGGTTCCAGCCCCAACCCCAGATTCTTCTGTTTCCAGAGAACAAGGCGGGCCTTTCGACCATCTACAACATCGCCATCGAACGATCAAAGGCGGATCCCGCCATCCTCATTTTCGTTCACGACGACGTCCACTTTTGCGATTTCTTCTGGCCTGGCACCATCCGCGAAGCGGTTCAGAGCTTCGATGTGGTTGGCCTCGCGGGCAACCGGCGACGTGTACCCGCTCAGCCTGGCTGGGCGTTCGTCGATCCGCAGTTCACTTGGGACAAGCCGGAGCATCTCAGCGGGGTGGTGGGGCACGGCAAGGGTTTTCCATGCGACACGATCTCGGTCTTCGGCGCGTCCGGCCAGGAGTGCAAGCTGCTTGACGGCCTGTTGCTTGCCGGTGATAGCGCCCGCCTAAACGAGGCAGGCATCAAGTTTGACGAACAATTCGCATTCCATTTCTACGATATGGACTTCTGCCGCCAGGCTGAACAAAAGGGATTGAAGATGGGGACGTGGCCGCTCAGCGTCGTCCACGAAAGTGGCGGGGCGTTCGGCTCGCCCGCCTGGCAGGAGGCTTATCAGCGGTACTTGCGAAAGTACACAAGCTAATCCCTGTGCGCGGCTCGCACTCTGAGCGGACCGTCTCACGATCAACGGTAGGACAGATATGGAACAGACCCCGATTCATCAGGCGCATAACCCTGATCTGCTGAAGCTTATGCCGACCAACGCGCGCAGAGTGGTCGAGGTAGGTTGCAGTTCCGGCGCACTCGCGCGCGAGTACAAGAGGCTCAACCCCAACGTTCACTATATCGGCATCGAACTGGTTCCGGCATACGCCGAGGCCGCACGTGCCCACTGCGATGAGGTCATGGCGTTCGACATTGAGGCGGTCGACGAGTATGTGCTGCGCTCCGAACTTGCAGCTGATTGCTGGGTATTTGGTGACGTTCTCGAGCACCTGAAAGACCCGTGGCTGCTCCTTCGGAAAATTCGGGCGGCGATGGGCGATACGGGTCACATTGTGACGTGCATTCCGAACATGCAGCATTGGAGCGTTCAGGCGCGCCTGAGTTGCGGCGATGTCCGCTATGAAGATTCGGGCCTGTTCGACCGAACCCACTTACGCTGGTTTTCGCGCGTGACCATGCTCGAAATGTTCACTCAGTCCGGTTTCCGCGTCGAGGATGGCATGGCGCGCATCTTTGACGAGCCACAACGCGAGACCTTTTTGCCGATTATCAAGGCGATGGCGACCGCGGCCCAGGCGGACGTCAACGCGGCGGTGCAGGACGCGCTCCCGTTGCAGTATGTGCTGCGTGCGGTACCCGACGTTGCGGCGCGAGCGGCCTGAGGCGAACTGCGACAACGAGCGGAGCCTGCTGAATCACGGAATCATCAATCACCTCAATTTTGCAGTCCAAAACAGATCAAGGAGAAGGCGTGAATCTTTACGCGGATTTTTTGCAAAACCAGATGAAGGTCGTGCATAAGTGGAAGCACTACTTCCCGGTTTATGAGCGGCACTTTCAGAACTGGGTCAACAAGACGGTGACCGTGCTGGAAATCGGCTGCGGCCGCGGTGGTTCGCTGCAAATGTGGAAGCGATACTTCGGCCCGCACGCGACGATCGTCGGGATCGATATCGAGCCGCGCTGCAAGAACTACGAAGAAGACCAGATCTCGGTCCGTATCGGCGGCCAGCAGGATCCGGCGTTTCTTCAGAGCGTACTGGACGAGTTCGGGCCACCGGATATCGTGATCGACGACGGCAGCCACGTGATGAGCCATATCGCTGCGACGTTCCGTTACCTATATCTGAAGCTGCCCAAGAACGGCGTGTATCTGGTCGAGGACCTGCATACGGCGTATTGGCCGGAGTATGAAGGTGGCTTCGCGCGCGAGGGCTCCTTCATTGAGATGGCCAAATGCCTTATCGATGAACTGAACGCCGACCATACGCTGGGTGTTGTGCCGGTCAGCGAGTTCTCGAAGACAACGACGTCGATGCACTTCTACGACAGCATGGTCGTTTTCGAACGCGGCGTGCACACCCGTAAATTTGCTCCGATGACCGGGACCGATCCGGTCTAGCCTACGCGTTCCTCAGGGCTACGGCGCCGCTTCGTTCGCGGCAACACCTATGCAAATGGCCGGCCCTAGGGCCGGCCATTTGCATTCAGGTTCATTCAATCAGCGGCGTTCGTGCATCTGCACATCAGCTTAAATCGCCTGTTGCCGCGGTTTAAGCCGATGGGTTTTTCACTCTGGCAGCGCGCTTACGCCGATACTTCTTCGGCTACCTCGGGCACCTCGAACGATTCTGCCGGCAGGCCTTCGCACCAGCGGCGCCACATTGTCCGCAGCGCCCGTGTGACGCTGTCGGCGACGACATCGGCACGGAACATCGGCGAGCGTTCGCAGCGCGCGCGCATGTTTGCACGCAGCGCAGCGAGAGATTGCAGGTCGGTTGCGAGATGCGCTGCCCTGCGCACGTAATCGTCTGGGTCGTGAGCTACAAACGCTTCGAGCCCGACATGGGACATGGCCGTCAGGCCGCTTCGGCCCGGCACCGTTTGCCCAGGCAGCGTCAGCGTCGGCACACCCATCCAGAGCGAATGGAGCGCGGTTGTGAGCCCGGAAAAGGGGAAGCTGTCGAGGCAAAAGTCGACGTGGTGATGTGTCTGAAGATAAACCGGCACGCTGGAGCGGGCGTGGAAGTCGAGTCGTTCGCGGACGATGCCTTCCTCGGCAAACCATTCCACCAGTTCGCCGAGGCTGCCGTCGCGCGGCATCGCACCGATCACCATGCGTGAATTGGGGACTTCGCGCAGCACGCGAGCCCACAGGGCAATCACATCGCGGCGCAGCTTGTCCATCCGGTTGAAGCTGCCGAAAGTGATGTAACCGTTACGCAACGCGGGCAGCCCATTGACCGGCGGGCACAGTTTGTCCGCTTCGAAGGGAGCGACGGCCGGAAGATAGGCGATCTTCTCGGTGAACTGGCTGCTGAACTGTCCGGACGGCACCCAATGGCGATCAGCGAGAAAGTAGTCGACGGCATCAAGGCCGGTTGTGCCCGGGTAGCCGATCCAGGTTGCCTGCACGGGGGCCGGTTTGCGAGCCAGGGTGAGCAACCGGTTGTGGGCCGTGTGGCCGGCCAGATCGACCAGGATATCTATGCCGTCGGCACGAACCATCTCGGCGATCTGCTCGTCAGGCACGCCCACCACGGTGCGCCATTGGCCGAACAGTTCACGCAATCGCTCGCTCGTCGAATCGTAGAGGTAGGTGTTTGAGTAGGCGTGAAGTGAGAGATTCGGGTCGACCGAGAGGTGCGTCAGAACGGGCTCGAGAAAGCTTGCGACCGCGTGCCGGCAGAAGTCTCCGGAAATGAAGCCGATCCGCAGTTTTCGGTCCGGATCGCGGCTGTTGGTGTGCGGCGGCCAGTTCGGCTTGAGTGGAGTTTCGAAGCGCTCGGCGAAACGCCGGGATTCCGCAAACACCTCTGCAGGCGGGCTTTCCTCGCTGTGCGTCATGCAGAACACGAGGTTGTTGTAGGCCATTTCGAAATTTTCGTCGATTTCCAAGGCGCGGCGGAACATTGCGATGCCTTCCAGCAGGCGGCCTTGCTGCATCAGTGTGACACCCAGCGTGCAAGGAGCATACGAGGAATTGGGGTCAAGTTCCATCGCGCGACGGCCGGTCTGTTCGGCTTCGTCTAGCCGGCCCGTTGCCTGCAGGATGATACTTAGAATCCGGAAACCTTCTGCGCGGTTGGGGCTTAGTTCGAGCAGGCGACGGCATGCAACCTCCGCTTCGGCATGGCGCCCCTTCGACTCGAGGACGCTCGCCATGATCTGCAACACGTCGATGTCGTTCGGCCAGATGCGCTGGGCGCTCGGCAGATGCTCGAGCGCTTCGTCGTACCGCCCGAGGCGGTGAAGTGCAACGACCAGGACTTTCCAGCCGAAGCCCTGATCCGGGAAGTCTTGCGTCATTTCGCGAGCACTGACTATCGCTTCTTCGACGCGCCCGTTGTTGAACAGTGCGCCGAGGGCGTTGATCTGCGCCTGGTCGAGCTTGGCGGTAACAGCGCCGCGCCGCGCTGCTTTGGGGGCTGAATCCGTGGACTTTTCCGGTTGCGTCGGGTTCGGACTGGGCGCTTGAGGCAGTTCCGTGCGTGCGACCTTGTTGGTCGGTTGGGTGGACACTACCGTCATGATACCGATCAGCTTCTCGATGGCGGGGCCGGCCAGGCCGCGCTGTTGCGCCATTTCCAGCGCGATCCACGCCGCTTTTAACTGACCCGATTGAAGCAGGGCGTCGATGTAATTGGCCCAGTACTGAAGCTGGTTCGGATCGCTGCCCAAGGCACGCTCAAGATAGGGAATGGCTGCGTCAGGCTGGAGGATACGGATGCCGATTACGCCCAGCTTGTGGTTGGCGTCCGGATGTTCCGGGTAGACACCGAGCACCGCCTGATAGAGCTTGCCGGCTTCGCGAAAATCGCCGCGTTCGTCCAGTGCCAGCGCGTCGCGCATCGCCTCGGCCGCGCCCAGATGCCGCCGTAATTCAGCGTCTTGGGGCAGCAAGTTCGTGGCCTGCTCTAGCGGTACGAGTGCGCCCGCCAGATCGCCGCGTCGCAGATAAGCATGAACGAGGATCACCCAGCCGTAGGCGTGGTCCGGAAACGTCTCCGTCATCTGGCGCGCCAGGGCCTCTGCGCTATCGTGCAGACCTTTCGCAGACAGCGTTTCCACGGTTGCGACGAATTCGTCTGCGAGGGCCGAAAGCTCCCCGGCGCCTGGCTCGTCCTGGGGCGTGACGGCCGGAATTGAGTCGGCCGGAATCGAGTCGGGTGCCGTAAGCGGGCTGACTGGTGCAAGCGACAAGCCCTGCTGGAGGCCCTGCTCATGGACACGTTGGGCTTCGTCGAGTTGCCCGGCCAGCACCAGTGCTTCGATGTAGACCGCCCAATACTCGGCCCGTTCGGGTGACGACGCCACGGCTGCCTTAAGAAACGGCAGTCCTTCCGAGATCTCTCGCGTCTGCAGCGTGAGAATCCCGAGGTTGTGATTGGCGTCGGGGTGCTCCGGCTCGCTCAACAGAATGGCGCGATAGAGCTGTTCCGCTTCTGGAAACCGTTGCGCCTGATGATGGCTCACAGCATGGTGCAGATCGGCATCGGTAGTCATGTATTCCCTTGTGTGCTTGGACGAAGAGCGTAGAGGCGAACCGCTCGTCATCAACGACAGCACCTTGCGTCGTCGGCGAGGCCAAGTTCCAGGCGCAGTGCGGCACGAGCGCCGCGCACGTGGCCTGCACGCGCCCAACCTTGGGGACGCACTGCCAGGCCGTGCGGCCGGGCTGAACACGGACGCACTACGCTGCAAATAGTCTAGCGACTCGCGCTTCAGGCGATTCGGGGAGTAAAGGCCGGATTCCCATGCTGTTCGGCCGTCGGCGGGGCGTGCGGGGGCCGCGCGGGCAAAAAAAAGCCCGCGGGAAGCGGGCATGAGTCGAACGAGCACGCCTCTATTTCAGCGTGTTGTTTTTGTATGAAGCGGTACGCGGCGGCTTGCGTGCGGCAAGCCGGAGAAGCCTAGAACCGCGCGACGCGGTGGTATTGGCTGGCTGCCTTGGTGCGTTCCATCGCGGCGCGATATTCCGTTTCCAGTTCGTCCCGCGATTGCCGCGCGTCGGCCAAAGTCGTGTGGTCGACAGTCTGAATACGGCGGATCAACTCGAGTGCGGCGGGTTCCTGCTTCGCGGTAATCGACATCAGGAGCGGCGAGCGCTCCTCTGCGATGTCCGCAGCGCGTTGCCAGTCGGCGAGGCGGGCGGCCTGTTCGATCGCTTTCGTCAACTCGTACACCTGCTCGACGAGCTGGGTCTGATTGATTGCGCCACGTTCTTGAGTCATGTCCGCCTTCCTTGTCAGGATGAAGATCCGCCGTTGGCCAGCGCGCCTGCGCTATTGGCACCACCGAACAGTTGCGTCAGATATTGCGAGTTGCTGTTGGTCGTTGCCATCAGCGAATTCAGCGCGGTGAACTCGTTGTTGTACTGCGAGGTCAACTGTGCCGTATACGCGGTCAGCGCAGTCGACTGCGTCGTCACGCTCTGCAGGTCCGACGTGAGCTGGTTGGTGCGGATGTCAATGATGCCGCCGGTTTGCGTGAACGCGTTGATAGCCGTGTTCATTTGCTGCGCAACGCCGTTGGTCGAATTGAACAGCGCGCCGACTTCCGACGGGTTGCTCTGTACCGCGGTGGTGAGCGTGGTCGTGTCGACCGACAACTGGCCGTTCGATTGCAGCGTAATGCCGAGCGAGGAGAGCGTTGCCGTGATCCCGTCGCTGGTAACGCTGCCGCTTACCAGGTTGCCGAGTGTGGTCTGGATCTGGTTGAGCATCGAGTCGCCCAGCAACGGACCGCCTTGCGAGCCGGCCGACGCGCTCGAATTGAACGACGACAGGCTGCTCATCGTGCTCACGACGGCGTTGTAGTCCGACACGAAGGTCTCGATGTCGTTGACCTGAGTCGTGGTGTCCGGTGCGATCGTCAGTTGCTGGGTCGCGCTCGTGGTGGAGCCGGCGGCCGGGATCGCCGCGGCGGTCAGATTCAACGTTACGCCGGGCAGCACGGTCGTGACCGTGTTGCTGCCGGTGTCTGCGGGGGTGCCGTTCAGCGTGAACTGGGCATCCTGGGCCGCCGTGCTCTGAGTCCATGCAATGGTGCCGCTCGACGCGATGCTCGAAGCGGCGCCCGCGGGGCTGCCTGCCGTCGAGGTGACGCCGAGGCTCGAGAGCCCATTGTCGCCCGCGAGGTTGCTGACGTTCACGCTGATCGTATTGGCCGCGCCCGTGGTGGTCGAGCTGAGTACCAAATGCTGCCCGTCGGAGCCGCTGACGACAGTGGCCGAGACGCCGGGGTTGCTGCTCGAACTGTTGATCGCCGCGGCGATGCCGCTCAGCGAGTTGTTCGACGAAGTCACGGCAAGCTGCATCGACTTGCCGCCCACCGAGATGGTCAGGTTGCCGGTGCCGAGTCCTGCGGCCTGCGTCGTGCTGAAGGCACCTGAGGAAATGCTCTGCGCCTGCGCGATCTGAGTCACTTTGATCGAATACGAGCCCGCCACCGCGCCGGTTCCGGCGCTGGCGGTGATGCCCGTGCCGCTCAGGGTCGCGCTGAAAGTGGACTGCAGCTGGCCGTTAAAGAGCGGCGCGAGTCCGACCTGCAGCGACGACAGCGCGGCCGACAGCGAGCCGATCGCGGAAATCTGGGTGTTGTCGTTGGTTGCTTCGGCGGTCAGTGCAGCGGTTTGACCGGCGACCTTCGCATTGACGAGCGCGGTCACGATGGACTGAACGTCCAGCGTCGAGTTGCCGGTCGAGCCGGCGATCAGCGACTGTCCCGCTTCCTGCAGCGCGGATTGGGCTGCGGCTTCCGCGGCGGCTGCCGCTGCGGACGAGGAGATAGTGGACGTGGTGCCCGACGTCGTACCGGAAATCGTTGACATGAAAAAAGCTCCATACGTGGTCGCGACCACGCGACGGGTGTCTTCTTAAGGGGCTGGTCTTGCAATGCACTACGGGAGGACGAGCCTCCCGGTAATTCTTTAATGCGCGGATGAGCTGTTCGCGCTGCCTGTGGGCTCATCCGCGCATGACGCCGAACTCTAGCTTATTGCAGCAGCTTCAGAACTTGCTGCGGGTTCGAGTTAGCTTGTGCCAGCACCGAGATACCAGCTTGTTGCAGCACCTGCGCCTTGCTCAGGTTAGCGGTTTCCTGTGCGAAGTCCGCGTCCGTGATTTGCGACTGTGCGCTCGACAGGTCGGTCGACTCATCTTGCTGCGACGTTGCAATACCCGTCATCCGGTTTTGCGCTGCGCCGAGCGTTGCCTGGATGTTGCTGATCGTTGCGAGTGCGTTGGTGATCGTTTCGATCGCCAGGTTTGCACCAGCCGTCGTGCTGACGTTCACGTTCGCCACCGAAGTCGGAACGTTGTTCGTGTTGACGGTTGCCAGAACCGAACCTGCCGGTTGACCTGCAGCCGTCGAACCGATCGTCGTTTGCGCGCCGGCAAACGTGACGCCGGTCGTCGAGTTGCTCGTGAACAGGTTGCTTGCAGCCGTCGTCGACAACTGGTTGCCGTTCTGGTCGACGTATTCGAAGCCGCCCGTGCCGTTCGATTCAACCGTGATCGACGTGATCGCGTTCGGCGTACCTGCCGTTGCTGCTGAACCGTTGGTCGAGTTCAGGTCGAGACCCGAGTACACGCCCAGCACCGTGCCGGCTGCTGCTGCCGAACCGCCACCCGTTGTGAAGTCGGCGTTGATGGCCGTCGTTTCGTTCGCCGTCAGCAGACCGTTATTGGCGCCCGTTGCCAGCGAGATCGTCGAGATGCCGCTTGCCGAACCGGCAACCGAGAACAGGTTGTTCACAGCCGTCGTCGACAGAGCCTGGTTGTTCTGGTCGGTGAAGGTGAAGCCGCCCGTGCCGTTCGACAGGATGTTGATCTGGGTGATCGCGCCCGTGCCGCCCGACGAGTTAGCCGTACCGGTCGCGGTCAGGTCGAGGCCCGTCAGCGTGCCGATCGTGTTGCCTGCTGCCACCGGGCCGCTGCCCAGCGATGCTGCCGACACGCCTTGGCTCAGGTTCAGGTTGATCGTCTGACCGACGTTCGCGCCAACTTGAACCGTGACGTTGCCAGCCGAGCCGTCCAGCAGGTTGATACCGTTGTAGCTGGTTTGCGATGCGAGACGGTTCACTTCAGCAACTTGCTGGGCAACTTCCTGTTGCAGCGCTTGCTGGTTGCTTGCGGACAGCGTACCGCCGGCGGCTTCGTCAGCCAGCGAACGGATGGTTTGCAGCGATTGCGTGATTTGCGACAGACCCGTGCTGGCCGTTTGGACCATCGACACGCCGTCGTTCGCGTTCGACACGCCTTGGTTCAGGCCGTTGATGGCCGTTTGCAGCGTCGTCGAAATTGCCAGGCCAGCTGCATCGTCTGCTGCGCTGTTGATACGCTTGCCCGAGGACAGGCGGGTAATAGCTTGCGACAGTGCGCTACCCGAAGCATTCAGGTTTTCCTGCGCGGTCAGCGACGAGATATTACTGTTGATGCTGAGCATGAAAATCTCCCAAGAGGCTGTTGCCCTAAAGTTACTGCCACGTTGACATGGGCGGTGCACTCGTTCTTTGCTGGCCGCCTCTGAGCAGGATGTCGGCGCAGGAAAAAAAAACTTGAGGGACTTTGTTCAATTCGGACCCAATTGTTTTACGGCGAATTACGCCGTCGGCCGGTCGGAGGCCGCCGTGCGACGCCGGTTGGCCGAGTGTCGGGGTGCGACGCAGAGCTTGAAAAGTCGGCGTATTCTTTTTCTCTCTCTAGTCGAAAACCTTGGAGAAATCATGCAGAAGAGAAGGATCGGCAATTCAAAATTGCAGGTTGCGCCGCTCATGTTCGGCGGCAACGTGTTTGGCTGGACCGCCGACGAAGCGACTTCGTTTGCCATACTCGATGCGTTCGTGGACGCCGGCCTCGACTTTATCGATACCGCGGATGTGTATTCCGCCTGGGTGCCGGGCAACCAGGGCGGCGAGTCGGAAACGATCCTCGGCAAGTGGCTTCGCCGCAGCGGCAAGCGCGACCAGATCGTGCTGGCGACCAAGGTGGCGAAGCATCCGCAGCGTAAGGGGCTGTCCGCCGGCAACATCCAGGCGGCCGTCGAGGATTCGCTGCGGCGTCTGCAAACCGACTACATCGACGTGTATTTTTCCCACGAAGATGCGCTCGATACGCCGCTCGCCGAAACGCTCGGCGCCTATCAGCGGCTGATCGAGGCGGGCAAGGTGAGGGTGGTCGGCGCGTCCAACTATAGCGGCGCGCGTATCCGCGAGGCACTGGCGGTGTCGCGCCAGCACGGGCTGCCCGAATATCAGATTATTCAACCCGAATACAATCTCTACGACCGCGAGGCTTACGAAACCGACCTCGAACCGGTTGTGCTGGCCGAGCACCTGAGTTCGGTCGTGTACTACAGCCTTGCAAGTGGCTTTCTATCGGGCAAGTACCGTTCGACGGCCGATCTGGCGAAGAGTGCGCGCGGCAGCCGGGTCGAGAAATACCTGAACGAGCGCGGCACGCGGATCCTCACGGCGCTCGATACCGTGGCGGACCAGCACGGCAGCACGCCGGCCGCCGTGGCGCTGGCGTGGCTGATCGCCCGGCCTAGCGTGACGGCGCCGATCGCCAGCGCGACCTCGGTGCAACAACTGGAGAGTCTCACCGCGGCTGTCCACCTGATGCTGACCGGCGCCGACATGCGCCTGCTGGATGACGCAAGTGCCTGGCGGAATGGCTAAAATGGTGGTAGGCACGGTATTTTCCTGATATCATCGGGAGTGAATTGAGATCTTTGCCTGTTTCGTCTGCTCTTGGGTAGACGAAGCGGCAACAGACGCGGCGTTTGGCGATGTGCGTCTGCCCGCGTTAAGCGGTGAACTCCCCACCTCTCTTTTCCGGCCTCCGTGGCCGCTTGCCTCTCGCTTCGTGCATGGTTTCGTTTTCCTGTTATTGGCCATGAAATCGAAGCGACCGGAGGACCGGCGCGTGAGCGGTATGCCGCCGCGCAATTACCCGTATCCAGCGATTTAGTTAGGAATTACATGACGACGATTCTTCTGAAGGAAAACGAGCCGTTCGAAGTGGCGATCCGCCGCTTTCGTCGCGCAATCGAAAAGAACGGCCTGATCGCAGAACTGCGTGAACGCCAATCGTACGAAAAGCCGACGACGGCCCGTAAGCGCAAGAAAGCGGCTGCTGTGAAGCGCCTGCACAAGCGCCTGCGCAGCCAACAGCTGCCGAAAAAGCTGCACTAAGCACGCTTTTCAAGCACAGCCGAACGGCGGTGTGAGCTTCGTAAGAAGCCACATCGCCGTTTTGCTTTGTGCGCTTATTTTGCCTTGTGCGTTTGCTTTGTAGGGTGCGATGCCGCCCGGCCGCCCTCAGGCGGCGTTCTTCAACTGGGCGGTGGACAAGCCGAACTGACGAGCAATCGACACCAGCCGCTCGTGCCATTCCCACGTGCCGAAGACATCGTGCACGTTTTGCAGGCAACTAAGCAGCTCGACGGTGGCGGGGTCGAAGATATTGATGTGTGCCCGCAGCAGCGCCTTTTTCAGCGCGACGATGCCGACATCCATATAGGCGGGCACTTCCGCCGGCGTCTTGCCGATATAGCGAACCGGAATGCCTTCCATCGCTGTCATGTAATCGCGCGGCTTGATGAAGCTGCCGACCGGGCAGCCACCGCAGTAACCCCGATAGGCGCCGCCGCCGCGCGGCAGAAGCGCGGCGCGCCCTTGCCCGTCCAGATGGCTGGCGGCCCGGTCGAATATCTCCTGATGAGTCAGGAAGTCTGGATTTTTCATCGTTGTTCTCCCCTGCGTCTGCGCGCAGCGGTCAATCATGGGTGGTTCGAGCGACGTGGCCGCCCTTCAATTGTTATAACGACTGAATCAGGTAAAAACGTAGCGGTGTAGCGCACATAGGCGCAATTTTGACATGAAGGAGCGAGATGCGGGTTCCGGGCACTTCCTGCAAAGGCAAGCTGGGTAAGGCTCCGGCCTGGTGACAGGGCCGCGCTCGGGACTTTCCCGCAGACGCTGAGTTTCGCGCCCGAAGTGTGGCGAAAACCACACGGGATTGGGCCAGGTGTCGAGGCGTCCTCAAGCGGCGCTCGGCTGACCTCTGGGTCCGCTCCTGGGTCGCCTTCGGTGCCTCTCGATATGTCCTCAGGTCACCCTCGGTTTGCCGGCAGTTCAGCCTCGGTCCGCCCTCAGCCCGCCTTCCGGTTGCGCCCCTTTTTACCGAGCGCCGCGCAGCGGGCGCGGCAGTCGCAATCCGTTTGATGGTCGTTGACCATGCCGACCGCCTGCATGAACGCGTAGCAGATGGTCGTGCCGACGAACTTGCAGCCGTAGCGCTTGAGTTCCTTGCTGAGGGCGTCCGAGATTTCGGTCGAGGCCGGCGCATGCTGGTACGAGGCCCATTCGTTCTGGATCGGCGTCTGATCGACGAAGGACCAGATGAAATTGGCCAGCGAGCCGTGTTCCGCCTGGATCTGCTGCACCGCGCGCGCGTTGGTGATGGCCGCCTCAATCTTGCCGCGATGGCGCACGATGGATTCGTCGAGCACCAGCGCATCTACATGCTTCGGCGTGAAGCGGGCCACCTTGTCGATCTCGAAGTCCGCGAACCCCCGACGATAGCCGCTGCGCTTGTTCAGGATCGTGGACCACGACAGTCCGGCCTGCGCGCCCTCCAGCACCAGCATTTCGAAGAGGTGCCGATCGTCGCGTGAAGGCACGCCCCATTCGGTGTCGTGGTAGTGTGCGAGCGCTTCGCTCGTTGCCCAGTTGCATCGCTGTGTCACGTTCCGGCTCCTGCTTGGTCATGTGTCGAAATCCCGGTTTGTCCGGGCTCTGCCAGCATATCGGAACGCTCTCGCGCTGCAACTAGGCCGTTCGGCCAGTTGCCGGATCGAAATGGACCTGCCACGCTATGCGGCAACTCTTCACTGATAGTCATTCGATGAACACAGATCTCTTTCTCATCGGCGTCGACGGCGGCGGCAGCGGCACGCGCGTGGTGCTCGGCGACGCGCACGGCCGCGAACTGGCGCAGGCGGCAAGCGGGCCGTCTGGCCTCGGACTCGGTATCGAGCGCGCCTGGCAGTCCATCCAGGCGGGTTGCGCCGAAGCGTTCAACCGGGCCGGCGTCGCGCCGCAATGGGAGCAGTGCGTGCTCGGTTGCGGGCTCGCCGGGGCCAATAATCGCGACTGGCTCGCCGCGTTTCGGGCGCAGGCGCCAAAGCTGGCCGGGCTTGCCGTGGAGAGCGACGCCTACACGACATTACTAGGCGCGCACGGTGGCGCACATGGCGTGATCGTGACGCTCGGCACCGGCAGCATCGCCGCAGCGGCGGACGGCGAGGGCGAATGCCGCATCGCCAGCGGTTTCGGCTTCCCTTCGGGGGACGAGGCAAGCGGCGCGTGGCTCGGCTTGCGTGCCATCGTCCACGCGCAGCAGGCGCTCGACGGCCGCGTCCCGCTGGACGAGTTCGCGCAGGCGTTGCTCGAACGGGTGGGGGCGCACGACCGCGACAGCCTGATCGTCTGGCTGTGTACGACCAATCAGACCGCTTACGCGAGCCTCGCGCCGGTGGTGCTTGCTCACGCGGGCCATCCGTTCGTCGCGCGCCTGCTGGCCGAAGCGGGCGAGGAAATCGGCAAGATGATTGCGGCGCTGGATCCGTCCGGCACGTTGCCGGTTGCCCTCTGCGGCGGACTCGGCGCGCCGCTGCGCGCTTACGTGCCGCAGCGTTATGAGGTGCGCTTGCGTGCGCCGCTGGCCGACTCTGCGCACGGCGGTTTGCAACTGGCGCAGCGCGAAGCGGCGACGAAAGCCTTGAAAGCGACGCTAAAATAGACCCCTTTACGCCGCCGGCCGCCCACACCATGTACAAAGTCATCGCCACCGATCTCGACGGCACCCTGCTCAACGGCGACCATCAGCTCGATCCGTTCACCGTCGCCACGGTGCGTCGGCTGGAGGCGGAGGGTCTGCACTTCGTCATCGCGACGGGCCGCCACTACCGTGACGTGGCGGGCATTCGCGACCTGCTGGGCATCCGTCCGTACCTGATCACGTCGAACGGTGCGCGCGTGCACGCCCCGGACGACACGAGAATCTACGCGGACGATCTTCCGCCCGCCGCCGTCCATCGCCTCGTGCAGCCGGAGATTGTCGGGGCGCACGGCCGGGTGATCGTCAACCTGTTCGCCGATCAGGAATGGCTGATCGACCGCGAAGCGCCGGAATTATTGCGCCTGCATCAGGATTCGGGCTTTGGCTACGCAGTGACCGATTTGCAGCGGCACGACGGCGCCGGTATCGCCAAGGCCCTGTATATCGGCGAGACCGCCGACCTCGCGGCGGTCGCGGCAAATCTGCAACGCGAGTTCGGCGACGCGCTGTACGTCACCTACTCGCTGCCGGATTGTCTTGAAGTCATGACATCGAATGTGTCGAAGGGCCGCGCGCTGAAGTTTGTGCTCGAGCGCCTCGGCGTGGATGCCGCCCGCTGCGTCGCGTTCGGCGACAACATGAACGACATCGACCTGCTGGAAACCGCCGGCCATCCGTTCATGATGAACAACGCCAATCCGGACCTCATCACGCGTCTGCCGAATGTGCCGCGCATCGGCAACAACTTCGACGCGGGCGTCGCGCATCATCTGCGCAAATTATTCGCCCTGAACGACGAAGTGGCGTCGTAAGGCGCCGCTGATGTCAGGGCGCCGCGCCTGATGCGGCCGCCGGCGGCAGCGCGGCGCACGGGCAATCCGTGGATCGTCCGTTCAACCCCTCCACGCTATGCTGGAACGTCGCGTGCGGCGTGCCGTCTTGCCAGTCGAGCTTGACGATATAGATGCTGTCGAAGTCGTCGCTGTGCCACTTCGGGACATCGCTGGCGTTGCCGCCATGGGCGCTCACGATCTGCCGCACCAGCTTCTCGATCAGCTTGTGCTCCCACGCCACCACCACCAGCTTGTTGCGATACGCGGGGTCGACCAGCGCAGCGCCCAGTTTGTCGATCTGCGCAAAGCCATAAGGCGTTTGCACAGGTAGCTGGAATTGAATCGCGGTGGGCTCGATGGTTGCCAGCGGGCGGACGTAGTAGTACGGGTGTCCGCTGTCGTCCTTCTGCTGGCCCGGGTCGGGCGCGAAGATCGCATCGGGTTTGCCGAACTTGGCTGCAATGACCGCAGGCAGCGCCAGCGAGCGGTTGAGGCCCTGGCAATCGAGCTGGCCGAAGCCCTGCGCCGGCTTTTCGCCGTGACGGACGAACACCAGTGTTTCAACGGGATGTCCGGCCACTGGCGTGTCGGCCACAGGAGCGCCGGCCGCATGCGCCGTGGCGGGCAGCAGCGCCGCACCGCACGAAGCGGCGAGCCAGAGTGCGGCGCCAGACAGGAATCGGCGGGAACGGGTCATCGGGAGCCTCTTTGCGAGCCGTATGAAAGTCGGACGATTCTAGCAGTGCCCCTCTGGTTTGCTGCGGATCGGTCGCAGGACCGGTGGCGGCAAAAGCAAAGCGGGCGCTGTAGCGCCCGCTTTGCCGATTAGCCCACCAATGCGTCAGCCACTACGCATAGCGTCAGCTACTACGCATCAATCGGCCAGCGCCGCGCGCGAGTTGCCGGTTGCGCGATTTTCCGCGATGGCCGGGTACAGGAAGCCGGCAATGACCGCGCCGAGGATGGGCGCCACCCAGAACAGCCAGAGCTGGTCCACCGCCGCGCCGCCGACGAACAGTGCCGGTCCCGTCGACCGCGCTGGATTGACCGAGGTGTTGGTGACCGGAATCGAGATCAGGTGGATCAGCGTCAGGCACAGGCCGATGGCGATGGGCGCGAAGCCGGCCGGCGCGCGCTTGTCGGTCGAGCCCAGAATCACGAACAGGAAGACGGCGGTCATCACCACTTCGCAGACGAACGCGGCCATCAGCGAGTAGTGGCCCGGCGAGCGGTCGCCGTAGCCGTTGCTGGCGAAGCCGCTTGCCACCAGGTCGAAGCCCGGCTTGCCGGTGGCGATCAGGGACAGCACCAGCGCGCCGAGCACCGCGCCCACCACCTGCGCGACGATATACGGCACGAGGTCGCGCGCCGGGAACCGGCCGGCCACGGTCAAGCCGACGCTCACCGCCGGATTCAGGTGGCAGCCCGAAATGTGGCCGATGGCATACGCCATGGTCAGCACCGTCAGGCCGAACGCGAACGAAACGCCCACGAAGCCGATCCCCAGCCCGTGTACCGGGCCGGCGAAATTAGCGGCGAGGACGGCGCTGCCGCAGCCCCCGAGGACAAGCCAGAAGGTGCCGAACAACTCGGCCGCGAGGCGCTTTGACAACTGCATGATATGGAATCCTAAAAAGTTTGACTTGCTGGCAGCGGCACAGGGTTATTCAGGTGCACACCTCCGAGCGCGAAATTTTAGGCAAATATCGTCGAATCAGGTGTCAAGAATTGTCAATGTGGTGGTTTGTGGCCGGGATTATTTCGCGGTAAAGCACAGACTGATTTAACAATTCACGCGGCATTAATAAATTATCAGACGATTTCGTGAATTGTGAGTATTAGTGTCCATTGCGAAATTCGCTAATTGCGGCTAGTCTCCGTGACAATGCGTTCTACAAAAAGGGAGAAGTGAAATGTCGCAATATGCAGAGCTTAAGGCGCAGATCGCCAGATTGCAGGCGCAGGCGGACGAAGCGCGGCGTACCGAACTCGGCAATGTGATCGAGGAGATTCGCGGCAAGATCGCCGAATACGGCTTGACGGCCCAGGACCTGGGCTTTGCCGTCGCGGCGCGGCGCGGCCGCCCGCCCAAGAAGGCGCCGCTGCCGCCGCGGTACCAGGATCCGAAGTCGGGCAACACGTGGAGTGGGCGCGGCAAGCCGCCCAAGTGGATTGCCGGCAAGAATCGCGAGCGCTTTCTGATCGAGCAGGTTTAGTCGCAATAGATCATTTTCGCTGTGAAAGCTTCCTGAAGGTTAATGACGCCCGGGAGGCTATTCGTTGCGCAATATGTATCAGATTTGTGGCGGAATTTACCGGTTAAAAAAGCCGCCTTTCAAAGGCGGCTTTTAGAAGATGCGGGGCTTATCGACGCGTTTGCGCTCGCGCAAACGATTCACATAGGGTTTTTCCGCGCAATCCAACGCCCGGAGACGCTTCAACCCACTGCGACACGGCGCAACAGCGGGCGGCGTTCCGCTTCGATAAGCGCGGTATAGCCGTCCAGATAGTTTTGCGCCATGGTCTTCGCGCTAAAGCGGCGCTCGAACTGGGCGCGGATATCCGTACGCGACAACTCGTCCAGCCGTTGCAGGGCGGCCACGGCGCCTTGCACGTCTTCCACGACAAAGCCCGTCACGCCGTGATCGATCACCTCGGGTACCGAGCCGCGGTTAAAGGCGATCACGGGCGTGCCGCACGCCATCGATTCGATCATCACCAGCCCGAACGGTTCGGACCAGTCGATCGGAAAGAGCAGCGCCTTGGCGCCCGACAGGAACTCCGGCTTCTGCGCTTCGTTGATCTCGCCGACGAATTCGACGTGCGCCTGCGACAGCAGCGGCTCGATCTCCGTCTTGAAGTATTCCTGGTCGACCTTGTCCACCTTGGCGGCGATCTTCAGCGGCAAACCGCTTTGTGCAGCGATCTTGATAGCTGTATCGACGCGCTTCTCCGGACAGATACGGCCGAGGAACGCCAGATATTCGGGCTTCTTGTGCGGCTGCGGCGTGAGCAGTTGCGCCGGCAGGCCGTGATAAATCGTGTTGAGCCAGTTCGCCTGTTTGAGCGGCAGGCGCTGCGAATCGGAGATCGACACCACCGGCGCTTGCGAGAAGGTGTCGAAGATCGGCTGCAGCTCGGGCAGGTCCAGACGGCCGTGCAGCGTCGTGACGAACGGCGTGTCGAGCGTCGAGAACAGCGGGAACGGCAGATAGTCGAGGTGGAAGTGCAGCACGTCGAATTCGTGAGCGATGCTGCGCACCCGCTCCATCAGCAGGACGTGCGGCGCCATGGCGTCGCGCACCGTCGGGTCGAGGCGCAGCGCGCGCGGCCAGGCCGCTTCGAGCTTGGCGGAGGTGACCGAATCGCCGCTCGCAAACAGTGTCACATCGTGGCCGAGCTCGACCAGCGCTTCGGTCAGGTAGGACACGACACGTTCGGTGCCGCCGTAGAACTTCGGCGGAACAGCTTCGTATAAAGGCGCGATTTGTGCGATTCGCATACGTACTCTCCTTTGTAGACCGGGGTGAGCGCCTGGCGCTTTACTCCGGTCCCGTGCAACATGGTTGCGGTCATAACGGCTTCGCACAGCGGCGCCCGGATCGAGCGAGGGGCGAATGCCTTGCGGACGGTCGGGCGCGGTCAGCCCGCCGCCCAGAGGCAACCCGTCATTGCATCGGGTTATCCCTTAAGGCCATTATCGGGATCGGCCGACGCAATTCGAGTTGTTTTTCAAACACTTAATGTTGTTACAGCGCGAAACATGCTGCGTTACAGGTCGCGAAGCCTTCTCTACAGCGGTTTTCCGGGATCGCAGGTCGGCAGCATGACACCCCTCAGCAAGGCATGTGCCGCAGCCGGGTGGGATCGCGTCTGGCGGCTCGCAATGCGTCGCGCATAACGAGCGCGTGTTGCCGCAGTGTGAAAAGCATCTATAATCCGGCCTCACCGGTGACGGTGCGTGAAACGCACCGGATTCGCGCACCGGTCGTGCCCCCAAATCCCGCCTGAGCTTTCAACCCTCTTTCAGATCGCCACTTTGTAGGAAAAATTCCTACATCATTTATGGATGAATCCGTCATCCAGATGGGGTGTCTGTCCGATTTCCGTTCGCTTTCCCTTTGGACACAATGCTGGCAAGACCATAAACGGGCCGTTCGGGCGGATGTAGTGCGCGCGATCGAGCAAACGTTTCCGTAACGGCCTGACCAGCCAGATCGACTCGGGGGAATCATGAGCACCACAAGTGACATGCTCAATGAGATAAGGGAAGTGAATCTTTCTTATCTCCTGCTCGCTCAGCGTCTGCTGCGTGAAGACAAACCTATGGGCATGTTCCGCATGGGCATTTCGGATCAGTTGGCCGACGTCATTGCCAATCTGTCTCTGGCGCAGACCGTCAAGCTGGCCGCATCCAGCCAGGTGCTATGCCGCTTCCGCTTCGATGACCACGCTGTCCTGTCCACGCTTGCGGACAAGGGCAAGACCAGCGCCATTTCTCAGGCGCATTCCGCGATCCTGATGGCTAGCCAGCCCGTCGAGCAGATCGGCTGATGCCGGTACTCCACGGCAGCAATGCCAACCAGCACGACCAGGATGCGGGAAGCCAAGCGGATGGCCACTAAAAGCGTAATTCTCGAAGTCAGGGAAATCACCCTGGCGATCGAACTGATCGAACTCGGCGCGCGCCTGCAATTGCTCGAGGCCGAGACGAGCCTGTCGCGCGACCGGCTGATCAAGCTGTACAAGGAATTGAAGGGGGTCTCGCCGCCCAAGGGCATGCTGCCGTTCTCGACGGACTGGTTCATGACCTGGCAGCCGAATTTCCATTCCTCGCTGTTCTACAACATCTACCGCTTCATGGCCGACCACGGCGGCTGCGAGACGATCCAGTCGATCGTCAAGAGCTACCGGCTCTACCAGGAACACGTCAAGCTGCACGACGACGAACCGGTGCTCAGCCTGACCCGGGCGTGGACCCTCGTGCGCTTTTTCGACTCCGGCATGCTGCAGATGACGCCGTGCTGCCGCTGCGGCGGCCACTTCGTCGCGCATGCGCACGACCCGCAGCACGCCTTTGTCTGCGGACTGTGCCAGCCGCCCTCCCGCGCCGGTAAGACAAAGAAAGTTGCCGAAGCGAAGGTGCGCGCGAGCCAGCTCGCCGAACTGGAGCTTTGAGCCGCGGGGCGGGCACGCCCGCCCCGCTTGCAGCGCAGCCCGGCGCCCCGGCTGGGCCTCTACCGCGTGCCTGTGGTTTACACCGGCTCTCCAACTTGCTTTTCCACCAAAGTTTTCCGCTCCGTTGCCGTAAACCAGTTTAACGACGGTCTCCGTCGCTTCCTTGTGAGGGCTCGGCTGTGCTGATTTTCGTGGGAACACTCGTGACGCTGTTGTCCGTTTTCGGCGGTTATGCGCTGGAAGGCGGTCATTTGGGCGCGCTGCTTCAGCCAGTCGAATTGCTGATGATCGGGGGCGCCGGCGTCGGCGCGTTCGTTCTCGGCAACGGGATGAAAACCATCAAGGCGACGCTGGGCGTGCTTCCGACCCTGTTCAAGGGGTCTAAATACAACAAGGATGTCTACATGGAGCTGATGGCGCTCCTGTACGTCCTGCTGGCCAAGGCGCGCAAGGAAGGCACGCTGACGCTCGAAGCCGACATCGACGATCCGTCGAAGAGCCCGATCTTCACCCAGTATCCGAAGATCCTCGCCGACAAACACATCATCGAGTTTCTGACCGACTACCTGCGTCTGATGGTCGGCGGCAACATGAACGCTTTCGAAATCGAAAGCCTGATGGACGAGGAAATCGAAACCCATCACACCGAGGGCGAAGCCCCGGCGCATGCGCTCGCCAAGGTCGGCGACGCGATGCCGGCGTTCGGCATCGTGGCGGCGGTGATGGGCGTGGTGCATACCATGGCCTCCGCCGACAAGCCGCCTGCGGTGCTCGGCGAGATGATCGCCCAGGCGCTGGTCGGCACCTTCCTCGGCATTCTGCTTTCGTATGGTCTGATCGGGCCGCTCTCGAGCGTCGCGGAACAGCGCGTCGCCGAGTCGACCAAGATGTTCCAGTGCATCAAGGTGACGATCCTCGCGAGCCTGAATGGCTATGCGCCCGCGATCGCCGTCGAATTCGGCCGCAAGGTGCTCTTCTCGACTGAACGCCCGTCGTTCAGCGAGCTGGAAGAGCACGTGCGCCGGGTGAAAGCCAAGTAACCGCACAGGCCAGGGACCGGATCGATGAGCAAGGACAAAGACCGCGCGATTGTCGTCAAGCGCGCCGCGCCGAAGAAGGCGGGCCATCACGGCGGAGCGTGGAAGCTCGCCTACGCGGACTTCATGACCGCGATGATGGCGTTCTTCCTGCTGATGTGGCTGCTCAGCTCGGCGACCACCGTGCAGTTGCGCGGCATTGCCGACTACTTCAACCAGCCGCTGAAGATCACGCTGTGGGGCGGCGACCGCAGCGCCGAGGATTCGAGCATCCTGAAGGGCGGCGGACGCGATATCTCGACGGATCAGCAGGGCATCACGCGCCAGAGCGACGGTTCGATGAATCGCGCCGAGCGTACCGCCGCGCACAACGACGAAGACGCCGTGAAGCAGATGCAAGGCGAGCTCGAGCGCCAGGAACAGGTCCGCCTGCACGACCTGCAGATCAAGCTGATGGCCGCGATCGAAGCGAACCCGGTCCTGCGCCAGTTCAAGCAGCAGATCCGCATCGATTCGACCTTGACGGGGCTGCGCATCGAGATCGTGGACTCGCAGAAGCGGCCCATGTTCGACACCGCCAGCGACGAGGTCCAGCCGTACATGCGCGACATCCTGCGCGAAATCGGTCACACGCTGAACGACGTGCCGAACCGCATCATCGTGCAAGGCCACACCGACGCCGTGCAGTACGCCGGCGGCGAAAAGGGTTACAGCAACTGGGAGCTGTCGGCAGACCGCGCGAACGCGTCGCGCCGCGAGCTGATTGCGGGCGGCATGGACGAATCGAAGGTGATGCGCGTGATCGGCATGGCGTCGTCGCAGAACCTGAACAAGACCGATCCGCTCGACCCGGAGAACCGTCGTATCAGCATTCTCGTCCTGAACAAGAAGTCGGAGGACGCGATGATGCACGACGATTCGACCACGACGACCTTGTCGGACGACGCAGCGGGCTCGGCACAACAGCCGCTGCTGCAGCAAATTGCGCAACCGGTGACGGTTGCTCCAAAGGCGCCCGGCGTGGCGCCGAAGTGAAGGACATGATCGCCCGGCCCGCGCAGCCGCTCACGCGGCGCGCAGCCGGGCGATCCATAGTGAGCGCAGCGAGGTTTTAATGATCAGGCACATTCTGGCAATCGACGACTCGGCAGCGATGCGGCAGATTCTCTCCGCGACGCTGACGACAGCCGGCTATCAGGTGACGCTCGCGGCCGACGGCGAAGAGGGTCTGGAGAATGCGCTGGCGACGCCGTTCGACCTCGTGCTGACGGATCAGCATATGCCGGGCAAGACCGGTCTCGATCTGATCGCGGCGCTGCGCGGCAACCCGGCCTATCAGGTGACGCCAATCCTCGTCCTCACGACGGAATCCGGCGAACCCTTCAAGGCGGCGGCGCGAGCGGCGGGGGCGACGGGCTGGATCGAAAAGCCGCTCGACCCCGACATGCTGACCGAACTGGTCGCAGCGCTGGCCGAGTCAGGTAACGCCTGAACTCATCCACCATTTACAGAAGCATAGAAGCGGCACGGCAGCCAAAGCCTAGACAGGATCTCTCGCGGTGACCCAGGCATGACACTCGACATCACTCAGTTCTATCAGACGTTCTTCGACGAAGCGGACGAACTGCTCGCGCAGATGGAGCAGTTGCTGCTCAATCTGGACATCGGCCATCCCGATCCGGAAGACCTCGCGGCCATTTTCCGCGCGGCCCACTCGATCAAGGGCGGTGCGGCGACGTTCGGTTTCACCGCGCTGACCGAAACGACCCACATTCTCGAATCGCTGCTCGATCGCGCGCGCAATAACGAACTCGTGCTGCGCAAGGACATGATCGACACGTTCCTCGAAACCAAGGACGTACTGTCCGGCCAGCTCGCGGACTACCGCGCGAGCGCCGAGCCGGATGCGGCTGTGGCGAAGGCGATTTGCGCCAAGCTCGACCAGCTCTATAAGGAAAGCCTGGGACAACCGGCTGCCGCCACACCGGCTCCGGTCGAAGCCAGCGCACCGGCGCCGGCCGCGTCCGCCGCCGACGAAGGACATCCGCCCGAACACGTCGTGCAGCAGGCTGTCGAGGCTGCCGGCGAACTGGCGGGCAACGAACCGGCACAGACCGGCGCAGCAACAAGCGGGACCGCCGGCGCAGAGGGCGGCCCGCATCTGAAAATCACGCTACGGGGTGTAGGTGAGAAGGACCAGGAACTGCTGGCCGAAGAGCTCGGCAACCTGGGGCATATCGTTGGGCAGGTCAAGGCAGGCGGCGATCTGACGCTGTGGCTGCAGACCGATGTCACGTCCGACGACATTATCGCCGTGTGCTGTTTCGTGATCGACGACAGTCAGATCCTGATCGGCCGCGGCACCGCACCGGCGGATGAATCGCAGCAAGGCGAACCTGGAACGCCTGCCGCTGCGGAGCATGCTCCGGCGCCTGCACCGGCACCGGCCCCCGCGCCGGTTGCCGCGCCGCAGGCAAGCGTTGCAGCACCGTCGCACGAACTGTTCAGCGCGCCGGCGGCCACGCCGGCGCCGCCGCCTGCTCCCGCGCCCACGGCCGTTGCACCGGCGCCGGCGCCCGCCGCAGCGCCGGCCGCGGCCGGCGGCGAGAACGACCGCAAGGCGCGCCCGGCTGCGGCCGGTGCGGCCGAAGGCAGTTCGATCCGCGTCGGCGTCGAGAAGGTCGATCAGCTGATCAACCTCGTCGGCGAACTGGTGATCACGCAGGCCATGCTGGCCGAGACCACCAGCACCTTCGATCCGGCCTTGCACGACCGCCTTTTCAACGGCATGGCGCAACTGGAGCGCAATGCCCGCGATCTGCAGGAAGCGGTGATGTCGATCCGCATGATGCCGATGGATTACGTCTTCAGCCGCTTCCCGCGTCTGGTGCGCGATCTGGCGGCGAAGCTCGGCAAGGAGGTCGAACTGGTCACCTTCGGTCAGGCGACCGAACTCGACAAGAGCCTCATCGAGCGGATCATCGACCCGCTCACCCACCTCGTACGCAACTCGCTCGACCACGGTATCGAAACCGTGGAAGCGCGCCGCGCCGCAGGCAAGGATTCGACCGGCCAGCTGGTGCTGTCGGCAGCGCATCACGGCGGCAACATCGTCATCGAAGTGAGCGACGACGGCGCCGGTCTGCGCCGCGACAAGATTCTCGCGAAGGCGGCCAAGCAGGGCATGCAGGTCAGCGAAAGCATGACCGACGACGAGGTCTGGAACCTGATCTTCCTGCCGGGCTTCTCGACCGCCGAGCAGGTGACCGACGTGTCGGGCCGCGGCGTCGGCATGGATGTGGTGAAGCGCAACATCCAGTCGATGGGCGGCCACGTCGAAATCAGCTCGCAGGCAGGCAAGGGCAGCACCACGCGCATCGTCTTGCCGCTCACGCTGGCGATTCTCGACGGCATGTCGGTGAAGGTCGGCAACGAAATCTTCATTCTGCCGCTGAACTTCGTGATGGAGTCGCTGCAGCCGCAAGCCGAAGACATCTACACGGTGGCCAACGGCGAGCGGGTGGTGCGGGTGCGCGGCGAATACTTGCCGCTCGTCGCGCTGCATGAAGTGTTCTCGGTGGAGGACGCCAAGTCGGAACCGACCCAGGGCATCGTCACCATCATGCAGACCGAAGGACGGCGCTTCGCCATGCTGATCGACGAACTGGTCGGCCAGCAGCAGGTGGTCGTGAAGAATCTGGAAACGAATTACCGCAAGGTGCACGGCATTTCCGCCGCGACCATCCTCGGCGACGGCAGTGTCGCGCTGATCGTGGACGTGGCGGCGCTGAACCGCGAGACGCGCAATGCGCACGGCGCAATGAGCCTCGCTTAAGCCGCGCGCAAGCTCGGGCAACTTTTTACTTAACTTATTTCATCCCAACCGTTTGGGGGCTAACGTGGCAGAAGTCCAATCCATCAATTCGAGCGTCGGCCGCCGCGATGCGCTGCAGGCAGATGCCGGCGGTCAGGAATTTCTCGTCTTCACGCTCGGCGCGGAAGAGTACGGCATCGACATTCTCAAGGTGCAGGAAATCCGCGGCTACGACAGCGTGACGCGCATCGCCAACGCACCGGATTTCATCAAGGGCGTGATCAATCTGCGCGGCATCATCGTGCCGATCGTGGACATGCGCATCAAGTTTCATCTGGGCCGGGTCGAGTACGACCACCAGACCGTCGTGATCATCCTGAACGTCGCGCATCGCGTGGTCGGCATGGTGGTGGACGGCGTGTCGGACGTGCTGACGCTGCAGATGGACCAGATCATGCCGGCGCCGGAATTCGGCGCCACGCTCACCACCGAGTACCTGACGGGTCTCGGCACGGTCGACGGCCGCATGCTGATCCTGATGGACATCGAAAAGCTGATGACCAGCCGCGAAATGGCGCTGATCGAGTCGCTCGGCGGCTAAAGCCGCCAGCGTGCACATGACGGGACAACAGGGAGCATCAAGATGCTAAGCAGGTGGTCGATTCGTACATCGTTGACCATGGTCGGGATCGTGCTGGCCGCGCTGACGATCGTGGTCGGCGCACTCGGCCTCACCGCGCTCAATCGCGCCAGCCAGTCGCTCGACGGGATTGCACGCGGCGATCTGGTGGCCATTCATGCGCTCGACGATGCGTCGGCGTACCTGTTGCGCTCGCGCGTCGCCATCGACCGGTACAACACGCTGATCGCCGCCGGCAAGGCCGACGAAGCGAAGACGGTGCTGGACCGGGGGCAGGAACTGCTCGGCAAGGGTAACGAGAGCTGGCAGACGTTTGTGGATGCGCCGAAGGCCGGCATCGACCAGGCTCTGCTCGACGATCTGTTGGCGCGCCGCGCGACGGTGATGAACGACGGCGTCAATCCGGAATTCGCGGCGCTGCACGCGGGCGACTCAGCCGCTTTTCACGCGATTGCCGACACTAAGATTAGCCCGCTCTTCATTGCCTACGACACGTCCGCTTCGGCGGTGGTGAAGGCCTTGCAGCAGCGCGCGGCCGATCAGCAGACGGCGGCGCAGTCGAACGTCACGCTGATGACCTCGCTGATCGTCGCGGTGGGCGTGTTCGCGCTGGTGATGGTGGTGCTGATCCGCTTCGCGCTGCGCGGCCTGATCGTGCAGCCGCTCAACGACGCCACCGAATGCTTCGAGCGGATCGCCGCGGGCGACCTGACGCATCCGGTGAACGTGTTCAGCACCAACGAAATCGGTCGCCTGTTCCGCAGCATCAAACAGATGCAGGACAGCCTCTCGACGATGGTGAAAGCGGTCCACACCAGCACCGAATCGATCGACACCGGCGCACGCGAGATCTCGATGGGCAACACCGATCTGTCGCAGCGTACCGAGCAGCAGGCCGCTTCGCTGCAGCAGACCGCCTCGAGCATGGAGCAACTGACCGGCACCGTGCGGCAGAACGCCGAGAACGCGCGCCAGGCGAGCCAGCTCGCGGTCAACGCGTCGGACATCGCCACGCGCGGCGGCGACGTGGTGGGCCAGGTCGTGCATACGATGCAGGACATCGCCACAAGCTCGAACAAGGTGGTGGACATCATCGGCGTGATCGAAGGCATCGCGTTCCAGACCAACATCCTCGCGCTGAATGCGGCGGTGGAAGCGGCGCGCGCCGGCGAACAGGGCCGCGGCTTTGCGGTGGTGGCCGGCGAAGTGCGCAGTCTCGCGCAGCGCAGCGCCAGTGCGGCGAAGGAAATCAAGGAGCTGATCGGCGACTCGGTGGACAAGGTGCAAAGCGGCTCGGTGCTGGTGGGCCGGGCAGGCACGACGATGGAAGAGATCGTCCAGGCCGTGCGCCGCGTGACCGACATCATGGGTGAGATCAGCGCGGCCTCGGAAGAGCAGTCGACCGGCATCGAACAGGTCAACCGCGCCGTGGTGCAGATGGACGAAGTCACGCAGCAGAATGCGGCGCTCGTCGAAGAAGCGGCCGCCGCGGCGGCTTCGCTCGAAGAGCAGACGCGTCAGTTGCAAACGGTGGTGGGCGGCTGGCGCGTGGAAGGCGGTCAGCGTGCGGCTCCGGTTTCGGCTTCTGCTACGCGCGGCAGCACGTCTGCGGCGCGCAGCAAGAGCGTGTCGCGTGCATCCACTGCGGCGGCGCCGAAAGCAGCAGCTACGCCGGCAAATGCAGCGGCCCATGCAGCGGCTCAACCCGCGGCCCATGCGGCAGCACCGGCTGCGCCGAAACAGGACGCAGCACGTACGGCCGCGCCGGCGCGCACCGAACCGGCGCTCAAACCCAGATCGTCGGCCGGCGCCGAACCGACCGTGCGCCCGGCTGCGGCAGGCGCAGCGGCGGTCGGCTCGGACGCGGACTGGGAAACGTTTTAAGGAATGGCAAGCAGATATGCAGGCTTTCGGCACCTCGCCCCGCCATGGGCGATTCATTGAAGGACGCTCACAAGGCGTGCTTCGTGCCGTCGGCCGGTTGGACACCGAGCTGGAAAAAATCGCGGGCGGGCGCGACCCCGCGATGCAAGTCCCTGCTGGGGACGCTTCGTATCGCAAGCAGGAAACCTCATGATGGCAACGCGCGCACAGCTTCGCCCCGACAAGGTGGAACCGGCCAAGGCCGGCGACCAGGGGCGTGATTTCGAATTCACTTCGGCGGACTTCGCTCGCATACGCGAGCTGATCCATCGCGGTGCCGGCATCTCGCTGTCGGACCACAAGCGCGACATGGCCTACAGCCGGCTCGCGCGGCGCCTGCGTGCACGAGGCCTCGACAGCTTCCGCGAATACCTCGACCTGCTCGAGTCGGAAAACGATCCGGCCGAGTGGGAGGCCTTCACCAACGCGCTGACCACCAACCTGACCGCGTTCTTTCGCGAGGCGCACCACTTCCCGATTCTCGCGGAGTTCGTCGCGAAACGGCCGGCGCCGGTCTCGGTGTGGTGCTCGGCGGCGTCAACCGGCGAAGAGCCGTATTCGATCGCGATGACGCTGATCGAAGCGCTCGGCGACAGCGCCGCGCGCCAGGCCACCGTGCTTGCCACCGACATCGACACCCAGGTGCTCGCCAAAGGCGAGGCCGGCATGTACCAGTTCGACCAGGTCAAGCATCTGTCGCAGGAGCGGCTCAAGCGCTTTTTCCTGAAGGGCACCGGCGCGCATGCGGGGATGGTGAAAGTGCGTCCCGAAGTGCGCGCCATGATCCGCTTCCAGCAACTGAATCTGACCGATCGCGATTACGCGTTGCGCTCGCAGTTCGACGCGATTTTCTGCCGCAACGTGATGATCTATTTCGACAAGCCGACCCAGGCGCAGGTGCTGTCGCGCTTCGATCCGCTGATGAAGCCGGGCGGCCTGCTGTTTGCCGGCCACTCGGAGAACTTCACTTACGTCACGCAGTCGTTCCGCCTGCGTGGCCAGACCGTCTACGAACTGACTCGCGACGGCGGCGGCGCACGCGCCCCGCAACGCAGCCAGACCCAACCGGCCCATTCGTCGACTAGCGGGGTGAGCGTATGAGCAGCGCTCTGCCGATTGCCACCAATCTGTATTTCGACAACCACTTCAAGCGCCCCGGCGTGAAGCTGTTGCCGAACGAGTTCTATACGACGAACGAAGACATGGTGCTGGTCACCGTGCTCGGTTCGTGCGTGGCGGCCTGCATTCAGGACCGCACGGCGGGCATCGGCGGCATGAATCACTTCATGCTGCCCGACGACGGCGCCGACGTCGGCCAGGCGGCCTCGGACTCGATGCGCTACGGCGCCTACGCGATGGAAGTGCTGATCAACGAGCTCATCAAGGCGGGTGGCCGGCGCGAACGCTTCGAGGCCAAGGTGTTCGGCGGCGCGGCGGTGCTGGCGGGCATGACGACGATGAACATCGGCGACCGCAACTCCGAATTCGTGCGCCGTTATCTGGCGCTGGAAAAAATCCGCATCACCGCCGAGGACCTGCAGGGCGGTCATCCGCGCAAGGTGGCCTTCATGCCGCGCACCGGCCAGGTGATGGTGAAAAAGTTGCGTCTGCAGCAGGAAGCAGGCGTGGCCGAGCGCGAACAGGCGCTCGCACGGCAAACCTCCGAACAGCGGGCCGAACGGCTCGCGCGGGCCCGGGAACGGGTCGAGTTGTTCGCCGCGCCGGCTACCCAGGCTGGGCGGCCACGTGTCGAACTGTTTGGCGCAGGCTCGACCGCGAATGCAGGATCAGGGACGAGCGCCGCTGCTGCCAAGCCGCGCATCGAGCTATTTGGCGCGAGCCCGCGCCCGATTAATTCAAACAACGCCAGAACCGCAGAGGAGGCGTGAGAGCTGTGCAAAAGATCAAAGTGTTGTGCGTCGACGATTCGGCGCTGATCCGCAGCCTGATGACTGAAATCATCAATGGCCAGCCGGACATGACCGTCGTAGCAACCGCGCCCGACCCGCTCGTCGCGCGCGAACTCATCAAGCAGCACAACCCGGACGTGTTGACGCTCGACGTTGAAATGCCGCGCATGGACGGCCTCGACTTCCTCGAGAAGCTGATGCGCCTGCGGCCGATGCCGGTGGTGATGGTGTCCTCGCTGACCGAGCGCGGCAACGAAATTACGCTGCGTGCGCTGGAACTGGGCGCGGTCGACTTCGTGACCAAGCCGAAGGTCGGGATTCGCGACGGCATGCTCGACTACTCCGAGAAGCTCGCCGACAAGGTTCGCGCCGCTGCGCGCGCCCGCGTGCGCCAGGCCGCACCGGTGCAGCACGCCGCGGCGGCCGGCCAGGCGGCGGGCCATGCCGCCACGCCGGCGCCGAACTTCAACAATCCGCTGCTGAGTACGGAAAAGCTGATCATCGTCGGCGCCTCGACGGGCGGCACCGAAGCGATCCGCGAAGTGCTGGTGCCGCTGCCGCCCGACGCGCCCGCCGTGCTGATCGCGCAGCATATGCCGCCGGGTTTTACGAAATCTTTCGCGCAACGCCTTAATGGCTTGTGCAGAATTACCGTTAAAGAGGCTGAGCACGGCGAACGTGTGCTGCCGGGACACGCTTATATCGCCCCTGGCCACGCTCACCTGTTGCTGGCGCGTAGCGGCGCGAACTATATTGCACACCTGTCCGACGACCCGCCGGTGAACCGGCATCGTCCGTCCGTCGACGTGCTGTTCCGTTCGGCTGCGCAGCATGCCGGCAAGAACGCAGTGGGCGTGATCCTCACGGGGATGGGCCGCGATGGTGCGGCTGGACTGCTGGAGATGAAAAAAGCAGGTGCGTATACGCTTGCGCAGGACGAAGCGAGCTGCATCGTGTTCGGCATGCCGCGCGAGGCCATCGCACTGGGCGCTGCCGACGAGATCGCCTCGTTGCCCGAGATGAGCCGGCGTGTCATGGCGCGCCTCTCGTCGATGGGCGAACGCGTACAGCGGGTATGATGCGCGGGCCTGAACGCAAGCGTCTTACCTGGGACCGCAGTAAGCGCCAAGGGCGCTCGCTCCGGTCGACACCGCACCACCTGGGATAAGGGTTAAGGGAAAGGGAATTGAAATGGATAAGGGAATGAAGATTCTGGTCGTAGATGACTTTCCGACAATGCGTCGGATCGTGCGCAATCTGTTGAAGGAACTGGGCTACTCGAACGTCGACGAGGCGGAAGATGGCGCAGCGGGTCTGGCGCGTCTGCGCAGCGGCAAGTACGACTTCGTGATTTCCGACTGGAACATGCCGAACCTCGACGGTCTGGCCATGCTGAAGGAAATCCGCGCCGACGCAAGCCTCACGCACCTGCCGGTGCTGATGGTGACGGCCGAATCGAAGAAGGAAAACATCATCGCGGCGGCGCAGGCCGGCGCGAGCGGTTACGTGGTCAAGCCGTTCACCGCGGTCACCCTCGACGAGAAGCTGAACAAGATTCTCGAGAAGATGGCGAAAACCGGGAGCTGACGTGAACCAGCCCACCAACGCGGCAGCCGCCGACGCGCACGACGGCGGCGACCTCGCCAGCGACCGCATCCTTGCCCGCATCGGGCAACTGACGCGCACGCTGCGCGACTCGATGCGCGAACTGGGGATCGACAAGCACGTCGAGCGCGCCGCGGAAGCGGTGCCCGACGCGCGCGACCGTCTCAAGTACATCGCCAACATGACCGAGCAGGCCGCCGAAAAGGTGCTGAGCTCGATCGAGGTCGCCAAGCCGATGCAGGAACAACTGCAGCAGGACGCGGCGGTGCTCGATGCGCGTTGGGAGCAATGGTATGCGGCGCCGATCGAACGCGAGGAAGTGCGCGCGTTGATGAACGACACGCGCACCTTCCTGCGCGGCGTGCCCGAGGTGACCACGGCGACCAACGCCCAGTTGCTCGAGATCATGCTGGCCCAGGACTTTCAGGATCTGACCGGTCAGGTCATCAAGAAGATTACGGAAGTCGTGTATCTGATCGAGCAGCAACTGCTCGGCGTGCTGATCGAGAACATCGCGCTCGAACGGCGCGAGCAGTTCGCGGCGACCGCGGCGGCGCTGGCGGCTGAGCCGTCGTCCACCGGCAGCCCGGAAGGCCTGCTGAACGGGCCGCAGATCAACCCGGAAGGCAAGGCCGACGTGATGCAGGATCAGGGCGAGGTCGACGATCTGCTGGCGAGCCTCGGCTTCTAGGCAGACCCTGGTTCGGCTCCGCGGTTGCGCCGGCGGCTCGGCCTATGGCCCGGCTCGCCGGCGGGCCGCCGGGCCTTAGGGCGTGGCGTACCGCAGCGCGGCCGCTACGCCCGGTAAGACTCTGTAAGCATGGAAAGGTGTGACCTGAGCGCCCGGCAGCGCGGGCACACCGGCAAAATACCCCCGAAGAAACCTTCATGCGTGCCGTCACCGCAGTGCCGTATGATCTTGCTTAAATGCGGGCGCTCGTGCGGTGCATGGGCCGTCGCGCAGTCGATCGGGAGGAGTCAGGCCATGCTGAGTCGTGTAAGCCGCACTGTCTTCATGACAGCGCTCGGATTGTGCTGTGCCGTATCCGCCGTTCAGTCCGCCTATGCGGCGCTGGGCGGCGCGCCCTTGACGCCGCCCGCCGGCGCCTCTGTCAATTCTCAAACCGTTTCGTCTGCCGCCGTCGCGCATGCCGCGTCGGGCACCGCGTCCGCGGCCAGCATCGCCTCGTCCTATACCGTGCGCACGACGACGTTCGGCAGCGGCACCGTCGTGCGGGAATACCTCGCGCCGGACGGCAGCGTGTTCGGCCTCGCGTGGAACGGGCCGCAAATGCCCAACCTGAACGATCTGCTCGGAACGTATTTCCCGCAGTATCTGGCCGGCGTGCAGGCCGCCCGCGCGGTGCGCGGCGGGCACGGGCCGGTCGCGGTCGACCAGGACACTCTGGTGGTCCACTCCGGCGGCCATATGGGCGCCTTCGCGGGTCAGGCGTGGCTGCCGCAGGCGTTGCCTGCCGGCATCAGCGGTTCCGATATCCAGTGACAGTGACGGACGGGAGACGAGCCATGCAATTTGCAGCGAAGCTCAAAGGATGGGCGCAGGTGGCGGCCACGGTCGCCCTGGTGTCGCTGGTCGCCGCGTGCGGCGGCGGGGGCGGCAGCAGCGACAGTTCCAGTTCCAATTCGTCGAGTTCGAGTAACAGCGGGTTGCCGGCAAGTCCGACCGCGCAGCCGGTCTCGGCAAACGCATCGAACACCGCGGCGATCACGGTGGGAACGGGCGTGGCGAACGTCATCAACATTCCAACCGTGACCGTGACGGTTTGCGTGCCCGGCACGACGACCTGCCAGAGCATTCCCAACGTGCAGGTGGATACCGGCTCGTATGGGCTGCGGATTGTCAGCAGCGTGTTGAGTGTTGGCCTGCCGCTGGCCGCCATCCCCAGTGGCGGGTCCGGCACGCTGGTGGAATGCACGAATTTCGCCGATGGCTACTCATGGGGCTCGGTGCGCACGGCGACGGTACAGATTGCCGGCGAGACCGCAACCAGCATTCCGGTCCAGGTCCTCGGCGACGTGAACTTCAGCGTGCCGAGCGGGTGCGCGAGCGGCGCCGAAGAGAACACCGCCAGCGCGATCGGCGCCAATGGCATTCTCGGCATCGGCGTGGCGCCGTACGACTGCGGCACAGCCTGCGCGAGCTCGACGACATTCCAGCAGTACAGCAATTATTACGCGTGCTCCGGCTCGAGCTGCGCGGCTACGCAGGTGCCGACCGGCGACCAGGTGGCGAATCCGGTGGCCCACTTCGCCACCGACAAGAACGGCGTGATCGTGGAGATGTCGCCGGTCTCGAATAACGGCAGCGGGTCGGCCACCGGCACGCTGGTGTTCGGCATCGGCACGCAGTCGAACAATACGCTCGCGGCCTCGCAGACCTTCACGACCGATGCCTACGGAGACCTGGTTAACAGTACCTTCAACGGCAGCAAGCTGACCGCGTTCTTCGATTCCGGCTCGAACGCGTACTTCTTTGCCGACAGTAGCCTGGCGCCGTGCTCCAGCACCTACAGCGGCTTCTACTGCCCGAGTTCGGGGCAGACGCGTTCGGTGAACATAGTCGGGCTCAACGGCGCATCCACTACGGCCAACCTCGGGATCCTCAGCGCGGCCACGCTGTTCAGCAACGGCAACAATTACGCGTTCAACGATCTCGCCGGTCAGGTCGGCGTGGGCAACAGCTTCGATATCGGCTTGCCGTTCTTTTACGGCCGCTACATGTACTTTGGCATCGACCAGACGGCGAACGGCGGCCAGACGCCTTACGTCGGCTATTGAGCGAGGGGAGGCCTCGCGGCCTCCATCGCTCGAAATACCCCCGTTTCCCTGTCCTTATCCGCCGATCATGGCTTGAGTTCTCCGTGAATAATCGCTCTCACTAGAAATAGGCATGGTGCCTTGACCGACTGGAGAGCTGCGTGGCAGGGGATAGCGACCTCGAAAAAACCGAATCCGCCACTCCCCGGCGCCTCGAAAAGGCGCGGGAAGAGGGGCAGATCGTACGTTCGCGGGAGCTGACGACGTTCGCCTTGCTGTCGGCCGGCTTCTATGGCGTCTGGGCCATGTCGGGTTCGATTGGCGATCATCTGGGGTCGATGTTGCGCGGCGCCCTGATGTTCAATCACGCGAGCGTCTTCGAAACGCGCCGGATGTTGATTGGCGCGGGCGCCGCGGGCCGTGAAGGCTTCTATGTGCTGATACCGATCCTCGCCATGACCGGCCTCGCGGCGCTGCTGTCGCCGCTCGCGCTGGGCGGCTGGCATGTGTCGGCCAAGTCTCTCGAGCCCAACTTCAGCCGGCTCGATCCGATCGCCGGCCTCGGCAAGATGTTTTCGATCAACGGGCCGATCCAGCTCGGCATGTCGCTCGCCAAGACCCTTGTAGTCGGCATGATCGGCGGGGTATCGATCTGGAATCGTCACGATGAGATCCTCGCGCTTGCGACCCAGCCGCTCACCGTGGCGTTCGCCAATGCGGCGCATCTGATCGCGGTCTGCTGCGGCATCACGGTCGCGGGCATGTTCGTGATCGCGGGACTCGACGTCCCGTATCAGATCTGGAATTACAACAAGAAGCTCCGCATGACGAAGGAAGAAGTGAAGCAGGAGCACAAGGAAAGCGAAGGCGATCCCAAGCTGAAGGCTCGCATCCGCGCGCAGCAGCGCGCGGTTGCACGGCGCCGGATGATGGTCAACGTGCCGAAGGCGGACGTGGTGGTGACCAACCCGACTCACTTCGCGGTCGCCCTGCGGTATAGCGACGGCGAGATGCGGGCGCCGAGAGTCGTGGCCAAGGGGGTGAACCTGGTCGCCTTGCGGATTCGCGAGATTGCTGCGGAGAACAACGTGCCGCTGCTCGAAGCGCCGCCGCTCGCGCGAGCGCTGTATCACAACGTCGAGCTCGACCGCGAAATTCCCGGCCAGTTGTACGGCGCGGTCGCGGAAGTGCTCGCCTGGGTTTATCAATTGCGCCGCTTCAAGGCCGAAGGCGGGGTGGCGCCGGTCGCGCCGACCGAATTCGACGTCCCCGCCGATCTGGACAAGGGACCGGTATCCGACGAGGACGCGAGCGAAGAAGCCGCCGACGCCCTGAACGACGGTAACGACAACAAGGCACCTGGAGCCTCCGCATGAACGCACGCGCCGGTTTCCTGTCCCGACGGCCGGACTCGTTGAGCAACACCAACCTGCGCGCACTCGCGGGGCCGGTGCTGATCGTGATGATCCTCGGCATGATGATCCTGCCGTTGCCGCCGTTCCTGCTGGATCTGCTGTTCACCTTCAACATCGCGCTTTCCGTGATGGTGCTGCTGGTCAGCATGTACACGATGAAGCCGCTCGACTTCGCGGCCTTCCCGAGCGTGCTGCTGTTCTCGACGCTGTTGCGCCTGTCGCTGAACGTCGCCTCCACGCGGGTGGTGCTGCTCGAAGGCCACACCGGGCCGGATGCGGCCGGGCAGGTGATCGAGTCGTTCGGACACTTCCTGGTGGGCGGCAACTTCGCCGTCGGTATCGTGGTGTTTATCATCCTGATGGTGATCAACTTCATGGTGATCACCAAGGGTGCGGGCCGGATCGCCGAAGTGTCCGCGCGCTTCACGCTCGACGCGATGCCGGGCAAGCAGATGGCGATCGACGCCGACCTGAACGCCGGCCTCATCAACGAAGAGCAGGCCCGCAAGCGGCGCCTCGAAGTCGGCCAGGAAGCCGAGTTCTACGGTTCGATGGACGGCGCGAGCAAGTTCGTGCGCGGCGATGCGATCGCCGGCCTGCTGATCATGGTGATCAACATTATCGGCGGGCTGATCGTCGGCGTGGTCCAGCACAACATGGATTTCGCCGCGGCCGGCAAGGTCTACACGCTGCTCACCATCGGCGACGGGCTGGTGGCGCAGATCCCGTCGCTGGTGATTTCGACGGCCGCCGGTGTGATCGTGTCGCGCGTCGCGACCAACGAAGACATCGGCACGCAGTTGACCGGGCAGTTGTTCACGAACCCGCGCGTGCTGGTCATCACGGGCTGCATTCTCGTACTGATGGGCCTGATTCCGGGCATGCCGCACTTTGCCTTCCTGCTGCTGGGCGGCGGCCTGATCCAGATGGGCCGGATGATGAAGAAGCGCGCGACCGACCTGAAGACCGCGTCGGCCCAGGTCGATGTCGTGCCGGCGGCGCTCACGCCGGCCGAGAACACCGAGGCCAGCTGGGACGACGTGACGATGATCGACACGCTCGGTCTCGAAGTCGGCTACCGGTTGATTCCGCTCGTCGACAAGAATTCGGACGGCGAACTGCTTAAGCGCATCAAGAGCATCCGCAAGAAGTTCGCCCAGGAAATCGGCTTCCTGCCGCCGGTGATCCATATCCGCGACAACCTCGAATTGCGGCCCAACGGTTACCGGATCGCCTTGAAGGGCGTCGAGGTCGGCGTCGGCGAGGCTTATCCGGGCCAGTGGCTCGCCATCAACCCGGGTCAGGTCAGCGCGGCGCTGCCGGGCACGCCGACCCAGGATCCGGCGTTCGGCCTGCCGGCCATCTGGATCGATACCAATCTGCGCGAGCAGGCCCAGGTGTACGGCTACACGGTGGTCGATTCGAGCACGGTGGTCGCGACGCACCTGAACCATCTGGTCGTCACGCATGCCTCCGAACTGCTCGGCCGCCGCGAGATCCAGGCGCTGATCGAGCGGATGCAGAAGGACACGCCGTCGCTGGTCGACGATCTGATTCCGAAGGCGCTCTCGCTCACCACGCTGCAGAAGGTGCTGCAGAACCTGCTGGAAGAAGGTGTGCCGATCCGCGACATGCGCACGATTCTCGAAGCGCTGGCCGAACATACGCCGAAGGTCAGCGATCCGCACGAGCTGACCGCGGTGGTGCGTCTTGCGCTGGGCCGCGCGATTACCCAGCAGTGGTTCCCCGGCGTCGGCGACATGCAGGTGATGGGCCTCGATTCGAACCTCGAGCGCGTGCTTTCGCAGGCGCTGTCGACGGGCGCGAACCCCGGCCTCGAACCGGGCCTCGCTCATACGCTGATGACCGAGACGCAAAAGGCCATGACGCGGCAACAGAACCTGGGGCTCTCGCCTGTGCTGCTGGTGCAGCACGCGCTGCGGCCGATGCTCGCGCGTTTCCTGCGGCGCAGTTTGCCGCAACTGAAAGTGCTGTCGTATGCGGAAGTGCCCGACACGCGCAACGTCAAGGTGGTGAATCTGATCGGCGGGTAGGGCGTGTCCGTCTCAGCCCGCAACGGAACCGGCGCTCCATGCGCCGGTTTTCGTTTGCGCCTTACCGATGGTTTTTCATCCCGTCCGCAAGATCCCGCCATGCGGGTTTACCGCCTGCGCGGAGCGGCGCCGGTCCCCTGTCCATCAAGCGAATTGCCCACCTTTCCCGGCCTTTATCAACCGATCGTCGCTCGACATCTTTCGCAATAATTGATCTCAATGGGAAGCGGTATGTTGCCGGTCCGTTAACCTCATCGGGGGTCCAGCTTGAACATTCGTAAATTTGTCGGTGCTACCAGTCGCGACGCGCTGCGCCTCGTTCGCGAGGCTCTGGGCCCCGACGCGGTCGTGCTGTCGAACCGCACGATCGAAGACGGCACCGTCGAGATCGTCGCGCTCGCCGATAGCGACCTGGCAGCGATCACCCCGAAGTCGCGCGACGGCGCGAGCGCAGCCGCGCCCGCCCTGGCCGCCCCCGCGCGGGCCCCGATGATGCAGGCCAATCCGTACGCGAGCGGCATGCCGGACGTGTTTTCGTCGGTGTTCGGCGCCAGCCCGGAAGCCGGCACGGAGAGCATGTCGGCCAGCAACACGCCGGCGGCAAGCGCACACGCCGCACCGGCAAGCGCAGCCACGGAACAGCCGGCCGGCGCGCTGCCGCAAACCGGCACGCCGGCGCCGCTGAACTCGCAAGCCGCCCACGCCCCGCAGATCGCTCCAGCGCCGCAAGCTGCCCCGTCTGCACAGGCCTCACCGATCCCGCAGGTGCCGCGTAGCAGCGACGATATCCGCGCCGACGTCCTGAAGGCCGCCGGCGTGCCTCCGGCGCCGGTCGCCCCGGTTGCTCCCCGCACGATGGCCGAATCGAACCCGTGGCTGATCGATCACGCTCGCAATATCGCCGGCAAGCAGCAGGGCGCCTACAGCGCCCGTCCTTCGTCGATGACGCCGGCTGCGGCGATGGCGAAGGGCCTCGGCGCACCGGTCGAGATCCAGGTCGGTGCGCGCACGTCGTTCGGCACCGCCGACACGCCCGACTGGGCCCGCGAAGCCGCGCAACTCGCGGCCCGCCGCGCCGCCCAGAAGATGAGCCCGGCGGACGATGCGCGCGCAGCCGGCAACAGCGCCGCCAGCGTCACGGAAACCATCAAGGCGCGCATGGAGCAGGTCGTCAACGAAACGGTGATGAGCGAGCTCTCCTCGATGCGCGGCATGATGGAGGAACACTTCGCCGGCCTCCTGTGGGCCGACCGCCAGCGCCGCAGCCCGACGCGCGCCTCGCTCACCAAGCACCTGTTCGCTGCGGGCTTCTCCGCGCAACTGGTGCAGATGATGGTCGACAACCTGCCGGCCGAAGTCGACAACATGGAAGGCGGGATGGACTGGGTGCGCAACGTGCTCGAGTCGAACCTGCCGGTGATGGAAAACGAAGACGCGCTGATGGAGCGCGGCGGTGTGTTCGCCCTGATGGGCCCGACGGGCGTCGGCAAGACCACCACCACGGCCAAGCTCGCCGCCCGTTGCGTGATGCGCTTCGGCGCCAGCAAGGTGGCGCTCCTGACCACCGACAGCTACCGGATCGGCGGCCACGAGCAACTGCGCATCTTCGGCAAGATCCTCGGCGTCTCGGTGCACGCGGTGAAGGACGGCGCCGACCTGCAACTGGCGCTCGCCGAGTTGCGCAACAAGCACATCGTGCTGATCGACACGATCGGCATGAGCCAGCGCGACCGCCTCGTGTCCGACCAGATCGCCATGCTGTGCCGCGCCGGTCAACCGGTGCAGCGCCTCCTGCTGCTCAACGCGACCAGCCACGGCGACACGCTCAACGAAGTCGTGCAGGCCTACCAGCGCGCGCCGGATCAACAGCCGCTCGCCGGCTGCATCCTCACCAAGCTCGACGAAGCGACCAACCTGGGCGGCGTGCTCGACACGGTGATCCGCTACAAGCTGCCGGTGCACTACGTCTCGACCGGGCAGAAGGTGCCCGAGAACCTGTACGTCGCCACCAGGAAATTCCTCATCAAAAGCGCCTTCTGTATTCCGCGCGACAGTTCGCCGTTCGTGCCGCACGACGACGATATTCCGGCCTTGCTTTCGGCGCTCTCCGCGCGCTCGACGGCCGAACTGCACGAGGTACGTTTTGGATAAAGTCGTTTCCGATCAGGCAGAAGGACTGCGGCGCCTGCTGGCGCGCAGCGGGTCACGGGTCGTGGCGGTGACGGGCGGCTCGACCAGCGTGGGTTGCACCACGACGGTCGTCAACCTGGCGGCGGCACTGGCCGAACAGGGCAAGGATGTACTGGTGATCGACGAGTGTCTCGGCGATCACTCGGTGAGCGCGATGCTCGGCGGCATGCGCGGCGCGGGCAACTTCGCGGCGGTGGTGCGCGGCGAGATGCCGCTCGACGCGGCGGTGGCGCGCCACCCACTCGGTTTTGCCGTGCTGAGCGCCCCGCGCGGCAATCGTGAAGGCTACAGCGCGGCGCAATTGAGCGTGGTGCTGGAAGGTCCCGCGGACGTCGTGCTGATCGACGCGCAACTCGACCGGCTCGGCCAGCTCTCCGCGCTCGCCATGCAGGCGCATGACCTGATGATCGTGACGCGGATGGCCGCGCAGGCGATCACCGACGCCTACGCCTGCATGAAGCGTCTGCATTACGCACACGGCATCGGTCAGTTCCGCGTGCTGGTGAATCACGTGCAAAGCGTCACCGACGCGCACACGGCATTTGAAAACCTCGCGGGGGTGGCGGGGCGTTATCTGACCGTGTCGCTGGACGACGCCGGCTGTATCGCCGCCGATCCGCGCATGGCCCGGGCGCTCGAACTGTCGCGCTGCGTCGTCGACGCGTTTCCGTCGACACCTGCTGCGCGCGATTACCGGCACCTCGCCGCCGAATTGCAGTACTGGCCGATGCGGCCAGCGATGTCGTCACGTCACCACTGGGTAGCGCAGACGACAGTAACAGCGGCGCAACACGCCGACCAACCGTCTGCGCAGCCCGCCTGAAGGGGCGGTGCGGACAAGGGGAGCACGATGTACAACGCTCAGGGAAAGATTTCCCAAGCCGAGGTTCTGACGAAGTACGCGCCGCTGGTGCGGCGGCTCGGCTTGCAGCTAGTCGCGAAAATGCCGGCGAGCGTCGATCTCGACGATCTGATTCAGGCCGGCATGATCGGGCTGCTGGATGCTGCGAGCCGGTACAAGGAAGACCAGGGCGCGCAGTTCGAGACCTATGCGAGCCAGCGGATTCGCGGCGCGATGCTCGACGAACTGCGCAGCAACGACTGGTTGCCGCGCAGCCTGCGCCGCACCTCGCGTGAGGTGGAGACAGCCGTGCATCAGGTCGAACAGACGCTGGGCCGCTCGGCGAGCGAGACCGAAATTGCCGGCCATCTGAAGATGCCGCTCGACGAATATCAGTCGATGCTGCAGGACCTGCATGGCAGCCAGTTGATCTATTACGAAGACTTCGACCGTTCCGCCGACGACGAGCCGTTCCTCGACCGCTACTGCGTCGATCACTCGGACCCGCTCTCCGCGCTGCTCGACGAAAGCCTGCGTGCGGCGCTGGTCGATGCGATCGAGCGTCTGCCGGATCGCGAGAAGCTGTTGATGTCGCTGTACTACGAGCGCGGCATGAACCTGCGCGAGATCGGCGCGGTGATGGAAGTCAGCGAGTCGCGGGTTTGCCAGTTGCACAGCCAGGCGGTGGCGCGTCTGCGCACGCGTCTGCGCGAGATGGCGTGGGCGAAGGCCGAGGCTGAATAATGCGGGTGATCTGCCGACGGTTCGCCGTCGCAGACGCTGGTCGAATCAAAGCGATAGAACGCGATTGAACCGCGCGAATGAGCGCAAATGATGCCGTCCTCGTGACGGCATTTTTTTGCGGCGGAGCGCGAAGCAGGGAGGAAACAGCAGAGCGGCGCACGACACACCGTGCGCGCGGAGAAGGTGCGGATAAAGCGCTATGCAAGCGGGGCGGAAGCCATGCCACCGCCCAGGCGCAAACTCAGAGTGCGCCGAACCCCGGCACGCGTCCATCCGGCCCGTAGAGCGAAGGTTTCGGCGGACGAACCTGCAGCACGTCGAGGGCGCGCTGGTTGTATTCCATGCGGGTACGGATCAGCACGCCATTGGTCTTGTTGGAGCGATGCGCGCGCTCCACGGACTGCTGCAGCAAGGTCCATTGCGCGGCGAGCTTCGGGTTGCGGCCGGCGGCGAGTTCGATGCCGCTCCAGCCACCCGGAAAGCCCATTTCAGCGAGCTGGGCGTCGCGCAGCTTCTCCAGCGTCGCCAGCTTGCCAACCAGTTCGGTTTTCTTTTCGACGATCGGCCGCAGCATCTCGGCCGGATCCACCTGGGTCAACGCCTTCTGTTCGACGACCAGCACCGAGGCGAATTCTTCGATGGTGGTGTACTCGTCGATGACGGTGGCAAGCAGCGCGTCTTTCATCACAACTCGCTTTCACAGCGGCCCGCACGTGCTGTGAGGGTCAGGGTTTCAAGGTGTCGCCTGACGGCGTCCAGCCTTAATTGCCGGTCGCCGGGGCTCTCGTTTGCAGCAGGCTGCGCGTGGTTTCGAGCACGCCGTCAGCAATCTTGCCCGGATCGATGGTCAGCGTGCCATTCTGGATGGCCGCCTTGATCGATTCGACGTGAGCGGTGTCGATGTCCGCCGAACCCGATGCTGCCAGGTTGCGCAGGTCGGACGACAGGCCCGACAGGCTCACATTCGCGTCGCCCCCCGAACCGGTGGCGGCTTGCGCGGTGGATGCCGCGCCTTGGGCGGTGGTAGCCGCCGGAGTCAGACTGTCCTGCTGCGTACGCGTCGCGCCGTTAGTCAGGCTGTCTGGCTGGGTGTTGGTGGTGGAATCGATTTTCACGATTGGCTTCCTGAACGATTTGATTCTTATAACGGCACTCAAGAATCCAAACTTTAGCGCAATCGGTGTATCCCTTTGTAACGGCGCCGCCGGCCAGACTGTCCTGTGAATCCCCCGGTCGCCCTCCCGGTTTCAGGTCCGGATCACATCTGGATCTGAACCGTCGAACTGTCCTTGACGATTCCCATGAGGATCTGCCCACTGGACGTCCTCACCTTGACCGGCTGACCCGGCGTCGCATTGCTCAGGGCGTTGCCTTCCGACGAAATCGAAAAGCCGTCGCCCTGCGCCACTACCCGCACCATCGACCCCGCTGTCACCGAGGCCGCACTCTTCAACATGTCCTGACGCAGCGGCAGGCCTGCGCCCACCCGCATCAATGTGACCGAACCGATCGCCTGCGACGGCGCGGTGATGATCGACATCGGCAGCATCGTCAGATCGCCGTCGCGGCTGACCATGTCGGCTTCCGACACCACCTCGCCGGGCATCATGGCGCGCGCGGCGACGTAGTAAGTGGCATGCACCGAGACCTTGGCCTGCAGCCAGACGGTCCACGGATGCCCGCTCGTGCAGCGCACGCCCACCGTCGTGCGGCCCCACAGGCGCGCGCCGTTCGGCATGAAAGGCTGCAGCGTGGCGCAGGCCGCGAGGCCGCGCGGGAAGGCCGGCGCGACGCTCAGTTCGACCTTGCCGGGCAGACCGTTCACCTGCTGCTGGAGGAAATCCATTGCCGCGGCGTGGATCAGCTCGCCGTCTTCCTGGCCTGCCGGCACCGGCTGGGCGGCCTGAACCGGTTGGGATGCCTGAGCGATCTGTGCGGCTTGAGCCATCTGGGCGGGCTGAACCGCCGGGCTGAACACGGGATGGGCCGCCGCTTGCGCCGCCTGGGCGCGCTGCAGGGCGCGCACCGCCTGTTCGCGTTGCGCCGCCTCGGCCAGGGCCTGCGTGCGGTTTTGCGCCGGCACCAAGGTTTGAACCGGTGCGGCGGCGACACGCGGCGCCGGATTGCGGACCGGCGCGCTGGCGCCGAGTTCGGGCGGCTCGCCGCGCGAAGCCAGGCTGTCGATCTGGACATCGCTCGCGGGTGCCGCGGTCGGCGCGACAGCCGGCGCCGCATTGACTGGCCGCACGGACGCGGCATAGGGGCGCTGCGGCGCCGCGCTCACGATCACCGGCACGACCTGGCTGGCGGCGAGCGCCGGACTCAGATTGACGCGGGTGAGGTTGGGGTTGTTCGCGGGACTGCCTTGCGGCGCGGCCACCATGACGGGGGTGTTGGGCGCGGCATCCTCGCCGGATCCGGGAATCACGATTGCCCCACTGGCATTCGCCAGCGCGGTGAAGCGGTCGCGGACCGGCGGTGTGCCCGACGGCGCCACGGCCGGCGCGTACTGAGCGGCCTGCGCGCCCGGCGTCCGTGCGCTGCTGTTGCCGCTGGAGGTGGTCGCCATCGCCGTCATTCGGGCGAGGTCGGCGGGGTTCTGTTCGCCGGGACCGGGAATCACGATCGGACCGCCGGCCTGCTGGGCCAGCGCCACGCTCGCGAACGAGGCACCCGCCACGGCGCACACCAGCCAGGCGGCAGTGCGTCGCGCAACGATGCGGCGCAGTCGCTGCGGCACATCGCGAGTGGATCGGGCCATCGTGAATCTCCAGCATGAGGCAAGGGTACGAATTGCATTCTAGTGACGCCGCTTATCGGGCAAGCGTTGAATAGAGGCGACCTTCCCCGGTTATTCCGACGATTGCCGCTTGCACGGCGCGCCTAAGATGCATCTCATGCAAAAAGGCCTTTTGGGGCGCCGCAGCTTGTGTGCACGTTGAAGCGCACGTCAGACGCGGGAACGTTATCCGGAGATTTCAATGCTCGACAAACTCGATGCCGAACTCGCCTTTGGTCGTCAGGCGCTCGATGTCCGCTCGTATCGGCAGGAATTGCTGTCGTCGAATATCGCGAACGCCGACACGCCCAACTACAAGGCGCGCGATGTCGATTTCGCGTCGACCCTTGCGGGGGCGCTGAGAAAGAACGACGGCACCCTCGCCGGCACCGGCGCCTCGAACGGCTCGACGCTGGCGATGACGAAGTCCGCCGATGTCACGACCGGCATGACGATGGCCGCCGACGAGCCGGGCCACATGGCCGGCAAGGCGAGCCTGATCCCCACCGGCGGCCCGAGCGACGACTACGGTCAACTGCAGTACCGCATTCCGGTGCAACCGTCGCTCGACGGCAACACGGTGGACCTCGACGCCGAGCGCGTGCAGTTCGCCGATAACTCGCTGCATTTCGAATCGGCCATGACGGAAGTGTCAGGCCAGATCAAAACGATGCTGTCGGCGATCACGTCCGGCTCCTGAGGGAGTCCTGACGCGGCGACCCGCACACACTGGATGTAACCGCTAAAAACCACGCCCACGGGAAACAACCAAGCCGGAACCTGCCGGCAGGAGAGGTCAGAGAAGCCATGCCATCCCTGATGAATATATTCACTGTCGCCGGTTCGGCCATGTCGGCCGAATCGCAGCGGCTCAACGTGACGGCGTCGAACCTGGCGAACGCCGACAGTACGACAGGCCCCGACGGCAAGCCGTATAAGGCCAAGCAGGTCGTGTTCGCGGTCAACCCGCTCGGCGGTGCGCGCTCCGCGTCCGGCCAGCAGGTGGGCGGCGTGCAGGTGACCGGCGTGGTGGACGATCCGACGCCGATGAAGCAGACCTACGACCCGGGCAACCCCGCGGCCGACGCGAACGGCTACGTCACGATGCCGAACGTCGACCCGGTGGAAGAAATGGTCAACATGATCTCGGCGTCGCGCGCGTACCAGGCGAACGTCGAAACCCTGAACACGGCAAAGCAGTTGATGCTGAAAACTCTCACGATCGGAACCTGAGGAGTACTTCCTTGACCACCACAATCGGCAACAGCGGGACGACGGTCTCGCAGACGCTGCTCGATACGATGAACGGCACCAACTCGGCGACCAGCGCGTCGAGCAGCACGGCGTCCAGTTCAGCGAACGCGGGTTCGTCGCTACAGAACACCTTTTTGCAACTGCTCGTCACGCAGTTGCAGAACCAGGATCCGACCAACCCGATGGACAGCTCGCAGATGACCTCGCAGCTCGCGCAGATCAATACGGTCACGGGCATCAGCCAGTTGAACACGTCGCTGACGTCGCTGGCGACGCAGCTCAACGCGGGCCAGACCTCGCAGGCCGCGCTGCTGATCGGTTCGAGCGTGCTCGCCCCGGGCAATTCGATCACGGTGGCAAGCGGCAAGACCAACGCGTTCGGCGTGCAACTGGCCGCCGCTGCGTCCGACATGAAGATCAACGTCGTCAACTCGGCAGGCCAGATCGTCAACACGATCGATCTGGGCGCGCAGCCGGCGGGCACCGTGCCGGTTTCCTGGACGCCGGTCGACTCGACGGGCGCCGCGCTGCCGGCAGGGACTTACACGATCACCGCGACCGGCACCGTGAACGGCGCCGCGGGCACGGCCACCACGCTGACCCCGGGCACGGTGGAGAGCGTCGTGCAAGGGACCGGCGGTGCACCGAGCCTCGTGCTGTCGAACGGCAATACGGTTGCCCTGACCTCGGTCGCGGCAGTCCTCTAAGCAATCAGTTCAACCGAATTTAGACATTTCCCGGAACGGAGACCGTCATGGGTTATCAGCAAGGTTTGAGCGGCCTGTCGGCTGCATCGAGTGATCTCGACGTGATTGGCAACAACATCGCCAACGCGGACACGATCGGTTTCAAGAGCGGCACTGCCGTGTTCGCCGATATGTACGCGAACTCGGTCGCCACGGCCGTCAACAACCAGATCGGTATCGGTACGCAGCTCGCGGCCGTGCAGCAGCAGTTCTCGCAGGGCACCATCAACACAACCGGGCAGGCACTGGACGTCGCCATCAACGGCAACGGTTTCTTCCAGATGTCGAACAACGGTGCGCTCACGTATTCGCGTAACGGTGTGTTCCAGCTGAACAACGCCGGCCAGATCGTGAATTCGCAGGGCTTGCAGCTGATGGGTTATGCCGCGAGCTCCACCGGCATCATCAACAGCGCGCAAACCGTGCCGCTGACCGTGCCGACGACGAACATCGCGCCGACCGCGACCACCTCGATCACCGGCCAGTTCAACCTGGACGCGCAGGCTGCGGCCACCGTCGGGACCTTCGCGACCACTGCCACGGGAAATACCGGCACGCTCGCGAACGGCGCCGTGACCGTCACGACCGCGGGAGCTGCCTCGAACACCGACAGCTACACGATCAACTTTACGAGCGCGACCGCGTACACGGTAACGGACAACACCAATCCGGCCAACGACAGCACCGGCACCTACACGGCCGGCACGCCGATTACGCTGGGCACCGGCATGCAAGTGACCTTCAGCGGTACTCCCGCGAACGGCGACTCGGCGACGGTCCAGACCACCGCCTTCAACCAGAACACCTCGACCACCTACAACTATCCGACGTCCATCCAGGCCTACGACTCGCTCGGCGGCTCGCAGACGGTGGATATGTACTTCGCGAAGACGAGCGCGGGTAACTGGAACGTTTATGCAGGTGTCGCAGGCGGCACCGCGAGCCTGATCGGCACCGCGACGTTCAACAGCAACGGCGCGCTGACCGGCGTGACGAGCATCACGCCGTCGAACGCGTCGGACACGCTGGCGTTCTCGATTCCGAACACCGACGGCTCCGGCACGCCGCAGACGCTCACGCTGAATCTGACCGGCACGACGCAGTTCGGCAGCGCCAACGGCACCAACAACCTGCAGCAAAACGGCTTCGCGGCCGGGCAGTTGTCGAATTTCACGGTCGGCACCAACGGTATCCTGACCGGCAACTATACGAACGGCCAGACCGCCGACCTCGGCCAGATCGTGCTTGCCAACTTCAACGACCCGAACGGCCTCGTCGACCTCGGCAATAACGAATACGAGCAGACCGCGGCATCGGGTGCGGCGCAGATCTCCACCCCGGGCAGCACGAACCACGGCACGCTGCAAGGCGGCGCGGTGGAAGAGTCGAACACGGACCTGACCAACGAACTGGTCAACCTGATCACCGCGCAGCGCAACTACCAGGCGAATGCGCAGACGATCAAGACGCAGCAGACCGTCGACCAGACGCTGATCAACCTGTAAGCGTCTGAGGAGCCGAACGAATGACCGACCGTCTGATTTATACCGCGATGTCGGGCGCCACCCAGGCGCTCGAGCAGCAAGCCATTGTCGCGAACAATCTCGCGAACACCTCGACCACCGGGTTTCGTGCCCAGCTCGAGACGTTTCGCGCGGTACCGATGTCGTTCGGCGACGGCAGTTCAGTCAACGACCAGACCACGCGTACGTTCGTGCTCTCGTCGACCCCGGGCGCCGATGAGACGCCCGGACCGATCCAGCAGACCGGCAATCCGCTCGACGTCGCCGTGCAGGGCGACGGCTGGCTCGCTGTGCAGACGGCGGACGGCAGCGAGGCTTACACGCGCGCCGGCAATCTGCATATCGACCAGAACGGGCAACTGGTGAACGCGACCAATCTGCCGGTGCTCGGCACCGGCGGCCCGGTCTCGGTGCCGCCGGGTGCGCAGATCACCATCGGCAAGGACGGCACGATCTCCGCGCTGGCTCCGGGCGATCCGGCTTCGGCGATCGCGGTGGTCGATCAGCTGAAGATGGTGAAGCCGGCGGCGGGCACGCTCACGCGCAGCGACGACGGCATGTTTCGCACCGCCGACGGCAACCCGCTCGACGCCGATCCGAGCGTGACGCTCGCACCCGAATCGCTGGAAGGCAGCAATGTGAATCCGGTGAACGCCATGGTCTCGATGATCACCAATGCGCGGCAATTCCAGATGCAGACCAAGATGATCGAGAACGCCGATCAGAACGACCAGACCGCCAACCAGTTGCTCAGCTTCAGCTAACGGGACCGACGCGCGCGTCGACCCAGGAGAACACATACTGTGAACCGCTCACTCTATATCGCTGCGACCGGCATGAACGCGCAGCAGTCCCAGATGGACGTCATCTCGAACAACCTGGCCAACGTCAGCACGAACGGTTTCAAGGGTTCGCGCGCGGTGTTCGAAGACCTGCTGTATCAGACGGTGCGCCAGCCGGGCGCCGACTCGACCCAGCAGACCCAGGTGCCGTCGGGCATCCAGCTCGGCACCGGGGTGCAACAGGTCGCCACGGAGCGTCTGTACACCCAGGGCAACCTGCAGCAAACCGGCAACTCGAAGGACGTGGCGATCAACGGCAACGGTTTCTTCCAGGTGCAGATGCCGGACGGCACGACCTCCTATACGCGTGACGGTTCGTTCCAGACCAATGCGCAGGGCCAACTGGTGACGTCGAGCGGCTATCCGGTGATTCCGTCGATCACGGTGCCGGTGAACGCCACCTCGCTCACCATCGGCAGCGACGGCGCGGTGTCGATCACCCAGGCCAATTCGACCAACTCCACGCAGATCGGCTCGCTGCAACTGGCGACCTTCATCAACCCGGCCGGTCTCGACGCGCAAGGTGAAAACCTGTTCGCGGAAACCAGCTCGTCGGGTACGCCGAACGTCTCCGCACCGGGCGCGAACGGTACGGGTTCGCTGCAACAGGGCTACGTCGAAACCTCGAACGTGAACGTCGTGCAGGAACTGGTCAACATGATCCAGACCCAGCGCGCGTACGAAATCAACAGCAAGGCCGTAACCACGTCCGATCAGATGTTGCAGACCCTGTCGCAGATGCAGGTTTAAGGGTTCGGGACTACAGGCGGTAGGTAAACACGATGTCGCAATTCAATCTCAATCCGGTGCTGGGCGACGCGCGCGATGCGCTCGTCGCCACGGCCAGCGTGCTCGCTCTGGCGCTGGGCGGTTGCGCGCAGATTCCCAAGCAGCCGATCGTGCAGCAGCCGATGACGGCCGTGCCGCCGACGCCGCCGCACGCGCAGTCGCCGGGCTCGATCTTCAATCCGGGCTACGCGGGCCGGCCGCTGTTCGAAGACCAGCGGCCGCGGAATATCGGCGACATCCTGACTATCGTGATTCAGGAAAACATCAACGCAACCAAGTCGTCGGGGGCCAACACCAACCGCTCTTCGGCCACCTCGTTCTCCACCACGAGCGCCGGCTTTCTCAGCGGTCTGTTCGGCAAGGCCAACCTCAACTCGCAGGGCGCCAACCAGTTCCAGGGGACCGGCGGCGCGAACGCTTCCAACACGTTCAACGGCGTGATCACGGTCACGGTGACCAACGTGCTGCCTAACGGCAACCTCGTGGTGAGCGGCGAAAAGCAGATGCTCATCAACCAGGGCAACGAGTTCGTGCGTTTCTCCGGCGTGGTCAACCCGAACACGATCTCCGGCCTGAATGCGGTGTACTCGACCCAGGTGGCCGACGCCAAGATCGAATACTCGGCGAAGGGCTATATCGACGAGGCTGAAACCATGGGTTGGCTACAACGCTTCTTCCTCAACGTTGCGCCGTGGTGATCATGAGACTGCTCTCTTTCCGCCATTTCAGCCGCGCCTGCCTCGTGTTCGCGCTCGCCTGCGGGGCCCTGCCGCCCGTCACGCCGGCCGCTCACGCGGAACGGCTGAAGGATCTGGTCGCCATTCAGGGTGTGCGGGACAACCCGCTGATCGGCTATGGCCTCGTCGTCGGTCTCGACGGCACGGGCGACCAGACCACCCAGACCCCGTTCACGACGCAAACGCTCGCGAACATGCTCGCGAACCTCGGCATCTCGATCAACAACCAGTCGGCGGGTTCGTCGAACAGCAGCACCTCGGCGCTGACCAGCATCCAGTTGAAGAACGTCGCGGCCGTGATGGTGACGGCGGTTCTGCCGCCGTTCGCCCGGCCGGGCGAGGCGATCGACGTCACCGTGTCGTCGCTCGGTAACGCCAAGAGCCTGCGCGGCGGCACGCTGCTGCTCACGCCGATGAAGGGCGCCGACGGCTCCGTCTACGCACTCGCCCAGGGCAACATGGCAGTGGGCGGCGCAGGCGCCAGCGCGAACGGCAGCCGCGTGCAGGTGAACCAGCTCGCGGCGGGCCGCATCGCCGCCGGCGCCATTGTCGAACGCGCGGTGCAGACCAGCATCACGCAGGACGGCACGATGCAGCTCGAACTGAACGACATGGACTACGACACGAACCAGCGCATCGTGTCGGCGGTCAACAACGCCTTCGGCTCGGGGACGGCCACGCCGCTCGACGGCCGCACGATCCAGTTGCGCGCGCCGGCCGATCCGGCCCAGCAGGTTTCGTTCATGGCGCAGCTCGAGGATCTCGACGTGAAGCCGGCGCAAGGCGCGGCGAAGGTCGTGCTGAATGCGCGCACCGGCTCGATCGTGATGAACCAGATGGTGACGCTCGAGAACTGCGCGGTCGCGCACGGCAATCTCTCGGTGGTGGTCAATACGCAGCCGGTGGTGAGCCAGCCGGGCGCGTTCTCGAACGGCCGCACTGTGGTGGCCCAGCAGTCCCAGATCCAGTTGAAGCAAGACGACGGCGCGATGAAATACGTCAAGGCCGGCGCCAATCTGGCCGACGTCGTGAAGGCGCTCAACGCGCTCGGCGCGACGCCCGCCGATCTGATGTCGATCCTGCAGGCGATGAAGGCAGCAGGAGCCTTGCGCGCCGAACTTGAAATCATCTAAGGAACCGCGATGACTACCGATCCCACTTCAGGCCCGAACGATCTGACCCAGCGCTTTGCGCTGGACGTCCAGGGATTCGACAGCCTGCGTGCCAAGGTTGCCGCGTCGCCGCAGCAAGGCGTGAAGATGGCCGCCAAGCAGTTCGATGCGAGCTTCATCACGATGATGCTGAAAAGCATGCGCGATGCGACGCCGCAGGACGGCCCGCTCGATTCGCGCGACGGCGCGCAGTTCACCTCGATGATGGACGAGCAGATGGCGCAGCAGATGTCGTCCAAGGGCATCGGCGTGGCCGATGCCATGCTCAAGCAGTTGATGAACAACGCCGGCATGCAGAGCGGCTCGGCCGGCGGCAGCGGCGACGCCGCGCTGGACGCGCTCGCGAAGGCCTACGGCAATTCGCAGGCGAACGGCTCGCTCGCCAACGGCGTCGGCTATTCGCGCAACAGCGCGTTGACGCCGCCGTTGCGCGGCGACGGCACGACCAACGTGGACGCGTTCGTCGACAAGCTGGCGGCCTCCGCTCAGGCGGCGAGCGAAACCACCGGCGTGCCGGCGCGTTTCATCATCGGCCAGGCGGCGCTCGAATCGGGCTGGGGCAAGCGCGAGATCATGAAGGCGAACGGCGAGACCAGCCACAACGTGTTCGGCATCAAGGCGAGCAAGGACTGGACCGGCAAGACCGTGTCGACGGTGACCACCGAGTACCGCAACGGCCAGCCGCAGCGGGTGGTCGAAAAATTCCGCGCTTACGACTCGTACGACGAGGCGATGGCCGATTATGCGCAACTGCTGAAGAACAACCCGCGCTACGCCCAAGTGCTGAACGGCTCGCACGACGCGGCGGGCTTTGCGATCGGCATGCAGCGGGCGGGCTACGCCACCGATCCGCATTACGCGAAAAAGCTGATGTCGATCATGGAACGGATGAGCTGAGCGGCCTGGACGGGCCGGCAAGACGAAAAGCAGGCGACGGGGCCATGTCGCACAACAAGACGGTGGGGCCGGCCGGCACGCGTGCGTGCCGCCGGCCGAGCCGCACAGATGGGTGGGTATTGCAGGGTTGATGCGGGATGGGTGAAGGGTCGAGAACGGAGTGGAACGTGACCGGTTTAACGTTTGCGCCAAATATTTCCCTCGGTTACCCTAAACTTTGGGTCCAGACTGCCGCTATTCAGTCAGACCTTAATACCGGGGTAACGTTTTTCCCGGTCAACGCGCGTGTCACGGGCCCCGGCACTGGACCTCGGGCACGGGCCCGTAAGAACATGCATACCGGCAAGCCCATGGATACCACTGAGACGAACGGCCAGACGGACGGCTCTTCTGAAACCGGCAACGACTTCGGTCGCCGCAATCCGCTCGAGATCGGTGTCCAGTTGCGCAATCTCGTCAACCGCGGCGATTTCCTCACCGCGCAGTACAAGGGAGGCCAACTTGTCACCCGGATTCTCGACGTCGACGTGCGCGAGCGCACGTTCACTTTCGACTGGGGCGCGCTCGCCGAGCAGAATCGCGGCCTGATCGCTGCGCCCCGCTGTGTGTTTCACGCCCAGCCCGAAGGCGTGCGCGTCGAATTCGTCACCGGCACGCCGCGCGAGACCACCTTCGAGGGCCGGCCCGCGTTCGAAGCCGACTTCCCCGACGTGCTCTTCTACGTGCAGCGCCGCGAGTTTTTCCGCGTCGACGCGCCGGTACTCAACCCCTACCTGTGTACGGGGCAGTTGCCTGACGGCGAGGGATTCCGTTTCGAAGTGCACGACCTGTCGCTGGGCGGCGTGGGCATGCGCACCACCGACGTCCGCGTGGTCGATCTGCCGATGGGCTGCGTGCTCGACGATTGCGAACTGAGCCTCGGCGCGCCGGGCAAGCTCGCGGTGGATCTGCAACTCGTGTCGTTCCGCGCCATCGACCTGCCGAACGGCACCCAGCGTTACCAGCTCGGCATGCGTTTCGTGGCGCTGCCCGGCAATGCCGAGAACACCTTGCAACGGCTGATTACCCAGCTTGAAATGAAGCGTCGCTCGCTGGTGCGAACCTGATTGCGGCGCGTGTCGCGGCAATACTGCGGCGTGCGTTTAAATCCGGGTTGCCCCCTCAATTTTGTCGCCAGTGCGCCGATATACAGAGAGTCTTGGCAACTCGGTGGGCGCGTTGCCAGCCCTTCAGGATGACGCATGTCCAGCAACCTAATCAATATCGGTCTCAGTGGACTTAACGCAGCCCAGTGGGGGCTGAATACGACCAGTGAGAACATCAGCAATTCGGCGACGCCCGGCTATGACGTCGAGAGTCCCGTCTATGCGGAAGCCTCGGGTCAGTACACCGGCTCGGGCTATCTGCCGCAAGGCGTGAACACCACAACGGTTCAGCGCGCCTACAGCCAGTATCTGACGACCGAGCTGAACAACGCCCAGTCGCAAAGCGGCTCGCTTTCCACCAACTACACGATGCTCGCGCAGTTGAACAACCTGGTCGGCAGTCCGACCTCGGGGATTTCAACCGCGATCACCAGCTACTTCACCGGCCTGCAGACGGTGTCGAGCAACGCCTCGAATCTGGCGACGCGCCAGACCGCCGTGAGCGATGCGCAGACGCTGGCCACCGAGTTGAATACGGTGGGCTCGCAGTACGCGCAGCTCGGCCAGAGCGTGAATACGCAGCTGGCTTCCACGGTGGCCCAGATCAACACGTACACCACGCAGATCGCGTCGCTGAACCAGCAGATCAACGCCGCCAGTTCGCAGGGCCAGCCGCCTAACCAGTTGCTCGACCAGCGCGACCAGGCGATTTCCAGCCTGTCGTCGCTCGTCGGCGTGCAGGTGGTGTCGAACTCGACCGGGGACAGCGTGTTCCTGCCCAGCGGCCAGACGCTCGTGTCGGGCACGACCAGCTACAACCTCGGTACGGCGCCGTCGCCGGCGAACTCCGCGGAGATGTCGGTGACCTATCTGGGCGCAGCGGGCACCACGCCGACTGCCGCCACCACGCAATATCTGTCCGACAGCACCATGCAGAGCGTGGGCGGCTCGCTCGGCGGCCTGGTCACGTTCCGCTCGCAATCGCTCGATCCGGCAGAGGCCCAACTGGGCGCGATCGCGACCAGCTTTGCCGCGCAGGTCAACAACCAGAACGAACTGGGTCTCACGTTGTCCGGCAGCACCGGCGGCGCGCTCTTTTCGGTGGCGCCGCCGGCGGCCAACGCCAACGCGAATAACACGGGCACGGCCGCGCTGAGCGTGTCGTTCGTCAACGCCACGCAGCCCACCACCAGCAATTACACGCTGTCGTATAACGGCTCGACCTACACGCTGACGGACAACCAGAGCGGCGACGTGGTGGGATCGGCCAGCAACCTGTCGGCGCCGATCGACGGCCTGAATTTTTCGATGACCGGCACGATGAACGCGGGCGACTCGTTCAACGTATCGCCGACGAGCGGCGCCCTGACCAGCTTCGCGCTCACGACGACCCGCGGCTCGGCGATCGCCGCGGCCTCGCCGGTGCTGGCGACGGCCAGTTCGGCGAATAGCGGCACGGCGACGATTACGGAGGGCACGGTTTCGGCCGGTTATTCGCTGCCTGCGACGACGACCACGCTCACCTACAACTCCACCTCGGGTGGCCTGACCGGCTTCCCGGTCGGCTCGGTCGTGACGATCAACGGCACCAGCACGCCGATTACGACGGCCACGACGGTCGTGCCGTATTCGCCGGCCAGCGGCGCCACGATGACGATCAACACGACGCCGGCCACCGCCGGCTCGATGAACGGCATTACCGTGACGTTGAGCGGCACGCCGGCGAACAACGACACCTTCACGATTGCGGCGAATACCGGCGCGCAGAGCGACGGCCGCAATGCGACGCTGATGTCGAACATCGTCAGCGCCCAGACGTTGAACGGCGGCACCACGACGCTGACGACGGCGTACGCGAACTACGTGAACACGGTGGGTAACACCACCAATTCGGTCAATGCATCGAACACGACCCAGACCGCGCTTGTGACGCAGATCACGTCGGCGCAGCAGTCGGTCTCGGGCGTGAACGTCAACGAAGAAGCAGCGAACCTGTTGCAGTACCAGCAACTGTACCAGGCCAACAGCAAGGTCATTCAGACCGCTGACACGCTGTTCCAGACCATTCTCGGCATATTCTCTTGAGGCGTTGAGCGATGCGCATCTCTACTAGCCAGTATCTCAGCATGAATGTCCAGAGCATGGACAATCAGCAAAGCGAACTGTCCCAGTTGTACGGCGAAATCTCGAGCGGCACGAACCTGACCACGCCGGCGGACAATCCGCTGGGCGCGGCCCAGGCGGTGCAGTTGAGCATGCAGGGCGCGACCCTGTCGCAGTACTCGACCAACCAGAGCTCGGCGCTGACTGCACTGGGCTCGGAAGATTCGACGCTCTCGAGCGTGACCCAGGCGCTGCAAAGCGTGAACACGCAGTTGCTGAGCGCGGGCGACGCCACGCTCAACGATACGAACCGCAGCGCCATCGCGGCCACGCTGCAGCAGTTGAACACCACCTTGATGACGCTCGCCAACACCAAGTCGCCCTCGGGCGGCTACCTGTTCGGCGGGTTTCAGTCGGCCTCGCAACCGTTCACGCAGAATTCGGCCGGCACGGTGGTCTACAACGGCGACAACGGCATTTCGAGCACCGAGATCTCCAGCACGACCTCGATCGCGACCGGCGATAGCGGCGCGGCGGTGTTCATGAGCGTGACGCCGGAAACGGCCAGCCCGGTCGCCTACGCGGCGGCGGGCAATACCGGCACGGCGATCGTCGGCGCGGTCAGCACCACCAATGCGGTGGCCTCGGCGAGCGGCGACACGTATGGGATTACGTTTAGCGTGACGGGCACACCTGCCGTCACGACCTATACCGTGTCGGACACCAACAGCGCGGGGACGACGACGTCCGCGGCGCAGCCTTTCACGGCGGGTTCGGCGATCACGCTGGGCACGAGCGGCCAGAGCGTGACGGTGACCGGCGTGCCGGCCAATGGCGATGCCTTTACTGTGCAGCCGGCGACCCAGGTACCGGCTTCGCAAGGCGGCACTAACATCTTCTCGACGATCCAGAACATGATCACCGCATTGCAGACCCCGGCCGACACGCCGACGACTGCAGCGGCGCTGACCAATACGCTGAACGTGGGGCTGACGCAGGTCCAGAACGCGCTGTCCAACATCACGACGGTGCAGGCGACGGTCGGTGGACGCGAGCAGCAGCTTCAGGCGATGCAGACGGTGAACCAGAGCGAGTCGCTGCAGAACACGAACTCGCTGGCCGATCTGACCTCGATCGACTTGCCCTCGACCATCAGCAAGTACACGCAAACGCAGTACTCGCTGCAGGCGTCGCAGGAGGCGTTCGTGCAGGTCCAGCAGATGTCGCTGTTCCAGTATCTGAATCAGTAAGCGAAGGGTTTGGCAGGTGAGGCGGGAGGCGCTGCGGCGGCCTCCCGTTTTTTATTGGCGCGCGGCGAATGCGAAGGTCGGATGCCGGCTCGGCGGCTAATGCAAGCCCACCGCAACCCGTCCCATCTGCTCGATCCCGTTATCGAACAGCCGCGAGAAAAACGGAATCATATTCGGCACCATCAACTGCAACAGCAGCATGCCGACCAGCATCGTCAGCGGAAAGCCGATCTGGAACACGCCGATCTGCGGCGCCGCGCGGTTGAGAATGCCGAGCGCGAGGTTGGCGATCAGCAGCGCGGCGACTACCGGCAACGCGAGCAGCAACCCCATCGAAAAGATCGTTCCGCCCCACATCGCGAGCGAGCGCCAGCCTGCCGCGCCGAGCAGGTCGCTCGAGATCGGCAGCGACTGAAACGTGGCGATCAGCGCGCTCAGCATCTGCAGGTGGCCGTCGAGCACGAGGAACACCAGCATGCCGAACACGTTCATGTAGCTCGACAGCACCGCGCTCGAACCGCTCGCCTGCTGATCGAAGAAGGTCGCAAAGCCGAGACCCATGCCCAGCCCGACGAATTCACCGGTCGCCTGGATCGCGGTGAAGACGATCTGCATGGTGAGGCCGAGCGCGGCGCCGATCAGGAACTGGTTCACGATGATCCACACGCCCATCGCCGAAAAGACCGTGACTTGCGGCAGGGGCCCAAGCGTCGGCGCGACGATGATCGTGATGAACGAGGAAAGACCGATTTTCACCGGCGTCGACACCGACGCATTGCCGAACACCGGCCCGGTGCCCACCAGCGCCAGAATCCGCACGAGCGGCCACAGAAACGCGGCCATCCACGTGTTCAGTTGCGCATAGGTGACGGAAAACATGACGGGGGCGCGACGCTCAGTTGGTGAGCGTGGGGATGTTGGTCAGCATCTGACGCAGATAGTCGAGCATTGTCGACAGCATCCACGGGCCGGCAATCACGAGCGTGATGGCGATCGCCAGCAGCTTCGGGATGAACGACAGCGTCGTCTCGTTGATCTGCGTGGCGGCCTGAAACAGACTCACCATCAGACCGACGACGAGCGCCACAAGCAACAGCGGTGCGGCAAGCAGCACGGCGACGTACATCGCCTGATGCGCCAGCGCCATGACTGATTCGGGTGTCATGATGAATGGGCCGGAAGCGGTGAGGGTTAGTGAGTACGACTAGGTGAAGCTCTGCGCGAGCGAGCCGATCAGCAACTGCCAGCCGTCGACGAGCACGAACAGCATCAGCTTGAACGGCAGCGAGATCGTCGCGGGCGACACCATCATCATCCCCATCGACATCAGCACGCTCGCCACCACCATGTCGATGATCAGGAACGGAATGAAGATGGTAAAGCCGATCTGAAAGCCGGTCTTCAGTTCGCTCGTCACGAAGGCCGGCACCAGCAGCGGCAGCGGCACGTCTTCGGGGCCCTGCATCGGCGGCGCATGCGAGATGCGGGCGAACAGCGCGAGATCGGTTTCGCGGGTCTGCCGCAGCATGAACGTCTTGAACGGCGCGAGGCCGCGCGTGACCGCCTGCTCCATCGGCATCGAGCCGTCGGAGAAGGGCTTGTAGCCGTCGTTGTAGGCCTTGTCCAGCACCGGCGACATGATGAACAGCGTGAGGAACAAGGCCAGCCCCACCAGCACCTGGTTCGGCGGCGTGGTGGTGGTGCCGAGCGCCTGGCGCAGCAGCGACAGCACGATGATGATGCGCGTGAAGCTCGTCATCATCAGCACCATCGCCGGCAGGAACGACAGCATCGTGAGCAGCAGCATCGTCTGCACGCTCAGCGAATACGTCGTGCCGCCGTTCGGTCCGGGACTCGTGTTGAAGGCGGGCAGGCCGGCTGTCTGCGCAAACGACAACGACGGCAGCGCCATCAGCGTCGCAGTGAGCACGACCGGTAAAGCCGGCAGTGCCAGGCTTGCGAGGCGCCGCAGCGTGCCGGCGGATCTGGCGAGGAGACTGCGCCGGCGGGTGACGGCGACACGGCTCGAGGGCGCGTGCTCGCGGCGCGCTGGTGGATGACTGAACTGCATTTACTGATCCCTGCCGTCTGGCCGGTTGAAACGTTTGCCCACTTCGCCTTTTAGCGCTTCGCGAAAGCGCTGTCCGAAGGTGCCCGGCAGCGCGCTGCCTGAGCCGCCGTTGCCCGTCGCACTGTCGGGCGACAGCGCTGCTCCGGACAGTCCCACACCGGTTGCCGAACCGGCGGGCATGGTGTGCAGCAGACGGACATTGCCGGGTGCCGCGCCGAGTACGAGCCAGGTATCGCCGATCTCGACGACGGCGACGCGCTCCTTGCCGCCGAGCGACGCGCCGCCGATGGTCTTCACGAGACCGCCGCGGCTGCCCGGTTGCAGGCCGAAGCGGCGGGCGAGCCAGGCGCAGGCGAACACCAGGCCGATCACGACCAGCAGGCCGAAGATGGTTTGCAGCACCGCGCCGACACCCAGCGAAGGCACCGCGGAACCGGCGCCCACAGTGGAAGCGATCGGCGCGGGATGATTGACCGCATTCATGTCGGCTGCGGCGGCGCTTAGCGAAGGGAGGGCCAGCAGCGCGGTCAGCAGGACCCGCCCACTCACGCTCGCCATGCGCCCGGCAAGGCGTTTCATCGATTCAGCTTCCGGATCCGCTCGGACGGCGTGATGATGTCGGTGAGGCGGATACCGAACTTGTCGTTGACCACCACGACTTCACCCTGCGCGATCAGACAGCCGTTGACCAGCACGTCCATCGGCTCGCCGGCGAGGCCGTCGAGTTCCACCACCGAACCTTGCGCGAGTTGCAGCAGGTTGCGGATGGCAATCTTGGTGCGGCCGAGCTCGACAGTCATCTGGACCGGAATGTCCAGGATCATGTCGATGTCGTTGCGCGTCGTGTTCGGTTCGACCTTCGAGAGCGGCTGGAACACACCGGCGGTCGTCGCGTTGACGGCGCTGTTGTCGTTCTGCTCGGCGAGGGCGCTGGCCCAGTCGTCGAGCGAAGCCTCGTCCGCGTCCGCGCCGGGCAGTTGCGGCTCTGCCGGCAGTTCCTTCTCCGGCGTTGCATTCAGCTCAGTCATATCCACCTTCCTTCATCGTGTCCGCTGCGCTGATCATTTTCTGAACTCGCAACGAATATTGACCATTGAAAATACCGTAGCCGCATTCCATCACCGGCACGCCATCCACCTTCGCGGTGATGTGTTCGGGGATGTTGATGGGCAGCACATCGCCTTTGCGCATGTTCAGAATCTGTTCGAACGTGATCGGGATCTGCGCGAGATCGGCGGTCAGTTCGACTTCCGCGGCCTGCACCTGCTGCGACAGCACGCGGACCCAACGGCGATCGACGTCGATCGCTTCGCCCTGGATCGGCGACGACAGGATGTCGCGGATCGGTTCAATCATCGAGTAGGGCATGCAGATATGCAGCGTGCCGCCGGTGGTGCCGAACTCGATTGAGAACTGCGTGACGATGACAATTTCGTTCGGCGTCGCGACGTTGGCGAACTGCGTGTGCATTTCCGAGCGCACGAACTCGAACTGCAGCGGGCGAACGCTCTTCCACGAGTTCGAGTAGTGCTCGAACACGAGGTTGAGCAGCTTGCTGATGATGCGCTGTTCGGTGGCCGTGAAATCGCGGCCTTCGACGCGGGTATGGAAACGCCCGTCGCCGCCGAACAGGTTGTCGACCACGAAGAACACCAGGTTCGGATCGAACACGAACAGGGAGGTGCCGCGCAACGGCTTCACGTGGACCAGGTTCAGGTTGGTCGGGATCGGCAGGTTGCGGGTGAACTCGCTGTACTTCTGCACCTTCACCGGGCCGACGGAAATTTCCGCGGTGCGCCGCATGAAGTTGAAGATGCCGACGCGCAACAGACGGGCGAAGCGGTCGTTGATGATTTCGAGGCCGGGCATCCGGCCGCGGACGATGCGTTCCTGCGTGGCGATGTTGTACGGCCGGACACCGGAGCGATCTGACTGCTCCGCTTCCGAGTCGGACTCGCCGGTTACGCCCTTGAGGAGTGCATCGACCTCCTCCTGGGACATGAACTCTTCGTGGCCCATTCCTATTCCTCGTGCGTCCCTTGGCGGTTGATGATGGCAGCAGCGTTACGCGGCGTCACTGCACGACGAATTCGGTGAACAGCACGTCTTCGACATTGACGGGCGCGGCGCCTTTATCGGTCGGCTGTTCGATCAGCGTCTTGAGTTCGGCGGCGAGCGCGCGCTTGCCGTCGAGGGGCGCGAGATCGTCCGGGTGTTTGTTCGACAGCGCGAGCAGGACGCGGCTGCGGATTTCCGGCATGTGGTCGGTGAGCTGTTGCTGGACCTTGGGGTCGTTGAGCTTGAGCGTGAGACCGATGCGCAGATAGTGTTGCTGGCCGTCGTCGGATTGGAGGTTGACGGTCATGGGTTCGAGCGGGAAGAACACCGGGATCGCGAGCGGCGCGGCGGCGGCCGCGGCGGACTGAGCCGGGGCGGGGGCGGGTTCGCGGCGGGACATGAAGAACCATGTGCCTGCGGCGGCTGCGCCTGCGGCGATCAGCGCGATCAGCACGATCAGGATGATGCGCTTCATCGGGCCTGGAGCGGCCGGCTGAACGGTTGCTTGCTGGTTTGCGGTCGTCGATGCCATGGGTGCTTGGTTGCCTCAGTGCTGGTAGGGTGAATTGTTGTTCACTTGCGCGTGGCGCGATGGGTCGAAAAGAAGGGGGTTTGGGGGGTATCTCTAGTCTTTGATGTTTTTTCGTTTGTCTGGATGTTGGGGCTTTTTTTTGCCTGCGGCGCTTTGGTGGTTTGCTTATGGGGTTGGCCTTTCCTTGATTTCTTAGTGGTCTATTGGCGTCGCCCCTGTGCGGGGCGGCACTTACTTTCTTTGCCGCCGTGTACAGACTGGAGACATGGTTGACACATGTACGAGGACATCGTTGACACATCATGGTCAGCGTTTTGCTCCTCCGAGGTCAAGTTTTGCAACGCGATGATGGGCAAACCAGAACTCGATAACGCCGTCTTCGTCGGGTTTCGGACGTGCGGCGACCGGCAGGCCTTTAAGCGCGATTGACAGGCGCACAGCCTCCCCGCGGAAGCGGACCAGACCGTTTGAGTTGACCCGCAGGACCTCGTCGTGTGGACCGTATTGCGGCTCCGGCAAATGATCAGGCATCGTCCGTAGGCTGGGCCGGTAACGCGTGAGCGGTGTCGCCAGGTCAAGGGCTTCATGCGGGCGCTCGGTGTTGTACACACTGCGCCAGCGCTCCAGTTCCTGCTGCACGTGTGCGTGGGTGGTGAACGTGTAGCGCTGCAGCACCTCGGCCTTCAGCGAGCGGTGAAACCGTTCGTCCTTGCCGTTGGTCTGCGGATGATAGGGACGGCTGTAACTCACCCGTATGCCCAGCCTGATCATCCATACAGCGAGCTCGGTCACCTGTCCCGGCGCGCTGGGAGAGCCCCACGGCGCACCGTTGTCGACATTGATGCGTGCGGGTAGTCCATAGCACCGGAATGCCCTGTCCAGTTCGGCCTGCACGACCTGCGTGGTGGTGCGTGCGCAGGCGGCCAGCACGATGTTAAAGCGCGAATGATCGTCCAGCACCGTGAGCGGATAGCAGCGGCCTCCTTCGAGCGTCGGGAAATCGCCCTTGAAGTCCATCTGCCAGAGTGCATTCGGATGCTCGTGCTCGAAGCGCTGCCAGGGCTCGCGCTGCGCGGATTCGCGCGGATCGATCAAACCATGACGCCGGAGGATTTCCGTTACCGTGGCGGGCGCTGGAACGTCGGCAAAGCCCATGTCCTGCAGCCGTCGGGCGATCTTGCGCCCACCCCAGCCGTGCGCCTGACGCAAGGCGATCACGGCCTGGGCGACCTGATCCGATGAGCGGGCGGGGCTGCAATGCGGGCGACGGGAACGGTCGGCCAGACCGTCCTCGCCTTGCGTCTTGTGGCGTTCAAGCCATTTGTAGCCGGTCTGGCGGCTGATGTTGAAGCGCCGGCACAACTCGCTGAAAGGCACTGTCTGCACAGCGGCCAGACAAACGAATTCCTGTCTGAGACTCATGGTGTCTTTTACGTTCCAGGGCATGGATGGGTCCGGGCGTTCGATTGCCCGAAAGTGTCAACCATGTCCCCGTACACCTGTCAGCTATGTCTCCAGTCTGTACACCGCCGCAAAGAAAGTAAGCAAAGAAAGCGGGCTGCAACCGCCAGCCCGTAGTGAGCCATCTCATATGCTTCGGGAAACGGCCCAACACGAGACCCGCCCTCGCATTTCCACCGCTCGTGACAAGGCAGTCATTCGTTCCAGCGTTGCGCTACGCGCTCCGCCGTCGGGCATAACCGGGTCGTGGGCGTGGGCGTGGGCGTGTGGGTGCTGTCGGGGCGAACCTGACCGCCGCGCACTTGTGCGCGGGCGGGATGAATGACTGCTGTGTCACAGACGAGTGCGGAGCGAGAGAGGGTCTCGTGTTGGGCCGTTCCCCGTAGCAGTCCTAGATGGCTCACTAAACGCTAGCGGTGTGAGCCCGCTTTCTTTGCTTACTTTCTTTGCGGCGGCAAAGAAAGTAAGTGCTGCCCCGCACAGGGGCGACGCCAATAGACCACTAAAAAATCAAGGAAAGGCCAACACCCCAAGAACACCACCAAAGCGCCGGCAAGGCAAAAAAATCAGGCAAACGTATCCACCAACCCAACAGAGCGCCGAACAGCAACATTAGCAACAGAAGCATCGCCATCGGAATCCCCGCCGGAGGCAACTCCATCACCAGAAGAAGAGCCTTTGCCAGACCCACCAGACGACTGCCCCTGCTGCCCAGCCTGCTTGGCAAAGCCATCACTGACACTAGCACTCCCCAACCCAATCCCATTCTGCTCCATCGCTTCCCGCAGCTTCGGCAGCGCCGCCTCCACCGCCTCCCGCACCTGCGGATGCTGCGAAACAAACAGCGCATGCGCATGGTTATCCGCCACCTGCAACACCACCTGCAACGGCCCAAGATCCTTCGGATTCAGCGTCAACTCCGCACTCTGCTGATGCGCGTTCGACAGGAACACCACCTTCTGCCCCAACGCATCCTCCCAGTCCGACGTGCCCACCGTCGGCGCCAACGTGCTCGCCGCCGCCGCGGCCGCCGCCGGATTGGCTCCCGCCGTCGCCGTCGTCGCACTCGATGCGCTCGCCGCCGCCTGGCTCGCCGCAAGCGCCGCGTTCGCCGCGTCCGCCGTGCTCTTCAAGCTCGACAAGCTGTCCTGCGTATTCGTCGTGGCCGTCGCCTCCAACGCGTCAGCCGCATTCTTCGCCACCGTGTCCGCATTGCTCGCGCTCGCGGCCGCCGTCTGCTCCATCTTGTCGCCCAGCTTGCCCTTCGCATCGCCCAGCATCGAACCGCTCGCCTGGCTCTTGCCGTTCGTCGACGCATGCAGCGACAGCCCCATGTCGCCGCTCGATCCCGTCGTGCCCGTCGCACTGGTTGCATTGCCGACATTCGCCGCCTGCGCCGGTACCGCGCCCTGCGCTCCGCTGAGCGCGGCAAGCGCCGCCTGCAACGCATCGCTGACCGACTTCGCGTCCCCCGATCCCACGTGCTTGCCGTGATGCGTACCGTCCGCCGTCGTCGCACTGCCCGCTGCGCCCGGCTGGTCGGTCGTGGTATCGGTCAGTGCATTGGTAGCATCGGTGGTCGTCTGGCCGTTCGCGCCGTTGGCGTTCGCCTGAGCCTGAAGCTGGGCCTGCGCCTGCAATTGCGCCACCACCGACGCCGTTGCCGCCGAGGTCGTCGCGTTGCCCGAACTGTTGCTGCCTTGCTGCGACGTCGAGCTATTGCCGTTCGCGGCGCTCTGTTGCGTGTTGCCCGAAGCCGAAGCCGAATTCGTGCTGCCGCCATTGCTGTTGGCGTTGCCGCTGCTGTTAGTGCTGCTCTGGCTGTTGCTGGCGCTGCTCGTGCTGCTCGAACTCTGGCTGTCCGACGGCGCGGGCGTCGGTGTGGGCGCCGGCGCGCTCGCAGCCGACGACGGCGCCGGAGAGGGGGCAGGCGCCGGTGTGGGCGTCGGGGCCGGCGCGCTCTGCACACTGCTGCTCGCGCTTTGCGACGCGTCGTTCTGCGAGTCGATGCTCTGCTGCAAGGTCTGCGAGAACGGCTGGCTATTCACGATGTCCACCGGCGAACTCGTCTGCGAGTTGTCCGACGAGCCGAACAGTGAACTGATATACGAAAGTGGCGACATGGCTGATCCTGTCTATCCGGTGGACCCGGTCAAATTCCGCTCGGCGCCGGTCAGGCGCTCATACGGTCATGGGTCGGGCAAGCGCGCGGGTTACACACCCTCGGCGCGCATCCTGAGAATTCGTGCGGCATGTTCGTCGGCGTCGCGCTGTTCGCGCCGCGCCATCTGCTGGGCTTCCGCTGCGTCGCCGCGGGCCTGCAGGACTTCATACGAGCCTAGCTTCTGTTTGTGACGCTGCCATTCCGGTTTCGCCGCTTCAACACGCGTGTAGGCCGCCTGCAACAGCTTGCGCTGCTGTTCGATGGCGGCGTCGAGCGTGTCGATGAAGGCCTGGAAGTTACGCATGTTGCCGGCCGGCATGCCCGACTGCGCGGTGGCGTTGAAGCGGGCGTGGTACTCGTCGCGGTAGCGCACCAGCGCGTCGAGCTGCGCCTGCACTTCGCTCGCCTCGCGCTGCGCGCGGCCAAGGCGTTGCGCGGCGGCGTCCACATCGTCCTGGGCGAGGCCGATAAGCGTCTTGATCGGAAAGTGTTTCGCCATCGTCAGCCTCCTTGGGCAAACAGGGCATCGAGTCTTTGCAGACTCGCTTCGAACTCCGCGCACTCGCGGAACCCTTGCTGCAAAAACGCCTCGATGCGCGGATACAGCGCAATCGCGCGGTCGAGTAACTGGTCGCGGCCGCTCGAATACGCGCCCACGTTGATCAGGTCGCGGTTGCGCTGGTAACGCGACAGCATCTGCTTGAAGAGACGTGTCTTCTCGAGGTGCGGCTCGTCGATCAGCGATGTCATCGCGCGGCTGATCGATGCTTCGATGTCGATCGCCGGATAGTGGCCGGCCTCCGCCAGCGAGCGCGACAGCACGATATGGCCGTCGAGAATCGCACGCGCCGAATCGGCAATCGGATCCTGCTGGTCGTCGCCTTCGGTCAATACAGTGTAGAACGCCGTAATCGAACCGCCGCCCGCCGGGCCGTTGCCGGTACGCTCGACGAGCGCCGGCAGCTTGGCGAATACCGATGGCGGATAACCCTTGGTGGCCGGCGGTTCGCCCACCGCCAGCGCGATCTCGCGCTGCGCCATCGCATAGCGGGTCAGCGAATCCATCAGCAGCAGCACATGTTTGCCCTGATCGCGGAAATATTCGGCGAGCGAGGTCGAGTAGGCCGCGGCCTGCATCCGCAGGAGCGGCGAGACATCCGCAGGCGCCGCGACCACGACCGAGCGCGCGAGGCCGTCCTCGCCGAGAATCTGTTCGATGAATTCCTTCACTTCGCGGCCGCGCTCGCCGATCAGGCCGATCACGATCACCTCGGCGCTGGTGTAGCGCGCCATCGTGCCGAGCAGCACCGATTTACCGACGCCCGAGCCCGCGAAGAGCCCCATGCGCTGGCCGCGGCCCACGGTGAGGAGCGCGTTGATCGCGCGCACGCCGACGTCGAGCACCTTATGAATCGGCTCGCGGTTCAGCGGATTGATGGTCGGGGCGGACAGCGGCGCATCCGCTTTGGCGCCGAGCGGTCCGAGCCCGTCGAGCGGCCGGCCCGACGCGTCGAGTACCCGGCCGAGCAACTCCCAGCCCACCGGCAGGCGCTTGGCGCCCGCCATCGGATCGGCGATCGGCGCGCTTTCCAGCGGATAGACGCGCGCACCGGGCAACAGGCCGATTACTTCGGTGGTCGGCATCAGGAACAGCTTGTCGCCGGCGAAGCCCACCACTTCGGCTTCCGCCATCGGCAGCGAGCTGCCCTGCGGCAGTTCGATCATCACTTCGGCGCCGACCGAGAGGCGCAGGCCGACCGCTTCGAGCACGAGGCCCGCGGCGCGCGTGAGGCGTCCGCAAGCGCGCATCGGCCGGGCGATCGCGTTACGGGCGCGCAGCCCATCCAGATGCGCGCGCCATGCGTTCATGTGCGGGTTGTTGGCGAGCGCCGGGTTCGGCGCCGGACGGGCCGCGGCGCTTGCGTCCGCTGCTGCCGGTGTGGCGTCGCGGCTTGCGGCCGCGAAGGCGCTGGTTGAATGACCGTGTCGCGGATCGTGCGGGGCGGCCGTGCGCGAAGCCGCTTTCGGACGCTGCGCGTCCTGCGGTTCGGTCGGCAGCGCCTGAGCGCCGAACGATGCCAGCGCCAGCTCCTGTTCGAGCGGCGTCAGATCGCTGGCGCGGATCTCCGCGATGGTCGGCTTTACCATGTGCTCGCCTTGCCGAGGGCGGCGGCAACCCGCTCCCAGCGTGTGTCGATGCCGGCATCCACTTCGCCGGTGCCGGCGTGGGCGCGGCAACCGCCGCGTTCGACCGCCGGGTCGGTGCGCACAGACCAGCCGCGCGCCTGCAGTTCTTCCATCAGATACGCTTCGACCACCGGCAGGTCGGCCGGGCTCACCACCAGGTGCGGCGCGCCGGTCAGCGCCGGTTCGGCCGCCAGCACTTCGCGGGCGGCGGCGATCAGCGCGGCCGGGTCGTGCTGCACGTGCTGGCGCACCACCTGCTGCGCGATGTCCAGCGCAAGCGCCACCAGCATTTCCGAAATTTCGTGTTGCGCGCCGTCGAGTGCAACCTTGAAGGTTTCCGCCAGCGCGGCGAGGCGCGCGGCTTCTTCGCGCGCTTCGTTCTGCCCCTGGGTGAAGCCTTGCGCGTGCCCTTGATCGTAGCCGGCCTGGTAGCCGAGCGCCTGGCCGGCCACATGACCGGAGGCGACGCCCTGGGCGTGCGCGGCATCGCGCAGGCGTTGCAGTTCGGCTTCGAATGCGCCGTCGTCGACCGCCTCCTGGGGCGGCGCCGGCGGCACCGGGTCGAACGAGGCCATCTCCCAGCGCTGGTAGGCCGAGAGGCTCCCCTTGCGCGTGGGATCCTGATCAGACATATGCATCTTCCGCCTTGCCGCCTATCGCGATCTGGCCGCTTTCTGCCAGGTTGCGCACGATCTGCAAAATGCGGCGTTGCTGCGTTTCCACTTCGGAGACGCGTACCGGGCCGCGCGCATCGAGGTCTTCGGCGAGCAGTTCGGCCGCACGCTGCGACATGTTCGAGAGGAACTTCTGCCGCAGCGCGGGCGGCGCGCCCTTCAGCGAAATGATCAGCGCTTCGGACTCGACTTCCTTCAGCAGCAACTGGATCGCGCGGTCTTCCAGGTCCAGCAGGTTCTCGAACACGAACATCTGATCGACGATCTTCTGCGCGAGTTCCGCGTCGTACTGGCGGACGTTTTCGAGCACGCCTTCTTCGTGGTTGCTCGACATGAAGTTGAGAATTTCCGCGGCCGTGCGGATGCCGCCCATCGGGCTGCGCTTGAGGTTGTCGCTGCCGGACAGGAGACCGGTCAGCACGTCGTCCAGTTCGCGCAGCGCGGCCGGCTGGATGCCGTCGAGCGTGGCGATACGCAGCAGCACGTCGTTGCGCAGCCGCTCGGTGAAGCAGGCGACGATTTCCGACGCCTGGTCGCGGTCCAGGTGAACGAGGATGGTCGCGATGATCTGCGGGTGCTCGTTCTTGATCAGCTCGGCCACCGCGGCGGAATCCATCCACTTCAGGCCTTCGATCCCGCTCGTATCGCTGCCCTGCAGGATCCGGTCGATGATCGCGCCGGCCTTGTCGTCGCCGAGCGCCTTGGTCAGCACCGAACGGATGTAGTCGCTCGAATCGAGCGACAGGGCCGTGTGCTGCTCGGCCTCGCGCACGAACTCGTGCAGCACCTCGTCGACCTGCTCACGCGTCACGTTCTTCAGCGCGGCCATCGCCACGCCGATCTTCTGGACCTCGCGCGGCCCGAGAAACTTGAATACCTGCGCCGCTTCTTCCTCGCCGATCGACATCAGCAGGAGTGCGCTTTTCACTACGCCTTCAGCGCTCATCGGACACCCAGCTCTTAACGACAGTTGCAACGATCTTCGGATCCTGGCGCGCGATGTTGCGTGCGTATTCCAGGTTCCGCTCGAATTTGTGTTTATCGCTTTCCAGCGCCATCAGCTCGGACTCGCCGTCGTCCTCGCGGGCCGCGCTGCCGCTGCGCTCGGCTGCCGGCAGGCCGTCGAGCAGGATCGGCTCGTCCGGCGAGGGCAGGGCGGCGGCAGCCGGGGCCGGCGGCGGGAAGGCGCGGCGCAGCGCCGGCTTGACCATCACGAAGTACAGGAACAGGGCGACCGCGCCGATGCCCAGGTACGTGGCGATCTGCTTGGCCAGCGCGATCATGTCCGGCGTGCGCCACCACGGCAGATTCGCGTTCGGGTCGACGTCGGCGGTGAAGGCGCTGTTGACCACGTTCACCGAGTCGCCGCGCTCGGCGCTATAGCCCATCGCATCCTTCACGAGCTGGGTGACCTGGGCGTTCATCTCCGGCGTCATCGGCTGCATGGTCGCGTGACCCTTCGCATCCACGACGCGCATGTAGTTCACCACCACCGCCACCGAAAGACGCTTGATGCCGCCCATCGATTGCTGGACGTGACGCACGGTCTTGTCGAGCTCGTAGTTGGTGGTGGCGTCCTTGCGGTCGCTCACCGGCGTGGTGGTCGCGCCGCTCGCGCCGTTCGGCGCGTTGACCGGCGCCGAGGCCGGTTGCGGCGGCTGGTTCGACAGCGCGCCCGGCACGCCCGAGGCGCCGCCTTGCGACAGCTCCGTGTCGGTGCTGGTCTGCTGGCTGCGAATGGCTGCCTGTTGCGGATTGCCGTTCGGGCCGTAGTTTTCCGAGGTCTGTTCGGACTGCGAGAAATCGATGTCGGCGCTCACCTGCGAGTGCGCATTGCCGCCGCCGAACAAGGGCGCGAGGATCGCGTCGATGCGCTGCTGCGTATTGTGTTCGACCTGCTGCACGTATTTGAGCTGGGTGGCGTCGAGTCCTGCGCCCGAGGGCGGCTGGGTCAGCAGGTTGCCGTCCTGGTCGACGATCGTCACGCCGTGTGCCGGCATGTCCGGTACCGCCGACGCCACCATATGGGTGATCGCGTTCACCTGGCCTTCGTCGAGCATGCGGCCCGGATACAGGTTCACCAGCACTGCGGCGGACGGCGTCTCATGGTCGCGCACGAACACCGAGGGCTTCGGGATCGCCAGATGCACGCGCGCTGTCTTGACGGCGTTGACCGATTCGATGGTGCGTTCGAGCTCACCTTCCAGTGCACGCTGGTAATTGACCTGCTCGGCGAACTGGCTGATGCCGAATTTCTCGTTGTCCATCAGTTCGAAGCCGACCGAGCCGCTCTTCGGCAGGCCCTGGGAGGCGAGGCGCAGGCGCATTTCGTGCACCTGCTCGGCCGGCACCAGAATCGCGCCGCCGCCGTCGGAGAACTTGTAGGGAATATTGGCTTGCTGCAGCGCGGTGATGATCGAGCCGCCATCCTGATCGGACAGGTTGCTGTACAGCACCTTGTAGTCAGGGGCGCGCGACCATAGCCACAGGCCGACCACCACGGCCAGCAGCACGGCGACCGCGAAGATCAGCGGTGCGCGCGGGTTGCCGCGCATCTGCGTCAAACCTGATAGGCGCTGCGTAAAGTTGCCGCCGAGACCCCCACCGCCGAGGTCCGCGGCGCCGCCGGCCTGGCCGGCGCCGGCGGCGCCGCCAGGCGCTTGCGCGCCGGCGAGGCCCATACGGGCGTCGGGGTTGATCAACGAGTTGGCTGACGAATCCATGCGTCGGGTATCTCCGGGATGCCTGGGGTCCTGCCGCCTGCCGCCACACCGGGGTCGGCGGGCGCACGGACAGAGACTTTCACCATGGGAATTATGCGCAGCCACGGACAACCCGATTGCTCGAATAGAGCAGGGTTTCCCCCCTAGTTTCGGGCCTTTCGAAATAAGGCCGCTGATATTCTCTCGCTCAGATCGGCAGGGGTTGCTGCGGCAGCCATCGCTGCGGCAGCCGCCGCTGCGCCGCTCTACCTTCCTCTGGAGAGAACATGACAATGCCCGTGAACGCGCTTTCGTCGGCGCTGCAGCAAATGCAGGCGATGGCCGCGCAGGCCGCCGGCGGCACTGAACCGGCGGTGGATCAGGCTGGTGCGGCGAGCTCGAGCGGTTTTGCGTCGGCGCTCAAGGCGTCGCTCGACAAGATCAGCGACGACCAGAACACCGCGGCCGGCGAGGCGAAGGCGTTCGAAGTCGGCGCCTCCAACGTGTCGCTGAACGACGTGATGATCGACGGGCAGAAGGCTAACCTGGGCTTCCAGTTCGGCCTGCAGGTGCGCAACAAGCTGGTTTCGGCCTACAACGACATCATGCAGATGTCGGTCTGAAGCGATGGCCGGCACGGGTGCGCGGTGCGCGGGCGGGGGCCCGCGGCCGGGACCCGGCGCGCCGCCAGCCTGCAAGCCGCAATGCCGATTTTTACGCAAATTCGCCTTAAACCTCCTTACAGCGGCCTAAAGCTTTTCGGTTGCCCATCCGATAACCCAAGTAGAGGCAGGAGTCCGAGCGCGACGACGCGTCCGGTGAGACGTCTCATACTTTCCGAATCCGCAGTAAAGGAGGAGCGCCGATGTTTTCCCCAGGACACGCTGGAGCCAACGCATACGCACGTGTCGGCGTCGAGACAGGGGTGATGGGTGCGAATCCTCATCGTCTGGTCGTCATGCTCTATCAGGGCGCCCGCCAGGCCATCGCCCAGGCACGCATGCACCTGCAGCAAGGTGGCGTGGCGGCCGTGGCCGCACGCGGGGAGGCGATCAGCAAGGCGATCCGGATTATCGAAAGCGGGCTGCAGGCATCGCTCAACGTCGAAGCAGGCGGTGAGATTGGAGAACGTCTGAACGCGCTGTATAGCTATATGGCGCGTCGTCTGTTCGAAGCCAACGTAAAGCAGAGCGAGGCGATGCTGGTCGAGGTCGACCGCCTGCTGGCCACGCTCGAAGAAGCGTGGATCGGGATTGCCCCGGAGATCGCGCGGATGGCGGTACAGCCGTCCGCGGAAAGTATGAGATGACTTCGAACGCAGAATATTTTGCCCGCTACGAGGCGATCGCAGCGATTTCCGCACGCATGCTGATAGCAGCCCGTCGCGCCCTGTGGAACGATCTGGTGCCGTTACAGGAAGAGTACCGGCACCTCGTCGATGCGTTGAAAGACGCGGAAACCGGGGTGAAGCTCGACGAGTTGGAGCGCGCGCGCAAATTCGACCTGATCCGCCGGATTCTGGCGGACGACGCGGCGATCCGCGATCTCGCCAACCCGCGCATGGCGAACCTGTCGGCGCTGTTTGCCGGCCGGCCGGCCCGGGTGCTCAAGGAATTGTACGGAGCCCGCTGAGCTTTTTTGACTGCGATAAATTGACTGCGTTAGCCGCGCGCAGTTGAAGGTAGTAAATCCAAAGGAACCGGCATGAACGGAATCGACACGGCCATCGCTTCGCTGCTTGCGAGCCGGGTCGACAGTCTGCTCAATATCGCTCCCGGCGCGCCGTCCACCGCGCAAGCGGGGGCGTCCGCGCTGAACGTCGACACCCCCGTTACGCCCGGCGCGCCCGAGGTGCCGACGCCACCGCCGGCTTCCGCGCAGACCGCCTTGTCGGCGGTGGCGCTGACGCTCAATGCGATTGCGCTCTCCGGTGGCGACGTCACGCCGGCCATTCTCGGCCAGTTGCCCATCTGGCCCGCCGCACCGGCGCTCGACGTCGAGATGGCTGAACTCCCTCTGTTCGATTCGGCAGGTGGCCAGGCTGCGGAGGCGGGCAATGCCGCCCTCGCAGGCAATCCGAACGCCGCGAACGCCGCGAATGCGACGGGCACCTCAGGCACAGCCAATCCCACCAGCGCGACAGGCACGGGCGCCACGGCGGCCACCAGCGTGGCCGCGTCGCCGGTGCCGGTAGCCGCCTTGGCCGCCGCGCTCGAGCAGACCGTGGCAGGCAGCGGCCTGTTCTACGAGGCGCATCTGGCGCAGTGGCTCGCCGGCCAGTTCTCGCCGGCCGATCTCGCCAACGAACCGCAAAACCGCGTCCTCGATCCCGCCGCGCAGTTGCCGCTCGACTGGGCGGCCGATGCCGATGCGGGCGCGCAGCCGGGCTCGGCGTCGGCCTCAGCCTCGGCGCAGCAGGGCCGCGCCGGCAACACGCAGACCGCGAGCGGCGCCGAAGGGAACAGCGCGGCCCGCCCGATGACGTCGATCCTCTCGCCCCAGGCCGCGCGCTTCGCCGCCGGGGAAGTGCTGGCGAATTCCTTGTCCGATCTGTCCGCCCAGCCCGAACGCTCCGCTTTGCATGCGGCCGTCACCCAGACGAGCGATACGCCGAGCCAGGCGACCCAATCGGTTGCCGCGGCGATCAATGCCGCGACGGTTCCGCTGGTGCGCCAGCAACTCGACATGCTCGCCACGGGCCAGTTTCGCTGGACCGGCGAAGCGTGGCCCGGCGCGAAACTCGACTGGACCATTCAGCAGGAGGGCGACGAGTGGGAGCGCGGTGGTGGAGGGGCCGGCGCGGAGGAGGACTATCCGTGGCGTACGCGGCTCACGCTGTCGTTGCCGATGCTCGGCACCGTCGATACCGAACTGACGCTCACCGGCAACCGGCTGTCCGCGCGGGTGCTCGCCAGTCCACTCGGCGCGGCGCGGCTCGTGGAGCAAAGCGAAAGTTTCAAGCAGCGCCTCGCCGCCGCCGGGATTGAATTGAGCGGTCTGTCGATTCGCGAGGTGGGCGGGGCGGCACCGGCGGGTTCGTCGAACGCGGCTGCTGCGGCCGCGGCTCAGGCCGCAGCCTCGGCTTATGCGCGTACGGCACCGGCCGACGACGCGCCGGCGGACACGCCGCGCCGCGGTTTCCGTACGGAGCGCGCCGAGCGCACGGAACGTCCCACGCGTCCGGAGCGTGCCGACCCGCCGACGCGTCCGTCACGCCCAGGCCGCCCGGACCGTGCCCAATGGCCGACCACGACGCCGGACACCGATTTCGACTGGGACATGTGATGAGCCGCACGCATCGCAAGAGCGCCGCCGCGCTCGTCTACGACGCCCAGAACAGCGACCTCGCGCCGCGCGTGATCGCAAAGGGCTACGGCCTGCTCGCGGAAATGATCATCCAGCGCGCCAAAGAGGCGGGCCTGTATGTGCACGAGGCGCCTGAGATGGTCTCGCTGCTGATGCAGGTGGACCTGGATGCGCGCATTCCGCCGCAGCTCTATCAGGCGGTGGCCGAGCTGCTTGCGTGGCTGCACCGGCTGGAAAGCGGCGCGGCGGACGAGCCGCCGTCGAGCGCGCTCGAGCCGATCGAACCGATCGGGCGGTGAACGCCGGCCAGGCCAGGCATCGGGTGCGGGCGGCCTGAACGGGCCCGAGCCCGCGTCGCCGCCTGTTTCAATCCTAGAACCGCAGCATCAGTTTGAGCAGCGCGTTGACGCGCTTGCCATACGGCGGCGAGATCAGCCCCCGCGCGTTCCAGCGCGCCTGGGTGAGTACCGGCTTCATCTTCGAGAAGGTCGCGAAGCCTTCATAGCCGTGATACGCGCCCATCCCGCTGGCGCCGACGCCGCCGAACGGCAGGCTCTCGCAAGCCAGATGCATCAGCGTTTCGTTGACCGCCATGCCGCCCGAGATGGTCTCCTGCTCGACACGCCGGATGGTCGCCGCATCGTCGTCGTACAGATACAGGGCGAGCGGACGCGGCCGGGCGTTGATCCATGCGATGGCGTCGTCGAGCGTGTCGTACGGTACGATCGGCAGCAGCGGCCCGAAAATCTCCTCCTGCATGAGCGCGGTCTCGTCGGCCGCGTTGGTCACGGCGATCAGCGGAAAGCGCCGCGTCGCGGCATCGGCGCCGCCGTCGGCGAGCGGATGGAGTTGCGCGCCGGCCGCTTGCGCCTCGTCGACGAGGCGCTGCAGCCGCGCGAAATGACGCTCGGAAATGATCGACGTGTAGTCGCGATTGCGCGCGAAATCCGGATACATCGCCGTCATGCGCGCGCGGGCCCGTTCGATGAAGGCCTGCTCCTTGCCGCGCGGCACCAGCACGTAATCGGGCGCGATGCAGGTTTGCCCGGCGTTCAGCGTTTTGCCGGCGACGAGGTTGTCCACCGCGTTGTCGAAGCGCGCATGCGGGCCGACGATGGCGGGCGATTTGCCGCCCAGCTCGAGCGTGACGGGCGTCAGATGCTCGGCGGCCGCGCGCATCACTTCATGGCCCACCTTGGTCGAGCCGGTGAACAGCAGATGATCGAACGGCTGCGCGCTGAAGGCGGCGGCGAGCGCGGCGTCGCCGTTGACCACGGTGACGTGGTCGCGCGAGAAAGTCTGCGCGATCAGTTGTTCGAACAGCGCCGAGGTGCGCGGCGTCAGTTCCGACATCTTGATGATGGCGCGGTTGCCGGCCGTGAGGGCGCTCACCAGCGGACCGCCGGCGAGCAGGATCGGATAGTTCCACGGCACGATGATGCCGACCACGCCGAGCGGTTGCGGGATCACCTTGGCGCGCGCCGGCAACAGCCACTTGTTGGTGCTGCGCCGCTCGGATTTCATCCAGCGCTTGCCGTGCCTGAGCGCGCCGTCGATTTCCCCTTTCAGGACGAGGAATTCCGCGAGCAGGATTTCTTCCTTGGCGCGGTTGCCGAAGTCCGCGTTCATGGCGTCGGCGAGCGCGTCGCGGTTGTCGCGCAGCATCGCGCTCAAGGCCTTCAGATGCGCGGCGCGGGTCTCCCATGACGGATACGGCGCGCGCAGATACGCCTGGCGTTGTTCGCGCAGCAGCGCTTCGAGCGCGGCAATCTCCGGCAGATCGTTCTTCATGTCCACTCCCTTGATGGTTGTCGATGCGCGGTGGGCCGCGCTTATTGGCTTGCTGATGCGGATGGGCGATGCGGATGGGCGATGCGGTTGGCAAACCGGCGAGGTGCAGGCCAGTGCGGTGCATCAAGCCGGAAAGGCCCGCTCGATAATCGCCGCGTGATCGAACGTGGCCGGCAGCGTGCCGTACACGCGCCCGCTCTCGCCGCAGCCGTCGGCGAGGCGCGTCGCGATGAACGCATCGGCCACCGCCGTCGGCGCGTAGCGCACGAGCAGCGTCGCCTGAGCAGTCAGCACGATCTGCTGCGCGATCCGCCGCGCGGACGCTTCGCGGGTTTCCGGCGCCGCCTTGAGCGTCGCGGCGAGGCGCTCGAGCGCGGCCGTTAGCGCGGGATGCCCCTGCGCATCCGCACGCCACGCGGCGAACAGCGCCTGCGCGGCATCGGCTTCGCGTTCCATGGCGCGCAACACGTCGAGGCACATCACGTTGCCCGAGCCTTCCCAGATCGAATTGACCGGCGCCTCGCGATAAAAGCGCGCCATCGGCCCTTCTTCGACGTAGCCGTTGCCGCCCCATACCTCCATCGCTTCGCCGGTGAATTCGAGTGTCCGCTTGCATACCCAGTACTTCGCGGCCGGCGTGACGATGCGTCGCCAGGCGCGTTCTTCGGGTGCGCTCGCGGCATCTTCGAACGCCCGGGCAAGGCGCATGAACAACACGGTCGCCGCTTCGGATTCCAGCGCGAGGTCGGCCAGCACGTTGCGCATCAGCGGCTGCTCGGCCAGATGCCGGCCGAACGCGCTGCGATGCCGCGCATGGTGGATCGCCTGCACGAGCGCGGCACGCATCAAGGCGGCGCTGCCGATCACGCAATCGAGCCGCGTGTAGTTGGCCATTTCGATGATGGTCGGCACGCCCCGTCCTTCCTCGCCGATCAGGATGCCGAACGCGTCGAGAAATTCGACTTCGCTGCTCGCGTTCGAGCGATTGCCGAGCTTGTCTTTCAGACGCTGGATCTGCACGGCGTTCTTGCTGCCGTCCGGTGCGAAACGCGGCACGAAGAAACAGGACAGGCCCTCGTGATCGCCGGTGCGGGCGAGCACCAGATGGGCGTCGCATTGCGGCGCGGAAAAGAACCACTTGTGGCCGACCAGCCGGTACTCGCCGCCGCGCCCGCCGCCGGCGCTTCCCGTGGCGTAAGCGCGGGTCTGATTGCTGCGTACGTCCGAGCCGCCCTGTTTCTCGGTCATGCCCATGCCGATCATCGCCGAGGTTTTTTGCGCGAGCGGCAGGTCGCGCGGATCGTGTTCGCGTGCGTAGAGCTTGTCGCGCAGCGTCTCGAACAGCGCGGGTTCGCGCTGCAGCACCGGAATGCTGGCGAAGGTCATGGTGAGCGGGCACAGCGAACCGGACTCGAGTTGCGCGTGCAGGAAGTAGCCGGCACAGCGCGCGGCCATCGCGCCGCGTTGCGGATCGGAGAACGGCAACGCGTGCAGTCCTTCGCGCCGCAGCAAGGACAGCAGACTGTGCCAGGCCGGATGAAATTCCAGTGCGTCGATGCGCTCGCCGCGCGGGCTGTACGTGAACAGTTCCGGGGTATGGCGGTTCGCCAGATCGGCGAGCGCGAGCGTCTCCGGTGTGGTCAGCGCCGCGCCGTGGCGCAGCAGCGCCTCGCGATGCCACGCGGCGCCGTCGCGCTCGAGGGCGGCGGCGAGGGCGGCATCGCTGGCAAACAGGTTGTAATTCGCCAGTGGCGGAACCTGATTGGTGACGTCGTGGGTTGTTCCGGGGCCATGCCGTTCCATCTGCTGTCTCCGTTCGCCGGATCTGCGCCGGGGGCCGATCGGCGGCGCTGTTTTATCGGGGTCTGCCGTGCCGCGTGTCCGTTAGACAGCGCGTGCGATGCTGCGTTTGAATGTCATGCCGGGAGGCGTTGCGTAGCCTCTACAAGGGGGAAGCCGCCCCCAAGTTCACCTTTCATCATAGGGGCGCGATGCGGGTTTCGTTTAGAGTGATCGCTCTGGCGCGGACCCGCCACGCGGTCACAACGCTCCCTACAATGCGCAGGAAACACACGTAGACAAGTGTGCACGAGACAGGGCGCGCGCCATGCGGCCCGAATCAGGAGGAGCGCATGCAATACGACTACATCATCGTAGGTGCGGGATCCGGCGGCTGTTCGCTGGCGGGCCGTCTCGCGGACGCCTGTCCCGACGCCACGATCGCGCTAATCGAAGCCGGGCCGCACACGGAGCGCAATCTGTTCGTCAACATGCCGGTCGGCGTGGCGGTGGTCGTGCCGAACAAACTCAAGACGAATTACGGCTACGAGACCACGCCGCAGCCGGCGCTGGCGGGCCGGCGCGGTTATCAGCCGCGCGGACGCGGCTTCGGCGGCTCCAGCGCGATCAATGCGATGGTCTACACGCGCGGCCATCCGCTCGATTACGACGAGTGGGCGCAACTCGGCTGCCAGGGCTGGGCCTGGTCGGACGTCCTGCCGTATTTTCGCCGTGCCGAAGGCAACGAACGCGGCGCGGATGCGTGGCACGGCGGCGACGGTCCACTGACCGTCAGCGATCTGCGCTTTCGCAATCCGTTCTCGCAGCGTTTTGTGCAGGCGGCGCTCGAAGCGGGCCACCGCGCCAACGCCGATTTCAACGGTGAGGACCAGGAAGGGGTCGGTTTCTATCAGGTCACGCAGCGCGACGGACGGCGTTGCAGCGTCGCGAAGGCGTATATCTACGGCCACAACCGCCCCAATCTTCACACCCTGGCCGACGCCACGGTGCTGCGCGTGACCTTCGACGGCAAGCGCGCGAGCGGCGTCGAGATCGTGCGCCGCGGCCGTACCGAAACGCTCGAAGCGCGTGCCGAGGTGGTGCTCGCGGCGGGCGCATTCAATACGCCGCAGTTGCTGATGTGCTCGGGCATCGGACCGGCCGCGCACCTGCAATCGTTCGGCGTGCCGGTGATTCACGACGCGCCGCAGGTCGGCCAGAACCTGATCGACCATATCGATTTCACGATCAACAAGCGGGTGGCGTCGATCGAGCCGACCGGTTTTTCGCTGCGCGGTATTGCGCGGATGGCGCCGCAATTCGCCACCTTCATGCGCCACGGCACCGGCATGCTGTCGAGCAACGTCGCGGAGGCGGGCGGCTTCCTGAAGAGCCGGCCCACGCTCGACCGGCCGGATCTGCAATTGCACTTCTGCGCGGCCCTCGTCGACGATCACAACCGCCACATGCATTGGGGGCACGGCTATTCGCTGCATGTCTGCGTGCTGCGGCCGCATAGCCGCGGCACGGTGACGCTCGCCAGCGCGGACATGCGGCAAGCGCCGGTGATCGATCCACGTTTCCTGAGCGATTCGCGCGATCTGGACCTGCTGCTGGAGGGCGCGCATATCGCCCGGCGGATTCTCGATGCGCCTTCGCTGGCAGTGTGCGGCGGCAAGGAGTTGTACACGCATGCGGGCCAGAGCCGCGAGGCGTTGCGCGAGACCATTGCGCAGCATGCCGACACGATCTATCACCCGGTCGCGACCTGCCGGATGGGCAGCGATCCTGCCTCGGTGGTCGATCCGCAGTTGCGGGTGCGCGGCGTGACGGGGCTGCGGATCGTCGATGCCTCCGTGATGCCGACGCTGATCGGCGGCAACACGAATGCGCCGACCGTGATGATCGGCGAGCGGGCAGCGGAGTTCATCGCCGCGACGCGCCGCGCGGGAGCGTCGGCGCAGGTGGGGGCGGCGGTGGGGGCGCATGCGTGACCGCTCGATGGCGTGGTGACGTGCTGGCGCATGTCACTGCCATTACGCGCAACGGCGAGTTTGATATACGACAGGATGAATGGAATAAAGCACGGGCTATTTGACTCATGGCGGCCCGTGTCCAGTCTTTTAATCTGCTTTATCGGACTATCCGAATGACGCGCCTGAATAATCGAAAATTAATCTGACAGATTAATCTGTCGCGTTTGTCTGAATCTTCTCCTCATTCCTAGGTAAGTCTCCCGGTAAGCCGGGGCGAAATGCCCGAACTCCGGCGGTCCTCCACGGGTATTTGAGGGCTATTCCTGATTTATGTAATTAATCTTCCCGATCCATTTTTGAGATTTTCACGCCCCTATACTCTCGCGGCGAAAAAGAGCGTGTCAGGTGGCGCGTTCACTCACTCAAGGAACGAGTCGATGAGTATTAATGTCATTCAACTGATTCAGTTCGCGCTGTCGGACAGCGTGGTGCGGCAACTCTCCGCGCGCTTCGGCCTGCCGGGGCAGTCAACCGAGAAAGTCATCAGCGCAGCCGCGCCGGCACTGGTCGCCGCATTGATGCAAAAGGGCGCCACGCTGGAAGGCACGCGCGCGCTGTTCAGCACGATCATGGCGCCGGAAGTCAACGCGCATATCGGCGAACAACTGCCGCAACTGCTTGCCACCACGGCGGGTTTGAGCCAGCTCGAAGGGATGGGCCGGCAACTGCTGGAACGTGTGACGGATCGCCGGATCGACGGCCTGAGCGACACGGTCGCCGCGCAAACCGGCGTGCCGGCACAGTCAACGCACGCACTGACGGGCATTGTCGGCGCGACCCCGTTTGGCGTTCTGAAGCGCCATTTCCTCGACGCCCAGGGCGGCGCCGGACAATTGCCGACGATGCTCGGCCATCAGTTGCCGTCAATTGCGCCGTACCTGAACGACGGCCTGCTGTCGGCGCTGGGTCTGGGCGGCGTCGCGGCATTCATGGGCAACATCCTGTCGCAACTGAAAGCGGTCTCCGCGCATATCGAACATCCGGCTGCACCGGCCACGCCGGCTGCGCAGCCGGCGCCGTCCGTCCAGCCGGCGCCGCGCGTGCCGGTCGACGCCGTGTTGCGTGAAGAACGGCGCTCCCATCGCTGGTTATGGTGGCTGCTGGCCGCGATTGCCGCGGTGCTGGCGTTCCTGTTCCTGCGCGGCTGCAATCATGAGCAGACGGCGGACGTCGCGGCTCCGGCGCAGCAAGAGGCGTCCGCGCCCGCAGCGGTAGCCGCTTCCGCACCGGCCGTCGCGGCGAGCGAGGTTGCGGCTTCGGCGGTCGCCGCGAGCGCCGTTGAGGCGCAACAGCCGGCCGCCGCTCCGGCGCCTACCAAAGACAGCCAGTTGACCTTCAAGGTCGATCCGGCCGGCAAGCCGACGCTCAACGCCACCGTCGGCAGCGAAGCCGAAAAGGCCGCGTTGCTCGACGCGCTGACGAAGAAGTTCGGCGCCGATCGCTTCGTCGCGAACGTCACCGTCGATCCGGACACCAGGCCGGCCGACTGGCTCTCGCATATCGACGCCTTGCTGCCGCTGCTGGCCCTGCCGGGCGCGGAAGTGAAGGTGGACGGCGCGCGCATCGAACTGAGCGGCGCGGCGGCGAACGCCAAGCTTGGCTGGCTCGACCGCCTGAAGGCGCTGTTCGGCGCGTCGTACCAGATCGGCTCGTTCAACGTGGACCAGGCTGTGGCCGACGCGACGCAGACGTTCCGCAGCGCCGTCAAGGGTCTGCTTGCCCCGGATAGCTCGTGCGCCGTGGCCGATGTCGTCAAGGTGCTGAATCTGCAGGTCGTCAACTTCGCGAGCGCAAGCGCCCACGTGCCGGCCTCGGCTGTCGACGATCTGCGCCAGTCGGGTCAGGTGCTGATGGCCTGCTCGCATAACGGCAAGGCGGCGAAGCTCGAGGTGGCGGGGTATTCGGATAACGTCGGCGGGGCGCAAGCGAATCTGCAACTGTCGAAGAAGCGCGCCGAGTCGGTTCGGGCGTTCCTCATCAGGACCGGCGTGCCGGCTGACTCGTTGACCGCGCAAGGCTATGGCGATGCGCGTCCGGTGGCGAGCAACGACACGGCGAGCGGCCGCTTTGCGAACCGCCGCATCGAGTTCGTCGAGGCTCAGCAGTAAGCGTAAGCCGCGCTACTCAAACCCGGCCGGCGCCGTCCCCCGTCGACGCAACGCCGGCCGGCGCGGCGCCGGTAATACCGATGTCGGGCCAGTGCATCAGGTCGTCGCCGGTCTGCGCCCGCAACGTCTCACGCGCCACCTCGAGCCACGCCCGCGCGGCGTGGGAGAGGTAGCCGTTGCGCCGCCAGCCGATCGCCATTTCCCACGGAATCTCGGGTTCGACGACCGGCCGGCAGGTGAACTGCGTCGCGTCCAGCCGCCGGCAATAGGGCGCGGGCAACAGCGCAATGCCAACGCCGGCCAGCACCAGCGCCGCCATGAAATCCCAGTGACCGCTGCGCCCGACGATGGTCGGCGCGAAGCCGGCCGCGCGACACGCGTTCTGCACCACGTCGTTAAGCGCGAGGCTCTCGCCATAGAACACGAACGGCTCGGCCGCGAGATCCGCGAGCGGCACCTGCTGCAGCGCGTCCCAGCGCGAACCGCGGCGCGCGACCAGCCAGAGCAACTGGTGTGTCATCGGCAGCACATCAATGTGTTCGGGGTCCACGGGCTGCAGCACACCGCCCAACTCCAGCTCGCCGTTGATCAGCGCCGTTTCGATGGCCCGCGAGCCCTGTTCGAACAGCTTCAGTTCGATCTTCGGATAGCGCTGGCGAAATTCGGCAATCGCGGGCGTGAACAGCGATCCGCCCATCGGCGGAATGCCGATGGTCAGCTCGCCGCGTCCGAGCGTGTCCAGATCGTTGAGCTCGGCCTGCAATTGCGCATGCGCGGCGAGCACGTCCTGGCCGCGCTGATAGACGATGCGCCCGGCGTCGGTGAGCACCATCTGGCGGCCGTCTCGCAGCAACAGCGGCGAGCCGATCTCGTCTTCCAGCGACTTCACCATCTTGCTGATGGTGGGCTGCGTGACGAACATCTGCTCGGCGGCCACGGTAAAGCTCTGCTGGCGCACGACTTCGACGAAATAGCGGAGGGCACGAAGTTCCACGATCTCAGGCTCCGGAATTCCAATATGGAATGATTTTTACGATGATGAGTCATTATATTTATGTTGCGGCGCAGCCTAAGCACTTTTGTCGTATGTGACCTGGGGATTGTCACCAGCGCTTCACGCCTCCCGTCCGCCGACGCCACTGCCTTTTCAGGATGGTCTTTGAAAGCGCCGCGCTATCATGATCCCCCTCTCGTACCCGCGCTTTCGCGCCGTTCTCCCCATCCCATGTTGCCCGTTTCGATCGTCATTCCCTGCTACAACGCTGCCGCCACCCTCGCACGCACGCTCGATAGCTGCGTCATCCAGCCCGAGGCGGCGCAGATCGTCGTCGTGGATGACGGCTCGAGCGACGCTTCGATCGAGATCGTGCGCCGCTACGGCGAGCGCGACGCGCGCATCGGTCTGCTGCAGATGCCGGTGAACGGCGGCGCCGCGCGGGCGCGCAACTGGGCCGCGATGCATGCCACACAGCCGCTGCTGGCTTTCATCGACGCCGACGACGAATACTTCCCCGGCGCGCTTGCGGCCGCTAGCGGCTTTCTCGAACAGCATCCCGGCGAAGCCTCGATCCGGCTCGACGTCGAGTACGCGGGCTTTCCGGCGGAGATCGTCGGGCATCCGCAGTTCGACGCGCACGCTGCGACACTGAGCAATACGGTGCCGAGCAGCCTGATCATTCGCCGGCCGGTCTATGCGGCGCTAGGCGGCTTCCCGATGGACGCGTTTTTCCGCCGCAACGGCGGGGAAGACGGTGCGTTTTCGTGGGCCCTGCGCGAACTGTTCGGCAACCCGCGTCTCTCCGACGCCAAGCGGGTGCGCATGCACTACCACCCGCGCATCCATGCCGAGCGCTATTTCCGCATCTGCTTCGGCATGCAGGCGCCGGTTCAGGCGGATCTGGAAGAGTCGTTCCGGCTCTCCGGCCAGTTTCTCGAAGCGGCCAAGGCCGGCATCGCGCAATTGCGCACGCTGAACGCACCGGCCGCCGGGGCGGCCTAAACCCCCAAGAGGCGTCCAGGCGTCCTCAAAAAGCGCCCACGCACCCTCGCAAAGCGTTCAGGCCTCCTCGCAAGCCCCGCGTCACCCCGAGTTCATCTCGATTTGCTACAATCGCCGTTCGTCTTCGAGGAGCGTTGCGACGGGTACCGCGAATCTGCATTCGCTGGCCGCCCGCCAGGCTCGGAGGCTTTCAATCGGACGGCTTGAATGCGCGCAGCGCTTTTCAAGGCGCCCCATCGAACCGCGCTCACGTCAAATTTCTAGTCAATTTCTTAGAAAGGAGGGCGTGATGAACGCCGCAGTTATCGATTCCAAAAATTCCCAGGATTTCCTCGTTGCCGACCTGTCGCTTGCCGACTGGGGCCGCAAGGAACTGAACATCGCTGAAACCGAAATGCCGGGTCTCGTGCAAACGCGCGAAGAATACAAGGCGCGGCAGCCGTTGAAGGGCGCACGCATCGCCGGTTCGCTGCACATGACGATCCAGACCGGCGTGCTGATCGAGACGCTCACCGCGCTCGGCGCCGACGTCCGTTGGGCTTCGTGCAACATCTTCTCGACGCAGGATCACGCCGCTGCCGCGATCGCCAAGGCCGGCACGCCGGTGTTCGCGTTCAAGGGCGAATCGCTCGACGAATACTGGGAATTCTCGCACCGCATTTTCGAATGGCCGAACGGCGAATTCGCCAACATGATCCTCGACGATGGCGGTGACGCCACGTTGCTGCTGATCCTCGGCTCGAAGGCTGAGAAGGACCGCTCGGTCATCGCCAAGCCGACCAACGAGGAAGAAGTCGCGCTGTACAAGTCGATCGCATCGCACCTCGATGCAGACCCGACCTGGTACTCGACGCGTCTCGCGCACATCAAGGGCGTGACGGAAGAAACCACGACCGGCGTGCACCGTCTGTATCAGATGGAAAAGGAAGGGCGCCTGCCGTTCCCGGCCATCAACGTCAACGACTCGGTCACCAAGTCGAAGTTCGACAATCTGTATGGCTGCCGTGAGTCGCTCGTCGACGGTATCAAGCGCGCCACCGACGTGATGATCGCCGGCAAGATCGCCGTGGTCGCCGGTTACGGCGACGTGGGCAAGGGCTGCGCGCAATCGCTGCGCGGTCTGGGTGCGACGGTGTGGGTCACGGAAATCGATCCGATCTGCGCACTGCAGGCGGCGATGGAAGGCTACCGCGTCGTGACGATGGAATACGCCGCCGACAAGGCCGACATCTTCGTGACGGCCACCGGCAACTTCCACGTGATCGGCCACGACCACATGAAGGCGATGCGTCACAACGCGATCGTCTGCAACATCGGTCACTTCGATTCGGAAATCGACATTGCGTCGACCCGTCAGTACCAGTGGGACAACATCAAGCCGCAAGTCGACCACATCATTTTCCCGGACGGCAAGCGCGTGATCCTGCTGGCTGAAGGCCGCCTCGTGAACCTCGGTTGCGCAACGGGCCACCCGTCGTTCGTGATGTCGAACTCGTTCACGAACCAGACGCTCGCACAGATCGAACTGTTCACCGAAGGCTCGAAGTACGAGAACAAGGTGTACGTGCTGCCGAAGCATCTCGACGAGAAGGTTGCGCGCCTGCATCTGGCGCGCATCGGCGCGAACCTGACCGTGCTGTCGGACGAGCAGGCCGGCTACATCGGCGTCGACAAGAACGGTCCGTTCAAGCCGAACCACTACCGTTACTAAGCAAGACCAGCCCAGGCCGCCGCTGCGGCGTGCAACCCGCTGTCACCGCAGCGCGCGCCGCACGCCGCGGCGTCACGGCATGAGACAAAGGCGCTGCCTGTACGGCGAGCCGCCTTTGTTTCAGCGCCGGCCTGTTCCGCTCGATTCCGGACTTTCAGCCTAAAAGGAGCTTTACATGACCGTGCTGCTGACCTGGGTGATCAATGCGCTCGCACTCCTGATCATCACGTACCTGGTGCCGTCGATCCACATCCGCAGCTTCGGCACCGCGCTGATCGTTGCCGTGGTGCTCGGGTTGATCAACGCCGTGCTGCGCCCGGTGCTGATCCTGCTGACGCTGCCCGTTACGATCGTTACGCTCGGACTCTTCATTCTGGTCGTCAATGCGCTGTGCTTCTGGCTGTGCGCGTCGCTGCTGAAGGGCTTCGAAGTGTCCGGTTTCTGGTCGGCGTTCTTCGGCTCGATCCTGTACAGCATCGTTTCATGGCTGCTGTCCGCGCTCATCTTCGGCAATCGCAGTTTCGGCTGAGGTGAGCTTCATTTTTAGAAGGGCGATTGAGTCATGAATCCGCTCGAACTTTCATTCGAATTTTTCCCGCCCAAGACCGCGGACGGCGTCGAGAAGCTGCGCGCCACGCGCGCGCAACTCGCGCCGCTCAAGCCGAAATTCGTCTCTGTGACTTTCGGCGCCGGCGGCTCGACGCAGCAGGGCACGCTCGACACCGTGGTCGATATGGCGAAGGAAGGGCTGCAGGCGGCGCCGCACCTGTCGTGCATCGGCTCGTCGAAGGAAAGCCTGCGGGCGATCCTCAACGAGTACCGCTCGCATGGCATCCGCCATATCGTCGCGCTGCGCGGCGACCTGCCGTCCGGTATGGGCGAAGTGGGCGAACTGCGCTACGCGTCGGAACTGGTGAGCTTCATTCGCGCCGAGTTCGGCGACTGGTTCTGGATCGAGGTGGCAGGCTATCCGGAATACCATCCGCAGTCGCGCTCGCCGCGCCACGATCTGGAGAACTTCGCCCGCAAGGTGAAGGCCGGCGCCAATTCGGCCATCACGCAGTACTTCTTCAACGCGGATGCGTATTTCCGCTTTGTCGACGACGCGCGTAAGCTCGGCGTCGACGTGCCGATCGTGCCCGGCATCATGCCGATCACGAACTTCTCGCAGTTGATGCGCTTCTCCGAGATGTGCGGTGCGGAAGTGCCGCGCTGGGTGGCGCGCCGGCTGGAGAGCTTCGGCGACGACCGCGAAGCGATTCGCGCGTTCGGCCTGGATGTGGTTACGGACTTGTGCGGGCGTCTGGTCGATGCCCGCGTGCCGGGACTGCATTTCTATACGCTCAACAACGCAGCGGCCACCAAGTCGATCTGCGACCGGTTGGGCGGTTCACTGGCCGCGTAATCCGGCACCTGAGCGGGCGCATAAGACTTGTGTTTCACCCGCGCGGCCGGCTGGCCGCGCGGTTCATTTCCCCCACCGCTTCGCGCAAGGCGATTTGGTGCGCCGCCGCAGACGCGCTCGCTCCACCGCAAGGTCCGGAGAGTAGAAGCGTGTATTGAAGCTGAATATTGTGCTGTCTATGATCAAGGCGCAGCCGGTCCGGCTGCCGACCGGAGAACGTCATGACAGTGTCATCCATGCTGTTCGTAGTTCGCCAGTATTGCCTGCCCGCATTGACAACCCTGGCCGTCTCGACGGCATGCTTGACACCCGTCGCCGCCCCCGCTGCGACGCTGCCTGACAAGACCCTGGTGTTCTGCTCCGAAGGCAGCCCAGCCGGTTTCGACACCGCGCAGTACACCACCAGCGTCGAGTTCACCGCCGGCTCCTATACGGTCTACAACCGGCTGGTCGAGTTCGCCCACGGCAGCACCGACATCGAACCCGGGCTTGCCGAGAAGTGGGACGTTTCCCCGGATGGCCTGCAATACACGTTTCATCTGCGCCATGGGGTGAAGTTTCAGACCACCTCGTTCTTCAAGCCAACCCGCGAATTCAATGCGGACGACGCCGTGTTCACCTTCGAGCGCATGCTCGATCCGGATCAGCCGTTTCATAAGGCGTATCCGGTGCCGTTCCCGTACTTCAGCGATCTGGGGCTGGCGAAGAACATCGCGAAGATCGAGGCGCTCGACCCCTACACGGTGCGCTTCACGCTCAAGCAGGTGGATGCGCCGTTCCTGCAGCAGATCGCGATGCCGTTCGCGTCGATTCTGTCGGCGGAATACACCGATCAATTGCTGAAGGCCGGCAAGGCCTCCGACATCAATCTGTTCCCGGTCGGCACGGGGCCGTTCATCTTCCGCAGCTACACCAAGGACGACACCATCCGCTTCGACGGTAATCCGGACTACTGGAAACCGGACGTCGTGAAAGTGAGCAAGCTGATCTTCGCCATCACCGTCGACCCGGCCGTGCGGCTGCAAAAGCTGAAACGCGGCGAGTGCCAGGTGATGAGCTACCCGCGTCCTGCGGATATCGCGGCGGTCAAGGCCGACTCGTCGCTGGCGATGCCGAGCGAGGTGGGCTTCAATCTGGGCATCCTCGGCTACAACACGACCAAAAAGCCGCTCGATAACGTGCTGGTGCGCCGTGCGCTGGATATGTCGATCAACAAGAAGGCGATCATCGAGTCGGTGTACCAGGGCGCGGGCCAGATTGCCACCAATCCGATGCCGCCTACCCAGTGGGGCTACAACAAGAGCCTGAAAGACGCGCCCTACGACATCGACAAGGCCAAAGCGCTGCTGAAGGAAGCCGGTTATCCCGACGGCTTCGACCTGACGCTGTGGGCCATGCCGGTCCAGCGCCCCTACAATCCGAACGCGCGGCTAATGGCTGAAATGCTGCAGTCCGACTGGGCGAAGATCGGCGTGAAGGTGAATATCGTTACCTTCGAGTGGGGCGAGTACATCCGCCGCGCCCACGCCGGCGAACACGAGGCGATCCTGATTGGCTGGACCGGCGATTACGGCGACCCGGACAACTGGCTCGGCGTGTTGCTCGGCTGCGATTCGGTGAAGGGCAGCAACTTCTCGAAGTGGTGCTACAAACCCTTCGACGACCTGATCACTGCGGCGCGCAGTACCACCGACCTTGCCCAGCGCACCAAGGATTACATGGACGCTCAGGTGATCTTCAAGGACCAGGTGCCGTTCACGCCGATTGCCCACTCCACCGTTTATCAACCTATTTCAAAAGAGGTGACGGGCTTCAAGATCGACCCGTTCGGCCCGACGCAATTCCTCGGCGTGGGACTGAAATGAGCGGATATGGGTGCTTTTGCACCCGCTTTTAGCCTCAGAGACGTCACGCGGCCCGTCAATCCGGTGTTGACGGGCCTCAATCTATGCCTAACAAGTGTTTCCGATCGTGAACACAAGGAATTTCCTCCGCTTGTTGCCGCAAGCTATGCTCAAGTAATATCGCGCTACGCCGGTGCAAGCCGGCCCCGAACCTGGAGGAAACATGAAGCAAAACAATCTGTTGCGCGCCGCGCGGATCACGACGCTCGTCGCAGCTGCAGCGGCATCGATGGTGGGCGCGAGTGTCGCGCGTGCCGAGATCCCGAATAAAACCCTGGTCTACTGCTCAGAAGGCAGCCCTGCGGGTTTCGATCCAGCCCAATACACCACGGGCACCGACTTCACCGCCAACACGTTCACCGTCTATAACCGCCTCGTCGAGTTCGAGCGCGGCGGCACCAAGGTCGAGCCGGGCCTCGCCGAAAGCTGGGATGTCTCGCCGGACGGCAAGACCTACACGTTCCATCTGCGTCACGGCGTCAAGTTCCAGACAACCGCCTACTTCAAGCCGAGCCGCGAGTTCAACGCGGACGACGTCCTCTTCACGTTCACGCGCATGCTCGATCCGACCATGCCGTTCAACAAGGCGTATCCGGCGCAGTTCCCGTACTTCACGGACATGGGCCTCGACAAGCTGATCGCGAAGGTCGAAAAGGTCGATCCGTACACCGTGCGCTTCACGCTGAAGGAAGTGAACGCCCCGTTCATCCAGAACATGGCGATGGAGTTCGCGTCGATCCAGTCGGCCGAGTATGCGGATTCGCTGCTCAAGGCCGGCAAGGCCGCTGATCTCAACCAGAAGCCGGTCGGCACGGGCCCGTTCATTTTCCGCAGCTATACGAAGGACGCCACGATCCGTTTCGACGGCAATCCGGATTACTGGAAGCCGAACGACGTGAAGATCTCGAAGCTGATCTTCGCGATCACCCCGGATGCCGGCGTGCGCGTGCAGAAGCTGAAGCGCGACGAATGCCAGGTGATGAGCTATCCGCGTCCGGCGGACATCGCGCCGCTGAAGACGGAAACCAGCATTTCGATGCCGTCGCAACCGGGCTTCAACCTCGGCTACCTGTCGTATAACGTCCAGCACAAGCCGCTCGACAAGGTCGAAGTGCGCGAGGCGCTCGACATGGCGATCAACAAGAAGGCGATCATCGATTCCGTCTACCAGGGCGCGGGCCAGTCGGCCACCAATCCGATGCCGCCGACCCAATGGTCGTACGACAAGAACCTGCCGAGCCTCTCCTACGATCCGGAGAAGGCCAAGGCGTTGCTCGCCAAGGCGGGTCTCGCGAGCGGCTTCGACATCACCCTGTGGGCGATGCCGGTGCAGCGTCCGTACAACCCGAACGCGCGTTTGATGTCGGAAATGATCCAGGCCGACTGGGCCAAGATCGGCGTGCGCGCGAAGATCGTCACGTACGAGTGGGGTGAGTACATCAAACGCGCTCACGCGGGTGAGGACGACACGATGCTGATCGGCTGGACCGGCGACAACGGCGATCCGGACAACTGGCTCGGCACGCTGCTCGGCTGCGAAGCGATCAACGGCAACAACTTCGGCAAGTGGTGCTACAAGCCGTTCGACGATCTGATCCAGAAGGGCCGCACGACGATCGATCAGGGCGAGCGCACGAAGATCTACACGCAGGCCCAGCAGATCTTCGCGCAGCAACTGCCGTTCTCGCCGATCGCGCACTCGACGGTGTATCAGCCGGTGAGCAAGAAGGTAATCGATATGCGCATCGAGCCGCTCGGCTATGCGCGCTTCGACGGTGTTGGCGTGCAGTAAGACTGACGCAGTCCGTTTTTCGCACGGTTAGAAAACTGGTCGAAATGGTCCGGCGACCGGGGTGTCAAGCCCTCGTCGCCGGTTGTGTTTTCCGTTCATCAAGACCATAGGGACGAACCATGTTCCGCTTCGTTTTGCGCCGCATCGGCATGGTGATACCGACCTTCATCGGCATCACGATCCTTGCGTTCGCGCTCATTCACCTGATACCCGGCGACCCCATCGAAGTGATGATGGGCGAACGTGGCGTCGATCCGGCGATGCACGCCGCCGCGATGCACCGGCTCGGACTCGACGAGCCGCTGCCGATGCAATACGTCCACTATCTCAAGCGGGCAGTGCACGGCGACCTCGGGATGTCGATCATCACCAACACCAGCGTGATGGACGAGTTCCTCGCGCGCTTTCCCGCCACCGTCGAGCTGTCGATCTGCGCGATGCTGTTCGCGCTGGTCATCGGGCTGCCGGCCGGCGTGTTCGCGGCCTTGAGGCGCGGCACGGTGGTCGATCACGGCGTGATGGGCACCGCGCTCACCGGCTATTCGATGCCGATCTTCTGGTGGGGCTTGATCCTCATCATGCTGTTCTCGGTGAAGCTCGGCTGGACGCCGGTGTCGGGCCGCATTGCGGTCGAATACGACATTCCGCACGTCACCGGCTTCATGTTGATCGACTCGCTGATGTCGACCGATGAAGGCGCGTTCAGGTCCGCCCTGAGCCACCTGATCCTGCCGGCCATCGTGCTCGGTACGATTCCTTTGGCGGTGGTGGCGCGGATGACGCGCTCCTCCATGCTCGAAGTGCTGCGCGAGGACTACATCCGCACAGCGCGCGCCAAGGGTTTGCCGCCGGGGCGTGTGATCGTCGTGCATGCGCTGCGCAATGCGCTGATTCCGGTGGTGACCGTGATCGGGCTGCAGGTCGGCACGCTGCTGGCCGGCGCGGTGCTGACCGAGACGCTGTTCTCCTGGCCGGGCATCGGCAAATGGCTGATCGATGCGATTAGCCGGCGCGACTATCCGGTCGTGCAGGGCGGTATCCTGTTGATTGCCACACTCGTGATCGTCGTGAATCTGATCGTCGATCTGTTGTACGGCGTGTTGAATCCGCGCATTCGCCATACGAGGTAAAAGGACCATGCACCCCCACGCTCACATTCGTTCGCTTCCCCCCAAGGGGGCTCATGCCTCCCTTGAGGCGGCTCGGCGGGAGGCATGATGGCCGACATACAAAATACAGTCCCCACAGCAGTGACCCCACCGAGCGGCCGGGCACTGGCCGCCCGTGAATTCTGGGCCAACTTTTCCCGCAACCGCGGCGCGGTGGTCGCAGGCGTCATCGTGCTGCTGCTGATCTTCGTGGCGATCTTCGCACCGGTGATCGCACCGCACAGTCCGATCGAGCAATACCGCGACTACGTGAAGATCCCGCCCGCCTGGCTCGACGGCGGCAACTGGAAGTTCATCCTCGGCACCGACGAAGCCGGCCGCGACATGCTGTCCCGCTTGATGTACGGCGCGCGCCTGTCGTTCTGGATCGGCTTCGTCTCGGTGGTGCTGGCGCTGATTCCGGGTGTCGTGCTCGGGCTGATCGCCGCGTTCTTCGAGAAGTGGGCCGATACGCCGATCATGCGCATCATGGACGTGCTGCTCGCGCTGCCGTCGCTGCTGCTCGCGGTGGCGGTGGTCGCCATCATCGGCCCGGGCCTGATCAACACCATGCTGGCGATTGCCATCGTCGCGTTGCCCGGCTATGTGCGTCTGTCGCGCGCCTCGGCGCTCGGCGAGTTGCAGAAGGAATACGTGACGGCTTCGCGGGTCGCGGGCGCGGGCACGCTGCGTCTGATGTTTTCGCAAGTGTTGCCCAACTGCACCGCACCGCTGATCGTGCAGGCGACGCTCGGGTTTTCGTCGGCAATTCTCGATGCGGCCGCGCTCGGCTTCCTCGGCCTCGGCGTGCAACCGCCGGCGGCGGAGTGGGGCGCCATGCTGGCTTCGGCGCGCGACTACATCGACAACGCCTGGTGGATCGTGACCTTGCCGGGCCTCGCCATCGTGATCTCGGTGCTGGCGATCAACCTGCTCGGCGATGGCCTGCGCGACGCGCTCGACCCCAAACTGAAGCGGATGGCCTAGATGGAACAACCCCCACGCTCATTTCATTCGCTGTCCCCCGAGGGGGCCGGTCAGCCCGCTTCGGGCGGCCGTGCGCGTGCTGACCAGAAGTTACTCACCATCCGCAACCTCGCAGTGAATTTCAACGGCCTGCCGGCCGTCGACCGCATCAACCTGGACGTGGCGCCGGGCGAAGTGGTCGGCGTCGTGGGCGAATCCGGCTCGGGCAAGAGCGTGACGATGATGGCCCTGATGGGCCTGATCGATGCGCCGGGCAAGGTCAGCGCCGACGAGGTCACCTTCGACGGCAAGGATCTGCTGAAGGCCTCGCCGAAGGAGCGCCGCAAGATCATCGGCAAAGACATCGCGATGGTGTTCCAGGACGCCCTCACCAGTCTGAACCCGAGCTATACAGTCGGCTATCAGATCAAGGAAGTGCTGAAGCTGCACGAAGGGCTGCGCGGCGCCGCGCTGCACCAGCGCGCGCTCGAACTGCTCGACCAGGTCGGCATTCCCGATGCGAAGAACCGCATCATGTCGTTTCCGCACCAGATGTCGGGCGGCATGAACCAGCGCGTGATGATCGCGATGGCGGTCGCCTGCAATCCGAAGCTGCTGATTGCCGACGAGCCGACCACGGCGCTCGACGTGACGATCCAGGCGCAGATCATGGAACTGCTGGTGAAGCTGCAGAAGGAGCGCGGCATGGCGCTTGTGCTGATCTCGCACGATCTGGCCGTGGTGTCGGAAGTCGCGCAGCGCGTGGCGGTGATGTACGCGGGCGAGGTGATCGAGACCAACAAGGTCCCGGATATCTTCGCGGCGCCGCATCATCCGTACACGGAAGCGTTGCTGGCGGCGATTCCCGAACACAATGTCGGCGCGGTGCGTCTGGCGGCGTTGCCGGGCATGGTGCCGGGACGCGACGACCGGCCGAAGGGATGTCTGTTCGCGCCGCGCTGCAAGTATGTGGTGGACGACTGCACCAAGGCGCGGCCCGCGTTGGCGCCGTTGCCGGGCCTTGCTGATGCAACCGCGAACGCAACCGCAGACGCAACCCCGAACGCAGCCACGGAGGTAACCAGGGTACGCTGTATCAAGCCGCTGAACCTTACCGGCGACGCGAACGTCCACACTCACGGAGGCGCACGATGAATGCAGTACCCGAAACGCGCCGCCCGACGGAGCCGAGGGAGCAGGCGGGCGATCACGTACTGGTCGCCGATCAGCTGGCGCGGCACTACTCGGTGCGCCGCGGCATGTTTGGCCACGGCACGGTGAAGGCGTTGAACGGCGTGTCGTTTTCGCTCGACCGCGGCAAGACGCTGGCTGTGGTCGGCGAGTCCGGTTGCGGCAAGTCGACGCTCGCGCGTCAACTGACGATGATCGAAGGACCGACGGCCGGCCGTCTCCTGATCGACGGTGAAGATGTGGCCGGAGCCGACCAGGCGAAGATCGCCGCATTGCGCCGGCGCGTGCAGATGGTGTTCCAGAATCCGTTTGCCTCGCTCAATCCGCGCAAGACCGTCGAGCAGACGCTCGGCGAGCCGCTCGCCATCAACACGCAGTTGAGCGCGGGCGAGCGCGCCGAGCGGATCGCGCAGATGATGCGCACCGTCGGCCTGCGGCCCGAGCACGCCAAACGCTATCCGCATATGTTCTCGGGCGGTCAGCGTCAGCGCGTGGCGATTGCGCGCGCGATGATTCTCGATCCGCAGATCGTCGTCGCCGACGAACCCGTGTCCGCGCTCGACGTGTCGATCCAGGCGCAGATTCTGAATCTGTTCATGGATCTGCAGGAGCAGTTCAAGACCAGCTACGTGTTCATTTCGCACAACCTGTCGGTGGTGGAGCATATCGCTGACGATGTGATGGTGATGTACTTCGGCGGCGTGGTCGAACTGGGCGACAAGAAGCGGATCTTCACGAATCCGCGTCATCCGTACACGCGGGCGCTGATGTCGGCGACGCCGTCGATCTTCGAGGCGGATCGCAGCATCAAGATCAAGCTGCAAGGCGAGATGCCGTCGCCGCTTAGTCCGCCGTCGGGCTGCACGTTCCATCAGCGCTGTCCGTATGCGATCGAGCGCTGCCGCAGCGAGGAACCGAAGCTGCGTGAAGTGGATGGACGTCAGGTGTCGTGCCACCGCGCTGAGGAGGTGGGGGACGTGGATGCCTGAAGCGTTGGCGGCGCGTCGTCCTGCGCGCCGCCTGCGTGAAGGCGGCTGTCGCGCCGTTTTCGCGCGGCGCTGGCGAACGTGGCTGCTGGGATGCGCCGCGCTTGCCTGCGTCTTACCCGGTTCGGCTACGCCGGTCGCCACGGCTTACGCTGCGGGCGCGGCTGCGAATACCCCGGCGCAAAGCGGCAGGCCGGCGTTGCCGGTGCCTGCCGTGCCGGGGGCGCCTGGCCAGCCGCGCGCCACCTTGCCCGGTTTCAATCCTCCACCCGCGAACTCCGGCAACACGGCGAGCGGTCCGGTGCGCACGCAACCGGCGCATATGCCGTTCTACGTCGCGACGCGCGGCACCACCACCCTCTATATTCTCGGCACGCTGCATGTCGGCGATCCGGCCGACTATCCGCCGAACAAACCATTCCGTCCGCAGATTCTGGCCGCGCTCGCGGCCTCGCCGACGCTGGCGCTGGAACTGTCGCCGGACGACCTGCTGGTCTCGCAGGACGATGTGTCGAAATACGGCGTGTGCCGGAGCGAGTGCCTGCCGAAGTATTTGCCGGAATCGCTATGGCACAAGCTCGAAGTCCGCTTGCGCGGCAATCCGGCGGCGCTCGACGAGATCAAGCGAATGCGGCCGTGGCTCGCTTCGCTGCTGGTCGAAACCTACGACTCGTTGAGTGCGGGGCTGCAGACGGAATACGGCACCGAGGCGCAGTTGCAGAACGTCTATCTGCGCACGCGCGGCAAGATTGTCGGGCTTGAGACGCTTGGGGAGCAGATGCGCGCGTTCACGAGCCTGTCGTCCGCGCAGCAGCGCGAGATGCTGGCGCAGGACCTGGTGCAGACGCCGGCCGGCAACCTCGCGGATGTGCAGACCTTGCACCGGCTCTGGCAGGTGGGCGACGCGGACGCGATCGCCGCGTGGCAGGCGGCCAAGTCCGAGGTGCTGGCGCGCGACAAGCGGGTGTCCGATTCGATCGACAACAAGATTGTGTACGAACGGAACCGGCGTTTCGTCACGCGGATGCTGTTGATTGCCGGGCCGAACAAACCGGTGTTTGTGGCCGTGGGGGCCTTGCACCTCGGCGGCCCGAAGGGCGTGCTGCAGTTGTTGCGGCAGCATGGGTTTGTGGTGGAGCCGGGGTGAGGGGGGATTTTCGGACTTCCTTACTCTAAAGTAAGGAAATATCGAATCAGGAGGATGTATGGCATCCGCAACTCTCACCTCGAAAGGTCAGGTCACGATCCCGGCTGTCGTCAGAAGCGATCTCGGGCTTGGTGATGCGGCACAATCGTCCAAGGCGAACGCTTTGGTGGAGTCTCTTACTGTAGACGATCCCGGTTATGTGACCCAGGTTGCGCTTATTGAAGTTGTGTGGGTACTCGGGAGTCTTTATGCGGCAGACAGGGCGGACATTGCCAAAGTTGTCGAAACCCTGCTGCGTACGCGTGAGTTGGTGATTGAGTCCGCGGAGACCGTTTGGAAAGCGCTTCGGCTCTTCGCTTCGTCCAAAGCCGATTTTGCCGACTGCGTTATTGAGCGCACTTGCCATGATGCCGGGTGCGAATACACCGCGACTTTCGATGCGAAAGCCGCTAAGACAGCGGGCTTGCGCTTAATCAAGTAGCGCCCTTGCCACGCCCTCAACCACCGGCGTCCAATCCCCCAGCACCGCTTGCCTGAACAGACGCGCGTTCGGATACCACGGCGAATCGCTGCGATGTTCCAGCCAGCGCCAATCGGAGTTGGCCGGCAGCATCACCCACACCGGCTTGCCCAATGCGCCCGTCAGGTGAGCAACACCGGTATCCACGGCGATCACCAGATCGAGATTCATCACCAGCGCGGCGGTGTCTGTGAAGTCGTGTAGATCGGCGGTGAAATCGTGCAGGCGGAAGTCGGGCGGCGCATCCGCAAGTTGTGTTTCCGACGGCCCTTTCTGCAGCGAGAACCACGCCACACCCTCCAGCTCGCGCAGCGGCGCGAGGTCTTCGAAGCGCATCGACCGATAGCGATCGTTGCCGAAGGTCGGACTGCCGGCCCACACCAGGCCAATCTTGCGCCGCGAGCCGGCGGCCGTTTCCACGCGTTCGCGCCAGGTGTGCATCCTGGCGTCATCGGCGAACAGATACGGCACGTCCGCAGGAATCGTCGACAGCTCGGTCCCGACACACGACGGCACGCTCATCAGCGGTACCCAGAAATCGTACCGGCCCTCGGCCTTGCCGATACTCCACGCGCGATGCACGCCCGGCACCTGTTGTGCCAGCGGCAGCAGCGGCTCACGGACGCACACATCGACCGTCGCACCCAGCTTCTCGAGCACGCGGGCAAAGCGCAAGAACTGCATCTGATCGCCAAAGCCCTGGTCACCCACCAGCAGGATCGCGCGTCCTTCGAGCGGTTCGCCATGCCACTCCGGCACATCTTCCACCGCAATCGCCGCGTAATCCTGCGGACGCCAGCGCTTCGCAAACTCTGCCCAGCCTTGCGCGTAGTCGCCTCGCTTGAGCAGCGTCCAGGCGAGATTCTGATGCGCGTCGACATACCCAGGGTCGAGTTCGAGCGCACGCCGATAGAACACCTCTTCCTCGTCGAGGCGGCCCTGCGCACCGAGCGAGCCACCCAGGCACACCAGATTGGTGGGATTCGGCTTGAGCGCGACGGCGTACCGGTACTGCTGCTCGGCCTCGGCATAGTTGCCCAGCTTGCCGACCGCGCTGCCCAGATTGATGTGCGCATTGGCAAAGCCAGGCCGCAATTCGAGCGCGCGCCTGAAGCGGACGATGGCCGCCGCGCTGTCGCCTTTCGCCGTCAGCGCATTGCCTGCATTGAAGTGCGCGTCTGCCGAGTACGGATCGAGTGACAGCGCCTGCTCGTAGCAAGCCAGCGCCTCGTCGTAGCGGTCGAGTTTGGCGAGCGCGGTGCCAAGATTCAGATGTGCATCGAGCATCGAAGAGTCAAGCGCCAGCGCCTGACGATACTGATGCACGGCGCCTTCCAGTTCACCTTGCGCCTGCAGGGTCACGCCGAGGTTATTGCGTGCGTCGGGGAAGTCCGGCTGGAATTGCAGCGCTTGCCAATAACACCGGCGCGCTTCTTCGTGCAGCCCAAGCGCCGCGGCGACAAGGCCGCGGTTGCTCCAGCAGGCCGCATTGGTGGGCTCGAGTTCGAGCGCGTGATCCAGCAGATCGGCTGCGGCCGCGTGGTTGCGCCGCTGGTGCTGCAGCACGCCGAAGTAGTGCAGCGCTTCCGTGTGAATCGGGTTGATTGCCAGCGCTTCCTGATAGAGCGGCGCGGCTTCGTCGAGTTGCCCCGCGCGATGCGCGTGGAGTGCATTGGCAACGAGGGCGGCGAGGTAGGACGGTGAGTCTGCGTCGTGCTGCGCGTCACCGGTATGAGGATGCTGTTCCATGAAAACCTGCTTCAGGACGCCGGCGGCACGCGTGCTGCGCGACGCCGGCTGGTGGATGAGAAGACGTCCACCAGCTTAGGTCTCAGGCTTTGCCGCTTCGATCAGACATATCCTAATTTAGCGCGACAGGTCGTCGCGGCGGGCGTTCCCATGGTACCGACCTGTCGCGAAAAGATGCGTCAGGCCGGCCGCGCGGGATGCGCTACAGAAACATCAGGAAGTTCAGCAAGAAGATGTTCACGACCAGCAAGCTCAGGGCCGTGGGCACCTGGACCTTGATCACGGCGTTCTTGTCCGGCAATTCGAGCAGTGCGACGGGGACCATGTTGAAGTTCGCGGCCATCGGCGTCATCAGCGTGCCGCAGTAGCCCGAGAACATGCCGATCGCGACCATTACCGCCGGATTGCCGTGGAACACGCCGACCAGAATCGGCACGCCCACGCCGCCCGTCATCACCGGAAATGCGGCGAAGCCGTTGCCCATCACCATCGTGAATACGGCCATGCCGATGCAGTACACGGCGACCGCCACGAACCGGTAGTCGAGATCGATATAGGCGGTCGTGACGTGCGCGACCGCCTTGCCGACGCCCGCATCGGAGAACACGAGACCGAGCATGCCGAGCATCTGCGGCAGCACCGCGGCCCACGACAACGCATCGACGAGGCGGCGCGCTTCCTTCATCGACTGGCCAACCGTATCGCGCGTCATCACGCAGGCCACGGCGAGGGCGATCACGCAGCCGATCCCGAAGCCGATCAGCGTGACGTTCTTCTGCTCGATCAGCGGCGTGCCGCCGAACGCCAGATGGCTTGCCGCCAGCGTGATCACGACGGTGACCACCGGAATCGTCAGCGCGGGCACGAACAGCTTGTTGCCGAGGCGTTTGGCGCTAGCCTGACGCGCTTCCAGCGACAGCACTTTCGGCCTGGCCGCGGTCACGCCGCCGAACCCGGCGATCAGCGCCATGGCGATCACCAGCACGCCGACCACCGAAGGCGGTATCAGGTCGCCGATCAGGAAAATCAGCGCGTACAGAATCCAGAAGCCGCCGGCGGTGAGGCGGCGCGGATGTTCCTTGTCGGTGAGGATCATGCCGCCGATGATCAGCAGCACAACCCCGAGCAGCCAGAACAGATAGTTGATGGTGAGCGTCATGCCTCGTCTCCCGTGGCCGATCCGGTCTGCGGCAGTGTGCCCGGCGTGTCCTTGCCGCGCAGTTCGCGGTCGAGCTTGCGGTCGAGCAGATACAGCCGGAAGCCGTGAATCAGGAACGCGCAGATCGCCGTGGGGATGCCCCATACGGCGACGTGAATCGGCTCGACCTCGATGCCCGCTTCGCGCAGGAAGGTGGTCATCAGCACGATGGCGCCGAAGGCGACGAAGATGTCTTCGCCGAAGAACAGGCCCACATTGTCGGTTGCCGCGGCGAAGGCGCGCAGGCGGTGGCGCACGGCGTCGGTGAGCTTGCCGTAGCGGCTCTCGGCCGCGCCTTCGGCCATCGGCGCGATCAGCGGACGCACCATCTGCGGATGGCCGCCGAGGCCGGTCAGGCCGACCGCTGCGGTGAGTTCGCGCACCAGCAGATAGACGATCAGAAGACGCCCGGCGGTGGCCGCCTTGATGCCGGCGATCCAGGTCTGGGCCCGCTCGCGCAGGCCGTGCCGTTCCAGCAGACCGATCACGGCGAGCGGCAGCAGGATGATCAACGGGATGTTGCGGGTCTTGATAAAACCCGTGCCGATGGCGGCGAGGATTTTCTCGGGCGGGAAGTGCGCGGCCAGCGCAGTGACGATAGCGGCGGCGGCCACGATCAGCATCGGATTGAAGCGCAACACAAAACCGATGATGATCACGGCCACGCCGATAAGCGGCCATAAATTGACTGCTGTCTGCATCAGGATCTCCAAACAGGGTTGCTAACCTTGCCGCGAATGGCGGCTAACGTGAGGCGGCGCATGGGGCGTGCCCTGCGCCGTCTTGCTGTGCGCGGCTCTGGTTGGCCGCGTCCGTCCACTGCAACTACCTTTGTGCCCTTTAGGCGTACTGACGTCTGCTGCTGCCTGCTGTGCTGCGGGTTCTCTGCTGCCGCCACTACTGCGCGGTTTTCTACCGCGTGACCTGCCTCGATAGACACGTTCGCTACCGCACCTGGCAAACGCCCCGCGCGGGGCGGGGCGTTGCTTGCTTTATGGCCGACCGTTGCGGGGCGCCCCGGTTGCCTGGCTTCAGGCGCGCGCGGCGTTGGCCGCATGCACTTCGATGCCGGCGCTCTCGAGCGCGGCGCGGATGCGGCGCGCAAACGCCAGCGCATGCGGGCCGTCGCCGTGCAGACAGATGGTCTGCGCGTTGAGCGGCACCCAGCGGCCGTCCACCGCCTGCACGCGTTGCTCGCGCACCATTGCGAGGGTGCGCGCAAGCACTTCTTCCTCGTCGTCGAGCAGCGCGCCCGGCTCCTTGCGCGGCACGAGCGAGCCGTCCGAGCGATAGCCGCGGTCGGCGAAGACTTCCTCGATGGCGATCAGGCCCGCTTCGCGGGCGGCCGTCACGAGGCCGCTGTTGGCGAGCGCGAACACCGCCACGGACGGGTCGAAATCGTGCACGGCGGAGACGATCGCATCGGCGATCTTCGGGTCGCGCGCGGCCTGGTTATACAGCGCACCGTGCGGCTTGACGTGCGCGATGCGTCCGCCTTCGGCCTGGGCGATCGCCGAGAGCGCGCCGAGCTGGTACAGCACGCCGGCGTAAATCTCGCTGGCGGGCAGGTCCATTTCCTTGCGCCCGAAGTTCTCCGGGTCGTTGAAGCTCGGATGCGCGCCAATCGACACACCCTTCTTGACGGCCCAGCGCACGCAGTCGTGCATCGCGTTCGCGCCGCCCGCGTGCCAGCCGCACGCAATATTGGCCGAGCTGACGAGGTCGAGCAGCGCCTCATCGGAGCCGCAGCCCTCGCCGAGATCGGCATTCAAATCGATTTCCATAATTTCCTCTACTTGGTCTTACAACGCTGCTAGCGCCGGCTGGCGTGCACAGCGTTCCTCATGCATCGTGATCGCGGCGTCGATCTGCCGCAGATACGCCCGTTCTTCCAGCAAAGCCTGCCGCGCCTCTTGGGGCGTGGTCGGGATGAAACGAATCGCGCCGTTCAGGCGCACCTGGGCGAGCTTCCACAGATCGGCCTGGATCACCGCGCCGATCTTCGGATAGCCGCCGGTGGTCTGCGCGTCGCTGAGCAGCACGATCGGCTGGCCGTTCGGCGGCACCTGGATCGTGCCCGGCAGCACCGCGTGCGACAGCAGGTCGGTCTTGTGCGTACGCTTGAGCTCGGTGCCGGCGAGCCGGTAGCCCATGCGGTTGCTGTTCGGTGTGACGAGCCATTCGTTCGACCAGAACGCCTCTTGAGCGTCGGCCGGGAAGTGGTCGTATTCGGACCCTTGCAGCACGCGGATAGGCGCGGCCCAGGCCACGCCGGACGGGTGCCGGCCGCGGCGCAGCGGCTCGTGGACGAGCACGAACTTGCACCAGGCGGGCGCCTTCACGCCGAATTCGGGCGCTTGTGGACTAAAGCCGCGACCCGCGTGCGGCGCCGGCGCGCCGACCGGCAGACGGTCGCCGTCGCGCAGCGCCCGGCCGCCGAGGCCGCCGAACTGGCCGGCGAGGTCGGTGCTGCGCGAGCCGAGCATCGGCAACACGTCAATGCCGCCGGCCACGCAGACGTAGCCGCGCATGCCGCGCTTCGCCGCTTGCAGCGTCAGTTCCTGGCCGGCCTGGACCGGCAGGCTCCACCATGAATAGACTGGCTTGCCGTCGAGCGTGGCGCCGAATTCGGTGCCGGTGATGGCGATCCGGGTAGCGCGCGGAAAGCGTAGCACGGTGGGCCCAAAGGTGATCTCGAGGCAGGCAGCGTCCGGCCGGTTGCCGACGAGGCGGTTGCCCACCTCCAGCGAGAGCCGGTCGAGCGCCCCGCCCATTGCCACGCCGAGGTGCCGGTAGCCATGTCGGCCCAGATCCTGAACCGTGGTCAGAAGACCCGCGCGAATCACGTCGATCATGCTGCGATCCCCGCCACGGTGAAGCGCACCCGGTCGCCCGGCTGCAGCAGGGTGGGCGGCGAGCGCGCCGGATCGAACAGCGGCACGGAGGTGCGGCCGATCAGTTGCCAGCCGCCCGGCGACGTGGCCGGATAGACGCCGGTCTGCTCGCCGCCGATACCGACCGACCCCGCCGGCACTTCGAGCCGCGGCGATGAGCGGCGCGGTGTGTGCAGCGCCTCTTCGAGCCCGCCCATATAGGCAAAGCCGGGTTGGAAGCCGAGGAAGAACACGACGTACTCGCCCGCCGAGTGGCGGTTCACCACCTCTTTCACCGACAGCCCCGTGTGACTGGCCACCACCTGCAGGTCCGGGCCGAACTCGCCGCCGTACTGCACCGGAATCTCGACCTCGCGGCCGGCGGCGGGGGCGTCGCCGGTGGCGTCCCAGGCCGTCTGCAGCAAGTTGGCGAGCGCCGCGCTATCCGCTTCCAGCGGATCGAACACGATGGTCAGGTTGTTCATGCCGGGCACGACCTCGAGCACGTGCGGCCAGCCGCGCGCCGCTTCGGCGGCCGCCCAGACGCGCCGCTGGCAATCGAGCGTCGCGGGGGCGGGGGCCTCGCAGACTAGCGCGGCATCGCCGAACTGAAAGATTCGTGGTTGCGTCATCGCTGATTCGTTGGGTGGGTCGGAGACTTTGCCAGACTGGCAAGCGCTCCGCTCATAAGTGGATATCGGCACCAGGCGCGTCAACCATGATGCATAGCGTACATTATCAATAAAATATCAACAATTTCTCAATAAGCGTTTTCGCCAGGCACCCAAAAAGAGGCGCTCGTCGTACACTTCGTGCACCTCTATTCGTGCATTGAGAACACCCGTCATGTCGCGTCAACCGACCAAAATCGTCTCCTCGGAACATCTGGTTTCGGAAACAAGCGCGGAGCTGTCGGAGCTGGAGTACGGGCTCATCATGGCGAGCAACGCGTTCAACCGCTGGATGGTGCGGTGCATGTCGGCGGCGGGCGAAAAGGATATGACCGCCATCGAAGTGTCGCTGCTGCATCACGTCAGCCACCGCGAGCGCCGCAAGAAACTCGCTGACATCTGCTTCGTGCTGAACATCGAAGACACCCACGTCGCCACCTACGCGTTGAAGAAGCTGGTAGCTAGAGGGTATGTAAAAAGCGAAAAGACCGGCAAGGAAGTGTTCTTCTCGGCGACGCAATCGGGCCGCGATCTGTGTCTCAAGTACCGCGAGGTGCGCGAAAGCTGCCTGATCGCCACGCTCAAGGAAAGCGGTCTGACGAATGAGCAGATCGGCGAGGCCGCGCAGTTGATGCGCAACGCCTCCGGGCTGTACGACACCGCGGCGCGGGCGGCGGCATCGCTTTGAGCCGGGCTTGAACCGGGCGTGGGAAACGGTGCGGTGGCTCTTTATCTTTAAGCGCCGTGATCTTCAGGCACCGTGACGATGTGACGCGGTGAGGCTCAGTTGGCTTGCTGCGCCTGCTCCGGATAACAAGCCGCCTCGGTGACGATCATGTCGAGCGGGATGTCGTGGGCTTCGCGCTGCAGCGCGTCGATGCGGCAGGCTTCGCAGGCCACGCCGATGGTGATGGGCTTCTTCTTGCCGGGCCACGACGCGAGCGTGCGGTCGTAATAGCCGCCGCCATAACCCAACCGGTAGCCTTGCGCATCGAAGCCGACGCACGGCACGAACAGCAGGTCGGGCACCACCACCTCTTGCGGGACCGGCTCGGGAATCCGGTGATGGCCGGTCTTCATTGGCGTGTCAGGTGCCCAGGCGTGGAATTCCAGCGCTTCGCCGCGCGTCCTGACCACGGGCAGACTCGCCTGCCGCTGCCCACCGGGCGCGAGCCAGATGGCGATGGCCGCACGGGCGTCGAACTCGCCCGGCAGCGGCCAGTAAAAGCCCACGCAGGCCGGTTCGTAACGTTTCAGCGCATCGAGCAGGCGGCGGCTCAACGCCTCGCTGTCCGCCGGCCCGAGAGCCGCATGTACACGTGTTTCCAGCAGCATTTTACGGAGCGCGTTTTTCGATTCCGGGAAGGGGTTGCGTGCTATGCTTGGGTTCAATTCGCGCTCCAGAAACAACGATGTCAAAACGCCTCTTTCGAGTATATCGCGCGGCCGGTCTTGCGCTTGCCGCAGCGGCACTCGTCGCGTGCAGCACGGCCTCGGCCGTGAAGCCTGTTCCGCTTTCGCAACTCTCCAACGACGACCAGACTTTCATCCAGCTGCGCGAAGCCGCGCGCGATAACGATCCGGGTCGCGCAGCGCAACTGGCGGCGATGATTCCGGACTATCCGGCGCCGTCGTATGTGGAGTACTTCCAGATCAAGCCGCAGTTGTTCGATTCGACGGGGCATCCGCGCGTCGATGCGCCGGACGCGCCGGTGTTGTCGTTCCTGCAGAAGTACGACGGCCAGGCGATTGCCGACCGGTTGCGCAACGACTACCTGGTGGTACTCGGCGCGCGTCACGACTGGAATAACTTCGACCAGCAATATGCGCGCTTCGTGCTCAACGACGATACGCAGGTCAAGTGCTACGCGCTCGAATCGCGCGCCGCGCACGGTGAGAACGTGGCGGACGCGGCGCGTGCGCTGCTGGTCGACCCGAAGTGGTACGGCGACGGTTGCGTCGACCTGATCACCTCGCTTGCCTTGAACCAGCAGTTCAGCGCGGACGACGTCTGGCAGCAGATCCGCCTCGCTTACGAACAGAACTACACCAGCACCGGCAGCAAGCTGGTCGACGCGCTCGGCAACCAGCGCCCCGACCCGGTGCTGTTCGATCAGGCGGCGAGCACGCCGCCGCTGCTGCTCGCGCGTGGCGTCGGACCGGATGCGCAGTCGCATCAACTGGCGCTGCTGGCGATCACGCGTATGGCGCGCAACGACCCGGCAATGGCCGCGGCTACCTTCGCGTCGGTGGCGCCGTCGCTCAGTTCGCCGGAGCGGGCGATCGGCTGGGGCACGATTGCCTACCAGGCCGCGGCCAAGCAGATGTCGACCGCGGTGGACTGGTACCGGCTGTCGGCGAATGCGCCGTTGCTGTCGAACCCGGCCTACGAATGGCGTACCCGTAGCGCACTGCTGGCAGGCGACTGGACGATGGTGCGCTGGTCGATCGAGCAGATGCCGGCGGCATTGCGCAGCCAGCCGTCGTGGGTGTACTGGCACGCGCGTGCTCTCAAGGAAGGGGGCAACACCGCGCAGGCCAACCAGGAATTCGCCCAGATCGCTTCGGGCTACAACTTTTACGGCCAGCTCGCTACGGAAGACCTGGGCCAGAAGATCACCGTGCCGCCGAAAACCATGGTGTCCGACGCCGAAGTGCAGCAAGCGGCGAACACGCCGGGCCTGGCGCTCGCGCAACGCTTCTATCAGCTCAATCTGCGTCTCGAAGGCAATCGCGAGTGGAACTGGCCGCTGCGCACCATGAGCGACCGGCAACTGCTGGCGGTGGCCGAGTACGCGCGCCGTATCGAACTGTATGACCGCACCGTCAACACGGCGGACCGCACGAAGACCGAGCACGATTTCTCGTTGCGCTACCTGTCGCCGTTCCGCGACATCGTCGAGCGCGATGCGCAGACCAATGGGCTCGACGTCGAATGGGCGTATGGCTTGATCCGCCAGGAGTCGCGTTTCATCATGAATGCGCGCTCGGACGTGGGCGCGAGCGGCCTGATGCAGTTGATGCCGGGCACCGCGCAATTGGTGGCGAAGAAGATTGGTCTGGGTCCGATCTCGCGCGAGCAGATGAACGACATCAACACGAACATCCTGCTCGGCACCAACTACCTGTCGATGATCTACAATCAGTTCGACGGGTCCGCCGTACTCGCCACCGCCGGCTACAACGCCGGTCCGGGCCGTCCGAAGGCATGGCGGGAAGGGCTGGCGCATCCGGTTGAGGGCGCGATCTTCGCGGAGACGATCCCGTTCAACGAGACCCGCGACTACGTCAAGAATGTGCTGTCCAATACGGTCTACTACGCGGCACTGTTCGAAGGCCGTCCGCAATCGCTGAAGGCGCGTTTGGGTTATATCGCACCGTAAGCGTCGTGCCGCCGCGCGTCACGCGGCGGCGCCTCACTCCAGCCGTTGCCGCGGCTTCCACCAGGGAGTCGGAAATGCGACATCAAGCCATTGCGATCATCGGCGGCTCCGGTTTTATCGGCAGCCATCTCGTCAACGCGCTCGTCGAGCTCGGCAAAGACGTCCGCATTGCTACGCGCCAGCGCTACAACGCCCGTCATCTCACGCTGCTGCCAATCGACGTGATCGAAACCGATGTGTTCGATCCGGTCGAGCTCGCGCGCTTCGTCGAGAATGCCGACGCGGTGATCAACCTCGTTGGCACGTTGCATGGCGGACGCGGCACGCCGTATGGCCCGGAATTCGCGAAGGCGAACGTCGAGTTGCCGACGAAGATCGTGGCCGCATGCGAAGGCAAGGGCGTGCATCGGCTGATCCATATCAGCGCGCTCGGCGCCGACCAGAATGGCCCGAGCATGTATTTGCGCTCCAAGGGCGACGGTGAAAAGGCGGTGCGCGCCTCCACGCTCGCCACGACGATTTTCCGGCCTTCGGTGGTGTTCGGTCCTGAGGACGCGTTCCTGAACCAGTTCGCGTTCTTGCAGCGGATCTTTCCGGTGATTCCACTGGCGAGCCCGGATGCACAATTCCAGCCGGTGTTTGTCGGCGATGTCGCGAAGGCCATCGTCAACGTGCTCGATCTCGATGCCGCCAGCGGTCGCAGCTACGAGTTGGGCGGCCCGACCGTCTATACGCTGGAGCAACTGGTGAAGTACTGCGGCGACGTGATCGGCCGTCACGCGCGGATCATCCGTCTGCCGGATGCGCTGGCGCGGCTGCAGGCGCTGACTTTCGAAATCGCGCCCGGCGAGCCGGTGATCTCGCGCGACAATCTGGATTCGATGAAGGTGCCGAGCGTGCTGAGTGGGCCGCTTGCGCCCGAGCTGGGCCTTGAGCCGGCCAGCATCGAGACCATTGCGCCCGTGTATCTGACCGGAGCGTCGCCCCGCTCGCGCTTCAATGCGTTCCGCGCCAACGCCGGGCGTTGAATTCCCCGTTTTTCATTTTCTCGCTTATCAGGCAATGAAACTCCTTATTGGTGACAAGAACGATGGGTCGTGGCCATTGCGTCCGCGGCTGCTGTTGAAACATGTCGGCATTCCGTTCGAGGCAGTGTGCATCGAGTTGTTTGCAGCCGGCTCAAAAGCCGCGACTCCTGTCTACGATACGTGCGCATGAATATCTACGTGGTAGGCGGCGCGATCCGCGACGAGTTGCTGGGTGTGCCGGTTCAGGACCGCGATTACGTGGTGGTGGGCGCGACGCCGGAGCAGATGGTGGCGCAAGGCTACCGTCCGGTGGGTAAGGACTTCCCGGTATTCCTGCATCCGCAGACGCACGAGGAATATGCGCTGGCGCGCACCGAGCGCAAGACGGCGGCGGGTTATCACGGCTTCCAGTTCTTCTATGCGCCGGACGTCACGCTCGAGGAGGATCTGGCGCGGCGCGACCTGACGATCAACGCGATGGCTCGCCAGTTGCAGCCGGACGGCACGTTGACGGGGCCGGTGATCGACCCGTTCGATGGACAGGCCGACTTGCAGGCGCGCGTCTTCCGTCATGTCAGCGATGCATTTCTTGAGGATCCCGTACGAATCTTGCGCGTCGCGCGTTTTGCTGCGCGCTTCACTGATTTCACGGTGGCGCAGGAGACGCAGGTATTGATGCGCAAGATGGTGAGCGCGGGCGAGGTGGATGCGCTGGTGCCGGAGCGGGTGTGGCAGGAGTTGTCACGCGGCTTGATGGAGGCACGGCCGTCGCGGATGTTCGAGGTGTTGCGCGAGTGCGGCGCGCTTGTGCGGATTTTGCCGGAGATCGATGCGTTGTGGGGCGTGCCGCAGCGGGCTGACTACCATCCGGAGGTGGATACGGGTGTGCATGTGATGATGGTGGTGGATCATGCCGCGGCGCAGGGGTATGCGTTGGCGGTGCGGTTTGCGGCGCTTACGCACGATTTGGGGAAGGCGACTACGCCGGAGGATGTGTTGCCGCGGCATATTGGGCATGAAGGGCGTAGTGTGGATTTGCTTAAGCCTTTGTGCGAGCGGTTGCGGGTGCCGAATGAGTGTCGGGATCTGGCTGTTCTCGTTGCGCGGGAGCATGGGAATATTCATCGCGTGATGGATACGGGTGCCGCTGGGGTTGTGCGGTTGTTTGAGCGGTGTGATGCGCTTAGGAAACCTGCGCGGTTTGCTGAGGCTTTGCAGGCTTGTGAGGCCGATGCTCGGGGACGGTTAGGGTTTGAGGCCAGCGAGTATCCGCAGGCTGAACGGCTTCGTGTCGCTCTTGTCGCTGCGCGGGCTGTTGATGCGGGGGCTGTCGCGCTTGGTCTTGCTGAGAAGCCTTCGCTTATTAAAGATGCTGTGCATCGGGAGAGGGTTAGGGCTGTTGGGCGGGCTTTGGGGGAGTAGTTGGGTTTTTGCCTGCGGCGGCTTGGTTTGGTTGTTGTTCTTGGGGTGTTGGCCTTTCCTTGATTTCTTAGTGGTCTATTAGCTTCGCCCCTGTGCGGGGCAGCACTGTAGTGGTCCAATGACTCTGGACACCTCTAAAGGGGATAATTCTCCAACCGAGGTGAGAAATGAGCAGACGGAACATAACTGACGAATTCAAGGCAGAAGCGGTGCAGCTGGTGGTTGCGCAGGGCTACTCGTTCGCGAAGGCCAGCGAAGCGCTAGGTGTTGGCGATACGGCGTTGCGGCGGTGGGTGGCGCAGTGGCGCGCCGAGCAGGTCCAGCCGCCGCGCACGCAGGTGCAGGTCAAAGCTGACCAGCGGCGTATCCGGGAGCTTGAGGCGCGGGTGGTCGAGCTTGAACGTGAGCGCGACATACTAAAAAAGTCCACGGCCTTCTTCGTCAAGGAACTGGATCGCTCCTCGAAGTGATCCGTTCGCTGAAGAAGGCCTGGCCGGTGAGTCTGATGTGCAGGTTGCTGAAGGTGCCGCGAAGCAGCTACTACGCGTTCGCGGGACGGGTTTGCAAGCCGGCAGCTTCACCCGCGCTACTCAGAACTGTGCGCCAGATCCACAGCGAGAGCCGCAGCAGTTACGGCAGTCGCAGGATGGCGCGGGCGCTGCAGCAGCAAGGTCACGCGATCGGACGCTACCGGGCCCGTTCGCTGATGCGCGAGGCGCAACTGGCGGTGGCGCGACGGCGAACGCACCGCTATCGCAAGGCCGAAGGTGAAGCACTGGTGGCGCCCAACCTGCTGGAGCGCAAGTTCGAGCCGGGTGCGATCAACCGGGTATGGGCCGGTGACATTACGTATGTGAGAACGCGGCAGGGCTGGTCCTATCTGGCGATCGTGATGGATCTGCATTCGCGTCGCATCGTGGGCTGGGCGTTTGCCTTGCAGGCGGATACCGAGCTGGTGATCCAGGCGCTACAGCAGGCCCGCAGCAGCCGGCGCCCAGCCCCCGGACTGATGTTCCACTCCGACCAGGGCTGCCAGTACACCAGCGAACGCTTCGTGAGTGATCTGAAGGCAAACGGGATGGTGCAGAGCATGAGCCGAAAGGGAAACTGCTGGGACAACGCGGTGGTCGAGCGCTTCTTCAGAAGCCTGAAGAGTGAATGGATCGGAGAACAGGAGTACTGCAGTCACGAACAGGCCCAGCGCGATATCGCGGGTTACGTGGCTGACTTTTACAACTACCGGCGCATCCATTCGGCGGCCAATGATTCGCCACCGGCGCGTTATGAGGCTTCTATTTACTGAAAACCCCTTTGTGGGTGTCCAAAGGGGCTTGACCACTACACACTTACTTTCTTTGCCGCCGCAAAGAAAGTAAGCAAAGAAAGCGGGCTCACACCGCCAGCGTTTAGTGAGCCATCTCGGTCTACCTCCGGAAACGGCCCAACACGAGACCCGCCCTCGCATTTCCACCGCTCGTGACAAGGCAGTCATTCGTTCCAGCGTTGCGCTACGCGCTCCGCCGGCGGGCATAACGCCTTCTGCAATTTCGGTAGGATATCTAATGTTAATTGACAGTACTATTTGTCCAGGAAGACCCCGCCTTCCCATGCAGACCCATCCGCGACGCACGTAGTGCGGAGTGGGGTGGATGAGTGCTGTGTCAATAACGTGTGGGGTGCGAGGGCGGGTCTTGTCTTGGGCCGTTTCCAGTGGTGGACCTAGATGGCTCGCTAAACGCTGGCGGTGTGAGCCCGCTTTCTTTGCTTACTTTCTTTGCGGCGGCAAAGAAAGTAAGTGCTGCCCCGCACAGGGGCGAAGCTAATAGACCACTAAGAAATCAAGGAAAGGCCAACACCCCAAGAACAACAACCAAAGCGCCGCAGGCAAAAAAGCAACTACAAAACCCGAGCAATCACCGACAAAATCATAGACAAAACAAGCGTAGACATAAAAGGAAACGGATATTCCTTCCCGAACAACCGAAGGGTGACATCCCCGGGCATCCGCCCAATCCCAATCTTGCGCAGCCAGGGCCAGCACGACGACAAAATGGCCACAGCGATAAACGTAGTCAACAACCACCGGATCATCGCAAAGCCCCTAACGGAAACGAACCCTAACGAAAATGCAAACCAGAAGCACAAACCAACCCGAACGGGCTCAAATCAAAGAGTATGCGTCCGGTCGCCACTGGCAAACGCATCGAGCGTCTCCTCGATGCCCCGCGAAAACGCAATCACCTTGAACAACTCCCCCATCTCCGCCTCGGATAACAACTTCTGCACCGAACTGGCCGCCGGTAAAAACCGCGCCGTATCCGTCGGATCAATCTCGCCCAGCACCTCGGTAATCCCCGCATTCAACAGAAACCGCGCCTGCGACGTATACCCCAGCAAATCCGCCCCCGCCTCGACGCCCGCCTCGGCAATCCCCGTAAACTCCACGTGCGCCGTAATGTCCTGCAAGCCCGGATAAACAAACGGATCGCCATGCGCCCGATGCCGGTAATGGCACATCAACGTCCCCCCCGCACGTTGCGCATGGTAGTACTCGTGGCGCGGAAACCCATAGTCGATCAGCAACGCCGCCCCCCGCGTCAGCATCGTGCAGATCGTCCGCGTAAAAGCCCGCCCCGCGTCGTGCGTCTCCGTGACGTACTCGCCATCCACTTCAATCTCCGCCAGAAACTCAACGTCCTGCGCTGAGTTCACCGGCCGGTCTTCGAAGTCGAACACTCCCTCATGCAACGTCACGCCGCGTTCGTGCCAGACACCCCCGGTATGCGCGAAGAGTCGCACCGGCATCGCGTCCAGAACCTCGTTGCCGATCACCACCCCCTCGAACTGCTGCGGCAACGCATCCAGCCAGCGTACCCGCGCGGCCAGCGCCGGCGCCTCCGCCTCCAGCGTCGCGCGTTGGCGTTCCCGCAACTCGCCCGACAGATCGACGATCGAATACGTGTCGAATTGCGCGCCCAGCGCATCCAGCGCCTTCAGCAGACCCGCCGCCAGCTTGCCCGTGCCCGCACCGAATTCCATCAGGTGACGCGTGCCGCTCGCCTCCAGCGCCTGCGCGACCGGTCGGGCCAGCGTCGCGGCGAATAGCGGCGAGAGTTCCGGCGCCGTGACGAAGTCGCTGCCATCCTCCGGCCGACGGCCGAATTTCACCGAGCCGCCGCCGTAATAGCCCAGTCCCGGCGCGTACAAGGCGCGCTCCATATAGCGGTCGAACGGCAGCCAGCCGCCCGCTTGCGCGATCTCCGCACGGATCTGCCCAGCCAGCGCTTCCGACTGCGCAAGCGCGGTCGGGCCGGGAGCAGGTAAACTATCGGGTTGGTGAGCTTTCGGATTCATCCGCGTATTGTAAATGACCGTCCCCTCCGATACTTCCGCAGTCCACGCCCGTCCGGCCGCCGTCGCGCGCGTCGTGCTGATCACCGGCGCCGCCCGGCGGATCGGTCGCGCCCTCGCGCTCGGCTTTGCCAGCCGGGGCTGGGACGTCGCCGTCCATTACGGGAAGTCGAAGGCCGAAGCCGACGAAGTGGTCGCCGAAATCACCGCGCTCGGCCGTCGCGCGGTCGCGCTGCAGGCGGACCTCGCCGTCGAGGCTGAGGTCGCCCGGCTCGTGCCGGACTGCACCGCAGCGCTGGGCCGGCCGGTGTGTATCGTCAACAATGCCTCCCAGTTCGACGAAGATACCGCCCAGAACGTCGGCTACGAAGCTCTGCTGAGCCATATGGCCGCGAATGTCGGTGCACCGCTCGTGCTGGCGCGTATGCTGTACGAGGTCACGCCGGACGCGGCGCGCAGCGACGAAACGCAGCGCGCCGTCGTCATCAACGTGCTGGACCAGAAGCTGTACAACATGAATCCGGACTACCTGTCCTATACGCTGTCGAAGGCCGCGTTGCAGACCGCCACCGTGGCGCTCGCCCAGGCGCTGGCGCCGAAGCTGCGCGTGGTGGGTCTCGCGCCCGGTCTGACGCTGCAGTCGGGCGACCAGACGCCGGAAGGTTTTGCCGCGGCTCATCGCGTCACCCCGCTCGGCCGTGCGTCGCGGCCCGAGGATATCGTCGCCGCCGCGCTGTATCTGGCCGAGGCGGCGGGTGTGACCGGGACGACGCTGGTCGTCGACGGTGGTCAGCACCTCGTGCCGTCCCCGCGCGACGTGATGTTTTTGACGGGCGCCTGAACGCGCGCGGCCCCATTGGCCGTCGCGCATTGAAGCGCCCCCTTGCGTGCCCTGCACGCCTTTTTTGACTGGAACGACCATGTTTGCCGCTCTTTCGCACCCCCGGCTAGCCGATTGCCGCCGGCTTTTTCTGCGCAACTACGAAGTGCACATCAACATCGGCGTGCACGACTTCGAAAAGCGCGGCGAGCAGCGCGTCGTGATCAACGTCGAACTGTACGTGCCGCTCGCATTGTCGACGCCCGTCGAAGACAAGCTGCGCGAAGTCGTCGACTACGACTTCATGCGCTCCACCATCGCGCGCCGCGTCGAGCGGGGGCACATCCATCTGCAGGAAACGCTCTGCGACGACCTCCTGACCGCGCTGCTCGCCCATCCGCAGGTGCGCGCGGCTCGCGTGTCCACGGAAAAGCCGGACGTGTATCCGGACTGCGATGCAGTCGGCGTCGAAGTCTTCCGCATCAAAGAGGATTGAGCCATGAACGCTCCTGAAATCCTGAGCGCCGAGTCGCAGCAGGCCGCCACGGCCGAAGCGACGAGCGCCGCCGAACGCCCCGTCAAGCCGGCGCTCACGCGGCGCGAGCAGAAAGAGGCGTACGAGAACAACAAGCTCTTCAAGCGGCTCGCGCGCCTCGTCGGTCAGGCGATCGGCGACTTCAACATGATCGAGGAAGGCGACAAGGTGATGGTGTGCCTGTCGGGCGGCAAGGACAGCTACGCCATGCTCGACGTGCTGATGCGCCTGCGTGAACGGGCGCCGATCAACTTCGACATCGTCGCGGTCAACCTCGACCAGAAGCAGCCGGGTTTCCCGGAGCACGTGCTGCCGGAATACCTGAAGCAACTGGACATTCCGTTCCACATCGAGAACCAGGACACCTACAGCATCGTCAAGCGGCTGGTGCCGGAAGGCAAGACCACCTGCTCGCTGTGCTCGCGGCTGCGGCGCGGCATCCTGTACCGGGTGGCGGGCGAACTGGGCGCGACCAAGATCGCGCTCGGCCATCACCGCGACGACATCCTGCAGACGCTGCTCCTGAACCTGTTCTACGGCGGCAAGCTGAAGGGCATGCCGCCCAAGCTGCAATCGGATGACGGCAAGAACATCGTGATCCGGCCGCTCGCCTATGTGAAGGAGACGGATCTGGAGAAATACGCGGAGTTGCGCGAATTTCCGATCATCCCGTGTAACCTGTGCGGCAGCCAGCCCAATCTGAAGCGCGCGGAAATGAAGGCGCTGATCCGCGATTGGGAGAAGCGCTTCCCGGGCCGCGTCGAGAATATGTTCAACGCGCTGTCGAACATCGTGCCGTCGCATCTGATGGATCACAAGCTGTTCCCGTTCGCCGATCTGCGCGCGACGGGCGAGGCCGATCCGCACGGCGATATCGCTTTCGACGAAGAACCGTGCTCGACCGATGCCGGCGAAGGCCTGACGCTCAATGGCGCGAAGCCGATTTCGATCGTGCAGTTCGACGATCTGTGAAGTGACGCGGGTTCTTTCGCTTCTTCAGCTACTTCTGCTTCGATAAGCCCCGGAAGCCCCACGCTTCCGGGCTTGCGCGCCGCCGGCGTGGGCTTTGACGGCGGGTTCGCCGTCATGAGCCGCATGCTAGAATTAACGGCTCCAAACTCGTCCCCCTCGCCGACGCCATGAACATTGTGATTTTGGCGGCAGGCACCGGTAAGCGCATGCGCTCTGCGCTGCCCAAGGTGCTCCATCCCCTGGCCGGCCGGCCGCTCCTGTCTCACGTCATCGACACCGCCCGTACGCTCAAGCCCACCCGTCTCGTGGTGGTGGTAGGCCATGGCGGCGAGGCCGTGCGCGCGGCGGTGGCAGCGCCCGATGTCCTGTTCGCCGTGCAGGAACAGCAACTCGGCACGGGCCACGCGGTGCAGCAGGCCTTGCCGCTGCTCGATCCCATGGTGTCCACGCTGGTGCTGTACGGCGACGTGCCGCTTACGCGGGCAAGCACGCTCAAGCGGCTCGTCGACAGCGCCGCGGAAGGTTGCTACGGCGTGCTCACCGTGACGCTCGACGATCCGTCGGGCTACGGGCGCATCGTGCGCGACCAGACCGGCTGCGTGGTGCGCATCGTCGAGCAAAAGGACGCGACGCCGGAACAGTTGCGCATCGCCGAGATCAACACCGGCATCGTCGTCACGCCCACAGCCCAACTCGGCATGTGGCTCGCCTCGCTGAAGAACGACAACGCGCAGGGCGAGTTCTATCTGACCGACGTGGTCGAGCGCGCCATCGAAGCCGGTTTCGAAGTCGTCACGGCGCAACCGGACGAAGAATGGGAAACGCTCGGCGTCAACAGCAAGCAGCAACTGGCCGAGCTCGAACGGATCCATCAGCACAACGTCGCGGATGACTTGCTGGCGGCGGGCGTGACGCTCGCCGACCCGGCGCGTATCGATGTGCGCGGCACGCTCGAATGCGGGCGCGATGTCTCGATCGACGTGAACTGCGTATTCGAAGGGCGCGTGACGCTGGCGGACAACGTGACCATCGGGCCGAACTGCGTGATCCGCGATGCGACGCTCGGCGCGGGCACGCGGGTCGAAGCCTTCACGCATATCGAAGGCGCCGAAATCGGTGCGAACGTGGGGCTGGGGCCGTATGCCCGGCTGCGGCCCGGGGCCTCGCTGCAGGACGAGTCGCATGTCGGCAACTTCGTCGAAGTGAAGAATGCCGTGATCGGCCATGGCTCGAAAGCGGGCCATCTGACCTACATCGGCGACGCGGATGTCGGCGCGCGCGTGAATATCGGCGCGGGCACCATCACTTGCAATTACGACGGCGCGAACAAGCACCGCACGATCATCGAAGACGATGTGTTCGTCGGCTCGGATACGCAGTTTGTCGCGCCGGTGCGCGTCGGGCGCGGTGTGACGATTGCCGCGGGCACGACGATCTGGAAGGACGTCGCGGAGAACGTGCTGGTGCTGAACGACAAGACGCAGACCAGCAAGACGGGCTTCGTGCGTCCGACCAAGAAGAAAAGCTGAAGGGCACCTGGCGTGCGACCGCTGCACGCTCTGATACTGAACCCCTGCAAAGGACCAAGACTCTATGTGCGGCATTGTTGGCGCGGTTGCGCAACGTAATATCGTTCCCGTCCTGATCGAAGGACTGCGTCGCCTCGAATATCGCGGCTACGATTCATGCGGCGTTGCCGTGCTGGCCAACGGCGAGCCGCAGCGTGCGCGCAGCGTCGCCCGGGTGGCGGATCTGGATGAGCAGGTGCGCGAGAGCCGCCTCGAAGGCATCACGGGGATCGCCCATACGCGCTGGGCCACGCACGGCGCGCCCGTCACGAACAACGCGCACCCGATTTTCTCGCGCAATGCGCTGGCGCTCGTGCATAACGGCATCATCGAGAATTACGAAGGCCTGCGTGAAATGCTGCGCGGCAAGGGCTACGAATTCGTTTCGCAGACCGATACGGAAGTGATCGCGCATCTGGTGCATAGCCTGTATCAGGGTGACCTGTTCGCTGCGGTGCGTGCCGCGGTTCAGCAATTGCACGGCGCGTATGCGATTGCGGTGCTGCATAAGGACCAGCCGCATACGGTGGTGGGCGCGCGGCAGGGTTCGCCGCTCGTCGTCGGACTGGGCGAGGGTGAGAACTTCCTCGCCTCGGATGCGCTGGCGCTGGCCGGCAGCACCGAGCGCTTCATCTTCCTCGAAGAAGGCGATGTGTGCGAGCTGACGCTCGAAGGCGTGCGCATTGCGGACCGTGAAGGCTACGAGGTGCAGCGCGAGGTGCGTCAGGTGGCGGCGTATGGTGGCGCGGTCGAGCTGGGTCCGTATCGCCACTTCATGCAGAAGGAAATTTTCGAGCAACCGCGTGCGATCACCGACACGATCCCGCAAGCCGAAACCTTCGATGCGACGCTGTTCGGCGAGGGCGCGGACAAGGTGTTTGCCGGCATCGACAGCTTGCTGATTCTGGCTTGCGGCACGAGCTATTACTCGGGGCTGACGGCGAAGTACTGGCTGGAATCGATCGCGAAGATCCCGACTCAGGTCGAGATTGCGAGCGAGTATCGCTATCGCGAGTCGGTGCCGAATCCGAAGGCGCTGGTGGTGGTGATCTCGCAGTCGGGCGAGACGGCGGATACCCTCGCGGCGCTGAAGCATGCGCAATCGCTTGGGCATTCGCATACGCTGGCGGTGTGCAACGTCGGCACGAGCGCGATGGTGCGGCAGACCGAGTTCTCCTTCCTGACGCATGCGGGCCGCGAGATCGGCGTGGCGTCGACCAAGGCGTTCACGACGCAACTGGTTGCGCTGTTCACGCTGGCGGTGACGCTCGGCAAGCTGCGCGGTCATGTGAGCGCGGCGCAGGAAGCGGATTACATCAAGCAGTTGCGGCACTTGCCGGCGGCGCTCAACAGCGTGCTGGCGCTGGAGCCGCAGATCATTGCGTGGTCCGAAGAGTTTTCACGCAAGGAACATGCGCTGTTCCTCGGGCGTGGGCTGCATTATCCGATCGCGCTTGAAGGTGCGTTGAAGCTCAAGGAGATCTCGTATATCCATGCGGAAGCGTATCCGGCGGGTGAGTTGAAGCATGGGCCGCTGGCGCTGGTGACGGAGGCGATGCCGGTGGTGACGGTGGCGCCGAACGATGCGCTGCTCGAGAAGCTGAAGTCGAATATCCAGGAAGTGCGCGCGCGCGGCGGTCAGCTTTATGTGTTCGCGGATGCCGATACGAAGATCGTCAACGACGAAGGGCTGCATGTGATCCGCATGCCGGAGCATTATGGGTTGCTGTCGCCGATTCTTCATGTGGTGCCGCTGCAGTTGCTGGCTTATCACACGGCGTGTGCGAGAGGGACGGATGTGGACAAGCCGAGGAATCTGGCTAAGTCGGTGACGGTGGAGTGAGGGTATGTTGGTCGCGTGCGTCTGCTGGAGAGCACTAATACCCCTGGACGGTCATCACGATGAAACGCCGCGCGGAGTACATGACTGCACTTGAGCAGGCCAGCGTCCACCGTAACATCAAGTCTCTAGCCACCTTCATCAAGGAAGAGATGGAGCAGTGGTCGCCCATGCGGAAGTAAGTCCGACAACGCGTCGCGAACGCTCATTTCAGCCCCGGCGTTCCCGTTGTCGCGGCCAGGAGTCTGAAGCGATAGACTTGCCGCTGTAAACCTCTCCAGCCGCGACAGCGACTTCAGGGTCATTCAGGGAGACGCAACGGCATGGACCGCATGGCAGCAATGGAAACGTTCGTCAGCGTCGTGGAGGCGGGCTCGTTCTCGGCGGCTGCGAAGCGTCTCAAGCTCGGCCAACCGGCCGTCTCGAAGTCGATCGCGCAACTCGAGGAGCGGCTCGGCGTGCGACTCCTGTTGCGCTCGACACGCGGCCTGACGCCCACCGATGCCGGTCAGCGTTTCTACGAGCACGCGCGGCGCGCAATCGAAGAAGTGGATCTTGCCGAACAGGTCGTGCGCGACGCGTCGACCGGGCTGTCCGGGGTGTTGCGCATCAGCGCCGCGGTGACCTTCGCGCGTCTGCACATTCTGCCGGCGCTCAAGACCTTTCTTGACCGGCACCCTAACCTGCAGATCGACATCGTGCTGGACGATCGCACCATCGACCTGCTCGAAAAAGGTGTGGACGTCGCGTTGCGCATGGGCTCGCTCGACGATTCGACCATGACCGCACGCCGCATTGCGCAAAGCCGCCGGCTGGTTGTCGGCACGCCCGGCTATTTCAGCGAAGCGGGCGTGCCGAAGACGCCTGCGGACCTGAGCCAGCACCAGGTCGTGGTCTATTCGTTGCGGGGCGGCGGTGAGTCGTGGGCGTTCAGCCAGCACGGCAAGGAAGTGGCGGTGGTCGTGTCCGGGCGCGTCAGTGTGAGCGCCGCCGAGGGCATGCGCACGACGGTACTCGGCGACATGGGCCTCGCGATCGCGTCGGAATGGATGTTTTCTCCTGAGCTTGCCAACGGCACGGTCCAGGCTGTGCTGACCGATTGGGAATTGCCCTTGATCGACCTGTGGGCGGTATTCCCGGCCGGACGCCTCGTCAGTGCGAAGGCGCGTGCCTTCGTCGCCTTCGTGGAGGAGATACTCGGCGCCCCTGTCAGCAGCAAGGGCGGCACGCCCTCGGAAACCGGGCGTGCCGATTGACGCGCTGCAGTCTCCGGCAGGGCATACGGTGAAGCTCAGGCTCTCGCCGTCGCTTTCTCCAGAACCGGGAACATGTCCGACGGGTCGGGGCGGCGCGTGTAATCCGGGTTGACCTCGGAATACAGCACGATGCCGTCCTGTCCGATGACGTAGCGCGCAGGCATCGGCAAGGTCCAGCTAGGGTCGTTGTTAAACGCCGGCAGATCGTTCTTCAGGTTCTTGTAAAGCTCCACCAGATAGTCGGGCAACGCAAAGCGCAGTCCGAAGTCGGCGCCCGTCTGACCGTTCACGTCGCTCAGCACCGGGAAGCCCAGCTCGTTGGTGCGCACGGACTTGCGGCTATTGACCGGCGTCTGCGGCGAGATTGCCACGATGTTCGCCCCATAGGCCTGAATCTCCGGCAACACTTCGTTGATCGCCTGCAACTCGATGTTGCAGTACGGGCACCACACGCCGCGATAGAAAGTCACGACCAGCGGGCCCTTCACGAGCAACGCCGCGGAAGACACGTCGTTGCCGTTTTGATCCTTGAGGTTGAAGTGAGGCGCGCGGTCGCCGGCCTTGATTGCGCGTCCCGCCTGCCCGCTCGCAATCAGTTCCGCGGTGGCGCGCTCCATCACCGGATGAATTTCCGGCGGCGCGTGAAACGGCGGCTTGCCCGCCTTGAAGTCGGCCCGAAAGGCGTCGAGTTTGTCTTGCAGTGACATGAGCGTTCTCCGTTAAGAGATATCTACGAATCAGTTGATGCATGGGCGCGGGTCGGACGGAGCCACTGGGGCTCCCGACGATGGCTCAGGCGGCGACAGCGGCAGGTTTGGTCCACTCGTTACCGGCCATGAACGCGTCGAGCTCGGTGTGGACGATGTGGTTGGTGTAGTTGCTCATCACCTTGGTCGCCACGCCGAGGATCACTTCGAGGACGTTCTGACGGGTGTAGCCTGCGGCGAGAAAGGCGTCGACGTCGGCGTCGGGAACGAAGCCCCGCTCACGCACCACGAGCGTCGTGAATCGATGCAGCGCTTCGAGCTTTGCATCCGGCAGCGGCGTGCCGGCGCGCAGCGCGGCGATCACGCCCGCGTCCATCTTGATCATCTTCGCGAGTGTGCTGTGACCGGCCATGCAGTAGTGGCAGTTGTTTTCGAAATTCGACGTCAGGTAGACGACCTGCTGCTCGTGCGGCGTGAGTGTGCTCTTCGAGAAGAGGTCCCACAGTGCCGAGTAACCGGCCAGAAGCGCAGGCGACTCTGCCATGTGCGCCTGAAGGTTGGGGACAAAGCCAAAGGCACGTTTGGTGTCTTCGAGGCCGGCCTTCGACAAGGACGGTGCGTTGTCGATCGTGTAGGTCGGGAAGGTGCTCATCGTTTGCTCCGGTGGGTTGACGGTGAGCAAATGATGACGGCGAGCGCCGGCGCGAAGAAGGCAGGCGCCGTCGATAACAGTCATTCCTGGCGGGCATAAAGCGACGGGCGGGCCGGGACCGGTAGCGAAAAAATTCAAAGCGGAAACTTGAATTCGCGATCTGCAAACCGCGCCCATGCTGCGAAAAAGAGGTTTGCGTTAGAGCCCATCCCCATCCGCCGAAAAGCCATCTGTTACGGTTCGGAAAGCTTGCATCCATTCCGCTTTCAAACGATAATGATTCGCATTTATGTTTGTAATAATATCGCGGCAACCGGCACCGGAGCGGTCCGGCTTGCGTTGAGCGAGCGTTTGGAACGGGGAAACTTTCATGCACGGCGGCGGTACACGGCAACACCCATTGGCACATCGACGTAAGCGGAACTGGATCGGCACATTGCTGGCGGCGAGCGTGATCAGCACTTCGGCGCAAGCGGCGGATACGACCGAGACGCCGGACAGCAACACCAAAAGCAGTGCCAAACCTGGCGCGGAAAGCCGCGTAGGTGAGACCTCAGATGACGCCGGTCAACTTGCACCGGTGAAAATCACCGGTGAGAAGTCGCAGCATTTTGCTCCGGCGAGCGTCGAGACGGGGCCCTACAAGGGACTCGACGCGCTCGACGTGCCCGCCACCGTCAACGTGGTGACGCGCGACGTGATGGACGCGCAAGGCGACACGGGGCTATACGACGCGCTACGCAATGTGGCGGGCGTGACGCGCCTGCAACTGAACGGGCTGGCGTACGACAATCTGGCGATCCGCGGCATTGCGCTCGATAACCGCTCGAGCTACTACATCGACGGCATCCTGCCCATCGACAACAACGTCTGGATGCCGATGGAAGACAAGGAGCGCGTCGAAGTGCTGAAGGGCGCGTCGGCTCTTTACTACGGCTTCACCGTGCCGGCCGGCGTGGTCAACATGGTCATGAAGCGGGCGGGCGCTGAACCCGTCACGAGCGTCACGGCACTCGCCGATTCGAACGGCTCGTACGGTGCCGCGGTCGATCTCTCGCGGCGCTTCGGAAGCGACGATCAGTTCGGCATTCGCGTCAACGCGATGGACGAACACGTCGAGACGCCGATCGACGGCGATCGCGGCTATCGCAAGTTCGTCAGCGCCGCGCTCGACTGGAAGATCAGCAGCAAGCTGAAGCTGCAATACGATTTCGAACACGTCGAATCCAGCATCGTCGAGCAGGCGGGCATCGTGCCGCTCACGGCAAAGAACGGCGTCATCACGCTGCCTGCCATCCCCGATCCGTCGAAGCTGCTGGTCAGCAACGCGCATCCGACCCAGGCGAGCGCCAATAGCCAGTTGCTGCGTGCCGACTACGCACTGTCCGACAACTGGAGCGTGGATTTCTCGATCGGCCAGTCGATCACGCGTCGCGACCGTTGGGCGTGGGTGTTCCAGAAGTACAACCTCGCGACGGGCGCCGGCTCCTTGCAGGCCAGCCAGCAGAACGGCCAGATGTACGAGAACAAGAACGTGCGGCTCGAAACGACCGGTGCGTTCAGGACAGGGCCGATCGGCCATACGCTGACCGCCGGCGTCATGCAGAACTGGCTGTTCCAGCCGGACTTCACGACCTACTTCTACACGGCGGCTCAGAATCTCTACGACCCGGTACCTGTCACGAAGTTGACGCCAAGCGGCACGCCGAAGCCGTTCTACGCGCAGCACGTGCGCAACAGCGGCGTGTACCTGTTCGACCAGGTCGATCTGACCTCGCGCCTGCAATTCATCGCCGGTGCGCGCCGCTCCGAGTACATGAGTTCGCAGGCGGGCACGCCGAGCCAGGACATCAGCAAGACATCTCCCTCCGGTAGTCTCAGCTATCGGCTCACGCCTGACACGAGCGTCTACGCGAGCTATGTCGAGGCGCTCGAATCGGCCGGCAGCGCGCCCGCGACGGCCGCCAATGCGAACCAGATCCTGCCTGCCGCCGTGAGCCGCCAGGAGGAAGTCGGCATTCGCACGCGGGTAGCGGACCGTGCGCTGGTGTCGCTCGCGCTGTTCAATCTGCGCCAGCCTTCGGCCGACACCAACGCCGACAACATCTACGCGATGGACGGCAATGCGCGCTTTCGCGGCATCGAGTTCTCGGTGCAGGGCGATGTGACGAGAGATGTTTCGCTGACGGCATCGACGGTCTATCTCGACGCGCGGCAACTCGACTCGTCGGATCCGACGCTGGTCGGCAAGACGCCGGAGAACACGCCGCACGTCACGGCGAGCCTCTTCGCCGAATATCGTGTGCCGGTGCTCGCAGGCTTGTCGGTCAATGGCGGGATGTACTACGTGGGACCGCGGCCCGTGAATAGCGCCGATCAGGCGTGGATCGGCGGCGCCACCATTTACACGGCTGGCCTGCGCTACGCGACGCGCCTGTACGGCAAGCGCGTTTCGCTCCAGGCCAACCTGGAAAACGCGACCAACAAGCGCTACTGGAGCGCTGCGGGTTCGAACCAGTTAGCGGTCGGCCTCGGCCGCACGCTCGAGCTCACGTCGACCATCGACTTTTGATCAAGGGATATCCGTTGAACGACATCGCAACCCGGACCGCCACGAATCCGGAATTCATCGAGCAGCGTCGCTCCCGCACGGGCGGCACGCGCTCGTTGCGCAGCACCTTTCTCAAGTGGCTGCGCAAGGTGCACGGCTGGATCGGCTTGTGGGGCGCGGTGCTGGGCCTGCTGTTCGGCGTGACCGGTTTTTTGCAGAATCATCGTGCGACGATGAAGATCAAAGTGGGCGGTCCGGTCGTGTCGACCGTGCAGATGCCCGTGCAGTCCGCTCAGTTCAAGACGCCGCGCGAACTGGCCGGCTGGCTGCGCACCGAACTGAAACTCGACCGGCCCGCGGAGCGCGTCACGCGCGATCCGGCCGGTCCGGTCACGTGGGGCGATCAGTCGGTCATTCAGCCGGAGCACTGGGCGGTGCGCTTCAACGCGCCGAACTATGTCGTCAGCGCGGACTACTGGAAGGGGGGCACGTTCGTCAGCGTCGAGCGTCGCGAGCAAGGCGTCATTGCGACGCTCGAAGGCTTGCATCGCTCGACGGGCGCGAGCGCCGGCTGGATTCTGCTTGCCGATTCGATTGCCGGCAGCATGGTTCTGCTGTCGTTGACGGGCGTGATTCTATGGACCGAACTGAACCGCAGACGCACGATCGGTGCGCTGATCTTCATGGTCTCGATCGCCACGACCCTCGTGCTGGGCATGCAGACGCTCTAGGCCCGCTACGCAGGAGCGAACACTACCGCGCCGACATTGTCGATGTGCGTAAAGCTGCGAAAGAAACGGTACGTCTCATCGCCGACGGTGATCTGATTCGTGCCGGGATGCGTGTACTCGAGGATTTCGTCGGCCACGGCTGTCGCCAGGGTTCCGTGCGCGGTCAGTTGGGTTTCCTCGTCAGACGGATCGCCGACATACACCGAACAGACGTCGGCGCCATGGCGCATCATGACGAGGCACTTGCCCTTGTCGAGCGAGAGTTCAAGATACCCGGCCAGCGCCCGCAGCGATTCGGGCGGCTGCCCTTGCGGGCGGTAGGTCGCATCTGAAGTGATAGCCATCGTGCCGTCCCCCGTCAAAGACGTTTCGTCCTGAACCGAAGCTTACCCCTAAGGCAGGCACGGTCTCACTTCACTATACGTTCTCCACCCACGCGCTCAAAGCGCCTCGTGACAAAGCGCCATCATTCTCTGCACCATGGTGCTCGCGCCGTTGAGTTCCATCTCGTTGGTGAACAGCGCGTTCACGCTGGACAGCCGCACGGCGACGCCTGCGTCCAGCAAATCCTGACTGGCGATCTTCAGCGCAAGCTGACCGATCAGCACGCGGTCGAGCCAGTGCATCTTCAGGCGGTTCTTCTTGAGCCACTGACGGCAGCACTCCACCACATGGTCGACGCGCCATTCCTGAGTCAAGGCATACGAGGCGGCTGCAATCGCGACGAGGAAACACAGCAAGTCGGGACGCGCACTGTCGGGCTCGGTAAATTCAGGTTTGTTCATGTATCGGCCTGCCTACTGTCGTTACTCAGCGACCACACATATGGGCGCGAGCTGGAGAATCAACATCGGATTCCATGCGGAAGTCTAAACGCGATCGCGTTTTCAGGCGCTTGACGTCCCACCTCGGATCTTGCGCCTCAGTCATTGCGCCGAGGCTACCGTAACCTTGCGTTACCGATGTCGTACTGCCGTTGCACTCGCCGTAAGGCGCGTCTTTTATACTGCGAACCGTTGTCCGTCACCCGGCGCTCAGGTATCGATCTTCGTAGATACGCCTGCCGCGCCCATCCACACACGAGTTATCGACACATGAACGCAAGTCGCATCAGGTTTGCCCTCTTCAGCGCCGCGCTGGCGCTCGCCACGATCGGAACCGCCCACGCGGCGGGTTGCATCAAGGGCGCGGTGGTCGGCGGGGTCGCCGGTCATTACGCGGGACATCATGCGGTGGTGGGGGCCGTGGGCGGTTGTCTCGTCGGCCGGCATCTTGCCAAACAGCACGCGCAACAACAGGCCCAGCAGCAGGCGGCGATGCACCAGCAGGTACAGGCGCAGTAATCCGCTCGATCCACCTCCCACGCGGTTTTGACTATGTTCTGACGAATAGGTGCCTATTTTTCGGGCATCGGTATAATGAGAGGCTTCTCCTCTCGAACGGTCTTCGCTCATGAGCCGCTTACTCTGTCTGATCATGCTGTCGCTGGGCCTGGTGCAGATCGCAGCGGCCGATGAAACCGACCCCGACCACGAGCGCATCTCCGCGTACCTGACGCAAAAGTTCGGCGTGGCCCGGGCCAAGGCCGAGCAGATCTCGGATGCCGTCCAGACCGCGGCGGCGAAGTATTCGCTGCCGCCGGCGCTGCTGCTGGCAATCATCTCGATCGAATCCCGCTTCAAGGAAAAGGCCAAGGGCCCGCGCGGGGCGACGGGCCTGATGCAGGTGGTGCCTGCCGCGCACCGCGGGCTGCTGCGGAACGTCAAGGACCTCACCGACCCTGGCGCCAACATCGAGGCCGGCTCCGCCATCCTGCACGGCTACATGCAGTCGGCGGGCGGCGATCTGAGCCTCGCACTGAAGAGTTACGGCGGCTCGCTGGCCTACGCGCAAAAGGTCAGCATGCGGGTCCAGACCTTCGCTCCCGTGGTCGCGAAGCCGGACGACGCACCTTCTGCCGCCGCGCAACAGGCGGCGTGCGACGCCCACGCCACCGACGACTGCCCGGCGCCGGCGAGCGGCGCCCGTTCGTTTTACATTCCGTCGGCGAACGCCGCCGCGGCCGGACCGGCCGCGTTTGGCCTGTCGGCTGCAGCACCGGCTTCGGCGCCCTGACGGCATCGCGGCACGCAACCGGCCGCAGCCCCTGGCCCGGTCAGCGTGCGCCACGTTGACGAACACCCTACAAACCTTGTTGTTTCAACGTGTTACGTCGTCTGCGGGTTGTTTTCCGCTCCACCTGGCAACCGCTCTACAATGCATGCCATTCGACGTTAAGTCGTTCGCCTCCCAGAATCATGCGCACCTCATTTTCCAAACTCACCGCAGCGTCGCTGCTCGGATTGCTCGCGCTCGCCGCCTGTTCGAGCGCACCCCAGCCGAAGTTTCAGCAGGAACAGTTCGATACGGGCGCAAGTCCCTTCGCGCGTAATTTCAACGCCAGCACCACCGACACCTGTGAAGCTGCCCGCCGCGCGCTGCTAAGCCAGGGCTATATGACGACGTTGACGCACCCGGATACCGTCGACGGCACGAAGAATTTCCAGCCCACCGGCGATTCGCATATCGTGGTGGAGTTTCACGTCGTCTGTACGCCGGGCGAGGAAACCGCCGATACGAGCATCGTCTACGTGAACGCGGTGCAGAACGGCTTTGCGCTGAAGAAAAGCGATACGTCGGCGAGCGTCGGGCTGAGCGTGCTCGGTTCGCTGTCGCTGCCGATCCGCTCCAACAACGACGCGATGGTGAAGATCTCCAGCGAGACGATCCCGTCGGGCACGTTCTACGATCGGTTCTTCGCCCTGCTCAATCACTACCTGCAGACGGTCGTACGGACTATGCCGGTCAAATCCAATGATGTGACGAGCACGCCGCTTCCGGCTCCCGCTGCGGTTCCGGTCGTCGCTCCGGTGCCGCTGGTGCCGGCGCCGAAGTTGGCGACCACGCCCGTAGTGGCGCCGCCTTCGAGCGCGTTGAACGTGCCGTTATTGACGCCGGTGGCGCCCGCTGCGCTGGAATTGCCGGATGCGTTGGGCCGTCCCGACATGACGCAGGCTGCCAGCGCACCGAGCGTGAGTCCCTAAGGCCTTAACGCGCTAACACTTACGCTCGGCAAGGAGCGCGCTGCGCTGATCATTCATGGGTCGGCGCAGCATCATGGATGGGTCGGCACACTTTTCCCCAATGGTTTTACTTCATACGTATACGTATGTAGTAGTAGTTAACAAAGGGCGCGCCGTCCTGTGGACAAGCGGGAAATCCTCCGTCCGGTCAACGCTGTAACAAAACCATAACAATGCGGAGCGCGCGTGCAGAGCGCCAGCGGGCCGAGGATAACTTCGGCGTCGCGCCATCTCCTGCGCCGGTTATCAAGAATCCGCACACAGCCTGTTAGCGGCGCTATCCCGGAGTTGTCCATAGGGCTACGTGGATAACTCTGCGCCACTCACCTTAAAGTTATCCGCCAGAACGCCGTTTAACTGTTGTCTGAGCGGTGCAGTCTCGTGGCGCGGCGCTCTCCAGTGCGCCGCCGATCCCATCCAGCCTGTTACGGTCGCCAGCGCACATACTGCACTGCGCCAATGCGCGCACATTGGTGTCGGGTGGTGCGGGCATCCGGTACGCGCGACTTCAACCGCGACTGTTGCTATTTAGTCAAAAACTACACAGCAGTGCACCGTCCAGGCATAAAGTTAAAGTGCTTTATCAAGTTACTTGTGCAGTGCGGGGGTGTGCGATGAAACGCAGAACAGCACGACAGCTTGTCCGTCTCCTCTCAGACATCAGACATTCTGCCCATTGCAGTACGCTGAGGGCCGCGGCAACCAGCCGTGCCATCGAACTGGCGGAGGACGAAGCCGACGAGCCGTCCACCTCGGAAAGTGCCGACGACACGCGCGACGTGACCCAGGACGAACGCATGTGGAGAGGATCATGAGGGCCGCCAGCGAACAGTCCCTGCGCTTTCTCGTCGAAAAGTGGCTCGCCCCGGGCCCGTCGATTCCCGTTCGCGTGACCGAATTCAGCCGCACCCGCATGGGTGGCAGACGCTACGTGCGGGTCGAGACAGCCCTTGAGGCGGGCGCCCGGGGTCTGTTCTTCTTCAGGCACGACGACGGTTGCTGGTGCGTGTTTCCGCCCACGGCGGATAGCCGCAACGTGATGAACGACGCCGCCGGCATGCCACTGGCGATGGCGCGGGCGGCGTAACAAGCCCCGCAGCCTGATGACGCGGGGCATGCCGCCCCGCCTCGTCCCCTCGTTGAACCGCCATTTCTCCATGAAGAACCGCACCGCGCGATAATCGCGCAAACGCGCCGCTGTCGAGACTGAACGGTGGCGTCGAGCGCATTTCAGGCGGAAATCATGGATGAAAAAGACTGGATCGCTGGCGCGGCCAAAGCCCTGGCGATCATCGAAGCGTTTGACGAAGAACACGCGCGCATGACGCCGACGATGGTGGCCGCAAGGGCGGGGCTATCGCGCACGGCAGCGCGCCGTTATCTGCTGACGCTGCGCGAACTCGGCTATGTGGATACGGACGGCAAGCTGTTCTGGCTGGCCCCGCGCGTGCTGCGCCTCGGCCAGTCGTATCTGGATTCGGCGCGCTTGCCGCGCACGGTGCAGCCGTTCCTGCAGCGGATCACGGCGACCCTGCAGGAAACCGCGCTGGTGGCGATTCTCGACGAACACGACGTGGTCTACGTGGCGCGCAACGGCGTGAACCGGGCGATGGCGGTCGGCTTCGTGCTGGGCTCGCGGGCTGCGGCGCCGCTGTCGTCGGCGGGGCTGATCCTGTTGGCGTTCCAGGCGCCCGAGGAGATCGACCACTGGCTTTCGACCTACGAAATCAAGGTCTTCACGCCGCAAACCTACTCCACCGTCAAAGAACTGCGTGACGTGCTGGGCGAGGCGCGTCGTAACGGCTACGTCGTCACCGATCAACAGCTCGAACTCGGCATGCGCGGCGTCGCCGTGCCGCTGCGCGACCGTCACGGCTCCGTGGTAGCGGCCATCAGCGTCAGCATGCCGATGGGTCGGGAGTCGGCCCAGGCCGCCTTGCAGCGGGTGCTCCCGACGCTGCAGGAAACCGCCAGTTTGCTGCGCAATCTCGTCTAGATCGGGAGATCGCGGACCTGTCCCGCCTGGGCCAGGCGCACGCGCAAATCGACTGAAGGGATAACGAAAGAAACCTGTCTCCCGGAAAATACACAGGGCGTGATATGGGATGACAAACGCCCTACGCTGCGTGATACTCCCCCGCGGGGAGCCGCCAGGCGCCGCGTCGTCATGTCTGCTTCACCATGCTGTTCTTATTCATTCACATTGACATAGTCGTTCAGGTTTGGGGATTAACACATGAAAAAAGTCATTGCCTCGCTCGCAACTGCAGCTCTCGCGCTGGTCTCCGTTCAAGCTTTCGCACAGGCATCCGACGCAGCCGCGCCGGCCGCAGCTAGCACCGCGAAGCCCGCCAAGCACCACAAGAAGCTGAAGACGCACGGCAAGCGTGCTGGCGTTTCGGCGGCCGCATCGGCTGCCGGCACGAACGACAAGGGTACGCAGAACTAAGCGAGCGCTTTTGTCCGCCGCGCGGACCTCGCCGGTTCGCACCGCAGCCAGCCGACAGGCTGACGCGGACTTCCGGAGCGGTTGAGGTTTGCAGGAAAAAGGCCAGAGCCTCGCGCTCTGGCCTTTTTTTCATGGGATGCGGGAGATTGGCTTCGGGGAGCGGAGACGGCCGCAGGCGGGTGGGGTATGACGACTTACGACGCGTCCGCAGCGAGGCCGCGTTTGACGATCTCGGTCAGCAGACCGGTCATGCCTTCGGGATGCGCCGCAGCCCGTTCCTGCAGCTGGGCGACGAGATCTGCGTTGAGCTTGCAGGCGAACGGCACGAGTCCTTGCGCCTGGTCGAGCCTGCGTTGTTCGCGGCGGTCCAGCACCGGCGCGGCAGCGGAGGCCTTGCCGAAGCGGTCGGCGGTCGCCAGCTTCATCGAATTGGTCAGTTTCAGGGCCTTGTTCTTCTCAAGGTCGGTTTTTTTCATCGCCATACGGAATGCCTCTGCTTGATAGGTAATCCCGCATTGTACGCATCGCGCCGCCCTGCCAGTCAGGGGCGGGGTTCCGCGGGACAAAACGGCGTCTCCACTGGGGCGGCGCGCTCGCCCGCCATGCTGTCCATCAACGCGCGCATGCGCTGCCAGTGAGTGCCTTCCCAGAACACGCGGCGGCACACGTCGCAGGTGACGAACTGGGTATGACGCTCGAGTACGCCTTCCGGCGCGCGGCCGGCGACCTCGTCCCTGGCGATGCGCCGCAGCGGCACGTTGCAGGTGAGGCACAGGCGAAACGGGCGGGCGCTGCCGGCCAGATCCAGCCGGTCGAAAATCTCGCGCAACTGCGCCTTCGGTTTGAGCGCGCGCACGTAGCAGCCATGGGTGATGGTGCGCCGTTTGAGCAGCTCGCGGTCGCGGGTGAGCACGATGCGGTGTTCGGCGGCGGCCAGCACCTCGATGTCGGCGTCCGGGTAGTGGTTGTCGTAGAGCGTGTCGAAGCCCGCGAGCCGCAGCAGTTGCGCGAGGCCGCCGAGATGGGCGTCGGCGATGAAGCGCATCACCCGCAAAGGACGCTCGCGCACGCGCAGCAAGGGCTGGATATCGAGCGCTTCGAACTTCGGATAGACCGCCACGCGGTCGCCGTCCGCGAGTTGCCGTTCGAAGCCGACCGACTCGCCGTTCACCAGAATCAACTCGACTTCCGTGTGCGGCACGCCGAGCGCCTCGATCATGTGCTTGGCGGTCGCGGCATGCGCGCAGACGCAACTGAACGCGCGCCGGCGCAGCGGCCGGGCGAGAAAATCGTTCAGCTCCTCATAGAAGCGGAATGTCGCGGTGACCATCGTGCCAGTATGGCACCGTGTCCTGTGGCGCGCTGGCTGCGCGTGTCACAGGGCTGTGCTTTACTTCCGGTTCCTTTGAAGATGGGAGCAAGAGATGGACATCGGTTTTATCGGTCTTGGCGAGATGGGCGTCGCTATGGTTCAGAACATGCTGAAAGCCGGCCACACGGTGCGGGTCTGGAACCGTTCGCCGCAACGCGCCGAGCCGCTGGCCGCCGCCGGCGCCAGGGTCGTGAGTTCGCCGGCCGAGGCGTTCAGCGGCGACGCGGTGTTTTCGATGCTCGCCGACGACGCAGCGCTGCGCGCGGTGATCGACGCCCAGTTGCTGGAACACGCCCCGCGCGGGTTGATTCACGTGAACATGGCGACGATTTCCGTCGCGCTGGCCGAAGAACTGGCCCACGCGCACGCATTGCGCGGGTTGCACTACGTGGCCGCGCCGGTGCTCGGACGCCCGGACGTCGCGGCAGCGGGCAAGCTGACCATTGTCGCCGGCGGTCCGGCCGAGGCGATCGACCGGGTGCAACCGGTATTCGACGTGATCGGCCAGAAAACGTGGCGCATCGGATCGCTGCCGCAACAGGCGAATGTCATGAAGCTCGCGGCGAATTTCATGCTCGCGGCGGCGGTTGAAACGCTCGGCGAGGCGGCGAGCCTGGTGACGGGGCATGGCGTCGCGATGCAGGATTTTCTCGACGTGATCACGGCCGGTCTGTTCCCCGGGCCGGTGTATCAGGGCTACGGCAAGATGATCGCGGAACGGCGCTATGAGCCGGCGCTCTTCAAGGCGCGTCTGGGCCTGAAGGACGTGCGCCTCGCGCTGGCCGCGGCCGATGCGGTGTCGACGCCGCTGCCGGTGGCGAGCGTCGTGCGCGACAGCCTGATCGAAGCGATCGCCCACGGCGACGGCGAGAAAGACTTCGCGGTGCTCGGGCAGGTGTCGGCGCGCCGCGCCGGGCGTTGAGGGCAAGTTGAGGGCGCGTCGACGGTGCGCGCGGCGGGGGCTGGTTGAACCCGGAGACCGCAGCGCAGGCCGCGGGCGGGCATAATGCCTGTCCTGCCCTTTCCTCACCGTGTCGATCATGAGCCTGCATACCTGGTGGCTGTTCGTTGCTACCGTCTTCGTCGTTTCCGCCATTCCCGGTCCGAACATGTTGCTCGTCATGACCCACGGCGCGCAGCACGGGCTGCGCCGTTCGAGCGCGACGATGGCCGGCTGCCTGTCGGCGCTGGTGCTGATGCTGTCGGTATCGGCGGCCGGGCTGGGCGTGTTCCTCGAAGCGTGGCCGGCCATGTTCAACGGGCTACGCATGATCGGCGCCGCGTATCTGGTCTATCTGGGCGTCAAGTCGTGGCGCGCGCCCGCCGACGAGGCCCCGGTGCACGATGCCGACATGCTTGCCGCGAAACCGGCGCGCTCGCGTTTTGCGCTCTTTCGCAACGGTTTTCTGGTGGCCGGCAGCAATCCCAAGGCGATTCTGTTCGCCGCGGCCCTGCTGCCGCAGTTCATCGACGCGAGCCGCCCGACGCTGCCGCAGTTCGGCGTACTCGTCGCCACCTTCGCGGTGATCGAAGTGAGCTGGTATCTGGTTTATGCCGGCTTCGGCACCCGTATCGGCGCCCGGCTGAAGAGCCGCAATGTCGCCAAGGCGTTCAATCGTCTGACGGGTGGCGTGTTCGTCGGCTTCGGCGCGATGATGGCGCTGGTGCGCCGCTAGCGGCAGATTGGGCTGTTGTGTAAACGCAACGTTGAGGGTCTACCCTAATTATCATGTTGCGCCGCACCAAGCGGTTTGCTAGTATTTGTCTTGTCTCCTCCATGTCTCCTCTGATATGGATTCAGCCCGCCCAAGTAGGCGGGCTTTTTTTCGTCCTGCGTTTTCCCCACTTGCCGCCACACCCCGATCCGTCCCGGTAGCATTGCCGGCGCGCTTCAAAACTTATACGAAACGGCCAGGAACGAGATGATCGGGTCGGCCTTCAGTTCCGCCTTGCTCACCGCGAGTTCCGTACCGTCCGCTGCCTTGACGATCACCGACGAGGTGGTCTTCAGCGGGATATAGGTGATCGAGGCCACCAGACCCCAGTGATTCGTAATGTTGTACTCCGCGCCCGCGTTGAACACCGGTTGCCAGGACGACGAAGCCTTCGCCGACACCTGGGTGGTGCCCGGCTTGCCTGCGCCGGCGGCCAGCACGGAGCCGAGATTGTTCTGCGTCGACGTCACGAAGTTCGGATTCAACTGGATGTCGGAAAACCAGTTGTACGACACCCCGACACCCACGAACGGGCGGAACTTGGCGGTCGGCTGGTTGAAGTAGTACTGCAGGATCGCCGCCGGGCTCCACTGGCGCACGCTCTTGATGATCGGATTGCTCGACGGGTCGCCCAGATTCTGACTGCCGAGCGCGCCGGCCGGCCCGGGCGGCATGATCGTGCCGTGACCGTAGACCTTGAACACCGGCGGCACGCCCGCAACCGAGGTAATCGCAATGTGGTCGGTCAGGAAGTGGCTGAAGACGAGGCCGACCGTGTCCGCGTTGTTGGTCGACAGACCGGTGCCGGCCGAGGTGAATGAGTTCGGCAGGCGCAGCGGCGTGTTGATCGGCGTCGGCGCGACGTTGGTGGTCAGCGCCGAACTCGAGTCTTGCGGCGCGACGTGGAACCAGCCGAGCACGGCGACGTTGTCGCCCGCCTGCTGGGCGTGGGCGCTGAGCGACAGGCACGTGGCCAGCGCCGCGATAAATATTCTTTTCATGACCTTCCTCCTGGGGCGGGCATGCCTGCTGCGCGCGCCGGCGGGGTTCGATTCCCGCATGGACGTCGCGCTCTGGGCAGACCCCGGCCGCTGCGGATGCCGCAGCCGGGGAGCGGTTGCCTCGTTACGTGGTGACAGGGTTCGCTGCGTCCATTACTGAACGAACGCGCCGATCGTGAAGTAGGGCGATGCGGGCGTCGTCAGATCCAGGTAGCCGAACACACCACCCGTGAAGATCATCTTTCCGGTCGGCGTCGTGCCCGTCGATGCGCCCACGTGGGTCGTCGTCACTTCGCCCGGCACCGTCTCGGTGAAGTCGAGATTCAGCGCCGTCGCGAGCGAAGCCTGCGACGCGTTGAACGGATCGAGCAGCGTGGCCTCGGTGCCTTCAAGCGCCGTCGTGCGGTAGTCGAACTGGCTGTCCACGCCGATGTACTCACCGTTCTGCGAGTTCACCGCGATCGTCGACTGTGGCGCGAGAATCGAAATGCCCGATTCGTCGTCCGCCAGCAAGGCCGCCGGATTGGCGACGCCGGTGCGCACCAGGATCGGCACCAACTGGCCGCGCAACTTGCCGACGATCATGAAGCCCTTGGCCGCCGGGGTCGTGGCGAGGGTGGCTTTGGCCTGCCCCTGGAAGTTGTCGGTTTCGAACGCGCCGCTGCCGTCCGACGACTGCACGAGGTTGGTTCCGGGCTGCTGGCATTTGCCGGCGTTGATGCCGCTGTTGTCGCACTCGGTCCAGGTACCGTCGCTGTTGATGGTGATCTTCGTGTCCACCGAGACCGGCAGGAAGTTCTGCGACGGAATCTGGTGATAGCCGAGCTGGTTGTAGGTGCCGGCCACGTTCGCGATGTTCGTTTCAATCGACGAGAAACCGATGAACGGGTAGTACGGGAACGTCGTGTCGGGCACGGCGCCCACGCCGAGCACACCACCGAACTGAATCTGCGCACCGGGGATCGTGCCGCCCGCGACGCCTTCGCCGATGAAGACGCGCGCCGGACGGGTCGGGTCGAGGCTGGCGCCGTTCAACTGATACGCGCACTGGTTGAGCTTGGCGGTCGGCAGGCCGGTTTCCTGGGTCAGCGAGCCGCTGACGGTCGTGCCCGCGCGCGTGGGCGTGACGGTGCCCGTGGTCGCTGGAACTGGCGATTCGACATAGGTGATCTGCCAGGTCATCTTGGTGGTGTCGATCTGCAGCTTGGCGAGTTCGCCGTCGCCGCCGCCGCCCGTGTAGACCGTGCTGTAGTCAAGCGTGGTCGGACACAGGGCTGCCGGAGCCGGTGCCGGCGGCGTGTTGCCGCCGCCGCCGCATGCTGTCACCAGCGGCGCTGTCAAAGCCAGTGCCGCAAGGAATTTCCATTTCATACTGCCCTCTCCTGAATGTTCTCGTTGTCGATGGCCGGCTCCCGGTCCGGCCATCCCTCGATCCCGCTGCGTCTCTTTTACTTGTTGACCTGTGCGCCGATGCCGAAGTACGGGCTCTCCGCCGTCCCCGAAATGGCCGAAGTCGATGCCACCCCGTTGTTTTCCTCGCCCTGGATGAGGATCGCGTACAGGCCGCCTCCGGCAATGGCAAAGCCGCTCGCCGTGGTCCCGCTGGTCGTCTGGGCCGTGACGCCGACGAGACCCGGGCTCGCCGCGACGCCGTAAGTCAGGCTGAAGCCGTCCTCGGCGCTCGACGTTCCCGGATTGACGAAGGTGCCGCTGGCCCCGTTGATCAGCGTCGCGGTGTAGTCGAAGTTCGAATCCGCGCCGACATAGCCGCCATCGAAGCCGCCCGAGGCCAGCGCCGTGGCCGGCGCGAGCATGGCGATGCCGGATTCGTCGTCGACCTGCAGGGCGCCGATATTGACGTTGCCGGTACGCACGACGAGCGGGATGGTTGCGCCGTTCAACTGGCCGAGGATCATGTGCGCGACGCCCGATTTGCCGGTCGGCAAGGTCTGGGTAATGATCTGCGGCGCTGCGGCGCTGTCGAAATAGCCGTTGCTGTCGAGCGTGTACGGATTGCCGGTGGTCAGGCAGCCGCCTGCATTGGGCGAGAAGCCCGAAGTGCTTTGGGTGGATGTGCAGGCGCCGGTGGAATCGAAGGTTTCGATAGTGCTCGTGCCGACGGTCGCGTAGTTGCCCGAATTACCGGATGGCGTCAGGTGGTAGAGCAGGCCGTTATAGGTCCCCGGCAGCTTCGTGATATCCGTGGTCGTGTTGGCGAAGGCGAGGAACGGGTAAAAGTCGAAGTGACGGTTATCCACGGCGCCGATGCCGGTCAGGACCCCGCTGAACTGCACCGTCGCGCCCGGAATGCCGCCGCCTGCCACGCCGAGACCCACGAAGATCGTCGGCGGATTGGCGGCGTTGAAATTAGCCGAGGTGCTGTAGGTACCGTTGGGTCCCGAGCCGGTGCCCGGCTCCAGCACGAACGCGCAGCGTATCTGCTCGGCGGTCGGCAGGGCGCCGGTAGGCGGATGCGCAACCGGGCCGGTGATCTGCACGCCCGCGCGGGTCGGCGACACGGTGCCGGTCGCCAGCGGAATGGGGGATTCGAGCCACGACAGCGTGTACGTCATGGCCGTGGCGTTGATGTTCAGGCTCACCACTTCGCCGCTGCCGGCGCCGCCCAGATACGTGGTGTTGCCGATATCCGCCGTCGCGGGACAGAGCGACGCCACCGTACCCGAGGTCGGCGCGCCCTGCCCGGTGCAACTCGATCCAGAACATTGCGGCGCATTGACCGCACTCGGATTGCTGGCGCTGCCGCCGCCGCAGGCGATTAACAATGGAGCGGTGATAAGGGCCAATGCGAGGCCTCTGTTTATGGCGTCCCACATGCTGCTGTCTCCCTTTCGTGTAATTGTGCGAAGTAATTTCGCTGCACGCTTCAGGGCTGTCAATTGACAGAACCGTCTAAAAAGACCGATTCAAACAGCCTCTGAAACGTGCGACTCTTGCTACCGTGAGGTTGGCGAGCCTTTTAAACAAAAAACGATTTTTCGGGTGAGGGAGCTGCAGCGTTGCTTCGCCGCACACGCTTGCCTGTCAAGCCTTGGAGCAAAATGGCTCTATCATCTGCGAACGACCGTTCGTGAAAGAATCGGGTGTTTCCCCAGGCGGCAATCTATGCAGGCTGAATCGTCATGGTGAACGATTTACCGATCGCTGTATAACGGCAAGGTTCCGTTTAGAAGTAATTGGGACTAGTACTAATTAGGTATGCGGAATGAAACTTTTAAAGCGGGTATTTGAAACGAAAAAAAGCCGGTTTATGAAAACCGGCTTTTTGATTGAATGACGGCAAAGCGCCGCCGGGCGGAACGGGATTAGCGTTTCAATCCGCTGTCTTCGGCGGTGCCGATCGCGAGGTTCATGCACTGGATGGCGGCACCCGAGGCGCCCTTGCCCAGATTGTCGAGACGCGCGACGGTGACAAAGCGCTCTTCGCTGCCGAATACGAACAGGTCGACGCGGTTGGTGTCGTTGTTGGCCTGCACGTCGAAGAAGCCGCCGTCGAGGTTCGCTTCGGCATCGAACGGGGCGACGCGCACGAACGCTTCACCCGCGTAGTACTCGGCGAACAGCGCGAGCACGTCTTGCGGCGTGGCCTTCTTCGCCAACTGGTTCGGCGAGAAGTAAGTGGTGACGGCGAGACCCTTGTAGAAGTCGCCGACGATCGGCGTGAACACCGGTGCCGACTTCAGACCGGTGTGAGCCGCCATCTCCGGCAGGTGCTTGTGCGTGAGACCCAGCGCGTAGGGGCGCGGGCTCTTCAGCCTGTCGTTGCCGCCTGCTTCGTAGTCCGCAATCATCTTCTTGCCGCCGCCGCTGTAGCCGGTGATCGAATAGCTGTGCGCGGCGAACTCCGGCGCAACCACGCCGGCTTCGACCAACGGCCGCATGGCCAGCACGAAGGCCGAGGCGTGACAGCCGGGCACGGCAATGCGCTTGGCGGTACGCAGGCGCTCGCGTTGCGAGCGGGCCAGTTCCGGCAAGCCGTACGCCCAGTCGGCGCTGGTCCGGAACGCGGTGCTCGCGTCGATCAGCACAGTGTGGTCGTTCGCGACGAGCGACGCCGATTCGCGCGACGCGACATCCGGCAGGCACAGGAACGTGACGTCCGACGCGTTGATGAGACGACGACGCTCCTCGAGGTCCTTGCGCTTCGCTTCCTCGATACGCAGGATCTCTACGTCGGCGCGTTGCGACAGGTATTCGAAAATCTTCAGGCCGGTCGTACCTTCCTGTCCGTCGACAAATACTTTCGTGCTCATCTCAATCTCACTGGCTTACGGGAATACGGAGGCGCCGGAGTGCGCCGGAACGTCATTTTAAGACCGGATGGCGGCACGTGTGCGCAAACATCGTCGAAAAACGACGTTGCGCCGTGGAAATGACACTGAGATGACGGTTTTATGCGCCAGATGCCATCCGTTGACGGCGGGTTCGCAGCGCTGGGTGGCGCAGGATGGCACAGGGGTGACCACCTGGGTGCTTCAGCCGTCCATGAGCAGGCCCGCCGCCCGATCTCAGCGCGCGGCGTTCCAGCGCGCCGTCACGGCCACGATGCGCGCTCCGAATACCTTCGCCGTTTCGAGATCGCCCGACGGCGGCGCTTCTTCCGGCGAAGCATCGGCGGGCGATTGCGTCAGCAGGCCGGTAGAGCCGCCCACGTAGTTCAGGTCGTCGCGGGTCGCCGCTTTGGTATTAGCCGGCATGATGCCGGTACCCGCCCAGATCATGCCGTGCTGCATGGCCAGCGTGACGAAGTACTGGATCGTGGAGAATTTGTCGCCGTTCATCGTCGCAGAGTTGGTGAAGCCGGCGGCGATCTTGTCTTTCCACTTCTGGCCGAACCACGCTTTCGAACTGGCATCCGCGAATTTCTTGAAGTCGGCGGAAGCGCCGCCCATGTAGGTCGGTGCGCCGAAAACGATGGCGTCGGCGGCGTCGAGTTCGGCCCAGCCGGCGTCGTCCAGTTCACCGACCGCAAGCAGCTTCGCCTCCGCGCCGGCGCCGAGCGTGCCGGCAAGCACGGCCTCGGCGACCTTCTTCGTATGGCCGTAGCCGCTGTGGTACACGATGACAATCTTCGACATAAGACTCTCCATGAGGGTTGAGCGCAGCAGCAGGACGGGCGCCGTGGAACCTGCGCCCTAGCGTCCGTAGTTGACCACGATTCGCGCACTGCCGAGGGTGGCGGTGCCGATCTCATGATCGAACATCAGCGCCGGCCTGCCTTGGGCGAGCCGAAGATCGGTGGTGTTGAGCGCATACACGGTGACCACATAGCGATGCGCTTTGCCTGCCGGCGGGCAGGGTCCGCCATAGCCGTCGATGTCGAAGTCGTTGCGCCCTTCGACGGCGCCGATCTTCTTCACGTAGCCTGATGCGCTGGCATTCTCGGGCAATCGGTCGATGTTGGCCGGGATCTGCGCTACCGCCCAGTGCCACCAGCCGGGGCCGGGTGCATCGGGGTCGAAGATGGTGACCGCAAAACTGCGCGTGCCTTGTGGCGCGTCATGCCAGGACAATTGCGGCGAGCGGTTGCTGCCCTTGCAATCGTCCTGGTCGAAAACCTGGGCGGCGTCGACGGTGCCGCCATCGCGCAAGCTTGTGCTCGTCAGCGTAAACGGACCCTCGGCGAGCGCACGTGGTCCATGCGCGACGGCGAGCGCGAGGCTGAGCAACGCAATGGCGAAAGACGGTGTTCGGGTACGGGGCGAAGCAAACGAAACGACCAGGCAACGCGAGCGCATGTGCCGATTCTCCTTTGTCGAACGGAGTGAGCGCTTTAGCGCTTACTCCGATCCCATGCAAGGTTCTTGCGCGGATCGGTGAACCATCATCCTCACGATCATTATTGTCCCTATTTTGTGCCCCGCGGTCGAATGGCATCTAACATTTGCTTTGTGGGATTTCGCGCCACGCTCTGACGGGCCGAGCCGCCAGGAAATGGGCTATAGTCAGATGAATTGCGCCCGTGAGCCGGGCCGCAAGCAAGTTCACACATTTGCAACCTGGAACCTACAATTCAAGAATGACGCATGGCTGAGGTTTTGGAGAGCGTGTTATCAGGCAAAGGGAGAGCAATGCCAGATCCAGTCAGGGTGGTCGTGGCCGATGATCATCCGGTGATTTTGTTCGGCGCGGAGCACGCGCTGCTCAAATTCCCCGGCATTCAGGTGGTTGCGCGCGCACGCCAGTCAACTGAACTCATCAAGGTGTTGCAGACCGTCCCTTGCGACGTGCTGGTAACCGATCTGGCAATGCCCGGCGGACAGTACGGCGACGGCTTGCCCCTCATCGGCTATTTGCGTCGTAATTTTCCTACTCTGCCAATCGTCGTATTGACGATGCTCGAGAATGCGGCGCTGCTCAAGCGGCTGAGCGAACTCGGGGTCACGTCGGTCGTCAACAAGGCGGACGACCTGAGTCATATCGGACTCGCGGTTCAGCACGTCAGCCGCAATCTCGAATACATGAGCCCATCGGTCAAGGCCTCGCTCGACACGCTGCGCATGAATGCGGGCGGCAAGAGTGACGAGGTGATTCTGTCGAAGCGCGAACTGGAGGTGGTGCGGCTGTTTGTGTCCGGCATGACCATCAAGGAAATCTCGGAACAGTTGAACCGCAGTATCAAGACCATCAGCACGCAGAAGAACACTGCCATGCGCAAGCTCGGCATTGATCGCGATTCCGAACTGTTTCAATACGCGCAAAGCAATGGTTTGCTGAATCTGTCGTCGTATTCGGTGGGGGAGCAGGGCGATTTACCCTGACGCGGTCCGCGGCTGTGTTCCGGCCGCGTGCGTGTGACGGATGGAAAAAGGGCTGCCTGTCGTGCCGACAGGCAGCCCTTTTTAACGTCAGCCATCCGGACTGGGATCGGACCGCGTTCGACGGTCCAGACTCAGTCGATTAAGGCGAGCTTACTGCGGCGACGCGGTCGCGCCGCCGTGCGCAGCCGACCACTCGGCCGGCGCGTGCAGGAATTTTTCGACTTCGTCGAGCGTCTTCGTGTCGAAGTAGCTGTTTTCCTTGGCGACGCGCAGCACGTCCCACCAGGTGGCGAGCGCGTGCAGATCGACATCAATGTCTTTCAGCACCGACACGCTTTCCTTGAAGATGTTGTAGTGGAACAGCACGAAGCAGTGGTTCACCGTCGCGCCGGCGGTGCGCAGCGCGTTGATGAAGTTGATCTTGCTGCGGCTGTCGGTGGTGAGGTCTTCCACCAGCAGCACGCGCTGGCCTTCCGTCAGCAGACCTTCGATCTGCGCGTTACGGCCGAAACCCTTCGGCTTCTTGCGCACGTATTGCATCGGCACCATCAGGCGGTCGGAGAGCCATGCCGCGAACGGGATGCCGGCGGTTTCGCCACCGGCGACCGCGTCGATCTGCTCATAGCCGACGTCGCGCAGGATGGTGGCTTCGGCCATTTCCATCAGGCCGCGGCGCACGCGCGGATACGAGATCAGCTTGCGGCAGTCGATATACACCGGGCTCGCCCAGCCGGACGTGAAGATGTACGGTTTTTCCGCGTTGAAGTGAACTGCTTGCACTTCCAGCAGCATCTTGGCGGTCGTGTCGGAGATCGTCTGGCGATCGAAGCCTGTCATGGGCGGATCCTTGGGTGAGAGCGGGGAGGGCGCGGGCGCAGCGGCCCGGTGGCGCAGCAAGCGGGGCATTCCGCGCCTGATGGGCGGAACACGCAGCCGGTCAGTGGAGTGCAGGCCGGTTTTGCTACGCGCGTAGCCCGACATTTTACCCGATTCGGACACTTCCGAGGAGGCTGTCGCGCGTGAAAACCCTTAATGACGGCTATAGCGACGGCGCCGCTCCGGCGCGACCGCCTTTTTTGGCTTGCTTGTGGCCCCGGCGGGCGCCGATTACACTCACGCGAATTTTCAGGGGCGGGCGGCCCCGGCGCCGATATCGTCACCGCAGCCGCGCCCTACGGGATGCTTTCGATGACTGTCGCCTCTACTTCCCCCACCTCCCGCGCGAGCGCGCAACGCGGCTATGCCGGCCGTGCCCTGCTCGCGGCAGTGCTTGGCTACGCGATGGACGGCTTCGACCTGCTGATCCTCGGCTTCATGCTGCCGGTCATCGCCGCGGACCTGCATCTTTCCTCCGCCCAGGCGGGCTCGCTCGTCACCTGGACGCTGATCGGCGCGGTGGCGGGCGGCATCGTCTTCGGCGTGTTGAGCGACTACTTCGGTCGGGTTCGGATGCTCACGTGGACCATCCTGATCTTCGCGGTGTTCACCGGTCTGTGCGCGCTGGCGCAAGGCTATACGGATCTGCTCGCTTACCGGACCGTTGCCGGTCTCGGACTCGGCGGGGAGTTCGGCATTGGCATGACGCTCGTCGCGGAGGCCTGGCCGGCGTCGCAGCGGGCGCGGGTGTCGTCGTACGTGGGGCTGGGCTGGCAACTGGGCGTGCTGGCCGCCGCACTGCTGACGCCGCTGCTGTTGCCGATCATCGGCTGGCGCGGCATGTTCGCGCTGGGACTCGTGCCTGCGGTGGTGTCGTTCGTCGTGCGGCGACGCGTCGAGGAGCCGGCGTTGTTTGTCGAGCGTGCGGAACACGCGCGGCATACGCGGCACGCAGGACAAGGCGGCACCGCACGCAAGCTGCCGCTCAGGCGTCTCGTGGCCGACGCACGCACCGCGCGCGCGAGCGTCGGTGTGGCGATTCTCTGTTCGGTGCAGAACTTCGGCTACTACGGCCTGATGATCTGGCTGCCCAGCTATCTGTCTAAAACCTTCGGCTATTCGCTGACCAAATCCGGCTTGTGGACCTCCGTGACGGTGCTCGGCATGGGCCTCGGCATCTGGCTGTTCGGCATCGCAGCCGACCGCTTTGGCCGCAAGCCGACCTTCCTGTTCTATCAGGCGGGCGCGGTCGTGATGGTGTTTGTCTACGCACACCTGAGTACGCCGTTCGCGCTGTTGATCGGCGGCGCCGTGATGGGCGTGTTCGTCAACGGCATGATCGGCGGTTACGGCGCGCTGATTTCCGAGTTGTATCCCACCGAGGCGCGGGCCACTGCGCAAAATGTTCTGTTCAACATCGGGCGTGCCGTGGGCGGTTTTGGGCCGGTCGTGGTCGGTGCGCTGGCGGCGCGGTATTCGTTCGGTGCCGCGCTCGCGCTGCTTGCCTCGATCTACCTGCTCGACATTCTCGCGACGCTTTTCCTGATCCCCGAACGTCGTGGCGCCGCACTCGACTGAGTGATCCGCTTCACGCCTGTGCGAACTGTCGTGACAGCGCCGGACACCGCTGTGCGATGACGCGCCGCAGCATTGCGGCGACCTGCGCCGTGCGCGATCAAGTCCTTGTTTCGCCGATGGTTAGCGCATCTAAAGGTCACGCGTAATGGCCCATGCGGGGTGTACACTAACTCCCCCGCAAAAGCTCTGTGCCGTCTTGCCAACCGCTCAGGTTCGACGCGGCGCCTAACCGGCGCAAGCGAAAACCGCTGCAGTCGATTACCCATTCGATTCATGCAAGCGAGGCACACGGCACGCTGGGCCGGGCCCAAGCGGGCCGCGCCCAATTTACTTACGTCTCGCAGGCCAAAAAATGGACGAACAACTGAAGCAAAGCGCTCTCGCGTATCACCAGAATCCGAAGCCCGGCAAGATTTCGGTCACGCCGACCAAGCCTCTGTCGAACCAGCTCGACCTGTCGCTCGCGTACTCGCCGGGTGTCGCCGCAGCCTGCATGGCGATCTACGAGGAACCGCTCGACGCGCAAAAATACACCTCGCGCGGCAACCTCGTGGGCGTGATCACGAACGGCACCGCCGTGCTCGGTCTCGGCAACATTGGCCCGCTCGCGGCCAAGCCCGTGATGGAAGGCAAGGGGTGTCTGTTCAAGAAGTTCGCCGGTATCGACGTGTTCGACATCGAACTGTCCGAGACGGATCCGGACAAGCTGGTCGAAGCCATTGCGATGCTCGAGCCGACCCTGGGCGGCATCAACCTGGAAGACATCAAGGCGCCGGAATGTTTCTACATCGAGAAGAAGCTGCGCGAGCGCATGAAGATTCCGGTCTTCCACGATGACCAGCACGGTACCGCGATCATCGCTTCGGCGGCGATCCTGAACGGCCTGAAGGTGGTCGGCAAGAAGCTCGAAGAAGTGAAGCTCGTTTGCTCGGGCGCAGGCGCTGCGGCAATTGCCTGTCTGGACCTGCTGGTGCACCTGGGCCTCTCGAAGAAGAACGTGCTGGTCGCGGATTCGAAAGGCGTGATCTACGAAGGGCGCGGCAATCTGGATCCGTCGAAGGAGCGCTACGCGGCGAACACCGATGCGCGTACGCTCGGCGACGCGATTCGCGGCGCCGACGTGTTCCTCGGCTGCTCGAGCGCGGGCGTGCTGAAGCCGGAAATGGTGGTGGAGATGGGCACCCAGCCGCTGATCCTCGCACTGGCGAATCCAGAACCGGAAATCCGTCCGGAAGAAGCGAAGAAGGTGCGCCCGGACGCGATCATCGCCACGGGCCGTTCGGACTATCCGAACCAGGTCAACAACGTGCTGTGTTTCCCGTTCATCTTCCGCGGCGCGCTCGACGTGGGCGCGACCACCATCACGGAAGAGATGAAGCTCGCCTGCGTGCGCGCCATCGCGGAACTGGCCGAAGAAACCGACCAGGGCGACGAAGTGGCGAAGGCCTATGAAGGCCACACGCTCGAGTTCGGCCCGGACTACCTGATCCCGAAGCCGTTCGACCCGCGCCTGATCATCAAGATCGCGCCGGCCGTCGCGCAGGCCGCGATGGACTCCGGCGTGGCGACCCGTCCGATCAAGGACATGGAAGCCTACCGCGAAGAGCTCGGCACCACCGTCTACCGTACCGGCATGGTGATGCGTCCGGTGTTCGCCGCGGCGAAGTCGGCGCCGGCGCGCATCGTGTTTGCGGAAGGCGAGGACGAGCGCGTGCTGCGCGCGGCGCAGTTCGTATTGCTGGAGAAGATCGCCAAGCCGATTCTCGTCGGCCGTCCGGCAGTGATCGACATGCGTCTGAAGAAGATGGGCTCGAAGCTCAAGTGCGGCGAGGACTTCGAGATCGTCAATCCGGAAGACGATCCGCGCTATCAGAAGTGCTGGCAGGAATACCACGAGATCGGTGCGCGCGAAGGCGTCACGCCGGAAGTCGCGAAGGCGGCGCTGCGCAAGTTCAACACGCTGATCGGCGCGATCCTCGTGCGTCTGGGTGACGCGGACGGCATGATCTGCGGGATGATCGACACGTACCAAAGCCATCTGAAGTTCGTCGACCAGGTGCTCGGCAAGGCCGAAAACGTGCAGAACCTGGCGGCGATGAATCTGCTGATGCTGCCGGGCCGCAACCTGTTCATCTGCGATACGTACATCAACGAAGTGCCGACCGCAGAGCAGCTCGCCGACATGACGGTGCTGGCCGCCAGCGAGATCGAGAAGTTCGGCATTACGCCGAAGGTCGCGCTGCTGTCGAACTCGAACTTCGGCAGCGTGCCGTCGGCTTCGTCGCAACGGATGGCCGAAGCACGCAAGCTGATCGTGCAACGTGCGCCTGAGCTCGAAATCGACGGTGAGATGCATGGCGATGCCGCGTTGTCGGAGATGGTCCGCAAGGCGGCGTTCCCGGGCACGAAGCTCACGGGCGAGGCGAACCTGCTGATCATGCCGAACGTGGAAGCCGCGAACATCACGTACAACCTGCTGAAGATGATCGGCGGCGAAGGCGTGACGGTGGGGCCGTTCCTGCTCGGTTCGGAGAAGCCGGTACATATCCTGACGCCGGCGGCAACCGTGCGCCGGATCATCAACATGACGGCAGTGGCCTCGGCCAATGCGCGGGTGCGGGTGAACGCGGAGTAGCGCTTCCTATTGCATCTGATGCAGGTAGCGTCGCGTTGCGGCGCTTGCAGACGGCAAGCAAAAACGCCACGGAACGGGAACGGGTGTTGTTCGTGGTGGGCGGCAGTGCCGCCCGTTCCCGCGCATGAGTCGTGTGCGTAGGCCACATGCAAAAAAGGCGGCTGTCCTTACGGGCAGCCGCCTTTTCCATTTCCATCTACCGCATCGTCAAACCGCGAGGATAATCGCCGCTCAGGCCGCGTGCTGTGCCTGATCGCCTTGCGGGGAGCGCCAGCGAGCCAGCAAGCCCTGCCACTTCACGCGCACACCCTTCAGGTTGTTTTCCTTCACGTGTCCGTAGCCACGGATACCGTCAGGCAGGTTCGCGAGTTCGACGGCCAAGGCGTGCTTTTGCGCGCTCAACCCGCCGATCACTTCACGCACCAGCGCCTCGTACTCGCCGATCAGCGCCCGCTCGGTGCGACGTTCCTCCGTCTTGCCGAACACATCGAACGCGGTGCCGCGCAGGAACTTGAGCTTCGCGAGCACGCGCATGGCGCTGAGGATCCACGGTCCGTACTTCTTTTTGATCAGATGACCGTGCGCGTCCTTCTTCGAGAAAGCCGGCGGTGCAAGGTGAAGGTTGACCTTCCAGTCGCCCTCGAAACTCGCCTTCAGTTTTTCGATGAACGCGGGATCGGCGTACAGGCGTGCAACTTCGTACTCGTCCTTGTAGGCCATCAGCTTATGCAGGTTCTTCGCCACCGCTTCGGTCAACGGCAGTTGACCGTCGCCCATGTCGAGCGCGGATTCCGCCACCCGCACCTGCGCCACGAGTTCGCGATAGCGCGCCGCGTAGGCGTCGTCCTGCCATGCGGTGAGATACTCGGCGCGCTTGTCGATCAGCGTGTCGAGTGCCTTCGGCGTATGCAGCGAGATGATCTTGCTGGTGGTCGTTTCAGCAGCAGCGCCGCTGCGCCCCTGCGACTGCGCAAGCTTGCGCACCAACGCGAGGTCGTGTGCGGCACGGCGGCCCCATTCGAAGGCCGCGCGGTTTTTCTCGACCTGCACCGCGTTCAGTTCGATCGCGCGCATCAGCGATTCGTACAGCAGCGGTACCCAGCCTTTTTGCCACGCATAGCCCAGCACGAACGGGTTCGTGTAAATCGCATCGCCGAGTAGCGCGACGGCAAAATGATTGGCGTCGATTGCATCGACCCCGGTGTCGCCCGCACCCAGACGCACGTCGGACTCCGCGTCGGCGCCGGGGAATTGCCAGTTCGGGTTCTTGATGAAAGCGGCGGTCGGCGTATGCGCGCTGTTCAGCACGACGCGCGTGCGTCCCACCTGCATCCGCGAGACGCATTCGTCGCTGGCCGTGACGATGGCGTCGCAACCGATCACCAGACTCGCTTCACCCATGGCGATACGCGTCGCGTGGATGTCGGCGGGTTGCTTCGCGATCTGCACGTGGCTCATCACGGCGCCGCCCTTCTGCGCGAGGCCGGTCACGTCCAGCACTGTCACACCCTTGTTCTCGAGGTGGGCCGCCATACCAAGCAGCGCGCCGATCGTCACGACGCCTGTGCCGCCCACACCAGTCACGAGCACGCCATACGGCCGCTCGATCGACGGCAACTCGGGCGCCGGCACCGGCGGCATGGCATCGGCCGTCGCGCCTGACGACGCTTTGGGCTTGCGCAGCTGTCCGCCTTCGACCGAGACGAAGCTCGGACAAAAGCCGTTCACGCACGAGAAATCCTTGTTGCAGGTGGATTGGTTGATCTGGCGCTTGGTGCCGTATTCGGTATCGAGCGGCTCGACCGACAGACAGTTCGACTTCACCGAGCAGTCGCCGCAGCCTTCGCAGACGGCTTCGTTGATCACCACACGGCGCGCCGGATCCGGATAGGTGCCGCGTTTGCGGCGGCGGCGTTTTTCGGTGGCGCAGGTCTGGTCGTAGATCAGGATCGACGTGCCGGCAATGTCGCGCAGCGCGCGCTGCACGTCGTCGAGCTGGTCGCGGTGATGGATCGTGATGCCCGGCGCGAGACCGACGTTTGCGTTGTACTTCTCCGGCTCGTCGGTGACGATCACGATCTTCGTCGCGCCCTCGGCGGCGAGCTGATGCGTGATCTGCGGCACGGTCAGCACGCCGTCGACCGGCTGGCCGCCCGTCATGGCCACGGCGTCGTTGTAGAGAATCTTGTAGGTGATGTTCGCCTTCGACGCGATCGCCGCGCGAATCGCCAGCAGCCCCGAGTGGAAGTAGGTGCCGTCGCCGAGGTTGGCGAACACGTGCTTGTCGTTGGTGAACGGCGCCTGGCCGATCCACGCGACGCCTTCACCGCCCATCTGGCTGAAAGTGCTGGTGCTGCGGTCCATCCACACGGTCATGTAGTGGCAGCCAATGCCGGCCATCGCCCGCGAGCCTTCCGGCACGTTGGTCGACGTGTTGTGCGGACAGCCGGAGCAGAACCACGGCTTGCGCTCCACTTCCACGCGCGGCCGGGCCAAGGCCTTTTCCTTCGCTTCGATCACGGCAATCCGCATGGCGATGCGCGCGCGCACGTCGGACGGCAGGTCGAACTTGTCCAGACGCGTGGCGATCGCCTTGGCGATGATTGCCGGCGACAGTTCGTAGTGCGCCGGCAGCAGCCAGTTGCCCATCGGCACCGACCATTCGCCGCCCGCGCCGTCCTTCTCGTCGAACTTGCCGAACACGCGCGGACGCTGTGCGTCGGGCCAGTTGTACAGCTCTTCCTTGATCGCGTACTCGAGAATCTGACGCTTTTCCTCGACCACCAGAATTTCTTCGAGGCCGCGGGCAAACGCGTGCGCGCCTTGCGCTTCGAGCGGCCACACGCAGCCCACCTTATAGAGGCGAATGCCGATGCGCGAACAGGTTTCGTCGTCGAGGCCGAGGTCGGTCAGCGCCTGACGTACGTCGAGATAGGCCTTGCCGCCGGTCATGATGCCGAAGCGCGCGTTCTGCGAGTCGATCTCCACGCGGTCGAGCTTGTTGGCGCGGACGTAGGCGAGCGCGGCGTACCACTTGTAGTCGAGCAGACGCGCTTCCTGCACCAGCGGCGGATCGGGCCAGCGGATATTCAGGCCGCCGTCGGGCATGACGAAGTCTTCCGGCAAGACGATCTTCGTGCGATGCGGATCGATATCCACCGAAGCCGACGATTCCACCACGTCGGTCACGCACTTCATGGCGACCCACAGGCCGGAATAGCGGCTCATCGCCCAGCCGTGCAGGCCGAAGTCGAGATATTCCTGCACGTTCGACGGGAACAGCACCGGCAGGCCGCACGCCTTGAACATGTGTTCGGACTGATGCGCGAGCGTCGAGGACTTGGCGGCATGGTCGTCGCCGGCGAGCACGAGCACGCCGCCATGTTGCGCCGAACCGGCCGAATTGCCGTGCTTCAGGACGTCGCCCGAGCGGTCGACGCCGGGCCCCTTGCCGTACCACATCGAGAACACGCCATCGTATTTGGCGTTCGGATACAGATTGACCTGTTGCGAACCCCACACGGCGGTGGCGGCGAGGTCTTCGTTGACGCCGGGCTGGAACACGACCTGGTGTGCGGCGAGGTGCTGCTTCGCCTTCCACAGCGATTGGTCGAGACCGCCAAGCGGAGACCCGCGATAGCCGGAAATGAAACCGGCGGTATTCAGCCCTGCAGCCTTGTCGCGCTCCTGCTGCAGCATCGGCAGACGCACGAGCGCCTGAATACCGCTCATGTACGCGCGACCGCGTTCGAGCGTGTATTTGTCGTCGAGCGTGACGGAATTTAGCGCGGCATCGAGCGAGGCTCGCTGACCAGCGTCTAGCGGGGCATTCATTATGTGTACTCCTCCACCCTGTTTGGGATCACCAAAACTTGTTGGCCTCGGCATCTTGTGGATGCCCGGACCGGGGTCGCAATATTGACGTGTTTTGAGGGATGGTAGCACTGGGAGAAACCCGCCGCATGGCACCAAAAGTGCCGTCATGCAGCGCGCATTTCAGGCGATTGGCGATGCGGTGAGTGACGCCGTGATGACGGCACGTCGCCGAATTGAAAACTTTTCGTTGATTCGTGTAACAAGCTGTAAAAGCTTCAAACTTGCGGAACCGCACTTGAAAAGCCTGTCTAACCACCCACCTGTGCACGTGTCTGCGCAACGCTCCGCGGTTGGTGGAGCTTCACGACAACAGGCTGTTAGACAAGGAGTACGCATGAACACCAGAAACATCCAGACCTTCCTGATGGTCTCGGCAGCATTTTTTGCCATGAGCGCGCCGGTTCGCTCGAGCGGCGCGAGAACCCTCGCGAACGCGGTCGCCCACACCGCGCAAGTTGCGCCGGTGAGCCTCGCTTCGGAACGCATCACATTGTCGAGCGAGTCCGACGAGGACGAACAGGCTTCCTGATGAATCGCTGAGGCGATTTGTCGGCCCATTCCTTGCCGTCGCCCGAAACCAGGCGGCGGCGCAAACGACGAAGGGCGGAGATCGTAAGATCCCCGCCCTTTTCTATTGGCGCGGCGTTTGGCGCGGCGTCTTCCGCCGCGCCGGGTTCAGCGTGATGCCGAGGCTTTACGCCTTGTCCTGCACAACACCGCGGCGAATCTGGTCCAGCTCGATCGATTCGAACAATGCCTTGAAGTTGCCTTCCCCGAAGCCCTGATTGCCCTTGCGCTGAATGATCTCGAAGAAGATCGGGCCAATCTGGTTTTCGGTGAAGATCTGCAGCAACAGGTCTTCGGGCGCGCCGTCGATCAGGATCTTGCGCTTGCGCAGTTCGTCGAGCGGCTCGCCGTGATTCGGCACGCGGCGATCGACCAGCTCGTAGTACGTGTCGATCGTATCGAGCAGCGAGATCTTCGCTTCGCGCAGTCCGTCGACCGTGCGATAGATGTCGTTGCTGCCGAGTGCGATGTGCTGGATGCCTTCGCCGTGATACGCGTCGAGGTATTCCTGGATCTGGCCGGCCGTTTCCGACCCTTCCTCGTTGATCGGAATGCGGATCTTGCCGCACGGCGAAGTCATCGCCTTCGACTTCACGCCCGTCACCTTGCCTTCGATGTCGAAGTAGCGCACTTCGCGGAAGTTGAACAGGCGCTCGTAGAACTCCGCCCACTCCTGCATGCGGCCGCGGTGCACGTTGTGGGTCAGGTGGTCGATATAGGTGAGGCCGTGGCCGACCGGGTTCGGGTTGGCGCCGGGAATCGGCACGAAGTCGACGTCGTAGATGCTGATGTCGCCGATGCTGTTCGGCTCCGCGCCGTTCTTGCCGCGCCAGCGGTCGACGAAATAGATCAGGGAATCGCCGATGCCCTTGATCGCCGGGATGTTCAGCTCCATCGGGCCGGTTTTGTTGTCGAAGCCCCATGCGCCTTTTTCGAGCGCCTGTTTGTACGCCTTGGCGGCGTCCTGCACGCGGAAGGCGATGGCGCAGATCGACGGGCCGTGCAGGCGCGTGAAGCGCTGAGCGAACGAATCCGGTTCGCCGTTGACGATGAAGTTGATCTCGCCCTGGCGATACAGCGTCACGTCCTTGTGACGATGCCGCGCGATCGCGGTGAAGCCCATCTGTTCGAACAGTTTGCCGAGCGCCTTGGGATCCGGAGCGGTGTACTCGATGAACTCGAAGCCGTCGGTGCCGACGGGGTTGTCCCAGGTTTGAACCTGCATGTCTGTCTCCTGATGCCTGATGGGGATGTACGCGATGCGCGATGGAATGACGCAAGTGTAAAGGCCTGTGTGAGGCAAAAACTTGCGAACTTAATCGTGCTTGCGTAGGCTGGCGCTACTTCATGGCTTAAATGGCCTATCGGGCGGCAGAAAATGGCTAATATCGAGATGGACGCGATCGACCGGCGGATTCTCACCATCCTGCAGGAGAACGGCAGGCTGTCGAATCAGGAGATTGCGGAGCGGGTGAACCTGTCGCCGAGTCCCTGTCTGCGGCGTATTCGCCGGTTGGAGGAGAGCGGGGTGATCCGTGGCTATGTGGCGTTGCTCGACGCACAGCGGCTCGGCCTCGATTTGCTTGCGTATGTGAATGTACGGCTGGAAAAACGCGGCGGGCCGACGCTCAGCCCGCCCGGCGACGGCACGCCTCTGCGGGCAGGCGCGACGCATGCGGATCTGTTTCGCGCTGCGGTGCAGACCTGGCCGGAGGTGGTCGCCTGCCACGCCATGACGGGGGATATGGATTACCTGCTACGCGTGCAGGTGGAGGATATGGCGCACTTTTCGCGCTTCGTGCAGGACCGCTTGCTGCACCATCCGTCGGTGATCGACGTGAAGTCGAGCTTTTCCCTCGAGACGTTCAAGGAGACCACGGCGTTGCCGATTTTGTGAGGCGACGAGGGCGCTGCTGCAAGGTGCGGCTGCTGCCGCACGGTTCGCTACCGCCACCGCTGCCAACTGCAGACACGGCTCCGGCTGGGCAAAAGCAAAAGGGCGGCCGAGCCGCCCTTTTGCTTGTTTGCTGCCCGGCGCCGCTTATGCAGCCACAGCCGCAGGCAGAAACGATTCGAAAATCCTGGACGCCTGACGCGCCTGGCGCTTCAACGCATAGTCGAACACGGCGGCCTGCTCCTGGAGCATTTCGGCGATGATGCTCGACTGGTCGGCCGGCGGCAGCGTCAGATAGGCGTCGGCTTCGCCGTACGCGTATTCGATCTTCATGCCGGCTTTCTTGGCAATGTGCATCATCGTCGAGTTACGCGACAGGCAATGCATATAGAGCGTCGTGACGTGCGTGTTGCGGCTGCGAATAGCGGCGCGCTCGAACAGCCTGCTGCCGATACCCTGGCCGCGCACGCTTTCCAGCACCGACACGCCGAACTCGGCCGTGCGCTTGTCGCCTTCCGCGGGCAGATAGGCGAGGTGGCCGACGCCGACCAGTTGCAACTGGTTGTCGAAGACGCCGAACACGGTGTCGCGGGTGAAATCGATGGCGCGCACGTAGTTTTCGATCACGTGGTCCGGCACGATCTGGCCGAAGCGCAGCAGACGGTCGTCTTCGGCCAGGGCGAGGAAGTGCGTCAGCAGGCGTTCGCGGTCGACCGCAGTCAGTTCCCGTACCAGGGCATGTGCACGACCGCCCGTTTGCAACAGGCGATCGGCTGTGACGATCGGCTCGGCGGCGCGAGTGGTAGGCGTAGTCATGGTTGGGTTCTCCTATTGATCAAGCGGCATGGTGCACCGCAAGGTCAATTCTATCGGAAACGCCATCCCATAACTAGGGAAAACCCGGATGTCAATTCGACGGTCCGTTCTATTTTGTTGCGAACCTATTTTTATATATTTGATTATTAACGATTATCTGTTTTGAATACGCAAGACTACGGCCTGTGGTCCCCAGGCCACGCTGAATGCTGCTGCGCAACAGGAGGAGGCTACTCGGCCGCCTTCAGCCCGTGATCGACCATCTCGACCACCTGCTCGGCAAATTCCCGGTAGCCCATGCGGCCGCCGGGTTTCAGCCACGTGAAGGTCCAGTTGATCATGCCGAACACCATCATTGTCAGCGCTGTCTGGTTTTCGCGGGTGGCGCGCTCGGGGTAGGCGCGCGTCAACTGGCGGGCAAACGCCGCCACGACGTCCCGCTGGCGGTTCAGGACGATCTCGCGCTGCGCGTCGACCAGGTATTTGACGTCGTTCAGCAGCGCAACATGCCGGCTGTGCGAGTTTTCATATTCGGAGAGAAACGCGCGGATCAGTTCGGCGAAGGTTTCGCGCTCGGTCAGCCCGCGCCGCTGGCTCGCGCCTTCCACCTCCGCGATGATCAGCATCAGCCGCTTCGTGTAACGGTCGAGCAGGTCGAACAGGATCGCTTCCTTGCTCTCGTAATAGTGGTACAGACGTGCCTTGGAGGTGCCGCTCGCCGCGGCCAGATCGGCCATCGAGGTGCTCGGATAGCTCGTCTGGGCGAACTTGGCCGCAGCCAGTTCGAGGATCTGATCGCGCTGGGTTTCGTGGTCGGGTGCGCGGGTGCGGGCCATGGTCCTTGGAATCCTTAGCTTGAGCAGGTGGAAAGGGCGGCGCGCAGCTCCAGCGCATGCCAGGCGGAGGCGTTGCCGCGCAGGCAGACGCGCCCGCCCGCGGCCAGTTCCCGAAAGCGCCAGAGTACGAGGCTGTCGCTGACCAGAAAGCCCAGTTCGGTGACCATCAGTTGCGCGGCGATCCGGGCGGCAGGTTGCCAGGCGTCGCTGGCGTGTTCGAGGATCAGCGCGTCCAGATCGCCGAAGGTGCCGCTGGTGAAGGTGTTGTCGCGCCAGCGGCGGGTCTCGCCGTTCGCCTGTTTGACCTCCTGCCATTCCAGGGCGAGGCGGCTGATGCGCAGCACCGAGATCGGCGCGACGTCCGCGAGCCGCGCTTGCAGGACGGCGGGAGCGAACATGCCGACCGACGTCGCGCGGTCTACCCGGCTATGGGCGGCGGCGCCGGGATCGGTGAGGTCGCGAATCGAAAGGCGGACCTCGTTCAGGCGCTGTGGGCTGTTGCGCAGGTGATAGCAGACTCGGCGCAGGGTCAACTGGTCGGCGGCGCTGTCGCCGTGCCAGACGACGACCTGGGTGTCCGCGGCCGCAACTTGCTCCAGCGCCGCGGCCTGCTCGCTGAATTCGCGCAGGAAATTTCGCGGTGCGCCATCGCGTTGGGCGCCGTCCATCACCCGTTGCCAGAACTCGGCGCGTACCTCGGGCGTGTCGTCGGCGCCGCGCAGCGGGCCGACCGCAAGGTCGTCGCGCAACGCCTGCACGGGATCGTCTCGACCTGCCTGTTGCAGGGCGGTACGCAGGGAGTCGGCGGCGACATCGCCGTTGGTCAGGTGGATCGTGCTCATCGACAGCTCGCAGGCAAATCAGTCACAAAAAAGGCCGCTTGGCGAGCGGAACCGGGTCCCGATCGCGAGCGGCCCTTAGTGTAAGCGGATCGCGGATGAGCTGAAAGCACTCAGGCGTGCATCGTGGAAGATAGGCGCCCGTATGTGGCTTAACGCTCGTCGTAGCTGACCACGACGCGGTCGCTGACCGGGTGGCACTGGCACGTCAGCACGAAGCCGTCGCGGATTTCGTGTTCTTCCAGCGTGTAGTTCTTTTCCATCCGCACTTCGCCTTCAAGCACCTTGGCGCGGCAGGTGCAGCACACGCCGCCTTTGCAGGCGTAGGGCAGCGCGAGCCCGGCCTTCAGGCCGACGTCCAGCACGCTCACACCCTGATAAGGCAGACGCAGCTTGCGTTTCTTGCCGTCGAGGACGATTTCGAGGTCGGCGGCCGGTGTGTCTTCGGTGATCTCGACAGGCGGAACCCCGGCCTGCGGCAACGGCGAGCCGAAGCGTTCGACGTGAATGCTTTCGTGCGGCACGCCCGCCGCCTTCAGTGCGGCCTCGGCGGCGTCCATCATCGGCGCGGGGCCGCAGATAAACGCTTCGTCGATGGTCTCGGCGGGCACCAGGTTTTCGATGAAGGCCGCGCACTTTTGTTGATCCAGCACGCCGTTGAACAACTCGACGTCCTGCAGATCGTCCGACAGCACGTGGTACAGCACGAACCGGTTCATGAAGCGGTTCTTCAGGTCTTCGAGCTCTTCGGCGAACATGATCTGATCGACGCTGCGATTGCCGTAGACAAGCGTGAAAGTGCTGCGCGGCTCGACTTCGAGCGTGGTCTTGATGATGGCGAGCACCGGCGTGATGCCCGAGCCGCCGGAAAAGGCGATGTACTGCTGGCCCTGGTCCGCGTTCAGGTGAGTGAAGAAGCGGCCGTCGGGCGTCATGACGTCGATGGTGTGGCCCGGTTGCAGGGTGTCGAAGGCGAAATTCGAAAAGCGGCCGCCCCGCACGCGCTTGATGCCGATGCGCAGTTCGCCGTCGCGATCGTAATCGGTGACGCCGACGCAGATCGAATACGAGCGGCGCGTCTCCTCGCCGTCGATGTGCGTTTTCAGCGTCACGAACTGGCCTTGCGTGAAGCGATACTGCTCGCGCAGTTCAGCAGGGACGTCGAAGGCGACTGAGACCGCATCGGCGGTTTCGGGCCGGACTTCGCGGATACGCAGGGGGTGAAATTGCGGGGTGGCCATATCAGTATGGTTTGAAGTAGTCGAAGGGTTCGCGGCAATCGAGGCAGCGGTACAGCGCCTTGCAGGCCGTCGAGCCGAACTGCGCGAGACGTTCGGTGTGAGCCGAGCCGCAGCGCGGGCAGGCCGGCGCCGGAAGCGCTTTAGGCACGAAGCGGATCACTTTCTCGCGTGGCGTAGCGGGCGGCTGCGGCGTTTCGCCGCCACAGTTGCCAGTAGGCGGGGCAATGCCGTAAGCGCGCAGTTTTTCGCGCGCGTCGGCGCTCATCCAGTCGGTGGTCCAGGCGGGGGCGAGCACGGTGGCGACCCGGTACGGCGCGAGTTTCGCCACTTCGAGCGCGTGCTCGACGTCCTCGGCGATTTGCGACATCGCCGGACAGCCCGAGTAGGTCGGTGTGATGACGACCTCGAGCACGCCGTCGGCGGCGCGGCGGACGTCGCGCAGAATGCCGAGCTCGCGAATCGACACCACCGGAATCTCCGGGTCGGGCACGCTTTCGAGCACCTCCCACGCGCGCTCGAGCGTGGGGTCGGTGGCGGTCGTGAGGTTCGCGGTCGAGGTCATTGCGAGGCTCCGGGGGTTACCAGCTTGCGCCGGGATGTTGCCGCGCGAGACTCTGCATTTCGGCGAGCATGTAGCCCATGTGCTCGGAATGCTCGCCATGCTTGCCGGCTGTGATGTGCTTCACCGGTTCCGGCAGCGAGAGCGTGGCTTCGTCGAGCGCGGCGCGCACGTCTTCCTCCCAGGCGGCTTGCAGATCGGCCGTCAGCGGACCGATGCCGGCCGCCGCGATGGTCTCCTCCACGGCATCCACACTAAAGAACTCGCGCGTGTAGGGCGTCAGATAATCGAGCGCGGCCTGTGCACGGCGATGCGATTCGTCCGTGCCGTCGCCGAGGCGAATCAGCCATTCGCGCGCGTGGTGAACGTGGTAGCGGGTTTCCTTGATCGATTTCGCTGCGATCGCGGCAAGCTGCTCGTCGCTCGAAGCCGTGAGCGCTGTCCACAGATGCGCCATCAGCGTCGCATACAGGAAGTTGCGCGCAATCGTGACCGCGTAATCCTTGTCCGCATGCGCGGTGCCGGCGAGCGGCCCGTAATGCGGCAACTCGGCGAGCGTGTAGTTGGCGAACTCGCGCTCGGCGCGGAAATACGCGTAGTCGTCCTCGCTCTTGCTTGCGCCGGTGAGCGTGTGCTCGAGCGTCGCGGCATGTGTGTACAGCAAGCGGGCCTGGCCGATCAGGTCGAGGCTCATGTTGGCGAGCGCAATGTCCTCTTCGAGGACTGGGCCGTGGCCGCACCACTCGGCGTTGCGCTGACCGAGGATCAGCGCGGTGTCCGCAAGGCGCAGAACGTACGAAAGATGTTGGGGCGTGATGTCCATGACGCTTACATGTGGTTGACTTCGTCGGGGAGCGTGTAGAACGTCGGATGGCGATAAATCTTGTCGCCGGCCGGTTCGAACAGCTCCGCCTTGTCCTGCGGATCGGACGCGGTGATCGCCGAGGACGGCACCACCCAGATGCTGACGCCTTCCTGGCGCCGCGTGTAGACGTCGCGCGCCATGCGCAGCGCCATCGGCGCGTCGGCCGCGTGCAGGCTGCCGCAATGCTTATGGTCGAGGCCCTGCTTGCTGCGCACGAACACTTCCCAAATCGGCCATTCCTTGTTCATTGACTTGTCCATTCTCGGATCTCCTGAATCTTTCGCTGCTGTTGCCGGGTGGCGCCGGCTAGTGCCGGATAGGTGATGGCTAATACCCGGCGTTACCTGGATTGAGCTGATCGCCGCGATGCTTACGCGGCTTGCTGCTGTGCGCGCTGACGCAGTTTTTCCGCGTGCGCGAGGGCGGCTTCGCGAACCCAGGCGCCGTCGTTGTGGGCTTTCACGCGGGTAGCCAGTCGCTCGCGGTTGCAGGGACCGTCACCGTTGACGACGCGCCAGAACTCTTCCCAGTCGATGTCGCCATAGTCGTGGTGGCCGCGTGCCTCGTTCCACTTCAGGTCCGGATCCGGCAGCGTGACGCCGAGCACCTTGGCCTGATCGACGGTGGCGTCGACGAATTTCTGGCGCAGATCGTCGTTGGAGATGCGCTTGATGCCCCATTGCGACGACTGGTTGCTGTGGATCGAGTCCTTGTCGCTCGGGCCGAACATCATCAGGACCGGCCACCACCAGCGGTTCACCGCCTGCTGGACCATCTCGCGCTGCGCTTCGGTGCCTTTCATCATGGACAGCAGCGCGTCGAAACCCTGGCGCTGGTGGAACGACTCTTCCTTGCAGATGCGGATCATCGCGCGGGCGTACGGTCCGTAGGTGCAGCGGCACAGCGGGATCTGGTTCATGATCGCCGCGCCGTCGACCAGCCAGCCGATCACGCCGACATCCGCCCACGTAGGCGTCGGATAATTGAAAATGCTCGAATATTTGGCTTTGCCGGCGTGCAGGGCGTCGATCAACTGGTCGCGCGATACCGCGAGCGTTTCTGCCGCGCTATATAGATAGAGGCCGTGGCCGGCTTCATCCTGGACTTTGGCGAGCAGGATCGCTTTGCGCTTGAGGCTCGGCGCGCGCGTGATCCAGTTGCCTTCGGGCAGCATCCCCACGATTTCCGAGTGCGCGTGCTGCGAGATCTGCCGCACCAGGGTCTTGCGATAGGCGTCGGGCATCCAGTCCTGCGGCTCGATCTTGCCGTCGGCGGCCATGATCGCGTCGAAACGCGCCTGCTCAGGCGAACTGGCGGCCGCGTCGAGTGGGGCGACGTTGCCGGGAATGTCGAGGGATTGCGTGTACATGGCGAATGCTCTCGTCCGAAGTTGTCTGTGTTCGGCAGTATAAACCAACCGACCGGTCGGTTAATGATTTTTTTGAGAATGATTTTGGGGTAGGTTCAGGCGCCAGAGATGAGTTACGGTGGAGGCCGGCGGCGACGTGCTGCGCGTCGCGCTTGCTTAATACAGGGGTGGAACAGAGATGACGGAGCGGATCTATTTGCGGCACCCGGCGAGGAATGAGACGGTCGAGATCAGGACCGGTTTCAGTTGGGCGGCTTTCCTGCTGGGTTTCGTCTGGGCATGGATGAAGAGAATGTGGCTTGTCGGGCTGCTGATGCTGGCGGCGGACCTGGCGATCGGCTTGATCGGCTTTGCAGGCCTGACGGCCGATGTCATCAGCCTCGCGCTCAGCATCCTGTTTGCGGTCTATTGCGGCATGAGAGGGAACCAATGGCATCGCCGCGATCTCGAGCGCAAGGGCTACGTGACCTTGGCGCAGCCTTGAAAACGGCGGGGTGGTTCGCTCTGCGTCGACGCGAAATGCACGCCGCAGACTTCCCGATCTCAGCCGTTGCTGCCCCTGGGGCTCTGCAGAACCTATAAAATCGCGGATTGGCTGCGATTGTGCGCCCTAGTATCCCCGGTCCCCATGTTACGTTTAAGTGAAATCAAACTCCCGCTCGATCACCCCGAGAGCGCGCTCGATGCCGCGGTTCTCGCGCGTCTAGCCGAGCTCGGCGTGGCGGCCGACGGGCTCGTCCGCTACGGCGTGTTCCGCCGTGCGCATGATGCGCGCAAGCGCGCCGATATCAAGCTGACCTATATCGTCGACGTCGAGGTGAAGGACGAAGCCGCGGCTTTGAAGCGCCTCGCGGGCGTGCCGCATTGCGGAGTGACGCCTGACATGGCGTATCGTTTTGTCGCCAAGGCGCCCGAGCATCTGGCCGGGCCGCGCCCGGTGGTGATCGGCATGGGCCCGTGCGGACTGTTTGCGGGCTTGATCCTCGCGCAGATGGGTTTCCGCCCCATTATTCTCGAGCGCGGCAAGGCCGTGCGGGAACGGACCAAGGACACCTTTGGCCTGTGGCGCAAGTCGGTGCTCAATCCGGAATCCAACGTGCAGTTCGGCGAAGGCGGCGCGGGGACCTTCTCCGACGGCAAGCTGTACAGCCAGATCAAGGACCCGCATCACTACGGCCGCAAGGTGCTCGACGAGTTTGTGAAAGCGGGCGCGCCGGAGGACATCCTTTATTTGAGCCGGCCGCACATCGGCACGTTTCGCCTCGTCAGCATGGTGGAGAAGATGCGCGCCACCATCCACGAGCTGGGCGGCGAAGTCCGCTTCGAGACGCGCGTCGAGGACATCGAGATCGAGCAGGGCAAGGTGCGGGCGCTGCAGTTGTCCACCGGCGAGACGCTGCCTTGCGACCATGTGGTGCTGGCTGTCGGACACAGCGCGCGCGATACCTTCGAGATGCTGCATAAGCGCGGCGTCTATATCGAAGCGAAGCCGTTTTCGCTCGGTTTTCGGATCGAGCATCCCCAAGGGCTGATCGACCGCAGCCGTTTCGGCAAGTTTGCCGGCCACAAGCAACTCGGCGCCGCGGACTACAAGGTGGTGCATCACTGCAGCAACGGGCGTGCGGTGTACAGCTTCTGCATGTGCCCGGGCGGCACCGTGGTCGCGGCGACTTCGGAGCCGGGCCGCGTGGTGACCAACGGCATGAGCCAGTACTCGCGGGCCGAGCGCAATGCGAACGCGGGGATTGTCGTTGGCATCACGCCGGACGATTACCCGGGCGGGCCGCTCGCCGGCATTGCGTTCCAGCGCCAATGGGAAGAGCGCGCGTTCCAACTGGGCGGCCGAAACTATTGCGCGCCGGGCCAGCGGGTGGGGGACTTCATTGCCGGGCGGCCGTCTACTTCGCTCGGTTCAGTCGTGCCGTCGTACAAGCCGGGCGTGACGCCGACCGACCTCAGCACGGCGTTGCCCGACTATGTCATCGAGGCGATTCGCGAAGCGCTGCCTCAGATGGACAAGAAGATTGCCGGTTTCGCCATGGACGACGCGGTGCTGACCGGGGTTGAGACGCGCACGTCGTCGCCGATCCGGATTCGTCGCAAGGACGACTACCAGAGCATGAATGTCGAGGGGCTTTATCCGGCCGGTGAAGGCGCGGGATACGCCGGCGGCATCTATTCCGCGGCGATCGACGGGATCGAAGTGGCACAGGCGTTGGCCCTGAGCATGACGTCGGGACGCGCTGGCTGAGTCCGCGGGAGGGGGCAGGGTTTGAGATCGCGGCCTTGGGTGCATTCGCCACCCGCTGCGGTCGATCGGGCACAATGGGCGCTTTGCCTCCAGCCCCTTTCCCCGAATGACCCTCCGTACTCTGGCCGCTGCGTGCGGCGCCGTCTTTCTTGCCCAATTCGCCCTTTCGCCGGCAGCCATTGCCGCCGATGCGCCATCGCGCTGGGTCGCGACGTGGGCCACTGCGCTCCAGTCCATTCCTCAGCAGGCCAATTTGCCGCCGCTGTACCGGGCACCGGATGTGGCCGGGCGGACGGTTCGGCAAATCGTCTATCCGACGCTGTCCGGTAATGCTGTGCGGATTCACCTCAGCAACGAATACGGCAAGGCGCCGCTCGTCGTCGAGGCGTTGCGCATTGCGCGCTCGGCGGGTGGGGCCGCGCAAAGCGACGGTGGAGTCGCCGTGACATTTGGCGGCAAGGAGTCAGTGACGCTTCCGCCCGGCGGCGAACTGGACAGCGACCCGGTTGCGCTCGAGATTGTCGCCGGGGCGCCGTACGCCATCAGCTCCTATATGGGGACGGAGCAACGCCTCGTGGCGTGGCACCGCGTGTCGAACCAGGTCAATTACGTTTCGCTGCCTGGCAATCACGCTGACGATGCGCTGTCCGGGGCCTTTCATCAGCGCTTCACGCAGTTTGCGTGGGTGACGGGTCTCTCAGTGGACGCGCCGTCTTCGGCCGCCGTCGCCGCGATCGGCGATTCGATCACCGATGGCATGCGCTCGAGCCTGAACGAGAATCACCGTTGGCCGGATGCCTTCGCGCGCCGGCTCGCGCGCGAAGGCATCCGGTCGACCGCGGTCGTCAATCTGGGCATTAGCGGTAACCGTCTGCTCAGCGATTCGCCTTGCTACGGCGATGCGCTCGTCAAGCGTTTCGGCCGGGACGTGCTTGAGCGCCCGGGGGTGAAGACGGCGATCCTGCTGATCGGCATTAATGACATCAACTTCTCTTCCATGCCGCCGCGGGCCGGATTGGATTGCGATTACCCGCATACGTCCGTGACGGCGGCTGATCTGATCGCAGGCTACCAGCGCGTGATTGCCGAGGCGCATCGTCATGGCGTCCGGGTATTCGGCGCGACGCTTACGCCTGCCGCGTTGCCGCAGCAGCGCGAAGGCATCCGGCTGGCGGTCAATCAGTGGATTCGGACGACCCGGACACTGGACGGCGTGGTCGATTTCGACGCAGCGCTGCGCGATCCGGCGCAGCCCGGCCGCCTGCGGCGCGGCTACGACAGCGGCGATAACATTCATCCAAGCGATGCGGGTTATGCAGCAATGGCCGACGCGGTTCCGCTGGATGCGGTAGTCAATTCGACTCGGAAATGACTCGCCAAAAAAACATTTCGGTCAAACCCTTGTCATATGGCTGATGTTCGCCTACTATTCGGCTCCTCGTTTGTAAACGAGTGCCGCTGCGGGAACCAGCGGCCGTAGCGTCAACAGGTTTTAAGCGAAAGCGAAAAAATGTTGTTGACGAGGCGAAAAAGATTCTTCATAATCTCGTTTCTCTGCTGCTGATGCAGCGACGCAGAACGAAGCGGTGCCGGGTAGTTGAAGTGCGGTGCCGGTTTGGTGGTGAATGCGGACTCGATCTTTAAAAATTAACAGCCGATAAGTGTGGGCGCTTGATGGCGACGCGGGTCAGGTTCTTCGGAATCTGGCATGAAGCGAAAGTATCAAGTCTCACACAGTATTAGAGGAAGGTTAGCCTGTTGAGAAACAGGCGTAATCATCGTCAGTACGTTGAGTGAGCGACCGGGTTCGAAAGAGCCCGAAAACAGTAACAGGAATTGAACTGAAGAGTTTGATCCTGGCTCAGATTGAACGCTGGCGGCATGCCTTACACATGCAAGTCGAACGGCAGCACGGGGGCAACCCTGGTGGCGAGTGGCGAACGGGTGAGTAATACATCGGAACGTGTCCTGTAGTGGGGGATAGCCCGGCGAAAGCCGGATTAATACCGCATACGCTCTACGGAGGAAAGGGGGGGATCTTAGGACCTCTCGCTACAGGGGCGGCCGATGGCAGATTAGCTAGTTGGTGGGGTAAAGGCCTACCAAGGCGACGATCTGTAGCTGGTCTGAGAGGACGACCAGCCACACTGGGACTGAGACACGGCCCAGACTCCTACGGGAGGCAGCAGTGGGGAATTTTGGACAATGGGGGCAACCCTGATCCAGCAATGCCGCGTGTGTGAAGAAGGCCTTCGGGTTGTAAAGCACTTTTGTCCGGAAAGAAATCATCCTGGTTAATACCCGGGGTGGATGACGGTACCGGAAGAATAAGCACCGGCTAACTACGTGCCAGCAGCCGCGGTAATACGTAGGGTGCAAGCGTTAATCGGAATTACTGGGCGTAAAGCGTGCGCAGGCGGTTCGCTAAGACAGATGTGAAATCCCCGGGCTTAACCTGGGAACTGCATTTGTGACTGGCGGGCTAGAGTATGGCAGAGGGGGGTAGAATTCCACGTGTAGCAGTGAAATGCGTAGAGATGTGGAGGAATACCGATGGCGAAGGCAGCCCCCTGGGCCAATACTGACGCTCATGCACGAAAGCGTGGGGAGCAAACAGGATTAGATACCCTGGTAGTCCACGCCCTAAACGATGTCAACTAGTTGTCGGGTCTTCATTGACTTGGTAACGTAGCTAACGCGTGAAGTTGACCGCCTGGGGAGTACGGTCGCAAGATTAAAACTCAAAGGAATTGACGGGGACCCGCACAAGCGGTGGATGATGTGGATTAATTCGATGCAACGCGAAAAACCTTACCTACCCTTGACATGGTCGGAACCCTGCTGAAAGGTGGGGGTGCTCGAAAGAGAACCGATACACAGGTGCTGCATGGCTGTCGTCAGCTCGTGTCGTGAGATGTTGGGTTAAGTCCCGCAACGAGCGCAACCCTTGTCCCTAGTTGCTACGCAAGAGCACTCTAGGGAGACTGCCGGTGACAAACCGGAGGAAGGTGGGGATGACGTCAAGTCCTCATGGCCCTTATGGGTAGGGCTTCACACGTCATACAATGGTCGGAACAGAGGGTCGCCAACCCGCGAGGGGGAGCCAATCCCAGAAAACCGATCGTAGTCCGGATCGCACTCTGCAACTCGAGTGCGTGAAGCTGGAATCGCTAGTAATCGCGGATCAGCATGCCGCGGTGAATACGTTCCCGGGTCTTGTACACACCGCCCGTCACACCATGGGAGTGGGTTTTACCAGAAGTGGCTAGTCTAACCGCAAGGAGGACGGTCACCACGGTAGGATTCATGACTGGGGTGAAGTCGTAACAAGGTAGCCGTATCGGAAGGTGCGGCTGGATCACCTCCTTTCTCGAGCTCACGTGTTCAAGTTGAGCGCTCACGCTTATCGGCTGTGAAAAAGACAGACTCAGGGGTCTGTAGCTCAGTCGGTTAGAGCACCGTCTTGATAAGGCGGGGGTCGATGGTTCGAATCCATCCAGACCCACCACTGTTTCTGCGGTGGCTGCGCTAACCGATCACCCCTGGGTATCAAGACAGATGAAGTTATCTGTGTATGACTGGGGGATTAGCTCAGCTGGGAGAGCACCTGCTTTGCAAGCAGGGGGTCGTCGGTTCGATCCCGTCATCCTCCACCAATCCTCAATGCTGGTTTGTCTGCAGCGAACATTGAAAGATGTTTGCGGTGCAGTGAAACAAGCATTGGCGATTGAGCCAGTCAGAGTGATACGCGGTTATAGCAACCGCGATATCGGCTGTCGTTCTTTAACAATCAGGAAGAAGTAGTAAAGAGATTCACGAAAGATCACTTAGAGATGGGTGGTTGAGTAGGTGAATCAGGGTTGTGATTGTATCAATGTATTTTTAAGTGATCGAAAGATTGCTTTGGAATACGGCGCAACACGAATACTCAACCTGTAGCGGTTGTGGCAAGCGTTGCATTCCCAGTGGATGCGACAGGAGACACACCCGTTATAGGGTCAAGCGAACAAGTGCATGTGGTGGATGCCTTGGCGATCACAGGCGATGAAGGACGCGGTAGCCTGCGAAAAGCTACGGGGAGCTGGCAAACGAGCTTTGATCCGTAGATGTCCGAATGGGGAAACCCACTCCGAATGGAGTATCCATGACTGAATACATAGGTCATGCGAAGCGAACGCGGCGAACTGAAACATCTAAGTAGCCGCAGGAAAAGAAATCAACCGAGATTCCCAGAGTAGTGGCGAGCGAAATGGGACCAGCCTGTACTCTTTATCTTCATTGTTAGTCGAAGGCTCTGGAAAGTGCCGCCATAGCAGGTGATAGCCCTGTAGACGAAAGCAGCGAGGAAGAACTAGGTGTACGACAAGTAGGGCGGGACACGTGAAATCCTGTCTGAAGATGGGGGGACCATCCTCCAAGGCTAAATACTCGTGATCGACCGATAGTGAACCAGTACCGTGAGGGAAAGGCGAAAAGAACCCCGGGAGGGGAGTGAAACAGATCCTGAAACCGCATGCATACAAACAGTCGGAGCCTCGCAAGGGGTGACGGCGTACCTTTTGTATAATGGGTCAGCGACTTACATTCAGTGGCAAGCTTAACCGATTAGGGCAGGCGTAGCGAAAGCGAGTCCGAACAGGGCGTTCAGTCGCTGGGTGTAGACCCGAAACCAGGTGATCTATCCATGGCCAGGATGAAGGTGCGGTAACACGTACTGGAGGTCCGAACCCACTAACGTTGAAAAGTTAGGGGATGAGCTGTGGATAGGGGTGAAAGGCTAAACAAACCTGGAAATAGCTGGTTCTCTCCGAAAACTATTTAGGTAGTGCCTCGTGTATCACCTTCGGGGGTAGAGCACTGTCATGGTTGAAGGGTCCATTGCGGATTACTTCGCCATAGCAAACTCCGAATACCGAAGAGTGCAATCACGGGAGACAGACATCGGGTGCTAACGTCCGGTGTCAAGAGGGAAACAACCCAGACCGCCAGCTAAGGTCCCCAAATATTGCTAAGTGGGAAACGAAGTGGGAAGGCTAAAACAGTCAGGAGGTTGGCTTAGAAGCAGCCATCCTTTAAAGAAAGCGTAATAGCTCACTGATCGAGTCGTCCTGCGCGGAAGATGTAACGGGGCTAAGCAATATACCGAAGCTGCGGATGCACATTTATGTGCATGGTAGGAGAGCGTTCCGTAAGCCTGCGAAGGTGCATTGAAAAGTGTGCTGGAGGTATCGGAAGTGCGAATGCTGACATGAGTAGCGATAAAGGGGGTGAAAGGCCCCCTCGCCGTAAGCCCAAGGTTTCCTACGCAACGTTCATCGGCGTAGGGTGAGTCGGCCCCTAAGGCGAGGCAGAAATGCGTAGCTGATGGGAAGCAGGTTAATATTCCTGCACCATTGTTAAATGCGATGGGGGGACGGATCGCGGAAGGTTGTCCGGGTGTTGGAAGTCCCGGTCGCTGCATTGGAGAAGGTGCTTTGGCAAATCCGGGCACGGAATTCAAGGGTGTGGCGCCATTCACTTAGGTGAAGAAGCAACTGAAAGTGGTTCCAAGAAAAGCCTCTAAGCTTCAGTTTAACAAGACCGTACCGCAAACCGACACAGGTGGGCGAGATGAGTATTCTAAGGCGCTTGAGAGAACTCGGGAGAAGGAACTCGGCAAATTGGTACCGTAACTTCGGGATAAGGTACGCCCCTGTAGCCTGACTGGCCTGCGCCAGAAGGGTGAAGGGGTTGCAATAAACTGGTGGCTGCGACTGTTTAATAAAAACACAGCACTCTGCAAACACGAAAGTGGACGTATAGGGTGTGACGCCTGCCCGGTGCCGGAAGATTAAATGATGGGGTGCAAGCTCTTGATTGAAGTCCCGGTAAACGGCGGCCGTAACTATAACGGTCCTAAGGTAGCGAAATTCCTTGTCGGGTAAGTTCCGACCTGCACGAATGGCGTAACGATGGCCACACTGTCTCCTCCCGAGACTCAGCGAAGTTGAAGTGTTTGTGATGATGCAATCTCCCCGCGGCTAGACGGAAAGACCCCATGAACCTTTACTGTAGCTTTGCATTGGACTTTGAACCGGTCTGTGTAGGATAGGTGGGAGGCTTTGAAGCGTGGACGCCAGTCTGCGTGGAGCCAACCTTGAAATACCACCCTGGTTTGTTTGAGGTTCTAACCTTGGCCCGTAATCCGGGTCGGGGACAGTGCATGGTAGGCAGTTTGACTGGGGCGGTCTCCTCCCAAAGTGTAACGGAGGAGTACGAAGGTACGCTAGGTACGGTCGGAAATCGTGCTGATAGTGCAATGGCATAAGCGTGCTTAACTGCGAGACCGACAAGTCGAGCAGGTGCGAAAGCAGGTCATAGTGATCCGGTGGTTCTGTATGGAAGGGCCATCGCTCAACGGATAAAAGGTACTCTGGGGATAACAGGCTGATACCGCCCAAGAGTTCATATCGACGGCGGTGTTTGGCACCTCGATGTCGGCTCATCTCATCCTGGGGCTGTAGCCGGTCCCAAGGGTATGGCTGTTCGCCATTTAAAGAGGTACGTGAGCTGGGTTTAAAACGTCGTGAGACAGTTTGGTCCCTATCTGCCGTGGGCGCTGGATATTTGAAGGGGGCTGCTCCTAGTACGAGAGGACCGGAGTGGACGAACCTCTGGTGTACCGGTTGTCACGCCAGTGGCATCGCCGGGTAGCTATGTTCGGAAGAGATAACCGCTGAAAGCATCTAAGCGGGAAACTCGCCTTAAGATGAGATATCCCCGGGGCTTCGAGCCCCTTGAAGGGTCGTTCAAGACCAGGACGTTGATAGGTCAGGTGTGGAAGCGCAGTAATGCGTTAAGCTAACTGATACTAATTGCCCGTAAGGCTTGATCCTATAACAGGTGTGTCTTGTGGTTCGGATGAACCCCGCACACGGTTGAGTGATCACGTGTTGTGCCAGAAACAACACAACCCCAACCGCTTCACCCTCTGGTGGCATCACCAGAAACTACTTCTTCCCGATTGGCTGTATTGCTCCATGAGCAGTGCGGCAACAAGTCATGCCTGATGACCATAGCGTGTCGGTACCACCCCTTCCCATCCCGAACAGGACCGTGAAACGACTCCACGCCGATGATAGTGCGGATTACCCGTGTGAAAGTAGGTAATCGTCAGGCTCCCTAGCAGCAAGCACAAACCCCACCCAACAAAGGTGGGGTTTGTGCGTTTACGGAAACGCTTATAAGTGAGAGCTGTCGGGTTTGAGCGGTCAAGCAACGCTTGACATTGTAGTGCTCTTCCCCCATAATCATCAGTTCTCTGCGGAGGGGTGCCCGAGTGGCTAAAGGGGGCAGACTGTAAATCTGTTGGCTTACGCCTACGTTGGTTCGAATCCAACCTCCTCCACCAGAATGCATGCTGAAGTAGTAGTTGGGAATCGAAAAGATCCTTGCGGGTGTAGCTCAATGGTAGAGCAGAAGCCTTCCAAGCTTACGACGAGGGTTCGATTCCCTTCACCCGCTCCAGTAACGAAGATGTAGCGCCCATGTGGCTCAGTGGTAGAGCACTCCCTTGGTAAGGGAGAGGTCGGCAGTTCGATCCTGCCCATGGGCACCAGAAGTACTCGGTGATTGTTTGCGCGCGGCGCAACGTACGGATAATCCTCTTAGGAGTCGAAAATGGCCAAGGGTAAGTTTGAGCGGACCAAGCCGCACGTGAACGTCGGCACGATCGGTCACGTTGACCACGGCAAGACCACGCTGACGGCAGCGATCACGACGGTGCTGACCGCGAAGTTCGGCGGCGAAGCGAAGGCGTATGACCAGATCGACGCAGCGCCGGAAGAAAAGGCGCGCGGCATCACGATCAACACGGCGCACGTCGAGTACGAAACGGCTAACCGGCACTACGCGCACGTTGACTGCCCGGGCCACGCTGACTATGTGAAGAACATGATCACGGGCGCGGCACAGATGGACGGCGCAATCCTGGTGTGCTCGGCCGCTGACGGCCCGATGCCGCAAACGCGTGAGCACATTCTGCTGGCGCGTCAGGTTGGCGTTCCGTACATCATCGTGTTCCTGAACAAGTGCGACATGGTGGACGACGCTGAGCTGCTGGAGCTGGTCGAGATGGAAGTTCGCGAACTTCTGTCGAAGTACGACTTCCCGGGCGACGACACGCCGATCATCAAGGGTTCGGCCAAGCTGGCGCTGGAAGGCGACAAGGGCGAGCTGGGCGAAGTGGCGATCATGAACCTGGCCGACGCGCTGGACACGTACATCCCGACGCCGGAGCGCGCAGTTGACGGTGCGTTCCTGATGCCGGTGGAAGACGTGTTCTCGATCTCGGGTCGTGGCACGGTGGTGACGGGCCGGGTTGAGCGCGGTGTGGTGAAGGTCGGCGAAGAAATCGAAATCGTCGGTATCAAGCCGACGGTGAAGACGACCTGCACGGGCGTGGAAATGTTCCGCAAGCTGCTGGATCAAGGTCAGGCAGGCGACAACGTGGGTATCCTGCTGCGCGGCACGAAGCGTGAAGACGTGGAGCGTGGCCAGGTTCTGGCGAAGCCGGGTTCGATCAACCCGCACACGCACTTCACGGCAGAAGTGTACGTGCTGAGCAAGGACGAGGGCGGCCGTCACACGCCGTTCTTCAACAACTACCGTCCGCAGTTCTACTTCCGTACGACGGACGTGACGGGCTCGATCGAGCTGCCGAAGGACAAGGAAATGGTCATGCCGGGCGACAACGTGTCGATCACGGTGAAGCTGATCAACCCGATCGCGATGGAAGAAGGTCTGCGCTTCGCCATCCGTGAAGGTGGCCGTACCGTCGGCGCAGGTGTCGTTGCCAAGATCCTCGAGTAAGCCAGCCAGTACTCGTTGATTAGAAGTTTCGGGGTTGGCGGTGTCGTCAACCCCAAAATGGTTTAGGGGTATAGCTCAACTGGCAGAGCGTCGGTCTCCAAAACCGAAGGTTGGGGGTTCGATTCCCTCTGCCCCTGCCAACTCTCGCGCCGTATAGGGCGCTCGTTAAGGTGTTATGGCGAATCCTTCCGTCGAAACTGTAAATACCTCCGGCGACAAGCTGATGCTCGCTGCGGGTGTATTGTTGGTCTTGGCCGGGTTCGTGGGGTTCTTCTGGCTGGGTAGCCAGGAATGGTACGTCCGCGGAGCCGCCTTGGCTGTTGGCGTCATCGCGGGTGTTGCAGTCGGACTTCTCTCCGCGCCCGGTAAGGGTTTCATCGCATTCGCCAAGGACTCGTACAAAGAAGTCCGCAAGGTTGTCTGGCCGACTCGTAAAGAGGCGACGCAAACAACTCTCGTGGTGTTCGCTTTCGTGTTCATCATGGCGGTGTTTCTCTGGATTTGCGACAAATCCATTGAATGGGCGATTTTCTCGGCGATTCTGGGTTGGAAATGATATGAGCGATACTCCGGCATCCCCGAGTGGAAAACGTTGGTACGTGGTGCACGCCTACTCCGGCATGGAGAAGAGCGTGCAACGTGCGCTTCAGGAGCGCATCGAGCGTGCAGGCATGCAGGACCAGTTCGGCCAGATCCTGGTGCCGACTGAAGAGGTGGTAGAAGTCAAAGGCGGTCACAAGTCGGTGACCGAGCGTCGTTTCTTCCCGGGCTACGTGCTCGTCGAGATGGAAATGACCGATGAAACGTGGCACCTCGTGAAGAACACGGCAAAGGTGACAGGTTTCGTGGGCGGTGCGCGCAATCGTCCTAGCCCGATTTCCCCGCGGGAAGTCGAGAAGATCATGTCGCAGATGCAGGAAGGCGTTGAGAAGCCGCGCCCGAAGACCCTGTTCGAGGTCGGCGAGATGGTTCGCGTCAAGGACGGTCCGTTCACGGATTTCAACGGCAGCGTCGAGGAAGTGAACTACGAAAAGTCGCGCGTCCGTGTATCTGTCACCATTTTCGGTCGTGCAACACCGGTCGAGCTGGAATTCGGTCAGGTCGAAAAGTTGTAATCAGGATTCTGCGGAGCGCGCCTAACGGCGCGTTCCGTATTTCGCGCTTACGGTCCGCGTAATGGCCGTTGAGGAGCGTCAGTAGCCAGCTTTAGGCGAACGCGCGCTACTACTCACTGAACGTCCGCACGTAGTCGTGCAACGTTCCAACGAGGTTTTCAACATGGCAAAGAAAATCATCGGCTTTATCAAGCTGCAGATTCCTGCAGGTAAAGCCAACCCGTCGCCGCCGGTCGGTCCGGCACTGGGCCAGCGTGGCCTGAACATCATGGAGTTCTGCAAGGCGTTTAACGCGCAGACTCAAGCAATGGAACCGGGTCTGCCGATTCCGGTCGTGATCACCGCCTTCGCCGACAAGAGCTTTACGTTCGTTCTGAAGACGCCGCCGGCTACGGTTCTGATCAAGAAGGCAGCGAAGATCGATAAGGGTTCGGCAAAGCCGCACACCGACAAGGTCGGCAAGATCACGCGCGCTCAAGCTGAAGACATCGCTAAGGCCAAGATGCCCGATCTGACGGCAGCTGACCTGGATGCAGCGGTCCGTACGATCGCTGGTAGCGCCCGCTCGATGGGCATCACCGTGGAGGGCGTGTAAATGGCTAAGCTTTCGAAGCGTCTGCAAGCATTTGCAAACAAGGTTGATCGCCAGAAACTGTACGCGATCGACGAAGCGCTGTCGCTCGTGAAAGAGTGCGCAAGCGCGAAGTTCGACGAGTCGATCGACGTTGCTGTGCAACTCGGCATCGACGCGAAGAAGTCGGACCAAGTGGTTCGTGGCTCGGTCGTGCTGCCGGCTGGTACCGGTAAGTCGGTCCGCGTGGCTGTGTTTGCCCAAGGCGAAAAGGCTGAGCAGGCTCGTGCAGCCGGCGCCGAAATCGTCGGTATGGAAGACCTGGCTGAACAAGTCAAGGCCGGCAACCTGAACTTCGATATCGTGATCGCTTCGCCGGACACGATGCGCGTTGTCGGTACGCTCGGTCAGATCCTCGGCCCGCGTGGCCTGATGCCGAACCCGAAGGTCGGCACCGTCACGGCTGACGTCGCGACGGCTGTGAAGAACGCCAAGGCTGGTCAGGTGCAATTCCGTGTCGACAAGGCCGGTATCATCCACGCCACCATCGGCCGTGCTTCGTTCGAGCCGACGGCTCTGCGCAGCAACCTGGCTGCTCTCGTCGAAGCGCTGCAAAAGGCGAAGCCGGCAACGAGCAAGGGTGTGTACCTGCGTAAGGTCGCGCTGTCGAGCACGATGGGCGTTGGCGTTCGCGTCGACCAGGCATCGCTCGCAGCACAGTAAGAAATTCATCGCCTCGATGCGAATCGAGGCGGTTTTATGGGCTTTGGGCGGTCGCAAGATGGCAGTTTGCATGTTGCGGCCGGTTGTCAAAGACCGTTGGCGGGAAAGCAGCAGGTAGGCCGACCCTTAATGTAAAGCCAACGCAGATGGCGAACCCGAAAAGGTTTTGTAGTGATGAAGCCGTTGGTTGTCTGCAGCAATGTAGACGGTGAGCGGAAGAAATACTCCTGACTGGTCGGACGCCGTTATTGAACGCGGTACACAAAGCGCACGCTGCGTGTATCGAATCTGGAGGTTAACCGTGCCACTTAACAAAGAAAGCAAGCAGGCCGTCGTCGCTGAGGTTGCCGCGCAAGTCGCGAAAGCCCAGACCGTGGTTCTGGCTGAGTATCGTGGAATCGCGGTTGGCGATCTGACCAAGCTGCGCGCGAAAGCGCGTGAGCAACAGGTTTACCTTCGTGTGTTGAAGAACACGCTGGCGCGCCGCGCTGTCGAAGGTACCCCGTTTGCTCCGCTGGCAGAGCAGATGACTGGCCCCCTGATCTACGGCATCTCGGAAGATGCAATTGCTGCTGCTAAGGTCGTCAACGACTTCGGCAAGAGCAATGACAAGTTGGTCATCAAGGCTGGTTCCTACGAAGGCAAGGTGATGGACAAGGCTGGCGTGCAAGCGCTGGCAAACATCCCGAGCCGCGAAGAACTGCTCTCCAAGCTGTTGTACGTTATGCAAGCACCTGTTTCCGGCTTTGCGCGCGCTCTGGCCGCGCTGGCAGAAAAGAAACAAGGCGAAGAAACCGCTGCGTAACGCACTTCAGCCGAGCGTGATTGATCGCTGGCTGTATCCGAATTCAATTTAGGAGTATTTCAAATGGCAATCGCAAAAGAAGACATCCTCGAAGCGGTAAGCTCGATGTCGGTTCTGGAACTGAACGAGCTGGTTAAGGCGTTCGAAGAAAAGTTTGGCGTGTCGGCAGCTGCTGTCGCAGTGGCAGGCCCGGCTGGCGCAGCTGCGGCTGTTGCTGAAGAGCAAACCGAATTCACGGTCAACCTGACGGAAGTCGGCGCGAACAAGGTTTCGGTCATTAAGGCTGTTCGTGAACTGACGGGTCTCGGCCTGAAGGAAGCGAAGGATCTGGTTGACGGTGCACCGAAGCCTGTTAAGGAAGCGGTACCGAAGGCTGCAGCTGAAGAAGCCAAGAAGAAGCTGGAAGAAGCCGGCGCGAAAGCTGAAATCAAGTAAGTTTCGGCGCGCTGTGCGAAGGCTGGCGGTTTCCCACCGCCGGCCTTTTTGTGCTTTGTGGGCAGTACGTTTTTGCACGGTGGTTTCGGCAAAAGCGTAACCCTAGAGGCCAAAGAAAACCGCCTTTCGGCAACATTGACCGGCGTTTCTCTTTGTCTTCTGAAGCGACTGCAGAAGGCAAGTTTGGTCGGGTAGCGGGCAACATAGGCATCCGCTGCCGTCAGCCAGCGGTTGGTAGCGGCCAACCACCAAGCTTCTAGGCTCGTTCAAGCCATCGGACGGCCATCGGGTCTCAGTCGGTGAACACTCGGGTTGTCTCATCAAGGTATCCTGCCTCGACAACAATGCCCGCCGTGATTCGGAGATCGTATGCAATATTCCTTCACCGAGAAGAAGCGTATTCGCAAGAGTTTCGCGAAGCGCCCCATCGTTCACCAAGTACCTTTCCTGCTGGCTACCCAGCTTGAATCATTCAGCACGTTTCTGCAAGCCGACACGTCCTCGACGCAACGCAAGCCGGAAGGCCTGCAAGCGGCGTTTACGTCCGTTTTCCCCATTGTTTCTCACAACGGCTTCGCCCGTCTAGAGTTCGTCAGCTACATGCTGTCGCCGCCGGCATTCAACATCAAGGAATGTCAGCAGCGCGGTTTGACGTACTGCTCGGCACTGCGCGCGAAGGTGCGCCTTGTGCTGCTCGACAAGGAATCGCCGAGCAAGCCGGTCGTCAAGGAAGTGAAGGAGCAGGAAGTGTACATGGGCGAAATTCCGCTCATGACGCCGACCGGTTCGTTCGTCATCAACGGTACGGAACGTGTGATCGTTTCGCAGTTGCACCGCTCGCCTGGCGTGTTCTTCGAACACGACAAGGGCAAGACGCATAGCTCGGGCAAGCTGCTGTTTTCGGCACGTATCATTCCTTACCGTGGTTCGTGGCTCGACTTCGAATTCGATCCGAAGGACGTGCTGTACTTCCGCGTCGACCGCCGCCGCAAGATGCCGGTCACGATCCTGCTGAAGGCCATCGGCCTCACGCCGGAACAGATCCTCGCAAACTTCTTCGTGTTCGACAATTTCACGCTGATGCCGGAAGGCGCGCAGATGGAATTCGTGCCGGAGCGTCTGCGTGGTGAAGTCGCGCGCTTCGACATCACGGACCGTGACGGTAACGTGATCGTCCAGAAGGACAAGCGGATCAACGCCAAGCACATTCGCGACCTCGAAAACGCGAAGACGAAGTTCATTTCGGTCCCCGAAGACTATCTGCTTGGCCGCGTGCTGGCGAAGAACGTCGTCGACGGCGATACCGGTGAAGTCATCGCCAACGCGAACGACGAAATCACCGAAACCGTCCTCGAAAAGCTGCGCGAAGCGAAGATCAAGGACATCCAGACGCTCTACACGAACGATCTGGATCAAGGTCCGTACATCTCGTCGACGCTGCGTATCGACGAAACCGCGGACAAGATGGCCGCTCGCATCGCCATCTACCGCATGATGCGTCCGGGCGAACCGCCGACCGAAGAAGCGGTCGAGGCGCTGTTCAACCGTCTGTTCTACAGCGAAGACGCGTACGACCTGTCCAAGGTGGGTCGTATGAAGTTCAACCGCCGTGTCGGCCGCGACGAAATCGTCGGCCCGATGACGCTGCAAGACGACGACATCCTCGCGACGATCAAGATTCTGGTCGAACTGCGTAACGGCAAGGGCGAAGTGGACGACATCGACCACTTGGGCAATCGCCGTGTGCGTTGTGTCGGCGAACTGGCGGAAAACCAGTTCCGCGCCGGTCTCGTGCGTGTGGAACGTGCGGTGAAGGAACGTCTGGGTCAGGCTGAAAGCGAAAACCTGATGCCGCACGACCTGATCAACTCGAAGCCGATCTCGTCGGCGATTCGCGAGTTCTTCGGTTCGTCGCAGCTGTCGCAGTTCATGGACCAGACCAACCCGCTGTCGGAAATCACCCACAAGCGCCGTGTTTCGGCTCTTGGCCCGGGCGGTCTGACGCGTGAGCGCGCTGGCTTTGAAGTCCGCGACGTGCACCCGACCCACTATGGCCGTGTGTGCCCGATTGAAACGCCGGAAGGTCCGAACATTGGCCTGATCAACTCGCTCGCACTGTACGCGCACCTGAACGAATACGGCTTCCTCGAAACGCCGTATCGCAAGGTCGTGGACAGCAAGGTGACGGATCAGATCGACTATCTGTCGGCCATCGAAGAAGGCCGTTACGTGATCGCTCAGGCGAACGCGGCTGTGGCTGCTGACGGCTCGCTGACCGACGAACTGGTGTCGTCGCGTGAAGCCGGTGAAACGCTGATGGTTACGCCGGACCGCATCCAGTACATGGACGTGGCGCCGTCGCAGATCGTTTCGGTGGCAGCCTCGCTGATTCCGTTCCTCGAGCACGATGACGCGAACCGCGCTTTGATGGGTTCGAACATGCAGCGTCAGGCTGTGCCGTGCCTGCGTCCTGAAAAGGCAGTGGTCGGTACGGGTATCGAACGCACGGTGGCAGTCGACTCGGGTACGACGGTTCAGGCATTCCGCGGTGGCGTGGTGGATTACGTCGACGCGGGCCGTATGGTGATCCGCGTGAACGACGATGAAGCCGCTGCTGGCGACGTCGGCGTGGACATCTACAACCTGATCAAGTACACGCGTTCGAACCAGAACACGAACATCAACCAGCGCCCGATCGTGAAGGTCGGCGACATCGTGTCGCGCGGCGACGTGCTGGCTGACGGTGCATCGACCGACCTCGGCGAACTGGCTCTCGGCCAGAACATGCTGGTCGCGTTCATGCCGTGGAACGGCTACAACTTCGAAGACTCGATCTTGATCTCGGAGAAGGTGGTTGCCGACGACCGTTACACGTCGATCCACATCGAAGAGCTGAACGTCGTTGCTCGCGATACGAAGCTCGGACCGGAAGAAATCACGCGCGACATCTCGAACCTGGCTGAAGTGCAACTCGGCCGTCTCGATGAGTCGGGCATCGTCTACATCGGCGCGGAAGTCGAAGCGGGCGACGTGCTGGTCGGTAAGGTGACGCCGAAGGGCGAAACCCAGCTGACGCCGGAAGAAAAGCTGCTGCGTGCGATTTTCGGTGAGAAGGCTTCGGACGTGAAGGATACGTCGCTGCGCGTGCCGTCCGGCATGAGCGGCACGGTCATCGACGTGCAAGTGTTCACGCGTGAAGGCATCCAGCGCGACAAGCGTGCTCAGCAGATCATCGACGATGAACTGAAGCGCTATCGCCTCGACCTGAACGACCAGTTGCGTATCGTGGAAGGCGACGCGTTCCAGCGTCTCGCCCGTATGCTCGTCGGCAAGGTCGCGAACGGCGGTCCGAAGAAGCTCGCGAAGGGTACGAAGATCGAACAGGCTTACCTGGAAGATCTCGACCACTACCACTGGTTCGACATCCGCCTCGCGGACGAAGAAGCAGCGGCACAGCTCGAAGCCATCAAGGACTCGATCGAACAGAAGCGTCACCAGTTCGACCTGGCGTTCGAAGAAAAGCGCAAGAAGCTTACCCAGGGCGACGAACTGCCGCCGGGCGTGCTGAAGATGGTCAAGGTGTATCTGGCAGTCAAGCGCCGCCTGCAGCCTGGCGACAAGATGGCCGGCCGTCACGGTAACAAGGGTGTGGTGTCGAAGATCGTTCCGATCGAAGACATGCCGTACATGGCCGATGGCCGTCCGGCTGACGTCGTGCTGAATCCGCTCGGCGTGCCGTCGCGGATGAACGTGGGTCAGGTTCTCGAAGTGCATCTGGGTTGGGCCGCGAAGGGTCTCGGCTGGCGCATCGGCGAAATGCTGCAGCGTCAGGCGAAGATCGCTGAACTGCGCGAATTCCTGATCAAGATCTACAACGAGTCGGGCCGCGCCGAAGAGCTGGACAGCTTCACGGACGACGAAATCGTCGAACTGGCGAAGAACCTGCGCGAAGGCGTTCCGTTTGCTACGCCGGTGTTTGACGGTGCAACGGAAGAAGAAATGTCGCGCGCGCTGGATCTGGCGTTCCCGGACGACATCGCGAAGCAGCTCGGCATGACGCCGTCGAAGAACCAGGTGCGTCTGTATGACGGCCGCACGGGTGAGATGTTCGAACGGACGGTGACGGTCGGCTACATGCACTACCTGAAACTGCACCACTTGGTCGACGACAAGATGCACGCGCGTTCCACGGGCCCGTACTCGCTCGTGACGCAGCAGCCGTTGGGCGGTAAGGCGCAGTTCGGTGGCCAGCGTTTCGGTGAAATGGAAGTGTGGGCGCTCGAAGCGTACGGCGCATCGTACGTGCTGCAGGAAATGCTGACGGTGAAGTCGGACGACGTGACTGGCCGGACCAAGGTCTATGAGAACCTGGTCAAGGGCGATCACGTGATCGACGCCGGCATGCCGGAATCCTTCAACGTGCTGGTGAAGGAAATCCGCTCGCTGGGCATCGACATCGACCTCGACCGCAACTAATCGGACTACGGAGAGAAAGCAATGAAAGCTCTGCTCGATCTATTCAAGCAAGTCCAACAAGAAGAAGTTTTTGACGCAATCAAGATCGGTCTGGCCTCGCCGGACAAGATCCGTTCGTGGTCGTTCGGTGAAGTGAAGAAGCCGGAAACCATCAACTACCGGACGTTCAAGCCGGAACGCGATGGCCTGTTCTGCGCGAAGATTTTCGGGCCGATCAAGGACTACGAATGCCTGTGCGGCAAGTACAAGCGCCTGAAGCACCGTGGCGTGATCTGCGAGAAGTGCGGCGTTGAAGTTACGCTGGCAAAGGTGCGTCGCGAACGGATGGGCCACATCGAACTGGCCTCGCCGGTTGCGCACATCTGGTTCCTGAAGTCGCTGCCGTCGCGTCTGGGCATGGTGCTCGACATGACGCTGCGCGACATCGAACGCGTGCTGTACTTCGAAGCCTACGTGGTGATCGATCCGGGCATGACGCCGCTGAAAGCGCGGCAGATCATGACGGAAGAGGATTACTACAACAAGGTCGAAGAGTACGGCGACGAATTCCGCGCTGAGATGGGCGCGGAAGGCGTGCGCGAACTGCTGCGCGCAATCAACATCGACGAACAGGTCGAGATGCTCCGCACCGAACTCAAGAACACGGGTTCGGAAGCGAAGATCAAGAAGTACGCAAAGCGCCTGAAGGTACTCGAGGCTTTCCAGCGTTCGGGCATCAAGCCTGACTGGATGGTGCTCGAAGTGCTGCCGGTGCTGCCGCCGGAACTGCGTCCGCTGGTGCCGCTGGACGGCGGTCGTTTCGCGACGTCGGACCTGAACGACCTGTATCGCCGCGTGATCAACCGTAACAACCGGTTGAAGCGTCTGCTCGAACTGAAGGCGCCTGAAATCATCGTCCGCAACGAAAAGCGGATGCTGCAGGAAGCCGTCGATTCGCTGCTCGATAACGGCCGTCGCGGTAAGGCCATGACCGGCGCGAACAAGCGTCCGCTGAAGTCGCTCGCTGACATGATCAAGGGTAAGGGCGGTCGTTTCCGTCAGAACTTGCTCGGTAAGCGTGTGGACTACTCGGGCCGTTCGGTGATCGTGGTCGGCCCGACGCTCAAGCTGCATCAGTGCGGTCTGCCGAAGCTGATGGCGCTCGAACTGTTCAAGCCGTTCATCTTCAACAAGCTCGAAGTGATGGGTGTCGCTACCACCATCAAGGCCGCGAAGAAGGAAGTCGAGAACCAGACGCCGGTGGTGTGGGACATCCTCGAAGAGGTGATCCGCGAACATCCGGTCATGCTGAACCGTGCGCCGACGCTGCACCGTCTTGGCATTCAGGCTTTCGAGCCGGTGCTGATCGAAGGTAAGGCAATCCAGTTGCACCCGCTCGTTTGCGCGGCGTTCAACGCCGACTTCGACGGTGACCAGATGGCCGTGCACGTGCCGCTGTCGCTCGAAGCGCAGATGGAAGCGCGTACGCTGATGCTGGCGTCGAACAACGTCCTGTTCCCGGCCAACGGCGATCCGTCGATCGTGCCGTCGCAGGATATCGTGCTCGGTCTGTACTACGCGACCCGCGAAGCTGTGAACGCCAAGGGCGAAGGCCTGACGTTCACGGGCGTCTCGGAAGCGCTGCGTGCGTACGAGAACAAGGAAGTCGAGCTGGCCTCGCGCGTCAACGTGCGGATCACGGAAATGGTCCACAACGAAGACAAGTCGGAAGGTGCACCGAAGTTCGTGCCGAAGATCACGCTGTATGCGACGACCGTCGGCCGTTCGATCCTCTCGGAAATTCTGCCGCCGGGCCTGCCGTTCTCGGTGCTGAACAAGCCGCTGAAGAAGAAGGAAATTTCGCGTCTGATCAACACCGCATTCCGCAAGTGCGGTCTGCGTGAAACGGTGATTTTCGCCGACCAGTTGATGCAGTCGGGTTTCCGTCTGGCAACGCGCGCGGGTATTTCGATCTGCGTGGACGACATGCTCGTGCCGCCGCAGAAAGAACAGATCGTCGGCGACGCCGCGAAGAAGGTGAAGGAATACGACCGTCAGTACATGTCGGGTCTCGTTACCTCGCAAGAGCGCTACAACAACGTGGTCGACATCTGGTCGGCAACGTCGGAAGCGGTCGGCAAGGCGATGATGGAACAGCTCTCGACGGAGCCGGTGGTCGATCGCGACGGCAACCAGACGCGTCAGGAGTCGTTCAACTCCATCTACATGATGGCCGACTCGGGTGCGCGTGGTTCCGCAGTTCAGATTCGTCAGCTGGCCGGTATGCGTGGCCTGATGGCGAAGCCGGACGGCTCGATCATCGAGACGCCGATTACGGCGAACTTCCGCGAAGGCCTGAACGTGTTGCAGTACTTCATCTCGACCCACGGTGCACGTAAGGGTCTGGCTGATACGGCACTGAAGACGGCAAACTCGGGTTACCTGACGCGTCGTCTCGTCGACGTGACGCAGGATCTGGTGGTGGTCGAGGACGATTGCGGTACGTCGAACGGCGTCGCCATGAAGGCGTTGGTCGAAGGCGGTGAAGTCGTCGAAGCCCTGCGTGACCGTATCCTGGGTCGCGTGGCGGTGGCTGACGTCGTCAACCCGGAATCGCAGGAAACGCTGTACGAAGCGGGCACGTTGCTCGACGAAGACGCGGTCGAAGAAATCGAACGCCTCGGCATCGACGAAGTGCGCGTGCGTACGCCGCTGACTTGCGAAACGCGTTACGGCCTGTGCGCAGCCTGCTACGGCCGCGACCTGGGCCGCGGCTCGTCGGTCAACGTCGGCGAGGCAGTGGGCGTGATCGCTGCTCAGTCGATCGGTGAACCGGGCACGCAGCTGACGATGCGTACGTTCCACATTGGTGGTGCGGCATCGCGTGCGGCAGTGGCCTCGTCGATCGAAGCCAAGTCGAACGGTACGGTGCGTTTCACGTCGACGATGCGTTACGTGACGAATGCGAAGGGCGAGCAGATCGTCATCTCGCGTTCGGGCGAAGCGATGATCACCGACGACCACGGCCGTGAGCGTGAACGTCACAAGGTGCCGTACGGTGCGACGCTGTTGCAACTGGACGGCGCGCAGATCAAGGCCGGCACGCAACTGGCCACGTGGGATCCGATGACGCGTCCGATCATCACCGAGTACGGTGGTACGGTGAAGTTCGAAAACGTCGAAGAAGGCGTGACGGTTGCCAAGCAGATCGACGATGTGACGGGTCTCTCGACGCTGGTCGTGATCGACGTGAAGCGCCGCGGTTCGCAAGCGTCGAAGACGGTGCGTCCGCAGGTCAAGCTGCTCGATGCGAACGGCGAAGAAGTCAAGATCCCGAACACCGAGCATTCGGTGCAGATTGGCTTCCAGGTCGGCGCTCTGATCACCGTGAAGGACGGTCAGCAAGTGCAGGTGGGTGAAGTGCTCGCACGTATCCCGACCGAATCGCAGAAGACGCGTGACATTACCGGCGGTCTGCCGCGTGTGGCGGAACTGTTCGAAGCACGTTCGCCGAAGGACGCAGGTATCCTGGCGGAAGTCACGGGTACGACGTCGTTCGGTAAGGACACGAAGGGCAAGCAGCGTCTCGTTATCACGGACCTCGAGGGCAACCAGCACGAGTTCCTGATCGCGAAGGAAAAGCAGGTTCTGGTGCACGATGGTCAGGTCGTCAACAAGGGCGAAATGATTGTCGACGGGCCGGCGGATCCGCACGACATCCTGCGTTTGCAGGGCGTCGAAGCGCTGTCGCGTTACATCGTGGACGAAGTGCAGGACGTGTACCGTCTGCAAGGCGTGAAGATCAACGACAAGCACATTGAAGTGATTGTTCGCCAGATGTTGCGCCGCGTGCAGATTACGGACAACGGCGATACGCGTTTCATCCCGGGCGAACAGGTCGAGCGGTCGGATATGCTCGACGAGAACGACCGTATGATCGCGGAAGACAAGCGTCCGGCAACCTACGAAAACGTCTTGCTCGGTATCACGAAGGCGTCGCTGTCGACCGATTCGTTCATCTCTGCGGCGTCGTTCCAGGAAACGACCCGCGTGCTGACCGAAGCGGCGATTATGGGCAAGCGCGACGATCTGCGCGGTCTGAAGGAAAACGTGATCGTCGGCCGTCTGATTCCGGCCGGTACGGGTCTCGCGTTCCACAAGGCACGCAAGAGCAAGGAACTGTCCGACCGCGAGCGTTTCGATCAGATCGCAGCGGAAGAGGCATTCGACTTCGGCACACCGGAAACCCCGGCAGCCGAGCAGCAGCACTCAGGCGAGTAAGTCCCCGCGGCGCAAGCCGCTCGGGCTCACCAGCTAGCGAAGCCGCTCAGTTTCGACTGAGCGGCTTTTTTTTGCCGACAGGAGTGAGTGCTTTAGCACTGACTCCTGTCCCATGTACGGCGGTCGTGTTTGTCGCGCTTTCTTTCGCCGATTTATAGGCCGATTGGCTAACGTTGCGGGAAAGCGCGGGCGCAGCGCGAATGCGTTGGTAAAATTCGTGTCACCGGCATCACGCTGCTTCTCTCAAATTCATGTCCCGTCCGCTCGAAATCCTCAACGAAGTATTTGGCTATCCCGCGTTCCGAGGGCAGCAAGGCGAAATTGTCGAGCACGTCGCCGGCGGCGGAGATTGTCTCGTGCTGATGCCAACGGGCGGTGGGAAATCGCTGTGTTACCAGATTCCGTCGCTCGTGCGCCGGGAGGCAGGACTCGGCGCCGGCATCGTCGTGTCGCCTTTGATCGCGCTGATGCAGGATCAGGTCGCGGCGCTCAAGGAAGTCGGCGTGCGGGCGGCGTATCTGAATTCGACGCTGTCCGGCCCCGAAGCCGCCGCAACCGAGCGTGCGTTGCGCGAGGGCGAGATCGATCTTCTCTATGTCGCGCCGGAGCGGTTGATGACGTCGCGCTTCCAGGAGCTGCTGGAGCGTACGCGCATCGGCCTCTTCGCCATTGATGAAGCGCATTGCGTATCGCAATGGGGACACGATTTCCGGCCCGAATATATTCAGCTGTCGGTGCTGCACGAGCGTTTTCCGAATGTGCCGCGCATCGCGCTCACCGCGACTGCCGACGCGATCACGCGGGACGAGATCATCCACCGCCTGGCGCTGGACGACGCGCGAGTCTTTGTCTCCAGCTTCGATCGGCCGAACATCCGCTATCGCATCGTCGAAAAGGACAATGCGCGCACGCAACTGCTCGACTTCATTCGCGCAGAACACTCGAAGCCTGACGGCACGACCGATGCCGGTGTGGTCTATTGCCTGTCGCGCCGGAAGGTGGAAGAAACCGCGGAGTGGCTCAAAGAAAAGGGCATGCGGGCGCTCCCTTACCACGCGGGCATGGAGTTCGAGATTCGCCAGAAGCATCAGGAGATGTTCCAGCGCGAGGAGGGCATCGTGATGTGCGCGACGATCGCCTTTGGCATGGGTATCGACAAGCCGGACGTGCGCTTTGTCGCCCACCTCGATTTGCCGAAGAGCGTGGAAGGGTACTACCAGGAAACCGGCCGCGCAGGCCGCGACGGTATGCCGGCCAACGCATGGATGGCCTATGGCCTTGGCGACGTGGTGCAACAGCGCAAGATGATCGACGAGTCCGACGCGGACGATGCCCACAAGCGCGTACAGACCGGCAAGCTCGACGCGCTGCTTGGCCTGTGCGAAGCAGCGACGTGTCGCCGCGTGCGCCTGCTCAACTATTTCGGCGAAACGAGCAAACCCTGCGGCAATTGCGATACGTGCCTCGAGCCGCCCGACACGTGGGATGCCACGCGTGAGGCGCAAATGGCGCTGTCCTGCGTGTTTCGCGCGCAGCGGGCGAGCGGATTTCACTTTGGCGCAGGGCATCTGATCGACATCCTGCGCGGCAACCGCAGCGAGAAGATCCTGCAACGCGGCCACGAGAAGCTGACCACCTTCGGCATTGGCGCCGCGCTCGGCGAGCCCGAGTGGCGTGCCATCTTCCGTCAGCTCGTGGCGTTCGGTTATCTGACGGTCGACCATGAGGGCTACGGATCGCTGGTGCTCACCGAGGCGAGCAAGGCGGTGCTCAAAAGCGAACAGAACGTCACCATGCGCCGCTACGTGAAGCCCACGCGCACGCGCCAGTCGTCCGGGCGCACCAGCGAGCGCGCCGATCCAACCATCGGCATGGGGCCGCGCGAACGGGCCCGTTGGGACCGCTTGCGCGCCTGGCGCACGGAGACGGCGAAGACCGATGGCGTGCCGGCTTATGTCATCTTCCACGACGCCACGCTGGCGGAAATCGCCCGCAACGGCCCCGGTTCGATCGAAGATCTGCGCGGCATCCCGGGTATGGGTGCGCGCAAACTGGATCGCTTCGGCTGGGAATTGCTGGAAGTGGTGAGTGCCGACTAGGTGCTTGCAGGTCCCGGAAGCGTCAAATCCTTGCAACCTGTTGACTCGCTTAGCATTTTCGGAATATTATGCTAGGTTCCGGTTCTTGGAATGCCGTTGAGCGGGGCAAACGCAAGTGAGCTCGCGCGCTGGCAATTCGCACCGGAAGTTCGATGCGCAATCGTTTCTGCTTTGCCCAGAAAGATTTGCGTCGATTTTGTTCAATTTCAGGAATAAACAATGCCAACCATCAATCAACTGGTTCGCAAAGGCCGCGCTTCGGAAACAGTGAAGAGCAAGAGCCCGGCTTTGCAGGACTGCCCCCAGCGTCGCGGCGTGTGCACCCGTGTGTACACCACGACGCCGAAGAAGCCGAACTCGGCACTTCGTAAGGTCGCCAAGGTGCGCCTGACGAACGGCTTCGAAGTCATTTCGTACATCGGTGGTGAAGGCCACAACCTGCAGGAACACTCGGTCGTGCTGATTCGCGGCGGTCGTGTGAAGGACTTGCCGGGTGTGCGTTACCACATGGTTCGCGGCTCGCTGGATACCCAGGGCGTCAAGGATCGTAAGCAAGCTCGCTCGAAGTACGGTGCGAAGCGCGCAAAAGCCGGCAAGTAATTAGCCGGTCGAGCAGTTTAGGTCGCCTGCAAAGGCGGTATTAGCGGTGGTGCCGGAATCGCCGGTGCTGTCGAGTAAGTGGTCACCCGACCAGGCTGGTAAGTCGTTAGAGATGAATCGGGTTAGTTGGTGGCCGCGGAGCTAAAAAATAGCTCCAACTGAAAAGTCAAAGGAAGAAACATGCCGCGTCGTCGCGAAGTCCCCAAGCGGGAAGTGTTGCCGGATCCGAAGTTCGGTAACGTAGATGTAGCCAAGTTCATGAACGTGCTGATGCTCTCCGGCAAGAAGTCGGTTGCCGAGCGTATCGTGTACGGCGCTTTTGAACAGATCCAGACCAAGGGTGGCAAGGACCCGCTGGAAGTGTTCACGGTAGCGCTCAACAACGTGAAGCCGGTGGTCGAAGTGAAGAGCCGTCGCGTTGGTGGTGCGAACTATCAGGTTCCGGTCGAAGTGCGTCCGTCGCGTCGTATGGCATTGGCGATGCGTTGGTTGCGCGAAGCTGCGAAAAAGCGCAGCGAGAAGTCGATGGCCCTGCGTCTGGCAGGTGAGCTCTCCGAAGCGGCCGAAGGCCGTGGCGGCGCGATGAAGAAGCGCGACGAAGTTCACCGGATGGCAGAAGCCAACAAGGCGTTCTCGCACTTCCGTTTCTAAGCTTCCCGACCCCGGGTTAGCCGAAGAAATCGGGAAGAAATTCCGGGCGGGTGCGCTTATAAAGCGCCTCGCCCGTTTGTGTTACAGCGCGATGGGTACTTCTCGCATCGCGTTATCCCCATAGAGGATCAAAGTGGCTCGCAAGACACCTATCGAGCGCTACCGCAACATCGGTATTAGCGCTCACATCGACGCCGGCAAAACGACGACGACCGAGCGCATTCTGTTCTACACCGGCGTGAACCATAAGATTGGTGAAGTTCACGACGGCGCTGCCACCATGGACTGGATGGAGCAGGAACAGGAACGCGGCATTACTATCACGTCCGCTGCTACCACGGCCTTCTGGAAAGGCATGGCTGGCGACCGCGCTGAGCACCGCATCAACATCATCGACACCCCGGGCCACGTTGACTTCACGATTGAAGTCGAGCGCTCGATGCGCGTGCTCGACGGTGCGTGCATGGTTTACTGCGCAGTGGGCGGCGTGCAGCCGCAGTCGGAAACCGTGTGGCGCCAGGCTAACAAGTACAAGGTTCCCCGTCTCGCGTTCATCAACAAGATGGACCGTACCGGCGCGAACTTCTTCAAGGTCTACGACCAGCTCAAGCTGCGTCTGAAGGCCAACCCGGTTCCGGTCGTAGTGCCTATCGGCGCTGAAGAAACGTTCACGGGTGTGGTCGATCTGCTGAAGATGAAGGCGATCATTTGGGACGACGCGTCCCAGGGCACCAAGTTCTCGTACGAAGAAATCCCCGCAGAACTCGTCGATTCGTGCAACGAATGGCGCGAAAAGATGGTCGAAGCTGCGGCTGAGTCGAACGAAGAGCTGATGAACAAGTACCTCGAAGAGGGCGAGCTCACGGAAGAGGAAATCGTCAAGGGTCTGCGCGACCGTACGATCGCTTGCGAAATCCAGCCGATGCTCTGCGGTACCGCGTTCAAGAACAAGGGCGTGCAACGGATGCTGGACGCCGTGCTCGACTTCCTGCCGTCGCCGATCGACATCCCGCCGGTTACCGGTGAGCTGGAAAACGGTGAAAAGGGTGAGCGCCGCGCTGCCGACGACGAAAAGTTCTCGGCACTGGCATTCAAGATCATGACCGACCCGTTCGTCGGCCAGCTGATCTTCTTCCGCGTGTACTCGGGTGTGGTGAATTCCGGCGACACGGTGCTGAACGCGACGAAGGACAAGAAGGAACGTCTGGGTCGTATTCTGCAGATGCACGCAAACCAGCGCGAAGAAATCAAGGAAGTGCGCGCGGGCGACATCGCTGCGGCAGTCGGCCTGAAAGACGCAACGACCGGCGATACACTGTGCGATCCGCAAAGCCCGATCGTGCTCGAACGCATGATTTTCCCGGAGCCGGTGATTTCGCAGGCTGTTGAGCCGAAGACGAAGCCCGACCAGGAAAAGATGGGTCTGGCGCTGAACCGTCTGGCTCAGGAAGATCCGTCGTTCCGCGTGCAAACGGACGAAGAGTCGGGTCAAACCATCATTTCGGGCATGGGCGAGCTCCACCTCGAAATTCTGGTCGACCGGATGAAGCGTGAATTCGGCGTCGAAGCAACGGTTGGCAAGCCGCAGGTTGCCTACCGCGAAACGATCCGCGGCAAGGCGGAAGACGTCGACGGCAAGTTCGTCAAGCAGTCGGGTGGTCGCGGCCAGTATGGTCACGCGGTCATCACGCTCGAGCCGAACGAGCAAGGCAAGGGCTACGAGTTCCTGGACGAGATCAAGGGCGGTGTGATTCCGCGTGAATACATCCCGGCAGTCGACAAGGGTATCCAGGAAACGCTGAAGGCTGGCGTGCTGGCAGGCTTCCCGGTCGTTGACGTGAAGGTTCACCTGACGTTCGGTTCGTACCACGATGTTGACTCGAACGAAAACGCGTTCCGCATGGCCGGTTCGATGGCGTTCAAGGAAGCAATGCGCAAGGCAAGCCCGGTCATCCTCGAACCGATGATGGCTGTGGAAGTCGAAACGCCGGAAGACTACATGGGCAACGTGATGGGCGATCTGTCGGGCCGTCGCGGTATTGTTCAGGGCATGGAAGACATGATTGGCGGCGGCAAGATCGTTCGCGCCGAAGTGCCGCTGTCGGAAATGTTCGGCTATTCGACGTCGCTGCGTTCGCTGAGCCAAGGTCGTGCAACGTACACGATGGAGTTCAAGCATTACTCGGAAGCACCGCGCAACGTGTCGGAAGCGATCATCAACGCGAAGTCGAAGTAAGCGCGCGGCAAGTCATTCAACGATTAACTTTTTGAAAGAAGAGAAACATGGCTAAAGGTAAATTCGAACGGACCAAGCCGCACGTGAACGTCGGCACGATCGGTCACGTTGACCACGGCAAGACCACGCTGACGGCAGCGATCACGACGGTGCTGACCGCGAAGTTCGGCGGCGAAGCGAAGGCGTATGACCAGATCGACGCAGCGCCGGAAGAAAAGGCGCGCGGCATTACGATCAACACGGCGCACGTCGAGTACGAAACGGCTAACCGGCACTACGCGCACGTTGACTGCCCGGGCCACGCTGACTATGTGAAGAACATGATCACGGGCGCGGCACAGATGGACGGCGCAATTCTGGTGTGCTCGGCCGCTGACGGCCCGATGCCGCAAACGCGTGAGCACATTCTGCTGGCGCGTCAGGTTGGCGTTCCGTACATCATCGTGTTCCTGAACAAGTGCGACATGGTGGATGACGCTGAGCTGCTGGAGCTGGTCGAGATGGAAGTTCGCGAACTTCTGTCGAAGTACGACTTCCCGGGCGACGACACGCCGATCATCAAGGGTTCGGCCAAGCTGGCGCTGGAAGGCGACAAGGGCGAGCTGGGCGAAGTGGCGATCATGAACCTGGCCGACGCGCTGGACACGTACATCCCGACGCCGGAGCGCGCAGTTGACGGTGCGTTCCTGATGCCGGTGGAAGACGTGTTCTCGATCTCGGGTCGTGGCACGGTGGTGACGGGCCGGGTTGAGCGCGGTGTGGTGAAGGTCGGCGAAGAAATCGAAATCGTCGGTATCAAGCCGACGGTGAAGACGACCTGCACGGGCGTGGAAATGTTCCGCAAGCTGCTGGATCAAGGTCAGGCAGGCGACAACGTGGGTATCCTGCTGCGCGGCACGAAGCGTGAAGACGTGGAGCGTGGCCAGGTTCTGGCGAAGCCGGGTTCGATCAACCCGCACACGCACTTCACGGCAGAAGTGTACGTGCTGAGCAAGGACGAGGGCGGCCGTCACACGCCGTTCTTCAACAACTACCGTCCGCAGTTCTACTTCCGTACGACGGACGTGACGGGCTCGATCGAGCTGCCGAAGGACAAGGAAATGGTCATGCCGGGCGACAACGTGTCGATCACGGTGAAGCTGATCAACCCGATCGCGATGGAAGAAGGTCTGCGCTTCGCCATCCGTGAAGGTGGCCGTACCGTCGGCGCAGGTGTCGTTGCCAAGATCCTCGAGTAAAATCGAGGGTTCGCGGTTGCAGTAATTTGCAGTAAATGGTGCCCGGGGTCGGGCACCCGCCCTCAGCGGGCGTCCGGCCCTACGTTCTTTTTATATTTGGCGGTGCAACATCGCCTCGCTCTTTCCAAGGAATTGTCATGCAGAACCAGAAAATCCGCATTCGCCTGAAGGCTTTCGACTATCGCCTGATCGATCAATCGGCAGCTGAGATCGTCGACACGGCAAAGCGGACTGGCGCAATCGTTCGTGGTCCGGTGCCCCTGCCGACCCGCATTCAACGTTTCGACATCCTGCGCTCGCCGCACGTCAACAAGACGTCGCGCGACCAGCTCGAAATCCGTACCCACCAACGCCTGATGGACATCGTTGACCCGACGGACAAGACCGTCGACGCACTGATGAAGCTCGATCTGCCGGCTGGCGTGGACGTGGAAATCAAGCTGCAATAAGGCTCTCAGGCGGTGTCGGGTCCGCCGGACATCGCTAAGTCATTGATTGCTTGCGGAAAACGAAAAGCCTCGCTATAATGCAAGGCTTTTCGCGCATTTGCGCAAAAAAGTCGGTGTGCTGCGGCATGAATTCATGCCCGAAACGGCACCGGCATTTTGTAAATTAGCCCCGACCAATCGCAGTCGGGAATGGAGAAAACGATGAGCCTTGGACTCGTAGGTCGCAAGGTTGGCATGACCCGTATCTTCACGGCTGAAGGGGATTCGATTCCCGTTACCGTGCTGGACGTGTCCGACAACCGCGTGACGCAGATCAAGACTGTTGAAACCGACGGCTACACCGCCGTGCAGGTTGCATTCGGTACGCGCCGTGCATCGCGTGTGACGAAGCCGTTGGCCGGTCATCTCGCCAAAGCCGGTGTTCAAGCCGGTGAAATCCTCAAAGAATTCCAGATCGATGCCGCTAAGGCTGCCGAGTTGTCGAACGGCACCGTGGTTGGTCCCGAACTGTTCGAAGTAGGCCAGAAGGTCGACGTGCAGGGCGTGTCGATCGGTAAGGGCTACGCCGGTACCATCAAGCGTTACAACTTCGCATCCGGCCGTGCATCGCACGGTAACTCGCGCTCGCACAACGTGCCGGGTTCGATCGGTATGGCGCAGGATCCGGGTCGTGTTTTCCCGGGTAAGCGCATGACCGGTCACATGGGTGACGATACGGTAACCGTGCAAAACCTCGAAATCGCTCGTATCGACGCCGACCGCAAGCTGTTGCTGGTCAAGGGTGCCGTGCCGGGTGCTAAGGGCGGCAAGGTTTTCGTGACGCCGGCCGTGAAGACGCGCGCCGTGAAAGGAGCGAAATAATGGAACTTAAGCTCCTGAATGCCAATGGTCAGGAAGGCGCAGCTGTTAGCGCGTCGGACGTCGTGTTCGGCCGTGATTACAACGAAGCCCTGATTCACCAGGTTGTGGTGGCCTACCAGGCTAACGCACGCAGCGGTAACCGCGCGCAGAAGGACCGTGAGCAAGTCAAGCACACGACCAAGAAGCCGTGGCGTCAAAAGGGCACGGGTCGCGCCCGTGCCGGTATGTCGTCGAGCCCGTTGTGGCGCGGCGGTGGCCGTATCTTCCCGAATTCGCCGGAAGAAAACTTTTCGCACAAGGTTAACAAGAAGATGCATCGCGCAGGTCTCTGCTCGATCTTCTCGCAGCTGGCTCGCGAAGGCCGCATCTCGGTGGTTGACGAGCTGACGCTCGAAGCGCCGAAGACGAAGCTGCTGGCCGAAAAATTCAAGGCGATGGGTCTCGAATCTGTGCTGGTGATTACCGACACGGTTGACGAAAACCTGTACCTCGCGTCGCGCAACCTCGCCCATGTGGCAGTTGTCGAGCCGCGTTACGCCGACCCGCTGTCGCTGATCTACTTCAAGAAGATCCTGATCACGAAGGCTGCGGTCGCCCAGATCGAGGAGTTGCTGTCATGAGCGAGATTCGCAAGAACGATCATCGTTTGATGCAGGTCCTGCTCGCGCCGGTGATCTCCGAAAAGGCGACGCTGGTGGCCGACAAGAACGAGCAAGTCGTGTTCGAAGTCGCGCCGGATGCCACGAAGCAGGAAGTGAAGGCCGCTGTTGAGCTGATGTTCAAGGTGGAAGTCGATTCCGTCAACGTGCTGGTCTCGAAGGGCAAAGCCAAGCGCTTTGGCCGCTTCATGGGCAAGCGCAAGGACGTGAAGAAGGCCTACGTCTGCCTGAAGCCGGGTCAGGAAATCAACTTTGAAGCGGAGGCCAAGTAATCATGGCAATCGTTAAAGTTAAGCCGACTTCGCCGGGTCGCCGCGCGATGGTCAAGGTGGTCAACAAGGATCTGCATAAGGGCAAGCCGTACGCACCGCTGCTCGACTCGCAATCCTCGACCGCCGGCCGTAACAACAACGGCCACATCACCACGCGCCATAAGGGCGGTGGTCATAAGCATCACTACCGTGTCGTCGATTTCCGTCGCAACAAGGACGGCATTCCGGCAAAGGTCGAACGTCTTGAGTACGATCCGAACCGTAGCGCGAACATCGCGCTGGTTCTGTACGCAGACGGCGAGCGCAAGTACATCATCGCTCCGAAGGGTGTGACGGTTGGCCAGCAACTGATGTCGGGTTCGGAAGCTCCGATCCGCGCAGGCAACACGCTGCCGATTCGCAACATTCCGGTCGGTACGACGATTCACTGCATCGAAATGCTGCCGGGCAAGGGCGCGCAAATGGCGCGTTCGGCTGGTACGTCGGCGATGCTGCTGGCTCGTGAAGGTACCTACGCACAGGTCCGCCTGCGCTCGGGTGAAATCCGCCGCGTTCACGTTGAATGCCGCGCGACGATTGGTGAAGTTGGCAACGAAGAGCATAGCCTCCGTCAAATCGGCAAGGCTGGCGCAAACCGCTGGCGCGGTATCCGCCCGACGGTGCGCGGCGTTGCAATGAACCCGGTCGATCACCCGCACGGCGGTGGTGAAGGCAAGACGGCTGCAGGTCGCGACCCGGTGAGCCCGTGGGGCACGCCTACGAAGGGTTATCGTACCCGCAGCAACAAGCGCACGACGAGCATGATCGTCCAGCGCCGTCACAAGCGTTAAGGAGTAGGCAATGGCACGTTCTGTAAAAAAAGGTCCGTTCTGCGACGCCCATTTGCTGAAGAAAGTTGAGGCGGCTGCAGCTTCGCGTGATAAGAAGCCGATCAAAACCTGGTCGCGTCGTTCGACGATTCTGCCGGATTTCATCGGTCTGACGATTGCCGTGCACAACGGCCGTCAACACGTTCCGGTGTACATCTCGGAAAACATGGTCGGCCACAAGCTTGGCGAGTTCGCATTGACCCGGACGTTCAAGGGTCACGCGGCCGACAAGAAGGCTAAGAAATAAGGGGCTCATGATGGAAGTGAAAGCAATTCATCGCGGTGCCCGCATCTCGGCGCAGAAAACGCGCCTTGTGGCTGACCAGATCCGCGGTTTGCCGGTCGACAAGGCGCTGAACGTTCTGACGTTCTCGCCGAAGAAGGCTGCGGGAATCGTGAAAAAGGTCGTGCTGTCGGCGATCGCGAATGCGGAGCACAACGAAGGCGCCGATATCGATGAGCTCAAGATCACGAGCATCTACATCGACAAGGCTGCCTCTCTCAAGCGTTTCACCGCGCGCGCTAAAGGCCGCGGTAACCGCATCGAGAAGCAATCCTGTCACATCACTGTGACGGTCGGTAACTAAGGGGTCATACGATGGGACAGAAAATTCATCCGACTGGCTTCCGTTTGGCCGTCAGCCGCAATTGGGCGTCGCGTTGGTACGCGAACAACAACAATTTCGCGGCGATGTTGCAGGAAGACATCGGTGTTCGTGAATACCTGAAGAAGAAGCTGAAGAACGCTTCGGTTGGTCGCGTCGTTATCGAGCGTCCGGCGAAAAACGCGCGCATCACGATTTATAGCTCGCGTCCGGGTGTGGTCATCGGTAAGAAGGGCGAGGATATCGAGCTGCTGAAGTCGGAACTGCAACGCCGCATGGGCGTTCCGGTCCACGTCAACATCGAAGAAATCCGCAAGCCGGAAACCGATGCGCAACTGATCGCCGATTCGATCACGCAACAGCTCGAGCGCCGGATTATGTTCCGCCGCGCGATGAAGCGTGCAATGCAAAACGCCATGCGTCTGGGTGCCCAGGGCATCAAGATCATGAGCGCTGGCCGTCTGAACGGCATCGAAATCGCCCGTACGGAATGGTATCGCGAAGGTCGCGTGCCCCTTCATACGCTGCGCGCTGACATCGACTACGCAACTTCGGAAGCGAAGACGACGTACGGCATCATCGGCGTGAAGGTGTGGGTCTACAAGGGCGATACGCTCGGCCGCAACGACGCACCGGTGGTGGAAGAAGTCGCCGAAGAAAAGCGTCCGCGCCGTAACGCACGTCCGGGTGGCGATCGCCGTCCGCGTCGCGATGGTGAAGGTGGTGGTCCGGCAGGTGCACGCCGTGGCGCCCCCCGTCGTGCTGGCGGTGCCGGCGGTGACGGGAAGACTGGAGAATAACGATGCTGCAACCGAAACGCAGAAAGTATCGCAAAGAGCAGAAGGGTCGTAACACCGGTATCGCTACCCGCGGCAACGCGGTGTCGTTCGGTGAATACGGTCTGAAGGCTATCGGTCGTGGTCGTTTGACCGCGCGCCAGATTGAAGCGGCGCGTCGTGCAATGACCCGTCACATCAAGCGTGGTGGCCGTATCTGGATCCGCATCTTCCCGGACAAGCCGATCTCGCACAAGCCGGCTGAAGTACGTATGGGTAACGGTAAAGGTAACCCTGAGTACTACGTCGCAGAGATTCAACCGGGCAAGATGCTGTACGAAATGGACGGCGTAACCGAAGAACTGGCACGCGAAGCGTTCCGTCTGGCTGCAGCGAAGCTGCCGCTCAAGACGACCGTTATCGTTCGCCAGCTCGGCGCCTAAGGAGCAAATGATGAAGGCTTCCGAACTTCACCAGAAAGATCAGGCCGCGCTCAACAAGGAGCTGTCGGACCTGTTGAAGGCGCAATTCGGCCTGCGCATGCAACTCGCGACCCAGCAGCTCACCAATACGAGCCAGCTGAAGAAGGTTCGTCGCGACATCGCACGTGTGCGGACCGTCCTGACTGAGAAGGCGAACCAGAAATGAACGATAGCGTAAAAACCTCGCTCAAGCGGACGCTGGTCGGCAAGGTCGTCAGCAACAAGATGGACAAGACGGTCACCGTGCTGGTTGAGCACCGCGTGAAGCACCCGATCTACGGCAAGTACGTTGTGCGTTCGAAGAAGTACCACGCGCACGACGATGCGAACACGTACAACGAGGGCGACCTCGTTGAAATCCAGGAAACGCGTCCGATTTCTAAGACGAAAGCTTGGGTTGTGGCTCGCCTGGTTGAGGCTGCTCGCGTCATCTGACGCCGCAAGTTGTAGAAGTAGTTGAAATCGCAGTAAGTTTCGCTTGCAAGACCGAGATTATTTGTTATAATCTCGGTCTTCCCTCTTTGTGGGAGCCCCGTCGCGGGCGAAGTTGGTGGGGGAAGCGGTTCAGGCGCCAGTCTGTTCCGAAGGATTCACCGGATTGCGATGGCGGGTTTCGTTTGCCGTCGCTGCTGTTCTAACCCAAGCAGCCGATTGGCTGACGGGACCAAGACTGACCGGGTACGCCATGGTGGTGTGACCGGATTAAGTTGGGAATGATAAACCATGATCCAGACCGAAACTCGGCTTGAAGTGGCCGACAACACGGGTGCGCGTGAAGTCATGTGCATCAAGGTGCTCGGCGGCTCGAAGCGTCGTTATGCCAGCATTGGCGACATCATCAAGGTGACCGTCAAAGAAGCAACGCCGCGCGGGCGCGTGAAGAAAGGCGAAATTTATAACGCCGTGGTGGTCCGTACCGCCAAGGGCGTTCGTCGTCAAGACGGCTCGCTGATCAAGTTCGACGGCAACGCCGCTGTGTTGTTGAATGCCAAGCTCGAACCTATTGGCACCCGTATTTTCGGGCCTGTCACGCGCGAGTTGCGTAGCGAACGATTCATGAAGATCGTTTCGCTGGCACCGGAAGTGCTGTAAGGAGTCGCGATGAACAAGATTCGCAAAGGTGACGAAGTTATCGTCATCACCGGCAAGGACAAGGGCAAGCGCGGCATCGTGCTGTCCGTTGGCGAAGACAAAGTCATTGTCGAGGGCATCAACCTCGTCAAGAAGCATGTCAAGCCGAACCCGATGAAGGGTACGACGGGCGGCGTAGAAGCCAAGACGATGCCGCTGCAAATTTCGAACGTCGCATTGGTCGACGCGAATGGCAAGGCATCGCGTGTAGGCATCAAGGTCGAAGGAGACAAGAAAGTCCGTTTCCTTAAGACGACCGGTGCCGAGCTGAGCGCCTGACGCTGCGGAGTAAAAAAATGGCTCGTTTGCAAGAGTTTTACAAAGAAAAGGTTGTACCCGGCCTCATCGAGAAGTTCGGTTACAAGTCCGTGATGGAAGTGCCGCGCATCACCAAGATCACCCTGAATATGGGCCTTGGCGAAGCGGTTGCTGACAAGAAGATCATCGAAAACGCCGTTGGCGACCTGACGAAAATCGCTGGCCAGAAGCCGGTGATCACGAAGGCACGCAAGGCAATCGCTGGCTTCAAGATCCGTCAAGGCTATCCGATCGGTGCAATGGTCACGTTGCGTGGTCAGGCAATGTACGAATTTCTGGACCGTTTCGTGACGGTTGCGCTCCCCCGTGTGCGCGACTTCCGTGGCGTGTCGGGTCGTGCGTTCGATGGTCGCGGCAACTACAACATCGGTGTGAAAGAGCAGATCATTTTCCCCGAAATCGACTACGACAAGATCGACGCACTGCGTGGGCTGAACATCAGCATCACGACAACTGCGAAGACCGACGACGAAGCAAAGGCTCTGCTCGCCAGCTTCAAGTTCCCGTTCAGAAACTGAGGTTACCGTGGCTAAACTGGCACTGATCGAACGTGAAAAGAAGCGTGCTCGCCTCGCTGCAAAGTACGCTCCCAAGCGTAATGAGTTGAAGGCGATCATTGGCGATATGAGCAAGTCGGACGAAGAGCACTACGCAGCCCGTCTCGAACTGCAACAACTGCCGCGCAACTCTAATCCGACCCGTAAGCGCAACCGTTGCGCAATTACCGGTCGCCCGCGCGGCACGTTCCGTAAATTCGGGCTGGCGCGTAACAAGATTCGCGAAATCGCGTTCCGCGGCGAGATCCCTGGCCTGACCAAGGCGAGCTGGTAATAGGAGAAACGTAAATGAGCATGAGTGATCCTATCGCCGATATGCTGACTCGCATCCGCAATGCGCAGATGGTTGAGAAGGTTTCGGTGCAAATGCCCTCGTCGAAAGTGAAGGTTGCGATCGCGCAGGTCCTGAAGGACGAAGGCTATATCGACGATTTCGCAGTGAAGTCTGAAGGTGCGAAGTCGGAATTGAACATCGTGTTGAAGTACTACGCTGGCCGTCCGGTCATCGAACGCATTGAACGCGTTTCGAAGCCTGGTCTGCGTGTGTACCGCGGCCGTAACGACATCCCCGTGGTCATGAATGGCCTCGGCGTGGCAATCGTGTCGACGCCGAAGGGCGTGATGACGGACCGCAAGGCGCGCGCTACGGGCGTTGGCGGCGAAGTCATCTGCTACGTCGCTTAAGGCCGAAAGGAGAGAAACATGTCTCGAGTAGGTAAAAGCCCGATCGTGCTGCAAGGCGCGGAAGTGGCCCTGAGCGACGAACGCATCACCGTCAAGGGTCCGCTGGGCACGATTACGCAAGCTGCAAACCGCCTCGTAAAAGTGGTGAACGACAACGGCACGCTGAAGTTCGAGCCGGTTGACGAAAGCCGCGAAGCGAACGCGATGTCGGGCACGATGCGCGCACTCGTTGCGAACATGGTGAACGGCGTGACGAAGGGTTTCGAGCGCAAGCTGACGCTGGTTGGCGTCGGTTACCGCGCACAAGCGCAAGGCGACAAGCTGAACCTGTCGCTGGGTTTCTCGCACCCTGTGGTGCACCAGATGCCGGAAGGCGTCAAGGCTGAAACCCCGACGCAAACCGAAATCGTGATCAAGGGGATCAATAAACAACAAGTTGGCCAGGTCGCTGCAGAAGTGCGCGGCTATCGCCCGCCGGAGCCCTACAAGGGCAAGGGTGTGCGTTACGCCAACGAGGTTGTGATCCTCAAAGAAACGAAGAAGAAGTAAGGGTGCGCAATCATGGATAAGACTCAATCTCGCCTGCGCCGCGCTCGTCAGACGCGTATCAAGATCGCTGAGCTGCAGGTCGCGCGTCTCGCCGTGCATCGCACGAACACGCACATCTATGCGCAAGTGTTCTCGCCGTGCGGCACCAAGGTGCTCGCCAGCGCGTCGACGCTCGAAGCCGAAGTGCGTGCGCAACTGGCTGATCAAACGGGCAAGGGCGGCAACGTCGCTGCTGCTACGCTGATCGGTAAGCGCATTGCAGAAAAGGCTAAGGCTGCCGGCATCGAATCCGTCGCCTTCGACCGTTCGGGTTTCCGTTACCACGGCCGCGTGAAAGCGCTGGCTGATGCGGCGCGCGAAGCCGGACTCAAGTTCTAAGGGAAGAATTCGTCATGGCAAAGATGCAAGCGAAAGTTCAGGCTGACGAACGCGACGACGGCCTGCGCGAAAAGATGATTTCGGTCAACCGCGTGACCAAGGTTGTGAAGGGCGGCCGGATTCTCGGTTTTGCCGCACTGACCGTGGTTGGCGACGGTGATGGCCGCGTCGGTATGGGCAAAGGCAAGGCGAAGGAAGTGCCGGTCGCTGTTCAGAAGGCGATGGAACAAGCCCGCCGCAACATGTTCAAGGTGCCGCTGAAGAACGGTACCTTGCAACACGAAGTGCACGGCAAGCATGGCGCATCGATGGTCCTCCTCGCTCCGGCGAAGGACGGTACCGGCGTGATCGCTGGCGGCCCGATGCGCGCAGTGTTCGACGTGATGGGCGTGCAGAACGTTGTGGCCAAGAGCCACGGTTCGACGAACCCGTACAACCTCGTTCGTGCAACGCTCGACGGTCTGCGCAAGCAGTCGACGCCGGGCGATATCGCGGCGAAGCGCGGCAAGTCTGTCGAAGATATTCTGGGCTAAGGTGGACACCATGTCTGATAAAACTGTCAAGGTCCAGCTCGTCAAGAGCCTGATCGGCACCCGCGAAACGCACCGTGCTACGGTGCGTGGCTTGGGTCTGCGCCGACTCAACTCGGTTAGCGAGTTGCAGGACACGCCGGCCGTGCGCGGCATGATCAACAAGGTTTCGTACCTCGTTAAGGTCATCAGCTAAGCGGCTGACCAGGACTCAAGGAGTTGATAATGGAATTGAATAACCTGAAGCCGGCCGAAGGCTCGAAGCACGCAAAGCGTCGCGTGGGTCGTGGTATCGGTTCGGGCCTCGGCAAGACGGCTGGCCGTGGTCACAAGGGTCAGAAGTCGCGTTCGGGCGGCTTCCACAAGGTTGGCTTCGAAGGCGGTCAAATGCCGCTGCAACGTCGCCTGCCGAAGCGGGGCTTCACCTCGCTGACGAAGGAATTCGTCGGTGAAGTGCGTCTGTCGGATCTGGAAAAGCTGCCGGTCGACGAAATCGATCTGCTGGCTCTGAAGCAAGCCGGTCTCGTTGGCGAGCTGATCAAGAGCGCCAAGATCATCGCGACGGGCGAACTGAAGCGCAAGATCGTTGTGAAGGGTCTGGGTGCGACGAAGGGTGCGCGCGCTGCGATTGAAGCAGCTGGCGGCTCCTTTGCCGAGTAACGAGCAAGTCGATTGCCGTCACTAGCATTTGCATCGGAGAAGGTACTTGGCTAACAGCCCGAGTCTCGCAAAACCCGGTCGAAGCGCGGCGAAGTTCGGTGATCTGCGTCGGCGAGCAGTGTTCCTGCTGCTGGCGCTGGTCGTCTACCGTATCGGCGCGCATATTCCGGTTCCGGGTATTGATCCGGACCAACTGGCAAAGCTGTTCCAAAGCCAGTCGGGTGGCATCCTTGGCATGTTCAACATGTTCTCGGGTGGCGCACTTTCGCGGTTCACGATTTTCGCGCTTGGGATCATGCCGTACATTTCGGCATCGATCATCATGCAGTTGCTGGCGATCGTCTCGCCGCAAATGGAAGCGCTGAAGAAAGAAGGGCAGGCGGGTCAACGGAAGATTACGCAGTACACGCGTGTCTTTACGGTCCTGCTGGCGACGTTCCAGGCGTTCGGCATTGCCGTCGCGCTTGAGAACCAGCAAGGCCTTGTGATCGATCCGGGTATGGTGTTCCGGCTGACAACGGTCGTAACGCTAGTGACCGGCACAATGTTCCTGATGTGGCTGGGTGAGCAGATCACGGAGCGCGGGCTTGGCAACGGCATCTCGATCATTATTTTCGGCGGGATTGCGGCGGGTTTCCCGAATGCAATCGGCGGTCTGTTCGAACTGGTGCGAACCGGTTCGATGGGTCCCGTCTCGGCGATTATCGTGGTTGCACTGATTGCTGCCGTGACGTATCTGGTGGTGTTCATCGAACGCGGCCAGCGCAAGATTCTCGTGAACTATGCGAAGCGGCAAGTCGGTAACAAGATTTACGGCGGGCAGTCGTCACATCTGCCGCTGAAGCTGAACATGTCGGGTGTGATTCCGCCGATCTTTGCATCGTCGATCATTCTCTTCCCGGCAACTATCCTGAACTGGTTTAGTTCGGGGTCGCGTAACAGCTGGTTCGCAGACACGCTGCACAACGTGGCCGATGCCCTTAAGCCCGGTCAACCCGTGTATGTGTTGTTGTACGCGTTGGCGATCGTCTTCTTCTGCTTCTTCTACACCGCACTGGTGTTCAATAGCAGGGAAACGGCCGACAACCTGAAGAAGAGCGGCGCTTTCGTCCCAGGCATCCGCCCGGGCGATCAGACGGCTCGATATATCGACCGCATCCTCACGCGTCTGACGCTGGCCGGTGCGATCTACATCGTGTTCGTGTGTCTGCTGCCCGAATTTCTGGTGCTGCGCTGGAACGTGCCGTTTTATTTTGGTGGAACGTCGCTGCTGATCATTGTCGTCGTCACAATGGATTTCATGGCGCAGGTGCAGTCGTACGTTATGTCGCAACAGTATGAATCGCTGCTGAAGAAAGCCAATTTCAAAGGCGGCGGCGTCCCGATGCGTTGAAAGGACTTATGGCCAAAGACGATGTGATCCAGATGCAGGGTGAAGTCATCGAAAACCTGCCTAATGCTACCTTCAGGGTGAAGCTGGAAAACGGCCATGTCGTATTGGGACACATATCCGGCAAGATGCGGATGCACTACATCCGAATCCTGCCGGGCGACAAGGTGACGGTTGAATTGACGCCTTACGATCTGTCGCGTGCGCGGATCGTGTTCCGGGCGAAGTGATTTGAAAAAAGGGTAATATCATGAAAGTGATGGCATCGGTTAAGCGCATTTGCCGCAATTGCAAGATCATCAAGCGCAAAGGCGTTGTGCGCGTGATTTGCAGCTCTGATCCGCGCCACAAACAGCGTCAAGGCTGAACGCCGCGCTTTTGCTTGCGCTTTTTGTTTGAGGAAAAACAATGGCTCGTATCGCAGGGGTTAACATCCCGAATCACCAGCATACCGAAATTGGCCTGACGGCGATTTACGGTATTGGCCGCACGCGCTCGCGCGACATTTGCGTCGCTGCTGGTGTGGCATTTTCGAAGAAGGTCAAGGACCTGAACGACGCAGACCTCGAAAAGCTGCGTGAAGAAGTCGGCAAGTTCATCGTTGAAGGCGATCTTCGCCGTGAAACGACGATGAACATCAAGCGGCTGATGGATCTCGGCTGCTATCGTGGCGTGCGTCACCGTAAGGGCTTGCCCCTGCGTGGCCAACGCACGCGTACGAATGCCCGTACGCGCAAGGGTCCGCGTCGTGCAGCGCAATCGCTGAAGAAGTAAGCGGAACTGACAGTTACAGGAAAACGTAATGGCTAAGGCTTCGAACAACTCCGCGGCGCAACGCGTTCGCAAGAAGGTCAAGAAGAACGTCGCCGAGGGCGTGGTTCACGTTCACGCGTCGTTCAACAACACCATCATCACGATCACCGATCGTCAAGGCAATGCACTCGCCTGGGCAACTTCGGGTGGTCAGGGCTTCAAGGGTTCGCGTAAATCGACCCCGTTTGCAGCCCAGGTGGCAGCCGAATCGGCTGGCCGCGTGGCGATGGAATACGGCGTGAAGAACCTCGAAGTGCGGATCAAGGGCCCCGGCCCCGGCCGTGAGTCCGCGGTGCGCGCGTTGCATGGTCTTGGCATCAAGATCACCGCGATCTCCGACGTGACGCCGGTACCGCACAACGGCTGCCGTCCGCCGAAGCGTCGTCGTATCTAAGACGCTGGTTTCGCTTGCGCCTGTTGCCGCCGGGTTATGTGCCGGCGACGACGGGCTGCTTGCGTTATTGAATTGACTAAGCCCACCGTTCGACCCAAAGGGTTCGGACTAGCGCGAGCGCGAGTTCGCGTGATCAATCATAGAAGGAATCAACGTGGCACGTTATATCGGCCCTAAGGCCAAGCTGTCCCGCCGTGAAGGCACTGACCTCTTCCTGAAGAGCGCCCGTCGTTCGCTGGCTGACAAGTGCAAGCTTGACAGCAAGCCCGGCCAACATGGCCGTACCTCGGGTGCCCGTACGTCCGACTACGGCACGCAGCTGCGCGAAAAGCAAAAAGTGAAGCGCATCTACGGTGTGCTCGAGCGTCAGTTCCGCCGTTACTTCGCTGAAGCCGACCGCCTCAAGGGCAACACGGGTGAAAACCTGCTGCAATTGCTCGAGTCGCGTCTCGACAACGTCGTGTATCGCATGGGCTTCGGCTCGACGCGCGCTGAAGCGCGTCAGCTCGTGAGCCACAAGGCGATCACGGTGAACGGCGTGGTGTCGAACATCCCGTCGATGCAAATTAAGGCAGGTGATGTCGTCGCCGTCCGCGAACAGTCGAAGAAGCAAGCGCGTATCGTCGAAGCGCTGTCGCTGGCTGAACAAGGTGGTCTGGCAAGCTGGGTCGCTGTCGATTCGAAGAAGTTCGAAGGCACGTTCAAGTCGAAGCCGGAACGCAGCGATATCGCTGGCGATATCAACGAAAGCCTGATCGTCGAATTGTATTCGCGGTAATCGGATTGACGGCCGGGGCACCCTGATTGCGTCGCGCAAGGGGGCGCCTCGGCTGTTTATTTTCAGGTTGTTACCGGTCAGCCTTATCGGTGTAACGAGCCGAGGGTATTGAAAAGGAAAACCTATGCAAACCAGTTTGTTGAAGCCCAAGATCATCGCGGTTGAATCGCTTGGTGAGAGCCATGCGAAAGTGGTCATGGAACCGTTTGAACGCGGTTACGGCCACACCTTGGGTAACGCGCTCCGGCGCGTACTGCTGTCGTCGATGATCGGCTATGCGCCGACAGAAGTGACGATCGCAGGCGTGGTTCACGAGTATTCGACGCTCGACGGTGTGCAAGAGGACGTAGTCAACCTGTTGTTGAACCTGAAGGGCGTGGTCTTCAAGCTGCATAACCGTGACGAAGTGACGGTTACGCTGCGCAAGGAAGGCGAAGGCGTTGTTACCGCTGGCGACATCGAACTCGCGCACGATTGCGAAGTCATCAATCCCGATCACGTGATTGCGCATCTGTCGAAGGGCGGCAAGCTCGACGTGCAGATCAAGGTCGAAAAGGGCCGCGGTTATGTGCCGGGTAACGTGCGTCGTTACGGCGAAGAATCGGCGAAGATCATCGGCCGTATCGTGCTGGACGCGTCGTTCTCGCCGGTTCGCCGTGTGAGCTATGCCGTGGAAAGCGCGCGTGTCGAACAGCGTACCGACCTCGACAAGCTCGTGATGAACATCGAAACCAACGGTGTGATTTCGCCGGAAGAAGCGATCCGTCAATCGGCGCGCATTCTGGTCGACCAACTGTCGGTGTTCGCTGCTCTCGAAGGCACGGAAGCTACGGCTGAAGCGCCGTCGCGTGCGCCGCAGATCGATCCGATCCTGCTGCGTCCGGTGGATGATCTCGAACTCACGGTTCGTTCCGCGAACTGCCTGAAGGCCGAGAACATTTACTACATCGGCGACCTGATCCAGCGCACGGAAAACGAGCTGCTGAAGACGCCGAATCTGGGCCGCAAGTCGCTGAACGAAATCAAGGAAGTACTGGCGTCGCGTGGTTTGACGCTCGGCATGAAGCTCGAAAACTGGCCGCCGGCTGGGCTGGATAAGTAAGCGCAAGCTTATTCGAGTAGTCATCCGGGACGAAAGTCACCGCTGCACTACTGGCACGGACGCGGATTTTCCTTTAAAATCCGCGTCTTGCCTTTTTTCACTACCGGCCCGTGCACTCGCAAACCTTTGGGTTCGACGAGCGCGATAGAAGAGCTGGACCAAAACTTTGAATCGAAGGAATTAACATGCGTCACCGTCATGGTCTGCGGAAACTGAACCGCACGAGCAGCCACCGTCTGGCAATGCTCCGTAACATGTCCAACTCGTTGATCGAGCACGAAGTCATCAAGACGACGCTGCCGAAGGCGAAGGAACTCCGTAAAGTCGTCGAGCCGCTGATCACGCTCGGCAAGAAGCCGTCGCTGGCAAATCGTCGTCTGGCGTTCAACCGTCTGCGCGATCGTGACTCCGTCTCGAAGCTGTTCGACGTGCTCGGCCCGCGCTTCGCAAACCGTCCGGGTGGCTACCTGCGCATCCTGAAGTTCGGTTTCCGCGTCGGCGACAACGCACCGATGGCACTGGTCGAATTGATGGACCGTCCGGAAGTCGAAGAAGTTGAAGTGCAAGAAGCTGAATAAGCTCCTGCATCCGCGAAAAAGCCAGGCAAATGCCTGGCTTTTTTGTTTCCGGCGACGCAAACACACGAACACAAAACGCGTCGCTGACGGCGATGGCCGCGAAGCCGCATGCCAAAGACCGCGAGGGGTAGGCAAAGTGACGCCACGCACCCGCCGGCCGGCGCCTGCGGCCGACCAACTCCGGTGATAGGATAGCGGCAACCCTGTTCTACCCTGCCGGAGCGGTCTGTGAGTTCGAATGTGACGTTGATCCTGACGACGGTGCCCGACCTGGAGACGGCGCAGACGCTCGCAGCACAGGTACTGGATGCACGTCTTGCTGCATGTGTCAGCCAGCAAGGCACCGTGCACTCGACCTATCACTGGCAAGGCAAGCTCGAGTCGGCGGATGAGATTCAGATGCTCTTCAAAACGAGCATCGCACGAGCCCCTGAGCTCGAGCAGTTCATCCAGAAGCACCACCCGTACGACACACCCGAAATCCTCTGCTGGCAAGCCACCGCGTCCGCGGCCTACGGCCAGTGGGTCATTGCTGAAACCCAACGCCCTGTTCATGTTTAACGCTCTGCACCGAGGGGGGCGCGACACGCTGCGCGCGGCCGTCCTGTTTGTCTCCTGCCTGTTGGTGGTTCTGATGTCCGCGGGCGTGGCGCGCGCCGACGATGATTTTCTCGATCCGGCGGTCGCCTTCAAGTTCAGCGCCACCGAGCAGCCGGGCGAAGTTGTCGTCCACTACAAGATTGCGGACGGCTACTACATGTATCGGGAGCGTTTCGCGTTCGCGACCCGCAACGGCACCGTGACGATCGGCGATCCGCGGTTGCCGGCTGGTCACATCAAGTTCGATCAGACGTTCGGCAAAAACGTCGAAACCTACCGGAACGACTTGACGATCCGCATTCCGGTGAAAGATGCGGCGGGGCCGTTCGATCTGGCGGTGACCTCCCAAGGTTGCGCGGACGCGGGGATCTGCTATCCGCCAATGGAGCGCGTCTACCACGTGGACGGCGTCGCGCTGCATCCGGCCAGCACGAATCCCGCACCGGCGGCGGCACAGACCGCGCAGACCGCGCAGCCGGCGCCGAACGGTACCGCCAATTCATCCTCCTGGTATGAGCGCACCACCAGCGCCGACTATGCGCAGTCCCTGCTGCAAGGCGGCAGCTTCCTGGCGATCGTCGGTGTTTTCTTCGTCGTGGGCGCTGTGCTGAGCCTGCTGCCATGTTCGTATCCGATGATCCCGATCCTGTCGGCGATCATCATCGGCGAAGGCGCGCGGGTAACGCGCCGGCGGGGCTTCGCGCTCTCGCTCGCCTACGTGATCGGTATGGCGCTGGTCTATACGGTGCTCGGCATCGCGGCGGCACTGGTCGGACAAAGCCTCGGCGCGTGGCTGCAGAATCCCTGGGTGCTGGGCGCGTTCGGCGTGCTGCTCGCCGTGTTCGCCGTGACGCTCATTGCCGGTTACGACATCGCCTTGCCGCAGCGCTGGCAAGACGGGGCGTCGCGTGCGTCGCAAGGGCGTTCCGGTGGCAAATTCGCGGCCGTAGCGGCGATGGGGGCGTTGTCGGCGCTGGTTGTCGGTGCCTGCATGACGGCGCCGCTATTCGCCGTTCTCGCGTTTATTGCGCATACCGGCAACGCAGTGCTGGGCGGCGCCGCACTGTTTTCTATGGGCATCGGGCTTGGCGTTCCGCTGCTGATCATCGGTCTGGGCGCCGGCACATTTTTGCCACGCGCGGGCGCGTGGATGGATGGCGTGAAGGTCTTTTTCGGCGTGGTGCTGCTCGCTGCCGCATTGTGGATCGTCTGGCCGGTGCTGGGCGCGGTCGCGCAGATGTTGCTGAGCGCGCTGTGGCTGCTGGTCGCGGCGGCCGCGTTGGGTCTGTTCTCGCCGCCCGCCGGCCCGAGTTCGGTGTGGCGCCGGCTTGGCCGCGGACTGGGCGTCGCGCTGACCATCTGGGCCGCGGTTTTGTTGGTGGGACTGGCGGCCGGATCGTCGGATCCGCTGAAGCCGCTCGCGGTCCTGGCCGCGCGCGGTGGTGTAGCCGGCACGGCGGGTACGCCATCAGAGGCATCAAATGCCTCCCAGGCTGACAGCCTGACGTTTGCCCCGGTGCGTTCTTCGGCCCAGCTCGACGAGGCCGTGAAAACGTCCGCCCAGCCGGCCATGCTGGATTTCTATGCGGACTGGTGCGTGAGCTGCAAGGAGATGGAGAAGTTCACCTTCAGCGACCCGCGCGTGCATGCAAGGCTGCAGCAGCTCAACCTGTTGCGCGCGGATGTCACGGCCAATAATCCGGATGACCAGACGCTGCTGAAGCGATTCAAGCTCTTCGGGCCGCCGGGCATCATCTTCTTCGATCAAAGCGGCGCCGAAGTTCTGCGCGTGGTGGGTTACGAGTCGGCTGATACCTTTTTGCATAGCCTCGACCGGCTTCCCACTCCGCCTCAGTCGTAACCTGGGTTGGCGTCTCGCCCGGCGGCCCTGGCCTGGCGGAATAGTGACGTCGGCCGCCGGCAAACACACAGCCATAAAAAAGCGGAGGCGCTGGAAACAGCGCCTCCGCTTCATCAACGGGCAGTTGCCTGACCGGCGCCCGAGCGTTCTTCACACGTCAGCCGCCCGACCCACGCCTGCACCTGCATTCACACATCACGAAGCGCAGAAAACGCGCGCCTCGCTACACTACTTCTGCGCCAGCAAGATCCGCGCGGCGTCCAGTGCGAAATACGTCAGCACGCCATCCGCACCGGCTCGCTTGAACGCCAGCAGCGATTCCATCATTGCCTTGTCGTGATCGAGCCAGCCGTTTTGTGCTGCGGCCTTCAGCATCGCGTACTCGCCGCTCACCTGATAGACGTAGGTCGGAAAGCGGAACTCGTCCTTCACACGCCGGAGGATATCGAGGTACGGCATACCGGGCTTGACCATCACCATGTCCGCGCCTTCTTCGATGTCCGCGCGCACTTCGCGCAGCGCTTCATCGGAGTTCGACGGGTCCATCTGATAGGTCATCTTGTTGCCCGTGCCGAGGTTCGTCGCGGAACCCACGGCATCGCGGAACGGACCGTAGAAGGCCGACGCGAACTTGGCCGAATAGGCCATGATTCGCGTGTGAATGTGATCCTCGCTCTCGAGCATTTCGCGGATCGCACCGATGCGCCCGTCCATCATGTCCGACGGTGCGACGATATCCACGCCCGCTTCCGCTTGAGCCCGGGCCTGCTCGACGAGAATATCGACGGTCTCATCGTTGATCACATAACCCGCTTCATCGAGCACGCCGTCCTGGCCGTGGCTCGTGTACGGATCGAGCGCGACGTCGGTGAGCACGCCCAGTTCGGGAAAGCGCTTTTTCAGTTCGCGAATGGCGCGCGGAATCAGACCCGCTTCGTTGGTGGCCTCGCGGCCATCCGGGGTCTTCAACGACGGTTCGATAGCCGGAAACAGCGACAGCACCGGCACGCCCAGTTCGACGCACTGTTCGGCCACGCCCATCAGCAGATCAACCGAGACGCGCTCGACGCCCGGCATCGACGGCACGGCTTGCCGCACGTCGGTGCCTTCGACGACGAACACGGGATAGATCAGGTCGTTGGTGGTCAGGATGTTTTCTCGCATGAGGCGGCGCGAGAAGTCGTCGCGGCGCATACGGCGCGGACGGTGATGCGGATAGAAGCTCATATCGGATGTCGTGGGTATCGTGGAGATGACAGGAACGCCTGCCTCCGCCTGCTGGAAGCTCTTTTTGAGACAATGGTATATCATACCGATCGAGCAAGGCGCCTAGCGCTGACCTCCCCGCTTCTCCTCCCTGAGCGGGTGCCTGTCGTTTTTCGATTAGGCTGTTTGGCCCGCCGTCAGTAGCGGCGGGTTTTTTTATGGGCGCGCGAAAGAAATAGGGCCCAGACCGAGCCCGAGCCTGACCTCGGCGTGGCTTACTCGGCAGCGGCGGCTGCGTCGTCCGTACCGGCTGTATCCTTGGGGATCAGCCAGCTTTCGATCAGTTCGTGAGCCTCGTCCAGGCCAACCCGTTTCAGGGCCGAGAACAGCTGGACGGTCAATTCTCCCTGGTAGCCGGCCGCGCTATATTCGGCCAGACCCTTCTGGGTGGCCCGCAGCGCATTGATGCTCTCCTGGCGCGTCAATTTGTCGCACTTCGTCAGTAAGGTGTGGATCGGCTTGCCGGTCGGCGCGAACCACTCGATCATCGTCCGGTCCAGGTCGGTCAGCGGCCGGCGCGAATCCATCATCAGAATCATGCCGCGCAGTTGCGAGCGCGATTGCAGGTAGCTCGACAGCAGCGCTTCCCAATGCGCCTTGGCGGCACCCGGCACTTCCGCATAGCCGTACCCGGGCAGATCCACCAGATGCGCGACCGGTTCCGCCGCCGGCCCCACCGAGAAGTAGTTGATATGCTGCGTGCGTCCCGGCGTCTTACTGGCGAAGGCGAGACGCTTCTGGTTACACAGCAGATTGATGGCCGTCGACTTGCCCGCATTCGAGCGCCCGGCAAACGCGATTTCGGGTTGCGGGGTGGCCGGCAGATCACGCAGGTGATTGACGGTCGTAAAGAAGCGCGATTGGTGGAGCAGGAAGGAAGACATGGGGGGAACCAGGATATGAGACGCCGGGGAACCCGGAGTGGGGACGGGTCAAGCCCGACTGGCGTCTAAGCGATTAGCGAGTTATTGTACAATACGACGGTTTACTGAATTTACTGAAGACCTGAGGAGGGGCCAGCGCGCGTGCCTCTGCGGTAGATCGGTCGCCGTCGTTTTGCAGAACCTCTAATTCCCACAAGACGAAACAGGGTGTGCGAATGAATCGACTGTGCAAAGCTCTGATGGTGTTTCAAGTAGCGGCAGGTCTTTCAGGTTTAGCAGTTCAGGCGCGAGCAGCAGATCCGGGAAAACCGGACATCAACCGGGGACAAGCCATTGCGACGCAGGTTTGCGCGTCGTGTCACGGTGCCGATGGCAATAGCGCCGGCGGGGCCTATCCCAAGCTGGCCGGCCAGCATCCCGAATATCTCGTCAAGCAGTTGATGGATTTCAAAACCCAGCCAGGCGCCAAGCAGCCCGCTCGCAATAATGCGATTATGGCGGCCATGGCCGCGCCGCTGTCCAATCAGGACATGGTGAACGTCGCCGCCTATTTCGCGGCACAGACGCCGAAGCCGGGTTACGCACACAACAAGAACACCGTCCCGTTGGGGGAAAAGATTTATCGCGCGGGCATCGCCGAACGGGCTGTGCCGGCGTGCGCGAGTTGCCACGGGCCGACCGGCCAGGGCATCCCGGTGCAGTATCCGCGTCTGTCGGGGCAGTGGGCGGACTACACGGTGGCGCAACTGACCGCGTTCACGCAGGGCCCGGGCGCGCGCAACAACAGCGATCCCATGCATACCATTGCGTCGCGGCTGTCGGATAGCGACATCAAGGCCGTGGCGGATTACATCGCGGGCTTGCATTAAGAAGTCCGCACGCAAGTGCAACCGGCCCAGCGAGGCCGGTGAAAAACAAGAAAAGGGTGATGGCGTCGTGCGCTTCGTGCGTCAGCGGCGGCCTTTCACCCTTTTTTGCTGTTCTGTCGGAGTGTGAATGAGCGTCACCACGTCGGGTATTGAAGTCAAGTCGGGCCAGCGGTCCATGCGTCGGGCCATCGAGTTGTTGAGTTCGATGCGTTTTGCCATCGCGCTGCTGGTGATTCTGTCGATTGCCAGCATCATCGGCACCGTCCTCACCCAGGACGACCCGTACCCCAACTACGTCAATCAGTTCGGCCCTTTCTGGGCGGACATCTTCCGCTCGCTGAGCCTGTACACCGTGTACAGCGCCTGGTGGTTCATGCTGATCCTCGGCTTCCTGATGGTCTCGGTGTCGCTGTGCGTGATCCGCAACGCGCCGAAGATGATCGCCGACATGAAGAGCTGGAAAGACAAGGTCCGCGAATCGAGCCTGCGCGCCTTCCATCACAAGGGCGAGTTCGCGGTGAGCGGTACGCGCGCAGAGGCCACGGCCACGCTGGCGAAACTGTCGGGGCGGCTCGGCTACAAGTTCGTGACGCGTGAATCGGAGGGCGCCACGCTGATCGCCGCCAAGCGCGGGGCGCTCACCAAGCTCGGCTATATCTCGGCTCACCTTGCGATCGTCATCATCTGTCTGGGCGGCCTGCTCGACAGCAATCTGCCCATCAAGCTGCAGATGTGGATGTTCAACAAGACGCCCATCAACAGCAACACCGTGATCAGCGACATTGCGCCTGAGCACCGTCTGTCGGAGTCGAACCCGACCTTCCGCGGTTACGCGTGGGTGCCCGAAGGCGAGCATGTCTCGACGGCGATCCTGAACCAGCCGAACGGCTCGCTGATCCAGGACCTGCCGTTCTCGATCCAGTTGAACAAGTTCATCGTCGATTACTACTCAACGGGCATGCCGAAGCTGTTCGCGAGCGACATCGTCGTGATCGACCACAAGACCGGCGCGAAGATTCCGGCGCGTGTCGAAGTGAACAAGCCGTTCGAGTACGACGGTGTGTCGATTTACCAGTCGAGCTTCCAGGACGGCGGCTCGCAGATGCAGATGACCGCCTATCCGATGACGGGCACCAGTGCGAAGACCGCGCCGTTCGGCGGCACGATCGGCAACTCGGCGCCGTTGGGCAACGCCGTACCCGGCGCTGACGGCCAGACCATCGAATTCGCGGATTTTCGCGCCATCAACGTCGAAAACATCTCGAACGGGAGCGGCGCCAATGACGCACGCGGGGTCGCCCATCAGACGCTGAAGGAAGCGTTCGACGAGCGGCTCGGCTCGGGCGCCAAGACTTCGAAGCCGTTGGACCTGCACAACGTCGGCCCGTCGGTACAGTACAAGGTGCGCGGCAAGGACGGTCAGGCGCGCGAGTACAACAACTACATGCTGCCGGTCGACGTGAGCGGCGAGAAGATGTTCCTTGCCGGCATGCGCGTCAACCCGGACGATCCGTTCCGCTATCTGCGCATTCCCGCCGATCAGGGCGGCACGGTCAAGGAGTGGATGAACCTGCGCGCCACGCTCGAGAATCCGGCCCTGCGCGCCGCCGCTGCGCACCGCTTCGCGTTGCGCTCGGTGCCGTCGTCCAACCCGGAACTGCAGCAACACCTCGAAGAAAGCGCGCTGCGCGTGTTGACCCTCTTTGCCGCCGGCGATAGCAGCGTCGGCATCATGCAGGGCGGCCAGAACATAGGCGGCTTCCAGGCGATCGCGGCGTTCATCGACCGTTCGGTGCCCAAGGGCGAGCAGGAAAAAGCGGCCTCGCTGCTGCTGCGCATGCTCGAAGGCTCGACGTGGGACTTGTGGCAACTGGCCCGGGAGCAGGCCGGCGAGCCGGACGCGACGCCGTCGGCGGACACCAGCCTGTTCATCCAGAGCTCGATCAACGCCATTTCCGACAGCTTTTTGTATGGTTCGCCCGTCTATTTACAGCTCGACTCATTCAGGCAGGTGCAAGCTTCGGTATTTCAGTTGACGCGCGCGCCGGGCAAAAAAGTCGTGTATCTTGGCAGCCTGCTCCTCGTATTGGGCATCTTCTCGATGTTCTACGTCCGCGAACGGCGCCTGTGGTTCTGGATCAAAGATACCGGTCACGGTACGAACGTCGTGATGGCGATGTCGAGCGCGCGCAAGACGTTCGACTTCGACAAGGAGTTTGCCCAAACGCGCGACGCTGTCGGCGCCGTGCTGGGTGCCCAACCCACTGACGCAACCGGCAAGGCCGGCGCCCCAGGTGCAGCATCGTCCGCAGGCTCACAAGATTCGACCCGGTAAGATCATGGACTTGACTCAGGTTTCCTCATCCCCTTCGCGCGGCGGCGCGCCGGCCAAGAACGCGCCGGACAATGCGGTGCAGCAGTTGGGGCTGCTCGACGAGCGGCCTTTCTTCAGGCGCCTCGGCGCATTCGACTGGCTGTTCGCTCTGGCGATGGTCGCGGGCGCGGGTTTCGCGCTGTCGCGCTATCACCCGTTCATGAACTACTACGACAAGCTGGTGCTGGTGTGCGCGGTGCCGGTCTTCGTCACGCTCGGCTGGCGCTGGAAACCGGTGCGGCTCCTGATTGCGAGTATCGCGGTGCTGTCGCTGTTTGCGATCCAGGTCTATCAGGGCGACCTGGCGCGGGCGGATAGCGCGTTCTTCCTCAAATACTTCCTCTCGAGCCAGTCCGCCATCCTGTGGATGAGCGCGCTGTTTGTACTGGCCACGCTGTTCTACTGGATCAGCTTGCTGTCGCGTTCGCCCACCGGCGCCGCGATCGGCTCGAAGATGACCTGGGCCGCCGTGCTGATGGGTTTCGTGGGCCTGATGGTCCGCTGGTACGAGTCGTACCTGATCGGCGCGGACGTCGGCCATATTCCCATCTCGAACCTCTATGAAGTGTTCGTGCTGTTCAGCCTGATCACCGCGCTCTTCTATCTGTACTACGAGCAGCACTACAACACCCGCGCGCTCGGCGCGTTCGTGCTGCTGGTGATCAGCGCCGCGGTCGGCTTCCTCATGTGGTACTCGATCTCGCGCGACGCGCAGCAGATCCAGCCGCTCGTGCCGGCGCTGCAAAGCTGGTGGATGAAGATCCACGTGCCCGCGAACTTCATCGGCTACGGCAGCTTTGCGTTGTCGGCAATGGTGGGTGTAGCCTATCTCGTCAAAGAGAACGGCATGCTGGCCGACCGCCTGCCGCCGCTCGACGTGCTCGACGACCTGATGTACAAGTCGATCGCGGTCGGTTTCGCGTTCTTCACCATTGCCACGATCCTCGGCGCGTTGTGGGCCGCTCAAGCCTGGGGCGGCTACTGGAGCTGGGATCCGAAGGAAACCTGGGCGCTGATCGTCTGGCTGAACTACGCGGCCTGGCTGCACATGCGGCTCATGAAGGGCCTGCGCGGCGCCGTCGCCGCATGGTGGGCGCTGACCGGCCTGCTGGTGACGACGTTCGCGTTCCTCGGCGTCAACATGTTCCTCTCCGGGCTGCATAGCTACGGCAAGCTGTAATATTCGCCGTTCTGAACCGACAAAGAACCGCCGGGTGCTCTGCACCGGCGGTTTTTTCGTTGGCGCGGGAATATCTATGCATCCGGCGTGTTCGTTAGAACAGTACGGGTGGCGAGTAGTCGAACGATCATCAACGTGGCCCGTAGGGGCCAGCAGGAGCGGCATCATGTGGATCAAGCGGACCGACAGGATTGCATTGCAGGGCGACAATATCGCCCGCAGCGAAATCACGCCGCAACGCGTGTACGAGAGCCGGCGGCGTGTGCTGCGAGCCGCCGGTGCGCTGGCGGCAGGTGGCCTGATGGGCGTGAGCGGCGAGGCGTTTGCCATGTACACCTCACCCGATGCCAAGGGCGCGAAGCTGGCGGCGAAGACCAATCCGAAATTCGTCGCGCAGGATAAGGTAAGTTCTTACAAAGACATTACCACCTACAACAACTTCTACGAGTTCGGCACCGACAAGAGCGATCCGGCGCAGAACGCCGGCACCTTGCGCCCGCATCCGTGGCGGGTCAGTGTTGAAGGCGAGGTGAAGAACGCCAAGGTGTACGACATCGACGATCTGTTGAAGCTGGCGCCGCTCGAGGAGCGCGTGTACCGGCACCGCTGCGTCGAAGGCTGGTCGATGGTGATGCCGTGGATCGGCTTTCCGCTGTCGGAGCTCATCAAGCGCGCGCAGCCCAATGGCAACGCCAAATACGTGCAGTTCATCACGCTCGCGGACCCGTCGCAGATGCCGGGCCTGTCGACGCCGATCCTGGACTGGCCGTACTCCGAAGGGTTGCGCATGGACGAGGCGATGAATCCGCTGACCTTGCTGACCGTGGGCCTGTACGGCGAGGTGCTGCCCAACCAGAACGGTGCGCCGCTGCGGATCATCGTGCCGTGGAAATACGGCTTCAAGAGCGGCAAGTCGCTGGTGAAGATCCGCTTTGTCGACAAGCAGCCTGCCACCAGTTGGAACACTTACGCGCCGAACGAATACGGCTTTTACTCGAACGTAAATCCGAACGTCGACCACCCGCGCTGGAGCCAGGCCACGGAACGGCGGATCGGCGAAGACGGCTTTTTCACGCCGAAGCGAAAGACGTTGATGTTCAACGGTTACGGCGATCAGGTTGCCTCGCTCTATCAGGGCATGGACCTGAAGAAGAACTTCTGACGGGAATCGCGATGGCCTCCTCCGACACCCCAACCGTGTCCGAACCCGCTTCGCCGCGTCAGCCGTCCGCGGTGAAGCGTCCTCCCGCCGCGGGGGCGCGCTGGGTGGCGCCGGCGAAGATCGCCGTGTTCGTGGCGGCGTGGTATCCGCTCGCGCGCATCGTGCTGTTCGGCTTGACCGACCGGCTCGGCGCCAATCCGATTGAGTTCATCACGCGCTCGACCGGTCTGTGGACGCTGGTGTTTCTGTGCATCACGCTCGCGGTGACGCCGCTGCGGCGGCTGACCGGCATCGGCGCGCTAGTGCGGTTTCGGCGCATGCTCGGTCTGTACGCGTTTTTCTACGCCACGCTGCACTTCACCACCTATCTGTGGTTCGACAAATGGTTCGACGTGGCCGCGATCCTGAAGGACATCGGCAAACGGCCGTTCATCATGGTCGGCTTCGCGGCGTTCGTGCTGCTGATCGTGCTGGCCGTCACCTCGCCGCGCGCCATGGCGAGAAAGCTGGGACGCCGCTGGCAGACGCTGCACCGCGCGATCTACGCCATCGGCGTGCTCGCGATCCTGCATTTCTGGTGGATGAAATCGGGCAAGCACGATCTGCTGTTGCCGAAGATCTACGGCGCGATCATGGTGGCGCTGCTGGGCTGGCGTCTGCTTGTGTGGTTGCGCGAGCGTCGGGCGGTGTCGGCGCGGAACAGGTGAGGGCGTTCCTGCTTCGCGCGCTCAAGCCGGCAGGATGGTCTCGCCGGCGAACAACTGCTTGACCTCTTCGCGTGCGCGGACCACATACGCCTTATCGCCGTCGACCATGACCTCGGCCGCGCGCGCACGCGTGTTGTAGTTCGAGCTCATCACGAAACCGTACGCGCCGGCCGAACGCAGGGCAAGCAGATCGCCCGGCTCGATCGCCAGCAGCCGTTCGCGGCCGAGCCAGTCGCCGCTTTCGCAGACCGGACCCACCACGTCGTACACGTGCGCCGGCGTGTCGCGCTTCACTACCGCTTCGATGCCGTGGTATGCCTCGTACATGGCCGGGCGCGCGAGATCGTTCATGGCGGCGTCGACGATGGCAAAGTTCTTCTCCGCACCGGGCTTCAGAAACTCGACGCGCGTGAGCAGAATGCCGGCATTGCCGACCAGCGAGCGGCCCGGCTCGAAATACACCTCACGATGCCCATGGCCGCGTGCTTCGATGCGGTCGAGCACCGTGCGCACGAACTCGCCGATGTCCGGTGGCGTTTCGTCGTCATAGGTGATGCCGAGTCCGCCGCCTACGTCGATATGACGGATCGTCAAACCGTCTGCTTCGATCTGCTTGACCAGTTCGAGCAGCTTGTCGACCGCGTCGAGATACGGCGCGACTTCGGTGATCTGCGAGCCGATATGGCAGTCGATCCCTACCACCTCGAGATGCGTCATGGCGGCGGCTGCGCGATAGGTGGCGCGCGCTTCGTCGAACGCGACGCCGAACTTGTTCGACTTCAGGCCGGTGGAAATATACGGATGCGTTTTCGCGTCGACGTCAGGATTCACGCGCAGCGATACCGGCGCCGTTTTGCCCGCCGAAGCGGCAACGGCGTTCAGACGGTCGAGCTCGGGAATCGATTCGACGTTGAAGCACTTGACGCCTGCTTCGAGCGCCTCGCGCATTTCTTCGGCGCTCTTGCCGACGCCGGAAAATACGATGCTTTCGGCCTTGCCGCCGGCGGCCAGCACGCGTGCCAGTTCACCGCCCGAGACGATATCGAAGCCCGCGCCAAGCCGCGCGAACACGTTCAGCACAGCCAGATTGCTGTTTGCCTTGACGGCGACGTGCACGGTGGCGCGGCGGCCGGCACAGGCTCCGGCGTAGGCTTGCCATGCCTCGGTCAATGCAGCACGCGAATAGACGTACAGCGGCGTGCCGAACTGCTCGGCGAGGGAGACGGCGGACACGCCTTCAGCGTGCAATACGCCGTCGACATAGGCAAATGCGGATCGAGTCATGCGAAGGTCTTATTGAGCAGGGGTGCTACCGGAGGCCGGCTGTTGCGGTGCGGACGCCGCGGCGTCGGGTACGGTACGGAGTTCGCTTTCCGGCGACAGCGTCAACGGCGTGCCGGACGTGTCGGGTACCGCGCCGGATGCTGCTTCGGAATCGGGTTTCGCTGCGTCAGGCGACGGCGCCTGGGTCTCGTCGGTGGGTTTGGCCGGCAATGGCGGCACGGTTGGCATGTAGAGCGCTCCGCGCTGTCCGCAGCCGCCGAGCGCGCAACCTGCGAGAATGACCAATGCCGCTACAATCGCGCCGGGCGCAATTGCGCGCATCCGAGAAACGACTCGCATGACTGTCCCTGAAAAAATGATCGTTGGAGTTTAGCATGTCCGATAGCGAATACCTGACCCGTGCCGAGGCTGCGCTCGCGGCCGTCGAACGCACACTGGACGATATCGAAGCCGATATCGAATTCGAGCGCAGCGGCAATGTTCTGACGCTCGAATTCGAGAACGGCACGAAGATTATCGTCAACCTGCAGCCGCCGATGCGCGAAATCTGGATCGCCGCCAAGGCGGGCGGTTTCCATTTCCGTTTCACCGACGACGCATGGCGCGACACCCGCAACGGCACGGAGTTTTTCGCTGCACTGTCCGAGTATGCGACGCAGCAGGCGGGCGAGCCGGTTCACTTCGAAGCGTAGGCGGCTGGCCTGACGCCACGGGCCTCGCCTGACGCAGGCGCCTGTGAAGCATCTGGCGCCGCTGCGCGACGCGTTCCCGGTGCGTAGCTAGCCTTCTAACCCATGGCCTAGTGGCCGCGGAACAGGTTCATGATGTCCTGCTTTTCCTGTTCGCCGACCTGCTCCGGTGCCGGCGCATCCGCCGCGCCGGAAGCTGCATTGCTTGCGTTCGCGTCGAGATCGGCCTGACTCACGCCGACCGTCGCCACGAATCCGTTGCCCGGCGTGAAGTCGTTGAAATACAGTTCGTCGCCGAGCGTGACGACGCCGTCGGGCATCGGCATCTTGTATTCCGGCACGCCCTTCAGGGCCTTACTCATGTAATCGATCCACACCGGCAAGGCGAGCCCGCCGCCGGTTTCCTTGTCGCCGAGGCTGCGCGGATTGTCGTAGCCGATCCATGCGATTGCGGTGAGCGTGTGCTGGTAGCCCGCAAACCACGCATCGCGTGAATCGTTGGTCGTGCCGGTTTTGCCGGCGAGATCGGTGCGCTTCAGGACATTGGATTTTGCGCCGGTGCCGCGCTGCGCGACGCTTTGCAGCAGGCTGTTCATGACGTAGGCATTGCGTGCGTCGATCGCATGCGGCGCACTTTGCCCGGCGACGAGCGGCTTGGCCTGCGCCACGACGACGCCACGCTGATCGGTCACCTCCGCGATCAGGTACGGGTTGATCCGATAGCCGCCGTTGGCGAACACCGAAAAACCGCCCGCCATCTGCAGCGGCGTGACGAGCCCGGCGCCGAGCGCCATCGGCAGATAGGCCGGATGGCGGTCCGCATCGAAGCCGAAACGGGTGATGTAACCCTGTGCGTACTTCGGACCGATCTGGTTGAGGATGCGGATCGACACGAGGTTCTTCGATTTCTGCAGCGCGGTGCGCATGGTCATGGGACCGTCGAAGCCGCCGCCGTAGTTCTTCGGTTCCCATGCCTGGCCGCCGGTTTCGGCTGCGCTAAAGAAGAGCGGCGCGTCGTTGATCACCGTGGCCGGCCCGAGGCCTTTTTCCAGCGACGCCGAATAGATAAACGGCTTGAAGCTCGAACCGGGCTGCCGCCATGCCTGGGTGACGTGGTTGAACTTGTTCTTGTTGAAGTCGAACCCGCCCACCAGCGCGCGGATCGCGCCGTCTTGCGGTATGACCGAAACGAAGGCGCCTTCCACCTGGGGCAACTGCGTGATCGCCCAGTTGCCGTCGTCGCCCCTGAAGACGCGGATGATCGCACCCGGACGGATGCGCTGATTCGGCTGCGCGCGGGGGCCGAGTGCGAACGAGGCGAAGCGCAGGCCATCGCCTTGCAGCGTCGCAACGTTGCCGTCGGCGAGGGTTGCCTCGACCTGCTTCGGATTCGCGGTGGTGACGACCGCCGCGATGATCTCGCCGTTGTCCGGGTGTTCGAGCAAGGCGTCGTCGATCGCCTGCTCGCGTTCGTCCGCGTCGGCAGGCAAGTCGATGAACGCTTCCGGACCGCGATAGCCGTGACGCCGTTCGTAGTCCATCAGCCCCTTGCGCAGCGACCGGTACGCGACATCCTGGTCGGCGGAGTCGATCGTCGTCACGACGTTCAGCCCGCGTGTGTAGGCCTCTTCGTGAAACTGCGTGTACATCATCTGACGAACCATTTCCGCGACGTACTCGGCATGCACGCTGAATTCCTTGCCGGCGCCCTTGACGGCGAGCGGTTGCCTGCTTGCCGTGTCGTACTGTTCTTGCGTGATGTAGTGCAACTCGAGCATGCGAGTCAGGATGTACTCCTGACGAACCTTCGCGCGCTTCGGATTGACGACCGGGTTATAGGCCGAGGGCGCTTTGGGCAGACCGGCGAGCATCGCGGATTCGGCGAGCGTGAGGTCCTTCATGTCCTTGCCGAAATACACCCGCGCCGCGCTCGCGAAACCATAGGCGCGCTGACCCAGATAGATCTGGTTCATGTAGACCTCGAGAATCTGATCTTTCGTCAGCTTCGACTCGATCTTGTACGCGAGCAACATCTCGTAGATCTTGCGCGTGTAGGTTTTTTCGCTCGACAGAAAGAAGTTGCGCGCCACCTGCATGGTGATCGTGCTGGCGCCCTGCGTGGCGTGACCGTTGGTCAGCGCGACGAAGCCGGCGCGCGCGATCCCGGTCAGGTCGACGCCGCCGTGATCGTAGAAGCGCGCGTCTTCAATGGCGAGCACGGCCTTCTTCAGATTGTCGGGCACATCCTGGATATGCACGACGTCGCGCCGCTCTTCGCCGAACTCGCCGATCAGCACGTGGTCGGCCGTATAGATGCGCAGCGGCACCTTCGGACGGTAGTCCGTGAGCGCGTCGAGCGAAGGCAGATTCGGCGTGGCCACCACGAGCGCATAGCCGAGCACGAGTCCGGCACACGCGACGCCGGCAAACATCAGACCTACCAGCGCCAGAACGAGCTTTAGCCACAACGGACGTTTGCGCTTCTGCGGCGCGGGCGGCGGGGACGTAGGGGACGAAGATTGCATATGAACACCAAAAAACAGTCCCGCGATTATAGCCGTCTGGCCCATCGGCTTTCGGCATGCTTACGGTCAACCGTCGCGCCGTGCGGGGGATGACCCTACTGTAGACGCTTTGATGTCGCATCGGGGATCGAGACCTTCACGTTAGCCATTCGGCCGAATATCGCCCGCGGCTTCGGCTGCGCACAATTGTCTTCACAGGAAAGCGCCACGTCAGGGTGGGCGCTGGGTCCGCGCGGTCGAACGATTTGTCGCGTGTGTCGCAGGCTTTGTGTGTGTGAAGGGAGGCAGGATGGCGATTAAAAGTACGTTGCTTGTGAAGGTGCGGCGTTTTGCTGCAGGAATCGACGTGAGTCGCGAGGCGGTGAAGCTCGTGGTGTTGAGTCAGCGCTTGCGTATGGGCGAGCAGATGCGCATCGAGTACCTCGGGGCTGTGCCGCTCGCTGCCGGCGCGATGGCAGGGGGAGAGATCGTGGATCGCACTGCCGTGACTCGTGCAATGCGCGAAGTGTTCGCGGATCTGCCACGCGCGTGTGCGTCCCACACACTGCGTTGCGCGATGGCGCTGCCGGGTTCGGCGACGCTGATGTCGAGCGTGCCGCTTGCACGGTTCGGCGCCGCAGGCGAGCTCGCGGTAGCGCGCGGCGCGACGCTCGCGGGGCTGGAGCCGGCGGTGCTTGTGGAAGCGGAACGGATGGCGGGGATCGAGCGTCACGCGCTGGCGGTCGACTGGTTCATTGACGGCGCGCCGAGCCGTGCAGCGTCCGTCGCGATTGCGACGGCGGCCCGCCAGCATCTGGAGGCGCGCATCGAGTGCGCGGCCGCGGCCGGCGTCACCTTGACCGCGATCGACGGTGAACCGCATGCCGCGTTACGCGCGCTGCGCCACGCGGCCATGCTAGAACTGGAGCCCCATGAGAGTTACGCGGCTATCTGGATTGGTGCGGACGGTGTGTACGGCTGGCGTATCGACGACGAGGCGGTGACTGCCGACATGCACTACCCGGCGCCCGAGCATGCGGATCTCGCGGATGCGTTACGCGACCTCGTCGGCGGCCCCGAGTTTGACTGTGCGTTGCTCGGAGGAGAACTCGAGTTGCTCGACGGGGTGGGCTTTTCTGTCGCGGATATCGGCGATGTGCTGGGCTGTTCCGTGCTGCCTTTCGAGTGCCGGTCCCTGGGTGACTGCGCGCGCTCGCTCTGCGCCGACCTGCTGTACGAGCCGACCTGTGCGGTGGCGTTTGGTCTTGCCTTGCGCGGGGTGATGGAATGAGCTGGATGAATTCGCGCATGGGAACGGCTGGACACCCGGTCTGGATCGGCGGCTTCAACTTGCTGCCCTACCGGCAACGCGACGCGCGCCTCGCCCGGCGGTGCTGTCTGCTCGAATGGCTGGGCGCGGCGTTGATCGGCTGCACGGCGGTGCTGGCGGTAGCGGGCTGGCAGATGTTTGAGCGCTCGCGGCTCGATGCGCAGCGCGCGGCGAGCGAACGCGAACTGGCGGCCCTCGCGGTGCCGCTCGCCGAGCTGGCGCGACTCCGGCACGACGCTGAAGAGCAGGGCAAACGGGGCGCGCGGGCAGTCGCGTTGTCCGCACCCTTGACGCGACTGCTCGATCTGCTCGATACGCTAAGCCGGGTGCCCGCCGATGGCGTCGTCCTGCAGCAGTTAAGACAGCATGCACATGAGACGGAGTTGCTGGCGACGTCCACCGACCCCGTTGCGTCCGCGGTCTGGCTCAAGCAATTGAGCACGATTCGCGGCGTGAAGAGCTCCGAGGTCGCCGACCTGCATCCGTTGGCAAGGACCGGACATGACGCTTCAGCGATCGGCAGCGGTCCGGTTGAGTTTGCCGCCCGGTTGCGGTGGGACGAGCCCTTGAAAGAAGTGGTGCAGGCGGTGGCGTCTGCGCGCGCACATAAACGCGAAACCGACAAGCCGCGAGGTGCACGATGAGTACCTTGTTTGCCCCTCACGCCGCGACCGCGAATCAGACCTCGCGCGCCTTGCACTGGATGAACCGCATTCGCTTGCCGCTGGAGGCGTGGAGCGGCCGGCGCCGCTTTCTGGCCGGATGTCTGATTGCAGCGCTCGTGTTCGCTATCGGCACCAACGGCTGGATCTCCGTGGATCTGGCCGGCGTGCAGGCGAGCCGCACGGCGATCTCCGATGCGCAGCACAAGCTGGCGCAGGCGCAGCAGGCGCTCGCCCAGTTGCCCGCGCTGCGCCGCCATGCCGCGGCTACCTCGAACGCTCAGGAGCCGGCCCAGTGGACGCCTGCCGACGACGCGCGTCTGATGTCGCTGCTCGCGGTTCGCAGCGGCGTGACGTTGCTGACGCTCGCGCCCGATACGGGAACCGGCGCGAGTGCGGATGCCACGCGGTCGATGCATCTCACCGTCCAGGCCGATTTCCTGCACCTGATGGTGTTTCTGCGCGGCCTGTCCGACTTGCCGATACTCGCCGTGCCTGAAGACGTCACCGTGAAGCGCAGCGCGGGCGGACTGCTGGTTAGCGCGAGCCTGCACGTGTTTGCCGACCTGACTCCCGCCGCGGCGAGCCCCGAGCCCATCGTCGACGAAGACATGGACGCCGACGATGAAGACGTGGTGTTCTACGACCCGTTCTTACGTCAGCCGCAAGCGGATGGCGACGTAGCGGACATGGGCCTGCTGCGCCTCGCCGGTTTGTTGCGCGACCGGATGCGCGGCCTCGCGCTGCTCGAAACGCCTGATGGCGCGGCCACGGTCGAGCAAGGGCAGCGGGTGGGCGACGATCTCGTCATGGGCATGGATGCGCTCAGCATCACGCTGACCAATCGTCTCGGTACGCGCACGCTTGCATTGACGGAGGCCTCATGACGACGGCATCCGAGCGAATCCGGCAGGCAATCGGCTGCGCTGTTTTCGTCGCGGGCGCAGCGCACGCGTCGTTGCCACCGTTGCCCGTCGTCATGCCGTCCGACGATGCGGTAGCGCCATACGACGCGCCGCCGTTGCCGCGCAGTCTGGCCGTCGATGTACCCAACCCGTTTCTGCGCACCGACTCGGCGGACGAAGCGCCGTCAGCCGAAACCCCGCAGAGAGCGACAAGCGTGACAAGCGACGACCTCGAGGGCACGCCGCTCGAGGGCACGCCGCTGACGGCAACACGCGCCGTAGCGGCGCACGCCGAATCGCCCGCCGCCGGCACACTCGAAGGGCCGCCCGTACCGCTCGCCCCGGCGCAGCGTCTGGGCGACGCATCGAGCCGCGCGATCGACGACGGTCTCGCGCCCGATAAACCCATTTCGCTGAATTTCCAGCGCGCCGAGCTGGGTGCGGTGCTGAACGCGTTCGCGCAGTTCACGGGCCTGAATATCGTCGCGAGCGACCGGGTTCGCGGCACGGTGTCGCTGCGGCTCGACAAGGTGTCGTGGCGTACCGCATTCGACACCTTGCTCGACGTCAACGGCCTCGCCATGGAGCGGCACGGCAACGTGATCTGGGTCGCGCCGCTGGCGGATCTGGCGGCGCGCGAGCGGCAGCGCTTCGAGGCGCATGCGCGGGTCGCGGATCTGGAGCCGCTCGCGAGCCGTACCTTCGAGCTGCACTACGCGCACGCCGAAGACGTGCGGCGCCTGCTGACCGGCTCCGGAAGCCAGCGCGTGCTGTCGAAGCGCGGTGCGGCGATGGCGGATGTGCGCACCAATCTGCTGTTCGTCACGGATCTGGAGGCGCGTCTCGCGCAAATTGCCGAGCTGCTGGCGTCGATCGACCGGCCGTCGCGCCAGGTGCTGATCGAAGCGCGTATCGTCGAAGGGGAGCAGGGTTTTTCGCGTAACCTGGGCGTGCGGCTGTCGCTCGCCGCGGCGGGCGTGGATGGCGGCGGCACGGCCACCGGGATTGCCGGTGGCAAGGACGGCACCGTCTACGATCTGGCGGCGGGGCCCCTGTCGGGGTTCGACGCCGCCACGGTCGGCCTGACGCTGTTCGCCGCCCAGGCCACGCGCCTGCTCAATATAGAATTGAGCGCGCTGGAAGCGGAGGGGCACGGTGAAACGGTCTCGAGCCCGCGCGTGGTGACCGCGGACCGCATGAAAGCGATCGTCGAGCAGGGCACCGAACTGCCATATCAGGCGAAAGTCGGCCAGGGCGTCTCGGGCGTGCAGTTTCGCCGCGCAAGCCTGAAACTGGAGGTGGAGCCGCAGATCACGCCGGACGGGCGGGTGGTGCTGGACCTCGATATCGCCAAGGACAGCGTCGGCGAGCAGACCGCCGCGGGGCCGGCCATCAACACCAAGCACGTGCAGACGCGCGTCGAGGTGGAGGACGGCGGGACTGTGTCGATCGGCGGAATCTATGCCACAGATGACCGGGATGATGTGACGCGAGTGCCACTCCTGGGCAAAATACCCCTTTTGGGCGCATTTTTTCGTCATCGGGCACACCGCGACCAACGCAGCGAGCTGGTCGTTTTTATCACGCCGCGCGTTGTGCAGACGAATTGAGCGCCTGCCGCAGCCGCGGCCCGCAGGCTCGACAAGGCAGTCGCTTTGCCAGTAAGCTGCGGCACGAACCATACCGGATTAGCCAGAGGACACCGTTGCAAGCGCGGGACGCACACGCCAATGTATTTTTTGTAGGGCTCATGGGGGCAGGCAAGACCACCGTGGGCCGCGCGGTGGCGCGCCGGCTGGATCGTCCGTTCTTCGATTCCGACCATGAAATCGAGGTGCGCACGGGCGCGCGCATCCCTGTCATCTTCGAACTCGAGGGCGAGGCGGGCTTTCGCGACCGCGAATCGCATGTGATCACCGACCTCACCCTGCAGCAGAATATCGTGCTGGCCACGGGCGGCGGCGCCGTTTTGCGGCCGGAAAACCGCCTGGCGCTGCAAAACAACGGCGTGGTCGTCTATTTGCGCGCCAACCCGCACGATCTGTGGTTGCGCACGCGGCGCGACAAGAATCGCCCGCTGCTGCAGACCGAAGATCCCAAAGCGCGTCTGGAGGAGCTCTACGAGGTGCGCGATCCGCTTTACCGCGAGTGCGCGCATTTCGTCATCGAAACCGGCCGGCCGTCGGTCAACGGCCTCGTCAACATGGTCCTGATGCAGCTCGAGATGGCCGGCGTCGCCAAACATCCTGCGTCATAATGCAAGCATGATTACCGTCAAAGTCGAACTGGGCGACCGCGCCTATCCCATCCATATCGGCGCCGACCTGATCGGCCAGACGGCGCTGTTTGCACCGCATATCGCCGGTTCGTCCATCACCATCGTCACCAACACCACCGTCGACCCGCTCTACGGCGACACCTTGCGTGCGGCGCTCGCGCCGCTCGGCAAGCAGGTGTCCACGGTCGTGCTGCCCGATGGCGAGGCCTACAAGAATCTGGACACGCTGAATCTGATCTTCGACGCCCTGCTGGGCGCGCGGGCCGACCGCAAGACCACCTTGATCGCGCTGGGCGGCGGGGTGATCGGCGACATGACCGGGTTCGCCGCCGCCTGCTATATGCGCGGCGTGCCGTTCATCCAGGTGCCGACTACGCTGCTGTCGCAGGTCGATTCGTCGGTGGGCGGCAAGACCGGTATCAACCATCCGCTCGGCAAGAACATGATCGGCGCGTTCTACCAGCCGCAAGCCGTGATTGCGGACATCGGCGCGTTGCGTACGCTGCCGGCGCGTGAGCTGGCCGCCGGTGTCGCGGAAGTCATCAAGACCGGTGCGATTGCGGACGCCGCTTTCTTCGAGTGGATCGAAGCGAATGTCGAGGCCTTGAACCGTTGCGAGCCGCAAGCCCTTGCAGAAGCGGTCAAGCGCTCCTGCGAGATCAAGGCGTCGGTCGTCGCGGCAGACGAACGCGAAGGCGGTCTGCGTGCGATTCTCAATTTCGGTCACACGTTCGGTCATGCGATCGAAGCCGGGCTCGGCTACGGCGAATGGCTGCATGGCGAAGCAGTAGGATGCGGAATGGTGATGGCGGCCGACCTGTCCGTGCGCCTCGGTCATCTGGACGAAGCGGCGCGCCGGCGTCTCGTCGACGTGATCAAGGCCGCGCATTTGCCCACACGCGCGCCTGCGCTGGGCGAGTCCCGCTATGTCGACCTGATGCGCGTCGACAAGAAAGCCGAAGCGGGCGAAATCAAATTCATCCTGCTGAAGCGTTTTGGTGAGACGCTGATCGGCCCGGCACCTGACGCCGCCGTGCATGCCACGCTAGCGGCTGCGGTCTGAGCGACCCGAACCCGGCGCTTCGGGCCGGGCACCCGGCCGAGACCAGGGAAGTCTGGGTGGCCCGGTGCTTTCCTGGCAGCGCCACGGCGGTGCATACCGGGTGTGGTCCTTGATTCGGAGAAGCCGGTGAGTGAAACGCGTAGCGAAACCCTGAATACTTCGAGCGGCGCTGTGTCTGCGGGCGCGCAGCCGGCACTTCCCGTCACTCCCAATCTCGCCGCGCTCGAAGCCCATCTCGCGCCTTATGCGGCGCGCGCGTCGCAATCCCGCGGTCGCCGCCATGCCGAAGCGCCGCCCAGCGCGCGCACCGAGTTTCAGCGCGATCGCGACCGCATCGTCCACTCCACCGCGTTCCGCCGCCTCGAATACAAGACGCAGGTGTTCGTGAACCACGAGGGCGATCTGTTTCGCACCCGCCTCACGCACAGTCTGGAAGTGGCGCAGATCGCGCGTTCCGTGGCCCGCAATCTGCGAGTCAACGAGGATCTGGTCGAAGCCATTTCACTCGCCCACGACCTCGGCCATACGCCGTTCGGCCATGCCGGTCAGGACGCGCTCAACGAATGCATGCGGGAGCATGGCGGCTTCGAGCACAACCTGCAGAGCCTCGCGGTGGTCGACGATCTCGAAGAGCACTACGGTGCGTTCAATGGCCTGAACCTCTGTTTCGAAACGCGCGAAGGCATCCTCAAGCATTGTTCGCGGGAAAATGCGCGGCGGCTCGGCGCACTCGGCGAGCGCTTCCTCGACGGGCGGCAACCGTCCATCGAGGCGCAGATCGCGAACGTCGCGGACGAGATCGCGTACAACAATCACGACGTCGACGATGGATTGCGCTCCGGGCTGCTGACGGTCCAGCAACTGGCTGAAGTCGAGTTGTGGCAGACGCACTACGAGGCGGCGCGCCGCGATTATCCGCACATCGAAGGACGCCGGCTGATTCACGAGACGGTGCGCCGCATCATCAATACGCTGATCGTCGATCTGATCGAAACGACCACCCGCAATCTGCTCGAGCACGCACCGGCTTCGCTCGACGCCGTGCGTGCCGCGCCGCCGCTGGTCGCACATAGCGAAGCGGTGGCCGCGCAGGCGGCGGCTCTCAAGCGCTTCCTGTTCAAGAACCTGTATCGCCACTATCGCGTGATGCGCATGGCGAACAAGGCGCGCCGCGTGGTGATCGGCCTGTTCGATGCGTTCACCGACGATTCGCGGCTGCTGCCGCCGTCGTACCAGTCAGCGGATGCGGCGGTCCAGCCGCGGCTGATCGCCCATTACATCGCGGGCATGACCGATCGCTACGCGCTCAAGGAATACCAGCGTCTGTTCGTGATCGCGGATAATTGACCGCGGGCGTTGGGCCACGAACACCAGGCCGTGAGCACCAGCGGGCCGGACCCGCACCCAGCCCGCACAAGTACCCGCGCCGACCGTGCGCCAAAGGCCTCTCAGTCGAGAGGCCCCTCAGCTCAAGCTCAGCGAGCCCGTGCAAACAATGCACCCGCAATCAGGGCAATGCCGCCCACGATTGCAATTGTCTGCCACGGGTTTTCGTGCACGTAATCGTCGGCGTCCGAGAGCGCGACTTCGGCGCGCTGGCGCACGGCTTCGCGGGTATCGTTCAGGCGCGTACGTGCCACTTCCAGGCGCTTGCTCAACTGGGCGCGCAGCGCCGCAGCGTCGGCTTGCGTGCCGTCGGCCAGCGTGTCTTCGAGTTCCGACATCAGTGAGCGCAGTTCGGTGGCAATGTCTTCGGCCGCGTGGCGGCTATGGCGCGCGATGCGGCGCGCACGGCGGCTCGTCGAGGTCCAGGATTCGCCGAGGGCGTCTCGCGTGTTCGGTAGTGCAGTCATGGTCGCTCCGTCGTTGAAAAGTCAAAGAGGTCCCGCTTGAATCGGGCGGGAAACCCCATGCCACGCAACTTCGGTGCCACACGCCGGGCGGCGTTCCCGCCATTCAACACACGTTTGCGGCGGCACAATTTGCATCGCAGGCGGCTTCACGCTGGTCAAATTTACAAAGCGGCTGGCCGCGGAGCCCTGTTCGGGAAGCTTTCGCCGCCATACAAACGAAAATGCCGCCATGAATGCATGACGGCATTGTTCAAGCCCCCAAAACTCGTCTACCCTTAGTCTTACCGTCAGAAGCGATAACCGATGCTGATGTAGCTGACGATCGGGTTCAGCCTGATTTTGGTCTGCGACTGGACATTGAGCGTGCCGACCGGCGTGACGGCCGCGGTGTTCAGCTTGGCAGTGGTGCTGAGCGGGATGTACGAGAGCGAGACGCCCGCGAACCAATGCTGGTCGATGGCGAACGTGAAGCCCCCATTAAACACCGGCTCCCACGAACTATCCGTCGATACCGAGGTCGGACCATGCAGTACCTGCTGTTCGAACACGCTGTTGGTGATCTCTGCATCGGTGAACGAGACATGGGTGACACCCACACCCAGGTAAGGACGGAACCGCGCTTGCGCGTCTCTGAAGTAGTACTTGAACAGCAGAGTGGGGCTCCACTGTTTGGCGTCACCGAGTTTGCCGTATGAGGAGAAGGCACCCGAGCCGTCCAGATTGAACTTCGGCGGAATGCCAATCACGAATTCGGTTGCGATGTGGTCGGTGACGAAGTAACCAGCGGTGAAGCCGAGTGTGTCGGCGCTATCGAGGCTGGCTCCGGTATTGGGCAGTGTGACATTGACGGGTGAGCCGCCAACGCTTGTCTCCTTCAACGGATCGCTACTGGACTGAGGTGCAAGATGCAACCAGCCTGTCGTGACGTAAAAGCTTCCGGCCGATTGAGCGTGCGCTGCTGTCATGCAAGCGAGCGCCGCGATCCCCGTCATGGCCTGTTTTAATTTCATATGTGTGCTCCTCCAGAAAAGGCCCGCTCATTATGACCACAACGTTTGAAACAAACCATACGCGGCGGTTAGAGCTTTCTCCCTAAGCTCCGCGCGGTTTTCGGCTCAGCCGCTTCGCACCGAATCGTACGGGCGTTCGGCTTTTTTGGACCTTCGGGTATATACCAACGCGACTATTGGATACTCCAGCATGGCACGGCTCGCACGTCTTTATGTCCCCGACCAGCCGCAGCACGTCATCCTGCGCGGGCTCGATCAGCAGCCCGCATTTGTCGACGAACAGGATTACGAGCTCTTCATCGATTGTCTGAAGGCGGCTTCCCGCGACCATCACCTGTCCATCCACGCCTACGCGTTGATGCCGGGCGCGGTGCAACTGCTCGTCACGCCGACCGAAGAGTCGAGCTTGCCGAAGGCGATGCAGGCGGTCGGTCGCCGCTACGTCGCCCACTTCAACCGGCGCTACTCGCGGCGCGGCACCTTGTGGGAAGGCCGCTACCGGGCCACGGTGATCGAAGGTGAGCGCTATTTCCTGCTGGCGAGCCGGGTGGTCGAGATGTGTCCGGTGCGCGGGCAACTGGTGAGCGCGCCTGAAGACTACCGCTGGTCGAGCTACCGGCACCATATTGGACTGACGCTCGATAGCCTGATCACCGACCACCCGTTGTACTGGTCGCTCGGCAATACGCCGTTCGAACGGCAACGGGCCTACCGCGAGCTCTGCGAGCAGCCGCTGGACGAACGCGAAGCCAGTCAGTTGCAGCAGGCCACGCTGAAGGGCTGGGTTCTCGGCAGCGATTCGTACCGCGAGTGGGCGGCGCGGGCGGCGAATCGCCGGGTGTCGCCGCTGCCGCGCGGGCGGCCGCGCAAGGTCCGGGAAACGCCGCAGACCCAATAAACCGTTTCGCCTCAACAATCTGCACGAAAGCGGCATTTGCACATGCCGCTTTCTTTTGCACCGATTTTGATATGGCACCAATAAAAAATGGGTGCGATGCACCAACCTGATAATAGGGGTCGTACCATCACATTTTATTTGCTATTCCTTTGATTCGTCGCGTATATTCCGAATTCCGGCAGTTTCGACGCGGATTGCTTCGAAGCCGCCCGCGCGGTTGCAGTGCGAACTGCGGCAATAAAAAAATGGTTTAACGGCCGCTCCGGCCCCTCACAGACGGTGTCCCCATGAACGACCACCAGCAACCGACCTCCTCGGTTCCCGCCGCGCAAGGTCTCTATGACCCGCAAAACGAGCATGACGCCTGCGGCGTCGGCTTCGTTGCCCACATCAAGGGCAAGAAAAGTCACGAGATCATCGAGCAGGGCCTGAAGATTCTCGAGAACCTCGATCACCGGGGCGCCGTCGGCGCCGATCCGCTGATGGGCGACGGCGCGGGCATCCTGATCCAGATTCCGGACGGCTTCTACCGTGAGGAAATGGCCAAGCAGGGCGTGACGTTGCCGCCGAACGGCGAATACGGCGTCGGCATGATCTTCCTGCCGAAGGAGCACGCCTCGCGTCTCGCCTGCGAACAGGAGCTCGAGCGTACGGTGAAGGCCGAAGGCCAGGTGGTGCTGGGCTGGCGCGACGTGCCGGTCGACCACTCCATGCCGATTTCGCCCACCGTCAAGGCGAGCGAGCCGCTGATTCGCCAGATCTTCATCGGCCGCGGCAAGGACATCATGGTGACCGACGCGCTCGAACGGAAGCTGTACGTGATCCGCAAGACCGCGAGCCACCGCATCCAGGCGCTCAAGCTCAAGCACGGCAAGGAATACTTCGTGCCGTCCATGTCGGCGCGCACGGTGGTCTACAAAGGCCTGTTGCTGGCCGGTCAGGTTGGTGTGTACTACCGCGACCTGCAGGACGACCGCACCGTGTCGGCGCTGGCGCTCGTGCACCAGCGCTTCTCCACGAACACCTTCCCGGCATGGGAACTGGCTCACCCGTACCGGATGATTGCCCACAACGGCGAAATCAACACGGTGAAGGGCAACGTCAACTGGCTGAACGCCCGTACCGGCGCAATCGCCTCGCACGTGCTCGGCGACGACCTGCCGAAGCTGTGGCCGCTGATCTACCCGGGCCAATCGGACACCGCCTCGTTCGACAACTGTCTCGAGCTGCTGGTGATGGCCGGTTATCCGCTCGTCCACGCCATGATGATGATGATCCCGGAAGCCTGGGAACAGCACACGCTGATGGACGACAACCGCCGCGCCTTCTACGAATACCACGCCGCGATGATGGAGCCGTGGGACGGCCCCGCCGCGATCGCCTTCACCGACGGCCGTCAGATCGGCGCGACGCTCGACCGTAACGGCCTGCGTCCGGCGCGCTACATCGTCACGGACGACGACCTCGTCATCATGGCGTCGGAAGCGGGCACGTTGCCGATTCCCGAGTCGAAGATCGTCAAGAAGTGGCGTCTGCAGCCGGGCAAGATGTTCCTGATCGACATGGAACACGGCCGCATCATCGACGACAAGGAACTCAAGGACAACCTCGCCAACGCCAAGCCGTACAAGAGCTGGATCGATGCGGTGCGGATCAAGCTCGACGAAATCGAGCCGAAGGCCGAAGACGTCGTGACGGAGCGCCGCGAAGCCGCGGCCCTGCTGGATCGCCAGCAGGCCTTCGGCTATACCCAGGAAGACCTCAAGTTCCTGATGGCGCCGATGGCGCAAGCCGGTGAAGAAGCGGTCGGTTCGATGGGCAACGACTCGCCGCTGGCGGTCATGTCCAACAAGAACAAGACGCTTTACCACTACTTCAAGCAGTTGTTCGCCCAGGTGACGAACCCGCCGATCGACCCGATCCGCGAAAACATGGTGATGTCGCTGGTGTCGTTCGTCGGCCCGAAGCCGAACCTGCTCGACACGAACAACATCAACCCGCCGATGCGTCTCGAAGTGTCGCAACCGGTGCTCGATTTCCGCGACATCGCCAAGATCCGCGCCATCGATCAGTACACGGGCGGCAAGTTCAGTTCGTATGAACTGAACATCTGCTACCCGGTGGCGTGGGGCAAGGAAGGTATCGAAGCGCGTCTGGCGTCGCTGTGCGCGGAAGCCGTCGATGCGGTGAAGTCCGGCTACAACATGCTGATCGTGTCCGACCGCAAGACCGACCGCGACAACGTCGCGATCCCGGCGCTGCTCGCCACGGCGGCGATCCACACGCATCTGGTGCAGCACGGTCTGCGCACGAGCGCGGGTCTGGTGGTCGAAACCGGTTCGGCGCGCGAGACGCATCACTTTGCGCTGCTTGCGGGCTACGGCGCGGAAGCCGTGCACCCGTACCTCGCCATGGAAACGCTCGCGCAGATGGCCGCTGGTCTGAAGGGCGACCTGTCGGCGGAGAAGGCGGTCTACAACTTCACCAAGGCAGTCGGCAAGGGCCTGCAGAAGGTCATGTCGAAGATGGGCATTTCGACCTACATGTCGTACACCGGCGCGCAGATCTTCGAAGCGGTGGGCCTCGCTGAAGACCTGGTGACGAAGTACTTCAAGGGCACGTCGTCGAAGGTGGGCGGCATCGGCCTGTTCGACGTGGCCGAGGAAGCGATTCGTCTGCATCGCGAAGCGTTCGGCGACAATCCGGTGCTGGCCACGATGCTCGACGCGGGCGGCGAGTACGCCTACCGCGTGCGTGGCGAAGAACACATGTGGACCCCGGATGCGATCGCCAAGCTGCAACACTCGGCGCGCAGCAACTCGTATCAGACGTACAAGGAATACGCGCATCTGATCAACGATCAGACGAAGCGGCATATGACGTTCCGCGGCCTGTTCGAGTTCAAGTTCGATCCGACCAAGGCGATTCCGCTCGACGAAGTGGAACCGGCGAAGGACATCGTCAAGCGCTTTGCGACGGGCGCGATGTCGCTGGGCTCGATCTCGACCGAGGCGCATGCCACGCTGGCGGTGGCGATGAACCGCATCGGCGGCAAGTCGAACACCGGTGAAGGTGGTGAGGACGCCAACCGCTATCGCAACGAACTGCGCGGCATTCCGATCAAGAACGGCGACACGATGAAGTCGGTGATCGGCGACGAAGTCATCGTCGACATTCCGCTGAAGGACGGCGATTCGTTGCGCTCGAAGATCAAGCAGGTGGCGTCGGGCCGTTTCGGTGTGACGGCGGAGTATCTGTCGTCGGCCGACCAGATCCAGATCAAGATGGCGCAGGGCGCGAAGCCGGGCGAAGGCGGCCAGTTGCCGGGTCACAAGGTGTCGGATTACATCGGCAAGCTGCGTTATTCGGTGCCGGGTGTCGGCCTGATCTCGCCGCCGCCGCACCATGACATCTACTCGATCGAAGATCTGGCGCAACTGATCCACGATCTGAAGAACGCGAACTCGGCGGCCAGCATCTCGGTCAAGCTGGTCTCGGAATCGGGCGTCGGCACGGTCGCAGCGGGGGTGGCCAAGGCGAAGGCCGATCACGTCGTGATCGCGGGTCATGACGGCGGCACGGGCGCTTCGCCGCTGTCGTCGCTCAAGCACGCCGGCACGCCGTGGGAACTGGGTCTCGCGGAAACGCAGCAGACCCTGGTGCTGAACCAGTTGCGCGGCCGTATCCGCGTGCAGGCCGACGGTCAGATGAAGACCGGCCGCGACGTCGTGATTGGCGCGCTGCTCGGTGCGGATGAATTCGGCTTTGCGACGGCGCCGCTCGTCGTCGAAGGCTGCATCATGATGCGCAAGTGCCATCTGAACACCTGCCCGGTCGGCGTCGCGACGCAAGATCCAGTGCTGCGTGCGAAGTTCAAGGGCCAGCCCGAACACGTCGTCAACTTCTTCTTCTTCGTTGCGGAAGAAGCGCGCGAAATCATGGCGCAACTGGGCATCCGCAAGTTCGACGACCTGATCGGTCATGCCGAACTGCTCGACACAAAGAAGGGCATCGAGCACTGGAAGGCGAAGGGTCTCGACTTCTCGCGCGTGTTCTACCTGCCGTCGGTTCCGGCGGACGTGGCGCGTAAGCACGTCGACGTGCAGGACCACGGTCTCGACAAGGCGCTGGATCATGTCCTGATCGAGAAGGCGAAGGCGGCGATCGAGAAGGGCGAGCACGTCTCGTTCATCCAGCCGGTGCGCAACGTCAACCGTACGGTCGGCGCCATGCTGTCCGGCACGATCGCGAAGAAGTACGGCCACGACGGCCTGCCCGACGACACAGTTCACATCCAGTTGAAGGGCACCGCGGGCCAGAGCTTCGGTGCGTTCCTCGCGAGAGGCGTGACGCTGGATCTGGTCGGCGACGGCAACGACTATGTCGGCAAGGGCCTGTCGGGCGGGCGCATCATCATTCGTCCGACCAACGATTTCCGCGGCAAGTCGGAAGAGAACATCATTTGCGGCAACACGGTGATGTACGGCGCGATCGAAGGCGAGTCGTTCTTCCGCGGCGTGGCAGGCGAGCGTTTCTGCGTGCGTAACTCGGGCGCGACGGCGGTGGTCGAAGGCACGGGCGATCATGGTTGCGAATACATGACGGGCGGCACGGTGGTCGTGCTCGGCGAAACGGGCCGTAACTTCGCGGCGGGCATGTCGGGCGGTATCGCTTATGTGTTCGATCCGGACAGCACGTTTGCCGGCAAGTGCAACAAGTCGATGGTCGCGCTCGACCCGGTGCTGCAGCAGGCCGAGCAGGAACGCACGGTCGACAAGGGCCTGTGGCATGCGAACGAAACCGACGAGGTGCTGCTGAAGGGGCTGATCGAACGTCACTTCCAGTTCACCGGCTCGCCGCGTGCCAAGGCGCTGCTTGAAAACTGGGATGCGTCGCGCCGTCAGTTCGTGAAGGTGTTCCCGACGGAATACAAGCGCGCGCTGGGCGAGATGGCTGCGAAGAAGGCGAACAAGGAAGTCCTCGCCGCGTAGTCCGCAGCTCAAGACGTTAGATACCCATTCGATGTACCCGCCGCCTTTGTGTGCGGCGGGTGCCGATCCCCCCACCTGTACAGATAGATAAGAGAACCACATGGGCAAGGCAACCGGTTTTCTCGAGTTCGAACGTCGCCACGAGACGTACGAAGCTCCGCTCACGCGTGTGAAGCACTACAAGGAATTCGTTGCGGCACTCGCCGACGACGAAGCGAAGATTCAAGGCGCACGTTGCATGGATTGCGGTATTCCGTTCTGCAACAACGGCTGCCCGGTGAACAACATCATCCCGGACTTCAACGACCTGGTGTTCCATCAGGACTGGAAGAGCGCGATCGAAGTGCTGCACTCCACCAACAACTTTCCGGAGTTCACGGGCCGCATCTGCCCAGCGCCGTGCGAGGCGGCGTGTACGCTTGGCATCAATGACGACCCGGTCGGCATCAAGTCGATCGAGCACGCGATCATCGACAAGGCATGGTCCGAAGGCTGGGTCGCGCCGCTGCCGTCGAAGCACAAGACGGGCAAGAAAGTCGCGGTGGTCGGATCGGGCCCCGCGGGCCTCGCGGTCGCGCAGCAACTCGCGCGCGCGGGGCACGATGTGACGGTGTTCGAAAAGAACGACCGGATCGGCGGTCTGCTGCGTTATGGCATTCCCGATTTCAAGCTGGAAAAGTGGCTGATCGATCGCCGCATGCGTCAGATGGAAGCCGAAGGTGTGACGTTCCGCGCCAACGTGTTCATCGGCAAGGATCCACTGCCTGGGCATATCGGCAACACGGCGAAAGAGACCATCACGCCGGCCGAGCTGAAAGAGCAGTTTGATGCCGTGGTGCTGTCGGGCGGTTCGGAAACGCCGCGCGACCTGCCGGTGCCGGGCCGCGAGCTGGAAGGTATCCACTACGCGATGGAATTCCTGCCGCAGCAGAACAAGGTCAACGCAGGCGACAAGCTTGCCGCTCAACTGCTGGCCAAGGGCAAGCATGTGATCGTGATTGGTGGTGGCGATACGGGTTCGGATTGCGTGGGCACGTCGAACCGTCACGGCGCGAAGAGCGTGACGCAGTTCGAATTGCTGCCGCAGCCGCCGGAAGAGGAGAACAAGCCGCTCGTGTGGCCGTACTGGCCGATCAAGCTGCGTACGTCGTCCTCGCATGAGGAAGGCTGCGAGCGCGATTGGGCGGTGGCGACGAAGCGTCTCGAAGGCAAGAACGGCAAGGTTGAGAAGCTGATTGCAGTGCGAGTCGAATGGAAGGACGGCAAGATGCAGGAAGTGCCGGGTTCCGAATTCGAAATGAAGGCCGATCTGGTGCTGCTGGCGATGGGCTTTACGCAGCCGGTGTCGCCGGTGCTGGAAGCATTCGGTGTCGATAAGGATGCGCGTGGTAATGTGCGTGCTTCGACTGAGGGTGACAAGGCGTATTACACGTCGGTGGATAAGGTGTTCACCGCGGGTGATATGCGTCGCGGCCAGTCGCTGGTGGTGTGGGCGATTCGCGAAGGACGGCAGTGCGCGCGGTCGGTCGATGCGTTTCTGATGGGGCAGTCGGAACTGCCGCGGTAAGTCTTCGGCCGGCGTGCACGTAGCATGGCGCATGGCTGGTATCGGTTTGCAGGGCGAGGTGGAGACGACAAGGCAGTAACCAAAGCCGGGCGCTCGGAAGGGTGACCCGGCTTTTTCGTTGGTCGCGGGCTGCGTATTTGCTTTGGTTTTGTTGGTCTTTGCTTGACTTCCTCGCGGTCTGTTTGCCTGCGGCGCTTTGTTTGTTGGCTTTCTTCGGGCGTTGGCCTCTCCTTGCATTCTTAGTGGTCTATTTGTGTCGCCCCTGTGCGGGGCGGCACTTACTTTCTTTGCCCGCCGCAAAGAAAGTAAGCAAAGAAAGCGGGCTGCAACCGCTAGCCCGTAGTGAGCCATCCCGATCTGCTACTGGGAACGGCCCAACACGAGACCCGCCCTCGCATCACCCACGTTAGTGACAAGGCTGTCATCCGTTCCAGCGTTGCGCTGCGCGCCCCGCCGTCGGGTATAACGCCTTGTGCAATTTAGGTAGGATATCTAATGTTTTTTTGTCTGTCTGTGCTGTTTGCACTGGCAGGCTCTGCCTTCCTTGGCAAACCCGTCCGCGACGCACGTAGTGCGGAGTGGGATGAATGAGCGCTGTGTCACGAACGTGGGAAATACGAGGGCGGGTCTTGTCTTCGGACCACTCCGGGTTCGCGGAAGATGTGGACACCTAAGAGCTAGCGGTGTGAGCCCGCTTTCTTTGCTTACTTTCTTTGCGGCGGCAAAGAAAGTAAGTGCCGCCCCGCACAGGGGCGAACCTAATAGACCGATAACAAAGCAAGGAGAGGCCAACGCCCCAGGAACACAACCAAAGCGCCGCAAAGGCAAAAAAAGAACCTACTTCCCATACCGCGCAATCGTGAGCCCCTCCAACGAAATCTCCGGCTCGCGCAGCGTAACAAGATCAGCAACAACCTTCCCGGACCCCATAGCCATAGCCCAACCCGTAGACCCATGCCCCACGTTTAGCCAAAGATTCCCAACCCCGGATGGACCAAGCAAAGGCGCGCCATCCGGCGTCATAGGCCTCCTCCCAACCCAAAAATGCGCCGAACTAGGCTTAGCCGCATGCGGAAACCAGTCATCAAGAACCTTAAGCAAAGTCTGCAGCGCCTGCTCGCGTAAAGTGGACTGCCGATTCCCTAACTCCGCAGTCCCCGCCACCCGCACATTCCTCCCAAACCGCGTAATGGCCGTCTTCAAAGACTCATCCATGACAGCGGCCCGCGGCGACTTCTCATCATCGATCACGGGCAACGTAGCCGAATACCCTTTGACGGGATAAAGCGGCACCTTGACTCCAAGCGGCGCCAGCAACGGCGCACTATCCACCCCAAGCGCTACCACCACGGCATCCGCAGCGAGCACCTCATCGCCACGCTCGCTACCCACCCGCACGCCACGCACCACACCACCCTGAACATCGAGCCCCGTCACCCGCGTATCGAGCCGAAACCGCACCCCATTGCCCTCGCAGATAGATCGCAGCTCACGAGTAAACCGCGCACAGTCCCCAGCCTCATCGTCGGGCAGATACAAGCCGGATAACGGCGTCTCACGCGCCCACCGTAACCCCGGCTCGATCTCCACACACTGCGCCGCACTCACCTCGCGATACGCAATCCCGGCATCGCGCAGCACGGCGAGAGCAGGCTGCGCCAGCTCCACGTCATACTCGCTGCGAAACAACTGCAGATATCCCTGGCTACGTCCGTACTCGAACGGATGACGCCCGCGAAATTCCTGCAGACAGCTCCGGCTGTAATAAGCAATCCGCTGCATGCGCTGCTTGTTCACGCGAAACCGCTCGAGATCGCACTCACGCAGCCAGCGTGCGATCCAGCGCCACTGCGCAGGGTCAAAGGTCGGCCGGAAGATCAACGGCGATGCAGGCTTGAACAGATATTTGAGGATCTTCGCCGGCATGCCCGGCGCCGCCCACGGCGTGACATAGCCCGGTGCGATCACGCCGGCATTGCCGAAACTGGTGGCGAGCGCCACGTCGGGCTCGCGTTCGATCACGGTGACCTCGCACCCCTGGGCGCGCAGGTAAAAGGCGGTGGCGACGCCGATGACGCCGCCGCCGAGAACAATCGTTTTCATGTCTGATCAATGCACATCAGGATGCCGGGCTCGCCGCCGCGAGCGCCTTGCCCCTGGTTTCGGGCAGGCACAGCGCCGCGGCGATGACCAGCAGATAGCCTGAGCCGGCGACGAGGCCCATCGCGTTGACGAGCGTCATCGATTGGGACAGCGTGCCGACGAGAATCGGGAAGAACGAGCCGAGCCCGCGCCCGAGGTTATAGCAGAAGCCCTGGCCGGAGCCGCGGATTTCGTTCGGATACAGCTCGGACAGATACGCGCCGACTCCCGCGAAAATCCCCTGCACGACCACGCCGAGCGGAAAACCGAGCAGCAGCATCGCGCTGTTGGTGATGGGCAGCATCGTGTAGGCCATGCCGAGCACGAACGAGCCGATCGCAAACAGGATGAACGACGCACGCCGGCCAATCTTGTCGCACAGGATCGCCCCGACAATGTAACCGGTGAACGAGCCGACGATCAGCACGATCAGATAGCCGCTGGTGTTGAATACGGACAGATGCCGCACCGTCTTCAGATAGGTCGGCAACCAGGTGGTGATCGCGTAGTAGCCGCCTAGCATGCCGGTGCAGAGCGCGCTGCCGAGCAGTGTCGTCCGGAGGTGAGGAAAGGAAAAGATCTGCAGGAAGTGCGAGGTGTCGAAGCCGCTGTCGCGCGCCCGGCGCGTGGCGAGATAGATCTCCGGGTCGCTGACGTTGCGGCGGATATAGACAATCCACAAGGCCGGCAGGATGCCCACCCAGAAGCACGCACGCCACGCGATCTGCTCCGGCAACAACGCGAACGACGCCCAGTAGATGATCGCCGCCGCCGCCCAGCCGAACGACCAGCTGCTCTGCACGGTGCCGACCGCCTTGGCGCGATGCTGCGGCGAGCGGATCGTTTCGGCCATCATGACCGTCACCACCGACCATTCCCCGCCGAAGCCGATGCCCTGCAGCGTGCGGGTGGTCAGCAGTTGCCAGAACGAATGCGTGAAGCCCGACAGGCAGGTGAAGAGGGCGAAGGTCGCGATGGTCCATTGCAGCACGCGGACCCGCCCGTAGCGGTCGGAGAGAATGCCGGCGAGCCAGCCGCCCACGGCCGAGGAAATCAGCGAACTGGTGGCAATCAGCCCCGCTTCGCTCTTGGTCATGCCCCACGTGGCGATCAACGTCGGGATCAGGAACGAGTAGATCATGAAGTCGAACGCGTCGACTGCGTAACCGCCGAAGCCCGCGTAGAGCGTGCGGCGCTCGCGCGTCGTCAACTCCGTGAACCACTGAAATGACGCCATGCCGTCTCCTGAGCCCCTGATCCTGTTGTGCGCGGTTCACACTGTGCGCCCCGGTGCGCCCCTATTTTACGGCTCCGAAAGACGAGTGGACCAGTCCGGACAAAAAACCGCTCCAATTGGGCAGGCGTCCGCGCCGGCGCGTCTTCCGCGCGTTCGGGGGTGAATTTCACATTCTTACTGCGTGCTACTTGGTAACCCATTGAGTAGTTTTGGTCGGTACACTCCGCTGCAGCGCAGTTTGTTTTACGCCATCCATCCGTCCTGCAGCGCAAACGCGCCTTACCAATACATTCAATGGATTTCATTGCGAAAGTCCGCTTACCCGCGACTCGTTCCGGCAATACTCCGCCGCCACAGTTTGTACGGAATGGTGAGCTTTCGTCGCGCCGTGCCTTCCTGAAGGGCTCGGCAAGCGTGTTGCTGATGTCGGGGGTCGGCAGCGCGCTGCTGTCGGCATGCGGCGGCGGGTTGTCGTCCGATCTGCCGGACACGCCGCGGCTTGCGTCGGTGGACAATTTCCGCGACATCGGCGGCGCGGGCGGCGGCTATCCGACCGTGGATGGCCGGCAGGTGCGGCGCGGCATGTTCTATCGCGCGAACGCCTTGACCCTGAGTATCGCGGACAAAGCCGTGATCGACACGCTCAACATTGCGACCGTCTACGATCTGCGCACGCCCGGTGAAATCGCCCGCGTCGCGGACGTGCTGCCGATTAGCGCAACGTACCAGCGCATCAATGTCCTGGGTGAGCTCGACCAGATCGTGCCGCCGAACCAGCAGTTGGGGGGCGCGATGGCGACCATGGAGAGTGCCGAACGCGCTTACGTGACAGGCACGGCGCAGCGGGCCGGGTATGGCGCGCTGCTCTCGCAACTGGCGAACACGGCGGGCGCGCAACTGGTCCACTCCACCGCGGGCAAGGACCGCACCGGCTGGGTTGCGGCGTTGCTGCTCAGCATTGCGAACGTCCCGCTCGACCTGATCATGCAGGACTATCTTCTGACCAATACCTACTCGGCCGCGTCGATCAACGCCGAGGTCGCCGCCATCCAGTCACAGAGCGGCGCTGCCGCGGCTACGCTGGACGCGCCGTTCTTCAGTGTGCAGGAGAGTTTTCTACAGGCGGGCTTCGATCAGGTGCAGGCGAGCTACGGCACGATGTCGAGCTACCTGACCGCGGGGCTCGGCTTGTCGCAGTCGACGATCGATACGCTGCACGACCGTCTGGTCGTCTGAACGCGCGCATCGCGGCCCGGAAAAAAAGCGGCCCGCCCGGGCAACAGCTGGGCGGACCGAACAGGGGGCTATCGAGGAAGCCCGCGCAGACTATACGTGCGCGAGCGCCGATAACGCCGCCCTGTAAGGACGCGTAAGCGCTGCGTCGTCGGGCGCTTCACCCTTCCTGCAGTCCGATCGGCAGGGCGATGCGCACGCACAGGCCGCCGCCCGGATGGTTGTAGACATCGCACCGTCCGCCGCGATCGTGCGCGAGGCGCGCCACGATCGCGAGTCCCAGGCCGCAATGGCCTTCGCCGCCGCGCGCGGCGTCGAGGCGCACAAACGGCTTCATCGCGGCGGCAATCCTGTCGTCGGGAATCCCTGGACCATGATCGCGGACGCTGACCACCCAATGGCGGTCGTCGCGCGCCGTCGCGATTTCAACGGGCGGCGCGCCGTGTTCGAGCGCGTTGTCGACCAGGTTCGTCACCAGCCGGTCGAGCAGGGTGCGCGGCAGCGCGAACTGCGCACCCGCACGCAGATCGAGGTGGAAGAGCGGGGCGTCGGCGAGGTCGCCGTCGGCGCTATCCATCGGGTCGGCGAGTTCGGCGATATCGGCGTCGGAAAACTGTTCGCGCAGGAAGGCGTCGACTTCGACCGGCGGTCCGGCGTCGGCGGCCTGGCCGGCGAATTCGAGAAACTGCTGAACGATATTGGTGAGCGAATCGACGTCGCGAATCAGGCCGGCCCGCTCGTTCTCTGCGACCAGCACGCTGGCCCGCAGCTTGAGCCGCGTGAGCGGCGCCTTCAGGTCGTGTGCCACGCCGGCCAGCATGACCGCCTGGTCGTCACCGGCTTCGTTCAGACGCCGCATCATGTCGTTGAACGAACCGATCAGGTCGCGCAGCTCGCGCGGCCCCTGCACGTTCACCGGCTCGGGTCGCCCGCCGGCGCCGAACGAGCGCGCAGCGTGCGCCACGCGCGAGAGCGGCCGCTGCATCTGCCAGACCGCCAGCAGCGAGAGGATCAGTGCGGCCACCAGCATCGACACGGTTTCGACGATAAAGCGTGGACGCGGCGGTATATCGACCGGCACCACCACCCACATCGACTTGCCCGGATAGCGGATCCATAGGCGCGGCGGCCGCGCATCGTCGACTTCGATCTGGGTGCCCGGCGGCATGCGGCCACGCAAATGCTGGCTCAGTTCGACGAACTGCCGTTCGGTCGGCGGATGCAAATGGATCGTGGAGGGCATGTTCCAGGTCGGCACCAGATGCACGCGCATCGCGGGCGCGAGGTCGGCGCCTTGCACCGGTTCGCCGTTGGCCGCCTGCAGCATCAGCAGAATGCCGCGCGCGAAACCGTCCACCTCGTGGTGAGGCGGTTGCATCACGATCAGTACGAACCAGCCGGCCTGAATTGCCAACAATACCGCCGTCGAGAGCAACGCCATTCTGCCGAATAGCGTGTTCAACGGGTTTTTCATGAGTCTGCCGCGCCCTCGATCGAGAACGGCGTGCCGTCGGCGTCCGGCACGAAGACGTAACCCTTGCCGCGCACGGTCTGCACATAGCACGGGCTCGACGGATCGTCCTCGATGACGCGGCGCAGCCGCCAGATCGGCACATCGAGGCTGCGGTCGCGAAAGGCGAGGTTGTCGCGGTGGACCAGATCGTGGATCAACACGCGCGAAAGCACCTTGTACGGATTGTTGACGAAGATCTTCAGCAGCGCGAATTCACTGTCGCGCAGGGCCAGTCGCGTGTTGTCGCGCGACAGCGTGCGCGTCGCGAAGTCGAGTTCGAACGGCCCGAAATGATACGGCTTGCGTGCTTCGGGCGCACTGGTGGTCGACGGCCCGCGCCGGCGCAGCACCGTCTGGATGCGGGCGAGCAACTCGCGCGGATCGAACGGTTTCGTCAGATAGTCGTCGGCGCCGAGCGACAGACCGACAATGCGGTCCGCCACCGTGCCGCGCGCTGTGACGAAGATCACCGGAATGTCGTCGCCGGCGGCCCGCAGCGCGGTGAGCGCGCGCAGGCCGTCGGTGTTCGGCATCATGATGTCGAGCACAACGACCGACGGCCGCTCTCTTTCGAGGCGGCGTTGCAAATGCGTGCCGTCGTGGAGCACGGAAGCGTCGAACCCGTTCGATTGCAGAAAGCGGCAAAGCAGATCGCGTACGACCGGGTCGTCGTCGACGATAAGGACCTGTGGATTCATCTTGAAATTTTAGACTGGCGCGCATGGCGAGCGGCCGATTGTTTTCTTACCAACACTTACCTGTTGCCGTCCAGCCGGGCGGCAGTCCCTCCACCTCGCGCTGGAAGCCTTGCTGCATAAGGCTAACCGGCCAATTTTCGACGCTAAAGTTGGCAATATAAATTGCACATTGGGGGACGTATCGCACTGCAATCGCTTACCGGAATTGCTGCGAGGAAAGAAATGGCGCCCAATCGAAACCCCTCGTAAGAACCGTGGAAAAGCGCGCGTTCCTTCGTGCATTGTGACGGAGCGCGCGGCGGGATGATTCGACCTGTAGTCCATCGCCGCCGCATTTCGTTGACCTGAAGGGTGCGTTTCTGTCCTCCCAGTGTCGGCGCAGATGCGGCAATCGAATCCGCACCCCAAGCGTCACGCGAGGCAGACCATGACCGTCACCAACAATCTCCGTCCCACTACTTTCCCGCCCGTGCAGCGCGAGCGGCCGTCGCCCACGCCGGACAACACGGCGAAGCCGGACGCGCTGCCGAGCGAACCCGCCACGCCGGTGTCGCCCGGCGGCCTCGTCGGCAATCACGTCAACACGACAGCCTGACCTGACGAGAGCGCCTGTGTCCACTCTGACTGTTTTCAAGCGCTGTGTGCGGGCCGCGAGCTGGCTGGCGATGGGCGCGATGCTGCTACCCCTCGACGGCTGCGGGGTCGCCGCATTGCCCTGCCGCCTGACGGCGGCGACGCTCGACATCCTGCCGGTTGTCGGGCACGCCGCCGCTACGCCCTTCAACGCGTGTGCATCAGCGATCGACTGAGCCATGATCTCCCGACCGTCCGCCCGTCAGTGTCTCGGCGCGTTGGCGTCGCTGCTGCTCTCCGTCTGTCTGGGCATGGCGGCGCCCGCCGTGCACGCGGACTCTGCTGCAGGTGCGGCGTCCTCGCCAAAGCGTAGTACTGCAGACGAGCGCAAGCGTCCCTCGGATGCGCCGTTCGAGTTTCGCGGCATTCCGCTTGGCATCACGCTCGACGAATTCCGCGCCGGCTCGACCGTGCGGGCGACGCCGGTGGGCAGCGTGCCGGTCTGCGAGACGGACATGCTGGCGGGCGCGCTTGGCATGAGCCTGAAGACGAGCGAGAGCCTGACGGTGGCGTGCCGCTGGGCGCACCGGGCGGCCGACCGCTGGCAGCTCTCGCAGGCGGTAGTGGACGGTGCGCTGGCGCAGGACCATGTGCTGCGCTTTGCGCGGGTTGCCGGCGAGACGGCGTTGCGGCTCTACGAGATTTCCTTCGTGATCGACGAGGTCACCGCCGCGGACCTGCGAAACGCGCTGGCGGGCCGCTATGGCGTGCCGCGGCTCGTCACGCAGAGCACTTCGGCGGCGGGCAGCGCGGTTCCCATGTACGTCTGGGAAAACGCCGTCAGCTCGATCACCTTGTGCCTGTTGCCGTCCACCCACAACGGCACGCTGACCTATCTGCTGAAGGACCCGGACGCGTGGGTGAAGTCGCTGGTGCGCCAATGGCAGGCGAGTAGTCCCGAGGCGGGTTGAGGCAACGAATGCGCGCCGCCACCCATTTGTCCCATCTTCACTCCGGCAGAGGAATTTCCATGACCACGCTACGCCTCACGGCCGCGCTGACCGCGGCGCTGGGTCTCGCTGCCTGCGCGAGCCACCCGGATTCGATCGTCGACACGCCGATGTTGCCGCCGCTCGTGAGCCAGCCGCTCAATATCAACACGCAGGGCGCGATCTATCAGGCCGGCGCGTCGGTGCTGCTTTATGAAACGCCGCGTGCGCAGCATGTGGGCGACGTGCTGACCATTCGCTTGTCCGAGTCATACAGCGGCAACAGCAGCGCGAATACGACGGCGAGCCGCGCGAGCGACATTAGCGCCACCGCCGCGGATCAATCGACCGGCGCCGCCGCGCGGCTGGCACGACTGTTCAACATCGGTTCCGCGAACACGGACTTCAAGGGCGCGGGCGCGATGACCGACACCAACGGGATGAGCGGCACGCTGGCTGTTACCGTGATCGGTACGATGCCGACCGGCAATCTGATGGTGGCGGGCGAGAAGCTGATTGCGATGAACGGCAATCACGATCGTTTAAGACTGTCCGGAATCGTCAATCCTAAGGATATCGAAGCAGGCAACTATGTGTCGTCGAGCAAGGTGGCGAATGCGCGGATCGAGCAGGCCGGACAGGGCATCGTGAGCGATGCGACCACGGTGGGCTGGCTGCAGCACCTGTTCCTGAGCGTGCTGACGTTCTGAGCGTTCGCGAGCGGGGGCTAGGCGTCGGCGAAAGGCGGTGCGACCCGCTCTGCCGCGCCGATTTCTCCATCGGGCACGAACACGTAGCCGCGGCCCCAGACCGTTTGCACATAGCGCGGTTCGGACGGGTCGACTTCGATCAGACGCCGCAGGCGCCAGATCGAAACGTCGAGGCTGCGGTTGCGGTGCGCCTCGGTATTGCCGTGCAGTTTCTCGAGCAGTTGCGCGCGGGTGAGGACGGTCATCGCGTGCGTGACGAACACCTTGAGCATGGCGAATTCGCTCGAGCGCAGCGGAATGCGTTCACCGTCGCGGCGCAATTCGCGCGCCGGAAAATTCACCTCGAAACGGCCGAAGCGATAAGGCGCGCGATTCTCCGGCGCTCCAGGCGCGATCGCGCCGCGCCGGCGCAACACGGTGCGGATGCGCGCAACCAGTTCGCTCGGCTCGAACGGCTTGCCGAGGTAGTCGTCGGCACCGAGTTCGAGACCGATCACGCGATCGATCACATCAGCACGCGCCGTCAGCAGGATCACCGGAATGTCGTCGCCGGCCAGACGCAGCGCCCGTAACGCACTGATGCCGTCCAGCTCCGGCATCATGATGTCGAGCACCACCAGTGCGGGGCGCTCGTGTTGCAGCGCGCGCTGCAACGCCATGCCGTGCTCGAGCACGGATACCGAGAAGCCGCGTCCGTGCAGGTATTCGCGTACGAGGTCGCGCACGACGGGATCGTCGTCGACGACGAGAATGGATTGGTTCATTCCGGCAATCTTAGGAGATACGCCGGAGCGCTGATAGCGCGCAATGCTTTCTAAACCTTTCCGGGGTAACTGGAAGCAAGCGGCTGCGAACGGTTTGCCGGCATGTTGGCGGGCAGCGCGTCCGCACGTTGAAGCCCTCTTGAACGCAGGTAAGTTTAGATAATCTGCTTCAGCTAATCTGCGTCAGATGAGCTGCGTCAGTTGACCTGCGAAGTCTGAATGGTCTGTGGGCGCAACTCGAGGCGGTTGACCACCATCTTGTCGATCATGCCGTTGAGTTTGACGGACGCATTCGAGAAACGATCGAGGCCGAGGTCGCCCGTCTGATAGCGCGCGGTGACGAGAATATGGCCCTGCTGGAGGAGCGTCAGATCGATCACCGACAGGTACTGGACCGGATTGTCGTTGAACTCGCGCCGGCCGTAATCGACCGCCGCGTTGTAGATCAGACGCGACTCGCAACTCGCAGGGGCGGTGCCCGGGTTGTAGACGTCCGAACGGATGCCGCGCCGGTTGAGCGCGAGTTGCAACGAGGGGACGAAATCGCCAACGGACACCGTCTGGTTCACTTCGATGCACACCGCGCTGATGGACGCGGGCCGGCCGTTGACGAAGGTCGGCGACGAGTAGTTCGACGCGATGGCATAGCCTGCCTGAATCACCGAGCCGGTAGCGTCGGCCGCTGTGATCAGCGTCCACGCGCAACCGTTCAGTCCGACGCAGAGGATGGCAGCGGTCGCGGCCCATACGCAGGTCCGCCGCCCCGTGGACCACGGAAAGCGCAGGGTGCACAGAACGGCCGGAAAGAGCGGTGAGCGCAAGGCGGTCATGATGCAGTACCTCGGCGTGTCGGATCGGGAGTGAATCGCAGGGCCGGCACGCTTAGCGTGCGACGCGCAGATGCAGTTCGCTGGATCCCTGCACGCTTGCCGTGACGCTGATGCGACGCTCGCCCGAAGTCACGATGAAATGCTGGCGCGTCGGCGTGTTGAGGTCGTGCACGACGTTCGGGAAACAGGCGGCGATGTCTGCGCCGAGCTCTTCGAGCGGGTCCGTGACCACGCCGTCGGCTTGCCAGTGAGCGCGCCAATGGCAGTCGTAGGCGTTCGATCCGGCGTGGCAATCGTCGGCGCTGGCGAGGCCCGGCAACTGCGCGGCCGGTTCATTGCGCAGTTGCTTGAAGTCGTGGGCGGCGACGATGTGCGTCAGCGCGGGGCAGACGTCGGCGGGCTCGGCAGCCTGCGTCATCTGCGCGGCGTGCGCGCCGACCGACAGCAGCAACGCGGTCATGCCGACGGTGGCGCCGGCGGCGGTGAACAGGGAACGGCTCATCCGCGTGAGTCGTTGGGTCAAAGGATGGAAGCTGCGATCGAATGACATGAGCGGGAAGTCCGGTAGCGGTGGATGGCGTACGGGCCGCAAGATAGTGTTTGGCCCGCACGTCAATCGTCGCCGCAGCACGGTACTTTCAAAGCACGGAACAACCTGAACGGTCCGCAAATGCTTTCGAACTGTTCTCGCGTATTTCAGGATGTTGCAAGGGGCTCGCCGGCGCCTGTCTGGCGGCCGATTGGAAGGTGCCTGGAGATTGGCTGAAGTTTGTCCGGCGTTTGCCTGGGACTGCAGTAGATTTGTGCCGTGCCGTGCCGTGCCGTGCCGTGCCGTGCCGTGCCGTGCTGCGCCAGCGCCGGAGCCGGCATCGGCACCAGCACCGGCTCCGGTGATCAGCCCCCCGCGCTATCTACACGCTCGCTGCTCATGCGGCGACCGGTTCGCCCGAGCGTTCGACGTCGAGCGTTTCCTCATGGAACGCCGCGAGCGATTCGCGGTGCGCGACACTGACGATCGCGGCCTTGGGCAGGCGCTCGGTGAAGAGGTGATAGAGCAGCGCCTCGTTAGTCGCATCGAGCGCGCTGGTGGCTTCGTCGAGGAACAGGTAGTCGGGCTTGTGCAGCAGCACGCGGGCGGCGGCGAGGCGCTGCTGTTCGCCGGGCGACAGCGTCCGCGCCCAGTGTCCCGATTCCGCCAGACGCTCGGCATAGGCGTCAAGGTGACAGACGCGCAGCGCTTCGCGGCATTCGTCGTCGGTGTAGGTGTCGGCGGAGGACGGGTAGGTGAGCGCCGCTTTCAACGTGCCGATCGGCATGTAGCTCTGCTGCGGAATGAACATCATGCGGGCATTGACCGGCGCGTCGATCGAGCCATCGCCGAACGGCCACAGTCCGGCGAGCGCGCGCATCAAGGTGCTCTTGCCCGATCCGGACGGGCCGCGTACCAGCCAGCGCGAACCCGGCTGGATCGTGATGTCGCGGATCTGCGACAGGGCGGTGCCGTTCGGCAGGGCGAGCGACAGGCCTTCCGTGGTGAGCCTGTCCTCGTCGACGTAGTGCAGGTTGATGCCGCCATGCACGGTGGCGGGCGAGGTGGCCTCTTTCATGTGCGACGAACGCATGACGCGTTTGAATTCGCGCAGACGATTCACGGTAGCGCGCCAGTCGACCAGGCTGCCGTAACTGTTGATGAACCAGGAGAACGAATCGCTCACCGTGCCGAACGAGTTCTGGATCTGCATCAACACGCCCATGGTGAAGGCGCCGGTGAAGTACTTGGGCGCCGCGACAATGAGCGGAAAAATTAACGCGATGTTGCCGTAGAAGCTCAGCACGAAGCTCAGCCGCTTGGTGTACTTCATCACGCGCCACCAGTTGTCGCGAATGCGCTGGAAGAAGTTTTGCGCGTTGGCCCGTTCGGTCTGCTCACCATCGTAAAACGCGATCTGTTCCGAGTTCTCGCGAATGCGGATCAGGCCGAAGCGAAAGTCCGCCTCGACCTTCTGTTGCTGGTACGTAATCGAAACGAGCGGACGGCCGAGTTTGTACATCATGTACGAGCCGCCCAGCGCATAGAGCGCGGCGACCCACACCATGTACCCCGGAATGACGATCGGCATGCCGCCGAGCGTGACGGTCAAGGCGCCGGCGAGCGACCAGAGAATGGTGACGAACGTAACGAGCGTGACCACCGTCGAGAGCAGGTCGAGCGTCAGCGAGAGGGTGCTGGTCGCAAAGGACTGCAGGTCGTCGGTGATCCGCTGGTCGGGGTTGTCCGTGAGGCGGTCGCGCTCGATCCGGTAGAAGGCGCTGTCGCCGAGCCATTCCTCGAGGTAGCGGGTGGTGAGCCACTGGCGCCAGCGGAAGCCGAGCATCTGGCGCAGATAGCGGCCGTAGACGAAAAGGACGATCAGCGCCGCCACGAGGACGGCCCAAACCGTCATCAGGTGGGGGAAGTCCTTCACGCTCTTGTTCTGCAGCATGTTGAAGAAATCGCCGTTCCAGCTATTGAACTTGACGCTGATCCAGACGTTGGTGAGGTTGATCGCAATGATTGCAATCAGGAGTCCCCAGGCGATCTTCCATTCTTCAGAGACCCAGTAGGGCTTGATCAGACTCCACGCGGAGACTTTATCGTCCGGTTCTAGCGTGCCGGCAGGGGAAGTATTGGGTGTCATGACCATCCTGAAGAAATGCTGGCTCATCTTGGGCCGCTTCGCCATGGCTGGGCTCGGATGGCTCAGCCTATGACGAGTCGGCGCTACGGCGGTATTGCGATTGCGGCTTGCGTCTCGACCCCGTCGCCGGATTCTGGCCCGAGCGCCTTAAGCGAAAATTAATCGCGGCAGACGCAGCGAGGCGCTTGTCTTGTCGCGCGTGAAGCGGGAAGCTGTGCGCTCGTTGCATTGTGCCAGAGGGCCGCGCGCGGCTGCACCAATCGACGGTGGCGGCTGCCGCACAGCCGCGCCGGTTTGCGGCCCGCGCGCCTTTTATGGTCTAATGACTCTCGACGAAACAGGGGTGCTTTGCGCGCGGGCCACACGCCGCGGCGAGGCTGAGAGAGACCCTTTGCACCCGATCCGGGTAATACCGGCGCGGGAAGTTTCCGGAAGTCAGCGTTTCTTCCAGCTTTTCTTCCATTCCCCGCCGGGCGGCGTCCGTCACTGGATGCGCCTTTTGCCCGGCCGGCCTCGCAAGCCGGTTTCGTCCTTGGGTACGTGCGCCTGTTGCCGTACGGAAAGGATACGATGACCGCTCAATCTTCAGTTTATTGCCTCGTTTGTCCCCTCATGGCGCAAACCGCTCTGCGCATGCCGGCGGGACGGCGATGAGCACGCACGCCCAGGCGGATTTCGCCGTCATCGGCGGTGGTCTGTGCGGCCGGCTGGTTGCATGGCGGCTCGCCGGCGCGGGGCACCGCGTCGCCCTGTACGAGCGCGGCGATGCCGCCGGCTCGCGGGCTGCAGCGTGGGTGGCGGCGGCGATGCTCGCCCCGCTCGCCGAAGCGGCCAGCGCCGAATTGCTGATCACGCGCCTCGGCGCCGCCTCGCTCGACACCTGGCCGAGCGTGCTGGCCGAATTGCCCGAACCGGTATTCTTTCAACGCAATGGCACGCTGGTCGTCTGGCATCACGCCGATCGCACCGAAGCGCCGTTGTTCGAGCGCCGCGTGCGCTCAAATGCGCCGGCGGATCTGCTCGAGGGCGGCTTTGTCGCGCTGGCGGGCGCCCAGCTCGGGGCGACCGAGCCCGCGCTCGCCGGCCGTTTCACGCAAGGCTGGCTGTTGCCGCACGAAGGGCAGCTCGACAATCGCCAGGTGCTCAGCGCGCTTGCCGCGGGTCTGGCCGAACGCGGTGTCGAGACGCACTGGAATACGCCGGTCGCCGATCACGCCCTGCCGCCGGCCCGCGTGACGATCGATTGCCGCGGACTCGGCGCCAAGGCGGTGTTGCCCACCTTGCGCGGCATCCGCGGTGAAGTTGCCCGCGTGCATGCGCCCGGTATCGGCCTCACGCGTCCGGTGCGCCTGCTGCATCCGCGCTACCCGCTGTATATCGCGCCGAAGCAGGACGATCTCTACGTGATCGGCGCCACCGAAGTGGAAGGCGAAGACATGTCGCCGGTCAGCGTGCGCTCCGCGCTGGAATTGCTGAGCGCGGCGTTCTCGGTGCATCCGGGCTTCGGCGAGGCGCGCATTCTCGAATTGAACTCGCAGTGCCGCCCGACCTTGCCGGACCACCGTCCGGCGCTGGTGTGGGATGGCGCGCAGACCTTGCGCGTGAACGGCCTGTACCGGCATGGCTACATGATCGTGCCGGAAGTCGCGGACGAAGCCGCCCGCTTTGCCGCCGCGCTGCTCGAAGGACGCATCGGCGACGCCGACGCCTTCGCCGGCTGGCGGCGCGATGCCCGCTGGAGCGAGCTGTTTCAGCTCGCCCGGCTCGACCCACAGAATTGCGCGCAGGTGCCGGCATGAGCGTTGCGAAGATGGCTGCATCGGCCGTCGTGCCCATCACCTGCGTGATCGATTGAACCGTATCTGAACACCATGGACATTCATATCAATCAGAAGCCGTTGTCGCTCCCCGACGGGGCGACCGTCGCCGATGCGCTGGTTGCCTTCGGCGCGCGTCCGCCGTTCGCCGTCGCGCTGAACGGCGATTTTGTTGCCCGCACCCAGCACACCGCGCGCGCGCTGCAGGCGGGCGACAAGCTCGACGTCGTGCAACCCGTCGCCGGCGGCTAAACGGCGCTCGCCTGCGGGCCAAACGTGGTCGCCTGCGGCCAGGGCCCGCGCATTGCCAGAGACAAGGATTTTCAGATGACTGCTCCCACTCCCGCCGACGCCCTCACGCTGTACGGCCAAACCTTTGCGAGCCGGGTGCTGCTCGGCACCTCGCGCTATCCGTCGCTGCAGTCGCTGTCCGACTCGATCGATGCCGCGAAGCCCGGCATGATCACGGTCGCGCTGCGCCGCCAGATGAACGACGGCGGCGCCGAAGCCGGCTTTTTCGACCTGCTCAAACGCCACGGCGTGCCGGTGCTGCCGAACACGGCTGGCTGCCAGAGCGTCGGTGAGGCGGTCACGACCGCCCATATGGCGCGCGAAGTCTTCGAGACCGACTGGATCAAGCTCGAACTGATCGGCGACGACTACACGCTGCAACCCGACCCGGTCGGCCTGATCGAAGCGGCCGCTCGGCTGGTGAAGGACGGCTTCAAGGTGCTGCCGTACTGTACTGAAGATCTGGTGATCGGCCGGCGCCTGCTCGACGCCGGCTGCGAGGCGCTGATGCCGTGGGGTGCGCCGATCGGCACCGGCAAGGGCGTGATCAATCCGTACGGCCTGCGGGTGCTGCGCGAGCGGCTGCCGGACGTGCCGCTGATCGTCGACGCGGGACTGGGCGTGCCGTCGCATGCGGCGCAGGTGATGGAATGGGGCTTCGACGGCGTGCTGCTGAACACCGCGGTGTCGCAGGCGACTCACCCCGAGGCGATGGCCCGTGCCTTCGCGCTGGGCGTCGAAGCGGGCCGCGAGGCCTATCTCGCGGGGCCGATGGCCGAACGTGAAACCGCCCACGCGAGCACGCCGGTGGTCGGCATGCCGTTCTGGCATCAGGACGGGAGCGCAGCATGAACGCGACCTCGACGCAGACTTCGCCGCTCGGCGGCCGCGACCTGTTCTGGCCGCCCGCCGACGAGCTGACCGAAGCCGCCGAGCGCATCCGCGCGCGGCTGGGCGACTGGCCGCCGACCCACGCGCCGTGGCGCATCTGCCTGACCGCGCCGGACGACGCCAACGGCGGCGATCTGATCATCGTCGCCGACGCCCAGCAGCACGGCGAACCGGTGGCGCGCTGGCAGGTGCAGGGCGCGGGCGTGATCGTCGCGGCTGCAGGCCGTGCGACGCTGCATCTGGGCGGCGAGCGCTATTCGCTGGAAGGCCATCTGGCCGAAGACTGGATCCCCGCGCTTGCCGCGTTTCTCGATTGTGGCTTTGCGCCGCACGACGCGCTGGTGCTGGCGCTCGCCTGGCGCGACGGCGACGAAACACGCGGCGCTGATGCCTGGCCCTCGGACCTGGCACGTTTTCCGCAGGTGACGGGCTTGCCGGCAGCGCCGCAGCAGGCGTTCGCGCGCTGCCCCGAACGCCTCGGGCTGTACCCGGTGCTGCCGACCGCCGAATGGGTCGAGCGGGTGGTTGGGTTGGGCGTGAAGACGGTTCAACTGCGTCGCAAGACGGCCGCCCCGGGCGAACTGGCGCGGGAGATCGCCCGCTGCGTCGCCGCAGGCCGCGCGCACGACGCCCAGGTGTTCATCAACGACCATTGGCAACTGGCGCTCGAAGCCGGCGCATACGGCGTCCACCTCGGCCAGGAAGACCTGCACAAGGCCGACCTCGCGAAGCTCGCCGCGGCCGGTGTGCGGCTCGGTCTGTCCACGCACGGCTACTATGAGATCCTCACCGCGCTGCACTTCCGGCCCAGCTACGTCGCGCTCGGCGCGGTGTTCCCGACCACCACCAAGGTGATGCCCACGGCGCCGCAAGGACTCGCGCGTCTCGCCCGCTACGTGCGCCTGCTCGACGGCGTCGTGCCGCTGGTGGCGATCGGCGGCATCGACCAGCAGGTGCTGCCGCAGGTGCTGGCGACGGGCGTCGGCTGTGCCGCCGTCGTGCGTGCCGTCACCGAGGCCGCCGATCCGGCCGACGCCATTTCTGCGATGCAGCGAGGGTTTACGCCATAATCGCGGCGTCCCTGTCTACGGGGACGGGGCGCGTCACGGCATCATTCGCATGATGGCCCTATAATTCGGCCTTCTGTGTAAAAGGATCGTCAGCTTCGTGCCCTCCTCCTCCGAGACCCTTCTCGAGCTTCGCGACGTCGACTTCGGTTACGGCGACCGGCTCGTCCTGTCGAACCTGAATCTGCGCTTCCAGCGCGGCCAGGTCGTCGCGGTCATGGGCGGCTCGGGGTGCGGCAAGACCACCGTGCTGCGGCTGATCGGCGGCCTCGTGCGCGCCCAGCGCGGCCAGATCCTGTTCCAGGGGCAGGACATCGGCGCGCAGACGCGCGACGGCCTGTACGCCCTGCGCCGCAAGATGGGCATGCTGTTCCAGTTCGGCGCCCTGTTTACCGACATGTCGGTGTTCGAAAATGTGGCTTTTACGCTACGCGAGCACACCGATCTGCCCGAAGAACTGATCCGCGACCTGGTGTTGATGAAGCTCAACGCGGTCGGCCTGCGTGGCGCGCGCGACCTGTCCCCGGCGGAGATTTCCGGCGGCATGGCGCGCCGGGTGGCGCTCGCCCGGGCCATCGCGCTCGACCCCGAACTGATGATGTACGACGAACCGTTCGCCGGTCTCGATCCCATTTCGCTCGGCATCACCGCCAACCTGATCCGCGCGCTGAATCAGGCGCTCGGCGCCACCTCGATTCTGGTGACGCACGACGTGCCGGAGTCGTTCGCGATCGCCGACTACGTCTATTTCCTCGCCAACGGCGGTGTGCACGCCGAAGGCACACCTGCCCAGTTGCGGGCCTCGACCGATCCCACCGTGCGCCAGTTCATCGACGGCGCGCCGGACGGTCCGTTCAAGTTCCACTATCCCAGCAACACGCCGCTTGCGGCAGACTTCGGCATCGGCGGGGGACAGGCATGATCAGTTCGATCGGACGTTCGGTCATCGGCGGCCTTGAAACCGCCGGCTATGCCACGCGGCTCTTCTTCCGCCTGGTGCTCGAATTCTTCCCGTTGCTGCGCCGTCCGCGTCTTGTCACGAAGCAGATCCACTTCGTGGGTAATTATTCGCTCGTGATCATCGCGGTGTCGGGGCTGTTCGTCGGCTTCGTGCTCGGGCTGCAGGGCTACAACACGCTGAACCGCTACGGTTCCGAGCAGGCGCTCGGGCTGCTGGTGGCGCTGTCGCTCGTGCGCGAGCTCGGGCCGGTCGTCACCGCGCTGCTGTTCGCGGGCCGCGCCGGCACCTCGCTTACCGCTGAAATCGGTCTGATGAAGGCCGGCGAGCAACTGACAGCCATGGAAATGATGGCGGTCGACCCGATCAAGATCGTGGTCGCGCCGCGCCTGTGGGCGGGCATCATCTCCATGCCGATCCTCGCGGCGATTTTCAGCGCGGTCGGGATCGGCGGCGGCTATGTCGTGGGCGTTCTGATGATCGGCGTGGATGCCGGCTCGTTCTGGTCGCAGATGCAGGGCGGCGTCGACGTGTGGGCTGACGTCGGCAACGGGGTGATCAAGAGTATCGTGTTCGGCTTTGCGGTGACGTTCATCGCGCTCTTCCAGGGCTACGAAGCCAAACCGACCCCGGAAGGTGTTTCACGGGCGACGACCAAGACGGTGGTGTACGGCTCGCTGGCCGTGCTCGGCCTCGATTTCCTGCTGACCGCATTGATGTTCAGCTAAAAAACCGCGCGACGCGCCTTCCGCCGCGGGCATTGACTTGCCTGCGCCGCGCGGAAGGGGTGGCCGGCGCGACGGATTCTCTTTGGGATGACGATGAAAAAGACTGCTCTCGACTTCTGGGTCGGCCTGTTTGTGGTGCTGGGTTTCGTGGCGCTGCTGTTCCTGGCGCTGAAGGCCGGCAACATGAGCTCCTTGTCGTTTCAGGCAACCTATCCGGTCAAACTGAAGTTCGACAATATCGGAGGCCTGAAGGCGCGCGCGCCGGTGAAGAGCGCGGGCGTGACGGTCGGCCGGGTCGATTCGATCGGTTTCGACAGCAATTCGTACCAGGCCGTGGTGACGATCGATCTGGACAAGCAATACCCGTTTCCGAAGGACACCTCCGCCAAGATCCTGACCTCGGGCCTGCTCGGTGAGCAGTACATCGGTCTGGAACCGGGCGGCGATAGCGAAATGCTGAAAGCAGGCGACACGATCTCGATGACGCAGTCGGCCATCGTGCTCGAAAACCTGATCGGCCAATTCCTCTATAGCAAGGCGGCAGATTCGGGTGCCGCCAAGTCGGGCGCGTCCGCTGCGGCCCCCGCGCCGGCGGCACCGGCACCGGCCGTGCCCGCCTCGGGCGCGTCGGGTCAATAAGGAGAACAAGAATGCAGACCATGCGCGTCCGTTTCACGGCGCTCGCGTTCGGCGCGGCGATGCTGGCCGGCTGTGCGACCGTCCAGACCCCCACCAAAGGTGACCCCTTGGAAGGGTTGAACCGCACCGTCTTCAAGTTCAACGACAAGGTCGACCAGTACGCGTTGAAGCCGGTCGCCAAAGGCTACGTGTACATCACGCCGCAGCCGATACGCGACAGCGTGACGAACTTCTTCTCGAATATCGGCGACGTCTACGTTGCGGCGAACAACCTGCTGCAATTGAAGATTACCGATGGCGTCGAAGACATCATGCGGATCGTCATCAACACCACCTTCGGCGTGGGCGGCCTGTTCGACGTGGCCACGCTCGCGAAGCTGCCCAAGCACGACAACGACCTCGGCCTCACTCTCGGCCACTATGGCGTGCCGGCGGGTCCGTACCTCGTGCTGCCGCTGTTCGGGCCGAGCACGGTGCGCGACGCGGTGGGCTCGATTGGCGCTTACTATGTCAATCCGCTGTCGTACATTCATCCGGATGGCCTGAGCTGGGCGCTGTACGGCGTGAACATCGTCAACACGCGGGCCAACCTGCTGGGCGCGAGCGACGTGCTGGAAGGCGCGGCGCTCGACAAATACTCGTTCGTGCGTAACGCCTATCTGCAGCGCCGCAACTATCTGCTGTCGCAAGGCAAGGGCGGCGGCAACGCGTCGTTGCCGGATTACGGCGACAATGCACCGCTGCCCAAGTACGACGATGTGGATGGCAGCGCTGCGGCGCCGGCTGCCGCAGCGCCTGCAACGGCGGCCTCTGCTCCGGGTGCGGCTTCTGCGCCGGCGAGCGCAGCGGCTCCGCAAAGCGCGTCGGGCGCCACCGCCGCCGCTGCGGCGCCTGCCTCCGGTGTGTCGACGTCGCCGCCGCTGGATATGAACGGCGGTCCGGAGAACGATCAGGTGCCGGCCGACCAGATCGTCCCGCCGCGGCTTGATTTCCCATCGTTCAAATTGCGTTGAGGGGGCAGTCGTAACACCTGGAAACGACTCTCGCAGTTTGCGCGTGGATCGCGGATGAACTCGCGTGCTATTGTCGGTTCCAAGGTTTGCGCTGCACTATTTCATTCTGTCAGGCTCAATATGAAAAAATTCTTCCTCATTTCGGTTTTTGCTGCGTTCTTTTCGTTCGGTGGCACGGCGTTCGCGCAAGCGGTGGATAGCAGCGCGCCCGACGCCCTGATCAAGACGGTCACCCAGCAGGTGGTCGACGCGGTCCGTAACGACAAGTCGATCCAGCAGGGCGATATTTCCCACATCACCCAGCTCGTCAACGAGAAAATCCTGCCGTACACGGACTTCCGCCGCACGACGCAACTGGCGATGGGCCGCAACTGGCGCGCCGCGACGCCCGACCAGCAAAACGCGGTGGTCGAGCAGTTCAAGATGCTGCTGATCCGCACGTATTCGGGCGCGCTGGCGCAGGTCAAGGACCAGCAGATCCAGTACAAGCCGTTCCGCATGAACCCGGACGACACCGACACGGTGGTGCGCTCGGTGGTCATGAACAACGGTTCGCCGGTGGAACTGGACTACCGTCTGTACAAGACGGCGCAAGGCTGGCGCGTGTATGACATCAACGTGCTCGGCGCATGGCTGATCCAGGCGTATCAGCAACAGTTCAACGAGCAGATCCAGCAGCACGGCGTGGATGGGCTGATCCAGTTCCTCACGCAGCGTAACCAGCAACTCGCCGCAGGCAAGCAGTCGTGAGCACAGCGGTGAACGCCGAGGTCCGCTCCGTAGCGGGCCGTTTCGAAACCGGTACGACGCTGACCCACGCGAGCGCCAAAACCGCGCTCGCGGCGGGGCTACAGCGTATCGCGGCGGGCGCGACCGGTGTCGATTGCGCGCCGCTCGCGCAGTTCGATTCGTCGGCGCTCGCCGTGCTGATTGCGTGGCAGCGTGCCGCCCAGGCACGCGGCGCCGCGCTCGACATCGTCAATCTGCCGGCTGGCCTCGCCAGCCTGGCGCACGCCTACGGCGTCGACGTCCTCCTCTCCTCGCGACATTGACGCTCTACTGACGCTTCCGGCGTCGCCTCCCAATCCCCCGGGCCAGGTCGGGACTCCCGACTTTGCCCTATAATCAAACGTTTTTTGCGGCTCGGGTTGTACTTGAAACGAGCCCCAATTTCGTCCCCTCCAGCACTTTGCGCACCTATCAGGCGCCGTGATCCAAAGCGGCGCACAGTCATGCCAGCCATAGAAATTCGTAACGTCAAGAAGCGCTACAAAGATCTTCAGGCGCTCAAGGGCGTCAGCCTCACGGTGGAAGAAGGCGAGTTTTTCGGACTGCTCGGTCCGAACGGCGCGGGCAAAACGACGCTTATCAGCATACTCGCCGGTCTCGCGCGCGCCGATGAAGGCAGCATCGCGGTGCGCGGCCACGACGTCGTCACTGATTTCCGCGACGCGCGCCGGGCGCTGGGCGTCGTGCCGCAGGAACTCGTGTTCGACCCGTTCTTCACGGTGCGCGAGACCTTGCGCATCCAGTCCGGCTACTACGGCCTGCGCAACAACGACGCGTGGATCGACGAGGTGATGGCCAACCTCGATCTCACCGAAAAGGCCGACGCCAACATGCGCGCGCTGTCGGGCGGGATGAAGCGCCGCGTGCTGGTCGCGCAGGCGCTGGTGCACCGGCCGCCGGTGATCGTGCTCGACGAGCCCACCGCTGGCGTCGACGTGGAGCTGCGTCAAACCTTGTGGAAGTTCATCTCGCGCCTGAATCGCGAAGGCCACACGATCGTGCTGACCACGCACTATCTGGAAGAAGCGGAATCGCTGTGCGACCGGATTGCGATGTTGCGGCGCGGCGAAGTGGTCGCGCTCGAGCGCACCAGCACGCTGCTGCAACGCTTTGCCGGCATGCAACTGTTCCTGCGCTTTACCGAGGGCGTGCTGCCGGCCGAATTGCGGCCGCTCGAAGTCGAGTCCGGCGCGGGCAACGGCCATAGCCGGCAGCATCTGCTGCGTCTCGCGAGCTACGACGAGGTCGAGCGGATTCTCGCGCAGTGCCGCAGCGCCGGTTGCAAGCTGGAAGAAGTCGAGGTGCGCAAGGCCGACCTCGAAGACGTTTTCGTTCAGGTGATGAACGGTCCGGAAGTGATCGAGGGGCTTGCATGAGCGGTTTTAGTGGATTTCGCACGCTGTTTTACAAGGAAATTCTGCGTTTCTGGAAGGTTGCGTTCCAGACGGTCCTCGCGCCGGTGATCACGGCGCTGCTGTATCTGACGATTTTCGGCCACGCGCTGCGCGGTCACGTGCAGGTCTATCCGGGCGTCGAGTACACGAGCTTCCTGATTCCGGGGCTGGTAATGATGAGCGTGTTGCAGAACGCGTTCGCCAATAGCTCGTCGTCGCTAATCCAGTCGAAAATCACCGGCAACCTGGTGTTCGTGCTACTGCCGCCGCTGTCCCACTATGAGATGTACTGCGCGTATGTGCTGGCTTCGGTGGTGCGGGGTCTGGCGGTCGGCTTCGGCGTGTTTATCGTGACAATCTGGTTCGTGCCGCTCAGTTTCAGCGCGCCCTTGATCATCATTGCCTTTGCCGTGCTGGGCGCGGGGATTCTCGGCACGCTCGGTCTGATCGCCGGCATCTGGGCCGAGAAGTTCGATCAGCTCGCCGCGTTCCAGAATTTTCTGATCATGCCGCTCACGTTCCTGTCGGGCGTGTTCTACTCGACGCATACGCTGCCGCCGGTGTGGCGCGAAGTGTCGCGGCTGAATCCCTTTTTCTACATGATCGACGGCTTTCGCTACGGTTTCTTCGGGGTCTCGGATATCGATCCGCTCGTGAGCCTGGCCATCGTCGCCGGTTTCTTCGTGGTGCTGGCCGTGGCGGCGATGCGCATGCTCGCCTCCGGCTACAAACTGCGCCACTGACGAGGAGCTTTCCCATGTTGCCGACTCCTGAACAGGTCAAGCAATACATCGCGGTTGGACTCGCCTGCGAGCATCTGGAAGTCGAAGGCGACGGTCAGCATTTCTTTGCGACCATCGTGTCTCCGAGCTTCGAAGGCAAGCGGCTGATTCAGCGTCATCAACTCGTGTATGCGGCGCTCGGCGACCGCATGCGCGAAGAAATCCACGCGCTCAGCATGAAGACGCTGACGCCCGCCGAATGGCAAAACGCGTAATCTGGAACGTTAGTGCGAATTACACAAGACAGGCGCGAGGCCGGTAGTGGCGCCGCCGCAGAAAGCAATGCAGCTCCGGTGCAGAGCCGGATCGATCAGGAACTGACAGGTATGGACAAACTCGTCATTGAAGGCGGCCAGCGGCTGGCCGGTGAGATCGTCGTGTCGGGGGCGAAGAACGCCGCCTTGCCGATCCTGTGCGCCGGCTTGCTGAGCGCGGAGCCGGTTCATCTCGAGAACGTGCCTGACCTGCAGGACGTGCGCACCACGCTCAAGCTGCTCAACCAGATGGGTGTGCGCACCGAATCCAGCGCGGGTCGCGTGTTGCTCGATGCGTCGAAGGTCGACAACCTCGTTGCACCGTATGAGCTGGTGAAGACCATGCGTGCCTCGATCCTCGTGCTCGGGCCGCTGCTCGCACGCTTCGGCGAGGCGAAGGTGTCGCTGCCGGGCGGCTGCGCCATCGGCGCACGGCCGGTCGACCAGCACATCAAGGGCCTGCAGGCGATGGGCGCGGAGATCACCATCGAGCACGGCTTTATTGAAGCCCGCGCGAAGCGCCTGAAGGGTGCGCGCATCGTGACCGACATGATCACCGTCACCGGCACCGAGAATCTGCTGATGGCAGCCGTGCTGGCCGAAGGCGAGACCGTGATCGAAAACGCCGCGCGCGAGCCGGAAGTGGGCGATCTCGCGCACCTGCTCGTCGAAATGGGTGCGCAGATCGACGGCATCGGCACCGACCGTCTCGTGATCCAGGGCGTCGACAAGCTGCACGGCGCGAAGCACACGGTAATTCCCGACCGTATCGAAGCGGGCACGTTCCTGTGCGCGGTCGCGGCCGCCGGTGGCGATGTGATCTTGCGCAAGGTGCGTCCGCTGATCCTGGAAGCCGTGACGGAAAAGCTGCGCGAAGCCGGCGTGACGATCGAGGAAGGCGACGACTGGATGCGCGTGCGCATGGACCGGCGTCCGCAGGCGGTGAGCGTGCGCACCTCCGAGTACCCGGCGTTCCCGACCGACATGCAGGCGCAGTTCATGGCGCTCAACACGATCGCCAACGGTACGGCCCAGGTGGTCGAGACGATCTTCGAAAACCGTTTCATGCACGTCCAGGAACTGAACCGCCTCGGCGCCAACATTACGATCGACGGCAACACGGCGCTCGTGAACGGCGTCGACAAGCTGTCGGGCGCCAAGGTCATGGCCACCGACCTGCGCGCCTCGGCAAGCCTCGTGATCGCCGGTCTGTGTGCCGACGGCGAGACGCTGATCGACCGCATCTATCACCTGGACCGTGGCTACGACCGCATGGAGTCGAAGCTGACGGCGGTCGGCGCGAAGGTGCGCCGCATTGCGGGGAGCCAGGCATGAGCGCGCTGCCGCAAACCTCGTCCTCGACGGCGGTGAGCGCACCGCTCACGTTGGCGCTGTCGAAAGGACGTATCTTCGAAGAGACCTTGCCGCTGCTCGAGGCGGCCGGCGTGCAGGTGGCCGAAGACCCGGAAACCTCGCGCAAGCTGATCTTGCCGACCACCGACGCGAACCTGCGCGTGATCATCGTGCGCGCCACCGATGTGCCGACCTACGTCGAATACGGCGCGGCCGACTTCGGCGTGGCGGGCAAGGACGTCTTGCTCGAGCATGGCGGCAGCGGCCTGTATCAGCCGGTCGACCTCGACATCGCGCGGTGCCGGATGTCGGTCGCCGTGGCGGCGGGCTTCGATTACGAGAACGCGGTGCGCCAGGGGGCGCGGCTGCGCGTCGCCACCAAATATGTGGAAACCGCGCGCCAGCATTTTGCCGCGAAGGGTGTGCACGTCGACCTGATCAAGCTGTACGGTTCGATGGAACTCGCGCCTCTGGTGGGCCTTGCCGATGCGATCGTCGACCTGGTCAGCTCGGGCGGCACGTTGCGCGCCAATAATCTTGTCGAGGTGGAAGAGATCATGCAGATCTCGTCGCGCCTCGTCGTGAACCAGGCCGCACTCAAGCTCAAGCGTGCCGCGCTGCGGCCGTTCCTCGACGCGTTCGAACGCGCGTCGCGGCGCGCCGATGCGGTGGCCTAAGCGCCTGACGATGCCTGATGCGGCCCGATGCCGCCTGATGTTGCCTGATGCAAGTTGAAGGAGCATCGGGCGCGCCTTACCGAAACGGATACCAGCATGTCTATCAAGATTCGCAAACTCGACTCCAGCGCTCCCGAATTCCAGAAGGCGTTGCACGCGGTGCTCGCGTTCGAGGCGAGCGAGGATGAAGCGATCGAGCAGTCGGTCGCGCAGATTCTGGCCGACGTGAAGGCGCGCGGCGATGCCGCCGTGCTCGAGTACACCAACCGCTTCGACCGTCTTACGGCGCCGAGCGTCGCCTCGCTCGAATTGCCGATGTCGGAACTCGAAGCGGCTCTCGAAGGGCTCGATCCGCGCCGCCGGGCCGCGCTCGAAGCCGCCGCCGGCCGTGTGCGCGGGTATCACGAGAAGCAGAAGATCGAATGCGGCAGCCATAGCTGGCAGTACACCGAATCCGACGGCACCGTGCTGGGCCAGAAGGTCACGCCGTTGGACCGCGCCGGCATCTACGTGCCGGGCGGCAAGGCCGCGTATCCGTCGTCGGTGTTGATGAACGCGATCCCGGCGCGGGTGGCCGGCGTGCGCGAAATCGTCATGGTCGTGCCCACGCCGGACGGCGTGAAGAATCCGCTGGTGCTGGCGGCGGCGCTGCTGGGCGGCGTGGACCGCGTGTTCACCATTGGCGGTGCGCAGGCCGTCGGCGCGCTGGCTTACGGCACCGCTACCGTGCCCGCGGTCGACAAGATCTGCGGCCCGGGCAATGCGTATGTCGCGTCGGCCAAGCGCCGCGTGTTCGGCACGGTGGGCATCGACATGATCGCCGGTCCTTCAGAAATCCTGGTGCTGTGCGACGGCACCACCGATCCGCGCTGGGTCGCCATGGACCTGTTCTCGCAGGCCGAGCACGACGAGCTCGCGCAATCCATCCTGCTGTGCCCGGACGACGCCTTCATTGCCCGCGTGCATGACGCGATCAACGAGCTGCTGCCCACCATGCCGCGCCAGGACGTGATCCGCGCCTCGCTGGAAGGGCGCGGCGCGCTGATCAAGGTGCGCGACATGGCCGAAGCCTGCGCGATCGCCAACGACATCGCCCCGGAACACCTCGAGATTTCCGCGCTCGAGCCGCATCAATGGGGCAAGCTGATCCGCCATGCGGGCGCGATCTTCCTTGGCCGCTACACCAGCGAAAGCCTCGGCGACTACTGCGCGGGCCCGAATCACGTGCTGCCTACGTCGCGTACCGCACGGTTTTCCTCGCCGCTTGGCGTCTATGATTTCTTCAAGCGCTCGAGCGTGATCGAAGTCAGCGCGGAAGGTGCGCAGACGCTCGGTGAGATCGCCGCGGAACTCGCGTATGGCGAAGGACTGCCGGCGCATGCCCGCAGCGCCGAATACCGGATGAAGCAGAACGGCTGAGCGCGCCAGGCTGGTGTCATCCAGCCGGCGCCTCACCGACCTTGACCAACCGGGGCGGCTCTCGCGCCGCCCCTGCATGACTGGTCCGTTGTACGGAACAGTCCGCCCATCCATGACGACACCTCAAGACATCATTCGCCGCGACGTGCTCGCGATGACGAGTTATCCCGTTCCGGACGCGACAGGCTTCGTGAAGCTCGACGCGATGGAAAACCCGTTCCCCTTGCCGGCGCCGCTCGCGGCGCAACTCGGCGAGCGTCTCGCCGGCGTCGCGCTGAACCGCTATCCGGCGCCGCGCCCGGAAGCGCTGCTCGAGAAAATCAAACGCGCGATGGGCGTGCCGGCCAACTGCGAAGTGCTGCTGGGCAACGGCTCGGACGAGATCATCAGCATGGTGTCGATGGCCTGTGCCCAGCCGGGCGCCAAGGTGCTCGCGCCGGTGCCGGGCTTCGTGATGTATCAGCTGTCGGCCAAACTGGCGAATCTGGAATTCGTCGGCGTGCCGCTCAAGGCCGATTTCACGCTCGACGTCGAAGCCATGCTCGCCGCCATCGCCGAGCATCAGCCGGCCATCGTCTACCTGGCGTATCCGAACAATCCGACCGGCACGCTGTACGACGCCGCCGACATGGAGCGCATCATCGCAGCCGCGGACAAGAGCCTGGTGGTGATCGACGAGGCGTACCAGCCGTTCGCGCAGCAAAGCTGGCTGCCGCGCGCCGACGCGTTCGACAACGTGGTCGTCATGCGCACGGTCTCGAAGCTCGGCCTCGCCGGCATTCGCCTCGGCTATCTGGCCGGACGCGCGGCCTGGCTGACCGAGTTCGACAAGGTGCGCCCGCCCTACAACATCAATGTGCTGACGCAGGCCACGGCCGATTTCCTGCTCGATCACCTCGACGTGCTCGACGCGCAGGCCGCGCAATTGCGTGAGGAACGTACAAAGCTGGCTCAGGCCGTCGGCCAGTTGCCGGGCGCGCAGGTGTTCCCGAGCGCCGGCAACTTCCTGCTGGTGCGGGTGCCTGACGCATCCGTTATGTTCGAAACGCTGCTTACCGCGCGGGTTTTGATCAAAAACGTGAGTAAAATGCACCCATTGCTGGCGAATTGCGTGCGTCTGACGGTGGGTTCCCCTGAAGAAAACGCGCAACTGCTGGCCGCACTGAAACTCGTGCTGCATTAAACGGCGTGCCGTTGCACCGCGCACCGCGTAGCGGGCGCGGCATCCGGCGTTCCCCCCAAACCCCCATCTTTCATAGTCAGATTCGAGGAATTACCATGCGCCAGGCGGAAGTCGTTCGCGACACTAGCGAAACGCAGATCCGTATCAAGATCAATCTGGACGGCACCGGCAAGCAAAAGCTCGCCACCGGTGTGCCGTTCCTCGACCACATGCTCGACCAGATCGCGCGGCATGGGTTGATCGATCTCGACATCGAGGCGCATGGCGACACGCATATCGACGACCACCATACGGTCGAAGACGTCGGCATCACGCTGGGGCAGGCGGTCGCGAAGGCCGTCGGCGACAAGAAGGGCATCCGTCGCTACGGTCATTCTTACGTGCCGCTGGATGAAGCGCTGTCGCGCGTGGTGATCGATTTTTCCGGCCGCCCGGGCCTCGAATTTCACGTGCCGTTCACGCGCGCGCGCATCGGTACGTTCGACGTCGATCTCTCCATCGAATTTTTCCGCGGCTTTGTGAACCACGCCGGCGTGACGCTCCATATCGACAACCTGCGCGGCCTGAATGCCCATCACCAGATGGAAACGGTGTTCAAGGCGTTCGGACGGGCGCTGCGCATGGCCGTCGAACTGGACGATCGTGCGGCAGGGCAGATTCCGTCGACCAAAGGTAGCTTATAAGGGCCCCCAAACCTGTCGCTTCGCGCCAGGCCCCCCGAGGGGGCGGGCAAGAAAACCTGGGGCTGCCCGGCGTTTTCTTGCAATCAGGCGAGTGAGCAAGCAGGACTAACCGGACCGGGCGCGCGCCTTGCGTGGGCTTGGCTTGCGATGGATATCCTCAAGTCGTTTATCTCGCTGCTGGCGTTGATCAACCCGGTGGGCGCGATTCCGTTCTTCATGAGCCTCACGGCCCAGCAGTCGGACGGCGAGCGGCGCCGGACCATCCGGATTGCTGCGATCTCAGTGTTCTTCGTGATTGCGGTGACGACGCTGCTCGGGCAGCAGATCATCGGCTTTTTCGGCATCTCGGTGGGCTCGCTGCAGGTGGGCGGCGGCATCATCATGTTGCTGATGGCGATCAATATGCTGAATGCGCAGATCGGCAACAGCCGTTCGACGCCGGAAGAGCGTCACGAGGCCGAGCAGAAGGATAACGTCGCCGTGGTGCCGCTCGCGATCCCGCTGCTGACGGGGCCGGGCGCCATCAGCACGGTGATCATCTATGCGGCCCACTCGCCGCATTGGTACGACCGGATTAGTCTTATCGTTATCGGCGCGGTGCTGGCGGCGATCTGCTTTTTTTCGCTGCGGCTTGCTGAACCGATCGCCCGCTGGGTGGGGCAAACGGGCATCAATATCGGCACGCGGCTCATGGGTTTGATGTTGTCGGCGCTGGCGGTGGAATTCATCGTCGACGGTCTGAAGGCGTTACTGCCTAACTTGAAATGAAAACTTCGATTGCGATTGTGGATTACGGAATGGGCAACCTGCGTTCGGTCGCCCAGGCATTGAGAAAGGCCGCGCCGGAAGCGGAGGTGGCGATCGTCGACCGGCCGGAAGCGATTCGCGCGGCCGATCGCGTCGTGCTGCCCGGCCAGGGCGCGATGCCCGACTGCATGCGCAGCCTCGCCGAATCGGGCCTGCAGGAGGCGGTCGTCGAAGCGTCGCGCAGCAAGCCGCTGATGGGCGTGTGCGTGGGCGAGCAGATGCTGTTCGACTGGAGCGCCGAGGGCGGCACGCCAGGGCTCGGCCTGTTGCCCGGCAAGGTGCTGCGCTTCGACCTGGAAGGCCAGCTGCAGGACGACGGTTCGCGCTTCAAGGTGCCGCAGATGGGCTGGAACCGCGTCCGCCAGACCCTGCCGCACCCGCTGTGGGACGGCGTCGCGGACGGCAGCTTCTTCTACTTCGTGCATAGCTACTACGTGCAGCCGGACAATGCGGCGCACACCTCGGGCGAGACTGTGTACGGCGTGCCCTTTACCTCGGCGGTGGCGCGGGATAACATCTTCGCAACCCAATTCCACCCGGAAAAGAGCGCTGAAGCGGGTCTGCGCGTGTATCGAAACTTCGTGCACTGGAACCCGTGAGCGCCTGCCGTCCCATCTTTCGTTGTACCGTGAGCCGCCTGATTCGTACCGTGGCGGCGTGCGGCGCTGCGTCTTTGTGCCCGATGCACGTGCGCCGGGCTCCTGAAAGAGTTGTACTAAACTAGCGAAACGGCGCGCGAGCAGCCTCATCCGGCTTTTCGGCGCCGCCCGACTTTAAACCTTCTTCCCTGACTAGACCCGATTGCTATGCTGCTGATTCCCGCCATCGACCTGAAAGATGGTCAGTGTGTACGCCTCAAACAGGGCGACATGGACCAGGCGACGATTTTTTCCGAGGAACCGGCGGCGATGGCCCGACACTGGGTCGACCGCGGTGCCCGGCGCCTGCACCTCGTCGACCTCAATGGAGCATTTGCCGGTAAGCCGAAGAACGAAGACGCGATCCGCGCGATCATCGAGGAAGTCGGTGGCGAGATTCCCGTCCAGCTGGGCGGCGGCATCCGCGACCTGAACACCATCGAGCGGTATCTGGACGACGGTCTGTCGTACGTGATCATCGGCACGGCGGCGGTGAAGAACCCGGGCTTTCTGCAGGACGCCTGCACGGCGTTCGGCGGCCATATCATCGTCGGGCTGGACGCGAAAGACGGCAAGGTGGCCACGGACGGCTGGAGCAAGCTGACCGGCCACGAAGTCGCCGACCTCGCGCGCAAGTTCGAGGACTACGGCTGCGAGTCGATCATCTACACCGACATCGGCCGCGACGGCATGCTGCAGGGGATCAACATCGAAGCGACGGTGCGCCTCGCGCGCGCGGTGAAGATTCCGGTGATCGCGAGCGGCGGCCTGTCGAACCTCGCCGACATCGAAGCGCTGTGCGAAGTCGAAGTCGAAGGCATCGAAGGCGTGATCTGCGGTCGCGCCATCTATTCGGGCGACCTCGACTTTGCGGCGGCCCAGACGCTCGCCGACAAGCTGCGCGAGTCGGACGACGCCTGACGCGTTTCGGCGCCGCGGGTGCGGATGCCTGGTCGCTCTGGACTGCGGCGACCCTACGCTGCAAGGCAGCGCCGGCCGTCGAGGCAAGCGAAGGCCAACCCAGGCCAGCCCGGCACGGCAACGCGCGCCGGCATTGCGCCGCTCCGGTATGAGCGGCCTCATCAGCGGTATTGGCAAGAATTTGCACGATCATGGCTCTAGCTAAACGCATCATCCCCTGTCTCGACGTCACGGCTGGCCGTGTGGTCAAAGGCGTCAACTTCGTCGAACTGCGCGATGCCGGCGACCCGGTCGAAATTGCCCGTCGCTACGACGAGCAGGGCGCCGACGAACTCACCTTCCTCGACATCACCGCCACCTCCGACCAGCGCGACCTGATCCTGCCGATCATCGAAGCGGTGGCGTCGCAGGTATTCATTCCGCTGACGGTCGGCGGCGGCGTGCGCGCGGTCGAAGACGTGCGGCGCCTGTTGAACGCGGGCGCGGACAAGATCAGCATGAACTCGTCGGCGGTCGCGAACCCACAACTGGTGCGCGACGCCACGGATAAATACGGCTCGCAGTGCATCGTGGTCGCGATCGACGCCAAGCGCGTCTCCGCCGACGGCGAAACGCCGCGCTGGGAAGTCTTCACGCATGGCGGGCGCAAGGCGACCGGGCTGGAAGCGGTCGAATGGGCGTGCAAGATGGCCGAACTCGGCGCCGGCGAAATCCTGCTCACCAGCATGGACCGCGACGGCACCAAGAGCGGCTTCGACCTGGCGCTTACGCGCGCCGTGTCGGACGCCGTGTCGATTCCGGTGATCGCCTCGGGCGGCGTCGGCTCGCTGCAGCATCTGGCAGACGGCATCAAGGACGGTCACGCGGACGCCGTGCTGGCCGCCAGCATTTTCCACTACGGCGAACACACGGTCGGCGAGGCCAAGCGCTTCATGGCCGAACAAGGCATTTCGGTGAGGTTGTGACGTGGTGAACCCTACGGCAGTAGATTGGCTCGACAAGGTGAAGTGGGACGCGAACGGCCTCGTGCCGGTGATCGCGCAGGAAGCCTCGAGCAACGACGTGCTGATGTTCGCGTGGATGAACCGCGAGGCGCTCGCCAAGACGGTCGAGACCGGCCGCGCGGTGTATTTCTCGCGCTCGCGTCAGCGTCTGTGGTTCAAGGGCGAAGAGTCCGGCCACGTGCAGCACGTGCATGAAGTGCGGCTCGATTGCGACGAAGACGTCGTGCTGCTGAAGGTCGAGCAGGTATCGGGCATTGCCTGCCATACCGGCCGCCATTCGTGCTTTTTCCAGAAATTCGAAGGGACGGTCGACGACGGCGACTGGGTCGCTGTCGAGCCCGTCCTGAAAGACCCCGAACACATCTACAAATGACGCAAAACTCGCAATCGACGAACGACACCCTGCTGCGCCTCGCCGCAGTGATCGACGGCCGCAAGGGCGGCGATCCGGACGTGTCGTATGTATCGCGCCTGTTCCACAAGGGCGACGACGCGGTCTTGAAGAAGATCGGCGAAGAAGCGACTGAGGTCGTGCTCGCCGCCAAGGACGTGCGCCAGGGCGGCGCGCCCACCGCGCTGGTCGGCGAAGTGGCCGATCTCTGGTTCCATTGCCTCGTGATGCTGTCGCACTTCGATCTGAGCCCGGCCGATGTGCTCGCCGAGCTCGAACGCCGCGAAGGCATGTCGGGGATCGAAGAGAAAGCGCTGCGCAAGAGCCGCGAGCGCGAGCAGCAAGGCGACTGACGTCAACTGAGTTCAACCGAACGCCAACAGGAAGGAGGACGCAAACATGGAACAGTCGCAAGGTGCTTATCCGCCACCCCCGCCGCCGCCGTCCTACCGCAATGCCGTCGAATCCGACCGCGAGCGTAGCGCGCGCACCCTGACGCATGTGCTGTACGCCCTCTACGCGGTCTATTGGCTGACGGGCGGCATCTCGGTGCTGGTCGCCATCATCGTCAATTATGTGAAGCGGCCCGACGTGGTGGGCACGCCCTACGAGGCGCATTTCCAGTGGCAGATGCGCACGTTCTGGTGGTGCATGCTCGGCTATCTGATCGGCGGCCTGCTGTTTTTCGTCGTGATCGGAATTCCGATCCTGTGGGCTGTCGGGATCTGGATGTTGTACCGTATCATCAAGGGCTGGCTGTATCTGTACGACAACAAGCCGCTGCTGAATCCGCGGGCGTGGTTCTGACGTCTGGTTCCGCCGCCCGCCCGTTTGCGCTTCAGGACACACATGAGCCACGACTCAAATTGCCTTTTCTGCAAGATCGCCTCGGGCGAGATTCCGTCTACCAAGGTCCATGAGGACGACGAGTTCGTCGCCTTTCGCGACATCCGTCCGGCAGCCGAGACGCATGTGCTGGTGATTCCGCGCAAGCACATCGAAACGCTGTCGAACTGCAGCGAAGGCGATGCACCGCTGCTTGGTAGAATGCTCGTATTGGTGGCGCGTCTGGCCGAGCAGCTCGGCGTGGCCTACACCGGCGGCGAGACCGGCTTTCGCACGGTGATTAACACCGGGCCGGGCGGCGGTCAGGAGGTGTACCACCTGCATGCGCATATTCTGGCGGGACCGCGTCCGTGGCAACGGATGGGGTAAGCGCCGGGGCGCCGCGAACGCAGACGGTTCGATCGCGTTCTACAGGCGTATTGAACTGCGTATGATGGCGGACGGCGGAGCGAAGGCGTTTTTCTCTTGAGATGTAATGACGCCGTCGCGATTGCCTGACCACAATCGTGCGCAGAGCCGCTGGGGGAATCCGAAGCAGCGGCGGCAACGTATAGATGAGGCGTACGCGCTTCGATTCGGGCCGTAAGGCGCAGATGTTCGACGCGTGCAAACGCGATGTCGGGGTTAAGGAGAGTAGTCATGGGTTCGTTGAGTATTTGGCACTGGCTGATCGTTTTGCTGATCGTGGCACTCGTGTTCGGCACGAAGAAGCTGCGCAATATCGGTACTGACCTGGGCGGCGCAGTGAAGGGCTTCAAGGAAGGCATGAAAGAAGCGGAGACACCGGCCGGCGACGCGCAACAGCGCGAGCTGCCCCGCACCGACACGGTGGACGTCGACGCCAAAGAAAAGACGCCGCGCTCGAGCGACTACCGCTAAGCCGCGGTCCATCCGCGTACTGACGGGAACCCCACCTCATGCTGGACCTCGGTCTAACCAAGATGGCGCTGATCGGCGTCGTCGCGCTGGTCGTACTCGGGCCGGAGCGGCTGCCGCGCGTCGCCCGCACGGCGGGGGCGCTGTTCGGTCGCGCGCAGCGCTATATCAACGACGTGAAGGCCGAAGTCACGCGTGAAATCGAACTCGACGAATTGCGTCGCATGAAGACCGAGTTCGAAACGGCGGCGAGCAACGTCGAAAACACCGTCCACGACAATCTGCGCAAGCACGAAACCGAGCTGAACGAGGCGTGGGGTTCGGGTTCGTCCGTGAGCCCCAGCATTGCCGGCGGGGCGCTGGAAGGCGCCGCGGATAGCGGCCTCATGTCCAGTTCGACGTCCTGGCGCAGCACGGCTGCCGCCGCGCCCAGGCGCAAGAACTGGCGCGTCAAGCAGACCGCCATGCCAACGTGGTACAAGCGTGCCACTGCCCGCCGGACGCGCGTGCAGTCGGGCGCAGCGCGCGTGGCGCGTCATACGCCGGTGAGCCTGCGCCGGCCGACGCGCTTCTTCTGATGACCCTAGCGACAATCTCCTACCGAGGGCCGGTGTGAGCGACCCCCAGCAAACCCAGACTGAAGGTAACGAAGAGACCTTCATCTCGCATCTCGTCGAACTGCGCGACCGTATCATGCGCGCCGGCATTGCCGTCATCGTGGTGTTTCTCGGGCTCGTCTACTGGGCGCCGGACATCTTCAAGCTGCTCGCGCGGCCCTTGATGATGAATCTGCCGAAGGACGGCAAGCTGATCGTCACCGACGTCACCGGCTCCTTCTTCGTGCCGATGAAGGTGACCATGATGGTGGCCTTCGTCATCGCGCTGCCTATCGTGCTGTACCAGATCTGGGCGTTTGTCGCGCCGGGCCTGTACCAGCATGAAAAGAAGCTGGTCGTGCCGCTAGTGGGCAGCAGCTACATCCTGTTCCTGTGCGGCATGGCGTTCGCGTACTTCGTGGTGTTTCCCACCATCTTCCGCGTGATGGCGCACTACAACGCGCCGCTTGGCGCGGCGATGAACACGGATATCGACAACTATCTCAGTTTCGTCCTGACCATGTTCATTGCGTTCGGGGTGACCTTCGAAGTCCCGATAGTCGTCGTGCTACTGGTCCGGATGGGCATTCTGACGGTCAAGAAGCTGCGTCAGATCCGGCCGTATGTGGTCGTCGGGGCGTTCGTCGTGTCCGCGGTCGTGACCCCGCCTGACGTGTTTTCCCAGTTGATTCTCGCGGTGCCGCTGATCGTGTTGTACGAGGCGGGGATCATCGCGGCGCGGCTGATTGTCGGCAAGCAGAAGGAAGTGGCCGACGAAGAGGAGCATGCGCCGAGTTGAGGGGGATGACGCAAAGGCCGGGACAAGGGTGATGCAAAAAGGGCAGTCCGTGATTGGACTGCCCTTTTTATTTGGGTGGGATCTGGGCGCGGCCTGAGCTCGGCTCAACCGGGCTTAACCGCCGTCGTCGTTCTGGTCGTCGCTGTCGTCGGTGGGCTGTTTCGGCGGCGGTGGACGCTTGCCGATCATCACATCCAGATCCATCTCGTGGTTCTTGCGCACCAGATGGATCTTCGCGTTGGAACCCGGCTTGATCTGCGCGATGAGGTTCAGCAGACGCGTGGTATCCGTGATGTCCTGGCCGTCCACGCTGACCAGAATATCGCCTGGCTTGATGCCGGCGCGGTCGGCCGGGCCGTTCTTCAGCACCCCGGCGACGATCGCCCCCGACTTCTGCTCGAGCCCGAACGACTCAGCAATCTCCGGCGTCACGTCCTGCGGCTCCACGCCGATCCAGCCGCGCGTCACCGAGCCGGTGGTGATGATGCTCTCCAGTACGCTGCGCGCCGTCGACACCGGAATCGCAAAGCCGATGCCGAGCGAGCCGCCCGAGCGCGAATAGATCGCGGTGTTGATGCCGAGCAGGTTGCCGTTCACGTCCACCAGCGCGCCGCCCGAGTTCCCCGGGTTGATGGCCGCGTCGGTCTGAATGAAGTTTTCGAAGGTATTTATGCCAAGGTGATTGCGGCCGAGCGCGCTGACAATCCCCATGGTGACCGTCTGGCCGACGCCGAACGGGTTGCCGATCGCCAGCACCACGTCGCCGACGCGCGTCTGGTCCATGCGGCCGAGCGTGATCGTAGGCAGGTTGGTGAGGTTGACCTTGAGTACCGCCAGATCCGTCTCCGGATCGACGCCGATCACCTTGGCGGTGGTCGTGCGGCCGTCGGCGAGCGCGATTTCGATCTGATCCGCGCCGTCGACGACGTGCTGGTTCGTTAGAATGTAACCTTCCGAACTCACTATGACACCCGAGCCGAGATTCGCGGCCGGCTGTTCCTGCTGTTTGCTGTTGTTCTTGTTGCCGAAGAAGTAACGAAACAGCGGGTCTTTCGCCCGAGGGTCGGGCGGCAACGACCCGTCTTTGCTCGAGAACACGTTGACGACCGCGGGTGATGCCTTCTGCGCGGCATCGGCATAGGAAGCCTGTGCGGGACCGCTACCGATGCCAGGCGCTACCTCCCGCAGTGCGACGATCGGTTCGGCGAGCTGCTTGCCGAATTGCCCCTGGCGCTGCAGCCATTGCGGTTTAAGGGTCGCAATGATGAACATCAGCGCCAACAGCACGGTCACCGCTTGGGCAAAGAACAGCCAAAAGCGTCTAAGCATCTGAAGATTAGAGGTTTATATGGATCGGATCGAACTTGAATTGTACTTGAACAAAGTCCTTGAAACCGCGCGCTTCAAGGACTACTGCCCGAACGGCCTGCAGGTCGAGGGGCGCCGCCGGGTCAATAAGCTCGCGACCGGCGTGACCGCCTCCGTGGCGTTCCTGGAGGCGGCGCTCGACTGGGGCGCGGACGCCGTGCTGGTCCATCACGGCTACTTCTGGCGCAACGAGGCGCCGCAAATCACCGGCCGCAAATACGCGCGCCTGAAGCTGCTGCTCGCCAACGACCTGAACCTGTTCGCCTACCATCTGCCGCTCGACGATCACCCCGAGTTCGGCAACAACGCGCAGATCGGCGCGAAGATGGGCTGGATCGCCGATACGCGCTTCGGCGAGAACGACATTGGCTGGATGGCCACGCTGCCCATGCCGGTCACGCTGGCGCATTTCACCGCCGAAGTCGAGGAGACGCTCGGCCGCACGCCGCTCGTATTCGGCGACCCGGACGCGGAACTGCGGCGCGTCGCATGGTGCACGGGCGCGGCGCAAGGCTATTTCGACGCGGCGATCGAAGCCGGCGCCGACGTCTATCTCACCGGCGAGGTTTCCGAATCCACCATGCATACCTCGGCGGAGAGCGGCGTCGCGTTTCTCGCCGCCGGCCACCATGCCACCGAGCGTTTCGGGGTGCAGGCGCTCGGTGCGCATCTGGCGGAATCCTTCGATATCGAACACCTCTTTATCGATATCCACAATCCGGTCTGAGTCGCGAACCAAACCGTAACTAAAACGCACGAAATACACAGGGCCCACTTAAAAGGAACGACTAAAAAGTTTCTGATTGGTGCGGGGAAACCCTTGGATATCAAAGACTTCGCATGGTTTTTGGCATTCGGGCCTTGTAAATGACGACTCCATTCGAGCAAACTAGCGTCGGTAGAAGCGACGTGAAGGAAAAATCCAACTCAGAAGTGGGGCGTGTGATGCGAGACAAAGAAGATGAGCTCGTCGACGGCGGCCGCCGTACATGGCTGATAGCGACGACCGTAGCAGGTGGCATAGGAGGCGTTGCCACTGTCGTACCCTTTGTTAGTTCGTTTGCACCATCTGAAAAAGCCAAGGCGGCTGGCGCGCCGGTCGAGGCCGATATCAGCAATCTCAAGCCCGGCGACATGATGACCGTCGCCTGGCGCGGCAAGCCCGTCTGGATCCTGAACCGCACCGACCGGATGCTCGCCGACGTCCAGAAAGCCGATAACGAAGTCGCCGATCCCCATACCGAACATCCCTTCTCGATGCCGTTGCCGGAGTACTGCAATAACGAATTCCGCTCGCGTCCGGATCACAAGAACCTGCTGGTGACTGTCGCCGTGTGCACCCATCTGGGCTGTACCCCGACGCCGCGCTTCCAGGAAGGCGCGCAGCCCAATCTTCCGGACGACTGGCCCGGCGGCTTCCTGTGCCCGTGCCACGGCTCGACCTACGACCTGGCCGGCCGCGTCTTCAAGAACAAACCTGCGCCGCAGAACCTGGACATCCCGCCCTACATGTTCACGTCGGCTACCCAGCTCGTGATCGGCAAGGACGAGAAAGGAGAAGCGTAAATGGCGATCGAACACGAAGTGGAGACAACCGGGCTGGCCGGCTGGATCGACCGCCGTTTTCCGATGACCTCGACGTGGAAGAAGCACGTCTCCGAGTACTACGCGCCGAAAAACTTCAACTTCTGGTATTTCTTCGGCTCGCTGGCGTTGCTGGTGCTGGTCAACCAGATCGTCACCGGCATCTTCCTCACCATGAACTACAAGCCCGATGCGACGCTCGCGTTCGCCTCGGTCGAGTACATCATGCGCGAGGTGCCGTGGGGCTGGCTGATCCGCTACATGCACTCGACGGGCGCGTCGATGTTCTTCGTGGTGGTCTATCTGCACATGTTCCGCGGGCTGATGTACGGCTCGTACCGCAAGCCGCGCGAACTGGTGTGGATCTTCGGCTGCGCGATCTTCCTGTGCCTGATGGCCGAGGCCTTCTTCGGCTACCTGCTGCCGTGGGGCCAGATGTCGTTCTGGGGCGCCCAGGTGATCGTGAACCTGTTCTCGGCGATTCCCTTCATCGGGCCGGACCTGTCGCTGTGGATTCGCGGCGACTACGTGGTCTCGGACGTCACGCTGAACCGCTTTTTCGCGTTTCACGTGATCGCGATTCCGCTGGTGCTGATCGGGCTGGTGGTCGCGCACCTGGTGGCGTTGCACGAAGTGGGCTCGAACAACCCGGACGGCATCGAGATCAAGGCGAAGAAGGACGCGAACGGCATTCCGCTCGACGGCATCCCGTTCCACCCGTACTACTCCGTGCACGACTTCATGGGCGTCACGGTGTTCCTGCTGATCTTCGCGGCGATCATTTTCTTCGCGCCGGAGATGGGCGGGTACTTCCTCGAGTCGAATAACTTCGTCCCGGCCAACCCGCTGCAGACGCCGCCGGAAATCGCGCCGGTGTGGTACTTCACCGCGTTCTATGCGATGCTGCGCGCCACCACGGATCCGTTCAAGATCGTCCTGATGATCGTGATCGCGCTGCTCGGGCTGTTCGCGCTGGTGCGGGCCCGCGGCAAGTGGAAGCTGGGCTTGCCGGTGCTCGCCGTGCTGGTGATCCTGGCGATGTACTTCACCCAGTCGAAGTTCTGGGGCGTGGTGGTGATGGGCGGCGCGGTGATTTCGCTGTTTTTCCTGCCGTGGCTGGACCGCTCGCCGGTGAAGTCGATCCGCTACCGGCCGTTCTTCCACAAGGTGTTCTACGGGATCTTCGTGCTGGTCTTTCTGACGTTGGCGTTCCTCGGAACCAAGCCGCCGTCGCCCGCCGCGACTCTGATCGCGCAGATCTGTGCGCTGGTCTACTTCGCGTTTTTCCTTGGCATGCCGTTCTGGACGCCGCTTGGCACCTTCAAGCAGCCACCCGAACGGGTGCGGTTCAAGCCTCACTAATCGCGGGCCAAGGAGACATGAAGATGAGAAAAATGCTTGCGAGGCTTGCGGTGATCGGGACCGCATCGCTGACTTTGGCGCTCGCGCTGCTGGCTGCGCCGGCTTACGCGGACGAGAATTTCCCGCTCGACCGCGCGCCCGATAACGCGGACAATTTTGCTTCTTTGCAGCATGGCGCCAAATTGTTTGTAAACTACTGCCTGAATTGCCACAGTGCGAACCTGATGCGCTACAGCGCATTGACCAGTTTGGGCATTTCACCGCAGGAAATTCAGACAAACCTGCTTTTTACCACCGATAAAATCGGCAACACCATGTCGGTGGCCATGAAGCCGGACGACGCGAAGGCGTGGTTCGGCACGGCGCCGCCGGATTTGTCGGTGGAAGCGCGGGCGCGCGGTCGCGATTGGCTTTACACGTATCTGCGCAGCTTTTATCGCGACGATACGCGGCCAACCGGCTGGAACAATCTGGTGTATGAAAACGTGAGCATGCCTCACGTGTTGTGGCAGCTTCAGGGGCAACGTACGGCGAAGTTCGACGACGTCATCGACGAAAGGAGCGGGGAAACAGTCCATAAATTCGTCGGCTACCAGCAGATCACGCCGGGGACGTTATCGCCGGTGGATTATGATTCGGATGTGGCCGACCTCGTGTCGTACCTGTCCTGGATGTCCGAACCGACGCAGCAAACCCGCCACCGGCTTGGTGTGTGGGTGCTGTTGTTCCTCGGCGTCCTGAGCTTTTTCGCCTGGCGATTGAACGCCGCGTACTGGAAAGATATCAAATAATCACGCCATGACTGGCGTGGGGCCGGCGCTAGGAGAGACCTGCTGGACGGTTTTTCCGCGTGCTGGCCCTTCAGCTTTTTGAGGAAACGTAAACATGATGGTTCTGTATTCCGGCACAACTTGCCCATTCTCCCAGCGCTGCCGGCTGGTGTTGTTTGAGAAAGGCATGGACTTCGAGATCCGCGACGTCGACCTGTTCAACAAACCGGAAGACATCGCTGTGATGAATCCGTACGGTCAGGTGCCGATTCTCGTCGAACGGGACCTGATTCTGTATGAATCGAACATCATCAACGAGTATATCGACGAACGCTTCCCGCATCCGCAACTGATGCCGGCCGACCCGGTGCAACGCGCCCGCGCCCGCCTGTTCCTGCTCAACTTCGAGAAGGAACTGTTCGTGCACGTCGGCACGCTCGAAAACGAGAAGGGCAAGGCCGCCGAGAAGAATCACGAGAAGGCCCGCCTCGCGATCCGCGATCGCCTGACGCAACTCGCGCCGATCTTCCTGAAGAACAAGTACATGCTCGGCGAAGAGTTCTCGATGCTCGACGTGGCGATCGCGCCGCTGCTGTGGCGTCTGGATCACTACGGCATCGAACTGTCGAAGAACGCCGCGCCGCTGATGAAGTACGCCGAACGGATTTTCAGCCGCCCGGCCTATATCGAAGCGCTGACGCCGTCGGAAAAGGTGATGCGTCGTTGAGTTTGGCTTAAGGGCGGAGGCGTCGCACGTTGCTTGTGAGCGTGATTCGCGCGTGAGCGGCGGCGCCTTGCCCAGTAAGAGGACTGTTGATGCAAGAGATTTCCACGAAACCTTACCTGCTGCGCGCGCTCTACGAGTGGTGCACGGATAACGGCTATACGCCGCACATCGCGGTACGGGTCGACAATCAGACGCGGGTGCCTCGCCAGTTCGTGCGGGACAACGAAATCGTGTTGAACATCAGTTTCGAGGCGACCAGCCAGTTACAGATGGGCAACGAGTGGGTCGAGTTCAGCGCGCGCTTTTCGGGCAAGTCGCACAAGATCGAAGTGCCGGTCGCCAATGTGCTGGCCATCTATGCGCGTGAGAATGGCCAGGGGATGGCCTTCCCGGTCGAGTCGGCGGGTGGCGAGGCGACGGATTCCGGCGCGGACGCGGTGGAAGCCGATGAGGTGGCGCCGCCGGTGAAGTCAGCGGGCAGCGGGCCTCGGGCGGTCGAGTCCGAACCGGCCTCTGTGCCGCGGGCGAAGGCCGATGAGGCTGACGCTGACGGCACGCCCTCTCCGGATGACGATGGATCAAAGGGTGGCGGCGGTCGCGGCCACCTGAAAGTCGTCAAGTGAAGTGAGACGATGCTGCGGGCGGATCCAGCAAGCTGATTACGCTGGAACCGCCGCGCAGCCGCTTTCTTCGGTCAGTTTTCTCAGGCCAGTTCGCGGCCGCCGGTTTCTTCGAGCATCGAAACGGCAATCAGCGAAACAATCACACAGCCAATCATGTACCAGGCCGGGGCCATCGTATTGCCCGTCGCCTTGATGAGCCACGCAACGACCAGTTGCGAGGTGCCGCCGAACACCGACACGGCGACCGCATACGCGCTCGCCAGATAACCGGCGCGCACATGCTTCGGGAAATTCTCGGGCATCAACGCATAGGCCGGCGCCGATCCCATCGTGTAGAAAATCATCAGCAGTACGATCAGGCCGAACACCACCGGCAGCGTCGGAAAGTGGTTCATCAGCCAGAAAGCCGGATACAGCAAAGCGATCAGCGCGACGCGGCCAATCAGGGTGAGCGGCTTGCGGCGCTGCAGCTTGTCCGAGAGCGCGCCCCAGACCGGGCAGAGGACCAGCGAGACGCACGCCGCGCCGATCGACACCAGCATGGACAGCTTCGCCGGCAGCTTTAGATACTGGATCGAGTAGGTCGGGATGTAGTACATCAGCACGTAGGTCGCGACGGTCATGCCCATGATCGCGAATACGGTGAGAAACCACTTCCGCACGAGGGCCGGCTCGACGCCCGCGGCTTTCGTCCTGGCCGCAGCGGGCGGCTCTTCGACGATATGCCGGCGCAGATACACGCCGACCGGCATGATCAGCACGCCCGCCAGAAACGGCACGCGCCAGCCCCAGTCGAGCAACTGTGTGCTGGTGAGCTGGTAGTTGAGCAGCGTGGCCATGCCGGAGCCGAGCAGCGCGGCGGCACCCTGGCTCGCCAGTTGCCAGCTCGCCCGAAAGCCGCGGCCGCGCGCCGAACCCGTCTCCAGCAAGGTCGCCGTTGCCGCGCCGAACTCGCCGCCTTGCGCGAAGCCCTGCAGCAGGCGGGCGAACACGATCCACGCCGGGGCGGCGAGGCCGATCGTCGCGTAGCCGGGCGCAAGGCCGATCATCGCGGAACCCACTGCCATCAGGAAGATCGTCAGCGTGAGCGCCGCGCGCCGGCCGTGCTTGTCCGCGTAGTGTCCGAGCACGAAGCCGCCCACCGGCCGCGCGACGAAGCCGATCGCGAAGGCCGACAGCGCGAGCAGGGTCGAGACCACCGGATCGTGCGCGGGGAAGAACAGCTTCGCGATTGTCAGCGCAAAGAAGCTGTAGACCGTGAAGTCGAAGAACTCGAGCAGGTTGCCGAAGACCGCCGCCACGACGATCCTGGTTTGGGATGCCTGCGTGGCAGCGGACGGTGCGACGGACTGCTCAATGGGCTTGGCGGACATGGTGGTTCCAGTGTGCTCAGGTTTCGCGCGCCGGTCAGGGTCGCGCGAGGCTCGTGCTAGCTCGGTGGGGAGGGCGCGGGCGCCGGCAATGCTTAAGCCTGCGCGGCGAGGAAGCGCTCCACGAGACGCGTCCAGTACGCCGCGCCGACCGTGAGGTTGTCGTCGTTGAAGTCGTAGGAGGCGTTGTGCAGCATCGGCGCGCCTTCACCGTTACCCAGGCGCAGGAAACAGCCCGGCTTTTCCTGAAGGTAATAGGCGAAATCCTCGCTGCCGGCAATCGGGCCGAAGCCGTCGATCACCCGTTCGTCGCCCACCAGTTCGCGCGCCACCTGCAGCGCCAGTTCGGTCTCCGGCGCGCTGTTCACGACGACCGGGTAGCCCGGCACATAGTTGACCTCGATCCGCGCGCCGTACGCGTCCGCATGCGCCTGGGCAAGCGTGCGGATGCGCGTCTCGAGCAGCGTGCGAACCGCGGCGTCGAACGAACGCACGCTGATCTGCAGACGCGCCGTTTCGGGGATCACGTTCGCCACGTGCCCGGCATTGAAGGCGCCGACCGTCACGACGGCGGCTTGCATCGGATCGACGCTGCGCGACACGACCGTCTGCAGCGCGGTCACCAGCGCGGCTCCAATTACGACTGGATCGACGGCCAACTGGGGCCGCGCCGCATGGCCGCCGCGGCCGTGAATCACCACTTCGACCGTATCGCAGGCCGCCATGAACGGCCCGCTGCGGAACATGAAGGTGCCGGTGGGGTAGCCCGGGTGGTTGTGCAGACCGAAGATCGCCTCACACGGAAAACGCTCGAACAGGCCGTCTTCGATCATGCGTTTGGCGCCGCTGTCCGCGCCGATTTCCTCGGCGGGTTGAAATACGAGGTGCACCGTGCCGTCGAAGCGGCGCGTGCGGGCCAGATGGCGCGCCGCGCCGAGCACCATGGTCGTGTGGCCGTCGTGGCCGCACGCGTGCATCTTGCCTGGTTCGGTGCTGGCGTAGGGCAGGCCGGTTTCTTCGTTGATCGGCAAGGCGTCCATGTCGGCGCGCACGGCCACCGCGCGCGATCCTGTGCCCGCCTTGAGCGTGGCCACCATGCCGGTGCCGCCCAGACCGCGCGTCACGGCATAACCCCAGCTTTCCAGGCTCTGCGCGACGAAATCGGAGGTCTTGAACTCCTGATAGGCCAGTTCCGGGTGGCGATGGAGATGATGGCGAATGCCACTCAGTTCGTCGCGCAGATCCTGGGTGTCGTCGAGGGAGCAGAAGTCCTGGGTGTCTGACATGGTTTGGCTTGCAGGGAAGTAAGGGTAGCGTGGAGTATTTCGCCGCCATAAAGGCCAATCAATGACGTTTTACGGTCGATAATGTTGACTTTAATGTCAACGGATTCCGCCATGTCGAACGATGCTGAAACCCTGCGCGAGACCGTCCTCAGCACCCGCAGCCTGCGCTATCTGCATGAAATCGAAGTGCACGGCGGCGTGCGGGCGGCGGCGGACGCGTTATCGATCAACGGTTCGGTCATCAGCCGCCAGGTGGCGCAGCTTGAACGCGTGCATGGCGTGGCATTGCTCGAACGGCGTGGCCGGCGCGTGAGCCTCACGGAAATCGGCATGAGCCTCGTCGAGCACTTCCGTGACAGTGCGCGGCGCGACGCCGAGATGCTCGCGCAACTGGAGGACTACCGGGGCTTGCGGCGCGGGCGGCTCGAGATCGGCATTGGCGAGGGTTTCGTCGAGAAGCTGCTCGCCACCGTGCTCGAGGCTTTCAGCCTGCAATTCCCGGACATTGTGGTGGAACTGCGCGGCGGGGCGACCTCCGAAATCATTGCCATGGTCCGCAACGACGAAGTCGATCTTGGCCTGTGCGCGGGCGGCAGCAGCGACCCGGCGATTCGCGCGCGGACCTTTCGCGCCGCGCCGCTCTGCGCGCTGGTGAGCCCGCAGCATGCGCTGGCGGGCGAACGGCGAATCCGCGTCGAACAATTGGCTAACCACCGGCTGATCTTCATGCCGGCGCGCTTTGGCGTGCAGCAGTATCTGGACTCGCTGATCCGGGCGGAGCGGCTGAATTTGACGCCGGCGTATCGCTGCGACCTGTTCTCGGCGGCGCAGGCGATCGCGGCTGCGGGGCTGGGCGTCGCGTTCATGTCGACCGATGCCGCGCGGCAGTATCTGGATGCCGGAAAACTGGTCCCGCTAGAAATCGATCATCCGATTGCGCGGGAATTCGGCAGCCAGGCGATACGGCGGGTGGGGCGTCGCTTGTCGCCTGCTGCGGAATTCCTTTGGACGGAATTGATCAAGGAAATGCAGAAGCGCTGGGTGGCGACGGGAGCGAAGGCGGGGTAGAGGGCGATATTGAGTGATGTGCGTGATTATGTTCGACAAGGCCAGGTCGTGCAGTTTGTCGCGCAAACGTTTTACATACCGTGAAAATGGCGGTATTGCGTCATAAATCACCGGAAAGGCTGCTGATTTAAAAGATGCATTCAAATCACCCGATTTTCGTAATTAAATCGAAAGAAAAGGTATTCCAATAAATTACTAAAGATTTCTTCCGGTCTGCCGACATTCGTATTAAGAAAGCGAAGCCTGGTCCGACCTGACGCTACGGGCTCGCATAAAACCAACGCTACGAGTGAGCCCGCGAACGCGAAAGCGGCGGGATTGTTGCATGACCGCCCAGCACCCACTCTGGCGCGCGAGTCACGGGGATTCGCGCGCCATTCAACTTTGCCTCTGCCTGATTCAGACCTTACCGCTTGCGGCACAAGCGGCCGGGATTGTCACGCATGACGGAGCCGCGATCACCGTTTCAAATGCCGCCAACCGCAGGCAAGCCGTCAATAGCACGCTTGCGATCTCCGGCGTTTTGAATAACTCATATAGCGGCTTCAGTTTTAATGCATTTGGCATAAACAAAATAACTCCGGCATTAATAGCCGATAGCAGCACCGGAACAACGCAATGAAGAAGAACAAATCAGGCGGGATTGCACGGTCGTCGGAAGCGACCCGCAAATTCCTGGGTGCAGGTGATGCGCGCCGGACCACGTGGGGTCGGGTTTGGGTCGTATGCGCCGCGTTGGTGACGCTCTCGCACGTGGGCGTTGCGCACGCGCAAGCCGCCGATTCGCTCGGCGAACAGGAGCAGCGTCGCCGGGCACAGGACCAGGCCGCGCAGCGCGAACGCGCGCTCAATGCACCGAACGTCGAGCTTCAACCTGCCGGGCGTCCCGAGGTTGACGACGGCAAGGTGCCGGTCGAATCACCGTGCTTCAGGCTCGACTCGCTCACGCTCGAGGTGCCGCCGGGCTTGAGCCCCATCGTCGAGGCTGCCGGGGCACGCGCGCTGTCGCCCAATCCTCTGTTCCCTGGCGAATTGATGTTCGCCAACGACTATCTGCAGCGCTATCGCGGCCAGTGTATCGGGCGCGAGGGACTCAACCTGATCGTGCATCGCGTGTTGGCGCGTGTCATCGAGAAAGGTTATTCGACGACACGCGTCGTCGTTGCACAGCAGGATCTGTCCACCGGCAAGCTGAAGCTCGAACTGATTCCGGGTGTCATCAGCGCGATCCGCTTCGCCGACCCGTCGACGTACGGTACATGGCGCAATGCGTTTCCGACCGGTCCTGGGGACCTGCTGAATCTGCGCAGCCTCGAGCAAGGTCTCGAGCAGATGAAGCGCGTGGCGAACCAGGACGTCGACATGCAGATCGTGCCGGGGCCCTCGGCCGGCGAAAGCGACGTCGTGATCGCAGTCAAGCGCCAGAAGCCGTGGGCGCTGGCCTTGAGCGCCGACGACAGCGGCCTGAAATCCACCGGCCGGTATCAGGGGACGGTGACCCTTGCGATCGACAACCCGCTCGGGCTGTCCGACATTTTCAACATCAGCTACAACCACGACATCGATGGGCATCCCGGGCAATACGGCACGCACGGCAGCAGTGCCGATTACTCGATTCCCTGGGGCAACTGGACCTTCACCGCGACGGCGAGCCAGTACGACTATCACGAGCAGATTGCCGGTGCCTTCAGCACGCTGGTGTCGAGCGGCAAGTCGGAGACCTTCGACGTCAAGACGGAGTACCAGTTCTATCGCAATCAGGTACAGAAAAATTCGCTCGAATTCCGTGTGGGCAAGTACTTCAGCGAAGCGTTCGTCGACGGCACGGAACTCGGTGTCCAGCATCGCGACAACAGCTTTGCGGAGATCGGCTGGGAGCACAAGCACTACTTCGGGGCCGCGCAGCTGGACAGTACGCTCACATACCGCTGGGGCGTCCCCTGGTTGGGTGCGCAGCCCGATTTTCCGGGTGTGGGTGGCGGTACGCCAACCTACTACTACCACATCGAAACGCTCAACGCGACGCTGAACGTGCCATTCGCGATCGCCGGTTTGCCGCTGCGCTACACGGCGACAGTGAGTGCGCAGAACTCGCCGAGTCTGCTCTATTCGACCGAGTATTTCTCGATCGGCGGTCGCTACACGGTACGCGGCTTTGACGGCAACACGCTGCTCGCTGCGGAGAAGGGCGCCTTCATGCGCAACGATCTGGAGTTGCCGATCCTGCGAACGGGGCAGGCCTTGTACGTGGGTCTCGACGGAGGTGAAGTCTTCGGTCCCGAAGCGCACAACCTGCTGGGCCGGCGCCTCGCCGGCGCGGTGATCGGCCTGCGCGGCAATCTCTATCAGCGCGTCAGCTACGACGCTTTTATCGGCGGCCCGTTGTACCAGCCCGCCGGCTTCCCGAACCACTGGCCAGTGGCGGGCTTCAGCGTGAGTTTCCTGCTATGAACAAGCATATCTATCGGGTTATTTTCAACGCAGCCCGTGGTCTCTGGACGGCTGTGCAGGAAACCGCAACGGGCTCCGGAAAGGGGCGTTCGGTCGGCACGCCTCGCCGCACCCGGCTGATGCGCGCGGCTGCGGCCTCGATCGACATGCTGTCGATGCGGCACATGGCATTTGCCGCGCTGTGCGCGCTCGGCATGCAACCGGTACTGGTCGAAGCCCAGGTCGTCACGGCACCTGGATCGGGTAGCCGGCCGATCGTCGGCGTAACCGCGAACGGCTTGCCGATCGTCCAGATCGCCACGCCGAACGGCGCGGGCGTCTCGAACAACCCGTACACGCAGTACAACGTCGGTTCGCAAGGCCTGATCCTGAATAACTCGCCTGGCAATGTGCAGACCCAGCTGGGCGGGTACGTGACCGGCAACCCGAACCTTGGCGCCGGAAGCGCGCGCGTCATCGTGAATCAGGTGGTGGGTGGCAATGCGAGCCAGTTGCTGGGCTACAGCGAAGTGGCGGGCCAGAAGGCCGATGTGGTGATCGCCAACCCGGCTGGCATTTACTGTAACGGTTGCGGGTTTATCAATACGAGCCGCGGCGTCCTGACGACGGGCACGCCGGTCTTCGGCGGAACGGGTAGCCTGGATGCGTTTCACGTGACGGGTGGCCAGATCCAGATCGGCCCGGCGGGGCTCAACGGAAGCAACGTTGACGAGGTGGACCTGATCGCGCGCAGCGTGGCCGTCAACGGCAAGCTCTGGGCGGGGCAGTCGCTGAACGTCGTGACGGGCAACAACGACGTGCGGTATGGCGACCTGGGCGCGCAATCGCTCGGCGCGGACGGCAACAGTCCGGCGGTGGCGATCGACGTCGCGCAGCTCGGCGGCATGTACGCCGGCAAGATCATGCTGGTGGGGACGGACGCGGGCGTCGGCGTCAACAGCGCCGGCACGATCGCGGCGCAATCCGGCGACGTGTCGATCAGCAGCCAGGGCAAGGTGACGCTGTCGGGTACGACGGGCGCGAACGGCAATGTGTCGATCGCCGCGGCGGGTGATGTGTCGAACAGCGGTTCCGTCTATGCGACGCAGAATGCGACGTTGAACAGCCAGGGGCAGGTGAGCAACAGCGGCACGGTGGCCGCGCTCGGCAACACGACCGTCACGGGCGCGAGTATCAATTCGGGCGGTTCGCTCGGTGCCGGTATTGATGCGAACGGCAACGTCACGGGAAGCGGCAGCCTCGCGGTGACTGGCGCCGGCAGCGTGAGCGCTACGGGTCAGCAGATGGCTGGCGGCAATCTCGCGCTCTCGGGCAGCAGTCTGAACATGACTGGCGCGCAAACGCTCGCAACGGGCAATGCGTCCCTGACGGCAACGGGCGCCGGCGGCGACACCGGCAACATCGTGCATACGGGCGGGTCGCTGCAGGCGGGCGGCAGTCTGAGCGTCAATGCCGCGGGGACCGTCACGAACGATCAGGGGCAGGTCGGCGCTACACAATTGAGCGTGACGGCGGGCAGCATCTCGAATCGCAGCGGCACGCTGTCGCAAACCGGTGCGGGCAACACGACGCTGGCTGCCTCGGGGGCGTTCGACAATACCGGTGGCACGGTCACGACGAACGCGCAAAACACGGCGATCCGCACGGGTAGCCTGACCAACGCGAGCGGCACGATCAGTCAGTCGGGCACGGGTGCGCTGAATGTCCAGACCGGCGCGCTCGACAACAGCAGCGGCAGCATCGCCACGAACGGCGTCGCGACGATCGCGGCGACCGGCCTCAAAAACGGCTCCGGCTCGATCACGTCGGCGCAGGCGCTCACTGTGGCGTCGAACGGCGACATCGACAACACGGCGGGCCGGCTCGAAGCGGCCGGCGCGGTGAACGTCTCGGGCGCGAACGTGCAGAACACGGCCGGGCGCATCGTATCGGATAACGGTGATGGTCTCACGCTCACGGCGAGCGGGCAGATCACGAATGCGGCGGGCACGACCGCGCAGGGTGCGACGGGTGGTGTGATCGGCGGCAACGGTAATGCGACGATCGACGCGGCAACGCTCGCCAACAGCGGGACGGTCACGGCCGCGCAGAATCTGGGCGTGACGACTTCGGGAGCGCTCAACGACAACGGCGGCTCGATGAGCGGCGCGACGCTCGAGGCGAACGCAGGGTCGCTGACGAACGCGAACGGCACGATCAGCGCGGATACCGTGTCGCTTACCGCGCCGCAGCTCGACAACAGCGGCGGCAAGATCACGGCGAACCAGATCAGTCTGAGCGCCACCAGCCTGACGAACCAGAACGGCACGCTTACCCAGCTCGGCTCGGGGGTAATGGGCGTGAATGTCAGCGGCACGCTCGACAATTCGGGCGGCGGTGTGATCCAGACCAACAGCACCGACCTGACGCTTGCGCCGTCGACGTTGAACAACAGCGGCGGCACGATCACGCATGCGGGGACCGGCACGCTGACGATCGATGCGGGCAATGGCACGGGGGCGCTGACGAACGTTGGCGGCAAGATCGTGACGAACGGTCTGGCGAACCTGTCGGCCGGCAGCATGGACGATACCGGTGGCGCGATCACCGGACAGGGCGGATTGAATGCGACGGTTGCCGGGGCGTTGAACAACACCAACGGACAGCTTGAATCGAGCGCCGATCTGAGCATCGCAAGCGGCGGCGCCATTACGAATGCCAACGGCACGATCGCTGCGTCGGGCAATAACACGGTGCAGGCCGCGTCGCTCGCGAACGGCGGAAGCATCACGGCTGGGGGGAATCTCAACGCCACTGTCACCGGCACGCTCGACAACGGCAACGGGACGCTGAGCGCACAGACGGTCACTGCGAACGCCGCGTCGCTCACGAACGCGAACGGGACCATCAGCGCCGACACGGTGTCCTTAACCGCGCCGCAGCTCGACAACAGTGGCGGGAAGATCACGACGAACCAGCTCGCGCTCACCGCCACGAACCTGACAAACGAAGGCGGATCGATCACGCAGCTCGGCAGCGGGACGATGGCGCTTGGCGTCAGCGGCACACTCGACAACTCGAACGGTGGTTCGATCCAGACCAACAGCACGGACCTGACGCTTGCGCCGTCGACGTTGAACAACGACGGCGGCACGATCACGCACGCAGGTACGGGCACGCTGACGATCGACCCGCACAACGGCGCGGGGTCGATGACGAACGTCGGTGGCAAGATCGTGACGAATGGTCTGGCGAACCTGACGGCCGGCACCGTGGACGACACCGGCGGCACGATCACCGGACAGGCCGGATTGAATGCGACGGTTGCGGGTGCGTTGAACAACACGGGTGGGCAGCTTGAGTCGAATGGAAACCTGAGCGTCGCAAGCGGCTCGGCTATCACCAACACGAACGGCACGATCGCCGCGTCGGGCAATAACACGGTGCAGGCCGCGTCGCTCACGAACGGCGGCAGCATCACCGCCGGACAGGCTCTCGACGCCACTGTCAGCGGCACGCTCGACAACGCAAGCGGGACCTTGAGCGGTCAGACGATCACCGCGGACGCGGCGTCGTTCACGAACGCGAACGGCGTGGTGAGCGGCAATGCGGTATCGATGGCGATTGCGCAGCTCAACAACAATAACGGCCGGATCACCACGAACCAGCTTGGTGTTACTGCAACGAACCTGACGAACGAAGGTGGCTCGATTACTCAGCTCGGCACCGGGGTGATGGGGCTCGGCGTGAGCGGCACGCTCGACAACTCGAACGGCGGCGTGCTCCAGAGCAATAGCACGGACCTGACGCTCGCGCCGTCGACGTTGAACAACAACGGCGGCACGATCACGCATGCCGGCACCGGCACGCTGACGATCGACCCGCACAACGGCAGCGGATCGCTGACGAACGTCGGCGGCAGCATCGTGACCAATGGTCAGGCCGTGGTGTCGGTCGGCAGTCTCGACAACACCAGGGGCAAGCTGGCTGCGCAGGGTCTCCTAACCGCCACCGTTCAGGGCATGCTGAACAACACGAACGGGCGGCTGTCATCGGGCACCGGGCTCACCGCCAGCAGCAGCGGCGAGCTGCTCAATGCCGGGGGCGTTATCGGCGCGGGCGGTGCGGCGACAGGCAGCACGCTGAGCCTCACCGCCTCGTCTATCGACAACTCGGGCGGGGCGATCACCAACCTCGGCAATGGTGCAACGACGCTCAACGGCGGTAACGGGATTACCAACAGCAATGCCGGTGGCGCGTCCGGCATGGGCTCGATCAGCGGTAACGGCAATGTGACGCTGAACGCGACGTCCCTCTCGAACACGCAGGGCGGCCAGCTGAGCGGTGCGAACCTGCAGATCAACGCCGGCAATCTGGACAACACCGGTGGTGAAATCGGCAATGTCGCGAACGTGACGGGAGACGTCGGGATCACGACGGGCACGCTGAGCGACATGAGCGGCCAGATCAACGCGTCCCGGAATCTGTCCGTCACCGCCAATACACTCGCGAACGGCGGCACGTACAGCGCGGTCAACGATCTTTCGCTGAATCTGCAAGGGGACTTCACCACCTCGCCGAGCTACAGCTTCAGTGCGGGCCACAATCTGACCTTCACGCTGCCCGGCATGTTCAGCAACGGCGGTGTGCTGTCGGCTGTGAACGGCCTCACGATCAGCGCGAGCGATATCGAAAACTCCGGGGCGTTGGGTGCCGGCGGTCTGCTGACCACACACTCGAACACGCTGACCAATACGGGCACGATCGTGGGCGGCAGCGTGTCGCTCAATGCCACACAAACCCTGTCGAATCTCGGCCCGAGCGCGCTGATCGGTGCAACGGACAGCGCGGGTACGCTCGAGCTGCTCGCACCGGACATCGAGAACCGGGACGACACGACCGCGACCGACACGCAGGCGACGACCGCGATCTACGGACTTGGCAACGTCGTCCTCGCCGGCGGCAAGGACGCGAATGGCAATTACATCGACGCTAATCTGATCCACAACCAGTCCGCGCTGATCCAGTCGCAAGGCAACATGGAGCTCGACGCGAACCAGGTGACGAACACCCGGCGCGTGATGACCACGACCGGCTTCACGTCGTCGGTCGATCCGGCGCTGCTGACGAGCCTCGGCATCAGCCTGTCTGGGTGTACCGCGATCAACATTGCTGCGTGCTCCGGTCAGAACGTGGGCTGGACCACTCCGGATAACCCGGCCTTCCTGACCATGATTGGCGGTGTGTACACGGTGCCGCCCAACGGCGGCCAGTGGAACAGCGGCTATCAGTACACGACCTATACGGGTACCGCGGTCGCCAACACGATCGCGTCCATCAGTCCGGAATCGCAGATCATCGTGGGCGGCAACCTGAACGCGTCGTCGGTCGGGACGTTCCAGAACTACTGGAGCGCGGTCGCAGCAACCGGCAACATCGCCGCGCCAGCCACCCTCGACCAGAACAGCTGGCAAGGCCAGACGGCGCCGCAGGTGCAGGTCACCTACTCGGGCGAATATCACTACAACAACTACGACAACAGCGAGCACGACTGGCAACTGCCGTTCGGCGATGCTCCCTTTGTCGGCTCCAATCCCGGCGGATACACCCAGGCGGCGCCAGCCGACGTCCGTACGTACGCGTTGCCAGGTTATGAATCCAGCTTCACGGCGGGCGGCACGCTCAGCGGCACGGGCGTGACAATCGACAATACGGCGGGCAACGCGGGCGTCACGCCGCTCGGCCTTCTGCCCGGCCAGACCGTATCGGGCACGGGAGCCGGTTCCGTGAGCGGCTCGATCGGCGCGCATGACGTGGGCGTGATTGGCATGGGTGAGGTGAGCGGATCGCTCTTCACCGGCGGTGGCGTCGCTGGGGGTTTCGTGGCGGTCCGGGGCGGCGAGATACTCAACAGCGGCCTCGCGAACTTCAACAACCCGATCATTGCGGCTGCGACGGCCGTCAAGGTGCTCAACAACATCACGGTGCCCACCGGCGGACTCTTCAGTCCGGATACGGCGCCGAACGCGCCGTATCTGGTCGAGACGAACCCGGCCTTCACGAGCCAGCAGCAGTTTCTCTCGAGCAATTACTACTTCCAGCAACTGGGCATGAACCCCAGCCAGATTCAGGAGCGGCTGGGCGACGGGTTCTACGAGCAGCAGCTCGTGCAGAACCAGATCCTGTCGATGACCGGGAAATCGGTGCTCACGAACTATGCGGACACGCAGGACGAGTACGAGGCATTGATGACATCGGGCGCCCAGCTCGCGAAGTCGCTCGATCTGGCGCCCGGTACCGGCCTGTCGCCCGCGCAGGTGGCACAACTGACGAGCAACGTGGTCATCATGCAGACGCAGATCGTCGACGGGCAGTCGGTGCTCGTGCCGGTGGTCTATCTGGCGCAGGCGAGCCAGGAGAACATGGCTAACGGTCCGGTGATCGCGGCGACGAACATCGATCTGCAGAACGCACAATCGGTCACCAACAGCGGCACGATTTCGGCGACGAACAGCTTCGCCGTCAGCGCACAAAGCATCGACAGTTCGTTCGGGACGTTGCAAAGCGGTGGGCAGATGTCGCTTGTGACGACAGGCGACGTGAACCTGACGTCGGCGACCGTCAACGCCGGTAGCCTCGCGCTGCAGGCCGGGGGCAACCTGGTGCTGAACACGGCGGCGAACACGCTGAACCAGGTAAGCGCCAGCGGCGCGACGCGTGTGACGACGACGCTCGGGCCGACGGCGAGCATCAACGTAGCGGGCAACGCGGCGATCGTGACCGGTGGCAACTTCGTGCAGGACGCGGGCAACCTGAATGTGGGCGGTGCGCTCGGCATGAGTATCGGCGGCAACTGGACGCTTGGCGCCCAGCAGACCGGCGAGACAAAGGTGGTGGCGCTTGCGAACGGCGTGTCTGACACGAGCATCGTGAGCGACGTGGGCAGCGGCGTGAAGGTGGGCGGCTTGTCTTCGATCATGGTGGGCGGCGATCTCACGGCGACCGGCGCGAACATCAGCCTGGGCGGTGGCGGAGCAGTTGAGGCTGCCGGCAACGTGACGCTGCAGGCGGCGACTGCGACCTCGACCGTCGACGCCAACAGTTCCGGTAGCGACCATCACGGCAGCTACTCGTCGACGCTGCACACTTCCGACGACGCGGTAACGGGCACGACGCTCAATAGCGGCGACAGTCTTGCCATCGTGTCGGGCAAGGACATCAACGTGGTGGGCAGCACGGTCTCGCTCGACAAGGGCAACGCGCTATTGATGGCGGCAGGCAGCGTCAATGTCGGCGCCACGACGGAGACGCATGTCTCGGACAGCTACCAGACCGGTAGCCACAGCGGCGTCGCGAGCCACACGAGTGCGGTCGATCAGGTCGACCAGACCGCGACGTACGCCGATGGCAGCACGATCTCGGCCGATGGGGTGACGGTCGTGTCCGGCAAGGACATCAACGTGACAGGCAGCAGTATCGTCGGTACCAACAGCGTCGCACTCGCCGCGCAGGGCAACGTCAATATTCTTGCCGCAACGGATACCTATCAGGATTCCGAATATCACGACGTCAAGCATTCGGGGCTGTCGGGAAGCGGCGGCATTGGCTTTAGCGTCGGCTCCAGCGAGCAGAAGGATCAGTACGACACGAATTCCGTCACCCAGAGCCAGTCGCGCAGTGCGGTGGGTAGCGTGGCAGGTAATGTATCGATCGCCGCCGGCAAGGATGTCCATATCGGCGGCAGCGACATCGTCGCTGGCCAGGCGGCGAATGACACCACCGGTGCGACGGGCAACATCAGCATTCAGGCGCAGAACATCACGATTGACCCGAGTCAGGACACCTCGCAGGCGCAGGACCAGCAGAGCTCGCGCTCCAGCGGCTTCACGGTCGCGGTGACCGGCACGCCGCTCGATACCGCGCGCAATCTGCAGTCGGCTGGATCGTCGGGCAATGCTTACCAGCGCAGCACAGGCATTGCCACCGAACTGGGCGCCAGCGCACTCGATACGCCGTCGATTTCGTTATCCTATGGAAGCAGTAAAAGCTCCAGCACGACCGACGTGTCCAGCATAAGCAACGCGGGCAGCACGATCCGGGGGGCCGGCAATGTGACTCTGACGGCAACCGGTGGCGCGCTGAAGGACGCGAACGGCAATCCGCTGGACGGGGATATCACCGTCACGGGTTCGACGATCACGGCGGGAGCGGCGGCCACGTTCGAAGCCAACCGCAACGTGACCTTCCAGGCGTCCACGAATCAGACGCAACAGAGCACGCAGTCGAGCAGCTCCAGCATGGGGATTTCGTTGGCGGCGCCGAGTCTGGGGGACGCGGTGCGCTGGATTTCCGGTGGAGCGAACAGCGGCGGTGTTGGCCCGTCGCCCTACAACGCAAGCAGCAGTAGCGCGAATGGCAATTCGTCCACGACGCAGCAAACCGCGACGGTAGTCACCGGCAACAGCGTGGTGGTGAAAAGCACAACGGGCGATATCAATGTCATCGGCTCGGGTATCAGCGGCAACCAGGCCGTCAGCCTGATCGCGTCTCAAGGCGCAATCAACGTGTTGGCCGGCACCGATGCGAACACCGACTATCAGGAGTCCAGCAGTCATCAGATCGGCGACCTGGGCAGTAATGGCACGGGAACCGGCTTTAGCGTTGGTGTGGCTAGCAGTCACTCTGTACAGGACACCAACGCGCAGACACAAAGCACGATTCGCAGCCAGATCGTGAGCAAGAACGGCGACGTGACGCTCAGCGCGAACCAGGACGTCACCGTGCAGGGTTCCGACCTGTCTGCCGGTAAAGACCTGACGCTGATCGGCAAAGACCTGAACCTCGATCCGGGCAACGATGCGACGCAAAGCAGCGCCAGTCAGAGTTCGAGCCAGTTCGGCGTGACGTTGGCGCTGGGCGGCACGGTGGGCAACGCGGTAGCCACCGTCAATCAGGCGATGACGACGCAGTCGAGTGACGCGAACAATCCGCGACTCGCCGCACTCGACAAGGCTGAGGCAGGACTGGCTGCCTATGGTGCCTACCAGGCGGCGACGTCGAACACGGCAAGTTCACCGGCGCTGATCAAGGCGACCGTGAGCATCGGCGGTGGTAGCAGCCATAGTGAGTCGCAGAGTACTTCAACGACGACCGACGGCAGCACGCTCACTGCAGGTGGCGCAGCGACGCTGATTGCCACCGGCAGCGGTGCGACAGATGCGAACGGCAACGCCACCGACGGAGACATCAATTCCGTCGGCACGCAGATCACCGCGCAGAACGTGACGCTGAGCGCGGCACGCGACATCAATCTGTTGAGCGCGCAGAATACGACGCAGAATTCGAGCAGCAACGGCAGCACGAGTGCGAGCATCGGTGTGGGAGCGAGTCTGGGCGGCACGCAGAACGGCTTCACGATTGACCTGGCCGCGAGCGGCGCGAAGGGCAACGCGAACGGTCAGAGCGTCACGAACGAGAACACGCAGATTACTGCCGCGAATACGGTTTCGATCACGAGCGGTCGGGATACGAATCTGATCGGTGCCGAGGTGTCGGGCAATACGGTGGACGCGAACGTGGGCCGCAATCTCACGATTACCAGTCCGCAGGACACCAACACGTATAACAGCCAGCAGTCGAGCGCGGGGTTCCAGGCGAGTATTTGCGTGCCGCCGATCTGTTATGGCCAGACCGTGAGTGGTAGCGCGAGCGCCAGCGATCAGACGATCAAGGACAACTTCCAGTCGGTGGGCCAGCAGAGTGGGATCTATGCGGGCACGGGCGGGTTTGATGTCAACGTGGGTAACCATACGCAATTGAACGGTGGTGTTGTTGCGAGTACGGCGACGGCTGACAAGAACTCGCTGTCGACGCAGACGTTTGGTTATACCAACCTGCAGAACACCGCGCAGTCGTCGGGATCGACGATTGGTTTCAGCGCAAGCGGTGGGGCCGGGCAGAGCACGGCGAATGGCGTGGCCTTCACGTCGCCCGTCCAGACCGGCAGCAGCACGCCTGGTGCACAGAACTCGCAGGGCCAGGGACCGCTCGGTTTTGGCGTGGCGGGAACGAGCAGCAGCGCATCCGGGACGACCTACGCGGCGGTGAGTCCGGGCACGATCACTGTGCGCGGCGACGCCGGGACGGGGCAGGACAGCACGGCGGGTCTGAGCCGCGACACGGCGAACGCGAATGGCTCCGTGCAGAACACGTTCAATGCGCAGACTGTGGCCAACGACATGGCGATCCAGCAGGTCACGGGTCAGGTTGGGATGCAGGTGGTGGGGGATGTTGCGACTGCGCTGGAGAACAAGGCCAATGCAGCGGTTGCCAAAGACCAGTCGGCTCTTGACGCAGCCGAAGCTTCGGGCGATCCGGCCAGCATCGCGCAGGCGCAGGCCAATCTCACTTCTGACCAGCAGCAGGCGGCGTTGTGGGGTAACGATGGTGCGGCACGTATTGGCGCGCATGCCGCAGTCGCTGCGCTCGGTGCAGGGTTGGGCGGCGGGAGCATCGCGGGTGCTGTTGGTGGGACTGTTGCGGGCGATCTCGCCGGCAACGCGGTTGACAGCGCGATGGGTGGCAATCCGACGCTGGCTGGCACACTCCTGTCCAACATCGCCTCGGGCGCGGCAGGTGCGATTGCCGGCGGCGTCCTTGGCGGCTCGGCGGGCGCGCTGAGTGGCGCGAACGGCGCGTTGAGCGCGGACCTCTACAACCGGCAACTGCACCCGCAGGAAAAAACGCTCGCGCAGAAGATAGCGTCGCAGACCGGCGGACAGTACAGCGCACAGGACGTGGCGAACCAGCTTGCGCAAATGGGATACAGCCAGAGCGGCGTGACAGAAAGCGGAGCAGCGGCGACGGTGGAAGGGGCGACGCCGCCGAACGACGGCACGACGTGGGCGAAGGCCGGTGTTGACCAGAACACGGGGCAAACGATCTGGACCCAGACGCTGGGGGCACCCAATCCGGCGTTGCAGGCGTTCATCCTGCAGAACACCAACGGGGCGGACGTGCCGCTGCTGCAGCAATACACAGCGTCGCCTGCAGGAGCACAATCGCAGTATGGTCCGCAGGGCACTCCAATGGGATCGTCCGCAGGTTCGATCTGCCCGAGTGGAAACTGCAATGCGAACGGATTGCTGCCCTCTCAAGGAACGGTAAATATTGGACTTGTAGGTAGTGCTACGATTCCTTACACAGGATTTAGCTTCACTGTTGGGGCTGGAGTCATAGCGGATGCCCAGGGTAATGCTGGGATTTACTGGTCCGCTGGGCCCGGCAAAGGAGTCGGCGCTGACGTTTCGGTCGGTGTGACTGTTGGTTCATATCCGGGCGCCACAACGATCCAGGACTATGCTGGGTGGTTCAACAACGCAAGTGTGGGGGCTGGTCTTGGCGAGCATGCCAGTATCGATATCTTCCAAGATCCAACGAAGAGCATTACGAATCCACTAGCCTATGGTTCCAGTACTACCTACGGTCTCGGGATTGGCGGGGGTGCGTCAGTTTCCCGGACATATACGGGCATCCCGATTCATACGCCATGAGTACATATGCCATGAATAAATACGCAAGATTGTTGGCTTATGCCGCTAAAGTTGTCTTGGGGGGAGTAGGGATGCTTCTAGTCGCCGCCTGGTTCTGGGTATCGTCTGCGACTAGTGGTGCGCCAACAGTTCCGCGTCCTGAAACAGGCAACGTTGTGCCATTTAATAACCACGGGAAGACCGTCTATGTGACGCAGTTTGAAGATAGGTTCGTTGTTTGGTGCCCTGCTGCAATCGCACTTGTCATCCTGGCCGGGGCTCTATCGAAGAAGTGGATTGCGTCGGTTGAAAAGCGTTAGAAGATGCTATCGATCATGTCATGCCCAACTAGATGGAACCTCTACAACAATCAGCGGCACGGCGAACAGCGGCGGCGCGAGCCCTTCGCCGTACAACGCGAGCCGTAGCAGCTCCGACGGGACGCAGGCGCAGACCACGCAGACCGCGACGGTGGTGACTGGCAACAGCGTCATATCGGCGAATGGTTCCGGCATGACCATTGCCTACGGAACGTCCTTAAATTTGCATGATGGCCAAGCATATTTGGGCGGCGGCAAAGCCAATCCCTTGTCGCCGTCTGGAAATATCATGTTTGGGTATCTACTGTTTCCGGGCGATAACCCTACGCTCGAAACCAATAATTTCCTCAATGGGGGTTCAGTCCCGATGGGAGGCTGCATGTTTGGTGTCTGCATGGGACTAAATCATTCGATCGGAGGACAGACCTCGGTCGAGTTTGGGCTGGGCACGCCCGGGATCTCGACTGGTGTTACGGTATCGAAGCCTGTCGGAGGTGCGCATTGGTGAAATATCGGACGTGGATGCAGCTAGTGGTAATCGCGCTGCTCATATTTGCCCTCGTAAATCTCGTGCGCTCGTGTCAGAGCGATCCCACGCAGATGCAGCTATTCAATCAGTTGGCGACAATGCGAAATGACATGCAAGCAGTTATCCATGATGGCGGCCATGTCGTTAAATATGACAACAACGGGAAGACTACATTCGCAAGAGTCTATCTTTTGTTAAGTATCGATCGACAAACATGGACCATTGATTTGGAGCGAGCCTATAGAAATACGTTACTTGCACGTGGATGGACGCAAGTGAAGGAAGCAACCAGCGAACTTTCATTTTGCAAGAACGGGGCTTTCGCATCCGTAACTGCTCCTGCGAATACGCGCAACGGCTCAGTCGGGATGACTTTCGATGCTGCGAGCATTTCTCAGTGCCAGAAGGCCATACGTACTACAGGGGCAAGTTGACCTCTACAACCGGCAACTGCATCCCGAGGAGCGCATCTTGATTGCGAATGCAGCGAATGCTATTGCAAAATCGACACGCCCTTTATCCCTTTGGAATGGCTCCCCGTTTTGCCGTTGCCGGCTTATAACGACCCGTATGATTTTATGAAAAAATTTGATATCAATGCGCCGATCGAATAATTGATCCGCTTTGCAATGAAACGCTGTGGTTTTATGTAAACTGTCGCGTTGACCTGAAAAGTGGAAGCTGCGGCACCTTGCCTCATTAATCTTAGTTCTTGTATCGTGCGACGGGATACCGGTAAAGAGTAAAGGAGCAAACATCCCTTGACAGGCTCGCAGCGGACTGACCATCGTGCAGGCATTGGGACGAATGTGACGTTCGGATTCCCGTTGACCTTACAGTTTCGAGGTCGTCAATATCACGGCCTCCGAATCATTGCATTGCTGAAGTGGGAGCGGCCTCCAGGGCTGAAACGCAAGGGGATTCAGGTGCAAGTGGGACTGCCCGCACCTGGGACAACTGGTGCCACGCAGATATCGATCCAACCTTGGTTGCCAAAATCATCATGACCGATCTTCGTAGCAGTGATCCTTCAATTTTAGGCGTGTCTCCTCGCTGGCCGAGCCGCAAGATAGTTGTCAAATGGCTCGAGAAATCCAATCCTCGACCGATCGACGATCTGCTTGAATACAACAGCCGTTCCGACGCGGAAAACACGCTGAACATTCCGCCTAACTCGACATACGGCCCAGTGGGTTCCCTGCTGCGTACCAATGCTGAGTTGCTGGCGCTAACCGGGCGCCCTTGGGAACCGGCAATGTTGAACGCAACGGGGTTTCAGATGTTTGGAACGAAGTTGTATTTCTTTTGGCACGTCAAATTCCGCAGCCTGTATCCAGAGCATCCACGTCCTCTGCGGATGATGAGTTGGGAATCGATGACGGAAGTCATGGCGATGACGTTCATTCTCGGCCGCGTTCAGGAGGGTACGTATCAGGGGTATCTGACACACGCCGCTCTTAACCGGAAGTACCAATTGCAGCTGTCGTATGAAGAGCGGCATCGTCGAGTGCACGCTTTCATGCTACGGCTCTTTGCCGACTGGCGTGGCGATGTCGGCCACGAATGGCCGGCATTTGCCTATAGCGAACCCGTCTACGAAGGCATTCTGGAAAGGTGGCGTGAACCGGATGCCGATGTCCTGACGCCATGGCTGATAGCTGCCTGTGACCGGCATACGCACGAATCACAGCGCGACAGCGAAAGCAAGTTTTACGACTGTTCGGCGTTTCCACGCACGCCGCTCGAAATCCTTCTCCTGTTCCGGTTGCGCGAACTGGTCGGCTTGCAGAATCCCGACCTCTGTCACCCGTTAATGGAGTCGCCTTTTGATGCGTTGCCTGAGGCACAACCACCGTACGCTCCGGATGATCTGGTTCGCGGAACGCTTACCCGAGTGCGAGAAGATTGGACCGATTTTGACCGGTTCGTCTCCCTGGAAGCGCTAGGGGCGAGCTAGCTCACGCCGTCCAGAAAGCAAAAAGCCCGGTCACGAGGACCGGGCTAAGTGCTTGAATCGATTGGTGCCCCCTGTCTGATTCGAACAGACCACCTCATGATTACAAGTCAAGTGCTCTACCAAATGAGCTAAGGGGGCGAAAGCAGGGCGTCATTATATGACAAGCTTGGCCATTCGACTATACGTGGACTTGATTGGGCGTTTTTATGCTCGCGAGTTCCACGGCGCGACGGGCCCCGGCGATTCGTCACGTATCCATCCCAGCCGCACCCGGACGGACCCACATGGCGTGATGAAAAATGTTGTTCGGATCGTAGCGGTGCTTGACGTCCTGCAGGAACCCGTACAGTCCGCGGTCGCCCGCAGAACACGCCGCCAACGAACACCGCAGCCCGCACGCTGGACACAGGGGGTACTATTCGGGCATCAATCGGCGCCGCCGACGGTCGCACTGGCCACCCGCCGCCCATGACGCGATGTTTCGCCGCGTTATCCCGAGAAAACACTTCCTGGTTCACCATGCCTTTGCCTGCCACTCCCACAGTCCCCGCCACCATTACCTGGCCCGAAGCCGACGGCCCGCGCTCTGCCCTCTGGCGCTCGGAGGCGGCAGTGCCGCCGCCCAAACGGGTCGTCGTGGCCGATGACCGCACCACCGCGGACACCGCCTACCGCCTTGCCTGCGAAGGGACGGCGCTGCTGTGGCAAGGCGATTTCCAGAACGCCCGCCAACTGTTGCAAGCGGTGACGCGCCGCGTCGAACGCAAGCCGCGCAAGCCGGCCGAGACGTTGCTCGACGCCTTCAATTTCCACCGTCAGGCGCAGTCGCAGCGCGCCCGCACGCTGGGCATGCTGCTGATCCCGCTCGACGCCACTTACGCGATCCCCCTGCGCCGCGCGCCGGAAGTGCAGCAGGCCTGTGCGGAGACCTACGGGCCGCCGACCGACGAACCGTCCGTGGTGTCGTTGCGCGAACTGCTCGGTCTGATCGGCGCGCACGAATGGCGCAAGAAGGGCGTGGAGATTCCCGAGCTCGGCGAGCGCATTCATCCGCACTACGGCGTGTTCTCGCCGGTGCGCGGCGAGTATGTCGACCTCGTGGCGCGCACGCCGCTGCCGTCGCTGAACAAAGCGTTCGATATCGGCACCGGCACGGGCGTGCTCGCCGCCCTGCTGGCCAAACGCGGCGTGAAGAAGATCGTCGCCACCGATCAGGACCCGCGTGCGCTGGCCTGCGCGCGCGAGAATCTGACGCGCCTCGGCTATGCCCAGCAGGTCGAGGTGATCGAGGCGGATCTGTTCCCCGAGGGCCGCGCGCCGCTCGTGATCTGCAACCCGCCGTGGGTGCCGGCGCGGCCCGCGTCGCCGATCGAATACGCCGTCTACGATATGGAAAGCCGCATGCTGCTCGGCTTCCTGAACGGGCTGGCGGAACATCTGTCGCCCGGGGGCGAGGGCTGGCTGATTCTCTCGGACTTCGCCGAGCATCTCGGCCTGCGCAGCCGTGAGTTTCTGCTCGCGGCGATCGAAAAGGCGGGGCTCGTTGTGGTCGGCCGGGAAGATATCCGGCCGCGGCATCCGAAGTCGTCGGACGAGACCGATCCGTTGCATGCCGCACGCGTGGCGGAAGTGACGTCGCTGTGGCGCTTGAAGGCGCGCTAGGACGCCAAGCGTCCGCCGGTTTTTCGACGGCGGGCGCGAACCCGGCGCGTGAACCCGACGCGCGAACACCGCGTCAGCCCTGGCGGCCTCAGCTTCCTGCGCCTGCCAGATAAGCCAGCGCGCCGCGCCCCGCCACGAGCCCGCTCGCGAAGCACGCGGTGAGCAGGTAACCCCCGGTCGGGGCCTCCCAGTCGAGCATTTCGCCGGCGCAGAACACGCCCGGCACCTGCCCGATCATCAACTGCGAATCCAGCGCCTCAAAGGGAATGCCGCCCGCGCTGCTGATGGCTTCTTCAATCGGGCGCGGACGCACGAGCTTCAACGGCAACGCCTTGATCGTCTGGGCGAGGCGCGTCGCATCGGTGAAGGCCTCCTTCGAGAGCGCCTCGTGCAGCAATCCGAGCTTGACCCCGGCGAGGCCAAGGCGGCTTTGCAGATGACTCGACATCGAACGCGAGCCGCGCGGCCGGGTGACTTCGTCCAGCACGCGTTGCGCGGTGTGTCCGGGCAGGAGATCGAGCGTGATCGTCACCTCGGCATCGGCCCGTAACCGCTCGCGGATCGGCGCCGACAGCGCGTACACCAGACTGCCCTCGATGCCCGTTTCGGTGACGATGAACTCGCCTTGCCGATGCTGCACGCCGCCATCGACGTCGGTCAGCGTGATGGCTACGGGCTTCACCGGCTGTCCCGCGTAGCGCTCGCGGAAGTAGTCGCTCCAGTTGGCGTCGAAGCCGCAGTTGGCCGGACGTAGCGGCTCGACCGGCACGTCGCGTTCGCTCATCAGCGGAACCCACGCCGCATCCGAGCCAAGGCGCGGCCAGCTTGCGCCGCCGAGCGCGAACACCACGGCGTCGGCACTCACCTGCTGCTCGCCCGATGGCGTCATGAAGCGCAGCGTGGGACGCGCGCCGGCCACGGTATCCGCGACATCGTCGCTGCTCCATCCCACCCACTTGTGCCGCATGTGAAAGCGCACGCCGGCCTCTTTCAGACGATGCAGCCAGGCGCGCAGCATCGGCGCCGCTTTCATGTCGGTGGGAAACACGCGGCCCGAACTGCCCACAAAAGTTTCGACGCCGAGCTCCTGCAGCCATGTGCGCAGCGCGTCCGGGCCGAACGCCGCGAGTAGCGGGGCGATCTGCGGCTGCCTCGCGCCGTAGCGCCCGAGGAACGGCTCGAGCGGCTCCGAGTGTGTGATGTTCATGCCGCCTTTGCCCGCCATCAGGAATTTGCGCCCGACCGACGGCATCGCGTCGTATACGTCGACGCGCACGCCGCCGAGCGCCAGGGCCTCGGCGGCCATCAGCCCGGCGGGGCCGCCGCCGACTACGGCGACACAAACGGATTCAGGCAAGGTGGGCATGCTGTGCATTCGGGTGAGGGGCGAGGCGGTGGGCACGAAGGTGTGAAAAAGGCGGGGTGCGCGGCCAGCTTGCCACGGCTGGCGACGCAAAGCCCGCTATTTTCACACTGCGTGCTGCCCGGGGGCAAACGCGGCACGCGGCCGCACGACTGCCCCGCGAGGACCAACTCAAGTCATGCCCGGCATTGGACGCTATCCTGCGACCTACCTGCAACGTGCCTGGTTCTTCAACCCGCACAACGAATCAAACCGGCGAGTGCATCGTCTCCGGCTCGTTGCGTCCGTCCGGCCTGGTCGGCAAGGGCTCGATCTTGCCCACAATCACGAGATAGCTGAACGCCCCCAGAAAGCAGAATCCGCCCGCGACGATCAGCGGAATCGTGAACGAGCCCTTGGTCAGCGCGACCATCACGCCGGTGAAGGTGGTGATGACGATGCCTGCCAGGTTCGACGCGAAGTTCTGGATCCCGCTGATCGACGCGACGTGGTGCGGAGTGGGGGCGACGTCGGCGGGCAGCGACCAGATGCTCGCCGCGGCGAACGCGAGGCTGCCGTAAGCGATGCCGAAGCACGCGAGCATCAGGTACACGTCCGACGTAAAGGCCGACAGGGTAATCACCGACGACATCAGCATCCCGCCCACCATGCAGGTCTTGCGCGATGCGGTGAGGCTCCAGCCGCGCCGGTACAGCGCATCGGAGACGAACCCGCCGAGCCAGCCGCCGGGAATCGAGATCAACGCCGGAATCATCCCGAGCGTGCCGAGCGATTTGAGCGAGAAGCCGCGCGTCTGCACCAGATAGCTCGGAAACCAGGTGATGAAGAAGTAGATCACGAAGTTCAGGCAGAAGAAGCCGAGCATCATGCCCCACAGCGTGCGGTGGCGAAACAGCGACACCCAGCTCGCGTGCGGCTCGCCGGCGGGTGCCTGGCGTGGCGGCACGATATCGTCGGGGCCGGTCATGTCGCCGTGGGCGGGGCTGCGGTAGATCGCCAGCCAGCCGACAATCCACACCGCGCCGAGCAGGCCGGTGACAATGAACGACGCCTTCCACCCCGCGCTGCTGATGATCAACGCAACGACCGGAATCGACAGCGCCGAGCCGACCCGCGAGCCGCTATCGAAGATGCTGGTGGCGATGGCCCGCTGCGCCGGCTTGAACCACTGCGCGACCAGTTTCGCGCACGACGGATAGGCGCCGGCCTCGCCGATGCCGAGCATCAGACGGCAGCCGAACATCGCGCCGACGCTCGTCGTGACGGCCGTGGCGGCCGTGAACAGCGACCACCAGCCCACCGCCAGCGGCAGTGCAATGCGGGCGCCGACCCGGTCGATAAACCAGCCGAACGGCATCTGCATGAACGCATAAGTCCAGAAAAAGCCGCTCAGGATGAGGCCCATTTCTGCCGGTCCGATACCGAGCGCCTTTTCGATCTGCGGTGCGGCGACCGCGAGATTGGCCCGGTCGACGTAGTTGACGGCAATGGCCAGAAAGCACAGAAAAATCACGACCCAACGCATTTTTCTCATGACAACGTCTCCTCCGTGGGCGGCATCCGGGGTGGGGATGGCGCGGTCCGCTTCGATGCCGGGCGGGTGGGGGTGGATCGGACCTGTGCGTCGCGCTCTAGCGGCGAGACTGTTTTGTGTGCGTACTGATATCGGCCTGACCCGTTGCCGATAATAGGAGGGCGCCGCTCACCTGGTCAAGCCGGTTTGCGGATACACCAGAGGGAAGTGTCTGCGGGGAAATGCGGCTCAAATGCCACTCAAATGCCGCTCACGGCCGCAGCGCTGCTGCGCATACGGCCGTATAGGGCGGGGCGGTTCACCGGTTCATCGCCTCAGGACGGTCCGAACCTCAGCCCGGATACTCTTCGTCGACCTTGAGTCCGGCGAGCTTGAAAATCACCCGCAGCGTTTGCGGCTTGATATCGCGCCGCGACGCGAGCGTGGTCATCACGAAATCGAGCACTTTCGCGTATTTGAGCATCGTCAGACAGGTTTCGAGGTCGACGCTGCCGTCGCGCATCAACTCGGCGAGGCGCAGCATCTCCACGGAGATGTCACGCGCCATTTCCAGTTCGAGCTGCTGTTTTTCTGTCCACGCAGGTGTTGCCATCAGCTTGGTCAACAGTTCCTGGAATTTCTGTTCGGCGTTGCCGTTGGGTATCGTATCCATTGCCGCCTCAATTATTCTGAGCGCGCTTCCGGTTGAGATCGCGGCGCACTGCAGGTTACGTAACGTTCGCACCCGTGTTCCGGGTCCGACCTCCCCACACGCATGCGGTTCGCCTGAACAGGCCGGCGGCCGGCTGCGTGTCTTTGTTCTTCATGCGGCCTGCCGAGGGGCTTCGGGCCGCATGCTTCGCTTGCTGCGCGTCTCGCGTCGTGTTTTGCCTACGTTCCGCACCCTTTTCAGAGCAGGAAGTGTTCCAGGAAAAACGCGCTTCGCGCATCGTTGGCGGCAATCAATCGGTGGGTGTGCCGCGCTTTGGGTAAACTGGCAGCAACTTTTCTCTTTTTCCGTCGCCTGTCGCACGTTCGCCGTGCAATCGATGGCGGTCCGTACGATGTCCAGCAAAACTCACGAAATTCGCCCCAACCAATCCGTCGAACTGCTCAAGGAACTGCATATCCTGACGCGCGACGGCAAAATGAATCAGGACAGCCGCCGCAAGCTGAAGCAGGTCTATCACCTGTTCCAGTTCATCGAGCCGCTGCTGAAAGATCTGAAAGAAACCCAGGGCGACCTGACCCTCGTCGATCACGGCGCGGGCAAGTCATACCTTGGTTTTATCCTGTATGACCTGTTTTTCAAGGAGCAACAGGATAATTCGCACATCTACGGCATCGAGACGCGCGAAGAACTGGTGACGAGTTCCGAGGCGCTGGCGGCCCGGCTCGGCTTCAAGGGGATGTCGTTTCTGAATCTGTCGGTGGCGGAGTCGATTGGCTCGGAGCGCCTGCCGGCCACGATCGATATCGTCACGGCGCTGCACGCATGCAATACCGCGACGGACGACGCGATTCGCTTCGCCTTGCAGAAACACGCGAAGTACATCGTGGTGGTGCCCTGCTGTCAGGCCGAAGTCGCCGGCGTGCTGCGTCAGAACAAGGGCAAGTCGCTCGGCAACGCGCTGACGGAAATCTGGCGCCATCCCCTGCACACGCGGGAATTCGGCAGCCAGATCACCAACGTGCTGCGCTGTCTGCAGCTCGAGGCGCATGGCTATCAGGTGAGCGTGACCGAACTGGTGGGCTGGGAGCATTCGATGAAGAACGAACTCATCATTGCCCAGTACAAGGACTTGCCGCGCCGCCGCCCGTCGGAGCGGCTCAATGAGGTGATGGAGACGCTCGGGCTGGCGGAGCTGCGCGAGCGGTTTTTCGTCGAGGCTTGAGGCGGCCTGACGAAGACTGAGGACGGTTGGGGGGGCCTTAGGGGGCCTGACGAAGCCTCAGGAGGCCTGAAGATATTCGAGGCGGCAAGGCGAGGTGAGGTGGACCCTGTTCGCCGCCTGGAACGCGGCCGCTTACTCGTCGGCGGGCTCGTTCATCCACTTTTCCCAGCCGGCCAGTCCCAACCGCCTCAGCGTTTCCTGATTGCGTTCGTAGATGTCCGCGGCGTCGGGAAACGCCTCTACCGCGCGCTCGATGCTCGCCTCCCGCAGCAGGTGCAGGATCGGATACGGGGCCCGGTTCGTGTAGTTCTCGATATCGTCCGCCTCGCTGCCTTCGAACTGGTATTGCGGATGAAAACTCGCGATCTGCAGTTCGCCTTCGAGGCGCAATTGCCTGAGCATCCGCTCCGCAAAAAACAGACAGTCGTTGTATTCGATGAAGTCGGCGAGTGCGTGCGGGAGAATCAGCAGCGTGGTATCCACTTCGGCTGGATCGGCCTGCGCGAGCGCTTGCAACTCGGCTTCGAGATCCATCAGGACGCCTTCCAGATCGGTTGCTTCGCTGATCGCGTAGTGGATCTGGTTCTTCACGTGCACGGCCTTGGCGAACGGACACAGGTTCAGGCCGATGACCGCGCGGGTCAGCCAGTGGCGAGTCGCGGCAAGGATGGTGGCGGGGGAGTCGGTGGACGGCGGCATGGTGGGGCAACGTGCTTGAAAACGCCATTTTACCGGCGCCGCTCATTGCAACCCGCCGCCCCGGGTTGACGAGCTAGTTCGCGCCCGCTGTCTTCGAACAGGCCGCGGCGATCAACTGCGCCGCCACGCGCGGCGCGGCCAGAATCGGCCCGCAGCCCGGTCCATAGGTCTGGCTCGCGGCATACACGCCTTCGATCAGCAGCCCGAGCCCGTTGGCCAGCGCCACGGGGTCGTCGGCGCCGGCTTCGGTGGCCAGCGCGGTGATGCGCGCCATCAGACGCGCCTTGTTGCCGGCGACAAAGCGCCGTGCGGCATGGGAGGCGTCCGGAAATTCGACGGCGACGTTCACAAACGGGCACCCGCGATAGCCTTCGTTCGACGCCCGCACGGCCAGGTCGTCGAAGTACTGCACAAGCTGTCTGGCCGGCTCGCCCGGATGCTTCGCGACGCTCGCTTCGACATAGCCGAAAAACTGCGTGTCCTTGCGCTCCAGGTAAGCGAGCACCAGGTCGTCCTTCGACGAAAACTGGCGGTACAGGCTCATCTTGTTGACGCCGGCCCGCTCGACCACCGCATCGACACCCACCGCCCGCACCCCTTCCTCATAAAACAGCTCGCCCGCGGCCTGCAGCAGATGCTCCTGCGCCTGCGGCCCGGCGGTCTGGGTGCGGGCACGGCGGGTTGCCCTGGCCGGCGTAGCGGTTTCACGCTCTGACATGGTGGTCGCACACTGGGTTGTTGATGCCTTGACATGTTACCGAGCGGTAACTAAGATCGCAACACCATTGTGACTGATCTGTCACAAGTCCTTTACGAAAGCAGTAACAATAGGCGAGGCAGCGGCGTCAGGAAGACGGCGCGCCAACTGGAGATCCGATGAACTGGGCAGCGAGAATGATTGGTGGGCGCTTCCACTACGGTTGGCTGACCGTGGCGGTGGTGTTTCTGGTGTTGCTGGCCGCGGCGGGCACGCGCGCGACGCCCAGCGTGATGATGGTGCCGCTCGAGCATCAGTTCGGCTGGAGCCGGGCGACGATCTCGCTTGCGATTTCGGTGAATATCGCGCTGTACGGCTTGATGGGACCGTTCGCGGCGGCGGCGATGCAGCGCTTCGGCGTACGCCCGACGGTGCTGATCGCGCTCGCGACGATGGCGGCCGGCGTGGCGCTGTCGTCGCTGATGACGCATCCGTGGCAGATGATCCTGATCTGGGGCGTGATGGTCGGCGGTTCGACGGGTGTCGCGGCGCTGTCGCTGTCGGCGACGGTCGTGAACCGCTGGTTCACCACGCATCGCGGGTTGGTAATGGGTATCCTCACAGCCAGTTCGGCGACCGGTCAGCTGGTGTTCCTGCCCCTGCTCGCGGCGATTGCCGAGCATCACGGCTGGCGTCCGGTGGTCTGGGTGGTCGCCGGCGCGGCGGCGATCGTGTTGCCGCTGGTCGCGTTCCTGCTGCCCGAGCGCCCCGCCGACCTGACGCTGCGCCCGTTCGGCGAACCGGCCGACGCGCCGCTCAACACCCAGGTCACGAAACAGAACCCGCTGGCAATCGCCTTCGGCACGCTGGGAATGGCTAGCAAGACGCGCGATTTCTGGCTGCTGTTTTTCAGCTTCTTCATTTGCGGCGCGAGCACGAACGGCTATGTCGGCACGCATCTGATCGCGATGTGCAGCGACCACGGCTTGACCGAAGTGCAGGGCGCGTCGCTGCTGGCCGCCATGGGCATCTTCGATCTGTTCGGCACGACGCTGTCGGGTTGGCTGTCGGACCGCTTCAACAGCCGCGTGCTGCTGTTCTGGTACTACGGTCTGCGCGGCCTCTCGCTCATGTATCTGCCGCACGCGTTCGGCATCGACTTCTTCGGCCTGCCGATCTTCGCGGTGTTCTACGGTCTCGACTGGATCGCCACCGTCCCGCCTACCGTGCGTCTTGCGACCGATGTCTACGGCAAGGAAGCGGCGCCGGTCGTGTTCGGCTGGGTGGTGGCGGGACACCAGCTCGGCGCGGCCTTCGCGGCGCTCGGCGCCGGCATGCTGCGCGCGAGCCTCGGTACTTACACGGTGGCGTCGATGATCTCGGGCGGTCTGTGCCTCGTCGCATCGGTGATCGTGCTGCGTATCAACCGCGGCGAGCGTCCGGTTGTACCGCAGCCGGTGTAGGACGCGTGTAGGGCGCTAGGGGGCCGCCGGGCATTGGCGGCTCGGCTCGCGCCCTACGCAGCGCTCGAATGCGCTTTATCAGTCCGTTCTGAAGCACGCGTCGGAAAGGCCGGTTATGCTATGTGGCCCCGGGCAGCCGCCCGTCGATCATGAATTTCGACTGAGAGAAACGCATGGCCAACAAACCCGCCCCAACCGCAGTTCCCATTCATGAACTGATTGCAGGCCGCTGGAGCCCGCGCGCGTATTCGAGCGAGCCGGTCAGCCGCGAGCATCTGCATGCGGTTCTTGAAGCGGCCCGCTGGGCGCCTTCGTCGTACAACTCGCAGCCGTGGCGTTTCGTCGTGTTCGATCGCAGCACCGACGAAGTCTCGTTCAAGCGCGCCTTCGCCACCCTGGTGCCGTTCAACCAGGGCTGGAATGCACCGGCGCCGGTGCTGATCGCCGTCACCACGCACACGCTGACCAGCAAAGGTGAAGTGAACCGCTGTGCCGCCTACGATGCAGGTGCGGCGGCGATGTCGCTGGTGCTGCAAGCCCACGCGCTGGGCCTCGCGGCCCACCAGATGAGCGGCTTCGACGTCCCGGCATTCCGCAAGGCGTTTGCGATCCCCGACGATGTCGAAGTGATCGCGATGATTTCGCTTGGCCATTTCGGCGAAGTCGAGAAGCTCGACCCGGTGCTGCGCGAGCGCGAGAAGTCGGTGCGAACGCGCTTCCCGCTGGGCGAGATCGCTTATAACGGCGTGTGGAAGAAGGCATTCTGAGAGGTTGGCCGGCATGGCCCCGCTAAGCCGGTTTTAACGGCGTAGCCGGTCAGATGAGAAACGCGTGGTCCATCGGGCCGCGCGTTTTTTTATTTACTCGTCATCCGCCAGCGCGGATAACGGAGTGGCGACGCTCTCGAGCGATTTGCGCTCCGCATCGACGCCCCAGATCGCGGCTACCACCGCCGCGCCAACCATCAGCGCCGAGCCGACCAGATAGCCCGTAAAGACCGCGCTGCGCTGATGCGTATCGATCAGTCGTCCGAAGAATGCCGGCCCGGCAATGCCGCCGAGCGCGGTGCCGAACGCGTAGAACACCGCAATCGCCAGGGCGCGGATCTCTAGGGGGAACGATTCGCTCACCGTCAGATAGGCGGAACTGGCCGCTGCCGACGCGAAGAAGAAAATCACCATCCACGCGATGGTTTGCGTGGTGACGGTGAGCAGATTCTGTTCGAACAGGTAGCCGCTGATGGTGAGCAAAATGCCGGACAGCGCGTACGTGGTCGCGATCATCGCGCGGCGGCCGATCACGTCGAAGAGGCGTCCCAATACCAGCGGTCCGAGAAAATTGCCGAGTGCGAACGGCAGCAAATACCAGCCAATATGATCGCCCGGCACATGATAAAAATCCGTCAGCACCAGCGCGTAGGTGAAGAAGATCGCGTTGTAGAAGAACGCCTGCGCGGTCATCATCGACAGACCGACCAGCGCGCGACGCCGATGCAGCGTGAAGATCGCGTGGAGCACTTCGCCGGGCGGCGTGTGGTCGCGCGTGCGCAAGCGCAGACGGTGGAGGGGCTCATCCGCTAACCGATTCCCCGCCCGGCGAAAGCGCGTTTCGATCTGCTCGACGATCGTCGTGGCTTCGCGCGCCTCGTTGTGCGTGAGCAGCCAGCGCGGGCTTTCGGGCACCCAGGCGCGCATTGGCAGGATGGCGAGCGCCAGTACCGCGCCGATAAAGAAGCACGCGCGCCAGCCCCAGTCGGCGGGCAGCAGGTGCGGGTCGAGCAGCACCAGCGAACCGGCCGCGCCAATTGCAGCGCCCACCCAGAAGGTCCCGTTGATGCCGAGGTCGGTCCAGCCGCGCACGCGCGCCGGCGTGAATTCCTGGATCGTCGAGTTGATCGCCGTATACTCGCCGCCAATACCCGCCCCCGTGAGGAAGCGAAACAGCAGGAAGCTCGCCAGATTCCACGATAGCGCCGTGGCTGCGGTGGCGGCCAGATAGAGCGTCAGCGTGATGAAGAACAGCTTGCGGCGGCCGAGGCGATCGGTGAGCCAGCCGAAGCCGAGCGCGCCGAGCACGGCGCCGGCGATATAGGCGCTGCCGGTCAGGCCGACGTCGCTATTGGTAAAGTGCAGCGTCGGGCTGGCCTTCAGGGCGCTCGCCACCGCACCGGCCAGCGTGACCTCCAGGCCGTCGAGCAGCCACGTCACCCCGAGGGCGACTACGATCAGCGAATGAAACTGGCCCCACGGCAAGCGGTCGAGCCGCGAGGGCAGATCGGTTTCGATCACGGTGCTGCGTTTTTCCTGCATCGTTGCGATGGGCGGCTCGCTCATTGCGACAAGTCTCCTCATGGCGGGAAATTTGAATGGCGTATCCTGTGGAAATGAGCAATTTCCGTTCCCCCGACTTAGTTGATGCTCGCCGCGCTTTCGTGATACAAAGCCCGTCCCCTTTCTGTCCGCGCCAGCCGTGAGCGGCGATTTCCTGCCATGACCTATTGCGCGATTGACTTTGGCACCTCGAATTCGGCAGTTGCCGTGCCTGACGGCACAGCGCTACGGCTTGCGCCGGTCGAAGGTGCATACACCACGCTGCCCACCGCCGTCTTCTTCAATACCGACGAGAACACTACCGGCTACGGCCGCGCGGCGCTCGAAGCGTATATCGACGGCTTCGACGGCCGGCTGATGCGCTCGATGAAGAGCATCCTCGGCTCGCCGCTGGCGGAAAACTCGACCGACCTCGGCGACGGCTCGGCCATCAAGTACACCGACGTGATCGCGATTTTCGTCGATCACCTGAAGCGTTCCGCCGAAGCCAGCGCCGGCAGTCCGATCAGCCGTGCGGTGCTGGGCCGCCCGGTATTCTTCGTTGACGATGATCCACGCGCCGACCAGCTTGCGCAACAGCAACTGGAAGCTGCCGCGCGTTCGGTGGGCCTGAAGGAGATTCACTTCCAGTACGAGCCGATTGCCGCAGCGTTCGACTACGAGTCGCATCTGACGGCAGAAGGGCTGGTGCTGGTGGCCGACATCGGCGGCGGCACGTCGGACTTCTCGCTGGTGCGAGTCGGGCCGGAGCGCGTAAAGCGCGCCGAGCGCAAGGACGACGTGCTGGCGCATCACGGCGTGCACGTCGCCGGTACGGACTTCGACCGCCGGGTCGAGCTCGCCACCATCCTGCGGGAACTGGGCTATCAGACGCTGGATCCGGAAGGGCGCGAGATTCCGAACCGGGTCTATTTCGACCTCGCCACATGGCACCTGATCAACACGGTCTACGCCCCCAAGCGGGTCAGCGAACTGGTGCTGATGCGGCATCTGTTTACCGAGACCCGCCACCACGACCGCCTGATGCGGGTGGTCGACCGCCGTTTGGGGCACGCGCTGGCGGCGCATGCCGAAGAGGCGAAGATCGGCGTCGCCGCGGGCGGCGAGACCATGATCGATCTGGAGCTGGTGGAAGAAGATTTGCGGCTCGCCTTCGACGAGGCGCAACTGATCAAGGCGGGGCACGACGAGACGCTGCGCATCGTGCAGGCGGCGCGGGATACCGTGCAGGCGGCCGGCGTGGCGCCCCGCGACGTGGGCGCGATTTACTTCACCGGCGGTTCGACCGGCCTCGCGTTTCTTTCCGGGGCGCTGTCCGCTGCGTTTCCGGATGCGCGGCCGGTGTTCGGCGATCGCCTCGCCAGCGTCGCCACGGGCCTCGGCATTCACGCGCGGCGGCTGTTCGGTTAATCCGCAACTGCCGCTTTTCAGCCCACGCGTGTCCGCACGCGTTCGTTTTCACCAGGCATAAAAAAACCCCGCGGCGAGGCGGGGTTTTTCGCGTCCAGAAGGAAGCGCGCGCTTACACCGGCTTGATGTTAGCTGCTTGCTTGCCCTTCGGGCCCGTCTTCACTTCAAACGTAACCTTTTGGTTTTCTTGCAGCGTCTTGAAGCCTTCCGTGCGGATTTCCGAGAAATGCGCGAACAGATCTTCGCCGCCGCCGTCGGGAGTGATGAAGCCAAAGCCCTTTGCGTCATTGAACCACTTGACGGTACCGGTTTCCATATTACTTGTTCCTAAAGATGGTAAATAAGGCCGAAGCCCAGAGGGTGCATGAAAATCAAGGAAGGGGGTAATGGGACCAACCGGAGTACCGTTGATGGGCGAACTACGAAAGACCAATTCACTCGCCGCTTGAAATCCTGCCCGAACGTTATACGGCGATTTTGAGAGAAGGTCAACAGTATCCACACATCTTTACAAGGTTTTTAGGGCCAGGCGCAGGGGTCCGACAAAACTTGCCGTCCCTTTAATTTTTTGCTAGGGATAACCCTAGCTTCGCTGCAATCTGGCGGTGCAACCGTTAAACTACGCGCCGCGCCAGGGTTGCACCTGATTCTCGGTATAAGCCCTCGCCCATCATGGCCGTCACCCCGTCTTCAGCGTCACAAGCAATGCCGCGGTGCCGACATGTTTCAGACCGCAACTGCATGGGACCGGAGTAAGCGTTGAGGCGCTAACTCTGGTCGACATAGGAGAAGACGTGAAAGGTTCTATTCAACGGAACATTGGCCCGTTCGCGCTGTTGCTGACCGGCCTGGGTTCGATCATCGGATCGGGCTGGCTGTTCGGCGCGTGGAAAGCGGCAAAAATTGCAGGCCCGGCAGCCATTTGCGCCTGGATCATCGGCGCCGTGGTGATTCTGGCGATTGCACTGACCTACGCCGAGCTTGGCGCCATGTTCCCCGAGTCGGGCGGCATGGTGCGCTACGCGCGCTATTCGCACGGCGCGCTTGTCGGCTTCATCAGCGCATGGGCCAACTGGATCGCCATCGTCTCGGTGATTCCGATTGAAGCAGAAGCGTCGATTCAATACATGAGTACCTGGCCGTATCCATGGGCGCATGCATTGTTCGTCAATGGGTCATTAACCACTAATGGGTTATTACTCTCGGCGATCCTCGTCATTATCTATTTCATGCTGAACTATTGGGGTGTGAAGCTGTTTGCGCGCGCCAATACGACAATCACGATCTTCAAGTTTCTGATTCCCGCCGCAACGATTGCCGGCCTGATGGCCACGGGTTTCCATCACGAGAACTTCGGCGAGGCGAGCACCTTCGCTCCGTACGGCTGGTCGGCGGTGTTCACGGCGGTGGCGACGAGCGGTATCGTGTTCGCGTTCAACGGTTTCCAGAGCCCGATCAACCTGGCTGGCGAAGCGCGTAACCCGTCGCGCAGCGTGCCGTTCGCGGTGATTGGCTCGATCCTGCTGGCGCTGGTGATCTACGTGCTGCTGCAGATTGCGTATATCGGCGCGGTGAATCCGGCTGACGTGCTGAAGGGCTGGAGCCACTTCAGCTTTGCGTCGCCGTTCGCCGAACTGGCGCTTGCACTGAACCTGAACTGGCTGGCGTTCCTGCTGTACGTCGACGCGTTCGTCAGCCCGAGCGGCACGGGCACGACCTACATGGCGACGACGAGCCGCATGATCTACGCCATGGAACGCAACAACACCATGCCGAAGATGTTCGGCAACGTGCACCCGATCTACGGCGTGCCGCGTCAGGCGATGTGGTTCAACCTGCTGGTTTCGTTCATCTTCCTGTTCTTCTTCCGCGGCTGGAGCTCGCTGGCGGCCGTGATTTCGGTGGCGACGGTGATTTCGTACCTGACGGGTCCGATCAGCCTGATGGCGCTGCGCCGCGCGGCAACCGATCTGGACCGTCCGCTGCATATCCCCGGCATGAAGATCATTGCGCCGTTCGCTTTCGTCTGCGCGTCGATGGTGCTGTTCTGGGCGAAGTGGCCGCTGACGGGCGAAATCATCCTGCTGATGATCGTCGCGCTGCCGGTGTACTTCTACTTCCAGGCGAAGTCGGGCTTTGCCGGCTATCAGCGCGACCTGAAGGCCGCGTGGTGGCTGGTGGCTTACTTGCCGGTGATGGCGATCCTGTCGCTGATCGGCAGCAAGCAGTTCGGCGGCCATAACATCCTGCCGTACGGCTGGGACATGCTGGTTGTGGCCGTGGTTGCGCTGGGTTTCTATTACTGGGGCGTGAACGCGGGCTATCGCAGCGACTACCTCGATGAGCGTCAGGTCCATGACGAAGTACTCGAAGGGATGGGCGCGCATTAAGCGCTCGCGCTGTCCAAGCTTCGCCCCGGACGCGGTTCCGGGATGCAGAAAGCCCGCCTGTTAAATCAGGCGGGTTTTTTTTATGGCTTTGCGGGGCGCCCTGCGGCGCTGGGCGGTACAGGTACCGATGGCGCGCCCCGTGCGCCGCCGGTCGCCGCTTACGCCGTGCCGAACACGTAGTTCGTCATCGCCAGCGCCTTCTGATACGTCCCGAGCGACTGGATCCCGAGCGTGTAGTCGTCGTCCGCAGCGCCGAGCGCGGCGAACACCGGCAGCAGATGCTCGTCGGTCGGGTGCATCAGCGCCGCGTGCGGCGCCTGGAGCCGATAGTCGAGCAGCGCGTCGGTATCGTGCGCGGCCAGCTTCGTTTCGAACCAGTCGGTGAATTCCAAGACGCGCGGGTCGGCGTCTTCCGGCCGGGCGGAGAAGTCGGCGGCGCGCAGATTGTGCGTGATCTGGCCGGAGCCGATCACCATCACGCCGTCATCCTTCAGCGCCCGCAAGGCACGACCGACGCGAAAGTGATGAGCGGCGTCCCTATGCGGCTGGATCGACAACTGAGCCACCGGCACATCCGCGTGCGGAAACATCAGCAGCATGGGCACCCACGCGCCGTGATCGAGACCGTGCGACTGGGTGTCGGCCACCAGCCCGTGCTCGTTGAGCAGCACGGCGGCCCGTCGCGCGACATCCGGCGCACCCGGCGCCGGGTACTGGATCTCATACAGCTGGCGGGGAAAGCCGTAAAAGTCGTGAATCGTCTCCGGCCGGTCGGCCGTGCTCGCCAGCGGCTGGGCGGTGCCCCAATGAGCCGACAGCATCAGGATGGCTTCAGGACGCGGCACCTGGGTGGAGAGCGCGGCGAATTCGGCTCGTGGCATGGACGGATCGATCGGCAGCGTGGGAGCGCCGTGAGACAGGAACAGCGACGGCAAGCGGGTCATGGCAGCGAAGTCCGCAGCGGGTGCGGCTCGTAAGTTGGGTTGCTACCAATATACGGGCGTACTGCCGTTTGATAAACGGCTGAAACCGGATTTGATTGTGTCGCCAGCATTGTTAATCCGCGGTTTGCGGCGGCCGGCGCCAGGCCTTATTCGGCTGACGCGTCGCGCAGTCCCGGCCATGCTGCCGCGAGCGCCGGTCCCAGCGCGAACAGGTCCAGCACGCGCTCGACGGTGTGATCGACCATTTCGTCGATCGAGGCCGGCTGGTTGTAGAAGGCGGGCAGCGGCGGAAAGACGATGCCGCCCATTTCGGTGACGGCGGTCATGTTGCGCAGATGCGCGAGGTTAAACGGTGTTTCGCGCACCATCAGCACGAGGCGGCGGCGCTCCTTGAGCGTGACGTCGGCGGCGCGGGTGATCAGATTGTCCGACAGGCCGTGTGCGACGCTGGCCAAGGTTTTCATCGAGCAGGGCGCGACGATCATGCCGTCGGTCGTAAACGAGCCGGATGCGATGCTCGCGCCCACGTCGCGCACCGAATGGACGACATCCGCGAGCGCATGCAGGTCTTCTTTGCTGAGCTGGAGTTCGTGCTGGATGTTGAGCCAGCCGGCGCTGGAGATCAGCAGGTGGCTTTCCACTCCGCCCAGTTTGCGCAGCGTTTCAAGCAAACGGACGCCGTAGATGGCGCCCGTTGCGCCGGTGATCGCGATGATCAGCCGGCGAGGCGCCGCAGCGCGTGTTTCCATGGCTCGCGGCACCGGGTTGCGTCTACTGAACGGGCTGAACGATCAGGCTGCAGCAAACAGTTGCTGCAGTTCGCCGTTCTGATACATCTCCATCATGATGTCCGAGCCGCCGATGAACTCGCCCTTCACGTAGAGCTGCGGAATGGTCGGCCAGTTGGAGAATTCCTTGATGCCCTGGCGGACTTCGTCGTCTTCGAGGACGTTGACGGTCTTGATCGTGTCGACGCCGCACGCCTTCAGGATCTGAATGGCGCGGCCCGAAAAGCCGCACATCGGAAACTGCGCAGTACCCTTCATGAAGAGGACGACGGCATTTTCGTCGACGATTTGCTTGATGCGTTGTTGCGTATCCATGACTGACCTTGCGGTTCCGGAATAAGGGGGAGATAGATTGAAATGATAGCGGATTTCGCCCGGACAGGCGGGCGGCGCTCCGGCGTCACACGTTCGCGTGCCACGAACCGCCGCTGATCCGTTCGATGCCGGCAAGATCGCGCTCCGAGCGCACGTCGGAGAAGCCTGCCTGGTCGAGCAGGGTGCGTACCGCGGCGGCCTGATCGTAGCCGTGTTCGAGCCAGAGCACGCCGCCGCGCTCCGCGAAGCGCGCGGGCGCATCGGCGACGATGGCGCGGATCGCGCTTAAGCCGTCGGCTTCGTCGGTCAACGCGCCGCGCGGTTCGAAGCGCAGATCGCCTTCGGACAGATGCGGGTCGCCACTGGCGATATACGGCGGATTGCTGACGATCACGTCAAAGTGCAGGGCGGGATCGAGCGCGTCGTACCAGTCGCTGCGCGCCAACTGCAGCGGGCCGCCGTGACGTGTCGCATCCAGTAGCCGCGCGGCGTTGCGGGTCGCGACGGCCAGCGCGTCGGCCGAGCGGTCTACGGCCCAGACCTGCGCGTCGGGCCTGACCGAGGCAAGGGCGACCGCAATCGCGCCGGTGCCGGTGCCGAGGTCGAGTACCCGCGGCCGCGTCAGGCCCTCGAGCGCGGCGAGCGCGGTCTCGACCAGCAATTCGGTTTCTGGCCGCGGGATCAGCACATCCGGCGTGACTTCGAACTCGAGCCCGAAGAACTCCCGCGCGCCGACCAGTTGCGCGACGGGCTCGCCTGCCAGACGCCGCGCTGCCAGCGCCTGATAGCGGGCCACGAGCGCGGCGTCGAGCGGCTCGTCGCTGCGCGTGATCAGCTCCGTGCGGCGCCAGCCCAGCACGTGCCCGAGCAGGATGCGCGCTTCGAGCGGCGGCAAAGCGGAGGCGCGTAACAGGGCGGCGGCGTTGTCCATGGCGGCGTGATGGGTGCGTGCGAGCGGCGTACGGTGGCGCTTAGTCCGCGTCGCCGAGCGAGGCCAGCAGCTCGGCCTGATGCTCGCTGACCAGGGCGGCGATCAGTTCGTCGAGATCGCCGTCCATGATCGATTCGAGGCGATACAGCGTCAGGTTGATACGGTGATCCGTGAGCCGCCCTTGCGGGAAGTTATAGGTGCGAATGCGCTCGGAGCGGTCGCCCGAGCCGATCAGGCTCTTGCGGGTCGCGGCTTCCTTGGCGTGCTGCTCGTGGTACTGCTTGTCCTTGATGCGCGCGGCGAGGACCTTCAGCGCGCGGTCCTTGTTCTTGTGCTGCGAGCGGTCGTCCTGACATTCGACGACGATGCCGGTGGGCAAGTGCGTGACCCGCACGGCCGAATCGGTCTTGTTGATGTGCTGGCCGCCCGCGCCGGAGGCGCGGAACGTATCGATGCGCAAGTCGGCGGGATTGATCTCGACCTCGCCGATTTCATCCGCTTCGGGCATCACCGCAACCGTGCAGGCGGACGTGTGAATCCGGCCCTGGGTTTCAGTGGCCGGCACGCGCTGCACGCGGTGGCCGCCGGACTCGAACTTGAGCTTCGAATACGCCGCTTCGCCGGCGATTCGCACGATTGCTTCCTTGTAGCCGCCCAGATCCGATTCGCTCGCCGACATCATTTCGACCGTCCAGCGGTTGCGTTCGGCGAAGCGCAGATACATCCGCAGCAGATCGCCCGCGAACAGCGCCGATTCGTCGCCGCCGGTGCCCGCGCGGATTTCGAGGAAGATGTTGCGGTCGTCGTTGGGGTCTTTCGGCAGCAGCATTTTCTGCAGTTCGGCGCCGAGCTTGTCCATCCGTTCGCGTGCCGCGCGGATCTCGTCTTCGGCGAAGTCGCGCATCGACGCGTCGGCCAGCAGTTCCTGCGCGGTGAGCGCGTCGTTGCTGGCCTGGCGCCATAGCGCGTAATGTTCGACCACCGGCCCCAGCTCCGCGTGCTCACGCGTGAGCTTGCGGTATTGGTCGAGATTCGCGGTGATGTCTTCGCGGCTCAACAGGTCGTTCAGTTCGGCCAGCCGGGTAGTGAGCTGGTCGAGCTTGCTTTGCATGCTCGTTTTCATCGGACGGTACGGAGCGGGCTCCGGAAAGGACGGCGTAACTGGGGAGGCGGGCGCAGGCCCTGGAAGTCGGCGCCGGCCTGCCGAAACCACCTGGCAAGGCTGCGCGCAGCGGCAGCGCCGCTAACGTTCCGAAGAGTCGGAGTGTTTGTAGAAACCGCCCATCAGTTCGATGAGCTTATCGCGATTCTCACTGCTGGCGCGATTGAGTGCGTGCGTCGGACCATGGATCAGCTTGTTGGTCAGCGCTTGCGAAAGGGCTTCGATCACGGCGGCCGGATCGTCGCCGCGGGCGAGCGCCTTTTGCGCGCGTTCGACTTCGGCGCGGCGCAGCAGGTCGGCCTGGGTGTGCATATGGCGGATCACCGGCACGATGCTGCGCGCGTCGAGCCACTGCATGAAGTTCTGCACGCGCGTTTCGATGATCGCTTCGGCCTGGGCGACGGCCGCCTGGCGCGAGGCATTGCCTTCGCGCACGATGGCGCCGAGGTCGTCGACGGTATAGAGAAACACGTCTTCGAGCTTGCCGACTTCGGGTTCAATGTCGCGCGGCACGGCCAGATCGACCATGAAAATGGGCCGGTGGCGGCGCGCTTTCACAGCACGTTCGACTGCGCCGAGGCCGATGATCGGCAAGGTGGACGCCGTGCACGAGACGATGATGTCGAACTCGTGCATGCGTGCCGGCAAATCCGCCAGGGGGATGGCCCGGCCGTTGAAGCGTTCGGCGAGCCGCGCGCCGCGCTCGGCGGTGCGGTTTGCCACCACCAGCTCGCGCGGCTGCTGGGCCGCGAAGTGGGTCGCGCACAGCTCGATCATCTCGCCCGCGCCGATGAACAGCACGCGCTGGTTGGCCACCTTGTCGAAAATGCGCTGCGCGAGCCGCACGGCCGCGGCGGCCATGGAAACCGATTGGGCCCCGATCTCCGTGGTACTGCGCACTTCCTTCGCCACCGCGAAGGTGCGCTGGAACAACTGGTTCAGATAGGTGCCGAGCGCGCCGGCTTCGGACGCGGTACGCACCGCATCCTTCATTTGTCCGACGATCTGCGTCTCGCCGAGCACCATGGAATCGAGCCCCGACGCAACCCGAAACGCGTGGCGCACCGCTTCCGACTGCGGCAAGGCGTACACATGCGGCGCGAGTTCGCTGACCGGCAGGTTGTGATAGCGCGAGAACCACTGGATGGCCGCTTCGCGGACCGCATGGTCGTCGGTGGCGCAGTAGAGCTCGGTGCGGTTGCAGGTGGAGAGGATTGCCGCTTCAGGCGCGGTCCGGGCGGTGGCGCCGAGCCAGATGTCCTTGAAGGTCGCGAGCGCTGGCTTGATCTGTTCGAGCGGAAACGCCACGCGTTCGCGCAAGGCGACGGGCGCGGTGTGGTGATTGATTCCGATCGTTAGAAGCTGCATATGCGGGGCTATGGTTTAGCCCAATATTATAGCGTTTTCGCAATTTCTTCATTCTGCCTACCACTTTAGCCGCCCGCGCCGCCCTCCGGCGGGACCGCGTCAAGCTGGTAGCCGTAGCCGTAGAGCGGCGTCAGGCAATAGCCGTGCTCGGGTCGCAACTGCAATTTGGTCCGCACCCGCGACGCGTGCGTGTCGAGCGTGCGCGACCTTACGTCGCGCTGACGCGTCCATATTGTCTCGAGGATGTGGACGCGCGACACCGGCCGCGACACATTATTGAATAGTAGCAGCGCGAAACGGAATTCCTTGGGGGTTAGTGCCACTGTCTGTCCGTGGAATGTAACGGTAAAGTGCGCGGCGTCGAATACGTAGCCGCCGAACACGTCGCGCCTGCGGTTGGGCGGGCGGCGCAGACCGGCGCGGCGCAGCAGGGCCTCGACGCGGGCCAGCATTTCCGGACCGCGTACCGGTTTCGTCAGACAATCGTCGGCACCGGCGTGCAATGCTGCGACAATCTCGCTTTCGCGTGGCGACGACATCAGCATGATGACGGGAAGGCTGGGGAGAATGCCGCGGGCGCGGGGAATGACGTCTTCGGCGGGGCGGTCGCCTGCCCAACTATCGGTCAGCAGGAGATCGAAGAAGTGGCTGGACGCGCTGGCGAGAAACGGCGTGCTGGCAATGAAATGCTGACAGGTATGGCCGCCGGCGAAGATGAGCCGGTCGACCAGTTCCGCGTGCCGCACGTCCGGCTCGATGAGGGCGATTCGCATAGAACGCGCTTTCAGCGTGGCGGGCGAGGGTGGCAAACCTTACGGCTTGCCTAAATGTGACCCCGGCCCCTAAACTCAACCGCTACGCGGAAAGCGCCGTGCTGACCTTTATAGTTAACGAGACAAAAATGCTAGCTGCCCGAACGCTTGAAGCCTATGAGAAGAGTCCGAAAGTGAGTGAGGTTCCCCACTGATGGGATGGCCAGGTATCGTGTTATTGGGTGTGGTGATCGGCCTCGCGGGCTGGTGGCTGCATCCGCTGCGGCGGACAAGCCGCGCACGTGTCTGGGTGGCGCTGCTGGCCGGTGTGCTGGGCGCAGCGTTGGCCCGCCTGGCCGGCAACGTAGTGGGTCTCTTCCATGATGGTGATACGCTCGAATGGCCGGTATGTACGGCTGTTGCGCTGATTGCCGTTGCCGTGACGGTCGGCTTGTTCTCCCGTCGATGAACATATGCAGGTGAATCCGATGAATGCCCGACTTCCCGAAACCTCCTCTATTCCTGAGCGTATTGCTCACCTGCGCGGCGCGATGGCGCGCGAAGGCCTCGCGGCCTATCTGGTTCCGTCCGCCGATCCGCACCTGTCCGAATATTTGCCCGGACGCTGGCAAGGCCGGCAATGGTTATCGGGTTTTACCGGCTCGGCCGGCACGCTGGTCGTTACGGACGGCTTTGCCGGCGTCTGGACCGACAGCCGTTATTGGGAGCAGGCCGACGCGCAATTGGCCGGCACCGGCGTCGAATTGATGAAAATGATGGCCGGACAGCAGTCGCAACCGCACTTCGAATGGCTGGCGCAGAACCTGCCGGCCGGCAGCACCGTCGGTGTCGACGGCGCGGTGCTGGGTCTCGCCGCGGCCCGCGCGCTGACCTCGGCGTTGAGCGCGCGCGGCGTGAAGCTGCGCACGGATGTCGATCTGTTCGACGCAATCTGGCTCCAGCGTCCGACGCTGCCCACCGAAACGGTGTTCGAGCACGCTGCGCCGCATGCGACGGTCGCGCGCTCGGACAAGCTCGAGCAGATTCGCCGCGCGATGCAGGAAAAAGGCGCGCAATGGCACTTCGTTTCGACGCTCGACGACCTCGCGTGGCTGTTCAACCTGCGCGGCGCCGACGTCAGCTACAACCCGGTGTTCGTCGCGCATGCGCTGATCGGGCTGGAGCGCGTCTCGCTGTTCGTCGCCGAAGGCAAGGTGCCGCGCGCGCTGGCTGAAGCGCTCGCGCGCGACGGTATCCATGTCGAATCGTATGACAAGACGGCCGATGCGCTCGCCGCGCTGCCGGGCGGCACCACGCTGCTGATCGACCCGCGCCGGATCACGTTCGGTCTGCTGCAATCGGTGCCTTCCACGGTGAAGATCGTCGAGTCGGTGAATCCGTCCACCTTCCTCAAGTCGCGCAAGACCGAGGCGGACGCCGAACACGTGCGCGCCACCATGGACCAGGACGGCGCGGCGCTGGCCGAATTCTTCGCCTGGTTCGAAGGCGCACTGGGCCGCGAGACGATGACCGAACTCACCGTCGACGAACGCCTCACGGCGGCACGCGCGCGGCGTCCGGACTACATCTCGCTGAGCTTTGCGACCATCGCCGGCTTCAACGCGAACGGCGCGATGCCGCACTATCGCGCCACCGCCGCGTCGCACTCGATCCTCGAAGGCAACGGTCTGCTGCTGATCGATTCGGGCGCCCAATATTTGAGCGGCACGACCGACATCACGCGCGTCCTGCCTATCGGCACGCTGAGCGACGCGCAGCGGCGCGATTGCACGCTGGTGCTGAAAGGCATGATGGCGCTCTCGCGGGCGCGGTTTCCGCGCGGCATCCGCTCGCCGATGCTGGACTCGATCGCGCGTGCGCCGATCTGGGAAGCGGGCGCGGACTACGGTCACGGCACGGGGCATGGCGTCGGCTATTTCCTGAACGTGCACGAAGGCCCGCAGATCATTTCTCACTACGCGCCGGCTGAACCGTGGACGGCCATGGAAGAGGGCATGATCACCTCGGTCGAGCCGGGCATTTACCGGCCGGGTAAATGGGGCGTGCGGATCGAGAACCTGGTGCTCAACCGCGCGGCGGAAAAGACCGAGTTCGGCGATTTCCTGAAGTTCGAGACGCTCACGATGTGCCCGATCGATACGCGCTGCTTCGACCTGTCGATGCTGCGCGAGGACGAGCGCGCGTGGCTCAACGCGTATCACGAGACGGTGCGCGCACGCATTGCGCCGCATGTGTCGGGCGAGGCGAAGGCCTGGCTCGAAACGCGGACGCAAGCGATTTAAGCCGAGGAGGGCGAGCGATGCCAGGCGTGGCGGTGGTGGTGATCGATGTGCAAGAGGCATTCTTCTCCGGGCCGAACGCAGCGTATCGCGGCGCGGAGGTGATCGACGGGATCAACCGTCTGACCGCCGCGGCGCGCGCCGCCGGGGCGCCGGTTTTCATCGTCCAGCACGACGAAGAGGGTGACCCGGAAGTCGAGCACGGCAGCGCGGGCTGGCAACTGCCCGCCTCCCTCGTGCGTACCGGTGACGATATCCTCGTGCGCAAATCGGTCGGCGATTCGTTTCACGAAACGCCGCTCAAGGCGCATCTCGATCGGCTGGGCGTCGACCGTCTGCTGATCTGCGGGTATGCGACCGAATTTTGCGTCAATACCGGCGCGCGCCGAGCCGCCCTGCTGGGGTATCGGACTACGATCGTCTCCGATCTCCATACCACCCAGCACACCTCCGAACTCACCCCTGAACAGGTCGTCGCGCACTACAACCTCGTGTGGACGCATTCCTCCCTGTCGGGCAACCGGGTTTCGGTGAGGCCGCTCGCCGAGGTCCTGGCAACGGAGCTCGCATGAGCATCAAAGCCGTGGTGTTCGATTTCGGCGGCGTGCTGATCGACTGGAGCCCGGAATATCTGTTTCGCGAACTGATTCCGGACGAGACGGAGCGTCGCTGGTTTCTGACGCACGTCTGCTCGATGGAGTGGGTGATCCGTCAGGATGGGGGCCAGCCGATTGCGGAAGGTACCGCCGAACTGGTTGCCCGGTTTCCCGATCACGAGCCGCTGATTCGCGCCTTTTATGAGCGCTGGCACGAGATGATCGGCGGTGTGCTCGAGGGCGGCGTGGCGACGCTCGACAAGCTCGACGCGGCAGGCGTGCCGCTGTTCGGTCTCACCAACTGGTCGGACGAGACGTTTCCCTATGCGTGGGAGCATTTCCCGGTGCTGCGACGGTTTCGCGACATCGTGGTGTCCGGCCGCGTGAAGCTCGTGAAGCCGGATCCGGCGATCTTCGCTGAGATGCGCCGGCGTATCGAGGCGCAACTGCCCGGCATCGAAGCGCACGAACTCGTGTTCATCGACGATAACCTCAAGAACGCCGAGGCCGCGACCGCGCTCGGCTGGCACGGCGTGCATCACACGTCCGCGGCGCAGACCGAAGCGAAGCTGCGCGAACTGGGTCTGCCGGTCTGATTCTGGTTGGATTCCGCTAGTCCGGGCCGGTCGGCCCGGACCATCGCACCCTCACGCCAGCGTGGCGGCCGCGGCGCTGTCCGGGCGTTCGGCGATCGGCGCGCGCACCACGAAGATGTAGACAAGCGCCGCCGCGAACGACACGCCCGCGCTGATCAGGAAGGCGTCCACGAACGAGTGCGTCTGCTCGACCACCACACCCGTGATGAACGGCGCGAACGACCCGCCGAAATACCCACCGAAGTTCTGGATGCTCCCGAGCGACGCCACCAGGTGCCGCGGCGCCGCCACACTGACGAGCGCCCACGCGCCGCCGCTTGCCGTGTTGATGAAGTACATCGCCAGCGACAGATAGACGATCGCGAGCGTGGTATTCGGCGTGTAGGCGGCGGGCACCGTGAACACCGCCGCGAAAATCAGGCCGGTGCAGATCGGCCACTTACGGCTGCGGATCGGGGCGATGCCGCGCGCCATCAGTCCGTCGGCGACGAAGCCGCTCGACAGCATGCCGAGCGTGCCGAACAGATACGGAATCGAAACGACCCAGCCGGTCTTCGCGATTGACAGATGCCGTTCGTGTTCGAGATACGCCGGCAGCCAGGTGAGATACAGCCAGACCATGTAGATCACGCCCATGAAGCCGAAGATCATGCCCCACGTGGTCCGCGAGGCAAACAGGCCGCGCCATTCGGCGCCGGTCATGCGGCGCTCGGCGCGCGCGTGCGGCTCCTCTTCGGTCAGATGCGCGACCTCTGCGGGGGCGAGCGTGACTTCGCGCCGGTTGCGATACACGAGGTACCAACTGACCGCCACCGCAATCCCCATCACGCCCATCACGATGAACATCCAGCGCCAGCCGAACGCGAGCAGCAGCCCCGTCAGAATGGGCGGCGCGAGGGCGGGGCCGATAGTCGAAGAGGTGATGAAGATGCCGGTGGGCCGTCCGCGCTCGCGCAGCGAATACCACTCGCTGACGACTTTCGCACCCGCGGGAAACTGCGGTGCTTCGCCGATGCCGAGAAAGATCCGCGCAACCAGGAATTGCTGCAAGGTCTGCACGAAGCCGCCGAACAACTGCGCCACCGACCAGACGAACATCCCCACGCCGAGCATCAGCCGTGCGCCGAAGCGGTCGAGCAGCGCGCCCATCGGCAATTGCGCGAACGCGTACGAAAACGAGAACGCGGACAGCAGCAGGCCCATCTGCGAGGCAGAGAGGCCCAGGTCGCCGCTGACCGAGTGATTGGCGATGGACAGCGTGCTGCGGTCGAGATAATTGACGATGCCCGCGAGCGTCAGGAACGTGATGGCGACCCACTGGATGCGCCGTAGGCGCGGTGTCTTTGCCTGCATGGTTGTCTCCTCCAATGTTCTTAGGTTACCGCAGCGGCGTCTGCGCGCCGCCATGCCGCTACTGCCCGAGCAGGTTTTTTAGCGCGTTGCCCAAGCCCTTGACGGTTTCGCCGGCGCCCTTGGCGACGCCTTCGACGCTTACGCCCATCACTTGCGCGAAGCCGGTGCCGAGTTTGTTCAGCAGGTTTTCGTTCACCGAGAATTTCGGATCGCGCAGATTGCCGTCCAGCACGAAGTGCACGGTGATGTCGCCGTTGCGGCTCTTCAGTGCCGCGACGGCGGCTTTGGTCGGAATCGACAGGAACGTGTCGAGCGGATTGCCGCTATCGGCCAGTTGCAGTTGATGCAGCGTCAGCGTGCCCGGCGCATGCAGGTGATAGTTGCTCACCGTCGATTCGACCGTCATATCGACCGTCCCGCCCGTGACCTGGGCTTTGGCGCCGGCCTTCTTCAGGAGGTACGGGTCGAGCATCACCACGTCGACGCCGTGCAGCGTACTGGTGGTCTGCGAATCCTTGCTGGCGATCTTGATCCAGCCGCCGAACGACACCGTGCCGGTATGCGACGGACCGACGATGGCGCCATTGACGGCGACGGTGGTCGGGTCGCTGAGCGCGGGCAGATGCAGGTTGTCGACGGTTGCACTGGCCTGCGTGACAGCCACCTTATATGCCGGCTTGCGCACCGTGTAATCGTAGAACTCGAAGGTGCCTTGCTCAAAAGCAATGTGATCGACGCGCTTCTCTCGCGGCAGCGTCGGTTCGCTAGCGCCGGCGCTCGCACCGGCATCCGGTCGGTTCAGCGATTCCCGCAGATTGGGGAGCAGATTGAGCGTGCCGTCCGCCTCGCGCACCACCGAAAGATCGAACCCGCTCACCACCACCGAACGGATATGCACGCGCTTCTGCAGCAGTTCGCGCACATCGGGGGTAATCGTGATCTGGTCGGCGCGCAGCGCGTCGGTGGCGGGCCAGCCGGGCGGTCCTTTGAGGCGAACGTGCGTGAGGCGCACGGAGGTCAGGCCGACGTCGATGCTTTCCGCGCTGCCGAGCGGCCCGAGTGCGGCGATCACGCGTTGCTTGGCTTCGTATTGCGCGAAGTAGAGACCGCCGAGGGCGACGACGATCAGCACCAGCACAATGCCGGCGACGGCAATGACCACACGTCTTCCCGTCGACATCGCCATGCTTGCCTCCTCGTGGCCGCGCGAAGCGCGGCTGGCCGTTGGTAGCTGAGCAAACGCCGTGCCGCGCAAGCGGCGGCCGGGCGCGCCGCGTCACAGGCGGCGCGGCCCGTCCGGTAAACGCGCTTAACGCGCGATCGGCTTGTAGCGCAGACGCTTCGGCCGGGCGGCTTCTTCGCCGAGGCGGTTGCGCTTGTCCGCTTCGTATTCCTGGTAGTTGCCGTCGAAGAACGTCACTTGCGAGTCGCCTTCGAACGCGAGGATGTGCGTGGCGATACGGTCGAGGAACCAGCGATCGTGCGAGATCACCATCACCGAGCCGGCGAATTCGAGCAGGGCGTCTTCGAGCGCGCGCAGCGTTTCGACGTCGAGGTCGTTCGACGGTTCGTCGAGCAGCAGGACGTTGCCGCCGGCGATCAGCGTCTTGGCCAGATGCAGACGGCCGCGTTCACCGCCCGAGAGGTTCGAGACGATCTTCTGCTGGTCGCCGCCCTTGAAGTTGAAGCGGCCAATGTACGCCCGCGACGGCGTCTCGTAGCGGCCCACGGTCAGCACGTCGGCGCCGCCCGAAATTTCTTCGAACACGGTCTTCGAACCGTCGAGCGCGTCGCGGCTCTGGTCCACGTAGGCGAGCTTGACCGTCGGTCCTTGCACGATTTCGCCCGAGTCCGGCTGTTCCTTGCCGGTCAGCATGCGGAACAGCGTGGACTTACCCGCGCCGTTCGGCCCGATGATGCCGACGATCGCGCCCGCCGGAATCTTGAAGCTGACGTTGTCGAGCAGCAGACGGTCGCCATACGCCTTCGAAACGTTCTTGAACTCGATCACTTCATTGCCGAGGCGGTCGCCGACCGGGATGAAGATTTCCGAGGTTTCGTTACGCTTCTGGTAGTCCTGGCTGTTCAGCTCCTCGAAGCGGGCGATACGCGCCTTCGACTTGGCCTGGCGGCCCTTCGGGTTCTGGCGTACCCACTCCAGTTCCTTCTTGATCGCCTTCTGGCGTGCCGATTCCGACGCCTCTTCCTGCTTCAGGCGCTCTTCCTTCTGGTCGAGCCAGCTGCTGTAGTTGCCCTTCCACGGAATGCCGTGGCCGCGGTCGAGTTCGAGAATCCACTCGGCGGCGTTGTCGAGGAAGTAGCGATCGTGGGTGACGGCGACGACGGTGCCCGGGAAGCGCGTCAGGAACTGCTCGAGCCAGTCGACCGATTCGGCGTCCAGGTGGTTGGTCGGTTCGTCGAGCAGCAGCATGTCCGGCTTTTCGAGCAGCAGCTTGCACAGCGCCACGCGGCGCTTTTCGCCGCCCGACAGGTGCTCGATCTTCGCGTCCCATGCCGGCAGGCGCAGGGCGTCGGCGGCGATTTCAATCTGCTGTTCCGCGCTGCCGTCGGCGGTGGCGAGGATCGCTTCGTACTTGGCCTGCTCGGCGGCAAGCGCGTCGAAATCCGCGTCCGGCTCGGCGTAGGCGGCGTAGATCTCGTCGAGCTTTTTCTGCGCGCCGAACACTTCGCCCAAGCCTTCTTCGACTGCTTCACGCACCGTCTTGTTCGGGTCGAGTTGCGGTTCCTGCGGCAGGTAGCCGATGTTCAGGTTCGGCATTGGCGTGGCTTCGCCTTCGATGTCCTTGTCGACGCCCGCCATGATGCGGATCAGCGTGGACTTGCCCGAGCCGTTCAGGCCGAGCAGGCCGATCTTCGCGCCGGGGAAGAACGACAGGGAGATGTCTTTGAGAATCTGACGCTTGGGCGGCACGATCTTGCCGACCCGGTTCATGGTGAAGACGTATTGGGCCATTTTGCTTGCAATAGGGTGTTGACGCCGCCGGCCGCGCTGGGGGCGGGCGGTCGTGGGGTGGATGGGAATTCGGTGTTGCCGGTTTCCGGCCGGCGCGGGCGTGAGGCCGAAGTGGCTTAAGCGCTCGACGCGACGCCGCGCATGGCGGAAGAGGTGTCATTGTACTTCGGGGCGCGGCGCGGGAGTCACTCAGCCGAATGGCATAGGCACGTGGCGTCGCCGCAGGCTTGATTGCGCGGGAAGCGTGAGGCTCAAAGCCACCCGGCCACGCCACCGTGCCGTGAGCAGGTGCCGCTGTGGTGGCGGCTGAAACTGTACGTACCGTCGCGGCAGCGCGCGGTAGCGCCTTTGGGCGCCTGGCCGGACAGCGAGCGGGCAGGCGAATGCACCGTCTGGCCGTCGCGGTTCGTATACGTGTTGTGATTGCTGAGGTTCGCTTCGTCGGGCGCCGAGGCGGCCCCGACGTAAGCGAAGGCGGGTGTGAGCCCGAACAGGAAGGTCGCGGCGAGACTCGCGACCACTGCGGTAGCGGAACGAAGGCGGCGGTTCGAGGCGATGCCTGTCATGGTGCGGGAGAGATCCGTTCTGGCTTGACCCGCTCAGTTGGCCCGCTTGCCGCTAGCCGGGTCGAAGAAATGCAGATGCGCCGCAGGCAAGGCCACCTGCAACGCTTCGCCGTTGCCGGGACGGTGCGTGTGCGGCAGCCGCACCGTTACATCGTGCTTGCCCCAGCGCCCGTGAACCAGGTTGTCCGCGCCGAGCAGTTCGCACGAATCGACCGTAAGGGTCGCATGGGCGGCCTCGGGTTGCCCCGGCGACATATGTTCCGGCCGGATGCCGAGGACCCACTCGCGCCCGGCCGCCACTTCGCGACCGACGCACGCCACGCCCGCGAGCGGCAGCTTCGGGCCGTTGCCGGCGACTTCGAACGCGGCGCCGTCATCGGAGACGCGGCCTTCCAGCAGGTTCATCCCGGGCGAGCCGATAAAGCTGGCGACGAACACCGTAGCCGGCCGCTCGTAGACCTCGGTGGGCGCGCCGATCTGCTCGGCGTGGCCGCGGTTCATCACGATGACGCGCTGCGCCAGCGTCATCGCTTCGATCTGGTCGTGGGTGACGTAGAGGCTCGTCGTCGCCAGACGCGCATGAAGGCGCTGGATTTCGAGGCGCATCTGCACGCGCAGCCGGGCGTCGAGGTTCGACAGCGGTTCGTCGAACAGAAACACGGCCGGTTCGCGCACAATCGCGCGGCCCATCGCCACCCGTTGCCGTTGCCCGCCGGACAGCTCGCGCGGCTTGCGCTGGAGCAGCGCTTCGAGTTCGAGAATCTGCGCGGCGGCCTGCACGCGCCGGTCGATCGCGGCACGGTCCACGCCGCTGATCTTCAGCGCGTAGCCCATGTTTTCCGCGACGCTCATGTGCGGATACAGCGCGTAGTTCTGGAACACCATCGCGATGTTGCGGTCTTTCGGCTCGAGGCGGTTGACCACCGTGTCGTTGATCGAGATCGTGCCTTCGGAGATGCTCTCGAGTCCTGCCACCATCCGCAGCAAGGTCGACTTGCCGCAGCCCGACGGGCCGACCATCACGACGAATTCGCCGTCGGCAACGTCCACGTCGATGCCGTGCAGTACGAACTGTTTGCTGTCGTAGCTTTTCTTTACGCCCTTTAGCGTCAATGCAGCCATTCCATCCACCTTTGTTTGCTTCTGCGCTCACGCCTGGCCTGAAGGCCGCGTGTCGTCGCGAGGTTGTTCAGTTCATCGGCCGGTTGTCTGGCCGGGTTACTTTTCGGAGTCCACGAGACCGCGCACGAACCAGCGCTGCATCGTCAGTACGACGGCGAGCGGCGGCAGCATGGCGAGCAGCGTCGCGGTCATCACGAGATGCCATTCGGTGGCCGTGTCGCCCGACGCGATCATGCTCTTGATGCCCACCACGGCGGTGGTCAGCGATTGCTGGCTGGTGATCAGGATCGGCCACAGATACTGGTTCCAGCCGTAGATGAAGGTGATCACGAAGAGCGCGGCAATATTGGTCTTCGACAGCGGCAATACGATGTCCCAGAAGAACCGCAGCGCGCCGGCGCCGTCGATGCGCGCAGCCTCCATCAGCTCATCGGGCAGCGTCATGAAGAACTGCCGGAACAGGAACGTGGCGGTGGCCGACGCAATCAGCGGCAGCGTGAGGCCGGCGTACGTGTTGGACAGATGCATCGACGACACGACCTGCACGGTCGGGAAGATACGCACTTCGACAGGCAGCATCAGCGTGACGAAGATCAGCCAGAACGCGAGGTTCCTGAACGGGAAGCGGAAGAACACGATCGCGTAGGCGGAGATCATTGAAATGGCGATCTTGCCGATGGAAATCACCAGCGCCATCACGAGGCTATTCAGCAACATGCTGCCGAACGGCGCTGCGGCATTGCCGCTGCCGTGGGCCCACACGTTCGCGATGTTTTCGAACAGATGGGTGCTCGGCACCAGCGACAGCGGCACGGTGAAGACTTCGTGCTCGCTCATGGTGGCCGCGCAGAACGCGACGTACACCGGAAACACCACCAGCACGACGCCGAGAATCAGCACGGCGTGGCAGAACAGGTCGAAACCGCGGCGATTTTCGATCATGAGTATTGAACCCTCCGCTCGACGAAACGGAATTGCACCACCGTCAGCCCAACGACGATCAGCATGAGCACGACCGATTGCGCGCCCGAACTGCCGATGTCGAGGCCCTGGAAGCCCTCGGCGAAGATCCGGTAGATCAGCGTGCGCGTCGCCTGGCCGGGGCCGCCGCCGGTGGCCGCATCGATAATCGGAAAGGTGTCGAAGAACGCGTAGACCAGATTGATGACGAGCAGGAAGAAGCTCGTCGGCGACAGCAGCGGCAAGGCAATGCCGAAGAAGCGCCGCACCGGCCCGGCGCCGTCGATGGCGGCCGCCTCGATCAGCGAGCGCGGAATTGCCTGCAAGCCGGCGTAGAAAAACAGGAAGTTGTAGCTGACCTGTTTCCAGACGGACGCGAGCACGACGAGGAACATGGCCTGGCCCGGGTTGAGCGCGTGATTCCAGACGATGCCGCATTTGGCGAGCGCGTAGGTCACGAGCCCGATGCTCGGATTGAAAAGGAACGACCACAGCACGGCCGCAATCGCGGGCGCGACCGCATACGGCCAGATCAGCAGCGTTTGATAGGCCTTGGCGCCGCGCGTCACGCGGTCGGCGCAGACGGCGAGCAGCAGCGAAATCACGAGTCCGCTGACGGTGACGAGCGCGCTAAAGATCAGCGTGGTCTCGAACGACGCCAGATACAGCGGATCGGCGAAGATTTGCTTGAAGTTGGCGAGGCCGACGAATTCGCTCGACGTACCGAACGCGTCCTGGCTTTGCGTGGACTGCCACAGCGCCACGCCGGCCGGCCACAGAAAGAACACGAACGTGATCGCGAGTTGCGGGCCGACCAGCAGATACGGCAGCACGCCTGTGCCGAAGCGGGAGCGCTTTTCCATTAGGACATCTCTCTTAAAAAAGCGGCGGGCGGCCCCCAGAACGTCGCGTCCCCTTGGGGACCTGGCGCGTCGCGCCAGGTTGGGCCGCCCGATATGCTTAACTACCGGCTTTCTCGAAACGCCGCAGCAATTCGTCACCGCGCGAGACCGCGGAGTCGAGGGCTTCCTTAGGCGTCTTCTTCTCCGCCCAGACCTGCTCGAGTTCCTCGTCGATGATCGTGCGGATCTGCGGCATGTTGCCCAGACGCAGACCCTTGGTGAACGGCAGCGGCGGTTTGTTGAGCATCTGCTTGATGGCGGTGTCGCTGCCCGGATTCTTCGCGTAGAAGCCCTGCTGCTGCGTCAACTGATAGGCTGCGGTGGTGATGGGCAGATAGCCGGTGTCCTGATGCCATTTGGCCGCCACTTGCGGCGTGGCCAGGTAGGCGAGGAATTTCGCTACGCCCTTGTAGACTTCCGGATCTTTACCGGACAGCACCCACAGGCTCGCGCCACCGATGATGGCGTTCTGCGGCGCGCCTTTCACGCTGGCGTCGTAGGGCATCATGCCGGTGCCGAAGTCGAACTTGGCGTACTTCTTGATGTTGGCAAGCGAACCCGACGAGTTCGTGATGATGCCGCAGTCGCCGCTATAGAACTTCGACACCGGTTCGTCCTTGCGGCCGACATAGCTGAACGTGCCTTCCTTCGCCATGTCCTGCAGGAACTGGATGTGCGCGATCTGCTGCGGCTTGTTGAATTCGAGTTGGGCGTCGGCGCCGTCGAAACCGTTGTTCTCCGTCGCGAACGGCAGGCCATGCCAGGCACTGTAGTTCTCGAGCTGGATCCAGCTCTGCCAGCCCGACGAATAGCCGCACGACATGCCCGACGCCTTCAGCTTCTGCGCATCCTTGCGCAGTTCGTCCCACGTGCGCGGCGGCTGGTTCGGATCGAGCCCGGCCTTCTTGAACGCGTCCTTGTTGTAGTACAGGACCGGCGTCGAGCTGTTGAACGGCATGGAGATCAGCGCGTCCGTTTTGGAGTCGCTGTAGTAGCTCGCGATGGTCGGCACGAAGGCCTTTTCGTCGAGCGGCACGCCGGCCTGCTTGAATACCTCAGACACCGGAATGACCGCCTTCTTGGCCTGGATCATCGTGGCGGTGCCCACTTCGTACACCTGCAGGATTGCCGGCGCGTTGCCGCTGCGATAGGCGGCAATGCCGGCCGCGAGCGTCTGGTCGTACGAGCCTTTGAAGACCGGCACGATCTTGTAGTCGCTCTGCGAGGCGTTGAAATCATTGGCAATGACGTTCAGGCGCTCGCCGAGGGCGGCTTCCATGGCGTGCCAGAACTGGATTTCCGTCGCGGCCTGGGCGGCCTGATTGGCGCCGACGGCGAAAACTGCCGCCACGGCGAGCGTACGGAACAGGGGTTTGCAACTCATCTATGGTCTCCTTGGTCGGAAGGCACTTAGCCTAGGGTTGCGCGATTCTAGTTGGGCTCGATGACAGCCAGAAGTAGTGTTTTGTTCTCTTCGCACCGTGCCTGACGTTTCGTGCAGGACGGTCGCGCCGGATTGGCCGCGGCCGGCTGCAGCGGCGCTGGAAGCCGCAATGTAACACTGGCCAATTTGAAACAGAAGCGAGCCGGTGGAGGACGCCGCCGAAGCTGTGCGGATGCGGGTGCCGTCTTGTTTTGAGATGGGTGAACCTTAAGATGGATGTCCGAGTCCCACCCGTTCTAGTCAGGAGTCCAGATGCCACGTTCAATTTGCGTTGGGTTAGTTTTTGCTTTCTGTTCCGCATTGCTGAGCGGTTGCGCAGCGCCGTCTGCCGCGTCCAGAGGCGCAGTGGTGACCTCATTGCCGGAGATCGTCGCCCATCGCGCCGGCACGGGCGATGCGCCCGAGAACACGCTGGAGGCGATTCGCCTTGCGCTCGGGCATCACGCCGACGCGATGTGGTTGAGCGTACAACTAACTAAGGATGGCGTGCCGGTGCTGTACCGGCCGGCGGATCTGTCGGCGCTGACAAATGCCAGCGGACCGGTGTCCGCCCATACCGCGGCGGAGCTTGCCCACGTCAACGCCGGGTGGAGTTTCAGTCAGACTGGCGCCGACGGGGTCCAGGTCTATCCGTATCGCGACCGGCCAGTTGGCATTCCTACATTGCGTGAAGCGTTGCGCGCCATTCCGGTGACGATGCCGGTCATCCTCGATATGAAGGCGCTGCCCGCCGAGCCACAGGCGCAGGCGGTCGCGCGAGTGTTGAGCGAGGAAAACGCGTGGTCGCGCGTGAGGCTTTATTCGACTGAGGCCGAGTATCAGCGCAGCTTTGCGGCTTATCCGCAGGCGCAGTTGTTCGAATCGCGCGACGCCACGCGCACCCGTCTGGTGCGTGTGCTGCTCAACGAGGGCTGTGTCGACGCGCCGGCTGAACATGCAAGGGCCGCGTTCGAGTTGCATCGAACAGTGACAGTGGTGGAGGCATTCACGCTGGGCGAGGGGCGCTCGGAGGTGAACGCGACGCTTTGGACGCCCGCGACTGTGGCGTGCTTCCGGCAGCGGCCGGATGTGCATCTCGTCGCGATTGCGGTGAACAACGCGGACGACTATCGCGCGGCGGCGTGTCTCGGGATGGACGCGGTGCTGGCGGATTCGCCGGCGAAGATGACGGCGATTCGGGCGGGGATCAGGTTGCCGTTGCGGTGTGCCACCGACTGACACTCAAGGAGTACCGATGACGCGCACTATTCGCTTGCTAGCGTGCGCCTTCAAAGAAAAACCCCGTAAGTGCGCAAGGCACTACGGGGTTTTCTACGCCATGGCGTGACGAATCAGCCCGGGCTGGCCGTTAAACGTTGAACAGGAAATTCATCACGTCCCCGTCGTGCACGACGTACTCCTTACCTTCCGCGCGCATCTTGCCGGCTTCCTTCGCACCCTGTTCGCCCTTGTAGGTCACGAAGTCATTGAACGCAATGGTTTGCGCACGGATGAAGCCGCGCTCGAAGTCGGTGTGAATCGCGCCCGCAGCCTGCGGTGCCGTGTCGCCAATATGGATCGTCCACGCGCGCACTTCCTTCACCCCTGCCGTGAAGTACGTCTGCAGGCCGAGCAGCTTGAAGCCCGCGCGGATCACGCGGTTCAGGCCCGGCTCTTCCATGCCGAGGTCGGCGAGGAACACCTGCTTGTCTTCGTCGTCCAGATCGGCGATTTCCGCTTCGATAGCCGCGCACACCGCGACGACCGGCGCCTTCTCGGCGTCCGCGAACTTGCGCACCGCATCCAGATGGGGGTTGTTCTCGAAGCCGCTTTCCTTCACGTTGGCGACGTACATGGTCGGCTTGGCGGTGATCAGACAGAACGGCTTCAGCAGCACCTTCTCTTCATCGGACAGGTCGAGCGCACGCACCGGCTTCGCCTGGTCGAGCTGCGCACGGACCTTTTCCAGCACGGCGGCGAGCTTGATGGCTTCCTTGTCGTTGCCCGACTTGGCGGCCTTCGAGTAACGCGTGAGCGACTTTTCGACCGTGGCCAGGTCGGCGAGCGCCAGTTCGGTGTTGATGACTTCGATGTCCGACAGCGGATCGACCTTGCCGGCGACGTGAATCACGTTGTCGTCTTCGAAGCAGCGCACCACGTGCGTGATGGCGTCGGTTTCGCGGATGTTGGCGAGAAACTGGTTACCGAGGCCTTCGCCCTTGCTGGCGCCGGCCACGAGGCCGGCGATATCGACGAATTCCACCACGGCCGGCAGGATGCGCTCGGGCTTGACGATGTCCGCGAGCGCCTTCAGGCGCGCGTCCGGCACTTCGACGATGCCGACGTTCGGTTCGATGGTGCAGAACGGATAGTTCTCGGCGGCAATGCCCGCCTTGGTCAGCGCGTTGAACAGGGTGGACTTGCCGACGTTAGGCAGGCCGACGATGCCGCATTTGAGGCTCATGGAGTTTCTCTAGAAATCAGTGGGTTGCGTCGTGTGTCGGGTCGTCAGGTGAGGGTGCCGGGGGCAGTCATCAAGACGCTGCCGCGCAGCGCAACGGGACGAGACAGCGCAGCAAATCGGGGCGTTGGCTCAACGATTCTGTGCGGGTTTTGTCACGGAAGCCGCAATTGTAACTCTTTCAGGCGGCCCGCCCACCGGCGGAGCGTGGAAGACGGGCGCCGGCATGAGCCCCCAGCCGGCCCAAATGCCGCATTTCCCGATCCGGCCCCGCCACCCCCCACGGCTATAATGCGTGCATGACTGCACACCTTCAGACCTTTGACGTCGCCGTGATCGGCGGCGGGCTCGTCGGCAAGACTGCGGCGCTTGCGTTGACGCAAGGCGGCTTGCGCGTGGCGCTCCTCGCGCAGCCCTGCGCGCCGCTGCCGGCCGGCGCGGCTTTCGACGCGCGGGTCTACGCCCTGTCCGCCAGTTCGCAGGCCCTGTTGGAACGCTTGCGGGTCTGGCAGGCGCTCGACACCTCGCGCCTCGGCCCCGTCTACGACATGCGCGTCTATGGCGACGCCCACGCCGAGCTTCATTTCTCGGCGTTCCAGGCATCCGTGCCGCAGTTGGCGTGGATTGCGGAGTCGTCGCTGATCGAGCGCGCACTTGATGCCGCGCTGCGCTTCCAACCCAATCTGGAATGGATCGACACGCGTGCCCAAGGGCTCGACGTCAAGCCTGACGGCGCGACCATCGGCCTTGCCAACGGCAAGGTGCTGGAAGCGGATCTGGTGGTCGGCGCGGATGGCGCCCATTCGTGGGTGCGGGCGCAGATCGGCTCCAAGGTCATCCGGCGCGACTACAAGCAGACCGGCGTGGTCGCCAATTTCAAAGCTGAAAAGCCGCACGGCGAGACGGCGTACCAATGGTTCAAGGACGGCGAGATCGTTGCCTTGCTGCCGCTGCCTGACGGACACGTTTCGCTTGTCTGGTCGGCGCGCACCGAGCATGCGGACGAACTGCTCGCGCTCGATCCGGCGCAACTGGCTGCGGAAGTGGAGCGCGTGACCGGCGGCCAGGTCGGTGCGCTCGACTGCGTGACGCCCGCGAAGGGCTTTCCGCTTGCGCTGCAAACCGTCGACCGGCTCGTGGCGCCGCGCGTCGCGCTGGTGGGCGACGCGGCGCATCTGATTCATCCGCTCGCCGGCCAGGGCATGAACCTTGGACTGCGCGACGTCGCGGCGCTGGCCGACACGGTCGCCGGCAAGGAAGCGTTCCGGGATCTCGGCGACACCGTATTGCTGCGCCGTTACGAACGGGCGCGCCGTGAGGACATCCGCGCGCTGATGGTCGCTACCGACGGCCTGCAAAAGCTCTTTTCGGTGCCCGGCCCGGTGGCTCGCGTGCTGCGTAACACCGGTATGGCTTTCGTGGGGGCGCAGCCGCTGCTCAAGCGCTGGCTGGTTTCGGCGGCGCTGGGGTAGGGGTTGTAGCCTGTTCGGTCCGCCACATTAGGCCGGCGGCGCGCGAGTATGATGAACGGATGGGCCGCACGCCTGTCCGAGACGTACAGATCGAAGACGCGTGACGCGTGTTCGAATGAACCAGGGAATTCAGTATGAAAAAGCACTTCCGTATCGCCGCGCTTGCATTGACCGTGGCCATTGCGACGCTCGGTTGCTCCGCGCAGGCCGACCAGGTTACCGACAAGCTCAAGACCACCTTGCAGGCGCGCCTCGGTGACGACGCAACCATCAAGAGCATCGCGAAGTCGCCGATCGCCGGCTTGTACGAGGTCAACCTCGGCACGCAGATCGTGTATAGCGACGCCAACGGCGACTATCTGGTACTGGGCGATATCGTCGACGCGAAAACCCGCAAGAACCTGACCGAGGCGCGTCTGTCCGAAACCAACCGGATCGACTTCGCCAGCCTGCCGTTTGCGAACGCGGTGAAAGTCGTGAAGGGCAACGGCAGCCGCAAGATCGCCGTGTTCTCGGACCCGAACTGCCCGTATTGCAAGCAGCTCGAAACCACCCTCAAGTCGGTCGACAACATCACGGTGTACACCTTCCTGTATCCGGTGCTGTCGCCGGATTCGGCGGTGAAATCGAAGTCGATCTGGTGTTCCACCGACCGCGCCAAGGCCTGGGAAGCGTGGATGCAGGACCGTCAGGCGCCGACCGCCGCCGGCACGTGCGACACCGCCGCCATCGACAAGAATCTCGCCCTCGGCCACGCCATGAACGTGGACGGCACGCCTACCGTATTCCTCGCCGACGGCCGCCGCCTGCCGGGCGCGGTGCCGGCCGACCGGCTGGACAAGGAACTCGCCGCGGTGCATTGAGCATCGCGCATCGTCAGACAGGAGGCGCACTTTGCGCCTCCTGCCGTTTCAGGCCCCCTCATTCTTCTAACCACCCTCGCAGATGAAGCCGATCCGCTACAGCATCGTTCCGAAGCAACCCGCCGCCCACCTCTTCGAAGTCACCGTCACGGTCACCGATCCCGATCCGTCCGGTCAGCGTTTCATGCTGCCGGTGTGGATCCCCGGCAGCTACATGGTGCGCGAGTTCGCCCGCAACATCGTGACGCTGCGCGCCTTCAACGAGGCTGGCCGCAAGGTGCGCGTCGAAAAGACCGACAAGCACACGTGGCAGGCGGCGCCGGTCAGCGGCGCGCTGACGCTGCGCTACGAGGTCTACGCCTGGGACCTGTCGGTGCGGGCGGCGCATCTGGACGATACGACCGGCTTTTTCAACGGCACCAGCGTGTTCCTTGCGGCGGTCGGCCACGAAGATGCCCCGTGTCTCGTGGATATCCAGAAGCCCGCCGGTCCGGCTTACCGGAGCTGGCGCGTCGCGACGGCGCTGCCGGAGGCGCGCGGTACCAGGCGCTATGGCTTCGGCGAGTACAGCGCGCAGAACTACGACGAACTGGTGGACCACCCGGTCACGCTCGGCGAGTTCGCGCTCACCACCTTCAAGGCGCACGGCGTGCCGCACGACATCGTGATTGCCGGCCGCGTCGTGGCGCTCGACATGGCGCGCCTCGCCGCGGACCTGAAGCGCATCTGCGAAGCCCAGATCGCGCTGTTCGAACCGAAGTCGAAGAAAGCGCCGGTGGAGCGCTATGTGTTCATGACCCAGGCCGTGAGCGACGGCTACGGCGGTCTCGAACACCGGGCTTCGACCGCGCTGATCTGCAATCGCACCGATTTGCCGGTGGAAGGCCGCCCGCAGACCACCGAGGGTTACCGGACCTACCTCGGCCTGTGCAGCCACGAGTACTTCCACACCTGGAACGTCAAGCGCATCAAGCCGGCCGCCTTCGCGCCGTACGACCTGACGCGCGAGAACTACACCTCGCTGCTGTGGCTGTTCGAGGGGTTCACGTCCTACTACGACGATCTGATCCTCGTGCGCAGCGGCCTCATCAAGCCCGAAGAGTATTTCTCGCTGCTCGGCAAGGTAGTGGGCGGGGTGCTGCGCGGCAGCGGCCGCCTGAAGCAGACCGTCGCCGAAAGCTCGTTCGATTCCTGGATCAAATACTACCGGCAGGACGAGAACGCGCCGAACGCCGTCGTCAGCTACTACACCAAGGGCTCGCTGGTCGCGCTGGCGTTCGATCTGTCGATTCGTGCCCAGACCGGCAACCGCAAGTCGCTCGACGACGTGATGCGCCTCTTGTGGCAGCGCTTCGGTCGTGATTTCTATCGCGGCAAGCCCGTCGGCGTGACCGAGAACGAAGTCGAGGCGCTGTTCGCCGAGGCAACCGGCGCCGAGCTGGGTGCGCTGTTCGAGCAGGCGGTGCGCAGCACGCGCGACCTGCCGCTCGACACGTTGCTCGAACCGTTCGGCATTTCACTCGCACCGGAGGCGGACAGGAACGCCAGGCCGTCGCTGGGCGCACGCCTGCGGGGCGGGGCGGATTGCACGCTGGCCGCCGTGCATGACGGCAGCGCGGCGCAGAAAGCCGGCCTGTCGGCGGGCGACGTGCTGGTGGCGATCGACGGCCTGCGCGTCACTGGCGCGAATCTTGACGCGCTGCTCTCGCGCTACCTGCCGGGCGCGAAAGTGGAGGTTCACGCGTTCCGCCGCGACGAGCTGCGCACCGCGCAAGTCAAGCTGGACGGGCCTGAGGTGTCGCGCTACACGCTTGCCGTCACCGACAAGCGCACGGCGGCGCGCAACTGGCGCGAGCGCTGGCTGGCGGGCTGAGCGCGGCGAAATCCGGTTGGGGCCTGCTTAAATCCCGGAATTCGGCGGCGGATTGTTCTACCCCTGCAACAATCCGTCGCTGCGGAATGGCTTTTTCGCGGACCAGTAAAAAAACACAATGGCTCCACTCGCGCAACACTGCGCGCCCCAACTGGAGTCAACCATGACCACGATCCTGCAAATCAACTCGGCAGCCCGCTCGCAAGGCGCGAACTCGACGCTGCTCGTCAACGAACTGACGGAAAAGCTGCAACAATCGAATCCGGGCGCGAAAGTCGTCGTCCGCAACCTGCAAGCCGAACCGCTGCCGCATCTGGACGACGCCGTCCTTGGCGCGTTCTTCACGCCCGCTGACCAGCGCACGCCGGAACAAGCCGCCATCGCTGCACGTAGCGAAGCGCTGATCGCCGAACTGCAAGCCGCCGACGTCGTCGTGATCGGCGCACCGATGTACAACTTCGGTATCTCGTCGCAACTGAAGACGTACTTCGACTTCATCGCACGCGCCGGCATTACGTTCCAGTACACGGCGAACGGTCCGGAAGGCCTCGTGAAGGGCAAGAAGGTGTTCGTGGTATCGGCACGCGGCGGCAAGTACCTCGGCACGCCGAACGACAGCCAGACGCCTTACCTGAAGAGCTTCCTCGGTTTCCTCGGCATGACGGACGTGAACTTCATCTACGCTGAAGGCCTGAACATGGGCCCGGACGCCGCTTCCGCCGCGCTGGCTGGAGCACGCGAAGCGATTGCTGCTGCGTAAGCATGGCGGAACGGTCGAGGTCCGCGTCGCGGATCTGGGCTGTTGACCGTTGACCGTGGCGATGCGGCTGCTTTTAGTAAGCGGCGCGCGCTGCGGGGCATAAAGAAACGCCACGGAAGTCATGGGCTTCCGTGGCGTTTTTGTTTCTGCGGCTGTTTCGTCGTTGCCGGTTTGGGTCGCGCGGCGTTGCCGCGTCCGGTGCGCGCGGGCGTGCTTAAGCGAGCATCTGCGCTTCGTCGGGCAAGCGCCAATCGATCGGCTGACGGTGGTGCTCGCTGAGATACGCATTGGCAAGCGCAAAGTGCCCGCAGCCGAGAAAGCCGCGGTGTGCCGAGAGCGGTGAGGGATGCGGCGCCTCCAGCACGTAATGCGATTTGCCGCCGAGCAGCGCCCGCTTGGCCTGCGCGTGCGCACCCCACAGCATGAACACCAGTCCATCGTGGCGCGTTGCCAGTTCGTGGATCAGCGTGTCGGTGCATTTCTCCCAGCCGCGTTTCGCGTGGCTGGCCGCTGCGTCGCGTTCGACCGTCAGCACGGTGTTCAGCAGCAGCACGCCCTGTTTCGCCCAGGCATCGAGGCAGCCGTGACGCGGCGGCTCGTGGCCCAGACTCGCGGCGATCTCCTTGAAGATGTTGCGCAGCGACGGTGGCGGCCGCACGGCCGGCGGCACGGAAAACGCCAGCCCGTGAGCCTGCGGTGTGCCGCGGTCCTCGCCGTGGTACGGGTCCTGGCCGAGGATCACTACTTTGACTTCGTCCGGGCTGGTGAGTCGTAGAGCGCGGAACACGTCGGCAGGATAGACCGTCTTGCCGGCGACACGCTCGCCATCGACGAAACGGCACAGCGGCGCGTAAGCGTCGCTGTCCGTGAACGGTCGCAGATGCGCGCGCCATGCGGGGGGCAATGCGTCGAACTGGGCTTCGAGCAAGAGCGGCGGAGCCGATTGCGCGGAGGGCGGTAACGGCGTTTGCGGTGCAGCAACCGGATTAGACGGTTCGTCGCCAAACAGCGAGGTTTGCGACGACGGAGAACGGGTGCGGGAGGCAGAGGTCATGACGCGCAAGTGTCGCAGCAAACGGGGCGTAGCTCAAGACGCACATGGGGATGCGCGGTTGTGGTCGCGATGGCACCCATGGCAAACCAACAGCGCGCCAGCCGTCGTCCGCAAGCGTGGAGGCGGTGCCTACTGTTGTTCGCGCAGTCGATACCCGCGCTGAGCCTTGCTGATATTGTCCGGGGCAAGACCGGGCACGTGTGCGCGGAGCTCATCGGCCAACGCATGCAACGCCGCCTCGTCACCGCTCTTCAACTCCAGCTCGACTTCGAGAATCGGCGCGCGCCGCGTCTCACCGTTGACCTTGGCGATCACTTCGCCCTGATCGATCGCGGCTTCGATCGTCGTGTCATGGCTGGTCACTTGCCACAGCGTCCGGGTGAAGTTGGTGCGGAACAACTCGATCAGATCCGGCGCGGCCCCGCGCAGCGCCGCCGCGACTGTGGGTTCGTCGCAGGCCTGCAGCAGGGTCTCGATTTCCAGCGCTTCGCCCGCGATCGGCATTTCCCACTCGTGCCGGCTATGCATGCCGGCGCTTGCCTCGCCTGCAGTCTTGAAGGTCTGCAGCCAGCCGTCCGGCGTGTGGCGCAGGCGCAGCGCGCTTTTCGAGCGTGCCAGCGTCAAAACCGGCGTGTCGAAGTAGATGTTCGCCAGCGCGACCGGATGCCCTGCGGCGCCGGTGCGCGCGACGAACCAGCGCGTCGCCGCGCTCAACTGCTCAGCAGGCAGTGCCAGCTTGATTTCACGTTCGATGCCCATGGCGGTGGTTTCCAGGCAGGTCAGATCAGAAAAACATCCGCGCAAGTTCCGAACCCGGCTCGTCGGCGCGCATGAACGCTTCGCCGACGAGGAACGTGTGCACGTCCATCTCGCGTAAGCGGTCCACGTCCATGCGCGACAGGATGCCCGACTCGGTGACGACGATGCGATCGTCGGGGATCGATTCGAGCATGCCGATCGTGGTTTCAATCGACGTCTCGAACGTGCGCAGGTTGCGGTTGTTGATGCCGATCAGCGGAGTCTTCAGCGTCAGCGCTTCCATCAGCTCGTCCTTGTCGTGCACTTCCACGAGCACTGCGAGCCCCAGCGAATGTGCAAACGCTTCGAGGTCCTGCATTTGCGCGGTTTCGAGTGCGGCGGCGATCAGCAGGATCGCATCGGCGCCCATCGCGCGCGCTTCGACGATCTGATACGGATCGATGATGAAGTCTTTGCGCAGCACCGGCAGGTCGCAGGCGGCGCGCGCCTCTTCCAGATAGGCGGTGCTGCCCTGGAAAAACTGCACGTCGGTGAGGACGGACAGGCAGGCCGCGCCATGTTTCGCGTACGAACGGGCGATGTCAGCCGGCACGAAATGCTCGCGCAGCACGCCTTTGGACGGGCTCGCTTTCTTCACTTCGGCGATCACCGCGGCGTGACCGGCGGCATGTTTGGCGCGCAACGCGCCGACGAAGTCGCGCTTGTCGCGCGCCGAGGCTTCGAGGCGCAGTGCTTCGAACGGTGCGCTCAGTTCGGCCGCACGGACCTCTTGGCGCTTGACGTCGATGATGCGTTCCAGAATGTCGCTCATAGGTCTCTCGATACGGAATTTAGTGCTTGAATTGCTGGGTGAAGCGAACCAGATCGTCGACTTTCGAACGAGCCTTGCCGCTTGCTATCGCTTCGCGGGCCAGTTCGATGCCGTCGGCAATCGACGCCGCCACGTTCGCCGCATAGAGCGCCGTGCCCGCGTTGAGCGTGACGATTTCACGCGCGACGCCGGGCTTGTTGTCGAGCGCTTCGAGCAGCATCAGCTTGGACTCGGCGGCGTCCGCCACTTTCAGCGTGCGGTTCGACACCATCTGCATGCCGAAATCCTCGGGGTGAATCTCGTACTCGTGCACTTCGCCGTCGCGCAACTCGCCGACCTGCGTCGCCGCACCGAGCGAGACCTCGTCCATGCCGTCCATGCCGTAGACGACCAGCACGTGTTTGGCGCCGAGGCGCTGCATCACGCGCACCTGGATGCCGACGAGGTCCGCATGGAACACGCCCATCAACTGGTTGGGCGCGCCGGCCGGGTTGGTGAGCGGGCCGAGGATGTTGAAGATGGTCCGTACGCCGAGTTCGCGGCGCACCGGCGCGATGTTCTTCATGGCCGGGTGATGGTTCGGCGCGAACATGAAGCCCATGCCGGTTTCAGCAATGGATGCCGCCACCTGTTCGGGCTGCAGATCGATATTGACGCCTAGCGCTTCGAGCACATCCGCGCTGCCCGACTTGCTCGATACGCTGCGCCCGCCGTGCTTGGCGACCTTGGCGCCGGCTGCGGCGGTGACGAACATCGTCGCCGTGGAGATGTTGAAGGTGTGCGCACCGTCGCCGCCGGTACCGACGATATCGACAAAGTTCGAGTTGTCCTGCACCTCCACGTGCCGGGCAAATTCACGCATCACCGTGGCGGCCGCGGTGATCTCGCCGATGGTCTCTTTTTTGACGCGCAGGCCCGTAATGATGGCGGCTGCCATCACCGGCGACAGTTCGCCGCGCATGAGGAGCCGCATCAGATGCAGCATTTCGTCGTGGAAAATCTCGCGGTGCTCGATCGTGCGCTGCAACGCTTCCTGAGGGGTAATCGTCATGATGTCGCCTCGGGTGATCAAGCGTTGCGTTGGGCCGACGCGGCCTTCGACTGCTTCACGAAGTTCTCGAGCAGTGCGTGACCGTGTTCCGACAGAATGGATTCCGGGTGGAACTGCACGCCTTCGACGGCCAGTTCCTTGTGACGCACGCCCATGATCTCGCCGTCGTCGGTCCATGCGGACACTTCGAGGCAATCGGGCAGCGACTCGCGTTCGATCGCGAGCGAGTGATAGCGCGTCACGACGAAGTGCTTCGGCAGGTCGGCGAAGACGCCTTTGCAGTCGGTTTCGATCGTGCTGACCTTGCCGTGCATGATGGTCTGCGCGCGCACCACGCGGCCGCCGAATGCTTCGCCGATGGCCTGATGGCCGAGGCACACGCCGAGAATCGGCGTCTTGCCGGAGAATTCGCGCAGCACGTCGAGCGTGATGCCGGCGTGTTGCGGATTGCTCGGTCCCGGCGACAGGCAAATGCGCTCCGGGTTGAGCTTCGCGATTTCGTCCAGCGTGATTTCGTCGTTGCGATAGGTCCGTACGTCTTCGCCGAGTTCGCCGAAGTACTGGACCAGGTTGTAGGTGAATGAGTCGTAGTTGTCGATCATCAGCAGCATGGTCTGTCTCCGGTCAGAAGTCGCTATCGAGGCCGTCTTGCACCTGCTCGGCGGCGCGCAGCACCGCGCGTGCCTTGTTCTCGGTCTCTTGCCATTCGGATTCGGGCACCGAATCCGCGACGACACCCGCTGCCGCCTGCACATACAGATTACCGTTGCTGATCACGCCGGTGCGGATCGTGATGGCCAGATCCATCTCACCGGTGAACGACAGGTAGCCGACCGCGCCGCCGTACAGGCCGCGCTTCACCGGCTCGAGCTCGTCGATCAGTTCCATCGCGCGGACCTTCGGCGCGCCGGACAGCGTGCCGGCCGGGAAGGTGGCGCGCAGCACGTCGAAATTGGTGGTGCCGGGCTTCAGCTTGCCTTCGACCGAACTCACGATGTGCTGCACGTGCGAGTACTTTTCGATCACCATCTTGTCGGTCACGATCACTGAGCCGATCTGCGCGATGCGGCCCACGTCGTTGCGCGCGAGGTCGATCAGCATGACGTGTTCGGCGATTTCCTTCGGATCGTTCAGCAGTTCGGTGGCGAGTTCGGCGTCGCGCTCCGGCGTGTTGCCGCGCGGACGGGTACCGGCGAGCGGACGGATGGTGACGATGCGATCTTCGCCGCGCTTTTCCTGACGCACCAGAATTTCCGGCGACGCGCCGACCACGTGGAAGTCGCCGAAGTTGTAGTAGTACATGTACGGCGACGGGTTCAGCGAACGCAGCGCGCGGTACAGGGAGAGGGGATTGTCGCGATACGGTTTCGTCAGACGTTGGCCGACTTGCACCTGCATCAGCTCGCCGGCGGCGATGTATTCCTTCGCCTTGCGCACGGCGGCCAGATAGTCGTCTTTGGCGAATTCGCGGTAGGTCTCGGTGCGCACGCTGGCGGACGTCACCGGCGGCTGCACGGTCGTGCGCAGGCGCTGGCGCAGATCGCGCAGACGCTGCTTGGCGCGGGTATAAGCCTCGGGCGTGGTCGGATCCGCGTAGACCACCAGATATAGCTTGCCCGCGAGGTTGTCGATCACCGCGACTTCTTCGGTCAGCAGGAGCTGGATGTCGGGCAGGTTCAGATCGTCCGGCGGCGCCGTGTGCGCGAGCTTTTTCTCGATGTAGCGCACCGCGTCATAGCCGAAGTAGCCGGCCAGACCGCCTGCGAAACGCGGCAGTCCCGGCCGTTGCGCCACTTTGAAGCGGCCCTGGAACTGCTGGATGAATTCGAGCGGATCGCCTTCGTGCGTTTCGACGACCGCGCCGTCCCGCACCACTTCCGACACGCCATTGCGCGTGCGCAGCAGGGTGCGAGCCGGCAAGCCGATGAACGAATAGCGGCCGAACCGCTCGCCGCCCACCACCGATTCGAGCAGGAACGAGTTGGCGCCGTTGCGCTCGGGTTGCGCGAGCTTCAGGTACAGCGAGAGCGGCGTTTCGAGGTCGGCGAGCGCTTCGGCGATCAGCGGGATGCGGTTGTAGCCCTCGTTCGCGAGGGACTGGAATTCGAGTTCGGTCATGTTCCGATCCTGTTTCATAGGTCCGGGCGCGGCGTGCGTCGGACAAAGCGGGGCGATGCGCTGTCGGCGTGGCCGGCTGGGCGAAACCTGGTCTTGTCTCGTGGTGCTAAGGACAAGGTTAGGCCAACCGGCGCGAGCTTTCCCGCGAAGCATCCAGGTTACAGGCGTGCCACGGTACCCGGGGTACAGACGGCCGCATGAACCGATGCGACGAAAGCTGATGGGAAAGGCGCGTGAGCGCAGCGAAGCAAAAAACGGTGCCGAAGACGAGCTTCAGCGTACCTCAGGAGAGGTTAGCGCGACCAGCGACGCCAGGGCCAGGCTCCCCGGTCGATGCTGCTCAGACTCCGTTTTTTGTTCAGAAACATGAGGATGAAGGACTTGTTAAGTCGATGTAGGGTGTACTGCTTGGTGCGCTGCGATCGCCTTGGCGGCGTCCAGCAGCGAGGCAACTATACCATCCGATTTTATTGTTTGTATAGCCTGGCCATGGTTGTAGCCGTAGGGGACGGTGAGCGTTGCCATGCCCGCCGCGCGGCCGGCCAGCGCGTCGTTTTCCGAGTCGCCGATCGCCACTGTGGCCTCGGGCGCGACGTGCAACTGGGCGCAGGCGGTCAGCATGGGCAGCGGATCGGGCTTCTTTTTCGCCAGGCTGTCGCCGCCGAGCACGACGCTGAAATAGCCGATCAGCCCGTATTGCTGCAGCAGTTCCACGGCGAAGCGGTGCGGCTTGTTCGTGACGCACGCGAGTTCGAGGCCGGCGTCGCGCATGGCGATCAGCCCCGCCTCGACGTCCGGGTACAGACGCGTGTGGCGGCCATTGATCCGGGCGTACTCTTCCTGATAGATCGCGAGCGCCTCGTCGAAGCGGTCCTGCGCGTGGGCCGCCTCGAAGCGCGGCGCGAGCACGCTGCGGATCAGGTGCTCGGAACCCTTGCCGACATAGCCCACCACTTCCTCACGCGACGTTTCCGCTGCGTCGAGCTGGGCCAGCATGCCGTTCAGGCCGGCGGTGAAGTCGTCCGCGGTATCGATCATCGTGCCGTCGAGGTCGATGATCGCCGCGCGGATACGCGGTCCGGTGAACACCGGCGCGGGAAATTGCGACGCGGCGCTGGTGGTCATGCCTGTTGCCCGACTTTTGCCAGTTCGGCGCGCATCTCGGCGATCACCGTCTTGTAGTCGTGATGGCCGAAGATCGCCGAGCCGGCCACGAAAGTGTCCGCGCCCGCTGCCGCGATTTCGGCGATGTTGTCGATCTTCACGCCGCCGTCCACTTCCAGATGGATCTCGCGGCCGGTCTTCTCGTTGTACGCGTCGATGCGCTTGCGGGCTTCGCGCAGCTTGACGAGCGCCTCGGGGATGAACGACTGGCCGCCGAAACCCGGATTCACCGACATGATCAGCACCAGATCGACCTTGTCCATCACGTAATCGAGGTAGCTGAGCGAGGTGGCGGGATTGAACACGAGACCGGCCTTGCAGCCGTGGTCGCGGATCAGCGACAGCGTGCGGTCGATGTGGTCCGAGCCTTCAGGGTGAAAGCTGATCACGTTGGCGCCGGCTTTGGCGAAGTCGGGCACGATCCGGTCGACGGGGCGCACCATCAGATGCACGTCGATCGGCACGTCCACGTGCGGGCGCAGCGCTTCGCACACCAGCGGGCCGATGGTCAGGTTCGGCACATAATGGTTGTCCATCACGTCGAAGTGAATCCAGTCGGCGCCGGCGGCGACGACATTGCGAACTTCTTCGCCGAGCCGCGAGAAGTCGGCCGACAGAATGCTGGGAGAGATGCGGAATTGCGTCATGGCAGGGGGCGGGCGGTAGGCGGAAAACGCTATTTTACCGTCTTGTGGGCCTCGAAGCCTTGTCCAGATGGGATTGCCCGGTTGCGGGCATGCCCTGCATGGGCCAGAATGCGGAACCATCGTAGTGGGCTTTGCCGGCGTGCCTGAAAGCATTGGCGCCCGGGCCTCTCGCAGACTTTCACGAGATTGTTTCACCAGACCGGAATCAGGATGAGCCAGTACGAATTCAGCGTAGCGGCGCAGGTACAGTACCTGCCCGACGAGTCGGACCCGGAGCGCCGCCAGTATGCGTTCGCCTATACGCTGACCATCCGCAATAGCGGTCAGGTTCCGGCACAACTGATTGCGCGCCATTGGGTGATCACCGATAGCGACAAACACGAGCAGGAAGTGAAAGGGCTTGGCGTGGTCGGCCATCAGCCGCTGCTCAAACCCGGCGAGCAATTCGAATATACGAGCTGGGCGGTGATCGCGACGCCGGTCGGCACCATGCGCGGGGAGTATTTCTGCGTGGCCGAAGACGGCGAGCGTTTCGAAGCGCCGGTGCCCGAGTTCGTGCTGCGCATGCCGCGCACGCTGCATTGAACCGGCGGCGTCGCACGCGGTCTTTAAACTGCTTTAGCGTTGTTTGTCGCGGTTTGCTTTGTTCTTGCCGGACGACATATAGACAATGATGAACACCAGCAGGAAGAGCGCAACCAGCAATTCCGGCACGAACATGAGCATCGGGTATTCGTCGAACAGATCAGACATGGCGGTTTCCATCAAGAACGAACATTGTATGCGTCTGGCCGGCAAGGCCGCCGGCTGGCTGGGGGCGCTTTCCATCGCGGTGTTGCTGGCTTCGTGCGGCGGTAGCGGTGTTGTGCGGACTTCAGCGCCGCCCACCGGCGCCGCGATCATCCCAGGGCAGATCGCCTCGGCGCGGCTTACGCAGGTAGCGTGGCAACAGGTGCCGGGCTGGCAAGACGACTCGCTGATCGGCGCGACGGCCGCACTACGGCAGAATTGCCTGCGGCTCGCCCGTCAGCCGAACTGGCAGCGCGCTTGCGCGGCGGCCGAGCAGATCGACGATCTGGATCTGACCAGCGCCCGTGCCTTTTTTGAAGCCTATTTCACTCCGTATCAGTTTGCCAATACCGACGGCACGCTCGACGGTCTCGTGACCGGCTATTACGAGCCGTTGCTGCGCGGCTCGCGCACCCGGCATGGGGTTTATCAGACGGCGCTGTATCGCTGGCCGGCGGGTTATCGCACGGGCGGCGAGTTGCCGAGCCGCGCGCAACTCGAGCGCTCAGGCGTGCTCAATGGCAACGAACTCGTGTGGGTCGACGATCCCATCGAAGCTTTTTTCCTGCAGGTACAAGGCTCGGGGCGAGTGGTGATGGAAGACGGCAGCGTGATGCGGCTCGGTTTCGGCGGCACCAATAACCAGCCGTATAAGTCGATTGGGCGCTGGCTGCTGGATCGCGGCGAACTGACGCCCGCCCAGGCGACGATGCAGGGCATCAAGGCGTGGGCTCGCGCCAATCCGACGCGCGTCGACGGCTTGCTGGATACCAATCCGCGCTTCGTGTTCTTCCGCGAGATGCCTTCGGGCGAGAGCGTTCCGGGCGGTGGTGCTGATGGTCCGATCGGTGCGTTAGGCGTGCCGTTGACGCCGGAGCGCTCGATCGCGGTCGACCCGTCGTCGATCCCGTTGGGAACGCCGGTCTTTCTGCAGACGACCCGTCCGCTGACTAATTCGCCGATGAACCGCCTGGTGTTTGCGCAGGACACCGGCTCTGCGATCAAGGGTGGTGTGCGTGCCGACTATTTCTGGGGTTTGGGCGACGACGCGGGCGATCTGGCCGGCAAGATGAAGCAGGCCGGGCGGATGTGGTTGTTGTTGCCGAATTCGTGATGCACCCGCACCCGCACCCGCACCCGCACCGCACCGCACCGCACCGCACTTGCAGCCGCGGCAGGTCCAACGCCGCCAGCGAGCGCAGATAATGAGCGGTGCTTGAGCCGGAACCGGCTCAAGCACCGCCGGCACTCTCAGGCGCTCACCTTCCGCTTGTCGACCACTCGCCGCGCCTTCCCCACCGACCGCTCAATACCGTTCACCGCCAACACGTTCACAACAGCACTAATTCCGATCAGGGCCTTGATGTCGTAAGTCAGCGCCTGCTTTGCCGTGCTCAGCGCGGCAGTGTCGGGCGCCGTCTCGGGGCAGGGTTCGACGTTGAGGGTCAGCACATCCAACGGACCCTCTTTCGTCAGAACGATCTGGTAGTGCGGTGCAAGCGCATGCTGCTTCAGCAGTAGTTCTTCGATCTGTGTCGGGAAGACGTTCACGCCGCGCACGATCATCATGTCGTCCGAACGGCCGGTGATTTTCTCCATCCGGCGCATCGTGCGCGCAGTGCCGGGCAGCAAACGTGTGAGGTCACGCGTGCGGTAGCGGATGATGGGCAGCGCTTCTTTCGTGAGCGACGTGAACACCAGTTCGCCCAGTTCGCCGTCCGGCAGCACCTCGCCGGTTTCCGGGTCGATGATCTCCGGGTAAAAGTGATCTTCCCAGATAGTCGGACCGTCCTTGGTTTCGGCGCATTCCGAGGCCACGCCCGGGCCCATCACTTCGGACAGGCCATAGATATCCACCGCATCGATGCCCATGCGTTTTTCGATGGCGCTGCGCATGTCGTTGGTCCAGGGCTCGGCCCCGAAGATGCCGATGCGCAGCGAAGACTGAGCCGGATCGGTGCCCTGTCTTTCCATTTCATCGGCGATCGACAGCATGTAGCTCGGCGTCACCATGATGATATCGGGCCGGAAGTCCTGGATGAGCTGGACCTGCTTTTCGGTCTGGCCGCCGCCGAACGGGATCACGGTCAGACCCGCGCGTTCCGCGCCGTAGTGGGCACCCAGTCCGCCCGTGAAGAGGCCATAGCCGTAGCTCACATGCACCTTGTCGCCACGCCGTGCGCCGGCGGCGCGGATCGAACGGGCGACCACGTTGGCCCACGTGTCGATATCCCGCGCCGTGTAGCCGACCACCGTCGGCTTGCCTGTCGTACCCGAAGAGGCATGGATCCGCGACACCTGTTCCTGCGGGACGGCGAACATGCCGAAAGGGTAGTTGTCGCGCAGATCCTTCTTGGTCGTGAAGGGGAAACGCGACAGGTCTGCGAGCGTTTTCACCTCACGTGGATGGACCCCGGCTTCATCGAACTTGCGCCGATAGACCGGCGAATTCTCGTAAGCGTGCGTGAGCGACCATTTCAGCCGCTCGAGCTGGAGGGCGGCGAGTTCGTCGCGGCTCGCCGTTTCTATCGGCTCGAGCGGGAGCGTGGTGTTCATCGAGTGTCTCCTTGCTTCTTCAGAATGGGGTGCAGTGCGCGCGGTTGGGTTGGGATGGGCGCGTGCGAGCTGCAGGGTTCAGCTTTCGGTCGGGATCAGGTTGCCTTTGATCTGCGCAGATTTGCCGCGAAACATCGCGACGGTTTCGCCTGCGCGATTCGTGACGCGAATGTCGTAGATGCCGGTGCGCCCGCTTAGCGTCTGCTCCACGGCCTCGGCGGTCAGCACGTCGCCGCCAGGCACCGGACGCAGAAATTCGATCGAGCAACCTGACGCCACCGTGTTGATGTTGTAGCTGTTGCACGCGAACGCGAAGGTGGAATCGGCAAGCGTAAAGATCAGGCCGCCGTGGCAGATCTGATGACCGTTGAGGAAGTCCGCGCGCACGGCCATGCGCAAGCGCGCGTAACCGGGCCGGACTTCCAGCAGTTCGAGTCCTAGCGCGCGGCTGCAGGCATCGGCCGCGTACATGGCCTCAGCCGTGGCGCGGGCCAGTTCGTCGGGCGACAGCGCTGCGCTGCGATCGGGTTGAGTCGACATGTCAGCGGCCCTCGAAACGCGGTGCACGTTTTTCGATGAAGGCTTGCACGCCTTCAGCGTAGTCGCGGGATGCGCCTAGCTCACGCTGCAGATCGCGCTCGAGGTCGAGCTGCTGATCGAGCGTTTGCGTAGCGCCGGCGCGCATGGCCTGCTTGATCGCGGCGATTGCGCGGGTTGGCTGTTGGGCGAGCTGGGCGGCAAGTTTGGCCGCTGTGGCGGCGAGGTCCGCGTCATCGACCACCTGCCAGACGAGTCCCCAGCTTTCGGCCTTCTCCGCGCCCAGCTTGTCGCCGGTAAGGGCGAGGCCGAGTGCGCGGGCCATACCGACGCGCTGCGGCAGGAACCATGTGCCGCCTGAATCGGGTACGAGGCCGATTTTCACGAACGCCTGAATGAAACTGGCCGAGCGCGCCGCGAGTACCAGGTCGCAGGCGAGTGCCAGATTGGCGCCCGCGCCTGCCGCCGTGCCGTTTACTGCGGCGATTACCGGCAGGGGCAACGCCTGAAGCCGGCGGATCAGCGGATTGAAATGCTCGTCGATCAACTCGCCGAGGTCCGTCATTGCGCCGGGCGTGAAGTCCAGGTCGGCGAGGTCCTGGCCCGCGCAAAAGCCGCGGCCGGCGCCCGTCAGCACGAGAGCACGCGCACCGGCGGCGACGACTTCGTCGAGCGCGGCGCTGAGCTCGCGATGCATCGACCGGGTGAAGCTGTTGAGCTTGTCGGGGCGGTTCAGCGTCACGGTGGCGACGCGGCTCGAAGCGTCGAAGTCGACGCGGATTGCTTCATATGACATCGGTTGTCTCCTCCTGGCTATTGGATAGCCTTGCAGCGAAATACGGTTTGCGTCAGACCCGCTCGATGGCCAGTGCAATGCCCTGGCCTACGCCAATGCACATCGTGCACAGCGCAAACCGGCCGTTGATGCGTTCGAGTTGATAGAGCGCGGTGGTGATAAGCCGCGCGCCCGAGGCGCCAAGCGGGTGACCGAGGGCAATGGCGCCGCCGTTCGGGTTGACGCGCGGATCGTCGTCGCGCAAGCCGAGCGTGCGCAGTACCGCCAGCCCTTGCGAGGCGAAGGCTTCGTTCAGTTCAATCACGTCGAATTGCTCGAACGACATGCCGAGTTGCTTCAGCAGCTTTTGCGTAGCCGGAGCGGGCCCGATGCCCATGATGCGCGGCTCGACCCCGGCCGTTGCCATACCGATGACGCGCGCCCGGCGGCGCAGCCCGTATTGATCGGCCGCAGCCTGATTGGCGAGCAACAGGGCGCAGGCGCCGTCGTTCACGCCCGACGCATTGCCGGCGGTTACGCTGCCGTCGGGCCGCACCACGCCTTTGAGCTTGCCAAGTGCTTCCAGCGAGGTCTCGCGGGGATGCTCATCCAGCGTGACTCGAATCGGCTCGCCTTTCTTCTGTGCGAGCTCGACCGCGACGATCTCTTGCGCGAGCGTGCCGTCGCGTTGTGCTTGCGCGGCCTTTTGCTGGCTACGCAGGGCGAACGCGTCCTGATCGGCGCGGCTCACGCCGAACTCGACCGCGACGTTCTCAGCCGTTTCGGGCATCGAGTCGACACCGAAGTCGCGCTTCATGAGCGCGTTGACGAAGCGCCAGCCGATCGTCGTGTCATGAATTTCGGCTTGCCGCGAGAACGCGCTGGTTGCCTTGCCCATCACGAACGGTGCACGCGTCATGCTCTCGACGCCGCCTGCGATCATCAGGCGTGCTTCGCCCGCCTTGATGGCGCGAGCGGCGGTGCCAACCGCATCCATGCCGGAACCGCAGAGCCGGTTGATGGTGGCGCCGGGTGCGTCCGTGGGCAAACCGGCGAGGAGGGCGGCCATGCGCGCGACGTTCCGGTTGTCTTCGCCGGCCTGATTTGCGCAGCCGTAGATCACGTCGTCGAGCGCGCGCCAGTCCACACCGGGGTTGCGTTCGATCAGCGCCTTGATCGGCACCGCACCCAGGTCGTCGGCGCGGACATCTTTCAAGGCGCCGCCGTAGCGGCCGAACGGGGTGCGAATCGCGTCGCAGATGAAAGCGTCGTTCATGCTGGATTCCTGCTGATGGCGAACCGGGCTGGAATGCCGGTCTCGTGTTTCATCTTAGTTGCGGCAGGTCGGGCGTTCCATTCGGCCAAACGGCCTAAGACGCATCGACCCTTTTCGTCCTATATCTTTCAGCCGACTGCCACCGGAGCCGCTTTCGGTTCAACATGAACGCGACTTTGAACGACGCGGAAGCGGTTTGCGACGAATGCGGCATCGGCCAGCGCGGCGTTGGCGGCCGGGTTCGCGCCGGTGCCGTGGAAATCGGAGAAGGCTGCCGACTGATTGACGAACACGCCACCCGTCAGATTGATGGACAGCGCAACGCCGCCGCGAATCGAGGCTTCATGGGCAGCTTCGATAACGGCTTCGTCAATGCTGTACACCGACAACGTTAGCGCACCGTGTTCTGCGGCGAGCTTGCCGGCAAGCTCGAGCGACTGCGCCGTCGAATCGGTTGCGATGACGAACGAGATCGGACCGAACCATTCCTTGGTGAATTTTGCCGAGTCGATAGCCGCATCAAGCTGCAGGACGAGCGGCGTGCGTACACGTGCACCCGCAAAAGCAGGGTGTTCGAGCGATTGACTCTCGACCAGTACGTGGCCCAGCGTGCGGGCTTCCTCGATGCGCTGCACGACGCCGTCATTTTGGATCGCGCCGAGCAATTCGACTGCGCGAGCGGGGTCGGCAACCAGCTTTTGCACGGCGTCGGCGAGCGCTTGCGCAACTGCGTCGAAGCTGAGCGTGCCGTCGGCGGTGCGGATGCCGTCACGCGGGATGTAGATGTTTTGCGGAGCAGTACACATCTGACCGGAATAGAGCGCCAGCGAGAAAGCAATGTTCCGCGCGACGGCCTTGATGTCGGCCGCCGAGTCGATCACGATCTGATTGACGCCGGCTTTCTCCGTGTACACCTGCGCCTGGTGAGCATGGCGTTCGAGCCAGGTGCCGTTTTGCGTGCTACCGGTGAAGTCGATCAGTTTGATCTCGGGGCGCAGCGCGAGATCCTGGACGAGCGCGCCGTCGTTCGGGTTGGTTGCGAGCAGGGTCACGACGTTCGGATCGAAACCGGCTTCGCGCAAGACGTCACGTGCGATGCGTACGGTAATTGCCAGCGGCAGGATAGCGCCTGGGTGGGGTTTGACGATGACTGCATTGCCCGTTGCCAGATCGGCGAAGAGGCCCGGGTAACCGTTCCACGTCGGGAAGGTGCAGCACCCGAGTACGAGCCCGGTGCCGCGCGGTACGACTGTGTAGCGCTTGTGCATCGCGAGCGGCGGGTTTTTGCCTTGTGGCTTTTCCCAGTGCGCGTCAGCCGGGATTCGGCGCAACTGGTCCCACGCGTACACGACCGCCTCGAGCGCCCGGTCCTGGGCATGCGGCCCGCCTGCCTGGAACGCCATCATGAACGCCTGACCGGTGGTGTGCATGGCGCTGTAGCCGATCTCGAAGCTCGCACGGTTCACGCGCGCCAGAATTTCGAGGCTCACGCCGGCCCATGCCTGCGGGCCGGCGGCGCGCCAGCTCGCTTGTGCGGTGGCAGCGGCCGCAAGAAGGGTGTCTGGGTCAGCTTTGGGGTAGCGGATGCCGAGCGGGAAGCCAAACGGGGAAACCTCAGCGCCGACGGTTTCCCCGGTAGTGGGTTGGTCAAGTTCGAAGGTCTGATTCAGGAGCGCCTTGAACGCTGCCTCACCATCGGCGTTCGCTGTTTCCCCGTACACTTTCGGACTGGGCATCTCGGCGAACGGGCTCCAGTAGCCGCGCGTCTCGATGGCGGCGAGCGCCTTTTGCAGCGTGTCTTCGTGCTTGGAAAATAGCGGATGTGTCATGGCAAAAGTGGAGGCTGAAGGTTAGGAGAAACCTTGTCGAATAATTGACCGACCGGTTGGTTGGTGAATGTTAGCATTATTAAGACGGCGGCGCGAAGCGTTTTCGTGCGACGTACTCTTCATACAAAGGAGGCTGCATGGCTTACGAGAATATTCTGGTCGAGACCCGTGGACGGGTCGGTCTTGTCACGCTGAATCGCCCGAAGGCGCTGAATGCGCTGAACGATGCGTTGATGGATGAGTTGGGCGCGGCTCTGAAGGCCTTCGACGCGGACGAGGGAATTGGGGCGATCGTCATCACGGGCAGCGAAAAGGCGTTCGCCGCTGGCGCCGACATCGGCATGATGGCGACCTACACCTATATGGATGTCTACAAGGGCGACTACATCACCCGTAACTGGGAGACCGTGCGCTCAATCCGCAAGCCGATCATTGCGGCGGTCGCAGGTTTCGCGCTTGGCGGCGGATGCGAGCTGGCGATGATGTGCGACATCATTCTGGCCGCAGATACGGCCAGGTTTGGCCAGCCGGAAATCAAACTCGGCATCATGCCCGGCGCGGGCGGCACGCAACGGTTGCCGCGCGCAGTGTCGAAGGCGAAGGCCATGGATCTTTGCCTGACGGCGCGCTTTATGGATGCGGCCGAAGCAGAGCGTGCGGGATTGGTGTCGCGGGTCGTTCCCGCCGCGTCGTTGCTCGACGAAGCGGTTGCTGCTGCGGCGACGATCGCTGAATTTCCGTTGCCCGCAGTCATGATGGTCAAGGAGTCGGTGAATCGTGCCTATGAAACGACGCTTGCAGAGGGCGTCCATTTCGAGCGGCGGCTGTTCCATTCGCTGTTCGCAACCGAGGATCAGAAGGAAGGGATGGCTGCCTTCGTGGAGAAGCGCAAGCCGGTGTTCAAGCATCGGTAACAGGGCTATCAAAATAACGCTTGCCAGGCCTGGGTGGGGTCGCTAGAATCTCGTTCTTTCGCGTTCCGGACACCGGAGCGCGGGGACGGGAGAGCCAGCAGTGGCAAGGCTTTCGGCGGGGTGGGCAGGTTCAGGAAGTTAAAAAAACCTGTTGACGCTGTAGCGAAAGTTCTTCATAATCTCGTTTCTCTGCTGCTGATGCAGCGACGCAGAACGAAGCGGTGCCGGGTGGTTGAAGTGCGGTGCCGGTTTGGTAGTGGATGCGGACTCGATCTTTAAAAATTAACAGCCGATAAGTGTGGGCGCTTGATGGCGACGCGGGTCAGGTTCTTCGGAATCTGGCATGAAGCGAAAGTATCAAGTCTCACACAGTATTAGAGGAAGGTTAGCCTGTTGAGAAACAGGCGTAATCATCGTCAGTACGTTGAGTGAGCGACCGGGTTCGAAAGAGCCCGAAAACAGTAACAGGAATTGAACTGAAGAGTTTGATCCTGGCTCAGATTGAACGCTGGCGGCATGCCTTACACATGCAAGTCGAACGGCAGCACGGGGGCAACCCTGGTGGCGAGTGGCGAACGGGTGAGTAATACATCGGAACGTGTCCTGTAGTGGGGGATAGCCCGGCGAAAGCCGGATTAATACCGCATACGCTCTACGGAGGAAAGGGGGGGATCTTAGGACCTCTCGCTACAGGGGCGGCCGATGGCAGATTAGCTAGTTGGTGGGGTAAAGGCCTACCAAGGCGACGATCTGTAGCTGGTCTGAGAGGACGACCAGCCACACTGGGACTGAGACACGGCCCAGACTCCTACGGGAGGCAGCAGTGGGGAATTTTGGACAATGGGGGCAACCCTGATCCAGCAATGCCGCGTGTGTGAAGAAGGCCTTCGGGTTGTAAAGCACTTTTGTCCGGAAAGAAATCATCCTGGTTAATACCCGGGGTGGATGACGGTACCGGAAGAATAAGCACCGGCTAACTACGTGCCAGCAGCCGCGGTAATACGTAGGGTGCAAGCGTTAATCGGAATTACTGGGCGTAAAGCGTGCGCAGGCGGTTCGCTAAGACAGATGTGAAATCCCCGGGCTTAACCTGGGAACTGCATTTGTGACTGGCGGGCTAGAGTATGGCAGAGGGGGGTAGAATTCCACGTGTAGCAGTGAAATGCGTAGAGATGTGGAGGAATACCGATGGCGAAGGCAGCCCCCTGGGCCAATACTGACGCTCATGCACGAAAGCGTGGGGAGCAAACAGGATTAGATACCCTGGTAGTCCACGCCCTAAACGATGTCAACTAGTTGTCGGGTCTTCATTGACTTGGTAACGTAGCTAACGCGTGAAGTTGACCGCCTGGGGAGTACGGTCGCAAGATTAAAACTCAAAGGAATTGACGGGGACCCGCACAAGCGGTGGATGATGTGGATTAATTCGATGCAACGCGAAAAACCTTACCTACCCTTGACATGGTCGGAACCCTGCTGAAAGGTGGGGGTGCTCGAAAGAGAACCGATACACAGGTGCTGCATGGCTGTCGTCAGCTCGTGTCGTGAGATGTTGGGTTAAGTCCCGCAACGAGCGCAACCCTTGTCCCTAGTTGCTACGCAAGAGCACTCTAGGGAGACTGCCGGTGACAAACCGGAGGAAGGTGGGGATGACGTCAAGTCCTCATGGCCCTTATGGGTAGGGCTTCACACGTCATACAATGGTCGGAACAGAGGGTCGCCAACCCGCGAGGGGGAGCCAATCCCAGAAAACCGATCGTAGTCCGGATCGCACTCTGCAACTCGAGTGCGTGAAGCTGGAATCGCTAGTAATCGCGGATCAGCATGCCGCGGTGAATACGTTCCCGGGTCTTGTACACACCGCCCGTCACACCATGGGAGTGGGTTTTACCAGAAGTGGCTAGTCTAACCGCAAGGAGGACGGTCACCACGGTAGGATTCATGACTGGGGTGAAGTCGTAACAAGGTAGCCGTATCGGAAGGTGCGGCTGGATCACCTCCTTTCTCGAGCTCACGTGTTCAAGTTGAGCGCTCACGCTTATCGGCTGTGAAAAAGACAGACTCAGGGGTCTGTAGCTCAGTCGGTTAGAGCACCGTCTTGATAAGGCGGGGGTCGATGGTTCGAATCCATCCAGACCCACCACTGTTTCTGCGGTGGCTGCGCTAACCGATCACCCCTGGGTATCAAGACAGATGAAGTTATCTGTGTATGACTGGGGGATTAGCTCAGCTGGGAGAGCACCTGCTTTGCAAGCAGGGGGTCGTCGGTTCGATCCCGTCATCCTCCACCAATCCTCAATGCTGGTTTGTCTGCAGCGAACATTGAAAGATGTTTGCGGTGCAGTGAAACAAGCATTGGCGATTGAGCCAGTCAGAGTGATACGCGGTTATAGCAACCGCGATATCGGCTGTCGTTCTTTAACAATCAGGAAGAAGTAGTAAAGAGATTCACGAAAGATCACTTAGAGATGGGTGGTTGAGTAGGTGAATCAGGGTTGTGATTGTATCAATGTATTTTTAAGTGATCGAAAGATTGCTTTGGAATACGGCGCAACACGAATACTCAACCTGTAGCGGTTGTGGCAAGCGTTGCATTCCCAGTGGATGCGACAGGAGACACACCCGTTATAGGGTCAAGCGAACAAGTGCATGTGGTGGATGCCTTGGCGATCACAGGCGATGAAGGACGCGGTAGCCTGCGAAAAGCTACGGGGAGCTGGCAAACGAGCTTTGATCCGTAGATGTCCGAATGGGGAAACCCACTCCGAATGGAGTATCCATGACTGAATACATAGGTCATGCGAAGCGAACGCGGCGAACTGAAACATCTAAGTAGCCGCAGGAAAAGAAATCAACCGAGATTCCCAGAGTAGTGGCGAGCGAAATGGGACCAGCCTGTACTCTTTATCTTCATTGTTAGTCGAAGGCTCTGGAAAGTGCCGCCATAGCAGGTGATAGCCCTGTAGACGAAAGCAGCGAGGAAGAACTAGGTGTACGACAAGTAGGGCGGGACACGTGAAATCCTGTCTGAAGATGGGGGGACCATCCTCCAAGGCTAAATACTCGTGATCGACCGATAGTGAACCAGTACCGTGAGGGAAAGGCGAAAAGAACCCCGGGAGGGGAGTGAAACAGATCCTGAAACCGCATGCATACAAACAGTCGGAGCCTCGCAAGGGGTGACGGCGTACCTTTTGTATAATGGGTCAGCGACTTACATTCAGTGGCAAGCTTAACCGATTAGGGCAGGCGTAGCGAAAGCGAGTCCGAACAGGGCGTTCAGTCGCTGGGTGTAGACCCGAAACCAGGTGATCTATCCATGGCCAGGATGAAGGTGCGGTAACACGTACTGGAGGTCCGAACCCACTAACGTTGAAAAGTTAGGGGATGAGCTGTGGATAGGGGTGAAAGGCTAAACAAACCTGGAAATAGCTGGTTCTCTCCGAAAACTATTTAGGTAGTGCCTCGTGTATCACCTTCGGGGTAGAGCACTGTCATGGTTGAAGGGTCCATTGCGGATTACTTCGCCATAGCAAACTCCGAATACCGAAGAGTGCAATCACGGGAGACAGACATCGGGTGCTAACGTCCGGTGTCAAGAGGGAAACAACCCAGACCGCCAGCTAAGGTCCCCAAATATTGCTAAGTGGGAAACGAAGTGGGAAGGCTAAAACAGTCAGGAGGTTGGCTTAGAAGCAGCCATCCTTTAAAGAAAGCGTAATAGCTCACTGATCGAGTCGTCCTGCGCGGAAGATGTAACGGGGCTAAGCAATATACCGAAGCTGCGGATGCACATTTATGTGCATGGTAGGAGAGCGTTCCGTAAGCCTGCGAAGGTGCATTGAAAAGTGTGCTGGAGGTATCGGAAGTGCGAATGCTGACATGAGTAGCGATAAAGGGGGTGAAAGGCCCCCTCGCCGTAAGCCCAAGGTTTCCTACGCAACGTTCATCGGCGTAGGGTGAGTCGGCCCCTAAGGCGAGGCAGAAATGCGTAGCTGATGGGAAGCAGGTTAATATTCCTGCACCATTGTTAAATGCGATGGGGGGACGGATCGCGGAAGGTTGTCCGGGTGTTGGAAGTCCCGGTCGCTGCATTGGAGAAGGTGCTTTGGCAAATCCGGGCACGGAATTCAAGGGTGTGGCGCCATTCACTTAGGTGAAGAAGCAACTGGAAGTGGTTCCAAGAAAAGCCTCTAAGCTTCAGTTTAACAAGACCGTACCGCAAACCGACACAGGTGGGCGAGATGAGTATTCTAAGGCGCTTGAGAGAACTCGGGAGAAGGAACTCGGCAAATTGGTACCGTAACTTCGGGATAAGGTACGCCCCTGTAGCCTGACTGGCCTGCGCCAGAAGGGTGAAGGGGTTGCAATAAACTGGTGGCTGCGACTGTTTAATAAAAACACAGCACTCTGCAAACACGAAAGTGGACGTATAGGGTGTGACGCCTGCCCGGTGCCGGAAGATTAAATGATGGGGTGCAAGCTCTTGATTGAAGTCCCGGTAAACGGCGGCCGTAACTATAACGGTCCTAAGGTAGCGAAATTCCTTGTCGGGTAAGTTCCGACCTGCACGAATGGCGTAACGATGGCCACACTGTCTCCTCCCGAGACTCAGCGAAGTTGAAGTGTTTGTGATGATGCAATCTCCCCGCGGCTAGACGGAAAGACCCCATGAACCTTTACTGTAGCTTTGCATTGGACTTTGAACCGGTCTGTGTAGGATAGGTGGGAGGCTTTGAAGCGTGGACGCCAGTCTGCGTGGAGCCAACCTTGAAATACCACCCTGGTTTGTTTGAGGTTCTAACCTTGGCCCGTGATCCGGGTCGGGGACAGTGCATGGTAGGCAGTTTGACTGGGGCGGTCTCCTCCCAAAGTGTAACGGAGGAGTACGAAGGTACGCTAGGTACGGTCGGAAATCGTGCTGATAGTGCAATGGCATAAGCGTGCTTAACTGCGAGACCGACAAGTCGAGCAGGTGCGAAAGCAGGTCATAGTGATCCGGTGGTTCTGTATGGAAGGGCCATCGCTCAACGGATAAAAGGTACTCTGGGGATAACAGGCTGATACCGCCCAAGAGTTCATATCGACGGCGGTGTTTGGCACCTCGATGTCGGCTCATCTCATCCTGGGGCTGTAGCCGGTCCCAAGGGTATGGCTGTTCGCCATTTAAAGAGGTACGTGAGCTGGGTTTAAAACGTCGTGAGACAGTTTGGTCCCTATCTGCCGTGGGCGCTGGATATTTGAAGGGGGCTGCTCCTAGTACGAGAGGACCGGAGTGGACGAACCTCTGGTGTACCGGTTGTCACGCCAGTGGCATCGCCGGGTAGCTATGTTCGGAAGAGATAACCGCTGAAAGCATCTAAGCGGGAAACTCGCCTTAAGATGAGATATCCCCGGGGCTTCGAGCCCCTTGAAGGGTCGTTCAAGACCAGGACGTTGATAGGTCAGGTGTGGAAGCGCAGTAATGCGTTAAGCTAACTGATACTAATTGCCCGTAAGGCTTGATCCTATAACAGGTGTGTCTTGTGGTTCAGATGAACCCCGCACACGGTTGAGTGATCACGTGTTGTGCCAGAAACAACACAACCCCAACCGCTTCACCCTCTGGTGGCATCACCAGAAACTACTTCTTCCCGATTGGCTGTACTGCTCCATGAGCAGTACGGCAACAAGTCATGCCTGATGACCATAGCGTGTCGGTACCACCCCTTCCCATCCCGAACAGGACCGTGAAACGACTCCACGCCGATGATAGTGCGGATTACCCGTGTGAAAGTAGGTAATCGTCAGGCTCCCCAGCAGCAAGCACAAACCCCACCCCGCAAAGGTGGGGTTTGTGCGTTTACGCGCTCAAAATTGAACGCGCGCAGCCGATCCGCCATTAGCAACCGTCCTGCTGCCACGGTAAAAGACCGCTCACACCTTAAGCGTTAAGCGCTCCACAAGCGCGGACCCAACTGGGTGTTGTCACACAGCGATTTCGACCGGCGTTCCTCAACCGAAGACTCTTCTTCGCTCTACTTAGCGCTTAAATTGCGGTTTCGGTTACTGCTGGACAGTTCAACGCCAGGTGCCAGCGGAACGCGGTCTTCCAGAGTGACTCACTGCACACTACCTACTGCACTTCGCAGAGCGCCAGCGCACGGTTTGAGTCTCACCTTGCAGTTGCCGGGCACTGCCTAATTCCCCCTCCAAAACGCTGTATAAAAATACAGAATTCCAGCGCTTGGCGTTTCTAGCTACCCACCTAAAAGTGCCAGTTCATGGCCAGGAATTTACGTGTAGGATACTGTATATATATACAGCTTTATCCCACACCCAATGCCACCCTCCACCACCAGTGCCGAAGAGATTCACCCATCGCTCTGGCGTGCTTCGCAGCTTGCGCGCGGGCGTGGGCGCATGGTGGATACGGGCTATCCGGCGCTTTCGACGGAGTTGCCCGGCGGTGGCTGGCCGGTTGGCGTACTGATTGATCTGCTGGTTCAGCAGCCTGGCGTCGGTGAAATGCGGCTTTTACGGCCTGCGCTCAGCGCGCTAGCCGATCGGACAGTCGCGCTGGTCCAGCCGCCGCACATTCCAGATAGTCTGGGACTGGGATATATCGGACTGTCGCTTGATCGTCTGTTGCAAATCAAGACGCCTAAAGCCGCTGATGCCTTCTGGTCGGCTGAGCAGATTCTGCGTGCCGGCAGTTGTGGTGCGCTGATTTTGTGGGCGCAACACGCGCAGTCGTCGTCGCTGAGGCGTCTGCATCTGGCTGCGCAGTCATCCGAGACGCTGTTCATGATGGTCCGGCCGCTCACGGTGGCTCAGGATTCATCGCCAGCATTATTGCGGCTGGCTTTACGACCGGCCGCGGAAGGTCTGATGGTCGATATCGTGAAACGACGAGGTCCAACACGCGCGGAGCCTCTGTCGATTTCTCTTCAACCCACTCCAGTTTTGTTTTCCCGTCATGCGCGTCTTTCTCGCCGTCCACTTGCCGAAGTTGTCCCTCGAAGTCTTCCGGCCGAGGTGGTTGTCTGAACCGGAGCACGGCAGCGGCAGTGCCGTGCTCGAGAAAGATAAGGTGGTGATCGCGAACGGTGCGGCACGCGACGCGGGTGTGTTGCTGGGCATGAAGCGCGGTGGCGTAATGACGCTATCGCCGGAAACCGCCCTGTATGAGCGTGACCTCATACGTGAACTCACTGCGCAACGGGAAGTCGGGATGGCGTTGATGAGGTTTTCTCCGGATGTCGCGTTGCTCGATGAGGCGACGGTCATCGTCGAAGTGGGCGCGAGTCTGCGGCTTTTTGGCGGTCTGCTGTCGCTGTGCCGGCAAGCCAAGGCGATACTCGACACGTTCGGCTTGACCGCGCGCATCAGTGCCGCGCCGACCGGGCAGGGCGCATGGTTACTGGCGAAGTACGGACGGGGACGCGGTGGTGCGCGGCGAGTATTGCAGCTAGCCTCGCTTGAGCGCGTGTTGCTCCCGTTGCCTATGTTCGCGGTGCCGGAGATCCGCCCGTTCGCCGACTGGTTCACAGGCCTTGGCTGCGAGACGATCGCTGACGTGCGCCGTCTGCCGCGCGCCGGTTTACAGCGCCGCTGCGGCGAGCATCTGCTGGATTCGCTGGATCGCGCCTTCGGCACGGCACCGGAGCTGTTCGACTGGCTCGACCTGCCGCCCACGTTTTCCGCGCGCATCGAATTGCCCGACCGGCTCGAACATGCGGACGGCGCAGTGTTCGCCGCCCATAGGTTGATCGTGCAGTTGTGCGGTTGGCTGTGTGCGAAACAACTGGCGGTTACCGCGATCACGCTGTCTATCGAACACGAACGAGGCAGACAAGCGCTCCCGCCTACTTTGATCGACATTGCGCTTGGTGAGCCGGCATGGCGTGAAGACCATCTGATGCGTCTCGTGAAGGAGCGCTTGCATCGTGTGGAACTTGCGGCGCCCGCGATTGCGTTGCGGCTCGATGCATCGAAGGTCGAATCGGCCGCGCCCGAGACGGACAGCCTGTTTCCGGAGCCGGGCGGCTCGCCTGAAGACCACGCGCGCCTGATCGAATTGTTGATCGCCCGTCTCGGCGACGAAAACGTATTGCGCCCCGCGCCGACCGCGGATTACCGGCCGGAAGTCGCGAACCGCTGGGTGCCGGTCAGCCAGGCGGCGCAAAAAATCGCGCTACCCGACAGCCTGCCGCGCCCAACATGGATGCTGGCTATACCCATGCGTCTTTTGATGCGTCAGCATCGGCCGTTCTATGGCTCGCCGCTGCGGATGATGTCGCCGGCCGAGCGTATCGAAGCCGGCTGGTTCGACGGCGAGCTCGTCACGCGCGACTACTTCGTCGCGCAAGCCGACGACCGCAGTTGCTATTGGATCTATCGTGAGCGTATCAGCAGCCGCGATGCCGAAGAAGAGCCGCGCTGGTTTCTTCACGGCCTGTTCGGATGACGCGCCATGGATTCGACCTTCACTGCGCTACCGGCGTACGCCGAGCTGTTCTGCTTCTCCAACTTCACGTTCCTGCACGGCGCGTCGCATGCGGAAGAACTCGTCGAACGCGCGGTCCAGCTAGGTTATGCGGGACTGGCCGTCACGGACGAATGCTCGCTCGCGGGCGTCGTGCGTGCGCATGTCGCGGCGAAAGAAGCGGAGTTGCCGCTTGTCATCGGCTCGTATTTTCAGTTGCGCAATGCCGATGGCTCGCCTGCGTTCGGACTGATTCTGCTCGCACAAAACCGCGAGGGTTACGGCAATCTGTCGGAGCTGATTACGCTCGCGCGAACCCGCGCGCCGAAGGGCGAATACCGGCTGACGCCGCATGACCTGTCGCGGCCGGATCGCGACAACGCCCATCTGCGCGGCATGCCCGATTGCCTCGCGATTCTGGTGCCGGCATTTCCCGCCAAAGAAGAGGCACTTGAAGCGCAAATCGAGTGGCTCGACGAGACCTTTCCCGATCGTGCGTGGGTAGGGCTCGTGCTGCATCAGCGCGCGATGGACGATATTCATCGCGGCGCAATTGAGTATGTCGCGGATCGCCAGAATGTACCGGTTATCGCGCTGGGTAACGTCGTGATGCATGTGCGTTCGCGCAAGCCTTTGCAGGACACGATGACGGCGATCCGCGTCGGCAAGCCGGTTCATGAATGCGGTTACGATCTCGCGCCGAATGCCGAGCAGCATCTGCGATCGCGGCTGCGCATCGCGAATCTTTATCCCGAACACACCCTGCGTGAGACGATCAGCCTGCTCGGTAGATGCAAGTTCTCACTCAAAGAGTTGCGCTACGAATATCCCGACGAACTCGTGCCCAAAGGTTTCACGCCCACCGAGTACCTTCGTCAGGAGACGTATATCGGCGCGCAGCAGCGCTTTCCTTCCGGTATCTCGGATAAGGACCGACAGCAGATCGAAAAGGAACTGGCACTTATCGCGGACCTGGAATATGAGCCGTATTTCCTGACGGTCTACGATATCGTTCGCTACGCGCGCAGCCAGCGCATTCTGTGTCAGGGGCGGGGGTCGGCGGCCAACTCTATCGTGTGTTTTTGTCTGGGCATCACCGCAGTGGATCCGGCGCGCAGCAACATGCTGTTCGAGCGTTTCATTTCTAAAGAGCGCAATGAACCGCCGGATATCGACGTCGATTTCGAGCATCAGCGGCGCGAAGAGGTGATCCAGTACATCTATAACAAGTACGGGCGTGACCGCGCGGCGATTGCGGCGGCGGTGTCCACCTACCGGCCGCGCGGCGCGCTGCGTGAGACGGGCAAGGCGCTGGGCATCGATGCGCAGATTGTCGATGCGGTCGCGAAGTCCCATCACTGGTTCGACAATAGTCACGATCTGCTGAAACACTTTGAAGAGACGGGCCTCGATCCGGAAAAGCCGTTGATTCAGGCTTGGGCGAGACTGGCGTCGCAATTGCTCAATTTCCCGCGGCATTTATCGCAGCATTCCGGCGGTTTCGTCATCAGCCGCGGCAAGCTTACACGTCTTGTACCGGTCGAGAACGCGGCAATGGCGGATCGCCAGGTGATTGAATGGGACAAGAACGATCTCGAATCGCTTGGACTCCTCAAGGTTGACGTGCTTGCACTCGGTATGTTGTCGGCGATCCGGCGCATGCTGGATCTTGTATCGGCGCGGCGCGGCAAGCGCCTCGAGATACAGGACATACCGGATGGTGACGAAAAGACCTACGACATGATTTGCCGCGCCGATACGATCGGTGTATTCCAGATCGAATCGCGTGCGCAGATGAGCATGCTGCCGCGTTTGCAACCGCGCACGTACTACGACCTCGTCATCGAGGTGGCCATTGTGCGTCCTGGCCCGATCCAGGGTGGCGCCGTGCATCCTTATTTGCGTCGGCGGCAGGGATTGGAGCCTGAAATTTATCCGAGCGATAGCCTGCGCGAGGCCTTGGAGCGCACGAAGGGCGTACCGATTTTCCAGGAGCAGGTGATGCAGGTGGCGATGATCGCGGCCGGTTTCACGGCAGGCGAAGCCGATGAGTTGCGCCGTGCGATGGCTGCATGGAAGCGCAAGGGCGGGCTGGAGAAGTACTACCACCGCATCGTCAACGGGATGGAGGAGCGGGGCTACGAGCGCAGCTTTGCCGAGGCGATCTTCGAGCAGATCAAGGGCTTCGGCGAATATGGCTTTCCGGAGAGCCATGCGGCAAGTTTCGCCTTGCTCGTCTATACGAGCAGCTGGTTGAAGTGTCACGAGCCCGAGGCTTTTCTCGCCGCCCTGCTCAACAGCCAGCCAATGGGTTTCTACTCGCCGTCGCAGCTTGTGCAGGATGCGCAGCGGCATGGCGTCAAGGTGTTGCCGGTCGATGTGACCGTTAGCGGATGGGATTCGACGCTCGAGGCAAGCGAAGGGGCCGAGCGCCCAGCGGTCCGTCTTGGGCTGTCGCTGCTGCGCGGGATGAAAGACGGCGCAGCAGAGCGCATCGAGAATGCGCGTGCGGTGCGGCCGTTCAGGAGCGTGCATGACCTGGCCCGCCGCGCGCAACTCAACCGGCACGATCTGCACGTGCTGGCCGATGCGAATGCGCTGGCCGCGCTCGCGGGTAATCGTCGTGAGGCGTTGTGGCATTCGGTGGCCGCGGTACCCGACAAGGACATGCTGGCCGTCGCCGCCGTACAGGACGACACGCCGGAACTGGGCGCGCCATCGGAGGCGAATGATATCGTCGCGGACTACCGGTCCGCGGGGCTGACACTTGGCCGCCATCCGCTCGAATTGCTGCGGCCTCAACTGCTGGCCAACCGGCTAATGCCGGCGGCGACGCTGCGCAGTTATCCTAATGGACGGCTGGCGCGCGGCTGCGGGATCGTCACGGTTCGGCAGCGGCCGGGCACGGCGAAAGGCGTGATCTTCGTGACACTCGAAGACGAGACCGGCAACGTCAATGTGATCGTGTGGCCGGGTTTGCTCGAAAAGCAGCGCAAAGAGGTGTTGGGGGCGTCGTTGCTCGCGGTGTACGGCGTCTGGCAGTGTGAAGGGGAGGTGCGGCACCTTGTGGCGCAACGGCTGGTTGATATGTCGCATCTGCTAAATGGACTGCAGTCCACCAGCAGGAATTTTTGCTGACGCAATCAGCTCTCGACGGCTCGCCACAACGCGCCGCGATCTACGGCGAGATGAGGCCGCCGGCGTTTTTTCAGACTACGCCGGGCCAACGCCGCCACCGCCTTGCCAGGGAAACTTTGCCAGCACTTGCCGGATCGCCGTATCGAACGGCGTACGGCGGCCGATCCCGAGCGCTTCCAGACGGCTCGAATCCAGATGGCAGTTGTGCGGGCGCGGCGTCGCATCCGTCGGCGTGTGCTGCGGCGTGAGCCGGGCCTCCAGTTGCAGCGCCTCGGCAAGGCGGATCGCAATCTCGTACTTCGTCATCGGCTCATCGCCCGACCATTGCACGATGCCGCGAATCGCTTCGCCACGCGCACGCCGCTCGAGCATCTGACGGATGACGAACGCCACGTCGGGTGTGAACGTTGGGTAGCGGATCGCCCACGCATCCATCGTGGCTGCTTTCACGTCTGGCGAGTCGCTTGCGGAGGCCGCAATTGCCGGCACCAGACTGGTCACCGCCGATTCCGCCCAATCGACAGTCGGCCCGTACAGCAGCGGCAAACGCAGGACGCAACCGAGTTCGATCGTCTCAGTGAGCGCTCGCTCACCTTCGAGCTTGCTGCGGCCATAAGCGTTGAGCGGCGCGGGCAGGGCGTCATGGCGGTAAGGCGGATGCGTGCCGTCAAACACGTAGTCCGTGGAAATCGACAATACCCATGCACCGCGTTGCCCGGCCGCGGCGGCCAGGGTGCGCACTGCATCGACGTTCAGCGCACGGGCGAGCGCCGGATCGTTTTCGCAGATATCCGGACGACGTTCGGCCGCCGCAATGACGAGCGCATCGGGGGCTTCGCGCTCGATAAACTGCCCAACCGCCTGTTCATCGCGGATGTCGAGCGCGACCCTGCTCGGACCGGCGCGCCGGAACGCGGTCGATACGACTTGCCAGTCCGCTTGCTGCGCCAATTCGTCGACGAGCGCGCGGCCAAGCAAGCCGGACGCGCCGATAACTGCAACCTTGAACATGTGCGGCGCCGCCTTAGTGAGCGTCCACGACGGTGTAACCGGCCTCGTCGATGGCCGCCTTGAGCGCATCGGCCGATTGTGCCGAGTCGACCGCCACGCGGCCGCTCGCGAGATCAACCTTGACCTGTGCCGCGGCGTCCTGTTCGCGGATCGCGTTGGTGACGGCTGCCACGCAGTGCTGGCAGCTCATGCCTTCTACCTGAAATTCGATCGTCATCTGCTTTACCTCGAGAAACGTAAATGTTGCGATGGTTGAATTATGCCTGCCGGCACGCATCTGAACGACTGACCTTCCCATTGTGGGAAGGTGTACGATCGGCAGACACAGTGGAGAAACGCTTATGAACATTGGTGAAGCGGCCCGTGCGTCGGGCGTCACGGCGAAGATGATTCGCTACTACGAAAGTGTCGGTCTGCTGGCGGCCAAAGCCCGTACGACGGCCGGCTACCGGATCTACGGGCCGCAGGAAGTGCATTCGCTGCGCTTTGTCCGCCAGGCGCGGC